>NZ_VMHK01000009.1 GCF_007559275.1 Bifidobacterium apousia
AGATACCCCAACACCACACTCTGACCAACACACAACCAAACCCACACACAGAACCTAAAACAACGCGTTTAGTTCCTATAGGCCCTGATGCCGGAGAGACCGTTCTGTATCAGAATAGAGGCTAGATTGGCTGAGCTCTGATAAGGATGCGAAGGGTAAGGAATACGAGCGGTGTCCATCTCAGTTACACCCCTTTAGATAAAAAAGTGCCGCCCTAGTGTGCATATCATATAAATATGATAGAGGCAGTGGCGGCTTCTAACAAGCTTTAATATACTCGGGATATCAGTTAGAAAGCTTCATCAAGATAAAGCTTCACAATATAAACACATTTCTTATCGGATGGTCTTTCTTCTATCATGAGCTACTGCAGATCACCCTTCAATCGGCAAACATAAAACTGGTCGGCTCGGCCGGGGTTGTGGTCATCGGCGGCTGCGCCTTGATGTCTGGCCGCCGCTGTCGCACGCCTGCGGCGTGCTGCTGAAGGGGTTGGGAATGTGGTGTTTGTGCCGCCCCCTTCCATTCTGGCCCGGGCCGCTGCGACTCAAGCCCCGAGCGTCTCCGCCCACACCCCGCTCCGGCCGAGGGGGCCGAACAGCATGCCCCCTCGGCCTCCGGGGGAGTGTTCGGATCCACGCGGGGGCTTGACTCTCCGCTATACCCGGGCCGCCATTCCAGGCGTCGGCACAAACAGTCCCGGCACCAAGGAAAGGAACACCCATGAACACCACAACCAGCCTCCAGGACGACGTCAAGCAACTGAGCCAGGACCCCCAACTCATGCTCACCGCAGGCCGACAGGCCCTCGACAGCATCATGCGCATACTCGACGGCACCCACCAGCCCGAAGCCATAGGACACGACCGGCTCACCCGCATGGCCGCGCTGATAGAAACCTCACTGCCGCACCGCGACGCGCTCCTGGTCGCCGCCATCAACCCCGACACCACCCGAGACGACCTGACCACCATCACCGAACAACCCCACGACCCCGCCGCCGTCAAACTCATCTTCACCAGCCTCACCACCTGCTTCGAAGGCCGGACCCCCGTCAACCAGGAACGCGCCGACAGAGCCTACAACCTCTTCGACCAGCTCACCGCCGCCGTCGGCCCCACCCCACACCTCAGCGCCTCCAGAGCCTACCTGGCCTGGGCCGCCCGCGACCCCGACCAAGCCAGCTCATACATGGTCCAAGCCCTCACCCTCGACCGAACCAACAACCTCGCAGCGCTCATCGCCCTGGCCCTCAGTAAGAACATCAACCCCACCGACGACTAACACCACACACAACCAAACCGAAGAGGTCTCCTCCCAAACCAAGGAGGAGACCTCTCCGCGTCCGATGCGTTTCTCCCGCCCCATAAAAGGGGCACTCGAATCCGCTTCATTCCCTAGGAATGATCGTTGTTTAGATTAATCATGCTTGTCTGCAGCATCAACGGCATGAATGACGAGTAGGGAGATGAGAATGGTGAGAACCTCAGTTATCAAAGATGAGAGCGCCATGGCTTCCCACCTGCTGAAGGCCAAGGCCATCAACCCCATGAGAAACACAAAACTCACAACTTCGCTAACAAGCTTCTTCAAGACCTTGTGACTGCTCATGCTAAACAACACATCCACCAACGCATCAGTTATGTAGGTACCAAAGAACCACAACAGAAAGATAACGATGGTACCCAAAACCCCACGCCACCCATGCACCCAGGAACGAACGCCACCGAAAGGGAGCAAGCGATAAGTGACACCAATGCCGACCGCAAAAGGAAAGACAAAACCCAACAACACAGTTCCGAAAAAACCAACACCGGTAATCGCATCCGAAACCGTTACATGGTCTGATCGTCCACGGTCACTCATCGCTCACCCCTCTCTCCATGAATCAGAGGAACAAATCAACCCATGTCGCCGTGTATTCAGCAATATCGTAAGGGATGCCCAGCTGCATCAAACCTGAGACGATAGCGGCATGAGTCCAGACGCCGGTGGCTTCCAGGAAGTCTGCAATCCGACCGGCCCACGGAGCAATCTTGGCAGGAAGCTTGGAACCTCCCCAGCGCAGAAGCTTAATGACAGCTTTCTTGGCGATCGTCGTAGCCCAATTCCTCGATTGGAAGCCATTACCGGCAGTGCCATCATGCATCGAGAATGCATACTCGGTCAGGATGCCAGCACCTTCATAATCACCGTTTTCCCATGCGGTATCCGCTATCTCCAGCACATCCCTCGGAGTCAGCGAATCGGTGACTTGACTCACGATAGATGTCGAAGCGGTATCCACAGGCTCTGCAGCCATCGCCTGACTGGGAACCATGGCGACTCCCATAGACAGCGCAAGTGGAACAGCAACGCTGGCGAGCAACCTACTTTTGATAGTGTTCAGGGCTTTCATCATAAGCCCCTTTCCGTTTGTTGAGTCAATTCATCCTTGATAACCAATAACGAAGTCAGCGGTGTCAGCCATGGCACCTCTGACAACCCAGCTAAAACTGGAATACTGCACTGATAGATAGGCCTAACTATCATTCTTGAGTTATTACATCAACGGTGACAGTAGCACCACCGTTACACCATTATAGGGCTATAGGAACTAAACGCGTTGTTTATGTTGGGGGTTTGGCCTTGTGGCTGTAAGCGTGTTGGGTGGTTGTTAATAGGTCGGG
>NZ_VMHK01000010.1 GCF_007559275.1 Bifidobacterium apousia
CTTCAGCAGCACGCCGCAGGCGTGCGACAGCGGCGGCCAGACATCAAGGCGCAGCCGCCGATGACCACAACCCCGGCCGAGCCGAGCATGGAAAAAGGGACCCCGTTGAGGGGTCCCTTGATGATGTTGCCCTGATGGGTCAGGCCATCTGGCTTCGGAGTCCTGGGTAGTGGTGTGCCAGGTATTCGGCGGTGGCTTGGCGGATCAGTGCCGATAGGTTGGTGCCTTCTGTTTTGACGGCGGCTTCGGCCCATTGGTCCAGGGCCGGGGTGGTGCGTACCTGCCAGGTTTTGCTGGTGGGTTGTTTGAGTTCGTCGCGGGGGCGGCCGGCGAAGATGGAGAGCAGGTCGTCGTCGGTCAGGGGGCCGGCGTCGTAGCCCCGGTATACCCGGGTGCCTTCGATGGGTGTGAATTGGCCGGCGTCGGCCATGCGGTCGAGTGCTTCGGCGTGTGCTGCCCTGTCGGCGGGTGTCTGTGTGTTGGTCATGGTCTGGCTCCTTGTTGGTTGTGTCTATTGGTATCTGAGATGTTGCCACCGGCTGGTCAGCGGCATGGCGTGGAAGGCGTGGAGCTGGCCGTCCTGCCATTTGCTGACGATGACTTCGAGCAGGTTGTCGGGTAGGGCCCCGGGGTGTGGCTGGCCGACGAAGACCACCGTCATCTCGTCGCCGTAGCCCTCGATTTGTTCGTGGCCTATGGAGTGGAGGACCGCGTGCCTGATTTCGTCGTCGGCGCAGCCGTGCTTGCGGGCTGATTGCTCTATCTCGATCTCCATGACCATGAGTGTAGTACAAATTGCACATACAAACCAGTCGTGCGTTCCTCGCGTTGCGGTCTGGCTGTCCGAACGCGGGGCGTTCGACGATGCCGATTCCACCCCGTGGGGTGGCGCGAGGCATCGCTGCGCCGCCACCGGCAGCCGGCCCCGCTTGGTGGCGGGGCCGGCTGCGGGGTTCATTCACTCTTTGGTGTCCTCCTCCTGGTCGCCGTCGTCTGTTTCATCTTCGTTCCCTTCGTTGTCTTCCTCTTCAGGTCGGGGCACCAGGTCGCCGTCGAGACCGGATTGCTCTTCGTCGCTGATGGCGTAGCCTGCGGTTTGGAGGGCACGGTAGAGGGGTTTGAGCAGGCCGTCTATGTCGTCTTGGCTGCGCCAGGTCTCGTGGTTGATCTGTGTCTCCATGATGGCGTGGCACAGGGCGAAGGCCGTCTGGGTGCGGCGACTCTCGTCAAGGTCGGCCTTTTGCGCCAGCTCGGCTTCCTGGTCCTGGACGATGGCGCGCCATGTGTCCCGCACCTGGTCCCGGCTGACCCACCAGGTGCGTTGGCTCGCTTGGGCGATGACCAGCATGGACAGGGCCTGGGACTGGTTTTTGGCGGGGCGTTTGAGGGACATGAGCCGTTGCGTGTAGGCCAGCCGCAGGTCGTGGCTTGCCGTGTCCAGTTGCTTGGCCGGTGCGATTTCGGCTTCTTGTTCGGCTTGCCACCTGGCCAGGTCATCCTCTCTTTGCCGGCGTTCGTCCTCCTGGTCCTGTTGGGTGTATGGCTCCAGCAGGGTGATTTTGACGCGCCACTGTCCGCCACGGTCGAGCAGTCCGGCGGCCGTGGGTTTGTCGCCTTCCCATTCCTCCAGCCATGTGTCGAGGGCCTGCTTGGGGTCGGGGTCGGTATCCGGGGAGAATCGGGCGATGGTGCGCCAACCTTCCGGGTCAGACCAGGATTGTGATGGTGTCAGCGGCACGATGGGCAGCCCGGCCTGCTTGATGGCTTCCTGGGCCTGTTCGATCCACTTGTCCAGCGACCGTTTGGCCTGGACCTGGTGCAGTGTCATGTTCCAGTTGTTGGTGCCTGCGGCTTTGATGAGCTGGTCTTGCAGGCCTTCGTCGTCGCGGAAGTCGGCTATCGTCTCCAATTCCTCGAAGCTCAGCTGGGATGGCAGCGCGAGTATTTTCTCGTCGTCGATGGACGATATTTTGAGCCGTCGCTGCACGGTGCTGCGGCTGCGGCCAGTGGCTTTGGCCATCTGGTCCACGTCTTCGCCAAGGTCCAGGAGGTGGGCGTATCCGCGTGCCTCGTCCAGGGCGGTGAGCTGGTCACGGTGTATGTTCTCTACCAGCATCACCTCCGCCTGGGTCTGCTCGTCCATGTCGGTGATGATACAGGGCACGGTTGCAAGGCCGGCCTGCTCGGCGGCCGCCAGCCGCCGGTGTCCGATGACCAGGGTGTGCCGCCCCTCCTGGTTCGCCGGTGTGACGACCAGGGCCTGCTGTATGCCTTGGGACGCGATGCTCATGGCCAGCTCCGACACGTCTCCTATCTCGCTTCGGGGGTTGGCGTCGTTGGGCCTGATGGCGTCGATGGGCAGCATGGTCACTGTGGTTGTGGTGTTCATGGGTGTTCCTTTCCTTGGTGCCGGGACTGTTTGTGCCGACGCCTGGAATGGCGGCCCGGGTATAGCGGA
>NZ_VMHK01000011.1 GCF_007559275.1 Bifidobacterium apousia
TGGGGCCCGGCTCCAGGTTCTCCTGCCTGATCAGAATCTGATGGTCGTCAAGGACTTGGAAGGGGCCGATTCCCCGGCGATCCAGGATCATGGCGACCCTGGAGCTCTGGTCCACGTCTATCAACAGTTCATCCTTGTTTACTTCCTTGATCAGGCGACCGTGGCTGATGAACCCGAACCGGGAGGAGACCAGGTAGAGTTCGCTCAGAATGTGACTGGAGATGAGGATGGTCGTCCGGCGCTCTTTGCTGAGCCTGTCCAGCTGATTCCAGTCGTGGCTTCTGGCAGGCTGGCCCGGGAAAAGGACCATCTGACCCTGATCCGCGCCCTGGCCTTGTGCAGGAACAGACGCAGGATCCGTCTGACCATAGCAGGCACAGGGCCCATGGAACGCCGACTGAAGGTGGAGGCCGCCCGGCAGCTGGACAGCATGCCGGTCTCGATTGGATTCCGTCAGAACGCGACTACGCCAAGGAAGATTACCCCTGGATGCCTCTGTCAGGGCCTTTGCCCATATGGCCGTGCAGGCCGTCAGCGGTCAAGAGCCGGGCCGGGTATAGGCTTGACCCGGCTTAGATCTCCTGCTTGGATATGATCAGAGCCGATCCGAAGATGGCCACCAGGACCACGCCTGCGGAGACTCCGGCGTAGATCCAGGCCTGATCGGCCTTCAGAGTGTTCAGGGCGATCTGTTCGCCGAACCCGTCGAAGTCGAAGTATTTCAGCCAGTTCAATTTAAAGGCATACTCCACAAGGGAGATCAGCATGGGCCATATCACGATCACCACCGCTGGGATGACCAGGGATTTGGTAAGGATCAAGAGGATAATGCCCAGGCTGATGATGACGGAGATGCAGAAGCTGACCGATAGGGTCATGACGGCCACATCCTTGCATAGGATGCCCCAGCCTACACCCGGTTTCCTTCCTAGGGCCAGTCCGGTGATCAGGATGGTGATGAAGTAGCACAGGGTTAGGAGAATGATGTCGATCAGGATAGTCGCGTACTTGCCGAGGATGAACTGTATGCGCGAGATGCCCGATGTCAGCGTGTTCTTCAGAGTGTGCTGGCTGTATTCTGCGCCAATGACGATGACGAAGACCGCGATGTAAAAGTACATTAGAGACGAGGCGGAGGCGACACCCGATTGCAGGCCTGTCCTGACTGTCCAACCTGGGCGTCCGATTGCCAACAGTTCTTCGCCCCCGATGGTGGGTCCCATAGGGGTTTTGCGCCATGTGGTCACTATGCCGAGTGCCATAGTGGCAATGAGCAGAATCAGCATGCCGATGGATCTCCGCTGCCTGTAAAAGTCGGCCCTGATCTGGTTAATCATTGTT
>NZ_VMHK01000012.1 GCF_007559275.1 Bifidobacterium apousia
GTGAATAAGAGCTGGATGGCGAGATTCCAAGGGATTGGGAAGAACCTGTCGGGGTTTGAACAGGGGAAGAAGAAACAGATGACGTCGTCAGCGGCGACGGGGAAGGCAGACTGGTCGGTTGTAGATCGCTCAGGGAACCGTTATCTACCTGAGCGGTATAACGACCCCCCCCCCCTGTTGACATCTGAGCCGGAGGCGAAGACGGTGCCGGTGGCCATGCCGGTCAGCAGCAGGGGTATCAGCACCATTGCTGACATGAGCGGCCGCAGGCCAAACCTATGCGTACGAGAATCGGCAGACGTCGACGACGAAACCACAACAAACCTCCCCAAAGGATTCAAACGCTTGGCTGACCCAGTCCCCCGCAACCATGGGCAGCGCATGAGCAAATCGTATCACGCA
>NZ_VMHK01000013.1 GCF_007559275.1 Bifidobacterium apousia
ATGGTGATGCTGGTGCCGCCGGAAGCCGGACCATGGTCGGGGCTGAGCGCCCAATCAGCAGCCGGTGCCCACTTGGCCTTCAAGGTGATGTCCCTGGTGATCGGAGTGCGGAAATCCATCATCGCGTCATGCTCGGACCAGCCGTTGAAACGGTAGCCGTCGCGCTTCGGATTATCAGCAGGCGGCGATGCCAAGGAGCCATCCGGCACAGTTACATGTTCCGCTTTGCTTCCATCGGCAGGGTCGAACACCACAGTATGAGAATCAGCAGCAGACTGGGTCCCAGCAGGTGAATAAGAGCTGGATGGCGAGATTCCAAGGGATTGGGAAGAACCTGTCGGGGTTTGAACAGGGGAAGAAGAAACAGATGACGT
>NZ_VMHK01000001.1 GCF_007559275.1 Bifidobacterium apousia
CATGTGTTAAGCACGCCGCCAGCGTTCATCCTGAGCCAGAATCAAACCCTCCACAAAAAACCATGAAGAAGGCCGAAACAGCCCACATCAATAATTGACGGGCCAGCTTCCATAAGGAGGAAACCAACCCACGAAAAACCCCGACACCAATTACACGCTCCCACGAAACCCCACAACAAGGGAAGGCGCCGGACTGGCAATCAAAAAGCTATAAGTAGCACAAACACGCTCTTGAGTTCTCAAACCACCACCACACCAACAGCTCCAAGCCCTCCGAAGAGTCCTCATCACTGCCGGGCAGCAAGAAGTAAACTTACACGAGTTTGGGTTGACCTGCAAATTGGCATACTGAAATCACGGTGGAACCCAATGATTTCGCGGTTTCTACGGCGTGTCGGTTTTTGCCGACCAAGCCCCGCTCAATTGGCCTTCACCTATCCAGGAGCCCCGCGCACTCTTCAGCGAGGCTCAAACCAATATCTTCAATGACTCATATTAGTAGATTCGGTTCTTCGCAAGAGGTATTTCCACCATGCGGATGAACGCGTGCAGCCAGGCTGCAGTTCCTTCTTACGCGCGCTACACGCAGAGGGCTTTAACCGTTGCTGCGAACCGTTCTGGCTCGTCCCACTGTGGGCAGTGCCCTGAACGGTCAAAGCGGATGAACCGATGCGCGCTCTTCAGCCCATCAGCAAACCACTCAACCAGACTGCCTGGCAGATGACGGTCATACTTGCCGCTGATGAAATAAACAGGGGCCCCGAAAGAGGTCTGCCCGTTGAAATCGACCTGCTCCAGCTCAGCGTCCAAGCGCGCCCGGGACTGAGCCACCCCCTTGACATGGTTGAGCAGACGCGACCAGTTGTAGCAGGGCGAGCGCAGGTAGGTCATGATCCGTCCCAGAGATCCGAACAGCATGGCAACCCCGCCACGCGACAGCAGCTCATCGACCATCAGCACCACGTCGGCAGCCCCGCTCTCCTTGCTGACGATCGCACCAAGCCGGGAGCCCAAACTCTGTTGCCCCCAATGCCGTCTTAACCGAAGAGCGGCGCGCATGCTGACAACCTGTCCAAGACCGATGTAACAGCGAACGAGCGAGGGATACCGCTTCACCATCTCCAGTCCCAGGACGCTGCCCCATGAATGACCGATGAGGATGAGGGAATCCTGCCCGTAGGCACGAAGAAGCTCAAGCACGAACTGGTGAACGTCCTCAACCATCGAATCGATGGTCACTACCTCGCCAGGCGCAAAAGGATGATAGGACAGCCCACTGCCTCGCTGATCCAGGTTGATGAAGCGGAAATCGCGCTCCAAGGCCGCGTTGTAGCGCATGGTCAGCGGAATGCAGGCATCACCCGGACCACCATGGAGGTAAAGAATGATAGGAGCATGAGGAGGTGCCGGATTCATCGAGAAAACAAAGCGCGCACCATTGATCCGCGTCCCATATAATCGGGAGCTACTGGGAACTACCGCAATGCGACCAGTCATGGAGTCATTTTATCGGCATCTTTTCCAACCTGTGTTGAATCACGTTCAACAAGCTCAAAACCCGTGGTATAAGTACGCACAGGGCCCGCATATCCGTTGATTCGCTCAATCAGCATGCTGACCGCCACCCGGGCATAGTCGTCAATCAAAGGGTCGATAGTCGTCAAAGCAGGGTTGGAATAGCTTCCCTCTGGGGTATTGTCAAACCCCACTACCTGAATATCCTCTGGAATCGAACGACCTCTTTTTTGAACTTGATGCATCACTCCATAAGCAACTGCATCATTCAAGCAAATGATTCCATCGACATCAGGATGATCATCCAAGAGGAAATCGGCTGCCTTAATCCCCTCGTCGGTCATCAGGCGCGGCAGGCTGACAATAAGACTGGAATCAACTTCCAGTCCGCGCTCCTCAAAAGCTTGTATATATCCCCTGACCCGGAGTTCCTGAGTTCCTTCCACCGCGGAAAAGACCGATCGGCGACTGTACTTGGCTGGCGCCCCAACCAGAGCCAACCGTCTGCAACCCGCGTCAAGAAGCCGTCCCGTTGCAAATCGCTCTGCCTCAGTATTCGGCATGGTGACAAAGTCTGCCTTGCCATATGGGCGATAGTCCCCGGTCATCACCAGAGGGTAGGTCTGCGAAAGCAGAATACCCTTGTCGCGCAAGGGCCGTTCAACGAAAAATATCCACCCATCTGCGGCCAGATGGTAGGTCTCGTCGATAATGGTTCGAATACCTGACCCGCCCGAGCTATAGGTACTAACTACCACACCATACTTACGCTCACGGGCGGTTTCTATCACCTTGTCAGCCAGATAGGCCCCAAAGGGCTGGGTGAAATCGAATATTCCCAGCCCCAGGATGCCCGTTGCTCCTGTCTTGAGCGATCTGGCTGACATATTGATCTGATAGCCCAATTTGGCCATGGCTGTTTTGACACGTTCCCTGGTCTCGGGACGCATACTGCCTGAATGGTTCAACACGTTGGAAACGGTCTTTATGGAGACGTTTGCCTCTTTGGCCACATCCTTGATGGTCACTCGTCTCCGCATTGCCGCTCCTTATGGATGCAACGATCACTCCCTCTTCGAGAATATACGTGCCCCCCACCGAAACGACGAGAGGCACAAACGGGACATACTAGGATTGCCTATTCTTTGACGGCACCAGCTGTCAGCCCGCTTACCCAGTACTTCTGCAGGAAAAGGAAGGCCAAGACAAGAGGAATGACTGAGATAAAGGCTCCGGAGGTAATCAGGTTCCATACCTGCTCCGACCCTGAGCCGGCATTCGACTTGGCCTGCCACTGGGTCAATCCCACTGTAATCGGGAACAGCTTGGTATCGGCAAGCACAACTTGCGGAAGAAAATAGTTGTTCCAACAGTTGACCACGGAAAGCAGGAAAACCGTGGTTATGGCCGGGGTCATGATAGGCAGGGCCACCTGGATGAAGGTCCGGATTTCCCCGGCTCCATCAACCCTCGCCGCCTCCAGCATTTCGTCTGGCAGAGATCCCGTGCAGTACACGCGCATCAGGTATGTGCCGAACGGCGACAGCAGCGAAGGCAACAGAACCGCCCAGAGCGTATCGTTCATTCCTATCTGCGACATCAGAATAAAGGTGGGGATGACCAAGGCGGTCGTCGGAATCATCAGGGCGCCCAGCACGATATCGAAATAGGCATTTCTGCCGGCAAACCTGAACTTTGCGAACCCGTAACCGGCCATGACCGAAATAATAGTGGCCCCCAGTCCTCCGACAAAGGCATATAGGAAGGAATTCAGCAGCCATCGCCAATATATGCCCCCTTCGTAGGTGCTGAGCTCCTTGATATTGTCGAAAAGCGCAAAATGCTTGTCGAACCAAAGGGATCCACCCGTACCCATAAACAGTCCAGAATTGGATTTTGTCGCGGCCACAACCAGCCACCACACAGGCATCAGGAAATAGATGATGCATACGATCAACAGAAGATTCGAACCCACGCGATGTGGCTGGGCGATTCTACGAGCCGCATCCTTTTCCTTTAGCATGCTAATCCCCTAACCCAGACTGCTTGCGGGTAACCCGCATGAATATCACACTGAAAATAACGACCAGAAGCCCCAAAGCGAATGAGATCGTTGCCGAGTAGTTAATCTGGTTGTAGTTGAAGGCCAACGCCTGGGCATACATATTAGGCGTGTATTCCGGGGGTATGGCCGAGTTGGCATTATTGCGCAACACCATTGGCTCCGTATAGAACTGCAAGGTCCCAATCAACGAAAAGATCGTGACCATGACCAACGAGCTGCTGATCATAGGCGTTTTGATCCGAACAGCTATCTGCAGCTCCGAAGCGCCATCCAACCTAGCGGATTCGTATAGATCATGCGGTATGGCTCTCAGGGCAGAGTAGAGAATTACCATGTAATACCCTGTCCACTGCCATGTGACCATATTGACCAATGCTCCGAATATGCCGTTTGTACTCAAAAAATCTGGTGGCTGACGGCCGAATAAGGCAAAGATCGAAGTAAACGGACCCAGGTTCTTCGAGTAAATGAATCCCCACATCAGCGCCCCGATGACCACCGGGATGGCATAGGGAAGGAAGAACAGAAGCCGGGAAGCGGACGCCAAACGCGTCATCATGGAATCGATAACCAAGGCTAGAATCAGCGCCAAGCCAAGTTGAATCGGCACCATGACCAACGTATAGATCACGACCCTGCCCATGCCTTTGAGGAATATAGGGTCCGAAAAGGCCCGTCGATAGTTTTCCAGGCCGGTGAAAACACTTCCACGCACTTGCGTGTAGGTGAAAAGGGACACGTAAAAGGCATAAACTAGCGGGACGACCAGAAATACAATAAAAACAATGCCGAAAGGCAGCGTGAAGAACCAACCCCACAGATTATCCTTGCTCAGCCGGCGACGCCTTTTGGCAGACACATATTTTGCTGACATGATTTATCCTCCCGGGGGGAGTGATCAGCTCCCCCCATGAGATCCGACCAGACTTACTGAGATACCTTGAATCCTTGCTGCTTGGCATAGTCGCTTAGCGTTTGCTGCAAGGAATCCAAGCTCGTTGAGGCATTCTTCCCGTCTCGGAGAATGGCGGAGAGTGTCTTGGTCTGTTCGTCATTGGCATATGTCTGGAACGGAAGGAACTGATATCCTTTGTACCCCTGGGCCACCGGAGCAATAATCTTATTGATTTTTTGATTGCCGAAGAACGGCTCCTGCCTATCCAAGAAGGCTGCCGAGCTGAGTTTCTTGGTCCATGTAGGATACAGGCCGCTGTCATTGACTGCAATATCCTGTGCGGCATCATCACCAAAGAGCTCCATGGCCACCTTCGCTGCAGCCTCGGTATGCTTGGCCTGATCAGTCACAGCCATTCCCGAGCCGCCGCAGTTGACATCAGGATCTGACTGGTCCCAAACAGGGGCTTTGGCAATCTGCCATTGTGATCCCTCCTGCACTCCGCTGACACCGTTGAGGTATCCGACCAGCCAAGAGGCATGGATGATTGTCGCATAGGAACCGTCGACGTTCTTCTTATTCCATTCTGCAGTGTCTGTATCATCCGTCGCAACAATGTCATCCTTGGCTAGTTTCTGCCAGAAGGAGACGACTTTCTTTACCTTGTCGGAATTAATGTTGATACCGACATTTTCAGGATCATTGGCTGAATACTTGAAGACTTTAGCGCCATTCTGATCGTAGTAGGCGTAGTTGAACAGCGTGCCATTAGGCTGCCAGTTGCCTATATGCCCTGCGTAGCCCTTCTGCTTGAGCTCACGCCCCGCTTGTTCATACTCATCCCAAGTCGTTGGCGGCTTGACCTGATACTTGTCGAAGATATCCTTGCGGTAATACATGACCACAGGACCCACATCCACCGGCACTCCGTAGACTCCTTTAGAACCTCCCAGTTGGACATCTTTCCAAGCGCCTGCCGTGTAATTGCTCCGGATCTTATCTACGCCGAACTTCGACAGGTCCACCAGATGCTTTTCCACACCTGACGCGAATTGTGGCATAACTGCATACTCGAGCTGAATCACATCGGGAGCACCGGACTTGGCCTTAATGGTGGTGTTGAATCGAGAGTATGCCTTGGCAGACTGATCGGCGCTGGTCCAGCAGACCTGAAGATCATCATGTGTTTCATTGAAGTGATCAACCAGCTTGCCGAAAGCAGGGTACCAAGCCCATACAGTCACCTTTTCAGCATTGGGCTTTTTAACCGTATTGCGGCATTTGGCAGTATCGTTGGCTTTGGCATCGTTATGCACTTGGGATGCTTCGTTATTAGACGAGCCAGAGGGCGATCCAGGAGAACCGCAAGCTCCTGCTGCCAACGCCATCACAGCTACCAGTACCGACGCACCCATGAGTCGTGCTGTTTTCATCTTTTCTCCTTTTTGAACTCTGCCGCCCACTTCCTTGTTGGGCGGCAAAACTGATTCATGCGAACAACAGCATCGTCCAAGACACAGGAGGAAGCGTGACGCATCCCTGCCTGCCATTGTTTTCGATGACTGCGGTTCTGTTCCGGTAAGGAACCACCCTTTCTTGTTTCTGAGCCGTATTTGCGGCTTGTGAATCATCATCATGGAGGGTAAAGGCTTCAACCTGTGAATATGAGGCACTCTCGCCGAGGTCAACGGTAAATTGATTGTCGCCTTTCGCCGAACGATTGACGACGAACACCGCCAGTGTGCCGTCAGAGCGCTGAACAGCTGCAGCATTGACATCGGCCACCGTGCCGTAGAGGTTGGTATGGTGCTCAGAGCTTTCCAGCGGAGCAGACAATACCGTACCGCCCTTGGCATATCGTGCAGCATAAGCAAATGGATAGAAAATCGTCTGCCTCCAGGCATCCCCGCCCGGCTCGGTCATGATGGGGGCTATGACATTTACCAATTGTGCCAAAGAAGCAGACCTAACAACGTCTACATTTTGCAGAAGGGTGATCAGCAGGTCGCCGAAGACAACGGCATCAGTGACAGTATATGTATCTTCAAGAAGGCGGGGTGCGATCGGCCAGTTGTCGATACCCTCTGGATTCTTTGATTTCTCCCCATCCTGATACCACACGTTCCATTCATCAAAGGAGATATAAACCTGATGATCACTATGCCGCTCGGCTTTCACAGAGTTAATCACTGCGGACACATCCCTGATGAAGGAGTTCATATCAACCCCGGAGGCCAGAAAACTCTCCATATCGCCATTGTGAGGCTGGTAATAGGCATGGCAAGAGATGAAATCCACATAATCATAGGTATGTTCCAGCACTGTCCGTTCCCATTCGCCGAACGAGTCCATGGCATGGCTGGAAGAACCGCAGACGACCAAATCCAGATCCGGGTCAAGCTGCTTCATTCCTGCCGCAGTCTTGGCCGCCATCCGGGCATAATCAATCGCATCGCAATGGCCTAGCTGCCAGGGACCGTCCATCTCATTGCCCAAACACCACATACGGATGTTGAAAGGCCGGTCTGCCCCATTCTGGCGTCGCAAATCCGATAGAGCTGTTCCAGAGGGAATGTTGCAGTACTCCAAAAGATCCAGGGCTTCCTGGATCCCCTGTGTCCCCAAGTTCACAGCCTCCATCAGCTCATTGCCGCCGAGTTCAGCAAGCCAGTCCTCCATCTCATGGAGGCCAAACTGATTGGTTTCAGTGGAATGCCATGCCAAATCAAGCCGACGTGGCCGGCTGGCAGGGTTACCGATTCCGTCTTGCCAACGGTAGCCTGACACGTAGTTGCCGCCAGGATATCTAATGGTCGAAACACCCAGTTCCTTTACCAGATCGATGACATCCTGCCTGAATCCGTGGCCATCGGCTCTCGGATGGTCAGGTTCGTAAATCCCCGTATACACACACCGACCAAGGTGCTCGACGAATGAGCCGAACAGCCTATCATCGACCGCCGCTAACTGATACCTCCCGTCCACATGCATATACGACCGTCTCTGACGGGTTTGCGCCATGGATTCCATTCCTCTGCTACCTCCATACCGAATGAAGCGAAACAACGTTGTCTTAAACCCGGGAACCGATGCCAGTGCATCAGCGCCCTGATATTTAATACAACCTTGTACTTCTTAACTGACAATGTACTCTATATACGATTGCCTGACAAATCAAGTATTCTGAACTACTCTTTTTCAAATACACAATGGTAAATATTCGAATAGCTGCCCAAATGAATACTAACGTTGTATCTATTCCTTTGTGCCAGACGCGGACGCAGTTATCTCAGCAGCGAGATCGCCTACCCCTGCACTCAATAAATATTGCTATATTCTCAATTATGAGAACGTTATCTATATAAAATAGGGTCTCTAGAGAAAGCCTATTCTCTCGTGGGTTTTATAACTCTATAGAAGCTCATATTTGACGATAGAACGTTTTCACAATATGCTGTTTTTAGTCGCGTCGATGATGCCATCGATGGGCATTCACGAGACAGAACCAACATTGAAATGAAAGGAGCCTTGCACATACCAGCGCACCCAAGCCGATTATGACCTCGCCGTTGAGGATCAGACGGCCAACGCGTGAACAATGTAGTTCTCAGCATCACTCACTCGGATCCCGAACTATCCGAATCTAGCGATTGCTTTGCATTCCGATGAAAGAAACGCATCATGGGAAAATATCAGACACTTATAGCATTAGCAGTGAGCGCGGGCCTGCTGACCGGAACATGCGTTCTGCCAGCAGCCTACGCCGATGAAGCCAAACCAGCGCAAGTCCTCCAAGTCGATATGGGCAAGATAACCGGGAATTTCCTCGGCGGAGCTTCGGGAACCCTGTACGGCTTGGGCGACGAAGGATCGCCGACAGATGCCATTCTCGACGGCGCCCGTGTGGAGAATTCCTCACAGAAACCGCCAACAGGTTCCCAACACCCCAGCGGAGACGCCCTGGCTTTGGAGGGTCAGTTCTTTGCTAATGGAGGACGAGAACTGGCAGTATACATGCAAGATTATTACCCAGATTGGTCCTATAACCATGGTTCACGCCCAGGCGATGACCGGTCATATGTAACTAATGTGCCCGTCAGCGATCCCAGGTATGGCACTTACAGCGATGAGCCCAATGGGCGCTGGGATTATAGCGAAGTCGTCGAAATCGTCGTCAATAAGATACTGTCCCAATCAGAGCATCCTGACCAATACACTTTTATCCCCTTCAACGAGCCAGACGGAGGCAACTGGTACTACACAGGCGACGATGCCCAGAACCCGCTGTTTAAAACGACTTTCCTCAATGACTGGGACACAGACTACCGACTGATAGAAGCCATCTGGCAACAATACAAGACTGGCGAGAAGCCGAGCAAGGTGCGCCCCACAGCCGAGCACGCCCGCATAGCCGGCCCTGGGGACTCATCCTTCAGACAGAATAGATCAGAGGCCTTTTTGCGCCATACCAAGGCAGAGGGAACCCTGCCGGATGTCTTCGTTTGGCATGAGCTGGGCAAAGAAAGCCTGCAGAATTATCGCACCCACTACGCGAATTATCGCGCTTTGGAAAAGGACATCGGCGTGCCTGCCAGAAAGATCAACATTACCGAGTACGGAGAGCTACGCGACATGTCTGTGCCAGGTCAACTTGTGCAATGGATGAGCATGTTCGAGGACACCAAGGTCCAGGCCGAGACCGCCTACTGGAACTATGCAGGCAACTTATCAGACAATATGGCCAATGCCAACGCCGCCAATGCAGGCTGGTGGCAGTTCAAATGGTACGGAGATCTACGAGGAGATCAGACCGTCTCTGTGGATTCCGGGCACCGCAACAAGATCGACTCGCTCCAGGGCATAGGGGCGTTGAATGCTACCAACCACAAGGGAACAGTCTTGTACGGAGGCGCCAATGACGAAAATGCTGATCAAGTGAAGAACACAGGGGCCAACATTCCGGTGACCGTACACCTAACTGGATTAGACAAGGCAGGATTCGGCTCCACAGTGGATGTCGAAGTGCGCGAGAATACTTTTACAGGACCAGACGGCATCGCTGCATCCCCCCGCGTGGTAAATGCGATCTCAAATGCTCAGGTACACAATGGCACACTCGATGTCACCACAACCAGCGTAGACCGGTATGCCTCATACCAACTCGTAGTCACGCCACACCAGGACCGGTCACTGCGCACGGATGACCAATTGGGCCGAAACCTTCAAGTCACAGAAGCTGAACGGACCAAATTATCCGGCGGCGCCCGTGCTTACGACAAAACACCTTCGGGCAATGGGTGGAGCTACTTCATGACGTCCGGCAACGGTGATGTCGGCAACTTCAAGGATGGGGCCACAGCTGACTGGGAAGTCCAAACCCCTGCCGACGGCAAATACAGGCTGCAGGTAATCAGCGGAAACACAGGATTCCCAGGGACTAATAAGGTCAGCGTGGACTCCAAAGCCGTTGGCGAATTGGACTATCACGCCGAACTTGCCATGAAAGATGCCGCGAAATGGCTGTATAGGGGAAGCACTCAGCTGGAGATGAACCTTACTCAAGGACGACACATCATCAGTATCCATGGGTCGACGGCCTTGGATAACACCCTTGACAAGTTCCTCCTGTACAGGATTCCCGAGGATCGCGATGGAACCAGCGATGCCGTAGACTACCCGGCTACGCAATTCCGTCTTGCCGGCGGAGCCTCGCTCGATTTCTCCAATGAAGGCAGTCGCGGGTTCGCCGAACTTCGATCAGGCCATGCTCATGCCTTCATCCATGGCTGGTCCCAGGGATACCACACGATCAAACTCGTCTATCGGGCCGCCAAAGGAACACCGATTGCCCTGAACATGAATGGAAAAACCCTCCCGGGAATCACTGCCGCCTACTCAGGTCTGCAATCGACCAGTCTTGAGGTGGCACTGAGTGAAGGCATCAACAGTCTGGACCTTTCGGGAACAGGCGTGAGTCTACGCGATGTTCAGGTCGCCGCATCCAAGGATCTGCGTCACTCTGCCATCTCCCTTCAGGCAGAGGATCAACAATTGAACGGCGGGGCGAGCGCGACCACTGAGAATTCGTCCAATGCCGAAAACCACCAATACGTGATCGGCCTGGGAAATCAGTTCACCACTGCTGAAAGCGGCCCGGCCGGATACGGCGATCGCACCCGTGTGGTGGTTGAGAATAGCAACAACAGACCAAAGGTGAATACGCACAATCCCGGCATCATGACCATTCCGGCAGGCACGGTTCCTCGTGGGGACTATATGGTGGCCGTCAGATTCTCCAACGATGCCTTCATTGGCAGGCACGACTATAACCCGCAAATCGTGGACCTCGGACTGCAAATCCGCCAGGGGGATGGCCACGGCCCCGAACTTGCCAGAGGTTCGTTTAGGTATACCTATTCCGACAGAAGCTTCTTGAACCGTTCGCTGCAGATATCCACGAATGGAGGGGCCCTATCACTGGGGAACTGGGATCCGGCTGGAACGGGCAGAGGCGCTGTCTCCTGGGGAGTGGCACCGAATATCGACTCCCTGATTTTCTACCCTGAAATCATCGGGACGCCGACATCCGAAGACCTAGAGTCCCACCCATCAGAACCAGGTTCAGTCACCATCCATGCCCCCGGTCTGGTTCAGGGCCGAATGACACTGCGTAAGGGCCAGAAATTGCAGTTGACCGCCACAGATTCGCAGAGATCATCTGATGCCGCCATCACCTGGTCCACATCGGATCCACGCATAGCAACGGTAGACCCCCAAGGCATGCTGTCTGCCCTTGAGGTTGGCAACTGCACGATCACAGCAAGTTCCGGAAGTGCCAGCTCGTCCTTCCGTCTTCAGGTGATTCCGGCGACATCCGCAGATGCGTCAACCGCGAACGATTCAAAAGCTAAACCTAGGTCGAGCGCGAAAGCAGCAGGACAAAAAGGTCAGGAATTCCGACTTTCATCCACAGGGTCTGCAGTTACGCTCATCCTCCTTACAACCATCGTGCTTGTAGGAACTTCCGTTCTGGCTTTCATGATGGTCCAGCATTCTCACGGCAAACAGTCATGACATACTGTGCATACTGTGAGGCTTAGTCGAATTAACGGCTTTCCTGTGGCCATTCCCCATTCCGATAGCCACAGGAAGACCGGCATCGCCGGCAGACACACCTGCAACCCGACAGAAGCGACACGCTTAATTGACTCGATAACGTTTTCAAATTACTCTGTGTTTTTAGGGATTGACCTTCGTGGTCATAGGGATATGAACATTCTCCAAGACCACAGAGAGGCGATCAGCAAATAAGCAGGGAAGGTTGTTTGCGGTTATCGGTCACCACGATCTCCACCGACACCCGACTGGGCTGTAATCATATGGCAGAGGACATCATGACACATGACTTTCAATGGGGTAATAATCGTCTATCCTTGTTTTTCCATTGGGATGACGACGCTCCGGTCAGCATAGGTCGGATTACGTCGGATGATGTGGACATGAGGATCGACGACAATCTGCCCCTTGTGGAGATCATGGCCGCTGGCTTCGGTCATTGGATTGCCTGCGAAAGGCTGGTCAGCACTTCAATCGGGGCTGGCATGCGATACGTTTCTCATCATTCTGACAAATCTGAAAACGGTATCAATTCGTTGCACGTACGAATGGAGAACCGTACCGCCGGTCTTCAAGCTGACGTGACCTATCAACTTCCTACGAATCAGACCACGTTTCGAACCTTTGTAACAGTGACCAATATCGGAAACCGCCCGATCAGCCTCGAATCAGTCACTAGTTGGGTCAGTCTGTTCGGATCCACGCCCGGAGCACAGCAGGATGCAGGCAGCTGGAAACTTCTTCATGGCGCTTTCGCCTGGTTGGGCGAAAACCGCTGGCACTCTGAAAAAACCGAGGATCTCTTCCCTCAACTCTCACAGGAACTGACTGGCAACAATCCACGTAACGAGTACAAAGCGATCTCCACAGGCACGTGGTCAACCGGTCACCAGGCCCCGCTCGCGGTCCTATGCAACAAGAGCCATACAGCCACTTGGATTTTCCAAGTCGAGCACAACGGAGCTTGGCGATGGGAGGTCGGCGACTACACCGTCGATGGATACATGGCTTTATCCGGACCCACAAATGAAGATCACTCCTGGTCAAAATGCCTTGCACCGGGGCAAACCTTTACGTCCGTACCAGCCTCGGTCACTCTGGCCTCTTCCTTTCAATCGGCCTACGATTCCCTGATCGCTTATCGGCGGACTTTCGGCACGCACGTGGCCAAGGACCAATATCCGCTAGTGGTTTTCAACGACTACATGAATACCATCAACGGCGACCCGACCACCGAGAAGCTGCTTCCCCTTATCGACAGCGCAGCTGAAGTGGGCGCCCAGGTCTTCTGCATCGACTGCGGCTGGTATGACGATTCCGGCGATTGGTGGCCGTCAGTGGGCGAATGGAAACCTTCCACGACGCGCTTCCCAGGGGGATTCGCCGAGGTGATTGATGCCATTGTCTCGCGTGGCATGGTTCCCGGTCTGTGGATGGAACCTGAGGTCGTGGGCGTGCGTAGCCCTATCGCCGCCGCTCTGCCAAACACAGCCTTTTTCCAGCGCAATGGTCGTCGTGTCGTCGAACAGGACCGTTACCTATTGGACTTCCGAGCTGATAAGGCTCGAGAGTATATGGACTCGGTCGTCGACAGACTTATCGGCGAATTCGGCATCGGCTACTTTAAGTTCGACTACAACGTCTCTCCAGGAGCCGGCACCGACAATCAAGCCGACAGCCTAGGAGACGGGCTTCTAGGTCACAATCGGGCCTACTGCGGCTGGTTGGATGCTTTGCATGAGCGTTATCCAAATCTAATTCTTGAGAACTGCTCCTCAGGTGGCATGCGCGAAGATTTCATGCAGACCAGTCACTTCCGTGTCCAATCAACTTCGGACCAGCAGGATTATCGTCTCTATCCACCGATCGCAGCATCTTCACCAATGATGACCGTGCCGGAGCAGACGGCCAACTGGGCCTATCCACAAGCTTCCATGAGCTTGGAAGAGATCGCCTTCAACCTGAACACCAGCATGCTGGGCAGATTGTTCATTTCGGGCTTTCTCAATGCAATGGATGAGGACCAGCGCAACCTGATTGCCCAGGCCGTACAGACCTACAAGTATCACATACAGCCCATCGTTTCCAGAGCTGTTCCTTTTTGGCCCATGGGACTGCCCGGATGGACAGACAAGGCACTGGCCCTCGGTCTTCGCTATGACCAGAGCGCACTAGTGACGGTGTGGGCTCGAAACCCTGCCGGCGAAGAAAGCAATGTGGTCTTATCCCTGCCTGATTTCGCCGACTCAGCCGTTGACATTCATACCATCTTCCCCACAGGCGAACGATTCGCGCCATGGAAAATCCTTTGGGACCAGAACGCTGCCAAGCTGCGTTTGCAAGCGCCAGAGCGTCGATTCACGTCCCGAACCATATTAGTCACAAGAAAGGAGGCCCAAGGTCAAAGTCGTCTTTAAGGAATTACCGGCAGGCGTCAACACCTACAAACCGGGGTTTCCGAGTAGCCATTCATGATGGGCAGAAGGTTCCACGAAGGATCGTGGAACCTAGGAAAGGAATTTCAATGAAGATATTCAACACAACCCGAGTCGGCGCGGCCATCGCCCTGACGGGTGCAATGGTTTTCTCTCTGGTCGGGTGCTCGAATCCCTCGACTGGCAGCAGTGACAGTGCCGATACAAGCTCTAAGGATTATTGGCCTTCGGCAACGCAAAAACTCGACGGAGTCGAGCTGAAGATGTGGGTAGCCCAGAACTCCAACAAGATTCCGCTGAAAGTGGTCTCGAACTTCGAGAAGGCTACGGGTGCCAAAATCGATGTCCAGACCATTCCTGATCCGTACGAGCAGAATGTCCAGACGAAGATCACGACTGGAGATACACCCGACCTGGCCTTCTGGCAGCCCACCAAGTCCATGCTGGCTGGTTTTATCGCCCAGGATAAGCTGCAAAAGCTCGATAATGCGCCTTGGGTAAAGAACTACACCCAGGGCATCGCCGATGCCGGTGGCGTAGTGGACGGCACCCGTTATGCGGCTCTTTTCTCCACCCCGCCAGTTGAGGGCGTCTTCTACAACAAGGAAGTCTTCAAGAAGGCCGGTATCACCGAGACACCTAAAAATTGGAACGACCTGGTCGAGACCGCTAAGAAGATCAAAGCGGCCAATGTCCCTGGAGTGAACTCCCCCCTGTTCGAAATGGCAGGCTCACAATGGGGTACCCAGTACGCGGTATCCGTCCAACTGGCCGAGGCGGCTCAGAACGGCCTCTGGGACCGCATCAATACCGGAAAAGAGAAGTTCACCGACAAAACCATTCAGACCGCAGTCGACAACTACAAGCAGCTCTTTGATGAGGGCCTCTATAACAAGGACGCAGGATCAGCCAAGGACACCGACCAGGCCGCAGCGCTCTGGGACGGCAAGACCGGAATGATCATCCAGGTCAATTCGCTGTTCAACGCCGTGGCGGCTCTGGCCAAGAATGATAAACAGGCCTTGGACGAAAGAATCGGCTTCTTCCCCATTTCCAAGGATGGGAATGTCGGAACCATCATCCCCGAACAGAACAACGCGCTGGTGGCCTTTAAGAGCAAGGACAGCAAAAAGGAAGCCGCCGCTCGTCAGCTCATCAATTACTGGATGAGCACCGGATACGCAGACTTCGTCAAGGACCAGAAGATCATCTCCGTACTGAAGGGGGTTAAGTCCCCTGATTCGGTTCCCCAAGCCTTGATTGATTCCGCAGCTGCGATCAAGACCGGCGTAGGCTCCATGCAGTCCCTGGCCATAGCCAATCCTGATCTTTACATCAATTTGGCCGATATGGTCAACGGCACGAAGTCGCCCCAGGATGTGACCAAGGCGACCCAGGACCAGTTCGCTCAATTGGCTAAAGCACAGGGGGCCAAGAACTTCTAAAGGTTCCTGTCTTTGTCCTGCTTCCGGCAGCTGCTCACACCAAGGCAACAGCCGGAAGCGGTCATCATGCACGACATCGGATGGGCATCGGGGCCGGCGCTCCTGATCCTGATGCCCATCTCATGGAAGGAAAAGCAGATAAGTATGGTAAACCATGCAACCGAGGGGGTCACACCTCACGGAGGGCGAAGAAGGAACAGATTGATCACCCCCGTCAATCCCATCAAAACGCTTATGAAGCAGAACTACCCGCTGCAATTCGTCATTCCGGCATTTGTGGTCCTGCTGATCTTCTTCTTCATTCCGACGATCATGAATTTCATCTACGCCTTCACCAACTGGTCAGCCTTTGGCAAGACGATTGATTTCAACGGGGTACGCAATTTCGTCGATCTGTTCCGTTCGGGCACCTTGATGCGGGACCTGCGCATCACCCTGGTCTATGCCATTCTCGTGGCCATATTCCAGAACACCTTCGGCTTGATCCTGGCGGTCTTTCTCGAAGAAGACACCCGCCTCAACAGGTTCGCTCGCGTCATGTTCTTCGTCCCAGTCATCATGTCGGCCCTAGCGGTTGGCTACATATGGCAGGCCGTGCTCAAATCTGATGGCGCCCTCAATCAGATACTCTCCTTCTTCCTGGGACGGACAATCGACCTGGCTTGGCTGGGTAACACCACATGGACCATCGTTCTTGTCGCAGCAATCCACGGATGGAAATGGATGGGCTTGTCTATGCTGATCTTCCTGGCCGGACTCAAAACCATCGATCCGGACGTTTTGGAAGCTGCAAGCATTGATGGCGCCAGCAAAAGCCAGATATTCTGGAAGATCAAGTTCCCGCTGCTGGCTCCAGCATTCACTTTCAATGTCGCCACATCACTCCTGGGCTCGATGAACGGCTTTGACATTGTCCAGGCGACTACAGCAGGAGGACCTGGTGGATCTACAGAAATACTGAACATCTTTATTTGGAGAACCTTCGGTCAGGGACTCTACTCGCAGTCGACAACCATGAGCCTGGTCCTGTTTGTCATGGTGATGATCATCGCCATCCCCCTGATCATCTACCTGCGGAGAAGAGAGGCAAAGATCCTATGACATCGGCAACCTACACGCCGGATACGGCCACCCAGGCCCAAAGCAGCACAACTGTGAACAAACGATCCAAAACCGGCACCATCGTCCATGCGGTACTGGTGGTTCTGGTCATGCTGGTTCTCTTGGGCGTTCCTTTCTGGCTGCTCATCGTTACGGCCGGAAAAAGCCAGGCCGAGGCGATCCGCCCCACGATGAGCCTGCCCAGCCATTGGCAGCTCTTGCAGAACTTCTCGACCGTCATCACCGATGGCAAAATGATCAAGGCTTTCTTCGGATCGGTGATCGTTACGGTGCCCTCGGTCTTTCTGGCTCTGTTGCTCGGCTCTATGGCATCCTGGGTACTTGCCCGTCGAGCCACCAAGCCAATGACTGTGGTGTACGCCCTTTCCATCTCTGGCCTTGTCCTGCCGCCGGCAGTGGTGACCGTTATGATGCTGCTCAAGATCATCGGCCTATCAGGGACAGCTCTGGGAATGATCGGGGTCTACGTCGGAATCTACCTGTCTACGGTTATCTTCTTCGTCACTGGATTCATCCGGACGATACCGATCTCTCTTGAAGAGGCCGCACGCATGGACGGGGCCAGTCCTATGCGGATATTCTTCACGATCATCCTTCCCCTCCTGGGACCGACTCTTGCCACAGCAACCATTCTGGTCACCCTCTATATCTGGAACGACGTCTTCTACTCGCTCTTCATACTTTCCGGCAAGATGGATCTGTTGCCGCTGAATCTCTACAACATCGCCTCTGCCGGACTCTACCTGAACAACTGGCATCTGATCTTCGCCTATATCATTCTGATGAGCCTGCCACTGCTGATCATCTTCGCCTTGGCACAGCGCAAGATCATTTCAGGCATCACCGGTGGAGCAGTGAAGTAGACCGAATGAGGAGGCCGGAAGCCGACGGCAGGGTATCAGCATGACACCGCCCGCGTCCGGCCTCCTCATGTACTATGAAGTGGCCGGAAGTCGACGGCAGTGGCAGTCGGCCAAAAGGACGGACGAACAGATGTCGCTCCGTCAGTCTGATTCTGCAGGTATGCGTGAATTCCATCCGATGGTCAGGCACAAGGCGGCATATGGGTATGGGAGTTGCTATGGCTAGGACGGTCGATCACAATAAACCGGCATCCATCAAAGACGTTGCTGTCCTGGCCCAAGTTTCTGTTCCCACTGTGTCCCGGTACCTCAACAGCCCAGAACGGGTCAGCAGGGAAAAACGCGACAGAATTGCCAAAGCTGTGAAGCTCCTACGCTACCGCCCCAATCCTATTGCCAGAGCCTTGGTTAAGGAACGGACCAAAACCATCGCTGTTCTCTCGACAAATACCACTCTGTTCGGCCAATCGCAGACCATCTTTGGCATCGAGGAAAGAGCGCAAAAGGCTGGGTACACATTGAATATCGGAGTTCTGAGCCCAGAGGCGGGCGAGCAATCACGCCAGCGCATCCAATCGATTTTGGACCAGAATCCGGCAGGCATTGTACTCCTTGATTACGATCAGGTTAGCGACGATGCTTTCGCTTACGTGAACAAGGATCTGCCCATCATCCTCATTGCCGGCAACCGGAAATCGGATGTCACTCAAATTTCCATGCAGGAGCGCGACGGAGGGTATGCGGTAACCTCCTATCTGTTGGGGTTGGGACACAAAACCGTGTATCACGTCAGCATTCCCGGTGGCGCTGGCGGATACAGCCGCCTGGCCGGATGGAGATCCGCCTGTGAGGATGCCGGAGTGCCGGCACCAGCACCCATAAAGGCTGATTGGGATCCAGAGTCCGGCAAGCGCATAGGGTCAGCCTTGGGACGAAAGCCTGAGGTCACCGCCATTTTTGCCGGCAATGACGAGATCGGCATGGGCATCATCCGAGGCCTCAACGATGTGGGCCGACGAGTGCCCGAAGATGTATCAGTAGCAGGCTTCGACGATCATCCTATTGCCAAGATCTGGAATCCCTCCCTGACGACGATCCATCAGGATTTCTTCAAGGCCGGAGAAAAGGCCTTCGACCTATTGAAAACGGAAATCGACGATGTCGATCAAGGGCGAGGCAGAACCGATGACTGGAACAGGCTGGTTGAGCTACCAGGCCACCTGATCGAACGAGAGTCGACCGGGGTTCCTAGATCGTAGTGACACAGAGTGCGAGAATCGTTCCCATCACACCCGTCTCTCTGATTTTCAAACCTATACTTGACCTATACTTGCTTTCCCCAAAGGGGTGTCGCGCCACTTCGCACACGCAAATACACGCCGCGAAACAAATCAGGTTATGCGGCGAATTCGACAGTTCGCGCATGTGCAGCCACAGAAACACGTCGTAAATGATTAACTGAAATTGTGGCATAAAGGCGTGTCGATGCAGCTGAAGGTCGCTCGCCCACCCAGGAGGCGGATCACAGTTCAAATGCTCCGTCTGCTGCGTGACCGGCCCATAGTCGTGACCGGGTGAAGCTTCGGCAGAGAACAGAGGAAAGTAGCGAACATGTTCAGTGTCAATCTGAGCGATGTGGTCGCCGTACTCAAGTCGCTGATACCCCAGCTGGTGGTTATCGGCGTCTTTCTGGTACTGGCCCTGCTGATCACGATCGCCGTGAACAAGCACACCGTCAAAAACGTAGCCAACCGAAAGATGATCCACTCCCAGTCCTGGCTGGTGGCCTTTGTGGCTGTCGTCGCAGCCCTGGCGACCATGCTCCTTGGACCCTTGTCCAACCTGATCACCAAGTCCACCAGCAAGCACGAGCTGCAGCCGGCGACCGTTACCGCAGCCCGGAACCTGGCCAAGGACATCCAGCGTGAGTCCGTCACCATGCTGCAGAATTCGGATGGCACACTCCCCCTGAAGTCCGACAAGGTCAACGTCTTCGGCTGGGCCTCGACCAACCCCGTCTACGGCGGCACAGGCTCCGGCTCCATGTCGGCAGACAACCCCACCACCAGCCTGCTTGACGGCATCTCCTCAGCCGGTCTGAAGACCAACAAGGAGCTGAGCGACTTCTATACCAAGTACCGCGCGGACCGTCCCAAGGTCGAGATGTTCGCCCAGGACTGGACCCTGCCCGAACCCACGGCCGACAAGTACACCAGCAAGCTCATGGATGATGCCAAGCAGTTCTCCGACACCGCCGTGGTGGTCATCGGTCGAGTGGGCGGCGAGGGCGCCGACCTGCCGAAGGACATGAAGGCCAAGGACATCACCTATCACGACAACGACAAGGCCAATCCGGACTTCAAGCAGGGCCAGAGCTTCCTGGAGCTGTCCAAGCCCGAAAACGACATGATCGCCAAGGTCACCAGCTCCTTCGACAAGGTGGTCCTGGTCTACAACGGCGCCAACACCTTCAACCTGAACTTCGTGGGTCAATATCCGCAGATCAAGTCCGTCCTCTGGTGCCCGCCCCCGGGGCAGGCCGGCTTCACCGCCCTGGGCGAGGTCCTGAAAGGCAAGGTCAATCCCTCAGGCAAGACCTCTGACACCTTCGTGCGCGACCTGACCAAGACGCCGACCTACAACAACTTCGGCTCATTCACCTACACCAATATGGACGACCACAAGGCCACCTTCACCGGGTTCACCGGCAAGCCCGAAACCACTACGCCTACCTTCGTGGACTACAACGAAGGCATTTACGTGGGCTACCGCTTCTGGGAGACTGCGGCCAAGGAAGGCCTGATCAACTACGACCAGATGGTCCAGTACCCCTTCGGATACGGCCTGTCGTACACCACCTTCAGCCAGAAGATGGGATCGATCCATCATGCTGACGGGAAGATCTCCTTTGATGTGACCGTCACCAACACCGGCGCCAAGGCCGGCCGCGATACGGTCCAGACCTACTTCGAGCCTCCCTACACCAACGGGGGCATCGAGAAGGCCAGCGCCAACCTAGTCTCCTTCAAGAAGACCAAAATCCTGAATCCCGGCAAGAGCCAGACCATCCCGGTGAGCTTCAAGGACGAGGACATGGCCTCCTATGATGCCGACCATGCCAAGGCCTACGTGCTGGACCAGGGCGACTACGGCATCTCCATCCGATCCGACTCCCACCGTCCAATCCAGTCCGACACGGTCAACATCGCCCATACGGTCACCTATGACAAGAGCAATCCTCGCTCCGTCGACAAGGTTGCAGCCACCAACAGGTTCGACGATGCCAAGGGCACGGCGACCTATCTGTCCAGGGCCAACCACTTCGCCAACTATGAGGATGCCGTGGCGGCGCCCAAGAGCACCGAGATGCCCGAGGAGGCCAAGGCCCACTTCTACAACAACAGCAACTACGACCCCAAGAAGTTCGACAACGACAGCGACAAGATGCCCACGACAGGTGCCAAGAACAATGTCAGGCTCTACCAGCTGCGCGACAAGAAGTACGACGACCCCATGTGGGACAAGCTGCTGGACCAGCTCAGCGTCAAGGACATGGACAGTCTGATCGCCATGAGTGGCTATGGCACCCAAGCTGTCAAGGGCATCGGCAAGATCGAGCTCACCGATGCCGACGGCCCCGCTGCCCTGAACAACAACTTCACCAAGGTCGGTTCCCTGGGCTTCCCCTCATCCACCTCCATGGCCTGCACCTGGAACCCCGGTCTGGCCACCCGCTACGGCGAGATGATCGGCACCATGGCCCATGACATGGATGTCTCCGGCTGGTATGCGCCGGCCTTCAACATCCACCGCAGCGCCTTCTCCGGACGTAACTTCGAGTACTTCTCCGAAGACCCCGAAATCAATGCAGTCATGGGATCCAACGAGGTCGCAGCAGCTCGGTCCAAGGGCGTCTACTCCTTCATGAAGCACTTCGCCATGAACGACCAGGAGACCAACCGCAACAACATGCTGGCCACCTGGGCCAACGAGCAGACCATCCGCGAGATCTACCTGAAGCCATTCCAGGCTGCTGTAGTCAAGGGCGGTGCCCAGGCTGCCATGAGCTCATTCAACTACGTCGGCACCACCTACGTGGCCGCCTATGCGCCGCTGATGCAGGATGTACTGCGCGGTGAGTGGGGCTTCCGCGGCATGGTTCTGACCGACTACTTCGGCGTCTATGGTTACCAGAACGCCGACCAGTTGATCCGCAACGGGAACGACGCCATGCTGGCCACCACCGAGGTGACCAACCACGTCAAGGACAAGAGCGCCACCTCGGTCAAGGCCATGCGCCAGGCTAGCCACAACATCCTCTACACGGTCGTACATGGCTACAAGTACGCCAATGGCGACCCCAAGGTGCAGACCCCTGCCTGGCAGATCGCCCTCTACGTGGCACTGGTTGTGCTGGCCCTGATCTTCCTGGCCCTGGAGTACCTGGCCTTCAGAAGGTTCAAGGCACGTCGCAGCGCTGTGGATGTGGGCACCCTGAGCGATCTGGCGGACGACGCCCGGCAGACCCGCGCCCAGGATCCGGCCAGCATGGAGACCACACCGTCCGAGGACAGCTCCGACCAAGGGCCGACGGCCTGATCCTCCATCTCTGTTGATCTGCTCCTCGGCGGACGGACCTATGCACCGTCGGCCGAGGAGCGGATCGACACCCCCGTTGACGCCCAGGCAGCATTCATGCCAGGAAAACAACAGGTTATGCAACCCGCTCGAGCAGGCCTCGGCAGTCGGGGAATAATGAAAATTCAGTACCAGTCCGAGGCCGATTGTGGAAGCAACGAGGGTTCCCGCAGCAGGATCGGCCCCCGTCACAGAGAGGGAACACTATGGAAGTCAAGGATCTGACAGTTCTGGAACGGGCATCGCTGCTCTCCGGAAAATCCACCTGGGCAACCCGTGCCTTGAAGAGGGCGGGCATCCCGAGCATGGTCCTGAGCGACGGCCCGCACGGCCTGCGCCGCCAGACCGGATCAGGGGACAACCTGGGCATGGGCAAGTCCAAGCCCGCCACCTGCTTCCCTACAGCGGGCACCGTGGCCTGCTCATGGGACCCGGAGCTGGCCAAGACCATGGGCCAGGCGCTGGGTAGCGAGGCCAGGAGCCTGGGCGTCAACATGGTTCTGGGTCCGGGCATGAACATCAAGCGCAACCCCCTGTGCGGCAGAAACTTTGAATACTATTCCGAGGATCCCCAGGTGGCCGGTCATATGGCTGCAGGCCTGATCGAAGGCATCCAGTCCCAGGGCGTGGCCGCCACCCCCAAGCACTTCGCCATGAACAGCCAGGAGCTGCGCCGCCAGGCATCTGACTCCGTGGTGGACGAGCGCACCATGCGCGAGCTCTATCTGACCGGATTCGAGATCGCCGTGCGCCAGGCCCACCCCTGGGCCATCATGACCTCATACAACATGGTCAACGGCACCTATGCCAACGAGAATCCCCACCTGCTCAAGGACATCCTGCGCAAAGAGTGGGGCTTCGACGGCATGGTGGTCTCGGATTGGGGCGGCTCCAACAGCGCGGTCGCCGCAGCCGCCAACGGCTCCTCCCTGGAGATGCCCCAGGCCGGATATGACTCCGTCCGACAGGTTGCCAAGGCCGTGCAGGAGGGTCGACTGGACGAAGCCGACCTGAACGCCCGGGCCGAAGAGGTGGCGCGGCTGGCCAAGCTGACCTACCACTCTGACATGGATCCTGATGGGAATCTGACCGCGGATCAGATACGGGACCACCATCAGGTGGCACGGAGCATCGCCGAGGGATCCGCCGTCCTTCTGGTCAACCGGGAGGGACGCCTGCCACTGGCCGCCGGCACCCGGGTCGCCCTGGTCGGGGATATGGCCAAAACCGCAAGGTTCCAAGGATCCGGATCCTCAAAGGTCAACGCAGCCAAGCAGGAGAGCATGCTGGACCTGCTTAGGCAGGGCAACGGCGACGGACTGGAGCTGGCCTCCTACAGCCAGGGCTACGAACGCCATGGCGAGAAGAACCACTCTTTGATCGATCAGGCCGTGGCTGCGGCTGGCCAGGCTGACGTGATTGTCGCCTGCGTGGGCCTGGATGAACGCAGCGAATCCGAGGGTCTGGACCGTTCCCACATGGACATTCCCAGCAACCAGGTCGACCTGATCAAGGCCCTTGGTGCGACGGACAAGCCCCTGGTGGTCGTCCTGGTGGCAGGCTCCCCCGTCACCACCGACTGGATCGACCAGTGCGATGCCGTCCTCTACATAGGACTGTCCGGACAGGCTGGAGCATCAGCCACCCTGAACATCCTGACCGGCCGGGTCAACCCCTCCGGCCATCTGGCGGAAACCTGGCCCAAGTCCTATGCCGACTGCCCCAGCGCCGACTGGTACCCCGACCCCGCGCACGAGTCGATCTACCGGGAGGGCCCCTTCGTCGGCTACCGCTACTACCTGACCGCCGACGTGGAGGAACGCTTCCCCTTCGGATACGGCCTGTCTTATGCACACTTCGCCTACGCCGATCTGACCGTGGACGACAAGGGAGTCGCCTTCACCCTGACCAATGATTCGGACAGGCAGGGGGCCACTGTTCCCCAGCTCTACGTCCAGGCGCCCAAGGGCGGCGTGCTCAGGCCAGTCCGCGAACTGAAGGGCTTCAAAAAGGTCAGCCTGGAGGCCGGCCAGTCAACCCAGGTCCGCATCGACTTCGACCAGACGACCTTCCGGCACTTCGATACGGCCAGCAACTCCTGGCAGGTCGAGTCCGGCGACTGGACCATCATGATCGGATCCGACGCGCGCACCATGGAGCTGAGCGGGCACCTGAGCGTCCAGGGCACCGTCGACCCGCAGAATCCCGACCCTGCCTTGGGCGCCTACCTGACCGGCCGGGTCAAGGAAGTCGACGATGCCGCTGTGACAGCGCTCTTCGGCCACCCGGTGGTCCGACAGGGCACCGTCAGCACCTTCGGCGTCAACGATCCGCTCTCATCCTGGAAGGACTCCAGAAGCGCCCTGGCCAGGTTCGTGGCCAACTTCCTGGCCAAGAGCGAGAGACGCCACGAAGCCAAGACCGGCAACCCCGACCTGAACACCCTCTTCCTGCTCAACATGCCCCCCAGGGCCATGGCCAAGATGACCAACGGGCTGATCGACACGGCCATGGTCGAGGCCATCGTCCGCATTCCCAACGGCCACCTATGGAGGGGGCTGGGCGGATTCATCGCTGGATTCTTCAGGAACATGGCTGCCAACCGCAGGACCGGAAAGGAGCTCAATCATGAGTGATCAGCACAGCCAGCAGGCCGGACAGCCGGCCCAGGGGAAGACGACAACGGCCTCGCAGTGGGCGATCGTCCGCTGGTGGCGGCGGTTCAGCGACCGGCACACCACCCTGGCCCAGTTCATCGTCTTCTTCATCCTGTCCAACGGGGTCACCGTCCTGCAGCTGGTGCTCATGCCTGTGCTCAAGGCCATCTTCAACGGCACCTCCCTGGTGGGCACCAACTTCCAGATCTGGCGCATGGGGACCGTCGGCGGCAAGCCCTACTACCTGTTCGATTACGCAGCCGGGTCCATCGGCCACGGCGGCGGGGGCGGCCTGGCCTACTTCCTCGCGGTGGAGATCACCCTGCTGATCGCCCAGATCATCAACTTCTTCCTCCAGCGCAACATCACCTTCAAGTCCAACTCCTCGGTCTGGAAGGCGGCCTTCTGGTACCTGGTGGCCTACGTGATCATCACCATCATCGCGGCGGCGCTGCAGGGCTGGTACAAGGACCCCATCTACGGCTTCTTCCAGCACACCCTGAACTGGGGCAGCCTGGGGACCACCATTGCTGATCTGGTCACCATGATCATCAACTCGGCCATCTCCTTCTGGGTCTTCTTCCCCATCTTCAAGGTCATCTTCCGTCAGGAGCCCACCGAATCAGAGGCGAGCGCCCAGTAAAATTCTGGCCCCACTCCCCCGGCTGTCAATGAACCGGCATGCATCGGCAGCCAGAGGGGCGGGGCCTTTTCCTCAAACCCATCATGTACAGTGGTCGCATACAACGGCCGCCGACGGGATTACGGCAACCCCGCCGGCAACCCCGCCGACCCATTCTTTTGCGAAGTGATCGTTCATGACAGCTGACCGACCGGCCTCCACGAGCCCGCCCGTTCTCACCTTCATCGTCCCCGCCTACAACATGGCCCAGCATCTGCCGACCTGCCTGGATTCGCTCCTGAGCCGGGAGGGGGACGATCTGGAGGTCATCGTGGTCGACGACGGATCCACCGATGCCACAGCGCAGGTGGTGAAGTCATACCAGGCACGCCACCCGCACACTGTCCGCCTGATCAGCCAGACCAACAAGGGCCACGGCGGCGCGGTCAACACGGGTCTGGCAGCCGCCCGGGGCAGTTATATCAAGGTGGTCGATGCCGACGACTGGGTGGACCCGACCTCCCTGAGTCTGGTTCTGGACCAACTGCGCAACCAGTCGCGACGTTCGAATCCGGTGGACATGATGGTCACCAACTATGTCTATGAAAAGGAAGGCCGCAAGCATAAGCGGGTCATCAACTTCCGCAGCGTCATGGACCCGGGACGGGTGCTGGACTGGAACCATTTGCGGCGGTTCGGGCTGGCCCAGTACATGATCATGCATGCCCTGATCCTGCGCACCGAGGTGCTCCGCCAGGCCCACACCCGCCTGCCCGAGCACACCTATTACGTGGACTTCATCTACTCCTATCAGCCCCTGCCCTGGGTGCACACCCTGCTCTACCTGGACACGGATTTCTACCGTTACCACACCGGCCGTCAGGGCCAGTCAGTGCAGACCTCGATCATGATCGCCCGGGTTTCACAACTGCTGCTGGTCAACGGGCTCATGGCTGACTCCACGCCTGAACCAGGGACGGTTCCCCGTGGACTTTATCGTTATATGATCCACTATCTGTCCATTAACTGCGTGGTGACCTCGGTCTTCCTGATTCTCTCTCGCAAGCCCAGCAACTACCGAAACAAGGACATGCTCTGGCGAAGGCTAGAGCACCGCTCCCCCGTCATCGCCTCCGACGTGCGCTCCACCCTGCTCTGCCGGATGATCAACATGCCGGGCAGGCCCGGTCGCTTGGCCATCCGTCTAGGTTATAAGGCCGCCGAAGCCGCCATGGGCTTCAACTGATCGCCCACCCGCGGCAGGAGTACACAGAGGCTGAACCAGTGATGTTCGGTCCGCAGGGTCATCTCGCCCTGATAGCGGTGAGCTATGTGCCGAATGGACTTGACCCCGTAGCCATGCAGGCCATCCTCAGTCCTGGTCTTGGTGGTGGCCAGCTCGCCATTGCCTTTCCAATTCAGGGGCGATGCGAAGTAGTTTTCAATGCGAATCACCACGAATTGTCCCCGGGCATACAGGGCCACCTTGATCAGGCGGCGGTCGGGTTCCTCAACCTTCCTCAAAGCCTCAATGGCATTGTCCAAGGCGTTGCCGAAGAGGGTGGAGACATCCATGGGCGACATCCCCTCCAAGAGGGAGCCCTCGGCCACCATGGTCAGGGTGATCCCCTCTTCGGAGCAGATGCGCTCCTTGGTTGACATGACCACGTCCAGGATGGGGTTGCCGGTGTGCTGCTGGGACCCGTACCGCCCGACCGCAGCCTCCAGCTCCTCGAAATCCTGGGACTTGCGCTCAGGGTCCATCTGCGAGCGCAAGGCGGCGATCTGATGCTTGAGGTCGTGGGCGAGCCTGCCCATGGCCTCCAGATTTTCCTTGGATCGTATGTACTCCCGATGCTGGCTGTAAGCCCGGGCGTTGATGGAAGCCAGCTCGGCGCTGGTATGGCTCTCCCGCAGCTGTTCCTGCTGGGCGTAGAGCATGGCGAAGCCGCACAGATCCACCAGCGTGCGGATGTAGAAGACCTCCAGGCCGACCCGACCGGAGAAGGGGGTGTTGGTGGAAACGAAACTCAGGTTGGACATGGCGAAGGTAACCACAGCGATGACCGCGGCTATGAAGACGCTGCGTCCTGGCACAGAAGGCTGGGCATCGGCGAAGTTGCGCCGTTCCGCCACCCAGGCCAGCAGTCCTACGCCCCCGTAGATCAGCACCAGCAGGATCAAGGACGCCGGGTCGTACAGGCTGTGGTTGGAAGGACGCATGAAGGAATCCAGCTGCCAGTGCAGGGAGGCAACCAGCTCGGCCAGGACGAAGGCACGGGCCAGCAGATAGGCCCCGTCCAGCGCCCTCAACCCCGAAGCCAGCATGATGATGGCATACATGCAGGCCACGGCCAGACACATGCTGATGATCCAGAAGGCGATAGGCAGGGTGCCGGCCCAGTATTGGACCCCGATGAGCACGGCCAGACCAGGCAGAAGCACAACCGTCATTCTCAGGCGTGATGTCCGCACGCCGATGGCCAGCAGATAGACCAAGCAACCCAGCCACTCGCTGATGCCCGTATAGAGCCGGGGGATGTCGGGCAGGGCGTTGAGGATGTGGGTGCTGGTCATGGCCGACCTGCCACATAGGCGGTCAGAGCCGTCATGAAGGCCTTCTTGCGGGGCCGGCTGACCCGTAGCCGCTGGCCGGTAGACATGATGCAGTCCTGGTCCTCCATGCCCGTCACATGGGCTAGGTTGACCAGGTAACAGGAGTTGGAGCGGAAGAATCCTTGCTGGTCCAGCTGGCCCTCCAGGCTTTTCAGCGTGTTGTTCGTGGTCAGTGAGGAATCCAAGGTGTGAATGACGCTGCTGTGGCGAACGGATTCGATGAAAACGATGTCCTTGAGGGGGATCCTGGTGGATCGGGCACCCTCGGTGATCAGGATGGACAGGTCCACGCGGCCGCGCACCTGGGCGATGGACCGGTCCAGCTCCTGGGAGAAGGCGAACCAGGGCAGGGGCTTAAGCAGATATGAGAGAGCGCCCACCTCATAGCCGTTGATGGCGTACTGAGGGGCGGAGGTGATGAAAACGATGACCACCGACTCGTCACGGGCGCGTACCCTGCGGGCCACTTCGATTCCGTCCATGGGGGTCATCTGAATGTCCAGAAGGAGGATGTCATAGACGGGTCGATAGCCATCCGCAAAAGCCTTGCCTTCGGTGAAGACGCTGACCGTCAGTTCTTCCTGACGTTCCTTGCGGTAGCGGCTCAGGTAATTGACCATGGTCCGACAGCTGATGGAGTCGTCATCCACCACTGCGATTCTGATCATCCTGGCACACACTCCTTACCCCGTCGACCAAGGACCCATGGCCGCCGTTATCACCGTTCTTCAATGATATCGGAGATGTCCGCATGGCAGACCCCGCTTGCCTGAAGCCGAACGCTGACAAGCAGGGGGGTTGGCTTGAAAAAAGCAAACAAGTTTGAACTACTCGTTTTGTACGTTGCGAATGAATTCTCACTTGTGGGCGGGAACGATTAGAGTCGAAACATGTCTACCTTCGCACCCTCTTCGTCCTGGAAACCCTCCACCTGGCTGGCCCGTCTGATGCTGCTGATGGCCGCGGCCGCCTGGGGGGCCGGATACACCTTCGAAAAGGTTGCCATGGAGACCCTGACCGTGCGCTGGCTGATGGGCATTCGCATCCTCTGCGCCATCGTCATCATGACACCCTTTTTGCTGCCCCGGCTGCGCAGAACCGGGGCCATACACACCCTGGTACCGGGGCTGATTCTGGGGGTCAGTTACTGGGCGGCCTTCAGCCTGCAGATGATGGGGCTGACCACCATCGCTCCGGGCCGCAACTCCTTCCTGACGGCCACCTACTGCATCTTCGTGCCCTTCCTGGTCTGGATCATGGCCCGCCGACGGCCGGCCCTGCGGCACTTCGTCGCGGCCGCCATCTGCATCCTGGGCGTGGCTCTGATCTCGCTGCCGGCCCAAGGCGGGGGACAGGGGCTGGTTCTGAGCACTGGCGACCTGCTGACTCTGGCCGGCGCCCTGCTCTACGGGGTCAACCTGGTGATCACCGGTTTCCTGACCAAGAAGTTCGATGCCCCCACGCTGACCTACCTGGAGCTGCTCTTCGGCGGCATGCTCTTTCTGGTCTGCGCGCTGATCTTCGATCCCTTGCCCACTGCGGCCGACTTCACGCCCTCGACCCTGGGTTCCATGATGTATCTGACGCTGATCTCGACCCTGATGGCTCAGAACTTTCAGAACATTGCCTTCTCCAGGGTCCCCGCCGCCCAGGGTTCGCTGATCCTGTGCTCGGAGAGCCTGTTCGGCATGCTGGTCTCGGTACTGGTCCTGCACGAGGAGCTGACGGCCACCCATCTGCTGGGCTTCGCCATCATCTTCGCCGCCATCATCCTGTCCGAGGTCAGGCTTCACCCACGCCGGTCGTCGGCGGATTCCTCTGCACCGGTGTCCTCCTCCCGGTAGGATGCCCCAGGCAAGAGGTCATAGGGCATCTGCCGCTTGATCAGGTAGAAGACCAGCAGGAGCAGGGCCAGGATGCGCGTCGCAGTCTGAACCTTGCCGGTCCAAGGGCCGAAGACAGCCAGGATGACTGCAGTCCTGAACAGATAGAAGAGGAAGCGGGACCAGCCATGCCGCTGCTTGGTTTCGACGGTCATGTGGGTGAAGGTGGCGCCCAGCGTCCGTCCCCGGCGGGGCAGGGGTATGAGCAGTTCAAAGATCAGCAGCATGGCCAGATCAACCACGGTTCCGAACACATCCAGAGCGGACGGGGCGATCAGCAATCCACCAAAGCGATAGTGACCATCCAGCTGATAGGCGCCCAGGCGATGGACCGCATAGGTCACGCCCATCCCCAGGGACATGGACAGAATGGTGGCCAGAAGCAGATCCAGAGCCAGGGAGACGGCACGATGAATGAACCCAGGGTTGGTGACCAGCTGGGCAGCGTCAGCCTGACGAGTGGGAACGAGCTTGTTGGCCACCATGGCCACCAGGTAGCCGATCAGAGCGCCTGAAGTGTTCCAGATCAGGTCGTCCACATCGAAGAGGCGGTAGGCGCAGCCCACGATGCCGAAAACCCCGGTCAGCTGGGCCGTTTCGATGAAGAGGGAGACCAGGAAGGCAACCGGCAGGGCCAGGATGAAGCGCCAGCGGAAGACCCGCCCCATGATGAAGCCCAGAGGCAGGAAGAAGGCCACATTGAGCAGGATCTGCAGCATGGCCATCCGCCCGCCTGTGCTCAGGTCGGCCAGGAACTGCATGGGATTGAGCTGGGGGGTCAGATGATGGGTGGCGCAGAAGGCAGCACGGTCGTCGGGCATGGGCCAGAGGGTGAAGAAGACCAAGGCCAGCAGGTACAAGACGGTCAGATAAGCCGCCATGGCTGCTGTCAGCCGGAGCCGGTGATAGCGGTTGTAGATCAGGGCAAGGATGGGCAGGGTCAGGATCAGCGAGGCCAGGGGCCAAAAGACCAAAGATATGCCGAAGGAGCCGCTGAAGTAGTCCAGGTATGTCGAGAGCACAATTCCAGTCTAAATCGTGCTTAGGCCTGTTGTCCGATTGACTGCGCCGACGAAGAGCTCAGTCGTCGCCCAAGGTTACGTGGATGCCGCCAACCAGGGAGCTGACCAGATTGTAGAGAAAGGCAAAAATGGTGACCAGAGCCACTACTATGACGATCTCGAAGATAGAGAAAATGGTCACCGAGCTCAGGACCGTCCCCAAGCTCAGCACCTGGCCCAGGTCGAAACCACCCGCATCCAGGCCTGTCTTGGAGATGACCTGGGTCAGGTTGTCAAAGAGCCCCATAGCGTTGAGCAGAATCCAGAGCAGGGCGGCGGCCACCACCTGAATGATGGCCCCGGCGATGGACAGCAGGAAGGTGACCTTGGCCACGGACCAAGGTTCCAGCCGGGTCAAGGACAGCTGCATGCGCCGGGCCCGAGGCACGTGAGGACGCGTGGTCGAAGAGGCCTTGACCGGACCGGCAGCAGAAGCTGCGGTTCTTACGGAACGCCCTGATGCCGTCCGGCCGGCAGCAGAAGCCGGGGGAGTGGCCGATGATGGTCGGCGGGACTCGTCCTTTTCGGATTCATCAGCCTTGGTCTTTCCGGTTTTGGGCTTTGCTGTACCCTTCTTACCGGTACCGGCCTTGGCCTGCTTCTGATCATCCTGGCTCATCGGCACTCCTTGATCCTTGCATTCACCAGTCCGCGCACACCGCCGCAGGACCTGCACGACTTCTTACGAGGCTACCAGTCTTGTCAGACTGGTAGCGGACCTGCTCAGTCCTCTTGGGCCAGACCTTGGCCGTCGCCGGTTCCGGTGGTGGCGATGGGCTGATCCTTGGCCGCCAGGGGAGCTGCAGGAGCCACATCAACCTGACCGCTACTCTCCTCCTGATCGTCACGCTCGGCATTGCGGGCGATCGAGAGGATTTCATCGCCCTTGTCGGGCTTGGCCAGGGTGACCCCCTGGGTGTTGCGGCCGGTCCGCTTGACCTCGGCCACATCGGAGCGGATGACCTTGCCGGACTTCATGATGGCCATGATCTGATCGTCCTCGTTCACCACCAGGGCGCCGACCAGAGAACCACGGCCCTCGACCATGGCTATGGCCTTGACGCCGTAGCCGTTGCGGCCCTGCAGGCGGTACTCGCTCAGAGCGGTGCGCTTGGCGAAGCCCTCGTCGGTGACCACCAGCAGATCATCCCCGGACTCCTTGGCGATCACGTCCATGCTCAGCAGTTCGTCGCCAGGGCGGAACCGCATGCCTTGGACGCCGGCGGTCTGCCGTCCCATGGGCCGCAGGGTGGAGTCGTCGGCCGGGAAGCGCACGCTCATGCCCTTGCGGGAGACCAGGATGATCTCGTCGTCGGCATTGCAGAGGGCGGCACCCACCAGCTCGTCGCTCTGGGGCACCTCCTGCCCCTCCTCGTCGGTGACGGTGCCCAGCTCCATCAGCCGCACAGCGATCAGGCCGCCCTGGCGTGGCGAATCATACTCGGCCAGACGGGTCTTCTTGACCCGTCCGGTCCGGGTAGCCAGAACCAGATAGTTGGCATCGTCGTAGCCATGCAGGGAGAGGACCTGTTCGATCCGCTCGCCCGGGCCCAGCTGGAGCAGATTGGCCACATGCTGTCCCTTGGAGTCGCGGGAGCCCTCGGGCAGCTCATAGGCTTTGAGCCGGTACACCCGCCCCTTGTTGGTGAAGAAGAGCAGCCAGTTGTGGGTGCTGGTCAGGAAGAAGTGGTCCACCACGTCGTCCTCGCGCAGCCTGGCCCCGCGGATACCCTTGCCGCCGCGGTGCTGGGCCCGGTACTCGTCGGCCTTGGTCCGCTTGACGAAGCCGGAGTGGGTGACGGTGACCACCACCTGCTCATCAGCGATCAGGTCCTCCACGTTCATCTCGCCCGAGTATGGGACGATCCGGGTGCGCCGCTCGTCGCCGTACTTGTCGACGATCTCGTCCAGCTCGTCGCCCACGATGGTGCGCTGGCGCTCGGGGTGGGCCAGAATGTCGTTGTAGTCGGCGATTTTGCGCATGAGATCCTCATGCTCGTCCAGGATCTTCTGCCGTTCCAGGGCGGCCAGACGGCGCAGCTGCATGGCCAGGATGGCATCGGCCTGGACCTCGTCCACATCCAGCAGCTCCATCAGGCCAGTGCGGGCCGTCTCTACATCCTTGGAGGCGCGGATCAGGGCAATGACCTGGTCGATCATGTCCAGGGCCTTCAGATACCCCTGCAGGATGTGGTCGCGATCCTCGGCTTCCCGCTTCAGATAGCGGGTGCGCCGCTCGACCACATCCAGCTGGTGGTCGACCCAATGGCGGATGAAGGCATCCAGACTCAAGGTCCTGGGGACCCCGTCCACCAGGGCCAGCATGTTGGCCCCGAAGGTCTGCTGCAGCTGGGTGTGCTTGTAAAGGTTGTTGAGGACCACCTTGGGCACGGCATCACGCTTGAGCACCAGGACCAGGCGCTGGCCGGTACGGCCCGAGGTCTCATCGCGCATGTCGGCGATGCCTTGAATCTTGCCGTCGCGCACCGCCTCGCGGATGGAGGAGGCCAGCCGGTCGGGGTTGACCTGGTAGGGCAGCTCGGTGACCACCAGGCACATCCTGCCGCGGATCTCTTCGGTGTTGACCACGGCCCGCATGGTGATCAGGCCGCGTCCAGTCCGGTAGGCCTGCTCGATGCCCTTGTGGCCCAGGATGGTGGCGCCTGTGGGGAAGTCCGGCCCCTTGATGATGGCGATCAGGGCGTTGAGCAGCTCCTCCTTGGAGGCCTCGGGATGCTCCAGGGCCCAGTGCACGCCCTTGGATACCTCGCGCAGGTTGTGAGGAGGAATGTTGGTGGCCATGCCCACGGCGATGCCGGCTGATCCATTGACCAGCAGGTTGGGGAAGCGGGAGGGCAGAACCGTGGGTTCCTGGGTCTTACCGTCGTAGTTGGGGATGAAATCGACCGTGTCCTTGTCAATGTCGCGCACCATCTCCATGGCCAGGGGGGCCATACGGCACTCGGTGTACCTCATGGCGGCCGCCGGGTCGTCGCCGGGGGAGCCGAAGTTGCCCTGGCCGTCCACCAGCGGGTAGCGCATGGACCAGGACTGGGCCAGACGCACGATGGTGTCATAGATGGCCGCATCGCCATGGGGGTGGTACTTGCCCATGACGTCGCCCACCACGCGCGAGCACTTGTTGTAGCCGCGGTCGGGCCGGTATCCGCCGTCGTACATGGCGTAGATGACCCTGCGGTGGACCGGCTTCATGCCGTCACGGACATCGGGCAGGGCCCGCTCCACGATCACGGACAGGGCGTAGGAGAGGTAGGATTCCCGCATCTCCTGCTGGAGGTCGATGGGCTGAATCCGCTCGCCCTTAAGGAGGCCGTAATCGGTGTTGTCCATCTCCTGGGGGCTGAGCGGCTCTCGGGACCCGTCGGGCAGGTTGAGGCCGGCCTGGTCCGGGCTGTTGTCATTGTTGTTATCGTCTGCCAAAATCGATCCTTAGCTCAAATGGTGAAAAGGGGAGGCTTCCGTCTCAGGCGTCGATGAAGCGGGCGTCGTGGGCGTTGCGTTGGATGAACAGACGCCGAGGTTCGACCTCGTCGCCCATGAGCATGGTGAAGGTCTCGTCGGCCTGCTCAGCGTCATCGATGCGGATCTTCTTGAGGATGCGGTGATCCGGATCCATGGTGGTCTCCCAGAGCTCCTGGTAGCTCATCTCGCCCAGACCCTTGTAACGCTGGATCCCTTCGCCCTTGGGCAGCTGTCGGCCGGAGGCCTTGCCCTCGGCCAGGACCCTGTCGCGCTCGGCATCGGTGTAGACGAAGCTGTGGGGCCCCTTGGTCCACTTGAGCCGGTAGAGCGGGGGCATGGCCACGTAGACGTAGCCAGCCTCGATCATGGGCCGCATGTAGCGGAAGAAGAGGGTCAGATTCAGGGTGGCGATGTGGGCGCCGTCCACATCGGCGTCGGCCATGATGATGACCTTGTGGTAGCGCACCTTGTCGATGTTGAAGTCCTCGCCGTATCCGCCGCCCACAGCCGTGATCAGGGATTCGATGGTGTCGGACTTCATCATGCGGTCCAGACTGGCCCGCTCCGTGTTGAGAATCTTGCCGCGCAGGGGCAGGATGGCCTGGGTCATGGGGTTGCGCCCCTGGATGGCCGAGCCGCCTGCGGAGTCGCCCTCCACGATGAACAGCTCGCACTCCTCGGGGTCGCTGGACTGGCAGTCCTTGAGCTTGTCGGGCATGCCGGCCGTCTCGAAGATGGACTTGCGGCGAGTGTTCTCGCGGGCCTTCTTGGCCGCGATCCGGGCCCGGGAGGCCTCCATGGCCTTCTGGATGATGGCCTTGGCCTCGCCGGGATGGGCGTCGAACCAGTCGCTCAGCCTCTCGGTCATGACCCGCTGAACGAAGGTCTTGGCCTCGGAGTTGCCCAGCTTGGTCTTGGTCTGGCCCTCGAACTGCGGATTGGTCAGCTTGACGGAGACCACGGCGGTCAACCCCTCGCGCACGTCATCGCCCGAGAGGTTGTCATCCTTGTCCTTGAGGATGTTTTTGTCCCGGGCGTAGCGGTTGATCATGCTGGTCAGAGCCGCACGGAACCCCTCTTCGTGGGTGCCGCCCTCGGTGGTCGCGATGGTGTTGGCGAAAGTGTGGACCGACTCCGAGTAGGCGGTGGTCCACTGCATAGCCACCTCGGCGGAGATGCCCAGCTTCAGGTCCTCGGCCTCGAAGTCGATGACCTCGGCCTCCACAGGCGTGGCCTTCCTGACCTTGACCAGGTAGTCCACATAGTCCTTGATGCCGTTGGCATACTGGTAGCTGACGGACTGGCCCTTCTGCTCAGGGGTCTGCTCCTCGCCCGCCACCTCGTCACCGGCCTGGTTGTTGGGGCGCAGATCGGTCAGGGTGATTCTCAAGCCCTTGTTGAGGAAGGCCATCTGCTGGAAACGGCTGCGCAGGGTCTCGAAGTCGTAGACCGTGGTCTCGAAGATTTTGGGATCGGCCCAGAAGGTCACGGAGGTGCCGGTGCCCTCGTCCGGTCCCATGGCCTGATCCTTGGACAGGGGAGCGGTGGGCTTCTGGTTGTGGAAACTCTGATGCCAGTGGTAACCCTGACGGCGCACCTGGACATCGATCCGGGTGGACAGGGCGTTCACCACAGAGATGCCCACGCCGTGCAGGCCGCCTGAAACCGCGTAGCCGCCGCCGCCGAACTTGCCGCCGGCATGCAGCTTGGTCATGACCACCTCGACTCCGCTCTTGCCCTCGCCCGGCACCTCGTCCACAGGTATGCCACGGCCGTTGTCGTCCACCCGGATGCCGTTGTCGGGCAGGATGGTGACTTCAATGTGATCAGCGTACCCGGCCAGAGCCTCGTCGACCGAGTTGTCGACGATCTCGTAGACCAGATGGTGCAGGCCCCTGGGACCTGTAGAACCGATGTACATACCGGGACGGACGCGAACAGCCTCCAGCCCCTCCAGCACTTTCAGATCGCTGGCGTCATAGTGTTCGGGGGAGAGCGAGTCATCCAGCTGCGCGTCGTCCAGCTGATCCTGGCCCGTCATGCCGTCATCCTGAGGCTTGTCCTCCTCATGCTCCCGGCCCTCTTGCGGGGTCCGGGACGGGTCAGTGTTGAGATCTGCCACGGATAGTCCTTTCTGCACCCCCATGGTCGCCCACTGACGACAAAGCAGCTTCCGTTCGTGGTCGAGCGGGGGATCGAGTCATGGTCACCAGGTTCCAAATCGTCCATAAAGGGGCCTTGGAAGCGTTTGACCCTATAACCTATAGATTACCAGCGCTAGGGGACTTTAGGCTTACAGAAAGCTGGGAAGACGGTATTCGCAGATTATGGGTTCATCCGTAGGTGTCGCGCACGCCTCGGCCGGGCGGATCGAACCGAGAACGGCGGAAACTGTAGTTGTGGGGGCCAGTCACCCGGATCTGCTTGACCGGCATGCCCAGCCGCTTGACAATGGTCGCCTTGAGCTGGGGGACCAGATAGGTCAGCTGGGTGGCCCAGACTGTGGTCTGCGCCTGGATGATCAGCACGCCCTCCCGGCAGGAGACCACTCTCGAATGAGCGGCGATGCCGGGTCCCACCACACTGTCCCACTGGTTGCGCAGCCGGGCCACCTTCAGGTGGCTGGTCCACCCGCTCCCGGCAGCCAGGCTGGTCACCACTCCTCCCAGTTTGGCGGGGTCGCGGCCTGGCTTGCCGAATGCATACCAGGCCTTGCGGGAGTCATCCTCCCGCTGCCGACGAGTAGCCGCCCGTCGCGTGCAGCCCTCGAAGACCAAGGCCGGCAATCGACGCTGGTCCAGGTGCAGGGTCTCAACCATGGGCGCCTTCATGACAGGTCGTTCCCCTCCGGCCCATCCGGCATATCAGAGTCCTCATGAGCCGTCCCCCTGGTTCGACGCAAGTCCTGCATGGCAATGGCGATGGCCGGATCCTGGGCAGCCGGATCGGATGGCTGCACGGGCCTCAGTGCGGACACATCCACCAAGCTGGCACCCTGCAAGGAGGGGATATCGCTGTCGGCGGCCACAGTGATCAGCACCTGGTCCTGCTGGCGGGCAAAGTCGAGAATCTGATCCCTGCGGCCCCGATCCAACTGGGCGAAGACATCATCCAAAATAACGATGGGATCCAGGGCGCGACGATCCTTGACCACCTGCAGCAGAGCCAGCCTCAGAGCCAGGGCCAAGGTCCACATCTCACCGTTGGAGGCGAACTCCCGGGCAGGCATGCCGTTGAGGGTGAAGACCAGATCATCGCGCTGGGGGCCGATCAGATTGGTGCCCCGGGCCACTTCCCCCGGGTATATCCGCTGAAAGTGGCGGCTGACGGCCTCGGCGACCTCGGGACCGGTCTGCCCATCGGGTCCTATCTCCTCCAGGGAGGGCCGGTAGGTCAATCGGGCATCCTGATCAGGGCCTGCCAGCCGACCATACAGATCACTGAAGGGCCGGTCCAGAGCCTCTACCAGAGCCGCCCGTCGTTGGCTCAAATCCAGCCCCGTGCGAATAAACTGCCCAGTCCATACCTCTAGGCCGGACAGGGCTGCGTCACGCCCATCACCCGAGGGGTCGCGGCCCGCCTGGGAGAGCTGCTTGAGCAGGGCGGCGCGCTGCCTGGCCACATGGCGAAAATCCTGCCGAACCTGAAAATAGTCAGCATCGAGCTGGCTGCCGGCCTGGTCCAGCACGGCCCGCCTGGCTGCCGGCTCTCCGGAGACCATCAGCTGATCCTCGGGGCTGAAGGTCACGCAGGGCACCCGGCCTACCAGGTCACGCTGATAGAGGGCAGGCCCGCCGTTGATTCTTCCCCGGTTGGCTCCCTTGGCGGCAATGGTCAGCTCATAGTCGGTGGCAGTCCCGTCCTGCTCCAGCCTGGCCCTGACAGTGGCCTTGGACTGCCCACGCTCTACCAGGGGCAGCGAGGATGAGGTCCTATGGCTGCCGCCGGTGGACAGAACTTCGATGGCCTCGACCAGGTTGGTCTTGCCCAGACCGTTGCGCCCCTCCAGAATGGTCACTCCGGGCTCCAGATCGAGGACGCAGTGCTCCCAGGAACGGAAGTGATCCAGAACCAGACGGGAGATGTGCACGGCGATCGTTCCTCGAACCTGCCCGGGTGTCAGTTGTTGAAACGCATGGGCACCAGCAGGTACCGGTAGTCCATGGACTCCTCGGAATCCTGCTCCTGCTGGCCGTTGAACTCCACGGCCTTGACCGCCGAGGTCATTTTGATACGGACAAAGGGCTCGGCGATGGCGCCCAGCCCGTCGATCAGATAGCTGGGATTGAAGGCTACCGTGATGTCTTCGCCATCCAGATCCGCCTGCAGAACCTCATGGGCCTGTGCCTCGTCAGCCGTGCCTGCGCTCAGGGTCACCTCGTTGCCGGAGAAGACCATGCGAATGGGGGCGTTGCGTTCGGCAACCAGGGCCACGCGCTTGATGGCGTCGATCAGATCCTGCCTGGCGATGACCGCCTGGATGGGGTACTCGTCCGAAAAGAGACGATCCACGGCCGGAAATTCCCCGTCAATCAACTGGGTGGTGGATATCTTGCCAGCGTTTTCCACGCCCATGATGGTGGGGTTGTCAGCCTCGTAATCCATGGTCACGTTCTGGTGTTCGTCGAGGGAGCGGGCAATGTCTCGTAGCAGAGAACCGCGTATCAGCATCGAGGTGGAGAAATCAGCGTCGCGAGGAGTCCAGGTGAAGCTCGAACGGGACAGCCTGAAACGGTCGGTGGCGGTCATGACCACCTTGTCCCCGCTGATTTCGGTTTTTACGCTAGTCAGGACTGGACGGCTCTCTTCCCGGGAAACTGCGACGATGGATTGGGAGATGGATTGGATAAAGGTCTCAGCATCTACCTGGCCCATGGGTTCGGGAACGGCAGGGAGGTCGGGATACTCGCTGTCAGGCATCAGCTGCAGGGAAAAAGTGGATTTGCCCGAAGTGATGGTCATCTTGGATCCCTCGGTTGATAGGTAGGTCTTCTCCGAAGGCAGTGATTTAGTGATGTCCGCCAGAAGTTTGCCTAGGACTAGAGCCGTTCCGGATTCGTCGATGCCTGCTTCGATATGGTTTCTCGCTGAAACTTCATAATCGAAAGCAGAAAGTTTCAATGTTCCGTCCGAGGCTTCCATTCTCACGCCCGCCAGAATCGGCGAAGCCGGTCGGGAGGGGATGATGCGGGTGGTCCAAGCCACTGCATCTGAGAGTGCGGATGAATTCACTTCTACTTTCATGGGAGCCTTCTTGTCGATGAATGAACTGGGATCATTCTATCGAATAGGTCAGGGGATGTGGTTGGAGTGAAGAAGTGTGCTTGAATGTGACGATGATTGTTGCATAAATATACATAGAGTCATCGTAATAAGCTCGGTGGATGGTGTGGATAAGTTTCCAAATCCTTGCAATGCGGTGGATATACCTCATCCAGGCGCTGTGGATAAGTGGTGAGATCGATGTGACTAAAAAGCCAAATTATCCACAAGGGCGGATTTTTGCTGAGTTATCCACAAAAGTATGGTGGTTATTCGCTGAAGATCCACCACTTGTCCCCGGAAAATCGGTGGGTTATTCCCAAGGTTTGCCCACATCTGGGGATAAGAAGGTGGATATCTTTTTCTGATGATCCACACCGGTTCCTGCGTGTCGCATCAGTTCTGAGGCTGCTTGAGCCGGACCGTCAGTTCCATGACGTAGTTGTAAATCTCCCGCTTTTCCTGCATCTCATTGGAGATGCGCGTATAGGCGTGCATGACTGTGGTATGGTCGCGGCCGCCGAAGACCTCGCCGATGTCTACCAAGGACATGCTGGTCATTTCCCGGGCCAAGTACATGGCGATCTGCCGGGCCAGGGCAATGTTCTTGGTGCGCGTACGGCCGACGATATCGTCAAAGGTCAGATGGAAGTACTTGGCCACCTGGGAGATGATGTCGGTGGGCTTGATTTCTACGTCCGTGGAGAAGAAGTCCTGCAGGGTCTGTTCAGCCAAGGCCGTGGTGACTGGCTGGTTATTGAGGCTGGCCACGGCTGTGACACGAGTCAGAGCCCCCTCAAGCTCTCGGATGTTCTCGGTGAAGCGTTCCGCGATCAGATCCAGGACCTCGTTGGGAATGCTGACCCCGTTCATGGAGGCCATCATTCTCAGGATGGCCACTCGGGTCTCCCTGTCTGGCGGCTTGACGTCCACGGTAAGGCCCGAGTCGAAGCGCGAGATCAGTCGCGATTCGAAGCCTTTCAGATTCTTGGGGGCCACGTCCGAGGCGATGACGATGCGCTTGTTGGCGTCGTGCAGGGCGTTGAAGGTGTGGAAGAACTGGTCCAGGGTGGCTTCCTTGCCCCCCAGAAACTGGATGTCATCGATAAGGAGCACATCAACCTGCCGGTAGCGGCGGTTGAATTCCGCGATCTGGCCCGAGCCTTGGGTTGAGTTCTGCAGGGCGTCGATGAACTCGTTGGTGAATTCCTCCGAATTGACGTATCGGACCTTGAGCGAAGGATCCTTAACCAGGGCATAGTTGCCAATGGCGTTGAGCAGATGGGTCTTGCCCAGACCTGAGCTGCCATAGATGCACAGGGGATTGAAGTCCTGGCCCGAGCCTTCGGCCACGGCCAGGGCCACGGTTCGCGCGAAGCGGTTGGAGTCGCCTGGGACGAAGGTATCGAAAGTGGCGTTCTTGTTCAGATGAGTCTGCGGATCGCGCTCCACCCGGTTCTGGCTCATGGGGAAGCGAGGCACGGTAAAAGCGGGCCGAGACGTTGTCCGCTCGGCCTCGGCCTGCTGATCGGCATCAGCGCTCGCCGTGGACCTTGTAGCAGGGGAGGACTCGGACAGCTCGGCCTGCATGTCCAAAGTCATGGGCACGTAGGTGCCCTGATGGAAATCATTGGCCGAGACGATCGGGGTTTTGGCGGTCCCTGCGGTCTCAGGCCTCCAATTTGAACGGGTCTCTGTGCCGGAGGAGGATCGGCCGGTGCTGTTCTGGCGCTGGTAGTCGCCGTATGGATCCTGGGCTGGGCCGGGGACCTGACGGAACTCGCCGCTTCCCGGGGCGGAGCCAGCCATGGCGGATGCGCGTTGGTCGTTCTGTTGGTCGGCAGCCATCTGCTTGGCCATCTGCTCAGGGTAGACGATTTTGATGGCCGGGAACATTTCCTGATTGGTGACCAGTTGCAATGCGCTGAGGACGGGCTGGCTGAGCGGTCCCTGAATAGCTTCCTGGGTGGCCTTGGAGGAGACACGCAGAACGATGGTGGTGCCGAAGACCGCCTCGGGGGTGATGTCTTCAAGCCAGCCCTTGTCCCTGGAGGTCAGCGAACTGCTGTAGCGGAGCACCTGCAGGACCGCATCCCAGATTCTCTTGGCCTGGGCAGCGGCATCCAGCGGATCCTGCGCCATCAGTGTGCTCCTCTCTTCTCGACGACGGATTTCCCGTGTTTCCTGCTTCTCTCAAAGTCGACAGTAGCCCATTGTTACACCGACTTTGCGTGGTTATCCACAGGATAGCGTGTTGTGTCTGCGCTGAATGTGAATAACAGTGATGTAATTTGTGGATAAGTGAGGAGGCGCTTTCTCGCGCCACGACAGGGTTTGTGCAGGATACGAGGCGGTCCTTGTCATCTGAGGGGCGGATGCCTGTTTGACTCCGTCCCGGCTCCTGTGTACCGTGATATAGCTTGACTCATAACGAGCCGTACTCGAGTATGTCTACACACGGGAGCAACGAATTATGAAGAGGACATTCCAGCCCAATAACCGCCGTCGTCACATGAAGCACGGGTTCCGCGCTCGCATGCGCACCCGCTCTGGCCGCGCTCTGATCAATCGTCGCCGGGCCAAGGGCCGTCGGACGCTCTCCGCCTGAATCGGATTTCGATCCTTTCGCAAAAGGTGGAACGGCTGAGGAGCCACCGGGAGTTCACGGCGGTGCTCAGGCGACACCATCGGGTCAGCAGCCGGGATCTGGTTATTCATTATTCGATCCCTGGATCTGACCAGACGGTGACCCCGCTGCCGGTGGCATCGGTTGCGCACGAAGGGCGGCATGACATCCTGCCTGCGGGCAGACGCCGCATGGGACTCGCTGTATCCAAAAATGTAGGCAATGCCGTGACTAGGAACAAGGTCAAGCGCAGATTCAGGCAACTTGCCGGATCCAAGGAGGGCCTGCTGCCATCCTCCTGTGATCTGGTCATGCGCGCCAAGCCCAGCGCTGCCAGAGCCACCTATGAGCAGCTGGAGGAGCAAGTGGACAGGCTCTTCCGTGACCTTATGCGCAAGACTGGCAAGATTGCCGGCGGCTCTGAAGGGCGAACGCAATCAGGTTTGCAGCTCGTCGGGTCCAAGCGTCAACCGGCTCAACGGCTGGAAGCCAATGAAGGATACAGGGCATGAGCGGCCTGGCCTCCCGGGCTCTGCAGGGTGCAGTCCGCTGGTATCAGCGCCATATCTCACCCCTCTCGCCGCCGCGGTGCCGTTACTACCCGACCTGCTCCCAGTACGCTCTGACCGCTCTGAGGCGGTTCGGGGCCTTGCGTGGAACCATCCTGGCCGTTCTGCGGCTATTGCGCTGCACGCCTTTCAACAACGGCGGGATCGATGACGTGCCCCAGAGGTTTTCCATCTTCTATCGGTTCCCGTGGTCCAAGGCCCATGAGGAGGCCCGGCTGACCCCCATGGCCCCAGACAAGGAGACGGCCTGACAATGTTCCAGAACAACGACACTTTCACTTTCGATACGGGCATATACGGCTTCTTCTATAAGATCCTCTACCCCATCGAGTGGCTCATGACCTACATCATGACCTACTGCCACAAGTTCCTGACCCTGATCGGGCTCCATAAGGGTCCCGGGGTGGCCTGGGCGCTCTCGGTAGTGATGCTGGTGCTGGTCGTCAACCTCTGCGTGCTGCCGCTCTTCATCAAGCAGCTGCGATCCATGCAAAAGATGCAGGCCCTGCAGCCCAAGCTGATGAAGATCCAGAACAAGTACCGCAACAAGAAGGATCCAGCCAGCCGAGAGGCCATGAGCCGGGAGACCATGAAGGTCTACCAGGATAACCATGCCAACCCCATGAGTTCCTGTCTGCCCGCGCTGGTCCAGGGCCCGGTCTTCATGACCATGTTCTACGTGCTTTCGGCTGTGCCCTTCATCGCCCGGGGCAAGCGGGCGCCCCTTGGAGCCTTCAACCGACAGGTGGCGCGGGAATTCGAGGAGACCACCTTCTTCGGGCTGCGGATTTCGGACAACTTCATGTCCGCCCAGGGTGCGGGCCGCATAGTCATAGTGGTCTTCATCGTGCTCATGTGCCTGGCCATGTTCTACTCGCAGTTCCACAACGTCCGGCGGAACATGCCCAGGTCGGCCATGCAGGGACAGCAGTACAAGATGCAGCAGATGATGGCCTTCATCTTCCCGGTCATGTACATCTTCTCAGGCATCTACTTCCCCTTCGCCGTGCTGATTTACTGGCTGACCAACAACCTTTGGAATCTGGGCCGAACCCTCTTCCAGGTCCGCCATATGCCTACGCCGGGCTCGCCGGCTGCAGAGAGCAAGGAGGAGCGGGACCACCGCCGTGAGAACGCTCGTCGCAAGCGCCAAGGGCTGCCCTCTTTGGAGGAGGAGCAGCTGATGGAGGCCAAGCGGCTGGAGGAGGAAGCCCGCAACAACAAGAACGTCTCCCACCAGCGTTCTCAGCCCCACCGCAAGCGTCGCGGTCGTTGATGCAGCTACTGGCAGCGGTGGCCGGTGCGGTGACCAAGTTTTCGGTCGGGCGGATACTGGAGTAGTCTGCAATCATCACGTCCGTGTATCCTCAATACTGGACACTCGATTGGTGACTAGGAATCCAGTGGACCTGAGGTTATGAATCGGATGTAAACGCGTGTAAGGAGAGCATAGATGTCTCAGTCTCTGGATCAGGGAAAGACCATCGAGCAACTCAATGAGGAGGCGGATGTCGCCGCCGACTATCTGGAGGGGTTGCTGGACATCGTCGATTACGAGGGCGATATCGAGATGGGGGTGCGCAACCACCGTCCGACCGTGCAGATTGTGGCTGACGACGACACGGATATCAAGCATCTGATCGGCAAGGATGGCGAGGTGGTGGATGCCCTGCAACAGCTGACGCGGCTGGCCGTGCAGCAGAAGATAGGGGAGCGCTCCCATCTGATCGTGGATGTGGACGGCTTCCTGCGGCGCAAGCGCGAGCATCTTCGCGAGCAGGCCCTGGATGTGATCGATGAGGTCCGTGAGACCGGCGATCCCGTCAATATGAAGCCCATGAACTCCTTTGAACGCAAGATCGTCCATGACATGGTCCGAGAGGAGGGGCTGAAGTCACGCTCCCACGGTGAGGAGCCCCACCGGTACGTCACCGTCTACCTGAAGGCCAAGAGCGAAGACGAGGACCTGCCTGACGATGTTGAGGACGAGCCAGTCGGGTATGATGCCCCGCTGGACTCGGATGAAACCGATCAGGCCGATGATTCGGCTGACTACGCGGCTGATGACGATCCTGCTGGCGCGGACAGGGAGTGATTGCAGAACCAAGTAGGGCTGTGCGCCGATGAAGTATTGGTGACGTCCGCCTTGTTTGGATTGTTTCATTGTTTGCTGCCGTCAGACTGTCTAAGTTTGCTGTGCTATCGGCCAGGGTCGTGCCATCTGTCAGATGTATTGCCTTGTCTGGCTCATGATGGTGCTGAGTTTGCCATGCTGCTTAATTCGGAATGATCTTGGTTGGTCATCCCATATAGGAGGCCGCCTCCTATGCTGGTTCCGTGAGGATACTGATGTGTGCCTTCGACGCTATTTTGCAGTTGAAAACCGCATGTTGGTAACTGCTTTCAGAATCCAGTGGTTTCAGATTCTGACATGGTGGAATCTCCTGGATGCAAGATGCAAGACAGTATGACGCTGTCGGGGTCTGTGGCTGTGATTGACTGCGCGTCGAATGTGAATGTGAGGAGTTGAAATGGCTGTTGTGGATGATGAACTGAACGATAGTCCCCTCTTGAGGCAGGTGCTTGGCGATGCTTTGTCACCCATGCAGCGTTTTCACGACAAGCTCTTAGGTGAGGGTGTGGAGAGGGGCATCATCGGCCCTCGCGATGAAGACATTATTTGGGAACGGCACATACTCAATTCAGCTGCCATTGTGCCTTTTGTGCGAGAACGATTGACTACTGATGGTCAGACAGCAACGGTGGCAGATATAGGTTCTGGTGGGGGCTTTCCGGGCATTGTGCTAGCTGCGTGTCTTCCGCAGTGCAGTGTTGTGCTTGTCGAGCCAATGGAGCGGCGTGTGCTCTGGTTGCGGGAAGTCATTGATGAGTTGCACCTGGTTAATGCCTCAGTGCTTCGCAAACGTGCAGAGGATCTGGTCCCGCAATCCTCTCACGCATCGAATCGGCACAAGAAAAGAGCTTCACAAAGCCACCGTCATGGTCGTCGCCGAAGCGAGGAAGGGTCCAATTCTGTTTCTGGCCATGGTTCTTCAACTTTGGTCACCACCAGGAATGGTGATAGTCAGCAAACCGTGAATGGTCCTGAATCATCGGCAGCGATGGGCGGAGAAAGTCTGGCAAGGGTAGGTTCCGCGCCTTCAGTACCTGAGACTTTTGATGTCGTGACCTGCCGGGCTGTGGCACCTATGACAAAGCTCGCTGGGTGGACCCTACCTCTCTTGAGATCAGGGGGTCAGCTTATTGCCCTTAAAGGCCGTTCAGCGCAAAATGAGCTTGATAAAGCTGCTAAAGAGATAAAAAAATATCATGGAGTGAATCCACGGGTCAGCCAAGCTCCAGTTGCACCTGGTCTTGAAGAAACCCACGTAGTTCTTGTGGACAAACGCTAAAACACGACGTTGATACAACATTATTTTATGACTGCGTTGTCAGAGCATTTACTTGATAGCGAGATAAAAATCAGGCAACCTAGGAATTTGCTATATCAGAGAATAAATTATCAGCATTCAAACAGAGCCATGTCAAAGCTAATGAGAAATTATTGAACAACTCTTCTTGATTGAAACTGCCTTTCCCGGACAGCAACATGAGTGGTTGCCTCCTTATCGTGATGGGTGCCATGCTCAGTTAAGGGGAGTGCAAGCACACTTGTGATCCTGTATTGCCTTCCTTAGAATGGTTGTCACTCCGGAGCTTTTATGAACTTTGACACTCCAGTATCTATCCTGTGTCAAAGAGTAAGGCTGCAGCTGTTTACATATAATTATAATATTTGAAATAATCATGCCTGTCTCTTTTGCGATTGAGCACTACGCTTTGTATCTTCCGGTTGCTTCGCTTCGAGTCTTAGTTGATACTGGTTTTGTCTCCCGTACATCGTTGGGCTAATTGTATGGGATATATCTTCGAACTTGATATATACCGCCAACTTTCTGACGCTTGATTAACCGTCTCTGGCGACGTTGTCCTTTTGGCGCTCGGTGATCTATAAATTGACCTGCTTTACCCAGTTCTTGCGTAGACCATTCTATTTATACTCGCCATGGTGTGTTCATTTGCAGGTCCCATTACATACAGGGGATTTAACGTGTTTGAACCTGTGCAGCGCCCTTCGTTGTCTAATCATTAACACTTACCGAGCAATATTGATCGTTATACATGTATGAGCGATAACTGGAGTAATCGATTGGTCAGCCACGGAGAAACTCCGGAATCACTTTTCAACATCGAATATTCTTCTGATGTTGGAGGTAGAGGTTAGCGCTGCACTGAGTACAAGAGAGATATTCACTAGTTCCTGATGTGTGCACCAGAGATTGTTTCACGTGAAACATTGTAAATACATATCTTATTTTACATTTAACTGAAAAACCATGCTTCGTTGCTTACCGATGTCACAGGTTAATACCCGAGTTGATCGCTGAGGGTATGTGACATAAGAGAGAGGTATCCAAGAGAGGTATCTGAGACAGCTATATTCGGCAGCATCTTAGCCATGACCTTATTCAGTTGTTGCTAATCCTAGTGGCTGATTTCTTAGTGGAGATTGTTTGCAATGTTTCACGTGAAACTATCGACGCGGAATTCAATAATCTAGATCACGGTTGTTGGAGTACATGTGAAAGAATATGGCACTAGCTTCTATATCTTCATTAGGAAACGGGTAGTCTGTGATCTCTTTCTTAGAGTCCTTTATGCAACCACACTTACACCTGGTAGAATACGACGCTTATCGGTTAGTAAGACCTATCGCTTAACAATATAAATACATTTTTATAATTTAAAAAGTGAGAAGTGTCTATTGAATCCGTAATATTGACTTCTTGTAGAAGGGCAGGCTTTGAATATACAACAGGCAAGATTAAAGCACGCAACTACGTGAGCCAACAATCAACAAGGTAATAGTACCTCCCAGACAATAGAGATGTTTCACGTGAAACACTACTCTGCAGTACAGTTGTACAGGGTCCCTCGCCAAGAGGTTTAATAGGAGCGTTGAAGCAGTGTTATAACCGCTATCCAACAGGTTGATGTATTCATTGACAAGTCCCATGAATAGTATTGCATGCATAAGTGAGGTAGTGAATTTATTGATTCCCGACTTTTAAGTTATGCACAATTTAGACCACACAAATGAATTATCCACATTATCGTTTGTAGACCATGCCGCCTTGTGGGTAGCGCCAGAATTGTCAATAATCACAAGGCAAAGCTAATAATCTATAGAAAGGGTCAGCGATCGAGGCACCGATGTAACTATCCACACTTATCCACAGTTATGAACAACGGCTGTGTGTAACTAGCGGTTATTCTGACATGTCCAACTAGGACGGGAAAATTGAGTTGTTATCAAAAGGAGGAAGGTTCGTGGCCGCATCGAAGAAGGTGAAACCCGTTACGAGAAATACCTCGGATAGCGGTGAGCAAGATACGCCGAACGCATCAGGTATGGAGTCGGCAACGGATATTCTGAATCGAATATTCGCTGACGGGGCAGGTTCGGTGTCCGGTGCGGAAATGGCAGATCTTTCTGCACGTTATCAGGCCTTACGCCAGGCTCAATTCCCTCATCCTTCAAAAACCCGATTCATTGCCGTTGCCAATCAAAAAGGCGGGGTAGGGAAAACTACGACCACAGTCAATCTGGCATGCGCGTTTGCTGAATTCAATGAACAGGTGCTTGTCATCGATATGGATCCACAAGGCAACGCTTCTACTGCATTGGGTGTGGCCCATGAGTCTGGTACACCATCAACATATGATGTGCTCGAGGGTCGTCTTGGGATCGATGACGTTAAGGTGGTTTCCCCTGAATTCCCCAACCTCGAGGTGGTCCCATCTTCTATTGATCTAAGTGGTGCTGAGCTGGAAGTTGCGGATATGCCCAACCGTAATCAGCTGATGAAAAAAGCAGTTGCCGACTATCTCAAAGTCTGTCACCAACACTATGACTATGTTCTCGTTGATTGCCCACCTAGCCTCGGACTGCTAGTTCTGAATGCCATGTGTTCAGTCAACGAAGTATTGATCCCAGTGCAAGCTGAGTATTATGCTCTTGAAGGACTGCAACAACTACTGCATACTATCGGACTTGTTCAGCAAAGTTATAATCCTTATCTCGTAATCTCCACCATGTTGTTGACGATGTACGACAGGCGGACGTTGCTCAGCAAAGAAGTGTTTGATCAAGTCAAGGAACACTATCCAGAGATAGTGCTGAATACGACCATTCCGCGTTCTGTCAAAATATCTGAAGCTCCCAGCTTTCGGCAAAGCGTTGTCACCTACGACCCTAAGGGAGCCGGCGCTATCGCTTATGAAGAGGCAGCGTTAGAAATCGCGCAGAGATCCGAGCAAGTGCTGGAACATATTGCCAATAGAAGACAGGGGGAGTGAGGACATGACAAGCCGTTCACGGTTAGGCAAAGGCTTGGGGGCTCTATTCCCTGCCCTGCCAGGTGAAGATGATGAAACCAATGCTGACAATAGTCGGCGAGAAGATAACAAAGTACCAAATCCAAGCAATAAGCAGCCTGCTCTTCAAGGTTTGGGTGCGGAGTCGAATGGACGAAAGCGCCTAGAGAAGGACGACACAGCAAAAGGCGAGACAAAACCAGAAAGAAGAACTAGGCATTCGGATCCTGCTAGCTCAAACCTCGCGGATTCTGAAAGATTGTCTAAAAGCGGTCGTAAACATACCAACACAGGACAAAAGCGAGTAAGTATTTCCAAGTCCCTCGACGGTGATGTTTCACGTGAAACATCACCGTCGAAGAGGGCTACCAAGCGTAGGTCTGTCCCATCCATCAGCAGCTTGGAGCATCCGAGCGATCTATTCTTCGGTTCTACGACGACAAATGTTTCACGTGAAACATCGCCGATTGCGGGATCGATAGAGGCTGATGATCTTCGGACAAAGGAAACTCGGCAAAGCATTAACCGAGCAGCTACTATCGACAATGATAGTGGGCTAAATAAAGCGGAGGGCAATAGCCAAGAGGAGCTGAAGCCTGTCCAAGGCGGGTATTTGGCTGAAGTGCGTGTGGACGACATTAGGCCCAATGCTCAGCAACCGCGGCAGATTTTCGATGAAGATGAACTGTTGGAGCTGTCCCGCTCCATCAAGGAAGTCGGTGTATTGCAGCCCATAGTGGTGCGAAAATCAACTTTTGCAGACCGGCCAAGAACAATCGAGGATAAAACAACTTCAGCTGCCAGTGCAGGAGGTAAATCCGAAGCATTTGACACTAAGACTAGTGAAGAGCAATCGGGCCAGCATTTAAACCAGAGAAACGCTAATCTGGGGCAAACAACACATTATGAAATCATAATGGGCGAACGTCGGTGGCGTGCTACTAGGTTGGCTGGCCTAAATACCATACCTGCAATTGTGAAAACAACGAGCGATGACGCCATGTTGCGTGATGCATTGCTCGAGAATCTCCATAGAGTAGCTCTTAATCCCTTGGAAGAAGCAGCGGCTTATCAGCAAATGATCGATGAGTTCGGCTTGACTCAGGACGGTTTGTCTAAGTCAATCTCCAAGTCCAGACCTCAGATCACCAACACGCTTCGATTGTTGAAGTTGCCTCCAAGTGTGCAGAAAAAAGTAAGCTCCGGGGTGTTGTCAGCTGGACATGCCCGTGCCCTACTTACTTTGCCAGATGAAAAATCCATGACGGCTCTGGCAGACAAGATCATTGCTGAAGGACTGTCGGTAAGATCTACGGAGGAACTCGTAGCATTGCAGACCGGGCAGACGAAGAAGAGAGCAAAAAAGCCTAGGGTCAACGCATGGGTAGATAGTCCTGTACGCCAAGATTTGGAAAGCCGCTTTGATACAAAGGTGGCTATTAAGGGCACTAAAAAGCACGGGAAAATAGAAATCGTGTTTTCTTCGCCTGAAGATATGGACCGCATTGTTGCCATACTCCTGGAAAAGGATCAATCCGCGAGTAATAGCAGTCATTCAGGCGACAAAGGCTGGGTTTGATCCCATTCTGAAATTGCGGCCGCAGGGATTGCTCAACCAAACCCTGCCGATAAGGCAAGCGATTGTTTCATCGCTCAATTTGGTTTTGTATGAGCTGATGAGCAATCGCTGCATTTGTCTTAAACCCGGGATGGCTGAATGCCGTTAGTATGTGCCATTCTCTGCACAGATATATCGGTGTTGAAAGGCTGTGTGCAATATATCCGCTGCCAGACTGTCGGATTCCGAATGACTGCTAACCGAGCAACCAGATTATGTTGCGGGCTCACGACATCAGATTCGATCGGTATCTCAGCTCTTTAGCTGTCATAGATGGATGAGTGCCTCCAATAGTGGGGGCGTGCGGTGAGTCGTTGACCAGCCAGCCAGCTAGTGGGGCATACTGGAATGGTTGCTTATGCGTGTGTCAGCTAGATAGGTGAGTCTTCACCGCTTAAAGGTGGTTCTAGAGCAAGCATCGCTCTTGTCTGGTAGGGCGATAATATACCTGAGCTGGCAGGGCCTTTAGAATTTTCGATGTGGCGAGGGGGGCTGGGTTGTGCAATGTCTCCTCAACGGGGAGCAGTTATTTCAGTGGGGGCGATAGTAGCAGCTGTAAGGTCAGTGATGTTCCTATTGAGCGTGCTATTCCGTCGTGACCATTGGACAATTAAGGGCAGCTGAATAAACGGCTGTGATGGTCAATAAACGATGTGCCTGGCAATCGTAAACTGCCAGGCACGTAAATTCTTGTTTACAGGGCGGATCAGGCTTTATCGGTTATCCAGGCTCGTAAGATACTCTTGAGCATCCAAGGCTGCACGACAACCCATACCGGCAGCAGAAATGGCCTGACGATAGATCTTGTCAGTTACGTCACCAGCGGCAAAGACTCCGGGTACTGAGGTTTTCGTTGACCCACCCTTGACCAGGATATAGCCGTCCTGATCCAGGTCGACTTGGCCATTAAAGAAAGCAGTCTGAGGGGTGAATCCAATGGCAACAAAAACTCCATTCGCCGGAATATTGGACTGCTGACCTGTTGCTGTATTGCGTACATCCAAAGAGGTTACGCCGCTACCATCGCCGTTGATCCGCGTGACGACTGAATCGAGAAGGAAGCTGATCTTGTCATTGGCCTTGGCTCGATCCACCATGATTTTTGAAGCGCGGAAGCCTTGGCGACGGTGAATCAACGTGACAGAGGAGCCGAAACGGGTCAGAAAGTCTGCGTCACTCATGGCAGAGTCGCCGCCGCCAACGACCACGATCGGCTTATTCTTGAAGAAGAATCCGTCACATGTGGCGCAGTAGGAAACCCCTCGCCCAGAAAATTCGCGCTCTCCGGGAATCTCCAACTTTCGATATTGCGAACCAGTGGTGATAACGACTGCTCGAGTTTGGTATTCTTCACCGCCATCGGTGGTGATCCGTTTGATGTCTCCACTCAAGTCAACTGAGACGACATCATCGTATTCGATTTGAGCACCAAAATGTTCGGCCTGCTCGCGCATCTGATTCATCAGATCCGGTCCCAGTACAGCTTTTGGAAATCCTGGGAAATTCTCCACTTCTGTCGTGTTCATAAGCTGACCGCCGGGCGTTAGGGCTCCAGCAATAACGAGGGGAGCATAACCGGCTCTGCCAAGATAAATGGCGGCGGTGTAACCCGCTGGTCCGGACCCTATGACAATGGCATCGTGAACAGTTTGCTTCATAACGCTACTGTATCCATGCATGATGACCGGGTCACACGCGGTGGGCGAAAAGGATCCTTACTTATCTCACTGTAAGTCCGTTCCTGACAGAGCAGGCTATTCTTAAACCATGGAGAAAACCGTGATAGTGGCTATCGTAACCAATCTTGGGACGATTCTGGTGCTGATCTGGTTTATGCTCCGAGTTGATCGGTTACTGCGGGAGCATCCCAGCCATCAGACAGATGATAAGGATGAGGATGACAGCTGGCATAGCTGGCGTTTTTGGAATCCTCCAAGCTCTGATGACAATGAAGACAAGTTGGACGCAGATTCTCTGGTAACAGACAAAAGCCTTGGAGCTGATGATGATATGACAGTTAGGTCTGCCGACCGATATACATCCTCGACTCAAGAAGAACCGGGTGAAAGTTCTTCGCGCGCATCGGACAAGGGCGAGGAAAGAGGCGGAGATAAGTAAGGCATATTGAGCAAGGCCGCAGACTGTTCAATCATAGTGGGGTGCGGTTTCGATTGTTTGTTTGATCTTGTGAAATGCAGTCCCTGAACAAGGACAGATTGATGCACTTGGATATATTGATCCACTGATTTGCAGAGTAGTTATGGGCTTGTATCTATAGGTCTTGAAGCGGGCACGGGGGAGCAAACCGCGTCAGCACAATATGACTCGATAAATGAATTCTGATAAGAAGATCATGCTCTCAGCGAGGGCGATGAACAAACTAGGGCAAATGAACTGGGATAACAATGCCTAGGATCGAATGATAATTCGCAGGTGAAAACACAGCTTTCGCTCTCAGTTCGTGACGGCATAGTCGAAATGGCCTGATTTTCGATGCTTTAAAAGCAGCATCGCCTATATGCCGCCTTGCGGGTTTTGATGAGATATCTTGGTGAGATAACTTGAGCAACATGATGCGAAACTTGTTGTGATTGCAACCCTATGAAGGCTGTCTTCATTCTCGCTCGATCATATCTTTATTCGACTAGCACTTTTAACGGGAGAATCCGTTGCCGGTCATAGACCGCTATATCGCGTGAGGCCCTCGCTGGAGTTGATGACGTAAGTTGATCACCTCGGAATGTTTCACGTGAAACATTCGATATCGACTGTGTTTGTATTCAAGGGTGTGTATCAATACTGCGGTTTACTGAGCGTGGAGTCTTGGAGGATGACCCAGTTATTGCAGCATCGACAATTCATTAGTCCGCGTCGCTTCCGCGAGTGAGTCTTGTCGGCAATATAAAAGCCGGAACCTGATTGAACATGCCTTTCGGGCAATGTTGGCCTTGGCTGAGTAGTAGAGAAGAAGTTGAGAATACAGCAGATGTGGAGAGGCGAGCACATCAAATAGAGGGAAGGAAATAACCGACAATGAATGGTGAATGGTGAACAGCCGTCATTCGATGGCCGGGAAACGATGCTAATGAGAATATGGTGCCTGCCCTGGGTGCTATCCGCTCGGCCTGTATTGCAATCCGTCTATATTGCAGATCCGCCTGGCGCATATTGCACGAATTGCAAACTATGCACCAGGCGGACCTTGCTCGTGCCAGTCGAACGATAGGCGGGACCAAAGGGGCTTTAAGATATCAATTGGTTCGCTTTTGATTCAAAACCGATTGAACCAATGCCGTGTATAGCTCTGGCAGATTGTAACCAGCGGCCTGCGCTGACTGTGGCAGCAGCGAAGTGTCCGTCATGCCGGGCGCCACATTGGACTCCAGGAATTGCGGCTGACCTTGGGCATCAACAATGAAATCGGTTCGTGAAATATCGCGGAGCCCCAGAGCACGGTGAGCAGTCAGTGCGGCATCGCTGACAGCCTGCGTGGTCTTGGCATCCAGTCGGGCTGGAACATAGAACTCTGTCGGGCCGGGTGTGGAACGAGCTTCGAAATCGTAGGTGCCTGAGGGAGTCCAGATTTCAAGCGGAGGCAGCACCAGGGGGTGTCCGTCAAACTCGAGGATGGACACAGAGACCTCGGTGCCCGTGACAGCCTGCTCGATCAGCGCTACATCACCATAGGCAAAGCAGTTGATCAGCGCCTGAGTGAGTTGGCTCTGTTCAGTCACCATGGTGCAGCCCATAGCTGAGCCGCCCATGGTGGGTTTGATGAAGAGCGGAAGTCCTAGCGAGCCGAGAAGCATATCGATAACGGGTTCGACACCCAGTTCGCGGAACATGGATTCGGGCAGCGTCACGGAATGCGGAGTGTGCAATCCGGCCATGCGGACAACGTTCTTGGCGATGGGCTTGCTCCAAGCGGTCCGTGAGGCCTTGGCCCGGGATCCGATGTAGGGCAGTTCCGCCATCTCCAAGACATCGCGGATGGAGCCGTCTTCGCCGTTGGCGCCGTGCAGCAGAGGCCAGACCAGATCGGGGCGGGTCGACTCGTCGGTCAAGTACGGCAGAAGCGAGCCATCCATGTCGTGGACGTGGACTGTCCACCCGGCCTCCTCCAGGAATCCCTGGACCCGATGTCCTGAGCTGATGGAGACATCACGCTCATGGCTGAGGCCCCCGCAGATCACCAGGATCGACTTATCAGCACGCTTGGTGGCCTTGCTGGCCAGGGAGGTGACATCGTCCATGGTGACTGGCGTAGCCTCACGGATGGAGCGATGTGAGGTCCGCCTGGCTTTTTTGGCCACTTCGCCAGCAGCTGTGGCTGAAGTGGTGGCCGCAGTGCTGGTCGGGCTTGCGACCGTGGTCGTCGTCGCGCTCGCGGTTGCCTTGGTCTTGCTGGCCGCCGCGGTTTTGCCCCCGGTCTGCTGCCGAGGTGTCTTGCTGTGCTTGGGCGCCATGATTCAGCCCCTTTCCTTGCCGCTGTCAGGCTCGAACAGCCGGACGGTGGCGAGTTCGTTCTCGATGACTGTGGACAGTCTGCGTATTCCTTCCCGGATCCGATCGGGGGTGGGGTAGCAGAAGGACAGGCGCATGTGATCCGCTCCCTCCCCGTTATCGTAGAAGGCTGTGCCTGACACGTAAGCCACCTTGGCGGTGATCGCTCTGGGCAGCATGTCCTTGGCGTTGAGCCCCTGGGGTATCTTCAGCCAGATGTAGAAGCCGCCCTTGGGCTTGAGCCATGAGCAGTAGGGCAAATATTTTTTCAAAGCCTCGTCCATGGCATCGCAGCGTTCCTTGTACATCCCTCGGTAATCATTGATCTGCGATTTCCAGTCGAAGTTGTCCAGGTAGGTGGTGATGGTCATCTGGCTCATGTTGGAGGGGCAGAGAATGGCTGACTCGTTGGCCAGAACCAGCTTCTGTCGGATGCCAGGAGGCGCAACCATCCAGGCCACGCGCATGCCCGGGGCGATGATCTTTGAGAAACTGCTCAGGTAGACAATGCCCTCGGAATCGTAGGAGCGCAGGGCCGGATAGGTCTGGCCGTCGAAGGCCAGCAGTCCGTAGGGATTGTCCTCGACAATAAGCACGTGGTACTTTCTGGCGATCTCGATGATCCGCGGCCGCCGCTCGACGCTCATGGTGGCGCCGGCAGGATTGTGGAAGTTGGGTACAGTGTAGAGGAATTTGACTGCTTTGCCTTGGCGGCGCTGTTCCAGAATGGTCTCCTCCAGAGCCTCGGGAATCAGTCCGTTTCCGTCCATGGCCACGTTGACCACATCGACCTGGAAGGACTGGAAGACGCCCAGGGCACCCACATAATTAGGTGCTTCAGCCAGCACGACATCGCCGGGGTCGCACATAATTCTGGTGATCAGATCCAGTCCCGACTGGGAGCCGTTGACGATAACCACGTCATCCGGTTGGACATCCTTGATGCCTTCCAGCTCCATAATGGGCAGCACATCCTCGCGCAGGTGGGGATCGCCCTGTGCTGACCCATACTGCCAGGCCACCTGGCCCTTGCTCCGCAGCATGTCGCCAAGCTGATCGGCCAGCTTATCGAAAGGCATCCGGCCCAGGTAGGGCATGCCGCCGGCCAGGGAGACTACCTCGGGCCGGTTGGCCACAGCGAAGAGGGCGCGAATTTCGGAGGCGCGCATCTGCTCGGCCCGTGCCGCATAGGAGCTGTACCAGGGATCGTTCTTGATGACCTTGGATGCGATATTGGGATCATCCGCCATAACTGACTTCCGCCTTCCTGCCGCCGTTGTCTAAGGAAACTGTATTACCTGCAAGGGCTTTGTTGGAGGAAAAATCCAACACATTACCATTTCGGTACACCCATGGTCGGAACCCCGCCTGGGATTCCTGCCAATTTTCCAGGAACTTCCAATCCTAGCTGCTTTGAAGATCGGCAACAGCACGGCAGCGGTAAGGATGAACAGCCAAGTTTTTCGCCAAGGACGTGTGACGGACCTGCTTAGAAGGCCTGGACAGACGTGAAGCGTAGGGAGTTGCCCGGCATGCCGTCCATGGGCACCCAGACGACCAGGTCCTGGGTCGTGACCGGTTCACGCAGGGTGACCTGGGTGGTGCCCGAGGGATCGAAGCTGAAGTCGGCCAGCGGCTGCCCCTGGTTGGGCTGGGCCGCTGTGGAGTTCGCGTAGATCTGAGCATGGCCGCCGCTCTGGGGCATGACGATGGTCAGGCGGGAGACTTCCTCCGGCTTGGTCAGGTGCATGTACCATCCGAATCCCTGCAGGCCGGCGGGCTTGTTCAGGAAGAGCTGCCGATCCGACTGATAGGCTGTGGTGTTCTTGGGCTTGGGCGGATCGGGGACCTTCTTGGCCTCCTTGTCGGCATGGCTGACCTTGTCGGCTCCGGCCTTGGCCTTGCCGTTAGCCTTGGCCTTGCCATTGCTGGAAGTTGTCGCCTCCTCGTCCCCATCAGTCCCACCGGGGAAGGGGACGTTGGACATGACTGGCCAGCCGCCCTCCTCCTTGCCGACGTTGGGCCGGGAGCCGGAGATGGTCGAGACCGCCCAGACCAAGGCCACTACGATGATTGCGGCCGCTACCGCAATAACTACAGAGCGAGTCGTAAAACGGCCGAATAGACGGGTGTCGGCCATGTCTGTCTCGTCATCCAGATCCTCGTCCTGGCTATCGTCCGGAAGTTCCGAATAAGTCACTGGCACCGGCATGGAGTGAATCTCAGGCGTGAAGCTGGGGGGCAGGGGCTCCATGACCGTGGTCTGCTGCTCTTCTTCATCAATATCGCGCTTCTTGGGAGATCGGGGCGCTCGCTCGGCATCCTGATTCGAGTGGGCATTCTGCCGCTCTTCGTATGCCTGGTCGGTCGAGCCGCTGGCCACGCGGGCATGGGTACTGTCGGGTGCTTCGGCCCCATCCTCGCGCCGGGCGTGTGAGTCTCCATTGCTCTGTGGGTCGGTCTGCGAGGCGGCCCGGCTGGATGCCGCCCTGGCCTGACGTTCGCCAGTCTCGTCGCCGGACTTGTCGAAGTCCCACTGGGAGAAGCCGCGCTCCACGGGGTTGTCGGCGGTCACGCCGCTGCCGCTGATGGCCTCAGGCGGCCGATGCTGATCGTCGCCCACGGTCGGCATCCGCCCGGTCACTGCCTTGGACTCCTCGTCATGTAGGGCAGCGGGCCTGGCAGTCGTCGTCCTGAGTGCGCTCACATCCATGGCTGCGGTCCTGCGGGAGCGGCTGTTCAGCGAGCGCAGCCGCTGGCGTTCGTCGAAGAGCGAGAAGAGGTCGGTGTCCGTATCTTCGGGATTGAGCATCTCGATTTCGCCCCGGCCGGGGAAGAGCAGTTGGTTGGTCTTCCAGTGCGGCTCATGATGGGTCACAGTCTGTGCGGCAGGCAGGGCTGAGGAGGTCAGCCCATCGGGCAGGGGCAGCACATCCTTGGGATCCACCGGTCTCAGAGCCACGGTCTCGATGGATGCGCGGCCGTCCATCTCAGGCCAGATCAGATCGCTGTCGGTCAGTTCCTCGGGAGGGATCCAGGGGCTGAGCAGTGCCGACAGCTCGGCCAGAGTGACCAGAGGCACTGGCTTGGCTCCCTGGCCATCGGCCAGTCCCAGTCCGCGCATGCAGATGATCCTGAACTCCTCGGGCGTGTGCTTGGGAAGCTCTTGCAGGCTGGGCTGCCGCCCGTCTTGGTCGGGCCGGCGGGTCAGCATGGCATAGAGCACGCCAGCCAGTTCGCGTATGGCATGCTCCTCGTCCGTCAATCCCATCTCGTTCGGGACTGCCGGGTGCGCGATCATGGGCGAGATGGGGGCATCTGCCAGGGTGATGGAGGCCGGCGCCAGCCTGATGGTACTGGTTGAGACGGCATAGTCGACCATGCCGGCGGCATGCAGGGTGCGCATGGCCTCGGTGATCTCGCCCATGATGGTGCCTATGGCCCGGTCGCTCAGCGTCTCGCCGGCGGGCCCGTGCATATAGTCCCTTAGGGACATGCCGGCATCGGGAGCGGTGACGATCATGGAGACCCCGTCCCGGGTGTGCAGCTGGTAGACCGGGGTGAATCGGCGATCCTTGCTCAGCGCCAGGCCGGAGGCGTTGACGTTGATCAGGTCCATGCAGGTCGAATCGCCGACGATGAAGAGCTGGCAGTCCCTGTCCAGAACCTTGTCCTTGGCCCGCCAGACGCTCAGGCCGTTGGCACGGCGGAGCAGGGTGACCAAGGTGTATCTGCCGAGGATGGTGTCTCCGATATGCGCGTTCATGCTTGCCGAGCTCTCATCAGAAGTGGGGCGTCGCCTGTGGTTGGCGATGCCGTGGTGGACCGTGCTGTTCCTAGGCACAATCCTAACGGGTTGCGGGGCCGGAGGAGCCGGAGGGGGCCCGGCCGTCGCGGATTCTCCATCAGTGCCGGGCTCGCGGGTCTCTTCGAAGTTCTCCAGAGCTGCGTCCATGCCAGGCTGGGTGGAATCGGGAGAGGAGGAGTGCACCACCCTGACCGAGCGGTCGGCCAGCCTGGAGGGCCGACCCTCCAAGGCATCCAGGCTGCGGACCGGGTGCCGGGCCGTTCTGCCCAGACGGCGGGCCAGGTCGACCATGAGCTGGGTGAATTCCTCGGTGCGCAGCGCAACCAGGGTCACGGCGTAGATGGCCGCTGTCAGCAGGGTGATGACCACGCAGATACAGAGCGCCTGCACCCAGCTCATGTGGCCCTGCCGGTCCTGGACCCAGGCGCCGACCAGGCGGGTCAGCGGAGTCTTGACCGTCAGGGAGGCTGCCAGAGCCAGGCCCGCCGCTAGGAAAGCCTTGGCGTACGTGCTGAGAATGCGCCGACCATCCAAATAACCCTGGAATGGCCTGCGCAGCATGCCCGCCAACATGGGGAAGCTGAGGATGTTGCTCAGGGACAGGCTGAGTCCCACCAGGGCCGCCCAATAGCGGGGAGGGGCCAGACGGATGGATGCCAGGACCAGCACCACCTGGATGGTGTTGGAAACGGCCGCGAAGATGAAGGGATGCCGTCCGTCCTCGAAGGCGTAGAAGGTGCGCTGAATGAGCAGGAAGGCGCTCATGGGCACCAGCCCCAGGGACAGGCCTATCAGGGGTCCCGAGATCAGGACTGCTTCGTGGACGCCCACGGAGGGCAGCAGGGCACGGGTGATGGGCACCGGAATGGCCAGCATGACCGCAGTGAAAAAGAACATCATCAGCCCGACATTGCGCAGGGCCTGGCTCAGATCCTCGCGGGCATCACCGATGCGGCCGTCCGAAACCGCCTTGGACAGCTTGGGGAAGATGGCCGTGCTGACGGAAACGGCCACCAGGGAGTATGGCAGGATGAAGAGGGTGTAGGCGTTCTGGTAGGAACCGTTGCCGGCGATGTCCAAGGGGTTGCCCTCCAGGGGGGCGCCGTTGTTGATGCGGGCGTTGATCACGTTGGCCAGCTGGTCGATGACCACCACACCCATGCTCCAGGCGGCCACCGAGCCCATGGATCGCAGGCCGATGCCCCGCAGACCCCAGCGCGGTCGATAGCGGAAGCCGCTCATGATCAGGGGGATGAAGAGGACCAGCGCCTGGAAGGCCACCCCCAGGGTCCAGGCTCCGGCAGTCAGAGCCACCTTGCCGTTGTCCCAGAAGCCGACCGGCTGGCTGCGGGCGTTGCCGAACAGGAAGATGAAGACCAGGAAGCCCAGGCAGCTGATCAGATTGGCGCCCACCGAGCTCCAGGCGTATGCGGTGAACCGGCCTTTGGCGGCCAGGATCTGACCCAGGACCGTGTAGAGCCCGTAGAAGAAGACCTGGGGCATGCACCAGAGGGTGAAGGAGTTGGCCAGGGCGCGCTGCGCGGGGTTCCACTTGGAGTTCAGATAGATGGTGGTCAGCACCGGGGTGCCCAGCATCAGCAGCAGGGTCAGCAGGGCCAAAAGGACCATGGCGACCGTGATCAGCTTGTTCAGCCGGTCAGCTGCGTCCCGCTCTTTGAGGGTGCGCACGATCTGCGGAACCAGGACGGCGTTGAAGATGCCGCCCGAGATCAGGGTGAACATGACCTGGGGGATCATGGCGCCGGTTTGGTAGGCATCAGCTGCGATCCCGGTGGTGCCGATGGCGGCTGCCAATAGGATGGTGCGGATCTGCCCGGTCACCCGGGATGCCGCGGTGCCCGTGGCCATGATGGCGGAATTGCGCCCTACGGAGCTCATTCGTCCGGGTCCTTCGTGCGGTGGAACTGCCGCCAGAGCCCCAGGAGCCCAAGCAGTACGGCGAAGACAATGATGAGCAGGCCGCTCATGTCGCTCAAACGCAGGTTGCTGGTGATCTGAGCCCGGCGCATCTGACCGAAGGGACGGCCCTGGCTGTCCAGCAGGCCGATGTCCACGTTGGCCCTGCCGGCCGTCGCCACTCTGACCTTAAAGGTCACCTGGGCCTCGGAGCGGGCGGGAATGACTACATCCGCCATGCGCGAGGTGACGATCTCCATGGAATCGGTGCGGGCGCTGATACGGGCGTGGACCGGGTAGGGATGGCTGTTGCTGACGGTGACGGGCATGGAAGCCGTCTCGCTGACCACGTTCAGGGACTCGCTGGGCGTGATGCTGATGCCGTCCAGGAGCCGGTGGGATATGGCACCTGCCTGATCGGCCAGGCCGGCGGCGTTTGCGGTTCCGCCCAGGGACTTCAGGGCTAGATCGTCGTGGGCGGCGGTCAGCCGGTTCAGCCACTGGTGCGGATCCTTGGGCTGGCGGGCGGTGGTGTCAGCATCCTGTCGGGCCAAGGCCTGGCTGTCGGTCTTGCCGGTCGTGGCGCTGGCGGTGGGCTGGGAGGCCTGCTGACTGTCGGCCAGAATGGAGGAGGCGAACCGGTCGATGTCCACCCTGCTGGCGATTAGAGAGTCCAAGGTGGCTGTCGAGCTGTCGCCGTGCTTGGCGCCGTCCTGACCGTCATCGGCTTCGAGGGCTTTGAGCAGGCCCGATGAGCCGCCGGTGAAGTCGGGTGCTCGCATCAGATTGTCCATGGGTTCCAAGTGGATCCAGGGAGCGTGCTCCAGCTCGGTCATGATCCTGTCCGCCTGCTGAGTGTCCTGATCGGCATCGAAGCAGACCAGGAGGGAGCGTTCGGCGTAGGGCTGTTCCATCTGATAGAAGGCGCTCTGGGCCATGAAGCGCGCCGTCTGCCCTGCCTGGGTCTGCTCCCCGGTGGCTCGGGTGGAGCTGGGGTTGCCCCTGGCCAGGTTGCTGAGTTCGCGCTGGGCCGACAGGACAGTCACCTTTCCGGCCTGGGTGTCGATGGTGTACTTGCCGGTGTGGGCGGAGGTGCCGGCTCCCACCTCGAAGCCTTGCGGGGCAATGACCGTCTGGTAGCCGGCGCGGCGGGCTGCGGCGATGGATTCCATGGTCCACTCCTGCTTGCCCTGCCAGGCGTATGTGCCGGAAGCGGCATCAGGATAGAGCTTGGCTGCAGTCTGGGCGCTCCAGGACTCGGGGGTGACTCCGGCCCTGGCATAGCGATCCTGGTTCTGGGAGGCGTATCCGGTGATGTCGAAGTCGGCTGGCTGAATCAGCCCCTGGATCTTGGGGCGGTTGGCGAAGGCTGACAGGTAGACCGGATCGCCCAAGGCCTGCAGGGACCCATGTTTAGCCAGCAGCTGGCTCTGATCTTCCTGACGGCGGCTCCCTTGACGGGTCAGTGTCACGCTCTGGTCTTTATCCTTGCCCGGGCCTGACTCGGATTCGGCACCGGGCTGGGTCATCAGCGCTGTCATGGCCTTGTCGTCAATATTCCAGTCCGAGGAGATCAGCGGCATGACCATGGTCAGCGACAGGGCGGGTGTGCCTGCAGTGGGCAGGCCATCCCATGTCCGGGTCAGAAAGGTGAACACGTCACCCAGGACCCGACTCTGGCCGTCGCTTAAAGAAAGCCGGACGGGTTTGGGCCCCCAGCTGGTCATCTTCCTGATCGCATCTTGATCAGCCGGCACGTTGACTGAAACCTCGATGCTCTGCCCGGCCGGGATTGTCGGTACGCTCTGAGTGCCCAGCACGTCCGGGGTGGGGATGCGGGCGTGGCCTTCGGACCAGGCCTGCATGTCGGCCCGGGAGCTGAAAGAGTACAGGGCGCTGGTGGACACGCCCAGATGAGCATTTTCCATGGGCTGGTTCGCGGTGTTGGTCACCGTAGCGCGCAGGGCATAACCGGATTTGTCGGTTACCACAGGCGTCGACCAGCGCAGAGCCACCTCGGCCGAGTTCTGATGATTGGGGGCAGCCAGGGCCGGTGTTGGCAGCCAGGGAGTCATCACCAGGGCTAGCAGAAGGATGATCGCCGGTAGGATTCGAGCCCACCGGGCCCATCGGTTGAAGGCATGGGTGCGCTGGCTGGTGCGCCCGCTCGGGCGCAGGGGGGTCTGGATCATGGCTGTTTTTTGTACTTCCTCGCGTAGAGCCAGGCTATTTTACGCTCATTAGGGTAACTGAGCACCGAGGTCAGGTCGGAAAAGTCCACCCAGATGGCATCTTCGGCCTCATGATCAGGGTCGCCCTCCACGCTCAGGGATCCGCCGATCATCCGCAGGACGAAATGGTGGACCAGCTTGTGGACCCGTTGGTTGGTTCCGGTGAACCAGTAGTCGATGGTGGCGATGGAGTCGGTCACTCTGCCCAGTATCCCCGTCTCCTCGTGGACCTCGCGCACGGCCGTCTGCTCGGGTGTTTCCCCCTTCTCGATATGCCCCTTGGGCAGGCACCATTCCAGGTGGCCCGAGCGGGAGTGCCGGGCGATGATGGCCACCCGGTCGTGTCGGTCGAAGATCAGTCCACCCGCTGAATACTCGCGCACTACGGGCAGTTCCTGGGCATCCAGGGAGGCAAAGGTGGAAGGCCCTGAGGCATGCTTATGCCGGGGCATGAGGGCAGGCGTGGGTATGTCGTCCTCGGTCTGTATGCGCTCGCGGACCCGCGGATCCAGACGTTCGCTTACGGTTTCCACAAGGTGGTCCTGCCCCTGCTGTCCGCGGGCATGGGTGTCCGCAGAGTCGGCGCTATGTGCAAGCATGCGCGCCATGTCCGCGGGCGTAATCATACTCCAACTTTACGTAAGGTAATGTGCAGGTGGGGTAACGGTATGCTAGTAGGCGCATCAACTCCGTAGGAAAGGGTGAGCGTGGATTTCCAAGTCTGGCCGGAGGCCATCGAGCTCGGGCGCCTCTTCGCCGAGCAGGGATTTGAACTGGCGTTGGTAGGGGGTCCTGTACGCGATCTGCTCCTGCACCGGCCCTCCCACGACCTGGACTTCTGCACCTCGGCCCGGCCCGAGCAGTTCGAGCCCATCCTGCGTCACTGGGGGTCAGGCTTCTGGGACATGGGGCGCAAATTCGGCACCTTGGGCGCGCTGCGGCGGCGTCCTGACGGCACCGAGGTCAAGGTGGAGGTGACCACCTACCGGCGAGACACCTACGATCCCGACTCCCGCAAGCCCGAGGTGGACTATGGGGACAGCCTTGAGGGCGACCTTTCGCGGCGCGACTTCACCGTCAACGCCATGGCCCTGCGGGTGCCCGACCTGGTCTTTGTGGATCCCTACCGGGGGGCCAACGACCTGGCCAAGCAGGTGCTGCGGACCCCGGTGGACCCCCGTCAGTCCTTCGATGACGACCCCCTGCGGATGATGCGGGCCGTGCGGTTCGTGGCCCAGCTGGGATTCACCATCGCACCGGAGACGGCCGAGGCCATCACCCGCATGACCGATCGAATCAGCATCGTTTCGGCCGAGCGGATTCGCGACGAGCTGACCAAGCTCATGCTGTCCGACCACCCCGTCCAGGGTATCGAGGCCCTGGTGCAGTCCGGCCTGGCTGACATCGTTCTGCCCGAGGTCCCAGCCCTGCAGCTGGAGATCGACGAGCATCACCGGCACAAGGACGTCTTCGAGCACACCCTGATGGTGGTCGACCGGGCCATCGCCCTGGAGACCGGACCTGACGGACCTGTGCCCGCCCCGGACCTGACCCTGCGACTGGCCGCCCTGCTGCACGACATCGGCAAGCCCGCCACCAGACGCTTTGAGCCCGGTGGCAAGGTCAGCTTCCATCATCACGACGCGGTCGGGGCCCGGTTGGCCCGCAAGCGCCTGAAGGCCCTACACTTCGACCACCACCTGATCGCCGACGTCTGTGACCTGATCTCCATGCACCTGCGTTTCCACGGCTATGTGGACGAGCGGTGGACCGATGCGGCCGTACGCCGCTACGCCCGGGAGACCGGTCCGCTTTATGAGCGGCTCAATCGCCTGACCCGGGCCGATGCGACCACCCGAAACAAGCGCAAGGCTCAGGTCTTCTCATCCGCCATGGACGAGTTGGAGGACAGGGTGGCTCAACTGCGTCGGCAGGAGGATCTGGACGCCATCCGGCCCGACCTGAATGGGCAACAGATCATGCAGATTCTGAACCTCAAGCCGGGACCGCAGGTGGGACGCGCCTATCAGCACATGCTGGACTACCGCCTGGATCAGGGCCCTGTCGACCAGCAGACAGCCGAGCAGGAGCTGCGGGACTGGTGGCAGAGCCAGGACCAGGGCCAGGCCTGACCTGCATTCTGCGGGTTCGGATGCCCGCATTATATGTGGAAGGTGCTTGCATGGTCATCAGGTGCCAGGCTGGTATTAGCTGTGATTGTTGTACGGCCCGGACTGTTGCTTACTTGTGTGAAGTGTTCATGCTGCCTGTCGTGCGGGCCTGCTTTTGGCGGCTTTTGGCGGCTGTGGCGGCTCCTGCGGTGAGCAGTCCTATGGCGAGCAGAAGGAGCATGCCGTCGCCTCCGGTCAGGGGCAGGCTGGCGATGGACAGGTACCGGTAGGTGTTGCCCTTGTCGGTTTCCTGCTGTTTGCCGTCCTGGGTCCAGTCGATGGCCACGGGCGCCAGCCCCGGCGTGTAAGGGGGAGTGGTCACCTTCCAGGTGCCGTCGGGGCTGGGCTTGAGGTCCTTGCCTGCGGCGAGGCACGTGCCCTGCTCCTGATTCTGGCCGAAGCATACGCTGGTGGTCTGCGGCTCTCCGGGGAAGCCGACCGGTCCCGGCCGGCTGGCCGGCCAGGCGTTGGAGGGGGCGCGCCCCAGCTGACCGTTGCCGTTGTTTCCCCAGGTGTAAAGCTGGCCGTCGGAGCCGATGGCTGCGGAATGATACCATCCCAGGCCGGATTGTTTCCAGGCGAATCCCTTGGGCGCCCCCTGGGGCTTGCTGACCAGGGTCGGCGTCTGCCGGTCGGTGGTGGTGCCGTCGCCCAGCTGGCCGCTGATGTTCCATCCCCAGGCGTACAGGTTCCCATCGGATCCGGAAGCTACAGAATCCCCGTCGCCGAGGCTGGCTTGTGCCCAAGTGAATCCATCGGGCTTCGCGATCTGAATTGGCGTGTGCCGGTCGGTGGTGGTGCCGTCGCCCAGCTGGCTCTCGGAGTTTCTTCCCCAGGTGTACAGGCCGCCGTCGGAGCCGATGGCTGCGGAATGATGTTCGCCTAGGCTGGCTTGTGTCCAGGTGAATCCTTCTGGCGCTCCTTGGGGCTTGCCGATTTGCACTGGCATGTTCCGCTTGGTGGTGGTGCCGTCGCCTAGTTCGCCGTACTGATTGTCTCCCCAGGTGTAGAGGTTGCCGTCGGAGCCGATGGCTGCGGAATGCCAGCCGCCTAGGTTGACCTGTTTCCAGGTGAATCCTTCAGGTGCGCCTTGGGGCTTGCCTATCAGGACCGGTCTGTTCTGGTTGGTGGTGGTGCCGTTGCCGAGCTGGCCGTACTCGTTGTACCCCCAAGTGTAGAGGTTGCCGTCGGAGCCGATGGCTGCGGAATGAAAGCCACCCAGGCTGACCTGTTTCCAGGTGAATCCTTTGGGTGCCCCATCGGGCTTGCCTATCAGGACTGGTCTGTTCTGGTTGGTGATGGTGCCGTTGCCCAGCTGGCCACTGCCATTGTCTCCCCAGGCGTACAGGTTGCCGTCCGAGCCGATGGCTGCGGAATGCCAGCCGCCGAGGATGACCTGTTTCCAGGTGAACCCGTCCGCCGCCCCCTGAGGCTTGTCGACCAGGGTCGGCCTGCTCCGGCTGGTGTTGGTGCCGTCGCCCAGCTGTCCGTCGTCGTTGCCTCCCCAAGTGTAGAGGTTGCCGTCTGAGCCGATGGCTGCGGAATGGTTGTAGCCCAATCTGATCTGGTTGAATCTGATGCCTCGCTGTGCGGGCGGAGTCAGGGTCACCTCGGTGCCGCCGGTCTCGGGCCCATGGTCCGGGCTGATGGACCAGTGTTGCGTGTCCTCCCTGGTCCAGTGGGCGGTCAGGGTGGTGTCATGGGTGACTGGCTGGCTGAAGTCGTAGGCGACATCGCCTTGGAACCAGCCGTCGAACAGGCAGCCTTCGGCCCTCGGGTCCGGGTAGGGGCGTTCCGCCTGCCCGTCCTGGGTGACGGACTGGCTGGGCGGCATGCCCGTGGGGGTGGGGCAGGAATCGTTTTTTGAATTGAAGCCGACTTGGTATTGGGGGGCGATGTACGTGTATTGCAGGTGATCGTCCGGCTGCGGCCCGTTCCGGCTCCAGCCGACCGTCACGTCCACGCCCCCCGGCTCATGCTTGGGCGTGGATACCTGCCAGGTGCCGTCTTGGTTGGCCGTGATCCCTGTGGCCTTGGCCTGGCCGAACAGGACGCTGGTGGGCGTGACGGCGCCGGGGAAGTTGACCATGCCCGGCCTATTCCAGCTGGTGGTGGTGCCGTTGCCCAGCTGGCCGTTGCCGTTGACTCCCCAGGTGTAGAGGTTGCCGTCCGAGCCGATCGCTGCGGTATGGTTGCATCCTGGGATCGTGTATTTCCAGGTGAACCCGGCGGGTGCGCCTTGTGGCTTGCTGACCGGGATTGGCCTGCCCCGGGTGGTGTTGGTGCCGTCGCCCAGCTGGCCGTTTTCGTTGCTTCCCCAGATGTAGAAGTTGCCGTCCGAGCCCAACGCCTCGGTATGCCAGTCGCCTAGGTTGACGTGTTTCCAGGTGAACCCGGCGGGTGCGCCTTGTGGCTTGCTGACCAGGGTCGGTGTGTGCCGATCGGTGTTGGTGCCGTCGCCCAGCTGGGTTCTGTAGTTTTGCCCCCAGGTGTAGAGGTTGCCGTCCGAGCCGATTGCCGCGGAATGCTGCCAGCCTATGCTGACCTGTTTCCAGGTGAACCCGGCGGGTGCGCCTTGGGGCTTGTTGACCAGGGTCGGCGTGTGCCGGTCGGTGGTGGTGCCGTCCCCCAGCTGGCCGCTGAAGTTCCATCCCCAAGTGTAGAGGTTGCCGTCCGAGCCTATAGCTCCGGAATGATTGCAGCTAAGGCTGGCCTCTTTCCAGGTGAATCCTGCGGGTGCGCCTTGGGGCTTGTCGACTTTGATCGGCCTGGTCTGGTTGGTGGTGGTGCCGTTGCCCAGCTGCCCATACTGGTTGTTTCCCCAGATGTAGAGGTTGCCGTCCGAACCGAATGCTGCGGTACTCAAGTCGCCTAGGGTGAATTGTTTCCAGGTGAATCCTGCTGGCGTGCCTTGGGGCTTGTCGACCGGGGCCGGTGTGTTCCGCTTGGTGGTGGTGCCGTCGCCCAGCTGGCCGCGGCCGTTTTGGCCCCAGATGTAGAGGTTGCCGTCCGAACCGAATGCCGCAGAATGGTCCCAGCCTATGCTGACTTCTTTCCAAATGAATTTTTCCGGCGTGCCCTTGGGCTTTTTGACTTGGACTGGTGTGGACCGGTTGGTGTTGGTGCCGTCGCCCAGCTCGCCAGCGCCATTGTCTCCCCAGGTGTAGAGGTTGCCGTCCGAGCTGATGGCCGCGGAATGAAGGCCGCCCATGCTGAGCTGGCTGAGTCTGATGCCGCGTTGCGCGGGCGGGGTGAGGGTGACCTTGGCGCCCCCGGCTATGGGTCCTTGACTGGGGCTGATGGCCCAATGGCCGTCTCCCTTGGTCCAGTGGGCGGTGAGGGTGATGCTGCCGGTGACGGGCTGGGTGAAGTCGTAGGCGACGTCGCCTTGGAACCAGCCGTCGAACAGATATCCGTCCCTGGCGGGGTCGGGGCTGGGCCGACTGGCCTGGCCCCCGTCGGGGATGGTCTGCCTGCCAACGCTGCCGCCGCCTGCCGTGTCGAAACTGACCGTCCAGGCTGTGGAGGACCGGGCCTGGACGGCATCAGCATCGCCGGCAGTGTCGAGCGTGGGTGAGGAAGGCATCGGGGTCGTGTGGCTCAGGGGCGAGGACGTTGGCAGGGGTGAGGACGTTGGTGGGGAGGACGTTGGTGGGGAGGAGGACGGCGATACGGCCTGCGGGCTATCATCCCCCTGCTGTTTGTCCAGGGTGGTGGGCGTGACTGCTTCGGATGGACTGCCGGTGCTCCCGGCCAAAGCGGGTGTGCAGGACAGGGCTAGGAGAAAGGCCAGGGCTGCTGCTGCCATGCCCGAACGCTGACGCATGATGAGTCGACCCCCTTCTTCGCAGAGCCTGCTACAGCATCCCCCGGACATCGCACTCAAAACTGTAGCAAAAAGCTGTACTAAGAAACTGTATCAAGTCCCCAAACATCCACGACCCCAAGGTGTTACACCTACTACCATACCATGCGCGCAAACGCCTCCGGTTGAAGGTTCTACAACAGCCGGGTCCGCGCTCCTGGGCGGGATGCCAGGCCGGCAACATTGCTGCGGTGTCAGGCCTTGGGAGCCTTGGGCAGGTTCTTCAGGGAGGAGGGGTCAGCCAGGCAGCCCTTGATGGCTTTGATGTTACGGCCTACGACAGAGGTGCTGTCCTCGTCGTTCAGATCGGTAAAGGTTGCCCCGATGACCACATCGATCAGATCGTCGCTGCGGTCGTCCATGACCAGAACGGCATCGTTGAATTGGGACCCCACCGTGTAGCCGCGATCAATGGCCGAGGCACCGAAGCGTATCTGGGTACGCGCTGTCTCGGTCTTGCCCGGATAGTCCGCCACATCCTGCATGTTGAATCCCCGATTGCGCAGGGCCGACGCCAGGGCAGTGGCCAGACCGGACTTGTTGGTTCCGTTGAGCACCCGCACACGGATGTCGGGGTGGTTGACCAGCTTGGACTTGTCGGGCGGACAGGGCACGGCGACCCCATAGTTGGGCTTGGCGATGGTGGCGTGTTTGGCGGTATGCCCGATGGACCCGAAGATGATCAGACCACAGATGACCAGGATGACCACCAGGGCGCTGACGGCTATAGTGAAGACCATCTTCTGCCGCCGTCGTACGAACTGCCTGCGGGCCTCGCGTTCGTCGAGTGGTTCGGGATTCGTCATGTTGTCTACTCTACTGTCCATGGGTGACTCGCAGGGGGACCATCCTGGGCAGGACTGGCGAGTCAGCCTCAATGATCCTGTCCACGGCATTCTGCTCCCGCCAGAGTCTTATCAGCGTAGCCGCCTGGTCTAAGTGAGGAACCATAGCCACCACCGATGGGCCAGATCCTGAGACGAAAGCCGGCCCTGCCCCTGCCCGCCTGGCCAGATCCAGAGCCAGGAGCGAGCGTGGGTGAAGAGCACAGGCGGTTTTTTGCAGGTCGTTCAGGTCGCCGGGGCTGGGGCCGATTGCGTCGAAGGCCTTGTATACCTGGGCCGTGCTCAGCTGGTCTTCATAGGCGCCGATCAGCAGGCGGCCGGTCAGTCCGGCATTGCGCAAATTTCGAGCCTCCGCGCTGGTCGGATCCAAGGGCTCCAGAACCTGGCCGAAACCCGAGCCGTGGCTGAGGCCACCATGCAGGCAGAAGGGCAGGTCTGCACCCAGGCCGGCGGCGATCTCATCCAAATCAGCCGCGCCCAGCTCCAGCTTCCAGAGCCGGTTCAGGCCCAGCATGGTTCCGGCCGCATCCGTGGATCCCCCGGCCAGCCCGGCACCCACCGGTATCCGTTTAATGATGCGGATGGCCACATCCGGCTGGTGTCCGGTGGCCTGAGCCATGGCTAGAAGGGCCTTGACAGCCAGATTTGCATGGGGATCAGCGTCATTGTTGGCCAGATCGCCCAGATGCTCCCCCTCCATGTGCAGCCGGAAGCCACTGCCAGGCTCTCTTGGGCGCAGTTCCACTCTGTCCAGGATGCTTACGGCGCTGTAGATGGTGTCCAGGCGGTGACGGCCACCCCAATCCGCTCGGGCGGGTCCGACCCGCAGCAGCAGGTTGATCTTTGCCGGGCAGTCCAGGGCGATCCCCTCCCTGCTGACGGCCGGGCTCACGCGTCCACCTCGCGGCCAGCCCGCTCCAGGGCGGCGAATTCCGCAATGGTCATGGTCTCTCCGCGTCGGCTCGGATCGATGCCTGCCGCCTTGAAGGCCTCGGGGGACACCAGGCCTTTCAGGGCGGCATGCAGGGTCTTGCGGCGCTGGCCGAAAGCAGCGTCGATCAGAGCGAAAACCCGGATCCGGGTGCGCTCGTCCTCGCCGATGTGCCCTTCCTCGTCACGGACAAAGGAGACCAGGGCCGAGTCGACATTGGGAGCAGGCCAGAAGACGTGACGTCCGATCCTTCCCGCTTGGGTGGCACGGCCGTACCAGGCCAGTTTCAGGCTGGGGGCGCCGTAGACCTTGGAACCCGGGCCAGCCGTCAGACGATCCGCCACCTCCTTCTGGACCATGACCAGGAACCGGCTCAGATTGGCGAACCGGGCCAGGAGGGTCAGGATGATCGGAGTGGCTACGTTGTAGGGCAGGTTGGCTACCAGGGTCAGGTCGGCGGTTCTGCCCGCGTTGTCTGCCAGCTGAGGGGTCAGGGTCAGGGCATCCCGGTTGATCACGGTCAGCCGGTCCAGGGCTTCCGGCATGCGCTCGCTGACGGTCTGAGGCAGGCGCCGGGCCAGTCCGGAGTCGATCTCGTCGGCGGTCACCAGGCAGCCCGCCTCCAGCAGCCCCAGGGTCAGGGATCCCAGACCTGGACCCACCTCCAAAACGGACTGACCGGGTTTCACCCCTGCCAGGCGGACGATCCTGCGGACAGTGCCTGGATCGATAACGAAGTTCTGGCCCAGACGCTTGGTGGGATGGATGCCCGCTTGGTCGGCGATGCGTCGGATATCGGCGGCACCCAGAAGGCGGTCGCTCTCGCTTCTAGTGTTCATGTCGGTTCGCTGCTCGTGAATGTAGTAGGAGGTCAGTACCAGTTGTACTGCTCGGAATGGTGCCAGGCCGTGCTGGGGTTTCCGTATCGTTGGCCGATATACCAGAGGCCCCAGTCGATTTGGATGGCAGCATCGTCACGCCAGTTGGCACCGAATTGACTCATTTTAGAGCCCGGCAGGCTTTGGGGGATGCCGTAGGCACCGGAGAGGTTCTCGGCATCCCATTGCCATCCTGATTCCTTGTTCCAGAGTTTCACCAGGTCATCGAATTGCGAACCTGTCCACCCGCGCTGAGCGGCTGCGCCCGAGGCATAGGCTTGGGCTACGCCGGGTCCTGCATGCCAAAGGCCGCTTGGCGGTGGGCTTGGCGATGGCGACGGGGCTGGTGTGTTTTCGGCCTGGCTCGGGGGATCCGGCTTGGTCGTTGCATTCGAGCCTGATGGCTGTGATGCCTGTGGTGGCGTGGTAGTGGTCGTTCCCGACTGCGCATCCTTGTTCGGCGAGGCGCTTGGCGAGGAGGTGTCCTTGGCGTGATCGGATCCCTTGTCCTTGGACTGCTGCCCGCTGTTCTGCCCCTCCTTTGGCTTGTCAGGGCCGACGGCCACCACCTGGTCCACTGGCATGGCCACAGTCTCTTCCTTGACGACCTGCTCCGATTCTGCCTGTCCGTCCACATAGGTGACCTGGATGGTCTGCAGACGCTGGCCGGCTACCCCCTCCTGTCGGATCTGGGTCTGGCCTGGCGCCAGGCTCGGGTCGACCACGGTACGTGTAGCAAAGGCCAGGGGGATGGTCTTCTGGGTGTTCCCGTGGGTGACCCGTCGGACACGCAGCACGGTTGCGCCTTGGTCGTGCTCCACGCTGACCCGGTCCTCCTTGCCCAGCACAATGCCCTTGGAGTCCAGGATGGAGGCAGCCGGAAGCTTGCCGTCAGGGGCCACCGAGGTCTTCCCGTCGGCCACGACCGTGACCGGCCCCGCCTGGTTGATGACCAGACCGCCTGTCAGCTGGTTGTAGACGTTGCCTATATCCACGGTGACCTTCATGGCCTGCTTGCGGTTCTCCTCGAAGAATCCCAGCAGCTGGTCCATGCTGGTGGCCGTGGTCCAGAAGGGCACCCGCTGGCCCTGGATGACGATGGTGGTCTGATAAGCGGAACGCACGGTGACTGCCGCATGGTTGCGCAACTGGCCGCCGGAGCTGGAATCGACCAGGTCGTGGGTCTTGACCTTGATCCCCTGCTGGCGCAGCAGGCCGTCCACGCTGTAGGCGTAGGTGGTCACCGTTTTGGTCTGGCCGTTGACGCTTAACGCCACGCTCTTGCGCGCGGTGATGCCGAAGGTCAGAACCATGGCCAGAACGACCAGGAGTGCGCAGGAGGCCACGCGGATCCTTCTGAGCACGACGAAACGCCGCGGCGTCCAGCGTCTGGCCATGTGCTCGCCTCCCCGTTCCTGCCTTGTGCGTACCTGGCAATTCTAGCGGCGCGGGCATGGAGCCAAGCCAGACAATCAGCAAGGTCGGGCAAACATCCACATTTGTCACAGACGGGTGGCCACAAAAAAGCCGACTTGGCCGTCATCGGTCAGTCGGCTTTTCAAGACCCGGGCCCTGGGGCCGGCGGATCAACGTCAAGAGGACGGGAATGAAGGGGAATGATCCCGTCCTCGAATACGAACGGAGATGGTTGGGGAAAAAGCTCCGTTCGTACTTCGGAGAACGAGCCTCCGAAATGACTTACTCGAGGGAAGTATTTGCAATTATCCAGGTAATGTCCATCATTATAGCCTGCCCGGAGACAAAGCTGAACAGTCGAATTCGATGGTTCGTTCCTGGCGTAGAGCCTCCTGTCAGAGTCGAACTGACGACCTGCCGCTTACAAGGCGGCTGCTCTGGCCAACTGAGCTAAGGAGGCGGTCCCGGTGGTCCATTACAGCTCCGGGCCGCGGTACGGAATGATATCGTACCATCACCGTGCCCCCGAGGGGACGCTGGACGCGAAATTGCTCTCGATCTGCCCGGTTCAGTCCAACGAGCGCGGTTGGCCGGAGGCGCCGATGGCAGGCATGGCGCCCTTGACGCCCACCTTGGACTGACCCAGGCCCAGAGCCTTGAGCAGGCCCGTGCGGTAGTCCAAACCTGCCTGGGACAGGTTGCCCAGCTCCCAGTAATTGCCGTTGATGCGGACCGTGGGCGTGGTCATCTGCCCCTTGTTGGATCCGGAGGGATTCCAGAGCTCCTTGCGCAGGGGGGTGTAGGTGTCCATGGCCTTGATCCAAGCCCGGTAGTGGCCCTTGACCGCCTGGTCGGCCACGTTGGGATCAACCCCGGCCTTGATGGCCTGTTGGCGGATCTTGTCGTTGCTGATGGGGTGGTAGTCGGACTCATCCGGCTGGAAGTCCTTGGCGTAGAGATTGGCGATGAAGGGCAGCAAATGGTCGGGATCGTGTTGGGCCACGTAGATGGTAGCCGTGCCCGTCCTGGTCGAGTAGTTGTCGGTGGAGAGCCGGTCCATGAAGCTCATGGGATAGATGACCAGGTTGATCTGCCCGGCATCCACCAGACCGGTCAGGGTGGAGTCCAGCCCGCGATGCAGGGCGCCGCAGCCCGGGCACATGAAGTCCATGTAGATCTCCACGGTCGGAGCCTTGGCCACCGGTTTGTTGAGCCCTTGAGAGCTGATCAGAAAGCCGCCCTGGTCATTGGCGGCCGAGGGCTTTTCCTTGACCTTTGCGACGGCCTGACGAGCCTGCTCCAGGTCCTGGGTCTTGACCGGGCGATGGCTGCGCCAGTACAGGAATCCGCCCAGAGCGATCAGCGCGATGAGCACCACAGTGACGATGACGCCGATCATGGTCTGCTGGCGGCGCTCCTTGGCCTCCTGGAGCCGCCGGGCCTCTTCCTGGGCCTTGAGCGCGGCCTTGCGGTTCTGCTTGCCCTTGGACATGACCTGGATCCTTTCCTTGGCGTACTGAGCATAGTGTAGCCGCCAGGGGTGGAGCTCGATCTTAGGCGCGCAGGAGGTGGATGGGGGCCCAGTCCATGGAGGGCTGGGCGATCAGCCCGGCCAGGAGGACAGCAATAATCAGCAGCCAGATCAGGAGCAGGATCCACCTGCGGCGGGGGTTGCCCGGCGCCGTGGGATCCTGGCGGCCCATGGGGATGCGACCCGCCGCCAGCCGCAGGACCCTGTTGCCGCTGTTGGCTTTGGGGGCTGAGCGGTTCTGCGTCGGCAGAGTCGTCAACAGCCAGCCTGCCAGCGTCGCCAGGGCCATGGCCAGCCCGCCGGCGGACAGGGGCCTGGCTGCCGGCAGGGGGAGGGTCAACAGGTGTTCACCCAGGGTCAGGCCTGCGCGGACGGTGGTGAGGGCGCCCGCCCAGGTCAGCGGCAGAGCGACCAAAACCTGGACAAGGATCATGCCCGGCAGGCGCAGCAGGGCGGCCCCCAAGCCCTTGAGCAGGTGCCAGGGGAGGGCAGCTGCGTTCAGCAGACGGTCGGTGCCCCGCCGAGGGCCGTCGCGGCGCAGCTCGCGTTCGATCTGGGCTTTGATGCTCCATCCGGCAGTGCTCAGGGCCCAGAGAAGGATTCCGGCGGTTGCCAGGGCCGAGACCGGAGCCAGTGCTGTCAGCAGGGCGGGGAACATTCCCAGCATGACCAGGCAGGGGGTTCCGGCCTTCAGGTAGCGCAGGCGTCGTATCTGGGCAGGGGGCTGGTCTCCCAGCCAGTGGGCGTTTGCGTCATTGCTGTAGCCGCTGGGCAGGGGCTGTGCCGGCGGAAGCGGATCCTGGACGGTAGTGGCTTGTAGATCTTGACGATCGGCTGCAGGCTGGAGATCCTGCCAGGTCTGCGTCTGCTCCTGCTGCTCCTGGGCTGCTGGAAGGGGATTCAAGAGGGTGGTGGGTTGCTCCAAGTCGGGTAGGAGGGTCGTCTGTTCATCGGCTTCGCCGTTTGTCAGAGGCTGCGACCAGGCCGTCCGTGGACTGTCTGGATTAGCCTGCGTAATAGGCGGCATGGGCATGGTGGCCGGCTCAACGACCATGGTGGGCGAGTCGGTCTGCTCCTCAGCCTCCGAAGAGCCGCCGCCAAAAGGGCGCATCGTCTCCTGACTGCCCTTGCCGGGTTCCTGGTCGTCTTGCTCACCCTGCCAGGCCTGCGGATCCATGGCATCCCGGCTGATGGCCTCCAGAAGCTCCTCAGGCGTGCAACGCGCTCCCCGGTCGGGGGAGAGCGCCGAGCGCAGGGCTCTCATGGTGCCCACGGGCAGCCCAGACAGGTCAGCATTGCCCGAGGCTTCCCGCTCCAGAACCGCCATCATGGGTTTGTCGCCGAAGACCGCCCGTCCAGTGGCCGCATAGGCCAGAACGGCGGCCGTGCTCCACCAGTCGGTTCCCTGATCGGCCTCGGCTCCGTCGATGATTTCCGGGGCGATGAAGCCGGGGGTTCCCATGACCAGCCCGGTCCGGGTCACATGGCTCTGTCCCTGGCCCATGGCGATGCCGAAGTCCACCAGCACCGGGCCCGAGACCGAAATCATGACATTGGTGGGTTTGATGTCCCGGTGGACGATGCCCGCCTGGTGGACGGCCGCGACGGCATCGGTCAGCTTCCGCGCCAGCCGTTCCAGGTCGTCGCCCTGATAGGGCCCGTTGACGGCCACGTCGTCCCGTAGATTGCGCCCCTCGATCAGTTCGGTGACGATGAATGCCAGGGCATCATCAAGCTCCATGTCCACGATCCGGCAGACGCCTGGATGACGGATCCGCTGCAGGGCCAGTGCCTCGCGTCGCAGGCGCTCGCGTGCCGAGGCGCGGTCACGTTCATCAGAGTTGTCTGGCGAGGTCTGCTCGTCCTCCTCCAAGGATTCCCGCAGAATCTTCATGGCGTAGTCCTGGCCCCCGCCATCCCGCGCGCGCCAGACGGACCCCATGGCTCCGCCGCCCAGGGGCTCAATCAGGGTGTAGCCCCCGACCAGCCGTCCCGGTCTTAGGTCCAAACCCTCAAGATCGCTCATATCTCCATTGTGCCCCGACAGGTTGAAAAGCACCTGATTGCGGTTCCTGCTGTTTCGCGTCCTCGGCCGCTGGGAATCTGGGAGCCTGATCGGAGCCAGCGGCATAATGCGTAAACAGGCGTTGATACAATATTATCGGTGGGAAAACATCCAAAACAGCAGAAAGAAGGGGCTTCGTGGAAGCTTCGCGCTTTGAAAAAGGATCTGAGGCCTTGGCCGCTATCGATGGCAAGGGTGGTCAGGCCGTCATTGACTCTCTCCAGGACATAGCACCGGACTTGGGCCGCTGGATTGTCGAATTTGCCTTTGGCGACATATACACCCGGAAAGGACTCGATCTTCAGCAGCGTGAGCTGGTCACCATAGGCAGCCTGGTGACGCAGGGTGACACGGCTCCGCAGTTGGCCGTTCACATACAGGGAGCCTTGAATGTGGGGCTGAGCAAGGCGGCCGTGGTCGAGGCCATACTCCAATGTGCTCCCTACGTGGGATTCCCGCGGGTCATCAACGCGATCAACGTGGCCAGGACGGTCTTCGAGGGCGATGCTGGGGATTCCGACAAGCCCAAGGATTGAGTTGGCAAGGGTTCACCGGTCGGATTCAGACCCTGGTGTATAGTGGGCACTGGCTCAAGGGAGAGTTTCTCTTAACCACAAAACAGAAAACCGTCGCATGGCCATACCGATGTCGGTGTTGACCCCGGGACGGAAACCACAGTGAACATCAACCCCTTCACTACGGATCGTTCGGCACGTACCTGCCGATGAAAGGATGAATAATGGCAGAAGTGGTATTCGACCACGTCACTCGTATCTACCCGGGCAACGATGAGCCCTCGGTCAGTGACCTCAGTCTGGACATCAAAGACGGTGAATTCCTTGTTCTGGTAGGGCCTTCCGGCTGCGGAAAGTCCACCACCCTGCGCATGCTGGCCGGCCTGGAGGAGGTCAACAAGGGCCGCATCATGATTGGCGACAAGGACGTGACGACCATGCAGCCCAAGGACCGCGACATCGCCATGGTCTTCCAGAACTACGCTCTTTACCCCCATATGACCGTGGCCGACAACATGGGCTTCGCCCTGAAGATCGCCGGCACCCCCAAGGATGAGATTCGCCAGCGGGTGGAGAAGGCCGCCGAAGTGCTGGATCTGACCGAGTACCTGGACCGCAAGCCCAAGGCTCTGTCCGGTGGTCAGCGTCAGCGTGTGGCCATGGGGCGCGCCATTGTGCGTCAGCCCAAGGTCTTCCTGATGGATGAGCCTCTGTCCAACCTGGACGCCAAGCTGCGTGTCCAGACCCGTACCCAGATCGCCGCTCTGCAGCGGCAGCTCAACGTCACCACCCTGTACGTGACCCACGATCAGACCGAGGCGCTGACCATGGGCGACAGGATCGCCGTCATCAAGCTGGGCGTCCTGCAGCAGGTGGGTGCGCCTACCGAGCTCTATGATCGGCCCGAGAACGTCTTTGTGGCCGGCTTCATCGGCTCGCCCTCCATGAACATCAACATCCACCCCGTGGTCAACGGGCAGGCCAAGATCGGCGAGGACACCATCAGCCTGCCGCGCGAGGCCGTCGACAAGCTGACCCCCGACGACCAGGGCAAGATCGTCGTAGGTTTCCGTCCCGAGAATGCTTCTCTGGCCGGTGCCGACGAGCCGGATGCCTTCTCCCTGAAGGTGGCCAACGTGGAGGATCTGGGCTCCGATGGCTACATCTACGGCAACATTCTGACCGACAACAGCGCGGCTGAGCAGGCCATCGTCATGTCCGACCAGAACAAGCTGACCACCATCCGTGTCAACCCGCGTGACCTGCCCAAGGTGGGCGACGTGGTCAAGATCCACATCGATCCTGAGAAGATGCACCTGTTCTCCCCGGCCAGCGAGCTGCGGCTGAACTGAGTCTTCCTGTAGCCCTGCAGTTCGGCCACGGTTTCCCGCCGACCCGCAGGGCCCGTATCGATTGTTGATATCATCTCCTTTCCTTGTTGACCGGGTGACCAGGAGCCCCGCGCGGCGCATCCGTGCGGGGCTCTTCCCGTATAGGATGGGCGGCGATGGGATGGATGAAGCATGACTAGCGTGAACATCAACCGGGCGACGGCCTCCTCTCTGGACCCCCGTGCCCTGAAAGCCACCTCGATAAAGACCACGGCCGATCCCTCCTCCGAGCAGGAGCCGGCCGCCCTGCACATCACAGCTACCAGCTCCAACCCCAGGATGTTCACCCTGCCCTGGGAGCGGCCGCTGGCCACCTGGCCCCGGGATCTGCTGGCCAACCTGCCCAGAGGCATATCCCGGCACGTGGTGCGCTTTGTCCACGTGGGCGACGATGTCTACGCCATGAAGGAGATCACCCAGCGGGTGGCCGAGCGTGAGTACGAGCTCCTGCGCAAGCTGCAAAAACTGGAGTTGCCCACGGTCAATCCCGTAGCCGTGGTCACCGGTCGCCACACTCGCGAGGGCGAGCCCCTGGAGGCCATGCTGGTCACCCAGCACCTGAAGTTCTCACTGCCCTACCGTGCCCTCTTTGCCCGCAACCTGCGTCCGGACACAGCCGAGCGGCTGATCGATGCCCTGGCGGTTCTTCTGGTAAGGCTCCATCTGGCCGGCTTCTACTGGGGCGATGTCTCCCTGTCCAACGTGCTCTTCCTGCGCGACGCCGATGCTTTCTCGGCCTTCCTGGTCGATGCCGAGACCGGCGATCTGCACGCCAGCCTGACCGACGGCCAGCGCGAGTACGACATCGACCTGGCCAGAACCAACATCATTGGCGAGCTCATGGATCTGGATTCCGGCAACCTGCTGGCCGGCGAGGTGGACGAGGTCGGCGTGGGCAACCGGCTGGTGGACCGCTACCACTCCCTCTGGAGCGCCCTGACGGACGTGGACAGCTTCGATCCTGACGAGATGTGGAAGATCGAGCGGCGCGTCAACCGGCTCAACGATCTGGGTTTCGATGTGGACGAGCTGGAGATGAAGACCGAGGAGGACGGCAACCGGGTGCTGGTGCGCCCCAGGGTGGTCGATGCCGGCTACGCCTCCCGCAAGCTGCTGCGGCTGACCGGTCTGGATGTGCAGGAGAACCAGGCCCGGCGGTTGCTCAACGATCTGGATGCCTATCGGGCATCCACCTGGCGGCAGGGCGAGGACTTGGAGATTGTGGCTACCGACTGGATGCGCGAGGTCTTCGAGCCCACCGTGCGCATGATTCCGCCGGAATATCGCTCGCAGATCGAACCGGCCCAGTTCTTCCATGAGGTGCTGACCCACCGCTGGCTGATGGCCGAGAAGGCCGGCCACGACGTGCCCATGGCCGAGGCTGTGCAGAGCTACATCAGCGAGTCCCTGCCCGAGTACCGGCTGGACTCCGAGGACATGAAGACCATCAACGAAGAGGCCGACGCCGGGGTGGTCGACGACGAGATGAGTTGGCAGGATGCCCATGCCCAGGCTGGTCAGGGTAAGCAAGCCGCCGGTGATCGGACTGACAAGGATGCGAATAGCCATGACGTGGGAGGCCATGACGCAGCTCACAGTGGGGTGACTGACCAAACCAATGTTGGAGGCGAGGCCGGAGCAGGCACCCAGAAGGACCGTGATCGGGCAGGCGGGGAGGTGCCGTCGCAGCCGGCCTTTGAAGACGCCAATGGCGGCCGAAGCTCGCTGAGATCGGTCTACGCCCCTGGCAGCCTGGATGCGGCTGCCGACGAGGACGATCAGGATGATGCGGTCTGGGCCTCCAGCTGACTCTTGAGTGTGTGCGGCACCGGTCTGACGGATGCTGGCTGCTGTATGTAGACCCTTGCCGCCTGGGTCTGTCCGTCTTCAGGTTGCCGGTGCCTGCCTGGGGCTATTTGGCTTGGCTGGCGGACCGTCGGCGTGCCATGGCTACGGCGTAGAGGCTGATGCCGGCCGCCACCGAGGCGTTCAGGGATTCCACCGAGCTGGAGATGGGGATGGAGGCCAGGGCATCGCAGTTCTCCCGGACCAGGCGGCTCAGCCCCTTGCCCTCGGAGCCTAGGACCACCACGAGGGGATCGGTCTCGAAGCCGGTCTCGCCTACTATGGCGCTGCCTGCGCCGTCCAGGCCTACCGCATAGTAACCGCGCTCCTTGAGTCCTTGGATGGCCTTGGTCAGATTGACCACGCGGGCCACGGGCAGGTGGGCGGCGGCTCCGGCGGAGACCTTCCAGGCTGCAGCTGTGACCGAGGCGCTGCGACGCTCGGGCAGGACCACACCCGAGGCTCCGAAGGCCGCGGCTGAACGGATGACAGCCCCGAGATTCTGCGGGTCGGTGACCCCGTCCAGGGCGATGAACAGGGGGCGGGCGGCAATCTTGGTGGCCTGGTCGGCTCCTTCCAGGGCGGCTGCGTGCTTCTCGGCCTTGTCGACCAGGCTCTGCAGGGAGGCGTACTGGTAGGGCTGCACCTTGAGGACCACGCCCTGGTGGTTGCTGGATCGGGCGATGCGGTTCATCTCCAGACGGTCGGCTTCCAGCAGGTTGAGTCCCTCCTGTCCGGCCAGTCGCACGATCTCCCTGGTTCTGTCGTCGTGTTCCATCCGGGCGGCCAGATAGAGCTGGCTGGCCGGGACGCCTGCACGCAGGGCTTCCAGGACGGCGTTGCGGCCGATGACCAGGTCGTCGGAATCGGAGGTGAACCGGTCGGCCCGGCGGCGGGCCGCCAGGCGTGGGTCGGCCGCCTGCCTGCGCTGGGCCGCCTGCCGGGCCTTGTAGGCCTTGTGGTAGACGCGATCCTCAGCCTTGGGGGTAGGCCCTCGGCCGCGCAGTTTGTTGCGGTGCTTGCCGCCCGAACCCTTGGTCGGGCCTTTCTTGTTAGCCATGCCTTCAGTGTAAAGGCAGGCGGGAACCGGTCAGCTGTCTGTCGGATTCAATATCGGCAGGGGCGAAAACAGGCTGTACCTTTGCAGACCGGGCCGCGCGGATAGGTCGTGCAGGTCAACCCAGGGCGGCCACCTGATGAGGATCTGGGAATTCCATCCATTCGACCGGAGACTGCCCGCTCGATGCCGGGGTGACGGCGATGTGGGCCATGGATGAGCGGCCCGAGGCGCCATGCCAGTGTCTGACCCCTGCCGGGCAGAAGACCACGTCGCCGGGTTCCAGCCTGCGGGGCTGATGGCCCTCCTCCTGCTCCCACCCCTGCCCGGCGGTGACGATCAGGAGCTGGCCATGCGGGTGGGTGTGCCAACGGTTGACGCATCCGGGTGCGAAGGTCACATTGCTGGCTGAGCATTCCGCGTCCGGATCGGTCAGGGGGTGCAGCCAGACATGGCCGGTGAAGTTGGGTCCGTCTGCCGAATCTCCCAATGGATAGGGCCCTGAATCCGGCTCAGTCCCGGTCGCCGTTGCCGTTGCCGTGGTGTCCTGGCTCTTGTCATCACGGTCGCTCTCACCGTAGACCTCCTTGGCCAGGTCGAACGCCGACCATGCCTTGGGCCATCCCGCATAGAAGGCCAGGTGGGTGATCAGCGCCACCATTTCAGTGCGGGTGACGCCATTGCCCTTGGCCATGGCCATATGGCTCTTCAACTGGGGGAAGAGCCCCATGCTCATCAGACCTGCGCAGGTAATCATGCTGCGGTCTCGAGCCGAAAGCTCGTCCTCGCGGGACCAGACCTGGCCGAAGAGCACATCATCGTTGAGATGGGCGAATTGTGGTGCGAACCGACCGAGCCGGTCCTGGCCCGCCGTCTGTTTGATTGCCATGGGTTGATCTCCCTGCCATCATCTTGGCCGGATCATTCCGGCAGACTCAGCTATACCCCTTCGAGTGCGCTCGAAGTCAAGGTGATGGCGGAAGCGGCTGCTGGCAGTCAGCCCGAGACGTCAGCCTTGTAGAAGTTGACGTAGGAGCGGGAAGGGGTCGGACCGCGCTGGCCCTGGTAGTGGGAGCCGTTGTGCTTGGATCCATAGGGGTACTGGGCGGGTGAGGAGAGCTGGAAGAAGCACATCTGGCCGATTTTCATGCCTGGCCAGAGTTTGACCGGCAGGGTGCTCACGTTCGACAGCTCCAGGGTGATATGCCCTTCGAAGCCTGGATCGACGAATCCAGCAGTGGAGTGGGTCAGAATGCCCAGACGGCCCAGGGAGCTCTTGCCCTCCAGTCGGGCTGCCAGCGTCGAATCCAGCTTGACATACTCCCAGGTGGATCCCAGAACGAACTCGCCTGGATGCAGGATCCAGGGTTCGTCCTTTGGTACCTCGAACTGCTCAGTCAATGCACCCTGGTCCTCCGCTGGATCCACATAGGTGTACTGATGATTGTTGAAGACTCGGAAGTAACGGTCCAGGCGCACATCCACGCTGGAGGGCTGGACCATGGCAGGCGTCCACGGATCCAGATTCAGGTGTCCTGCCTGGTGGGCATCCAGGATGTCATGGTCGCTGAGCAGCATGCCGAGGTATCTCCTTTAAGCTCGTTGGTCGAGGGTCTCTCCGTGGGCGGGAAACCATCCGAAATCCAGTCTAACCGGCCCTATGCCCGCTTTGTGATCCGGCTGGATTCACAGAGAATTTTCAGATAACACTATCGTCACCATAAGGTAGGTGTTCTTTACTATAACTATCGGCTCAAAAACCGAACGGGCGGTTGACCTCCGTCCGACAACTGATTTCCCTTTCTTCTCTCTCGCCCGGCGGTGTTCATGCACCGCCGGGTTCTCTTCATTGTGGAGGGTTTCTGGAACGCTGATGTTTCACGTGAAACCGTAAGGCCAATGGGTCAATTGAGTTCGTTTAGGCCTATTACAGGAGGTCAGGCCTTTGCAAACCCCTAAGTCGTCCAGTGCCTAGTTGGGCCAGTCATCTGTTTTTGAGCCTCAAGGTCGGCGGATACTGACAATGGGACGGAAAGCGCAGTCCAGCTGCATTCTCGGATTCCCTTTCTCAAACGTCTGTATAAGTTGTGCTCCGAGGCACAGTCCGAACCATAGGCACAGGATTCATGGCAGGAACTGAAGATATGGAAGAACCCCCGTCAGTTATGGCTATGACGGGGGTCCTCCACCGGGGGGAGGGGCGGCGATCTTCTTGCCATCGGCGGCTGAGGGAAGAGGGGGACTATCACAATGCCGAAAGCAGTCCGAACTCCGCTTCCTCCCCGGTTCGCGCGGCCGGGTGCCGGGCCTGGACCTGACTCATTCCCAAGGCTGGGGAGAGCGGACCGGGCCGTGCAGCTATCCGACCAAGTATGTGTGAGTCACACCAGCCTTACTCCTGGGGAGCCTTGGCTGACATGGCCTTGTGGAAGACGGCCACGATGATCAGGGCCAGCAGGGCGGCCAGCGCCATGACCCAGAACATGTTGGCCACCTGGGCTTGGATGCCGGTCTTGACACCCGCCAGGGCATGTGACCCGAATTGGGGATTGGCCATGAGTCCGCTGTAGACAGCCATGCCGATGGAGGCCGAGGTGTTCATCATCAGATCCCCGATGCCGATGCCGCGTCCGTTCTGATCCACGGGCAGGGTGGCCGAGAAGGAGTCGTAGAGGGGCGTGTAGGACATGGTGATGCCGGCGATGAAGACCGAGGCTAGCGCGGTCAGGACCCAGAAGCCCGAGGTGAGCATCAGGGCCGAACCTGCAGCTCCGGCGATCATGAGCAGGGCAGACAGAATCAGCATGGGCAGGCGTCCCATGGCGTTCATGATGACTCCGGACAGGCAGCCCACCAGGGTGGCCACGATGTAGACGATGGTCAGGCAGAGGGAGACCTGGCTCAGGGAGATTCCGTAGATGCGGTCGCCGATCACGTTGTAGATGGGCACGCAGGCGAAGTTGAAGAAGTAGAAGACGAAGAGGGCCAGCAGGACAGCCATGTAGGCGCCGTTGGTCACGAACCCGCGGCTCAGGAAGGGGTTGGCGCCCTTCCAGACATAGCCAGCGAAGATCAGGATCAGGACGGCCAACACTCCCAGCATCCAAGTGGCCGGGAAGGAGAAGTAGACGGCCACGAACCCGGCGATCAGCGCGAACAGGGCGATGCCGAAGACATCGATGCGCTCGCCCTTGATGCCGGTGTCAGGCGTGTACTTGAGCACCGGGGGGATCAGGAGGATGGAGACCAGCGGCACCAGGAAGAGGTAGCGCCAGTCGATGGAGGTGATCAGTCCGCCGGCGAAGATGCCCACAGCCGAGGATGCGTAGTAGACAGCGTTGAAGATGCCCAGATAGAAGGCGCGCTCCTTGTCGCTCAGGTACTTCATGGCCATGACCAGGAAGACCGAACCAGCCACTTGGCCGCCCGCGGTCTGGATCATGCGAGCAAGGACCACGGCCCAGAAGTTCGATGCGCCGAAGAAGCCCAGGAGACTGCCGACGATCAGGGCGCCCACGCCGAACAGGGTCATCTTCCGGGGGGAGATGTAGTCGCAGAGGGTTCCGTAGAGCATGCAGACCACGCCCAGGACAATGCCGGGCAGGGTGCTGATCAGCGAGGCGTTGGCGGACATCCCCAGGGAGTCGCCCACGTTCTGGAAGACCAGGTTGAAGGCCTGGATCATCAGGGTGCCCAGCAGGAAGATGGTCAGCAGGGCCGGCAGGGCCCGCTTGGTGCTGCGGCGGTTCTCGTCAACGGTCGCTTCGGTGGCCGTTGTGGTGATGGATTCGCTCATGACTGCCGTCCTTCTATCGTTCGCTCTCGGTCTTGCGCACCAGGGTCAGAAGCCTGTCCATGAAGCGCCGGGTGAACCGCTCGGCGTCGACCGACAGGGCCACCTTGGTGTTCTTGACCGTGTCCAGAAGCCTGCTGGGGTCGCCGATGGTGCGTGCCCGCTGTGGTCCCTCGGTCTCGACCATCAGGTTGGTGGCGAAGGTGGTGACCAGGCTGGGGTCGATGGCCACGGCGGCGGCCAGGGGGTCGTGCAGGTTGCAGCCGCCCAGGTAGACCCCGCTCTCCTTTTCGCTGATGTCGATGTAGTAGTCGGTCATGTCCGCCAGGAAGCGGCCGGCGCTGGTGCCTGTGGCGCGCAGGGCCTGGGTGTCCTCGCGGCTCATCAGCGCCTGGGTGGTCACGTCCAGGCCGACCATGGTGATGTCTGCGGTGGTGGCGAAGACCCGGTTGGCGGCCTCGGGATCCTGGTTGATGTTGGCTTCCGCGAAGGGTCCTACGTTGCCCGGCTGGGTCAGCGTGCCGCCCATCATGACGATGCTGATGCGGTCGACGATGTCGGGGGCCTTTTCCAGGGCGGCGGCGATGGTGGTCAGGGCGCCGGTGGGCACCACGACCAGCTCGCCCTTGGGGTAGCGGCGGACCGCGTCGATGATGAAGTCTACCGAGCTCTGCTGGCTGGCCTGCCGGTCGGTGCGTGCGGGGATTTCAATGTTGCCGGTGCCGTTGGCCCCGTGGAAGATTTCGGAGTCCGGCGGAACGCTGAAGGAGTCGGCCGTGCTGGGGTGGTCGATTCCCTTGAAGACCGGGATGTCCTCCCGGCCATACATGGCCAGCAACCGCAGATCGTTGTCGACGCCCCGGTCGAGCACTACGTTGCCATAGGTGCCGGTGATCCCGATCAGTTCGGCATCCGGGGAGCCCAGGACGTAGGACAGAGCCAGCGTGTCATCGATGCCAGTGTCCAGATCCAGGATGATCTTGCGGACGGTTTCCTTGCTTGCTGACACGTTGGTCTCCTTCCCAGAAGGATGGGCAGCCCCAACCTTCTGCTTACCTATGTCGTGCCTTCTCTAGGCTGATTCGTTACTGCCGTGAAACAAACAACCTGTTTGATGTAACGTTTCATCAAACTGTACGGAGCTAAACTACCTGCGGCTTGGAGGCTTGTCAAAGCGCGTCGTGGGCTGTTCGCCATCAGGGCAGAGACCTGCAAAAGCCATCGGTGATGTCTGCAGCTGCGAGTGGTCGGCTGCTTTTCCTCGCAACCGACGATAATGAGGGTATGACTTTAGCGACTCCTGAACGGTATGCGGCAATGCTCGATGCGGCCAGACGGGGGTCCTATGCCTATCCCGCGATCAACGTGACCAGCACGCAGACCCTGAACGCGGCCCTGCAAGGGCTGGACGAAGCACAGTCTGACGGGATCATCCAGGTCTCCGTCGGAGGTGCTGCCTACCTGTCCGGACAGCGCCTGGCTGACCGGGTGGCTGGTTCCATTGCCTTTGCCAAGTTCGCCCACGAAGTGATTTCCCGTTACCCAAGCATCACCGTGGCTCTGCATACGGACCACTGTGCCCCGCAATACCTGGACCAATGGGTTCGGCCCCTGCTGGCCTATGAGAAGGACCAAGTGGCCCACGGTCAGGATCCACTCTTCCAGTCGCATATGTGGGACGGTTCCGGTCTGCCCCTGCGGGAGAATCTGGCTACGGCGGCGGAGCTGCTGGAGTTGTCCCGGGCCGCCCGCACCATCTTGGAGATTGAAGTGGGCACTGTCGGCGGCGAGGAGGACGGTCACTCGGCTGCTATCGACCAGCGGCTCTATTCCTCGCCCGAGGATGGTCCCAAGGTGGTTGATGCCCTGGGTCTGGGCGAGCGCGGTCGCTACATGGTGGCCTTCACCTTTGGCAACGTGCACGGGTCCTATAAGCCTGGTGTGGTCAAGCTGCGGCCCGATCTGCTGGGGCAGATCCAGGCCAGGACTGCCAAGGCCATATCTGATGGGAAGGTTGACGGCATCCCCGCCCCAGGCGCCCCTGCCGACAAGCCCTTCCTTCTGGTCTTCCATGGGGGCTCCGGCTCGCAGCCGGAGGAGATCGCCTCGGCCGTCGCTCACGGGGTGGTCAAGATGAATGTGGATACCGACACCCAGTACGCCTTCACCAGGGCCGTGGCCGGGCACATGTTCGCCAATTACGACAAGGTCCTCAAGGTGGACGGGGAGGTCGGCGACAAGAGTGAGTACGACCCCCGTTCCTGGGGGCGCCAGGCCGAGGATGGGATGGCGGCTCGTGTAGTCGAAGCCTGTCAGCAGCTGGGCAGTGCAGGGCGGGCCATGAGATGAAACGGCATACGCAATCCAATTCACGCCCACCCAGGCAGGGAATACACAAGACTGCTGCTTGGGGATTGCTCGGGTTCGGCGTATTGCTGATGCTTGATTCCTCAACGACCCCGATGACCGGCCGTCCCTTATGGGCCCAATGGCTGGTGCTGTTGGTCGCTATCCTCCTCGTGGGCTTCGGCATCTGGTTCTATGCCAAAGTTGTGATGGTGAGGTGGGCCGGACGTCAGCCTACCGAGTTGACGGCCCATGGTTTCCTCGTCTCCTTGTTGGGCGGACTGGGCATCGGCTTCGGATTGTTGGCCCTTTCGGCTTTCATCCTCATAATCCTTGGGTTTTACAGGGTGGATGGTTTCCGCCCATTCGGTGTCTCCCAGATCCTGACCTTAGGAGTTCTGGCTTGCGCGTCGGTTTTTGAAGAACTCATAATGCGGGGTGTAGCTCTCCACGCCCTGGATCGCTGGCTGGGATGGGTGCCTGCCCTGACTTTGACTTCGCTTCTTTTCGGGTTCATGCATGCGCTCAACCCTGGGGCTACCCTCTTCTCCTGTCTGGCCATAGCCATCGAAGCCGGTCTTATGTTGGGCTCCATCATGGTATCCAGGCATAATCTCTGGATCTGCATAGGCTTTCATATAGGGTGGAACCTCACTGAGGCCCTGTTGGGAATTCCGGTCTCCGGCCAGGATATACGCGGCTTCATGGTCATGAAGGTTCAGGGGCCGACCCTGCTGACCGGTGGATCATTCGGCATCGAAGCATCCCTGATTCCGGTCATCCTAGGGTTGCTCGTCAGTGCGATCTTCCTGCTCTGTCGGGGCCGGGATACCATGATCGGTTCCAGGACCTGACCAGACTTTTCCAATTTCGGATCTACCCATGCTGATGCGAAAGGTCTGGAAGACCTCCAGCTCCATACGTGGGGTTAGGCTCGTCTATGGATGGTCTGCCTTTGTTTTCCTTGGATGGCGGCCAGCGGATAAGGAGCATCGTATGCCTGGAATCGTGATCGTCGGGGCCCAGTGGGGCGACGAGGGCAAGGGCAAGGCAACGGATCTGATCGGCGAGCACATGGACTACGTCGCCAGGTTCAACGGGGGCAACAATGCCGGCCATACCGTGGTTGTGGGCGACCAGGAGTACGCCCTCCACCTTCTGCCCTCGGGGATCATTCATCCGGCCATCACCCCGGTCATCGGCAACGGCGTCGTGGTCGACCCGGCTGCCCTCTTCGAGGAGATCGATGGGCTCCAGTCCCGCGGCGTGGATTGCAGCCGGTTGAGGATCAGCGAGTCCGCGCACATCATCGCCCCCTACCATCGGACGCTGGACAAGGTGACCGAGCGTTTCCTGGGCAAGCATAAGATCGGCACGACAGGCCGCGGGATCGGTCCGGCCTATGCCGACAAGATCAACCGCGTAGGCATTCGCGTGCATGACCTGTTCAATGTCGACCACCTGCGCGACAAGGTGGAGGCCAGCCTGCACCAGAAGAACCAGATGCTGGTCAAGCTCTACAACCGCCGGGCCATTGAGGTGGAGGCCACCGTTGAAGAGCTGGCGGGATACGCCGAGCGGCTCAAGCCCTACGTGGCCAATACCTCGCTGATGCTCAACCAGGCCCTGGAGCAGGGCAAGAACGTGCTTTTCGAGGGGGGACAGGCCACCATGCTGGATGTGGACCATGGCACCTATCCCTTCGTCACCTCATCCAACTGCACGGCCGGGGGCGCCTGCACCGGCACTGGCGTGGGCCCGACCAAGATCGACCGGGTGGTCGGCGTGGCCAAGGCCTATGTGACCCGCGTTGGCGAGGGGCCCTTCCCCACGGAGCTGGACAACGAGCAGGGCGAATGGCTGCGTCGTCAGGGCCACGAGTACGGGGTGACCACCGGCCGCTCCCGCCGCTGCGGCTGGTTCGACGCGCTGGTCAGCCGCTATGCAGTGCAGATCAACGGCCTGACCGACATCGTGCTGACCAAGCTGGATGTCCTCTCCGGCCTGGAGACCATCCCGGTCTGCGTGGGCTACGACATCACCCGGTCCGACGGCTCCCGGGCCAGGGTGGACCAGATGCCCGTGGACCAGGCCGAGTTCCAATCCGCCCAGCCGGTATACGAGGAGCTGCCGGGCTGGCGCGAGGATATCTCCGGCGCCAAGAGCTTCGAAGAGTTCCCGACCAAGGCCAAGGACTACATCCACCGTCTGGAGGATCTGTCCGGCTGTCGCATCTCGGCCGTGGGTTCGGGTCCGGGCCGCGATCAAATCGTGCAGATCCACTCGCTGATCGACTAAGGAAGATCCATGGCTCTGCCCTGCCTGACCGCCTTCCCTGGGGCGGTCGGTACGGGAATCATCATCTCCACGGACAGGCCTCTGGGAGAACGGCTGCACGGTGCCATCGTTGATCTGATTGAGGGTTACGAGCGTGCCCTGTCACGGTTCAGGCAGGATGCCATACCTGCGCAAATGGCCCAGGCTGCTCATGGGGGCAGGTTTGTCTTTCCTGACTACTGCCAGGGGCTCTTTGACCTATATGACAGGCTGTATTCCGCCACCGACGGGGCCTTGGACCCCATGGTGGGCGAGGACTTGACCCGTCTGGGCTACGGCAGGCAGCCCACCTTCCGGCTGCAGGCCGATGCCGCTGGTCATCTGGGGCGGATCCACGGGCGACCGACCTGGGGCGATGACCTCAGGCGTCAGGGTGCTGTCCTTGTGACTACCGGTCCGGTCAGCCTTGATTTCGGCGCAGTTGGCAAGGGCTATCTGGTAGACCTCATTGCCGATCTGCTCGAGCCCCGGGTCGAAGAGTATCTGATCGATGCTGGCGGCGACATGCGTATGCGGACCTCTCACCCGGTCTCTATAGCCATGGAGGATCCCAGCGATCTGTCGGCAGGCGTGGGCCGGATCGAGCTGTCCCATGGATCCTTGTGCGCCTCGGCCCCCAGCCGTCGCCATTGGACCGACCGGTCCGAGGATGCCGCAGCGGCCGGACTGACAGCCCTTCACCACATCTTGGATGCCATCGACGGCCGTCCGGTCGACCGCGTGCTGGCATCCTGGGTAGTGACTGACGAGAAGAACAACGAACACCCCACGGGCCTGGCCGACGGTTTGGCTACAGCCCTTTTCCTGGTGCCGCCGGATGCGCTGGCCACCGGATTTTCCTTCTCCTGCGCGCTGATGCGTGCCGACCGTCAGGCTCTGATCTCCGACGAATTTCCGGGCCGGTTCTTCACTGACTCCAATGACCATCCGTCCACATAGTGGACCTGTCTCGTTGAACAAGCCGGTGCCAGGCCTATGGTCGGCACCAATGCGGATGCGCAGAGAACGCATTCGGTTTGCGAATGATGAAGGGAGGTTCGCCGTGATGACCAGCTTGACAGACACCCGCCGATTCGGCACCGTGTCCGCACGAATTATTAGCCCGTCCTCACCGGCGGACTGACTCGACAATCTTCATTGTTCGACCCCGTCGGAAGGCGGGGCTGGACGCATAGGCTTCATCGCATCAGACCCTGCCAACAGCGGGGTTTTTCTATAAGGAGATGAGATGAAGTGACGGCAAACGACGTCAGTGTTGCTTCCCCGGCCCCGGCAGCGTCCGTGTCCGGCAGCACCCGTGTGACCCGCAGCTCGGTTCGCACAGTCATCGGGGCCTCCATGGTCGGCACGGCCATCGAGTTCTACGATTTCTATGCTTATGGGACGGCTTCGGCCAACTATTTCCCCAAGCTTTTCTTCCCTAAGACCGATCCGACCGTGGCCCTGCTGGCATCCCTGCTGACCTTTGCCATAGCCTTCATCGCGCGGCCCTTGGGATCCTTGATCTTCGGACACTTCGGGGACCGCCAGGGGCGCAAGACTACCCTGGTGGTCTCCCTGCTGACCATGGGCTGCTCCACGGTCCTGATCGGCGTCCTGCCCACCTATGCCACCTGGGGACTCTGGGCCGTGGCGGTCCTCTGCCTGTGCCGGTTCGTGCAAGGTATCGGCCTGGGCGGCGAGTGGTCAGGCGCGGCTCTGGTGGCCACCGAGAACGCCCCGGAAGGCAAGAGGGCGCTCTACGGCTCCTTCCCTGAGCTGGGCGCCCCCATCGGCTTCTTCCTGGCCAACGGAACCTACTTCCTGCTGGAGATGTTCTGCACCCCCGAGCAGATGCTGAGCTGGGGCTGGCGCGTGCCCTTCCTGCTCTCCGCCATCCTGGTGGTCGTGGGTCTGGCTGTGCGCGTCTCCATGCAGGAGACCCCTATCTTCCAGATGGCCCTGGATCAGCAGAAGGTCGTCAAGACCCCGCTGCTGGAGGTCTTCCGCAAGAGCTGGCGCCAGGTGCTCCAGGCCACCTTCCTGGTCGCAGTCACCTACACCCTCTTCTACACCCTGGCTACCTGGTCCCTGGCCTACGGCACCAAGCCCAAGTCCCAGGGCGGCGGCGGACTGGGCTTCACCAACCAGGAGTACCTGCTCATGCTCATGGTCTCCATCCTGGTCTTCGCCCTCTTCATCGTGTTGGCCTGCGTCTATGCGGACCGCATCGGCCGTCGCCGGGTGCTGATCGGCAGCTCCGTCATGCTGGTGGTCTTCAGCCTGGTCTTCCCCTACCTGCTCATGGCCCATCACAACACCTTCCAGGTCATGGTCTTCCTCTGCGTCGGGTTCGCCCTGATGGGCATCGCCTTCGGGCCTATCGGCGCCTTCCTGCCGGAGCTCTTCGACGCCAACGTGCGCTACTCGGGTTCCGGCATCGGCTACAACTTGGCGGCCATCGTGGGCGCGGCCTTCGTGCCTACCATCGCCACCTGGCTCTCCTCCCACTGGGGAGTGCGCTCGGTCGGGCTCTACCTGGCCGTTATGGCGGTCTGCTGCCTGGTGGCAGTGCTGACCTGCCACGAAACCAAGGATGTGGACTTCACCAAGTAAGCCCTGGAGGCATCCCGCCGGCCGGTTCCTCGAATCGTGCCGGTGTCCGAACAACGAATTGCGGACAGTCCATCTGGCTATATCACGAGTATGGTTGGAGGCATACCGTATCCAAAGGGTACGGATCGGGGTCAAGGACAAAATCCGTCGCCCCGGTCGAAAGAGCATCGTCCGCCTGGAACAACGACAGGAATTCACAGTATTTTGCGTTCCCCGGCCTGGAAGAGCCGGTCCGGTTGGACCGCACATAAAGGAGTGTAGATAATGGCAGCACAGATCTGGTATGAGAAGGATGGGGACCTTTCGGTTCTGGATGGCAAGAAGGTGGCCATCATCGGCTACGGTTCCCAGGGACATGCTCATGCGCTGAACCTGCGTGATTCCGGTGTGGATGTGGTGGTCGGCCTGCGTGCCAACTCCAAGTCGGTGCCCTTCGCCAAGGAGCAGGGCCTGGAAGTCAAGACCGTGCCCGAGGCCACCAAGGAGGCCGACATCGTCATGATCCTGGCCCCCGACCAGTACCAGCGCAACATCTGGCGGGACGACATCGAGCCCAACATCAAGGAGGGTGCGGCTGTCGCCTTCGCCCACGGGTTCAACATCCATTACGGCTACATCAAGCCCAGCGCCGACCACCCGGTCTTCATGGTGGCCCCCAAGGGCCCGGGCCATATCGTTCGTCGTGAGTATGTCGCTGGCCGTGGCGTGCCCGTGGTCGTGGCCGTGGAGCAGGATCCCCGCGGCGACGCCTGGGACATCACCCTGGCCTACGCCAAGGCTCTGGGCGCCCTGCGCGCCGGCGCCATCAAGACCACCTTCAAGGAAGAGACCGAGACCGACCTCTTCGGCGAGCAGGATGTGCTCATGGGCGGCGTCAACCACCTGGTCGAGGCTGGCTTCGAGGTGCTGACCGAGGCTGGCTACCAGCCGGAGATCGCCTACTTCGAGGTCTGCCACGAGCTCAAGATGCTGGTCGACCTGATGAACGAGGGCGGTCTGAACAAGGCCCGCTGGTCCTGCTCCGACACCGCCCAATACGGCGATTTCACCTCCACCGTGGTGGACGAGTCCACCAAGGACAGGATGCGTCACCAGCTGCAGCGCATTCAGGACGGCTCCTTCGCCAAGGAGTTCATTGACGACCAGGATGCCGGCGCCCCCAAGTTCAAGGAGCTGCAGGAGAAGTACTCCCACGAGAAGATCGAAGAGGTCGGCCCCAAGCTGCGCGCCATGTTCTCCTGGAACAAGGACGTCAAGGATGCCGACGAGGCCCAGTCCTTCACCGGCAAGATCGCCCGCTCCCAGGTGCAGTGACCTCTAGGTTCTGAGTATCAGCTGCCATTTCCCTGGCATCGCCGCAGACCAGTATTCGATGTGAATCTGGTCTGCGGCTTTTTTTTATTTGAGGCATCGGGGTTCAGTGTCGAGCCCCAGTTGCATGGTTCCTCGTTCCATACGGTAGGGGGAATGCCTGCCGTTCGTACTTGCTCATACTGAGAATCTATTGTTATTGAATCGTTATTCTTTTCAGGGACAGCGGCTAATCGCGGATGTCAGAATGGATTTTGGCATAGGTGCTGATGTGATGATCAATCCTGAGTCATGACCCATCTATGAATACTTGTCGTGTGGACTCAAGGGCAGTCATCGAAGCCAAGCCAGCAGTCGACATGACACTGCAGGCGGGATTGCGATATCCCGATGAGCCAAAGGTGGTGGAGCGCATGAAAACAATGAAAACATTGGTGTCGGTCATGGTGACCCTGCCGATGTTGCTGTCCTTCGCAGGAGGTACGGCATACGCACTTGAGCGACCCGACGTAAAAGGGCAGGAAGCCGGATCACTGACCCCGGTTGCCTCCTATGACTTCAGCCAGGGAAACTTGTCGGATTCGGTCAATGGCTATGCCATGACCCTTCACGGCGGGGCATCCATCGGGGCCTTCGGAGACCGAAACGGGAACGAGGCGCTGAATCTGCAGAACGGTCAGTCGGATGCTGCAAAAAACGTTCAATATGCTCAGCTGCCTTCGGAGATCTTCGGGTCAATAGGCAACGAGGCGACCATCGACTTCGCTGCCAAGTCGAGGCATGCCGACGATGGCAATTACTTCTCACTGGCTATCGGCAAGGATGCTTCGCATTACCTTTTCTTCTATCTGAGCAAGACCAGCGCCAAATTGGCCGTTGCGGACAACGGCTGGCACAATGAGCCCTCCTTCAAGGAGCAGCTGGACAACAATGACGGAATATGGCATGACTTCCGAATCATCATCAAGGATGATTCCATGGCCCTGCTCAGGGACAATAAGTTGGTGGGAATCAAGACCAAGACCGGCATCAAGCTCTCCGATCTGGGGGGCTCCACCACCTACATCGGCAGATCCTTCTATCAGGGCGATGCCTATTGGAATGGCGCTATTGATGACCTGAAGATCTACAAGGGGGCCGATCTGGTCATGCCGACTGGGATAACCGTGACCGGAACCGGCCTGGTGAACGGATCCCTGGCCTTGACGGAGAACGATGAGCGGCAGCTGACCGCAACAATCACGCCTGAGAATGCCATCAGCCAGGAGGTGAGCTGGGCCTCGTCCAATCCCTCTGTAGCCACGGTCGATGCCAAGGGCAAGGTCAAGGCTGTGAAGGCTGGAACCAGCACCATTACCGCCACCAGCCGGGCTGGTGGACTGGTCAGTTCAGTCGACGTAACCGTCAAACCCTTGGATCCGGAAACGGCCGCCCAAGATGATGTGGATACGCTGATCGCCGGGGTTCCCTCTCAGGCGACAGGGAACCTGCCTTTGCTGGCCAAGGGACCCAGACATGATGTTGATGTCACCTGGACCTCTTCCGATCCCGGTCGCATCAGTCCGACGGACAGCAATTACCAGGCACCGGCCAATGGTGCAGCCGACCCCTATCGGGGCGCCGGAATCGTCACCCGACCCTCTTATGGGCAGGGCGATGCCAAGAAGGTCAGTCTGACGGCCACCGCCAAGGCGGGCAATGGGCGCACCGTATCGCGCAGCGTTGATGTCGTGGTCAAGGAAAAGCCACGGTCTGCGCCGAATGTCGGGTATGCCTCGGTCACTTTTCTCTCTGACGCGAATACGACTGGCGGAAAGATCGGCGAGGCTCTGTATGAATCGGCGACCTCCACCGAGCGCAATGACTTCTTCTCCTTCAGCCCCATCAACAATGGCGACCCTGTCATCACTTCCAAGACGGACACCACCGGTCTGCGCGACCCATACGTGCTGCGCTCGCATGATGGCGACGAATACTATATGATCGCCACCGATTTGAAGGTCTCACGCCAGGGCTGGGGCCAGAACCAGCAATATGGCTCGCTGAAGATCGAAGCCTGGAAATCCAAGGACATGGTCAATTGGACGCGGACCAACGCCGAGGACGGTTCGGATGCAGGCATCGTCGTCAACTCCCCCAACCAGGGGATGACCTGGGCTCCTGAGGCATTCTGGGATGACGCGCTGAACGCCTATGTGGTCTTCTTCTCCTCAAGGGCCTATACCGATGGCTCACGCTCGACGGCCGTCACCGGGAAGAAGGGTTCCCCGTACAACATCGTGCGCTATGCCATCACCAGGGACTTCAAAACCTTCACCCCCGCCAGGGACTGGCAGGATACCGGCTACTCGCGCATAGACTCCACGGTTTTCAAAATCGGCAGCTACTACTACCGAATGACCAAAAACGAGGAGAACGGTGCCGCAGGATCCTACATAGTGGATGGCAAGTCCACCTTCCTGGAACGCTCGAAGTGCCTGACCTGCACCACGTCCAGCTCGGATCCCGATGCTGATGAGACCAGCACCTGGCGATTGCTCGACCAGCGGCTGCTTCCCTTTGAGGGGCCGGAATCCATAGCTCTGAACAAGGATGACGTCAACCAGAACGAAGCCGGTGATGCCATGGTCATCATGGCTGATTCGGGGGGTTATCAACCCTTCATGACCAGCAAGACGGATCTGAGCAAAACAGACTGGTCCCACAGGCTTTCGCAGACGCCGGGATGGTTTACTCAGAAGAAGCCCGGCAAGGGCGTCACCGGGTATGTCACGGATGATGGCATGCCTACCCCGAAGAGGCATGGGGCCTTCGTCGCCGTGCCTCGGAACGTTCTGGAAGCCATGCATCGGTACACCACGGCCAACCCCTCACATCTGGAACCGGTCGCCTCCACAACCCAGGCTGAGTATGCCTCGGACAGCCGCAAACTGACCGTGACCGTCAAGGCTGAAGACCAAGGCGATGTGGCTGGCACCGTGAGCATCACGCAAAGCCCGGCATCGCGGCTGAGTCAGTCTTGGACGACCGATGTGAAACTGGGGGCTGATGGAAAGGCGACGCTGACTGTGCCGGATGAGGTCTCCGGAGATATCAGAGTCGATTATCAGGGGTACACCGACAAACTGGTCAAGCCATCCTCGACCAAGGTGACCGGGCTGGTCGCCAAGGCTGCAGACAGTGGCGGGCCTGGCCCATCCGACACCCACCTCTCCCAGACATCGCCCATTGAACAAGTCAAGGCAGGTGGTGCTGGGTCGGTTTCACCGGACCCGGGGCTTTCTCAAACAGGTGCATCTGTTGGCGTCATTGCCTTGGCTGCGCTCGCATGCGCAGTCCTGGCAATCTGCTGGTTGCGATCGGCCGGGTATAGGTCGGCATCCAGGCACTGACTGCTATGACCGGCTGTCCCTATGGGTTTTCGAGGGACGGCCGGCATCGGCAGTCCAAGACAAGAGGCTCCTGGAGCCAGCTGTTCCGGGAGCATGCAAGAGCCACCGCAATGATGTGGTGGCATTACACAGGAAGAGGCCCGTTAATGAACGGACATGGAAAGAAAGCCCTGGGGCTGCTCCTAGGGTGTGCAACACTGGCATCGGGGTCGTTGCTGCCCCTTGCCGCCTCGGCTGAGGAGGGGGAGAAGCCGCTGGTTCACTATTCCTTCGATGCCGCCCCCAACAGCCGGACCATAGCCAACGAGGGCTCTGACGGTCATAGTGACGCCACTCTGGAAGGTGATGCCTCCGTCAAGGATGGCCGCCTCGTGCTGACCGGCACCCAGGACGTGGTCATTCCCACCGGTGCCTTGAAGGACAAGCAGGACCTTACCGTTTCAATCTGGCTGAAGAATGATTCCGGCTCCATGAATACTTCAGCGGCCTACATAGGGAACGCAGATACCGCCAAAGGGTATTTCCTGCTCAACCCATCCAACCCTGCGGGGCGGGTCAAGGCGGTAATGACCACAGCGACCGCCAATCAACCCAACAAGTCCCCATGGGGCACCGAAGTGGGTCCAGGGTCCACCGGGGCTCCCTCATCCGGCTCCAAATCCACTGACGACATGGCTCTATACACCACAGTCATCAGCGGCTCCACAGGAACGATGAGCTCCTATCTCAATGGCGCTCCGCTGGGTTCTTCCACCTACTCCATACCCCAAGGTGGCCTCGGCAATTACGGGGATCTGGTCGCCTACCTGGGCAAATCCTCCTATCCCGATCCCAAGAGCAGGATCGAGGTCGATGATTACGCCATCTACGATCAGGCCATGGATGCCGCTGGGGTCAAGGGGCTCTATACCAGCCAAGCCTTGGAGAAGATCATGCCGACTGTGACGGTTCCTACTCAGGCGAGAGAGGACTTCAGCCTGCCTACGCATCTCTCGGGCGTGGATCTGGAGTGGACATCTAATTCATCGGCCCTGGCCGTGGACCGCGACGGGAAAGTCACCGTCAACAGGCCTTCTTCCGGGCAGCCGGACGCGCAGGTGACGCTGACGGCCACTTTCAGCCTGAACGGGGTCACTCGCACCAAGGCCTATCAGGTTTTGGTTCCCCATCTTCTGAGCGATCAGGAGCAGGCGCAGGCTGATCTGGATGCCGTGGCCATCGAGAATGCCGATGATGTGCGAACCAATGTTTCCATACCTACGCTCGGTGAGCACGGCTCCTCCTTCACCTGGTCCGTCAAGGATCCAGGAACGGTCGGCGCGGTGATCGTCGATGGCGTCAACGCCTCTTCCAAGACCGTGAAGGTCAACCGTCCCGCCGCTGGCAAGCCGGCTGCAACTGTGGTTCTGAGCGTGGAGGTCAGGCATGGCGACAGCAGGCTGGTCAAGGAGTTCACCCTTAAGGTGCAGCCCATGCCTGCCGACAACTCCAAGGATCAGGCCTATGTCTGGGCATTCTTCACCGGCGAGGGCGTCGGCGGCGAGAAGATCAGCCTGGCCGCGTCCAAGGGCAACAATGCACTGGACTGGAACACGCTGAATAACGGTTCGCCCCTCTTCACCTCCAGCAAGGGCGAGCAGGGGCTTCGCGATCCCTTCATCATGAGGTCCAAGGATGGCGACAAGTTCTACATGCTGGCCACCGATCTGAAGATATCCGGACGCCCCAATGCCCCCGGAGGGCTGAGCGGTTTCATGGGTGCCCAGGCCAACGGATCCAAATACATCGAGATCTGGGAGTCGGATGATCTGACCCACTGGTCCCAGGAGCGGCATGTCAAGGTGAGCAACGACTATGCCGGCAACACCTGGGCACCTGAGGCCTATTACGACGCTGAGATCGGCAAGTACGTGGTCTATTGGGCCTCCAACCTGTATCCGGATACCGATCCGGCCGAAAGGACCGCGCTGACGTACAACCGGATGATGTATGTCACCACTGACGATTTCATCAACTTCTCCAAGCCCCAGGTCTGGATCGATGTAGACCGCAGAGGTCAGCCCGGCTCGGGATCCATCGATGCCACCGTGCAAAAGGAGGATGGCCTCTACTATCGCGTCTACAAGGACGAGAAGACCATGACCCTGCGTCAGGAGAAGTCCAAGGACCTTCTGGCCAAGGTTGCCGGATCCTATCCCACTGCCGCATCCGGTGACGTTAACGGCTGGTCTCTGGTCGGGGAGCGCATCGGCGGCGGACAGGCCAACGGCTACGGTGGTACTTTCAGCGCCGGCGAAGGCCCATCCCTTTTCCGGGCGAACGATGGGGATGTCAACGGATACCAGTACTACCTCTTTGCCGATCAGCCCAATTACCACGGTGGCCCCAACCATTATGTGCCGATGGCCACCAAGAATATATCCAAGGCCGATCAGTGGAAGGTGATCGGCGACAAGATGCCCGAAGCCAACTTCCCGACCAATACGGACGGCGGCAAGCCACGGCACGGCACTGTACTGCCAGTGACCAGGGCTCAGTATCAGAAGGTCCTGGAGGCCTATGCGCCCCATGTGGCGGTCGTCTCGGTTCCGGCCCTGTCTGTCGAGACGAAGGTCGGTCAGGATCCCACGCCGAATCTTCCTGCCCAGGTGGAGCTGACCAAGGCTGACGGAAGCAAGGAGCAGGTGAAGGTGGCTTGGGATGCCGTGGATCCGTCCTCCTACAGCCACCCCGGAACCTTCCGAGTAAGCGGCATCGCCGCGGATGCTTCTCGGATGCCCGTGGAGGTCACGGTCAAGGTCCTCTCCAATGACGCCAGCCTCAAGTCTCTGACCGTGGCCGGTCAACCAGTGAATCTGGCGCAGGCCTTGGAGGGTACTGCCACGCTGGCGCTCGCCGACCTGCCTGGACTGACTGAAGCCGACATCGCCGCTCTCGCCAAGGACGATCACGCTACTGTCGCCTTGACCCTGGATTCTCCCGGATCAGCTGAAAGGATGCTGACGATCAAGGTCACAGCAGCGGATAAGGCCACCACAAGGACCTACCAGGTCAAACTGACCCAGATTCGCAGCGCCCAGCCTGCGCCCGACAAGGACAACAGCCAGAAGCCGGGGCATTCATCATCCGGCAATTCATCCGGCAATGCTTCCGGCACGGTGAACCCGCATGCACAGGCCCGTCCCTCCCTCTCCGCCACAGGTGTAGACCTGTCGAAGGTTCCAGTTCTCCTGTCGGCAGCAAGCCTGGGGCTGGTTCTCATTGCCGTCTGCAGGTTCTTCGTCCGTCGACCGGGGTCGGCACCAGCCATGGATGGAGATGAGCAGAAGTGAAACGATATGGAAGAATGATTGCCTGGATGATGGCGATTCCGACCGCCTTGGCCGGGTTGGCTTTCATCCCCGCAGCAGCAGGTGCTGTTGAAACCCTGCCCACCGACGATTTGCTGGCCGAGTACTCCTTCGCCAGCAAGCCATCGGACGGGCACACAGTCGCCAATACCGCCCCTGGCAGCGCCTTTGGCCAAGCCCAGGTGCAGAACCCGGGAGACGATCTGTGGAAGGATGAGTCCCTGGTTCTTTCCGGTGGGGACTGGGGCGGAGGGGGCAGCTGGGTTCGGCTGCCTGCTGATCTGCTTTCCGGCAAGTCCTCCGCTACCGTCCAGATGGAGGTCAAGGCGGATCCTGACATGTTGAAGAACTTCCACTTCATGTGGAACATCGGCAACGCCTCCAACCAGGAATACCTGTTCAGCTCCCTCAACTGCGCCTTCGGACGCCAGCCCCTGGTGGGCATCAAGGCGAAGGGGATCGAGCATCTGGTCCAGTCGGGCTCCTGCGCGGTCCGGGCCGACCAGTGGATGTCGGTGACAGCAACCTTGGACGGGTCGGACGGTATGGCCAGGCTCTATGTCGATGGCGAGGAGGTCGCCTCTGGCAAGGTTCCCGTCACCACTGCCGACATTGGCGACCAGAGCCTCAACACCATCGGCCACTCGCCTTGGAAGGATGTGAATTTCAAGGGCCAGGTGGCCAACTTCCGCGTCTACGGCAGGGCCTTGGACGCTGGACAGGTCAGGAGCATCAGCACTGTCGACGCCAACATCCACAGGAGCGAACTGGTGGACGGACGCATCGATGCCCTGGGCTTTCATGACCAGAGTGTGGACGGCAACTACCTGGCACTTCCCACAGCAGGAGGCACGGTAACCTGGTCCTCATCGGATCCTTCGGTCATCACTGATACGGGTATGGTCAACCAACCGCCCTCCGGCGCTCAGGATCAAACGGTAACCATGACGGCTACCACCACAGTGCGTGGATTGACCGGCAGCAAGAGCTACCGCATCACTGTCAAACCGAGCACGAAGACCAAGGCCCAAAGGCTGCAGGAGGCGGCTGACGGTTACGTCATCCCGCCCCTGATCGCCTCGGGCACCAAGCTTCCTGTGGCTCCGGATCATACGACGCTGCAGCTGCAGGCCGCTTCCGGCATCTCCATCCATGACGGGGGCCTGGTCTCCATAGCTGGTGACAAGCCTGTCTCTGGACGGATCACTGCCAGAATCACCGCTGCAGGGGTTGCCGACCCCATCGTCAAAGACTTCGAGGTGAAAATCCTTCCCAAGTCGAAGGCCAGCACCCTCCTTGCCTACGACCGCAATGCGACCTCGGCGGATACAGCCAATAACGGCGATATCGCGCACAGCATGCATCTGGCCCTCAAGGACGAAGCCTCGGGGCGCTACCAGCCCTACAACGGCAACTATGGCATTTTCTTCCCGCTGGGTTACGCCTCGCAGCCCGTCAACCAGAACACCAGGGACTACGCGCGCAGCCTGAAGGATCCTGCGATTTTCATGATGGGGGATGGGTCCTACGGAATCCTCTCCGTGCGCACCAACCGGGGGACGGATGTGCCGGACAGTCCTGGTCACCTGCTCTTTGCCCGGTCCCCAGACCTGCTTGCCTATGAGGAGAGCCCGAATTCCGCAGGCCTGATTGACTTGGGCGAAACCAACGGGGTCAACAGTCCCTATGGGGTCTACGATACGGCGTCCAAGACCACCATGATCGGGTGGCATGACGACAACGGAGTGCCCAAGTACACCAGCTTTGCTGAGCTCAAGGACAAGGATTCCGTGCATGGGCCTGTCCATGTCGGGCGGTTCGCCACGGTCGGCGGCAGCCAACCGGCGTCAGGGGTTCAAGGCATTGATGACTATCGCCACGGTTCGTCCATGGTCATTGACCAGGACCGTGTCAAGGCCCTGCAAACCCGATTCGGTCGTCTGACCAACACCGGCGTAGACAGTTTCAAGGACATCACCGTGACCAAGGGGAGTTCAGCAAACGGGTTGAAGCTGCCGAAAACCGCTCGACTGACCTATTCCGACGGTTCCACGGGTTCGCTGCCCATCAGAGACTGGGATACCTCGCATCTTGACTTGAACAAGGTCGGGGAATATGAGGTCACCGGCACCATTGGCCAGACCTCCTACAAGGTTCCTTTCGCTGAGGAGCGTGCCGATCCCTCCATCTACAAGTGGCAGTGGAAGCGGCAGGTGGACGGCCATGATCGGGTGGATACCAAGTACCTCATGATCGCCACCAATGACATTGAAGGGGACTGCACTTGGCAGCATGGCAGTCCTCATATGCCCCTGCGGATGGCCGACGCCATCGCCGATCTGGCTGACACCCCTGGCCAGGATTCCGGGTTGATTGATGCCAACGGGTACAACGCCAAGGAGCACATCATCCTTAAGGCGGGGGATCCTGATGCAGAGGGGCAGCCGATCATGCACAGCTTCTGGGCGCCTGAGATTCACGAGATCAACGGCAGGCTGACAGTCCTGTTCATGGCGGGATACGGAAACCAGTGGACCAATGGCAAGGCCGTCTATATGCAGCTCAAGCAGGATGCCGGAGGTCATGATCTCGACCCGACCGTCGCTTCCAGCTGGGAGCGGCCGCGAGCCGTGACTCGTTCCGACGGACGTCCCCTGGCCCTGGCCGCCGATGGAAGTGTCGGCATGTCCTTGGATATGAGCTACTTCCAGGATCAGAAGGGACAATCCTATTATGTCTGGCAGCAGTTGGGCGCCACCTATTTGGCCAGGATGAATCCTGCCGACCCTGCTCACGTCACCACCGACCCGGTGAGGATCGTCGCCCCGGATTACGCATGGAACGCCACAATCGCCGAGGGGCCCAATGTAACCCTGCACCAGGGCAAGCTCTATCTGATGTATTCCGGTTCCTCGGTCGGCAAGACCTACACCACCGGCATGGCTGTGGCCGACGGATCAGGCAATACCGACCTGACCGATCCAGCCAGTTGGAGCAATCTGAACTACCCCATCCAGAATTCAGGCATTTTCAACGGAAGGTGGCAGCTGGGCACCGGCCATGGCATGTGGAGCGAGGATGAGGACGGCAATCAGATCTACGTCTTCCACGCATACGCCAACAAGACGGATGGCTACCGCAACTATTCCGGGCGGGATACCTTCGTGCGCCGGGTCCATTGGGCAGCGGATGGCCTGCCGGTGCTGGACATGGATGCGAATGAAGAGCTCGCCCACCCTGATGTGAAAGTCCGGGTCAAGGTGGTTGATTCCGTGGTCAAGGTCGACAAATCCGGTCTTTCAGCTGCCTTGAAGAAGGCCGATGGTTTGGACCAGGGCAAATATGAGTCCGGTTCCTGGCTGGCTTTCGCTGCGGCTCGAACGCAGGCACAGGCTGTCTATGACGATCCCAATGCCGACCAGGCTGCAGTTGATCAGGCACTGAAGGGTCTTCAGGAGGCTATCAAGGCCCTGGTTCCCCTCAGCAGACCGGACGGAAATGGGATGCAGGGCGGCAGTCTGGGACAAGGCACCAGTCTGATCTCTGCCGATGTCAGTGGGCATGGTCGTCACGACCCTGGCCGTGATGCATCAGTCGGGGGCGGTGGTTTGTCCTCCACCGGGACGGATGTCGTCGGAGTGAGTCTGGCGGCCTTGCTCATGGTTTCGCTGGCCTTGATGGTGGCCATTCCGGTCAGAAAGTCGATGTCATCGTCATTGACCTAGGCTTGGGCTTGGCCTGATGGTGCCCCGTAGATGGAACAGATCATCTGCGGGGCACCTTCTGCTTCAGCGGGCGGATTCGGCGCCGGACACGTCCATGTCCTTGAGGCGCACGATCTTGGTGTGGTTGACGAACTTGAAGCCCAGATAGAGGACCAGGACCAGCACCACGCTGAAGTAGGTCATGGCCATGTGCGACCAGTTCAGGCTGAGCAGGGAGGGGATGTCCTGTCCGGCGATGACGATGACGCAGAGCACCATGGCCAGGATCGGGCCCAGCGGGTAGATCTTGGAGTGGTACTTGAGTTCGCTCAGGTCGTGTCCCTGGAGCTTGAAGGCCCTCCGGAAGCGGAAGTGGCTCAGGGCGATGCCGATCCAGGCGATGAACCCGGTCAGTCCAGTGGCGGTCACCAGCCACATGTAGAAAGACTGGCCGAAGATGCTGGAGGCGAAGGTGGCCAGGGACATGCAGACCGTGGCTACCAGAGCTGCCAGGGGGATGCCCCGCTTGGTGGTCTTGGCGAAGATGGCCGGGGCATAGTGGTCCTTGGCCAGCCCGTAGAGCATGCGGCTGGAGGCGTAGGCCCCGGTGTTGACGGCCGAAAGGATGGATGTCAGCACCACTGCGTTCATGACGCTGGCTGCCGAGGCCAGGCCGGCCCGCTGGAAGACCAGGGTGAAGGGCGACATGGCGATGTTCCCGTCAGAGGCACCCAGGAGGTTGGGGCTGGTGTAGGGGATCAGGGCAGCGATGACGAAGATGGACAGCACATAGAAGAGCAGGATCCGCCAGAAGACGTCGTTGATGGCCTTGGGGACCGCCTTGCCGGGGTTTTCGGATTCCCCGGCGGTTACGCCCACCACCTCTGTGCCCTGGAAGGAGTAGCCGGCGATCAGGAAGACGCTCATGATGGCCGGGAAGCCTCCCACGAAGGGGGCGTCCTTGTAGGTGAAGTTCTTCAGGCCGACCGCCGGCTGGAACATGATGCCGCAGATCATGGCCATGCCGATGACCAGGAAGACGATGATGGTGGCCACCTTGATCAGGGAGAGCCAGAACTCGGTCTCCCCGAAAGCGGAGACCGTCAGGGCGTTGATCAGGAAGACGATGACCAGGACCAGCAGGCTCCAGATCCATCCCGGGGTGTGGGGCAGCCAGTACTGGATCAGCAGGGCGGCGGTGGAGATGTCCACGGCACCCGAGATGGTCCAGTTCAGCCAGTAGTCCCAGCCCATGGCAAAGCCCAGGGCCGGATCCACGTAGCGGGCGCTGTAGGCGGCGAAGGATCCCGACACCGGCAGGTGGGTGGCCAGCTCGCCCAGGCTGGTCATCAGGAAGTAGACCATGACGCCCATGGCTATGTAGGCCAGAAGTCCGCCGCCGGGGCCGGCTGTGGAGATGGTGGAGCCTGAGGTCATGAACAGGCCGGTGCCGATGCAGCCGCCCAGGGCGATCATGGAGATGTGGCGGGTCTTGAGGTTGCGCTTGACGCTGCCGTAGCCATGGTGCTCTTGCCCGGCCCGGTCGGATTGATTGGTGTTCGACGCTGCATTGCTGGTGTTCTGCGTCATGATCCTCCTCCTTTTGGCTGGGCGACGCACCGGGGAGTCCGGGGTCGTACTGAAATTGCGATTCCTGATATGCCGGCTGGATGCCGGAACAGATTCATATGACCGGGTCCTTGAGCCGGTCCTCGAACGATTAGGGAGTCTATGCCACTGGTGTGGCTTTCCGCCTCCCATGGCCACAATATGTCATGCTAGTTGACCAATTGTTCATAGCGATTCCGGATCCCCGCTCAAATCCATCGTCTTCAGGGGCACGATCCGGGTATGGTAGCGGATCTTGTAGCCCAGGTAGAGGGCAAGCACCAGGGGCACGCTGATGTAGGTGACGCCGATCTCCTGCCAGTTCCAGTTGACGAAGGCCTCGATGTTCTGCCCGCCGATGACGATGATGCACAGAATCAGGGCCAGGATGGGCCCCAGGGGGAAGAGCTTGGCATGGTAGCGCAGCTCCTCAACCCGGTGGCCCTGGACCACCCAGGCGCGGCGGAAGCGATAGTGGCTCAGAGCGATGCCGATCCAGACGATGAATCCGGTCAGGCCCGAAGCGGCCACCAGCCACATGTAGATCCGCTGGCCAAAGATGCTGGCGGCAAAGGTGGCCAGGGAGACCACCAGGGTGGCGACCAGCGAGGCCATGGGGATGCCATGACGGGTGGTGTGCCCGAAGAAGGCCGGGGCGTAATGGTCCTTGGCAAGGGCGTAGAGCATCCGGGTGGAAGCGTAGACCCCTGAGTTGGCGGACGAGAGGACCGAGGTCAGGATGATGGCGTTCATGACGCTGGCCGCCGAGGCCAGACCCGCCCGCTGGAAGACCATGGTGAAGGGCGACATGGCGATGTCCCCCTGGGCGGAGCTGAGCAGGTTGGGGCTGGTGTAGGGGATCAGCGCGGCGATGACGAAGATGGACAGGATATAGAAGAGCAGGATCCTCCAGAAGACATCATTGATGGCCTTGGGTACCGCCTTGCCGGGGTTTTCGGACTCGCCGGCCGTGACGCCGATCAGCTCGGTGCCCTGGAAGGAGAAGCCGGCAATCAAAAAGACGTTGAGAATGGCGGGGAATCCGCCCACGAAAGGCGCATCCTTGTAGGTGAAGTTGCCCAGGCCCACGGCCGGGCGGAACATGATGCCGCAGATCATGGCCAGACCGATGACCAGGAAGACAATCACTGTCACTACCTTGATCAGGGAGAGCCAGAACTCGGTCTCGCCAAAGGTGGACACGGTCAGGGCGTTGATCAGGAAAATGACCACCAGGACCAGCAGGCTCCATATCCATCCTGGGGTGTGGGGCAGCCAGTACTGGATCAGCAGGGCGGCGGTGGAGATGTCCACAGCCACGGTGATGGCCCAGTTCAGCCAGTAGTTCCAGCCCATGGCGAAGCCCAGGGCCGGATCCACATAGCGGGCGTTGTAGGCGGCGAAGGAACCGGAAGTGGGCAGGTGGGTGGCCAGCTCGCCCAGGCTGGTCATCAGGAAGTAGACCATGAGGCCCATGGCCGCGTAGGCCACCAGCGCGCCTCCCGGTCCGGCCTTGGCGATAGTGGATCCGGAGGTCATGAACAGGCCCGTGCCGATGCAGCCGCCCAGGGCGATCATGGTGACGTGTCGGGTCTTGAGGTTGCGTTGGACCCGGTCGTCGGATGCGGAGGGGTCGTCTTTCCCGCCCTGCCTGGTCGCCATGACTGCTCTTCTCCTCGAACTGACCTGAGAGCCCTATGACGACGGTTCCGGCCGGTTCCGCTCAGGCGAAATCCAGGCGGGTTGCCTGTCTGTGACACTGCACATAGCGCTCCGCAACATCTGGTTGCGACAGTCCCGGACCTGTTCGACCCGGGCCCAACGGGTCGGATGGGCGGATCCGAACCGTTTCGGCCGGACATCCTTTCGCCGGGAATAGGCGACACCGCACTGTCTGATCCCGGTTACTGATAGGTTCGGCGACCTCTTCAGTGGCTTTGCAATTACGGGTAAGCATAGATGGATTCTCAGACAAGGCCGGATCGCTCGCCTATAGGGCATGGGGTGAAGTCGTCGAAAGCGCCGCTACTGCAAATCACTACTCTCGCTTAGAACGCATTGGATCCAATAGATCGATATCAATTGTGAACGAAGGTAATCAAATGAAAATCCCGTGGTTTAGCACTGCTTTGCTAAATCTACAATTCTTATAATTGAATTAATAAACTATCCTTGCAAATAAGTACTGCTATACTGAATGTGAACTTCGAGGTAAGACAATGATGTTTTTGTGAAGGGGTGAGTCTAGATGAGAACCAGCAACAAACGCATAATGGCGGCCATGGCTGCAGTCGCGGCCTTAAGCATGGCACTGGCCGGGTGCGGTTCCTCCGGCGGATCCGATGCCAACAAGAGCGGTGACACCAAGTCGGGCGGCAAGGTCGAACTGACATACCTGCACCGTCTTCCCGACAAGCAGGGCATGACCATGGTCAAGGACACCGTGGCCAGGTGGAACAAGGATCACCCGAACATCCAGGTCAAGGCTACCAAGTTCAACGGCAGCCCCGGCGACCTGATTAAGAAGCTGGAGACCGACGTCAAGGCCGGTAATGCTCCCGATCTGGCCCAGGTAGGCTACGCTGAGTTGCCTGAGGTCTATACCAAGGGCATCGTCGAGGATGTCACTGCAGAGGCAGGCAAGTACTCCAAAGACTTCGCAGAGGGTCCCAGCAAGCTTATGAGCGTAGACGGCAAGGTCTTCGGTCTGCCCCAGGATACCGGCCCCATGGTCTACTACTACAACAAGACGGAATTCGACAAGCTGGGCATTAAGGTCCCCACCACGGCCGAGGAATTCATCGAATCGGCCAAGAAGGCAGCGGCTCAGGGTAAGTACATCATGACCTACCAGCCCGATGGTGCAGGCATGGCCTTCTCCGCCCTTTCCGGCGCGTCATCTCCCTGGTACAAAATCAAGGACGGCAAGTGGGTCGTCAATGTTGATACGCCCGGCTCCAAGGCCACGGCCGACTTCTACCAGCAGCTGCTCGATGCCAAGGCGATGAATCTGACCCCCAGCACCGACCCCTCCTTCGCTGGTGCCTTCCATGACGGCTCCATCATCGGATCCATTGATGCCGCCTGGAATGCCCCGATCATGATGGACTGGATCGGTGATGCCGGCAAGGGCCAGTGGAGGGTCACCCAGATCGGCGACTGGTTCAAGAACGGCGAGAAGACCGGACCCAACGGCGGTTCGGGTGTTGCAGCCATCAAGGGCACCAAGCACAAGGCAGAGGCCATGGAGTTCCTGGATTGGTTCAACACCCAGGTGCCTGATCTGACCTCTCAGGGTCTGATTGTCGCGGCCTCCACCGAGAAAGCCAAGACCCCTCAGTCCTGGACCGAATTCTTCGGCGGGCAGGACGTGATGGCGGAATTCGCTAAGGCCAATGCCAACATGGGTTCCTTCAACTACATGCCCGGATTCTCCGCGGTGAGCAGCGCCGTCGGCGAGGCTGCGGACAAGGCCGGCAAGGGTCAAGCCAAGGTCTCCGATGCCTTCGATGCAGCGCAGAAGACGTCCCTTGCCACACTGAAGGATTATGGCCTTCCGATCGCCAAGGATTGATCGGTAACCGCTCTTCGGCGGATACAGTAGGGAGGCCTTCCCTGACAATTCTCAACAGGTTGGGGAACCCGGGTCTGTGGCTCGTGTTCCCCGCCTGCTGGAAGGTCGCTCGCCTTATAGGTTCCGGGAGGATGGGTTTTCACATGAGCCATCGAACAGCAGCTGAGGCAGGGGCGCAGAAGAAGAGGAGATCCGAGATCACCAAACGCAACGAACGGACGGGTTGGGCATTCATGATGCCTTTCTGCATCCTCTTTGCGATTGTCTTCATCATCCCCATTGCCTACGCCGTCTATATGAGCTTCTTCCAGCAGGTGGCCTCGGGCGGCGGCGCCTACGGCGGGGGCGAGATGATCAATAAGTTCGTCGGGTTGGAGAACTTCCGATTTACAGTCACCTCCGCGGCCTTCTGGACCGGCATCGGCAGGGTCCTGATCTACACGGTCATCCAGGTCCCGGTCATGATCATCGCAGCCCTGGCCCTGGCCATGCTTCTGGATTCCTTCATCGTCAAGCATGTCACCCCTTATCGGCTGGGCTACTTCCTTCCCTATGCCATCCCGGGCGCGATCGCGGCCATCATCTGGGTGTTCCTTTACAACGACCAGTTCTCGCCCATCGTCAAGGGCCTGGCAGCCATAGGAATACACGTCAACTTCTTCGCATCCAACGCTCTGATCGCCTCCATGGCCAACATCACCACCTGGACCTTCACGGGCTACAACATGCTGATCTTCCTGGCAGCCCTCCAGGCCATCCCGCGTGACCTCTACGAGGCTGCTCGAATCGACGGAGCCAATGGCTTCCAGATCGCCATGAGGATCAAACTCCCCAACGTCAGGGGGGCCGCCCTCCTGGCCATGCTCCTGTCCATCATCGGCAGCATCCAGCTCTTCAACGAGCCCCAGGTCATGCAGACCGTCGACAAGGGCATATCGAACTCCTACACCCCCATGATGATGGCCATGAACACATCACGGGGCATCCTCACCCCCAAGGGTGACGGTCCGGCTTCAGCCATCGCAATTGTCATGGCGCTGATTGCCGGGGTCCTTGCCGCCCTCTACGCATACATCGAGAGGAAGGTGAATGAATCATGACCTCGGCCAATCCCGCACGCCTTGCAAAAAAGCAGGACAAGCTCCTCAAGCAGAAGGCCGATGAGCTGCCTCGCTCCATGAGACCCACCAAGGTGGTCAAGATTACCACCATCGTGGTCCTGGTCTTCGCTCTGATCTACTTCCTCTTTCCCATCTATTGGGCCATCATCGCCTCTACCAAGTCACCCTCCCAGCTGGTCAGCAGCAACGGCCTCTGGTTTGCTGTCGACCTGAAGAAGATTCCCCAGGCGGTGGCCACCAACTACTCGATCCTCCTGGGCTGGACCCACTCGCAGTTCTGGCACTGGGTCTTCAATTCCTTGATCTATTCAGGGGTCTCCGCCCTGATCGGCACGGTGGTTTCGGTCATGGCCGGGTATGGCACAGCCAAGTTCCAGTTCCGGGGCAGGGGCGTCGTCATGACCATCGCCATGTCTGCCCTGCTGATGCCCTCGGCGCTGATGACCATCCCCCAGTACTCCATCTTCAACGCCCTGCATCTGAGCAACACCATGCTGGCAGTGATCATCCCCTGCTCGGTCTCGCCCTTCGGTTTCTTCCTGGGAAGGGTATACGCCCAAAGTTCGGTACCTACCGAGCTTCTGGAGGCGGCCAGGATCGACGGTGCCGGTGAGGCCAGGATCTTCTTCACGATTGTGCTCAGGATTCTTGCGCCCGCCATGGTCACGATCTTCCTCTTCCTCTTCGTGGCCACCTGGAACAACTTCCTCCTGCCGCTGATGATGCTCTCCAGCGAGAACCTCTTCCCAGTGACCCTGGGCCTCTATGGTCTGGTCTCTCTGCCGGTCTTTACCGATCGAGGGGCGCTGATGATGGGGTCCCTGCTGGGTGTTCTGCCGGTGATCATCCTCTTCTTCTGCCTGCAGCGGTTCTGGCAGGCTGGACTGACCGCCGGTTCGGTCAAGGAGTAAGAGTCCACGGCTGCACACAGTTTTTCAGTCATTCCGTTACGAGATATTCCAAGGAGATTCGATTCAATGACCACGACCGGGCGCTTTACCCTGCCGGGCGAAGAGAACTTTGCCGAAAAGACCAAGGAGCTGGCCAAGCTCTGGGGAGCGGATGCCATTCGTAACTCGGACGGCACCCGTTTGGACCAGGAGCTGCTGAACTTAGGGATGAAGGTGTACAGCGCCTACTTCCCTACTCGCGCCCACAACGAGTGGATCAGCAAGCACATGGACGAGACCCCGCAGGTCTACCTCATGTCTGAGCGCGTACTGGCCCACGAAGACCAAGTGCAGATTCCCTTGATGGACCGCTACTTCGACCAGCAGCTCAGGCCCAACAGGGATGCCGACCCCCACCGGTACTGGGAGGTCATCGACCGCACCGCCGGACGGGTCCTGGACCAGTCGGAGTGGAGCCTGGATCCGGATCAGGACTTGGTTCGCGTGACCGGGGCCACCTCCATGCATGAGTACACGGCGTCCTTCCTGGCCTACATCATCTGGGATCCGGTCGAGATGTACAACCACCTGACCAACGACTGGGGCGACAAGGAACACGAGATTCCCCTGGACATCTACCACCCTGCCACCCGAAAGTTCGTCATGGATGCCTATTGGCAGTGGCTGGATGAGAACCCGGCGACCGACGTGGTCCGGTTCACCACCTTCTTCTACCAGTTCACGCTGATCTTCGACCAGCTCCACCGGGAGAAGCTGGTGGATTGGTTCGGATATGCCTGCACGGTCTCCCCCCAGGCCTTGGACGATTTCGAAACCCGGTACGGTTACCGTCTGCGTCCAGAGGACTTCATCAATAAGGGCAGCTACAACTCCTCCTTCTGCATTCCTGGCAGGGCGCAGCGTGATTGGATCGATTTCCTCTCGGATTTTGTGCGGGAGAATGTCAAGACCATGGTCGATATGACCCACCAGGCAGGCAAGGAAGCCATGATGTTCCTGGGAGACCAGTGGATCGGCACCGAGCCCTACAAGCCGGGCTTCGAGAAGCTGGGTCTGGATGCTGTGGTCGGGTCCGTGGGCGACGGTACTACCCTGCGCATGATCTCCGATATTCCAGGGGTCCGCTATACCGAAGGTCGTTTTCTGCCATACTTCTTCCCTGATACCTTCCATGAGGGCAACGATCCCAGCATCGAGGGGCTGGACAATTGGCGCAAGGCCCGTAGGGCCATCCTGCGCAGCCCCATATCGCGCATGGGCTACGGCGGCTACCCATCCCTGGCGGCCAAGTTCCCCAAGTTCGTTCAGACCGTGGCCCGCATCGCAGACGAGTTCCGCGATCTGCACGACAGGATCAAGGGGAGGGCGGCACAGGGCCAGCTCAATGTGGCGGTGCTGAATTCCTGGGGCGCCATGCGTTCTTGGATGGCCTACACGGTGGCGCACGCCCTGCCTAACAAGCAGACATACTCCTACTACGGGGTTCTGGAGGCACTGTCGGGCATGAGGGTGAACGTCCGCTTCATCAGCTTCGACGACATTCTGGCCCACGGCGTGGATCATGACCTGGATGTGATCATCACCGGTGGTCCGGCCGATACGGCCTTCAGTGGTGGCGGGGTCTGGAAGAATCCTGCCCTGCTGGAGACCCTGCGATCCTGGGTCGACGGGGGAGGGGCCCTGGTCGGCATAGGCCAGCCGACTGCTCTGGAAAGAGAGGGGCGCTTCTTCCAATTGGCCGACGTTTTCGGCGTTGATCAGGAGCGCTTCCACACCCTTTCGGTAGACAAGTACTTCCCGAAGGTCACCGAGAAGCACTTCATCACCGCCGATCTGCCCGAGGACGGCAAGGCGGACTTCGGAGAGCCAGTGGTGAACACCTACCCCATCAACGGGGATGTCACCCTGCTCAGGGCCGACCAGGGTCAGGTGCAGCTGGCGGTCAACCAGTATGGCATAGGCCGTGGGGTCTACCTTTCCGGACTGCCCTATTCGGCCGTCAACGCCAGGCTTCTTGAACGGATCCTCTTCTACGCCAGTGGGCAACAGGACCGGTACGGGGACTGGAGCTGCACCAACCCTCATTGTGAGGTGGCCTACTTCCCACAGGAGGGTGTCTACTGCGTCGTCAACAACACCGACCAGCCCCAGGAGACCAGCGTTCGTCAGGCGGACGGCCAGGTCAGAGATATTGTCCTGGAACCCAGCGCCATGGTCTGGCAGCAGGCATAAGGGCAGGTTCGGCAGGAAAGGGGCTATTATGACGACGGTTCAAGATCAGGAGCTGGCCGCGGTTGCCGCTCGCTACCCCATCGAAGGGCGTGTGGAGAGCATTGCCCCTTATGGAAACGGGCACATCAATCAGACTTATCTAATACAAACGGACAAGCGTCGTTACATTTTGCAGCGAATGAACACCTCGGTTTTCCCTGATACGGCCTCCCTGATGCGCAACATCGAGTTGGTGACCGAATTCCTGCGCTCGCAGGGCCAGGAGACTCTGGATATCATCCGCAATAGAGAGGGCAATACATACTGCGAGCTGGCAAGTGGGGCTTGGCGGGTCTATGCCTTCATCGAGAACACGATTTCCTACGATCTGGTCCCCAGCCCAGAGGTCTTCAAGGAGGCGGGCCAGGCTTTCGGACGCTTCCAGAACTCCCTGGCGCTCTTCGACGCCTCGCAGCTGACCGAGACCATCGCCCACTTCCATGACACCCCCAAACGGTTCGAGACTTTCAAACGGACTGTTCAGGAAGATATCAAAGACAGGGCATCCACCTGCCGAACCGAGATCGACTGGTATATGGAACGTGCCGACCAGTACCCGATCATCATGGAAGGGCTGGCCGATGGATCCATTCCACTCAGGGTCACCCATAACGACACCAAGCTCAACAACATCCTGATGGATGCCGCCACCGGTAAGGCCAGGGCCATCATTGACCTGGACACGATCATGCCTGGATCCATGCTCTTCGATTTCGGCGACTCCATCCGTTTCGGCGCCTCGACAGCCCTGGAGGATGAGCGTGATCTGGATAAGGTTCATTTCAACCCCGATCTTTACCGTGCCTATGCTCAAGGGTTCCTGGGAGCCGTGGCCAGAAAGGCCGTGGACCGGGAGCTGAGCCTCTTCCCGGCTTCCTGCAGGATTATGACCCTGGAGTGCGGCATGCGCTTTCTGACCGACTACCTTCAGGGCGACACCTATTTCGCTACCGCCTACCCGGAGCACAATCTGGTGCGGACCCATACCCAGATGCGCTTGGTTGAGGAGATGGAGGCTGACGATGCCCAAATGCAGGAGATGACCGCCCAGGTGGTCGAAGAGGTGAGGAGCTGATGCTGAAACGGGTTTACCGGAGCCTTGACGCTCTGATCGGGTACGCCTGTGCAAGTCTGGACCTGGACCCGTCCGATGTCGACTGGGTTCGCAATCAGATACTGGCGCTTTTCTCCTTGGACTCCTACGATTCCGGGGATGGACCTGCTGATCCCGCCTCTGGTGGCGTCGATGATCTCCTGGAATCCTTTATACAGGCTTTGGAGGGTGCCGGACTTATGGCTCAGGATGATGCCCCTTCCATGGCAGATACGGTTATGGGAATCCTGTCCTCCAGGCCATCCCATCTGCAGTGGCGCTTCACACAGGTGGAGAGGGCCCAGGGTGGTATGGCCGCCATGCACTGGTTCTATGACTATTGCGTCAAAAACACCTACATCAAAAAGTCCCGCCTGGATAGGAACCCTCGTTTCTCATCCGGGGGCGTGGTGGTCACCGTCAACCTGGCCAAGCCGGAATTCAAGGATATGAAGAAGGCTGCGGCGGGCAACAGCACCGCAGGAGGGTACCCCAAGTGCACAATCTGCCATGAAAATGAGGGCTTCGCCGGGCGTGACAAGCGTACACTGCGGACCATCCCCCTGACTCTGGGTGGGCATGACTGGTTCTGGCAGTTCTCGCCCTATGGGTACTTTCGCGAGCATGGCATCTGTGTCAACGCTGATCACACCCCCATGCACGTGGACCAGGACACCTTCGGGAACCTGCTGGATTTTGTGGACCGTTTTCCCGGCTACTTCCTAGGCTGCAACGCTGCCCTGCCCCGCATTGGCGGATCCGTTCTGGCCCATGACCACTATCAGGGCGGAGGAGAGCGCCTGCCTATGCATCAGGCCAGGGCTTGGCGAACCTTGCACTTGGACGGCCATCCTGATACCCCTATCGAGATTCTGGACTGGCCGGGGACCGTGGTCAGAGTGGTTTCGCCATTGCGGCAGGAGATTATCGAGGCCAGCGAGACCATCAGGCAGGCCTGGGTGGATTACGATAACCCGGACCTGAACATCACCAGCCAGGGATCAGAAGGGCGGCAATCAGCCCTGTCGCCCACCCTGGTCAAGACCGACCGAGGCTACGAGATGAGCCTGATCCTGCGTAATAACGGTGTCAGTTCGGAGTTTCCTGATGGCATCTTCCATGTGCATCCGGAGTTCTATCCGGTCAAGCAGGAACCCATTGGCCTGATTGAGGCCCAGGGGCTCTTCGTCCTGCCCGGAAGGCTGCTCGGCCAGCTTGCCTGCCTGGAAGAGGCCCTGGTGGCAGGTACCGGGCTTCCCGAACAAGTAGCCGACTTCAGCCTGGAGTATGGCGAAATTACTAAGACTCTGCAGGGTTCGCATGATCCAGACAAGGTACATGAGGCCCTTAAGAGTGAGATCGGCAGTGTCTGCGCCCGGATCCTGGGCAACACCGCAGTCTTTAAGCGGCCCGAGCAGACCGAGGGGTTCCTGCGGGGGCTGGGTTGCCGGTAGTGGCGTAGATGAATAACACCAATGACAGGGGATGACCGATGGATGAAACAATCATGGGCGGACACCAGCCGATCGCGAGGCCGGGTGCCACGGACTCCTGGGAGACCCTGCGTACTCAAGTAATGGAAGTGCGCCTCAGGCCCGACTTTCCTTCGGTGATTGACTATCGGTTGAAGACGCCTCAGGCTGAAAGAACCATGCTTGGGCAGGTCCGGGATCTGCGTCTGGTGGCCATCAACGGCATCGAGATTGAGCTGGGTCCCGATCGGGTGGAGCTGGAGCGGGAGAATGAGACCAGTCTGGTATATCGACTTCATGTGATTGCTGCAGGTCAGGGGATCGATGTGGTTTTGGCGATCCGTATCTCAGTCGAGGACGCCTCTCTGAGATTCGAAGTGATCTCCATCCGGAACCAGGCCTGCCCCGATCATCTAGTCCAGACGGTGGCCTTCCCCGGACAATGCCTGATTTCCGTGGCCAGTACTCAGGCGCATGCGGAGTTTACCGGCGCTCGCATGTCTGCGGACGTCTCCATCAGTGGTGATGTACACCGGGCGGTCACCGAGCAGATGGAGGAGGACCCTATTGGGCAGGACTACATGTATGGTTTCCTCTCTGCGGATGGCCTCAGTGCCGGCCTCTGGAGCAACTCCGAACATGACGGGACCACTGCCAGCAAAACGGGAACCGGTGGTGCGCAGAACACCAGGGTTCTGGCGGTTCGCGACCAGGTGGACGGAGTCACCGTCCTCGGCCTGACCAGCGCACCTTGGATATACAACCGGGTGGTCCAGGATTCCCATGGACGCTCTTATACGGTCGGGGAGACGGACAAGCCCGCCATGGCCGTGGCTCTGGCCGGAGACCTGAATGATGACGGGGTGGTCAACTGGCAGGATGGTGCCATCGCCTTCAGGCACATCATGAACAATCCGTACGGTTCTGATGATATCCCGGATCAGGTGGCACGACGCATAGCCATGAACTTCGGCTCTCAGGCCCAGAATCCCTTCATGACAACCTTGGATAATGTCAAGCGGGTGGCCCTGGCCACCGATGGCCTAGGTCAGTCCATACTTCTCAAGGGATATGGCAACGAGGGCCACGACTCTGGCCATCCGGACTACGACGACATCGGTCGACGAATGGGCGGAGTCCAGGACTTGAATGCTTTGATGGACAGGGGCAAGGCCTATGGGGCCCGGTTTGGCGTCCATGTCAATGTGGACGAGATGTTTCCCGAGGCCAAGGCCTTTTCTGAAGACATGATTCGCAGGGACGACAAGGGCGGTCTCTGCTACGGCTGGAACTGGCTGGATCAGACCGTTGGTATCGATGGCATCTACGACCTGGCCTCGGGTGCCAGGAGGGAGCGCTTCGCCGCACTCGCCCGTGAGGTCGGTGACAGGATGGACTTCGTGTACGTGGATGTCTGGGGCGATGGGACCTCGGGGGAGGAGGATTCCTGGCAAACCAGGCAGCTCTCGAAGATTTTGACCGATAACGGGTGGGGGATTGGCACGGAGTACGCTTCGGCCAACGAGTATGACGCCACCTTCCAGCATTGGTCCCTGGATTTGACCTATGGATCCCCCCGCGACAAAGGTGAGAATTCCCAGGTCATGCGCTTTCTGCGCAACCACCAGAAAGACAGCTGGATAGGTGATCACCGAGCCTTCGGAGGCGCAGCCAACGCCCCGCTCCTGGGCGGCTACAGCATGAAGGACTTCGAGGGCTGGCAGGGGCGCAATGACTTCGATGCCTATATGGATAACCTCTACACCTGCGACCTCTCGACCAAGTTCATCCAGCACTTCAGAATCATGGCCTGGTACAACGACCCTATCAATGTCGATTCAGTACGTGACTCGACCAAAAATCAGGGGAACGAACAGATCGAGCTGGTCAATGATCAAGGTGACAGACTGATCATCTCCAGGGGTTCCAATGAGCAGGCATCGCCCGCTTACCGCGAGCGCACGATGAGGCTGAATGGCTGCGTGGTGCTTGTCGGCGATCTGAAGGCCAATGACCCCAAGGCCGACAAGCCTGGGATTGAAACTGGAACCGGCGAAGGGGCGTATCTGCTGCCCTGGGTCTGGAATGCCAAGACAGGTGACCTGCTTGATCCAGATGAGCAGAAGCTCTACCACTGGAATACTGCAGGCGGCTCGACCGCCTGGGAGCTCCCGGAATCGTGGCGCGATGCCTCTACCGTCATTGTCTACCGGCTGACCGACCAGGGCAGATCGGAGTCAAGGGAGATTCCGGTGGTGCAGGGGAGCCTCACCCTGGATGCCAAGCCCAGAACACCCTACTTGGTCTGCCGGCATGCGGGCCAGGGAGTCCAGATGGACTGGTCGGGAGAGCATCTAGTGGATGCAGGGTTCAACGGCGGCGAAAGGCTGTTCCAGTCGGTCTGGTCCGTGAAGGGGCCCGGGCGTGCCTCAATCACCAAGGGCCAGTGCGCCAATCCCATGCTCAGGCTTGAGGATTCGGTCTGTGCTGTGCAACCCCTGACCAACCTGGTGCCAGGTAGACGGTATGCCCTCTATCTAGGGCTTGACAACCGTGGCGGCCAGGTCGAGCTGAGTATAGAAGCGGACCAGGGTGGGGTGCTGGCTCGCAATATGAGCGGCCCGAGCATTGCCAAAAACTATGTCAAGGCCTATGCTCACAACACCGATGCTCCAACGACTGACGGCAGCAGCTACTTTCAGAATGCCTATCTCTTCTTCACGGCGCCTAAGGGTGGGCAGACCTGTCTGTCCTTGGCGCATGAAGGGGATGGTGTCGCGTATGTCGACGACATTCGCCTGGTCGAGAACGACTATGACGGCATCAGCCTGGACCAGGACGGTCATCTGATTGAGCTTACCTGTGACTTCGAGAATAACGTCCAGGGGATCTGGCCCTTTGTGGTAGCTGGGGCCGAAGGGGTGGAAGACAACCGAATCCACCTGGCCCAGCTGCATGAGCCCTTCACTCAGGCCGGGTGGACGGTCAAAAGGATGAATGATGTCCTCCAGGGTAACTGGTCTCTGAAAGTCAACGGTCTGACTGGAAGACGCGCTCTCCTCTTCCAGACCATTCCCCAGAACGTCCCCTTTGCGCCGGGCCGACACTACAGGGTCTCGTTCGATTACCAGTGCGGATCAGACGGCATATACGCCCTGGCAACAGGAAGAGGCGAGTATTCCGGTGAGAACTCGAACCTGCATCTGCATCCCCTGCACAAGGCTCTGGGGGTCACTGCCAAATGCGAGTTCGAGCTGACTGGCGATCCGAATGGCGGTACCTGGTTCGGCATTTACTCCACTGACAGACAACCAGATCTGGAAGGCAGCAGCGGCTCGGAGGCCAACATGGCTGGCTACCAGGATCTGGTTGTCGACAATCTGTGGATTACCAGTCTCTAGTCAAAGATTCCTGAGTCAAGAAGGAAGAGGCTACAAGGGCATCGGAATTCTTCAACCAGGGCTGATTATTAGCCTCGACTAGATTCGCCTCTCTGAATGGTCCGTGAAGCAATCTGTGCGAATTCATCCCAGAGTGGTTCCGGTATTTCATGGGCCATTCCAGAGTAAATATGCAGTTCTGAATTCCTGAGTAGCTGGGAAATCCGAATGCCGGCTTTAGGGCTGAAGAAGGGATCGCGGCGTCCATGAATGATTGCTGCTGGCAGGGTCAATTTGCCGAGCTTGTTTTGGTCCAGACTGAAGGAGTTTGTTGCAGCCTGCTGCCTCCTCCATCCGTCGGGTCGATAGCAACGGTCATACGTCAGCGCTCCCAGTTGGCGGGCTTTCTCTTCATTGAAGGGATAGGCAGAATTGACATGACAGGCTTTTTCTCGTGATACGAAAAGATCGATGGCCTGGTCGCGGTTCGATGCGACATCGAGACCGGCGTTGTTACCTGACTCGGCAGAGTCGGCAGTCGACATCCATTCCTTTCCCCAGGATGGGGCCGTGAACATGATGACGGCTGAGCTAATGCGATCGGGATAATCGACCAGAACCTCTTGTGTGATCATTCCGCCCATTGATTCGCCCATGATGTTGAAAGTCTTGAGCTTTTCTGCATCTGCAACCGCCAAGACATCATTGGCCATGTCGGTAATGTCATAAGCTTTGTCAGTTTGGTCGGGAGTTCCTGTTTGGCTGGATAGACCGACATCCCTATTGTCAAGTAAAATGGTCTGAATGCCCAGATCGTTCAGTTTCTGCACGAATCCTTTGTCCCAACCAACTAGTTGAGCTGTGTATCCTTCAATCATGATCAGGGCAGGCCCATCGACAGGACCATACTTTTCGTAATAGATGGATATGTCACCGTTGTGAGCATAGGGCATGATATTTGCTTCCTTTCATACAGTAATTTTTTAAGTACTATGGTCACTTGACCGAACGAATCAGCATCGCAAAAATTCCGCCGAGCAACGAGGTCACGATGCCAAACACGAAGACAGACACATAGGAGCCGGTGGCATTAATGAGCGTAGAACCGATCAGGGGGGCTACTGCTGCCGGAACCGAGGTGGCAATGGCTAGGATGCCAAGATCCCTGCCCTCGTTGGCCTTATTGGGCAGAACCAAGGACATGACCGCAATATCTACGGCGAAGTAGACGCCGCCTGCTGCCCCATTGATGGCCGCATAAATCAGCATTCCTGTCCAGCTATGCATAACGAGCGGGACGACGAATGAAGTCATGAAGACCAATGAGGACAGTGCGACAATCAGTTTTCTGCGGTTGAGGAGATCTGCCACCTTGCCGAAGACCACAATTGCGATTATCTGGGCGATGGTGGAGATGGTCGAAACCGTGGCAACCCCTGCCGTGGCGTTGTTGCCGGGGAGGTTTTTAGTGCCAATGTAGTCAGTCAGAATAAAGAATGTGAAATTGGATATGGCAAAAGATGCAAAGTAGAAAGCGAACCTTGATAGAAAAGCCATAGAGAAGTCCCAGTGGAGAAATGCAGAGAAGAAATGTCCTACAGCATTGAGGCTCCAACTGGAATGTTGCTTTCTCGCTGGTTTAGGCATATCCAAGGACGGGGCTTCTGGAGCAAAAAGGCAGAACAGAAGTGAAGCCAGAAGAATGAAAGCTCCAATGATCACGTATCCCCAGTGCTGGCCGGTTCGTGATACCACGTTGACGAAAATTAGGATGCCAAACGGAAGACCCAACCCAGTGACCGAAGAAGCTACTCCTCGGTTCTCCTCAGGAATCCTGTCGGGAATTACCGCGTAGATAACGCCCTGAAACCAGTTGGCGAAAAACCAGACCAAACCCGCGAAAACAATAACCATGGCGATGCTGGTCATCATGCCCATTCCAACACACATGAGTGCTGTGCCTATTGCGGAGAACATCAGCCAGGGCGTCCGCTTCCCAAACCTCGAACGTGTTCTGTCTGAAATAGCAGCGCCAATGGGAAGGATCACAGTGCCAACGATTGACTCGACCAGTGAAGCCACGGCTGTGTCATGGACCTTATTGGTCGCATTGATGCTGACGATCTGAGCAGGCAATAGAACTTGATTGATTGCTTGGTACACCCCATATAGTCCAACTATGGCTGGGAACAGAAGTACAAGAATCCGTGTGACGCTTACGGGGCGTCTGACGCTGACCGCTTCCTCGTTTTTCACAGTTGATCTCCTTCGCTCATCTTGCATCCTCGCAAGTAACACGTATTAGTAACACGTGTTACTAAGTTATAATAAACTGATCTAGGATTTTGTCAAATAGAGGTGTAGAGGGGCATCCGCATGAGCAGACGAAAGGCGAAAAGTCAGGATGTGGCAAATCGAGCTGGCGTTTCCAGAACAACGGTCAGCTTGGTGCTTAATCACCGCGCTGCCAACATTCCTGAGCAGACCCGCAAAAAGGTTCTTCAGGCAGTCAAGGAGCTCGAATTTATTCCATCTGCAGCAGCAAGGACCTTGAGAAAGGGCAAAGGATCAATTGTGCTCTGTCTGACAGTCAACGCTGAGCCTTCCTCCCGTGCGGATGAAGCATGGAGCTCCTTGAGCGAGAAACTTCATGATCGAGGCCTGGTTTGCATCTTCTCGAGAACTGCGGGTTCAACCACTCCGCTCCGTCAGCTCTTGTGGGAGATAACTCCGAGCGTAGTCGTGCCTTTTTTTGATCTGAGTGTCGATGACAAAGCCATGCTACAGCAAATGGGTATACCTGTTGTAGAGTTTTTTAGGCCGCAGAATAAAGAGGCAATAAAGGGCCAACCCATTCAGTTGTTTGCCGATTTCCAGGTCCAGCTCGGTACAGTTCAAGCGAATTATTTATTGAATAAAGGGTGTGACAAGATTGCCTATGTAGGGACTGCGACTCCGAGTAGTAGCGCCATGATGAACGATCGTATAAAGGGTGTTCGTAGAGCCCTGGAGGCAGCAGGTCTTGAACTGGTTTCCAATGGAAGTATTTCTCTTCACGACAACGGCCAGTCGGCTAAATTGATGGTCGAGAGGCTTAGAGAGGCAGAATGTGACGGGGTCTGTGCTTTCAATGATGAGCATGCTGCTCCGATTATGGCTCAAGCACAAAAGCAAGGTATACGGGTTCCTCAAGATATGCGCATAATTGGAGTGGACAATGAGCCAATCAGTGCTTATCTGCAGCCTGCATTGACCAGTATCGATTACGACAGCATCATCCCTGCATATCTCGATAGCATTGTTGCGGCATGTAACTCGTCTGCAAAACCGGCTCCAGTTGAGCGCAACGATGCCACCTTGTGGGTGGTCGAACGAGAATCTGCATGATATCAGGGGATAGTGCTCAATGCTGAGCAGAGACAACAGTCCACGCTAGAGTGACAGCTGGCTCTTCCTATCAATCCGTCATTCAGGCTCGTCGCTGGGTCAGCTGGTAGGCCGTCAGAAGGACGATCAGCCAGATGGGCCCGGCGATGACGGCTACCCGGTAGCTGGACGAGAAGCACATGAGCACCACGATCATGGCCAGGAAAGCCAGGACCGCCCAAGGGGTCACCCGCGCAAAGGGCAGCTTGAAGTGCAGGGCGTTCACAGCGCTCTCACCGGTCTTGCCCGTCAGGTCGCCCGGCCCCTCGCCTCGTGCCACGGCACGCCGGAAGAGCATCTCGGTCACCATGATCATGGACCAATTGATGATGGCCGAGATCGTGGCGATGCTCATCAGATAGTTGAAGGCGAACTGGGGCCAGAGGAAGACCACGACCACGGCCAGGGCGATGATGCAGGCCGAGGTCAGCACTCCTGCGTAGGGCACGCCGCCCTTGGACAGGCGGCTCAGGTACCGGGGGGCATTGCCCTGCCGGGCCAGGGAGAAGAGCATGCGGGAGTTGGAGTAGAGGGCCGAGTTGTAGACGCTCATGACCGCCGTCAGGCAGACGAAGTTGAGGATGCCTGCGGCCGCGTGGACTCCCACCGAGTCGAATATCTGGACGAAGGGGCTGACGACCATGCCCTGTGCGTTGGGCTTGCCGATGGCATTCCAGGGGACTACGGCCATGATCACCCCAAGCGTCAGGATGTAGAAGACCAGAATCCTCCAGATGATGGCGTTGGTGGCCTTGGGGATGGTCCGACGGGGATCGGAGGCCTCTCCGGCGGTGATGCCGATGAGCTCGGTGCCGCCGAAGCTGAACATGACCACCGCCAGCGACATGAGCAGACCGGTCCACTGGCCATTGGCCCCGTGCCGCATGAGTCCATTGGGCAGGAACCCGCCGCCTACAGTGAACCAGTTGGCGAAGGAGGCCCGCAGTCCGTTTGCGGTGGGCAGGGCCAGGATGATGACCGCCAGACCTCCGATGATCATGGCGATGATGGCCGCGATCTTGATGATGGCGAACCAGAACTCGAACTCGCCGAACTTGCTGACTCCCATCAGATTGGCGGCCGTGATGACTACCAGGAAGAAGGCCGCAGAGACCCAGGCGGGGATTGCCGGGAACCAGAAGTTGACGAAGGTGCCCACCACGGACAGCTCAACCATGGATACCAGCACGTAGTTCATCCAGTAGTTCCACCCAGAAACGAACCCTGCCCGCTTGGACCAGTAGCGGGTGGCGTAGTAGCTGAAAGCGCCGGACTTGGGGTCTTCCACGCTCATTTCGCTCATGGCCCTGACGATCATGAAGATGGCCAGACCGCCTATCAGGTAGGCGATGATGATGGCCGGCCCTGCCAATGAGATGGATTCCCCGGACCCGTAGAAGAGTCCCGTTCCGATGGCGCCGCCCAGCGAGATGAGCTGGATGTGCCTGTTCTTCAGGGTTTTGCGCAGGTTCTTGCCCTGCGACTCCTTGGGTTGATCCATGGGGATGTCATTCCTTAGGTGGTAGTGGTCAGCTGAATGTGACCGGCTGACAGGGCCAACCCTATAGGAGCCGGTCCGAGCGGAATGAGTATGCCTTTGCATTGTGGAACAGAAGCGTCCGTCATATGAGACGGTCAATTCACCGGATGGTGACCGTCAGGTCCTACCATGGGCGTCGGTGCCTGCCGTCTGCTCCCGGTTATCGACACCTCTGTGGTATTGCTGTCCTACCGGCCTTGATGGGATATCCCTTTCTGGACGGCGATAAGTAATGGGTTGTGAAGACAAGGAGGTGCAGTCGCATGAACCGTACGGGCAATGGCCCTTTGGCACAGCAGAATCAAGGTGACAGCGCCTCGGCAGGCGACGGCATGGAACGCGGTCTGAGCAACCGTCATGTACAGTTCATCGCCATCGGCGGCACCATCGGCACCGGGCTCTTCCTGGGGTCGGGCAAGTCCATAGCCCTGACCGGTCCCTCCATCATCCTGGTCTACATCGGGGTGGGGCTGATCATGTACCTGCTCATGCGGGCCATCGGCGAGCTCATGTATCGCAGCCCCGTCCAGCACACCTTCATCGCCTTCATCAGCCGCTACCTGGGCCAGGGGTGGGGGTCCTTCGCCGGCTGGTCCTACTGGATCGTGCTCATCCTGATCGGCATGTCCGAGCTGACTGCCGTGGGCACCTACTTCGTCACTTTCTTCGGCACCTTCGGCATTGATCTGAGTGCCTGGCGGGGTCTGATCGAGCTCTGCTTCCTGGCGGCCATGGTGTGCATCAACCTGATTGCCGTGCGGGTCTTCGGGGAGACCGAGTTCTGGTTCTCCATGATCAAGATCACCCTGATCCTGGCCATGATCGCCACGGCCGTGGTCATGGTCATCATGGGCTTCCACTATCCGGCCGTTCGCATGCCGGGCCAGGATCGGATCAGCCCGGCCGGTCATGCGGGCCTGGACAACATCACCACCGGCCTGAGCATGGCGCCCAACGGGTGGATGGCCTTCTTCATGAGCTTCCAGATGGTCTTCTTCGCCTACGAGATGATCGAATTCGTGGGGGTCACCGTCTCCGAGACCCAGAATCCCCGCAAGGTCCTGCCCAAGGCCATCAACCAGATCATCCTGAGGGTGCTGATCTTCTACGTGGGCGCCCTGGTCGCCATCATGCTGATCGTGCCCTGGCGCTCCTTCCGCCCCAACGCCGACGGCAGCTTCACCTCGCCCTTCGTCATGGTCTTCCGCTACGCCGGCGTCGACTGGGCGGCCGCCCTGGTCTTCTTCGTGGTCATCACGGCAGCCAGTTCCTCACTGAACTCCCTGCTTTACTCCGCCGGCCGCAACCTCTTCCAGCTGGCCGCCGCCGGCCACTCTCCGGTGATGCGCAGCCTGCATACGATCTCGCGCCGCGGCAAGGTGCCCGCCCGGGCCATCATTCTGTCTGGGGTGTTGATCCTCTTATCCCCGGTGCTACATCTGCTGCCCGGCTTCGAGAACACCTTCGTCCTGTTCACCTCCTGCTCGAGCGCGGTCATCATCTTCATCTACATTCTGACCCTGCTTGCTCACCGCCGCTACCGGACCAGCCCGGACTTCATGCCTGACGGGTTCGTCATGCCGGCCTACCGGGTGACTGGAGCCGTTGCCATCGCCTTCTTCGTCCTGATCTACCTCTCGCTCTTCCTGGCTCCCGACACCAGGTATCCAGCCATACTGGGATTGGTCTGGCTGCTGGTCTTCGGCGGCATCTGCCTGTGGAAGCACAGGGGTGAGCCGTTGCCGGGCGACTGACCGTCTGCGAGCGCGGGCGCATTATATGGCCTCAAAACACTATAAACAAGTCTGTTTTTCCACTTGTGCTTGAGCTAGATTGATTTTCGGTAGTTGTCAAATCGGCCCTCGTTTCTCGCAGGTTCGATTACGAGGGACTGACGAAGGAGATCATCACCCATGGTTGCACAGGTCGGCAGGACACGAGTGGCCAGGACCGCTGGCTCCCTGCTCTCATGCCTGCTGTTGGCCCTGATATTCCTGGTCCTGCAGACCCCGCAGTCGGCCATGGCGGCGAGCGGAGCCACGGATTATGACAGCTGGGCCCAGGTGGCTGGCTCAGTATCCCATCAGTTGGATAGAGGGTGTGAGGACTATGCCCGGGGGGATCATGCCGGGGCGGCCTCGCAATTCATGGGGGCCTACAACGTAAGCTATGTGGGATCCGGATTCGTCTCGGTGGTCGAGTCGACCCTGGGGCAGGATAGGCGCAACGCTCTGGATGGGCAGTTCCAGGCCCTGCAGAATCAGGCCTATGCCCCGGATGCCGGGCAGGCCCTGACCCAGGGCAGTGAAAAGCTCAAGGCCGATCTGGCTGCTGCGGCCACCCAGCTGGATGCCACCCAAGGGCTGGCCAATCCCCGTGCCTACGCCAAGGCCCAGCAAGAGCAGATCAAGGCGGATCGTCGACGGCTGGACGCAGCCAAGAAGCATCGGAACACCGGCAAGGGCGACCGGACCTGGACCCAGGTGGCCCACGAGATGACGCCCATTCTGGATCAGGCGCTCGCCCAGGCTTCCAAGGGACAAGGCCAGGCGGGATCCGACCTGGTCAACAAGGCCTACTACCAGTATTACGAAAAGCTGGGCTTCGAGAAGAACGTCATGAACGCCATCAGTGGCAACAGGGTCTCTCAGGTGGAATACCAGTTCAAGGAGACCCGGATGGCCATGGTGGCCGGCAAACCGGCCAAGACCCTGGTGAACGACCTGAAGAGCATGCTGGTCGAGGACGCAGCCACTCTGGACGGGGGCGCCGCAGACCAGGTCAATGGGTGGACGTCCTTCCTGACTTCCGCCTTCGGCCAGGCTTTCGTGGTTCTGCTGAGGGAGGGTCTGGAGGCCATCCTGGTGGTAGCGGCCATCATCGCCTACCTGGTCAAGGCCGGCCATAAAGACAAGGTTCGGCACATCTACTGGGGCATTGCGGCAGGTCTGGTGGCCAGCGGGCTGGTGGCCCTGCTCTTCACCCTGCTCTTCAACGGGAACGGTCCCCAGCAGGAGATCCTGGAGGGCGTGGTGGCCCTGGTAGCCATGCTCATGCTGCTCTACACCAGCAACTGGATGCTGTCCAAGTCCTCTGTGGAATCCTGGAACCACTACATTCAAAGCCGGACGGTGGCGGCCATCTCGAAGGGCAGCGTGATCTCCCTGGCCCTGCTCTCCTTCCTGGCGGTCTTCAGGGAGGGGGCTGAGACGGTCATGTTCTACCAGGCCATCTTCGCCATGGCCCCTGGCGGCTCACGGGAGATCTGGACCGGTTTTGCAGCTGCCGCCGTGGTCCTGGTCATCGTCTTCGTGCTCATCCGCTTCACCTCGGTCAAGATCCCCATCCGGCCCTTCTTCATCATCACCAGCCTGCTCATGGCGGTCATGGTGGTCATCTTCGCCGGGGGCGGCGTACATGCCCTGATCGAGGGCGACCTGGTGCCGGCCACCTATCTGCCCGGTGTGCCCACCAGCGACTGGATCGGGCTGTATCCCTACACGCAGACCATCGGCGCCCAGATTCTGGCGGCCCTGGTCGTGGTCGTGCTGGCAATTGTGTCGACCCACCGCCTGCACAAGCAGGAGCTGTCACGGTCGAATCAGGACTCCGGCGGGTCGACGTCGGCAACCGTTCTTCAGACGGAAACCGAGCAGGCCGCCGAAGGAGCTGTGCCCTCTGAGGTCACGGCATCCATGCAAACACCAAAGAGCGAAGGACAATCATGAAGAAGAGACAATTGACCGCCCTGGTCGCGCTGGTGCTCTCAGGCACCCTGGCCCTGGCGGGGTGCGGCTCCAGCGGGTCAGGCACCCGTGAGGCCCAAGCGCCTGAGGCCTCCGGTGCCTCCCAGTCTTCGGCGGGCAAGGGGGCCGGGTTCGAGGAGATCCCCATCCCGCCCGACGATCAGCAGAAGGGCCCCCTGAACATCGGCACGGTCTTCTTCCAGCCCATCGACATGGAGCCCGCCTCCATGGGGCTGAAGGCAGCGGATGCCAGCCTGCACCTGGAGGCTGACATCCACGCCCTGCCCAACAACAACCTGGGCTATGCCAAGGGCGAGTTCGTTCCGGATCTGACCGTCAACTACACCATTCAGAACAAGGATGACCCCAACGACAAGCAGTCTGGCACCTTCATGCAGATGAACGCCTCGGATGGCCCGCATTACGGGGCCAACATCAAGATGGAGAAGGCCGGATCCTACAAGCTGACCTATTCCATCGACTCTCCTGAGAAGAAGGGCTGGATGCTGCACGTCGACCCGGAGACCGGCGTGAAGGGACACTTCTGGACCGAGCCCATCGTGGTCAGCTGGGACTGGGACTACACGCCCCACCAGTGGTAAGCTGCCATGCACCATGCTTGAACAATTTGTCACGGTCTTGCCGGGGACGCTGGCCCCGGCCCTCCTGGTCATGGTTTTCAGCGTGCTTCTGGGGGTTGGCGAGGGCCGCGATCGGCCCCGCTCCTCCTCCTGGCGACTGATTGGCCTGGGGGTCGGCGTGCTGGGGGCGTTGGTCTTTGCCCTCCTGCGCGCCACCGTGATCATCAACCGCCGGACCATGGTCAACTATCCGACCCTGGTGGCTTGCGTTCTGGCCGATCTGGCGGCCATCGCGGTGGTGCTGGCCGCCGACCGGCTGGTTTCAGACTGGCATCGCCGCCCCTGGGCCATGGATCTGGCCAACGCTCTGGCAGCCCTGGCCATAGCCCTGACCGCCTTCCGAGCCCTGCCTGATGTCATCCTGCAGCTTACGGCCTTTGTGGAGCCGGGGGAGCCGGTGCTGACCTCGGCCATGCTCCTGCGGGCCCTGGGCTTCCTCCTGGGTCTGGCTGCCGCTGTGACGGTGGCTGCCATTCTGAGGACCATGCATACCTCCTGCCCCCGGATAGCCTTCCGTCTGGCCGCCCTGCTCATGGTGGTCCTGCTGCTGGTCCGGCACGGCGTAGCCTTGGTGGCCCTGATGCAGACGACCGGCCTGGTTCTTCTGCACGGCTGGGCCTTCCGGATCATGGCCCTGGGATACAACGCCGACCTGATCCTGGTTCTTGCCCAGGTCCTGGTCTTCATCATTCCTGTCCTGGCTTGCTTGGTTGCAGGCTGGCGCATGCCGGTGACCGGAGCCTCCACAGCCGACGACCGCAGCCACCGGGCCTTCCGCCGACGGGCCCTGGCATCGGCGGTCTGGAGCCTGGTGGCCATGATCGGCGTCACCCTGGCCCTGACGGTGGGTACCGCCAAGGCCCACCAGGTGCCTGTGCTCTCGCCTCCGGAGAAGTATTCCTTGACCTCCGATACGGCTACCATCCGTTTCTCCCAGGTGGAGGATGGCCACCTGCATCGATTCAGCTACCGGGCCAAGGACGGCACCGAGATGCGCTTCATCATCATCCGCAAGAATGGCGCAGCCTACGGGGTAGGGCTGGATGCCTGCGATAACTGCGGGGATGCGGGCTACTACGAAAAAGACGGCAAGATTATCTGCAAGAAGTGCGACGTAGCCATCAACCTGGCCACCATCGGGTTCAAGGGCGGCTGCAATCCCGTTCCCTTGCCTTACAAGACAGGCCGAGGGGCCATACTGATCAGCACCGCCGATCTGGATGCCCTGTCCTCGCACTTCAAGAGCTGAGAGAAGGAAGGAGCGGTTGTTATGTTCTTCATGCGAATGATGCTGCGGTCATTCAGCCGCCAGTTCGGGCGAAGAATGCTCATCGCCGTCACGGTCTGCCTGTCGGCCTGCGTGGCCACGGCCATGCTGGGGGTGGTCTTCGACGTGGGCGACAAGCTCAACGCGGAACTGTCCACCTACGGATCCAACATCACGGTCCAGGCCAAGGCGGATGCTGTGGTCTCCGACCTCTACGGCGACCAGGAGGGCGGTCCCTCAGGCGACGAGTCAATGCCGACCGCCTTTCTCAAGGAATCCCAGGTGCCCAAGATCAAGACCATCTTCTGGGCCTACAACATCACCGACTTTGCTCCGCGCCTGGACCTTCGTGGCACCGTGGACCAGGTCGGCGCCCCCCTGGTGGGCACCTGGTTCGGTCGGAGCGTCAAGGTCGACAGCGGCGAGAGCAGCACTGCAGGTCTGAAAGGCCTTCGGCCCTGGTGGAAGGTTCAAGGACGTTGGCCCAAGGATGGGGCCGTATCCGGCGGCAAGTCTGAGGCCATGATGGGCAAGGAGCTGGCTGCACGACTGGGTGGCCGTCAGGTTGGCGACCAGGTCAAGGTCGGCCTGGGTAATCAGCAGCGGACCGTCACCGTTGTGGGCATCTTCGACTCTGGTGATTCGGATGCTTCCTCCCTCTATCTGCCTACCAAGCCGTTGCAGGAGATGTCCGGCCTGACCGATCAGATCGACCAGGTGGAGGTCAAGGCCCTGACCACGCCCGAGAACGACCTGGCCCGCAAGGCCGCACGAAACCCAGCTGCCCTCTCCCAGGACGAGTGGGAGACCTGGTACTGCACGGCGTACCCCTCCTCTATTGCCTACCAGATCGAGGAGGCCATCCCCGGGTCCATGGCCAAGCAGGTCAGACAGGTGGCAGCCCTGCAGGGCGATGTTCTGCAAAAGACCCAGGCGGTCATGATCCTGATGACTGTGCTCAGCCTGCTGGCGGCAGCCATCGCCGTGGCCAATCTGATGGCATCCTCCATATCCGAGAGGTCCTCGGAGTTTGCCCTGCTCAAGGCCTTGGGCGCCACTGACGGGGCCGTGTCCCGACTGGTGCTGGCCGAGACGGCGCTGATCGCCTTGGCTGGGGCTCTGGTCGGCGCCCTGCTGGGCTCCGGAGTGGCACAGATTGTGGGCAGAGTGGTCTTCGGCTCGGGCATCACCATGAGGCCCATGGTCTTCGTGCTGGTCTTCGTGCTGCTGGCCCTGACCGTGCTGCTGGCGTCTATTTCGTCCATCAGATCGATTCTGCGGCTTCGGCCGGCGGAGGTACTTCATGGCCGCTGATCGCCATACAAGCCATATGACCAACACCCGCATGTTCCTGACCATGCTCTTCGGGGCCGTCTTCCGTCGTAGGGGCCGGGCCCTGATGGCCGTGGTGGCCTCCCTGGTGGGTGCGGCCACCCTCTTCTGCCTGGCGGCGGTCTGCATCGAGGCCCCCAGGCAGATCAACCAGGAGATGCGCTCCTACGGAGCCAACCTGGTCGTCTCGCCCATCCAGGGGGGCAATAGGTCCGGCTCCGGCATCGAGCAGGGCATGGTGGATCACACTACTCATATGGTGACCGCCAAGGCCCCGGCCCGGTATGCCACTTATCGATATGAGACGGTGCAGGTCAATGCCGGGGCCCGCGAGATGGCCGGCATCCACCCCGACCAGGTGCGTCAGCTCAACCGTCACTGGAGTGTGGAGGGATCTTGGCCGCAGCCCGGTTCAGTCATGGTGGGGCGGGATCTGGCAGATTCCCTGGGGCTGACCACCGGCAAGCAGATGACCATCGGCTACCCGGCCAGCCAGGCCACCAGCACCGGCAAGACCGGAGGTCAGGGGCGAGACTTTCGTGTGGGAGGCATCGTCGATACCGGCGGCCCCGAAGACCGGATCATCTACGCCGACCTGGCCGATCTGGAGCTCCTGACCGGGGCCAAGCGGGGCACCGATGTCATCGAATACTCGGTCAACACCATGACTTCGGGGCTGAAGACCATCGCTGCCAGCATCAACGACATGACCTCCATGGGGGTCAAGGCCCGACCGGTCACCAGGATCACAGCGGGCGACAGCCATACCATCGCCATGCTCCAGTCGCTCTTCTGGCTGGTTTCGGTGGTGGTGCTGGTCCTGACCTTTGTGGGCGTGGGGACCACCATGGCCTCCATTGTCTCCCAGCGGCGCAGCGAGATCGGCCTGCGTAAGGCCTTGGGTGCATCCTCGCGGGGGATAGCTATGGAGTTCCTGGCGGAGTCGGCCTGTTACGGATTGGCTGGAGGTCTGATCGGCACCGCCTTGGGTTATGGCTTCGCCCGGCTGCTCTGCCTGTCCGTTTTCCAGCGGCCGCTGGGCTTCAACTGGTGGCTGGCCCTGGGCACGGTCCTGCTGAGCGTGGCCATATCCATGATCGCATCCATCCGGCCGGTGCTCCGGGCTTCGCGTATCGACCCGGCCCTGGTTTTGAGGGAGGAATGACAATGACGCAGGCAAAGGCGAACGAGTCCCCGTCGGGCGGCGGCATGCTGCTGGACCTGGACCATGTATCCAAGATCTACGGCGATCTGCACGCTCTGGACGATCTCAACCTGAGCGTCCCGCAGGGCCAGTGGCTGGCCGTGGTGGGGTCCTCCGGCTCAGGCAAGACCACACTGATGAATATTCTGGGCTGCATGGACACCCCCAGCCGGGGCTCGGTCCGTCTGCAGGGGCGGCCGCTGGAGGATTTGAGCCAGTCCCAGCTGGCCGATGTGCGCAAGAACGTGATCGGGCTGGTCTTCCAGAAGTTCTACCTGGTCCCGCATCTGACCGCCCTGGAGAACGTCATGGTGGCCCAGTACTACCACTCAGTGGTGGACGAGGACCAGGCCATGAAGGCCTTGGACCGGGTTGGTCTGGCGGATCGGGCCCGCCATCTGCCCAGCCAGCTTTCGGGCGGCGAGCAGCAGCGGGTCTGCGTGGCTAGGGCGCTGATCAACGAGCCCAAGCTGATCCTGGCTGACGAGCCCACTGGCAACCTGGACGAGGCCAATGAGCGGATCGTGCTGGACCTTTTCCGGCAATTGCATGATCAGGGGACCTCCCTGATCGTGGTCACCCACGATGCCCTGGTGGCCTCGTGCGCCCAGCGGGAAATCATGCTCAACCACGGGGTGCTGGCCGGCGAGCAGTGGAACGATGAGGAGGCCAAGCGGGCCTACCTGGCAGCCGGAGGTCGTCCGGCATTCAGTGGTGCCCCTGGCGATCCAGGGGACCAGGATATTCCGGTGGGCTTCCATGACCCCACCAAGACGGCCAAGACCGGCGGCTCCCTGCCGGGATCGGCTGCTGATGCAGAAGGAGGGCGTTGAAATGGCTACAAGCAGGTCTCGGGGACTGGTCACGGCCTCGGCAACCCTGGCGATCCTGGTGGCGGTCGGCTCTCTCCTGGGCGGCTGCGGAAGCCAGCAGGCCAAGCCCATGGACGACGAGTTCGCGGGGTCAGGTGCGGAGTCCAGCTCTGCTCCAGAGTCAACGGAAGGATCCGGCAGTGCGGGCGAGGGCAAGCCTACGGCCGTCTCCCGCGATGGACTGCCGGCCGCTCCGGCTGACACGGGCAACTATCACGACGGCACGTACGCTCTGACGGGCAAGTACGGACATGACGGGGCTGACACCATTGATGTGGATCTGGACCTGTCGGGAGGCCAGGTGAGCCGGGTCCAGGTCCAGGGGCATTCGGATTCGCCCATCTCGCGCGGTCACATGGAACGCTTCGCCCGGGCTGTGCCTGGTGTGATCCAAGGGCGCCCGCTCAAGGACCTCAAGGTGGAGAAGGTGGCCGGGGCCAGCTGGACCTCGGACGCCTTCAACAAGGCCTTGGATCTGGCCCGGCTGGAGGCTTCGGCGGAAAGATCGTCCTGAGAACCGGGCTGAGTGTTCTGGTAGCCAATGCTAGGTGCTCGATGCCTCGGAACGCCAAGGTGCCATCAGGCTACGTGATGGCATGCTGTGGGGGTGGGGGTTGTACGGGTAGCAGAAAACAAAAGGGGCAAGGATTCGATTCCTCGCCCCTTTCAGACCTATACAGTTAACGGTCGCGTCAGGCCAACTAGCGATCCCACCAGGGGCGCAGCGGATAGGTGTCCGTGCCGGTCTCAGGATCGGGCTTGATGCACTGGAACTGGTGTATCTGAATGTTGTCCAGCTCGAAGTTGAGCCGCGCCCCGGCCATGTATAGGCCCCAGAGCCGCGCCTTGGGCTCGCCCACCATGGGCTTGGCCTGGCCCCAATGCTCCTGGAGGTTCTCGGTCCAGTGCTTGAGGGTCAGCGCATAGTGCTGACGCAGGTTCTCCTGGGTGATGACCTCGAAGCCGGTGTCCTGGATGGCCAGTTCGATCTCGGCCGGGCTGGCCAGCTCGCCGTCGGGGAAGATGTAGCGGTCGATGAAGCCCCCGGCCCGCTTGTGGTCGTGGGAGTTGGTGCGGGTGATCTGGTGGTTGAGCAGGATGCCGCCCGGACGCAGCTTGTCCATCATCTCCTTGAAGTAGGAGGGGTACTGCTTGTAGCCCACATGCTCCATCATGCCGATGGAGCAGATGCCATCGAAGCCGGACTCGGGCACGTCGCGGTAATCCATCAGCCTGACCTCGGCCAGATCCTGCAGGCCCTCCTGGCGGATCCAGTTCTGGGCCCACTCGACCTGCTCCTCAGCCAGAGTCACGCCGATGACGTGAATGCCGCGGCGGGCGGCCGCGATCTCCATGGAGCCCCAGCCGCAGCCCACGTCCAGCAGACGGTCGCCCTCGTTCAAGTGCATCTTGTCCAGGACCATGTTGAGCTTGTGCCACTGAGCGTCTTCCAGGCTGTCGTCCGCCTTCTCGAAGACGGCGCAGGTGTAGGTCATGGAGGAGCCCAGGAAGAGCCGGTAGAAGTCATTGGACTGGTCGTAGTGGTAGCTGACGGTGGCTGCGTCGCCCCGGCGGGTGTGGGGACGGATGCCCTCAGTCAGTCGCTTGGCCAGGGAGGGCCCCTCGATGGCCGGTGGCTCGGGTACGCGCACCCCGTGTGAGAAGACGGCCGCAGCTGCCCGGGCCAGCTCCATCTTGCTGGGGTGCTTGACGAAGTGCTTGAGGCCCATCAGTTCCTTGAGGACCTGGTAGGGGTTGCCTGGCAGCAGCTCGGGGGAATCCAGATCGCCCTGCAGGTAGGCGCGGGCCAGACCCAGGTCGTTGGGATTTTCCGTGATGTAGTACATGGCACGGGAATTCTTGACTTCCAGATGCAGCGGCGCTTGGTCCTGCCCGAAGACCGACCCATCGAAGGCGGTCACCTGCACAGGCGCGTCAGGGGTGAGGAAGAGCCCGATCATCTCGGCTACAGTCATCTTGCTTTTGGCCATGAAGCCCCCTTGTGTGACCCGGACATGACCGAACATGGCGGGTCTGGTAGTTAGTGGATACAAGTACTGTCTTCACCCTACCCCTGACACTGGTCCCTATCAGTGTCATGTTCAGTGAATTATTCCGCATGGGAAACCTTGCCTGGGTACAGACTCTTTGGTAAGGCAGAACATGGAGGCGAGCGGGAAATGACCAGCAGCGGATCAGCGTCGGCCGGGGCAGATGAGGCCTGGATTCAGCACACGCTTGCCAGATTGGGGCATTCGCGCTTCCGGTCCGGTTTCTCCCTTTCGGCCAAGGACCGCGCCTACGCCCGCGCCAAGGGCAGGGATACCATCGACCGCCACGCCCACGAGATGCTGGCCAAGCGTGTGGGGCCTGCCCACCCTTTGAAGGACGGCAAGCAGACCCCCTACCGCGGACATCCGGTCTTCACGGCCCAGCATGCCACGGCCACCTGCTGCCGGGGGTGCATCGAGCGCTGGCACCGCATCCCGCGCAGCCGGGCTCTGACCGATGCTGAGGTGGATGCCCTGGCCAAGCTGGTCATGGCCTGGATCGAGCGCGATTTGGTGAATCATCCGGCTTGATACTGATGTTGCGGCGCTTCTGTCACTAATCGTGGCTATGGATCAGTCGGGAATGATGATGTTGATGAAGCGTTTCCATTCATCAACAAAATCCATGGTTTTACCGCCTGTCAGCCACCGCAGCTGGAGCCCATCCATGGCACTGAGCGTTTGCAGGGCTATTCGATCGGGGTTCTCAAGCCTGTCCCTCTTGGCAACGTAGGCATAATCGTGAAGAACCTTCTGCTCGCGATCGAGGAAGAACTGGTGGGCGGGATGCTTGTCTTCCAGGGATTCGCCTTGAAGGACGATATAGAGACTGACCAATTGCGGTCGGGAGACGTTCACCTCCACAGTCGCAGTGGTCAGGGTCTTGAGGCTGAAATTACCGTGGTAGCACAGCCCATCTGAAATATCGGTTTCCTCGCTGATTCCAAGGCGCTTGGCGATGGCCTCGGCGTTGATGATATCGGCATATTCCAGGGTTTTGACGAGCAGTTCCTCTTTGGATTTGAAGTAGTACAGAAGTCCTGCCTCAGTCATTCCCTCAGCTTCCGCCACGTCACGTATGGTGAACCCCCAGAAGCCGAACTTGGAAATACAAGCGATGGTTGACTTCAGGATACTTGTCCTGCGTTGGTCGGCCGACATTCGCGGTGACGAAGTAGAACGCTTTCGCCTATTCATTGGTCATCCCCCTGAGAAAGTCGACGTATACCAACAGCATTGTATCTGTATTCAATGTACTTGATGCAACCACTTATATCAGGATAATTCGTCAACCGGCAATGCATCGTCTGGACAGATCGGGGCCAAGCGGAAAACCGTTCCGCTTGGCCCCGATCTGTTCTTTCCACTGGGCTGCCTTGAGGATTATTTGCTGAACCCGGCTGTCAAGCCTGCGACCATCTGTTTGCGGCCGAAGATGTAGGCCGTCAGGATCGGCAGCACCGAAAGAACCACTGCTGCGAGTATTCCAGGTGTATCTACAGTGAACTGCCCCTGGAAAAGCCAGAGCGACAGGGGTATCACGCGGTTATCTGCAGACTGGGTCAGAATCAACGGGAAGAGAAAACCATTCCAGACATTCAGGCCGTCATAGATAGCTACTGTGACAATTGCGGGCCTGACCATAGGAATGGCAAGCTTCGTCATGGTCATGAACTCGCTGGCCCCGTCCACTGACATGGCTTCGAAAAGAGACTGGGGTATATCTCTCAGAAAGTTGGTCAATATCATTACCGAGATGGGAATCGCAAAGGCTGCTGACGGCAGGATCAAGGCCCACAAAGTGTCATAGAGGCCAATGCGGATAATGAGGTAATACACTGGGATGATCACGGCCTGCATGGGAATGGCCAGGCCGGTGATGATGAACTTGTAGACTCGGCGGGACCACTTGTCGTTTCTGCGCACGATCATGTAAGCCACCATGAAGGTGACCAGCAGAATTATGGCTACGGTGACGACCGTGACGAAGACCGAATTCCAGATGTACCTGAGGAAGTGATTCTGGAAGACTTTCCGATATGCGCCAAAAGTGATATGGCTTGGCAACGAAAGCAGGTTTTGGGAGAACATATCGTTCTGATTCCGGACTGACGTTACCAGAATGTAGTATACGGGCACTACCACGACGGCCAGCCAGACCCAGCCCAAGAGTCCTCCGACGATGTTGATTTGCTTTCCTTTGATCCTGATCATCAGACTCCCTCCATCTGGCTTTCCATCTTGTCGGAACCCGATAGCTTGTTGAGCAGGAGCGATATGGCAATGCCCATGACGAGGATGACGACCCCCACGACGCTCGCCCCGCCCATGTCATAGCTCTTGAAACCTTTGAGATACATGTCCAGGGGAAGAATGCGGGTGGCATTTCCCGGCCCGCCTGCGGTCATGACATAGACCAGATCGAAATAGGTCAGCGATCCCACAATCATCAGGGTCGAATCGGTGGCAAAGGTATATTTGATCTGCGGCAGGGTGATGGAGAAGAACTGGCGTACAGTCCCTGCTCCGTCCAGCATGGCTGCCTCATACAGGCTTTGGGGTATCTGCCGTACTGCACCCTGATAGAGCAGCGAATGCAATGGTATGAAGCACCAGGAAACCACAACGATCAGGGTCCAGAGGGCGGTGTTGGGATCGCCCAGCCAGTTGTGTGCGAGCCACTTCCACCCCAAAGCCTTCCCAAGGCCGAATTGCGGATCCAGAAGGTTCTTGAAGGCTATGGCGACCGCAGTGGACGAGAAGAGGAGCGGAATGAAGTAGAATACTGACAGGAAGGCCCTGTACCGCTGCTTTCCTGCCATGAAGACCCCCAAAAGGATGCAGATGGGGGTTTGCACCAGCCAGCTGACAACGGTGAGTATCACAGTGAGCTTCAGACCGTTGAGCACCAGCGGGTCATGGAGCATTCTGATCCAGTTGCCGATGCCATTCCATGTAACCGCTCCCAGTCCGTCCCAGTTGGTCAGGGACAGGATGACTACACCTACCAGGGGAATTGCCGCAAATAGACCGAACAGCAGCAGGGCCGGCAAGGCGTACCATAATGACGGTCCCTTGTGCAGGGTCTTCTCCGTGCCCCTTTGATGTGTTTTCCTCATAGCGCTCCTCTCATAGCTTGTTTGTACCTTGGGAGCTATTTGATCGTTTTGTTCATCGCCGATACGAACTGATCAGGAGACATGGTGTTCAGGAACACCTGCTCCAGGTTGTTCAGTATGGCCTGGCTCTGTTCAGAGGGAAGCGCAACATCCCAGGAGAGCTGATAGTTTGGCGCCTTTTTTGCGGCCTGGTACAGCCAGAGGTAGTAGCCTGAACCATCGTCCGTGGCTTTGACCTTGGAATCAATGTTCTTCACTGGGGGGATTTGCCCCTGCTTGAGCATGGCATCGACCATGGTGTCGGAATAGTTCTTGGCCTTGACGAAGTCTACGAAGGTCTTCTTCTGCTCCTTGCTAGCCTTTGACGAAAGCTGCCAGTAGTTTGACAGATTTCCTGTCAGGTCATTGGGGTCGCCCCTGCCGTCCTTGACGGTCGGGAAAGGAACATAGCCCAGATCCTTGGCGGTGAAGTCCTTGCTGATGCTGATCAGGTCCGTATACACCCAGGACCCCATGAGTTCAAAGCCCGCCTGCCCAGTGGTAATGAGTGCAGTGTCTTTCCTGTCATCGGCGGTCAGGGACTGGTAGGAATCGCCGAAGGCGCCTGCCTTGACCAGCTCCTGAATCATCCCCATGGCCTTGGTCACCGCAGGATCGCTCCAGGCGTCTTTCTTGCCCTTGAGCACATTGTTGAAGACTTCAGGGCCTCCGATGCGGTCAACAAGGTATGCGGCCCACATTAAGTATGGCCACTTGCTGCCACCCGCCAGGGAGATGGGGGTCTTGCCGGCGGCTTTCAGTGCTGAAACATCGGCGACCAGTTCGTCCCAGGTCTGTGGGGCCGAGTCGATGCCCGCCTCCTTGAGCACTTTCTTGTTGTAGAAAATCAGAACAGGCTGAACCGGTCCGGTGGGTACGGCATAGAGCTTGCCGTCTCTGAAGGCCTCCGCCGAAACCGAGTCAAGCACCTTGCTCTGAATATCGGTCTTGAGCTCTGGGGTCAGGTCGGTGATTGCCTTGCTCTTGGCGTAGTCGGTTAGCGGCGACCCTCCCCAACTGGGGAAGAAAGTAGGGGCGTTGCCTGAACCGACTGCAGTGCGGATTTTCTCCTTGTATGCGTCATTGGCGAAGCTTTCCTCACTGATCTGGGCATCCTTGTGGTCCTTGTTCCATTCCTTGAAGGCGTCCTTCATGGGGTGCCAGGGTGCATCCGTTATGGCCCAGGTTGTCAAATTGGCGCCTTCCGCTTTGCTGCCTGACGAGTTTCCAGGCTGGGAACCGCAGGCGGAGGCTCCTAGTAGCATGGCCGTGGATGCTATGGCTGCAATGAGTTTGCCCGATTGTTTCATGTCAGTCTCCTCTTTGAGTCCTATCTTCTCTTCGTTTTATCTGAATCCCGAGGGCTTCCGTCGTCGGGAGTCGATGATTACTATATACTTAGTAATTACTAAGTGCAAATTAGTTCATTGATTTAATTCCCGTCTCTTCAAGGAGGAAATAATGAGACCAGACACTGGAAGCCGGGTTCTGCACGTGAAGGAAGGCTCTGATGACTGCGGCGATGGCAGCGTGGAAAGGCCTTTTCGCAGCATTCAGCAGGCAGCCGATGTGGCCTTGGCCGGCGATGTGGTCATGGTGCATGCTGGCACATACAGGGAGAGCGTGAATCCAATCAACGGCGGCAAGGACCGGTATGACCGGATCACCTATACTGCCGCTCCCGGCGAGCATCCGGTGATCAAGGGTTCAGAGCGCGTCAACTGCTGGCAGGATCGTGGGAATTCAGTGTGGACGGCCGAAATCGACAACAGCTTGTTCGGAAGCTTCAACCCCTTTGCAACCCCTCTGAAAGGTGATTGGCTGGAACGGCCGAGTACATGGAATATGACTCTCGGCGAGGTCTATATCAATGGGAAGTCGATGTACCAGGCTCCGGACGTGGAGTCGGTGCGCAATCCCCAGATGCGCAAGACCGGTTTCGGACCCGACTGGGTCAAGGAGGAGGAGCCGGTGGCTCATCCAGAGGATACGGTCTATCAGTGGTATGCACAGGTCGGGGATCGGACAACCTGCATTTGGGCGAATTTCCAAGGGTATGATCCGAACGCCAGTCTGGTGGAGATCAATGTGCGCCCGACCTGCTTCTACCCATTGCGTACCGGCATCAACTACATAACAGTAACCGGGTTCGAGATGGCCCAGGCTGCCTGCCAATGGGCTCCCCCCACGGGTGACCAGCAGGGTCTGATCGGCACCCACTGGTCAAAGGGATGGGTCATTGAGGGAAATGATCTGCATGACGCCAGGTGCAGCGCAGTTTCGCTGGGCAAGGACTGGTCCACGGGTGACAGCGAATCCACCCGGTGGGGGTACAAGCCTGGGTATCAGACGCAATTGGAAACGGTTTTCCGCGCTCGCCATGCCGGGTGGGATATGGAGACCGTCGGTTCGCATCTCGTGCGCAATAACCATATCCACGACTGTGGCCAGAATGGAGTCGTCGGGCATCTGGGTTGCATCCGTTCGGTGATTGAGGACAATGACATCCATGATATTGGCAATAAACATGAGTTCTTCGGCCATGAGATAGCCGGCATCAAACTGCATACCGCAATCGATGTGATTATCAGGCATAATCACATCCATGACTCCACATTGGGAATCTGGCTGGATTGGGAGGCCCAGGGGACGCGGGTGAGTTCGAATGTTTTCAATGACAATATCCGTGATTTTATGATTGAAGTCACTCACGGCCCCTGCCTGGTCGACAACAATGTGTTCGCCTCGGCATACAACTTGGACAATGTGGCACAGGGCACCGCTTTTGTGCACAACCTGTTCTGCGGGTCCGCCCAGCGCCGCGATGTCCTCGACCGGTTCACTCCCTACCATTTGCCGCATTCGACCACTGTCGCTGGCACGGCCTGCGTCTATGGAGGCGACGACCGGATCTATCAGAACATATTTGTGGGAGGAGAAGCTTATCTGCCTGGGGTGACTACCAGGGGGACAGAGACCTATGAGGGGTGCCCAGGCAGCATGGACGAGTACCGGGACCTGGTTCATGCTCATGGTCCGGGGGACCTTGAGCTTTTCGAACGAGTGAAGCAGCCTGCCTATATTGACCGCAACGTCTATCTCAATGGCGCACAGTCATGCTCTCAGGACATCGATGCCTGCAAGGTTTCGGATAATCCGAGATTCAAAGTCGCAACAGACCGTGACGGATCTGTTTGGCTGGATGGGGAATTGCCTGAGGCCATGTTCCACATGGGCTGCTGCATTGTTGACACCGCCATGCTGGGAGCGCCGCGCATGTCCGAAGAACGGTATGAGGCCCCGGATGGCAGCCCGATTGCCATAGATAGGGACCTGACTGGCATCGCTCGTGGGGATGCCCCGGTGCCCGGCCCTCTTGAGGAGCTAACACCAGGGAAGAATCATGTGCGGCTTATGTAGGAGTTGAATCACGGATGGCCTGAAGCCAGAAAGAATGGACGGAAGTTTCTACGAACTCCGTCCACTCTTTTCGTTTGAATGCCGAGGGATGTCGTCATGGGCTGAAAGGGGCAAAGGTCTCGGATCCGGATGTTGGCGGTGATTTGCTGACTGGGAGGAGATCACCTTCCTTGGCGCATCAGCTGAGGGAGCATGTCAGATTCACGGAGTGCTATGACTTCGCGGGTTTCGTTGAGGGTTCAGCATCTTTCGGTTGCTTTGCCTCACGGGCTTTCTTGTCTCCAGAGCGGGGGATGCCCAGAAGTTTGCGTGTCTCGGCAGCCAGCTTTTTCGGCGTCTTGCGGACCCCGCTCTCCTCGGCATCCTTGATGATGGTCTTCACGTCCAGGTCGGGATTGCGGTCCTGGGTGGCCACCAGGTCACGTGCTTCCTGCCGGTTGAGCACGGTGGGCAGGGTGCCGGGCATGGGGCGCCGGGCGGTCTCCGCCAGGAAGAGCACGGTGATCAGACCGCAGGTCGAGGTGAACATGATCCAGTAGGCGGGCGCCAGGGACTTGCCGGTCGCGGTCACCAGCCCCTCCATGATGACGGGTGCGGTCCCGCCGAAGACCGCTACGGCCAGGTTGTATGACAGTCCCATGCCGCCGTAACGGGAGGCAGTGGGGAAGAGGGCCGGCAGGGTGGAGGCCAGGTTGGCCACGAAGAAGATGACCGGGATGGCCAGCAGAACCAGTCCGCCGAAGACGGCGCCCGTGGTCTCATGCTCCAACAGTCGGAAGGCCGGCAGGGACAGGCAGAGTCCAGTGAATGCCCCCATGAACAGCACCTTCTTGCGGCCAAAGCGGTCGGAGAGGGCTCCGGTGATGGGGATGCAGAAGGCCACCATGAGCAGGACCGGCAGGGAGAGCAGATTGGCCTGGGCCGTGTTGTAGTGCAGGGTGCCCGACAGGTAGGTGGGCATGTAGGCGGTCAGCGTGTAGCTCAGGGTGTTGGCTGCGGCCACTAGGATGAAGGCCATGAGCAGCTCCCGCCAGTAGCCCCGGATCAGATCCAAGAGGCTCTTGTGCTGGCTCTTGGTCTTCTCGTCGCTGGCATCCTGGGCCTGACGGAAGGCGGGGGTGTCCTGGACCTTGGCTCGGAAGTAGACCGCGATGGCAGCCAGCGGCAGGGCAATGATGAAGGGGATGCGCCAGCCCCAGGCCAGCATGGCCTGCGGGGAGATGGAGAACTCCAGCAGGGAGACCAAGGCTGCTCCGAAGGCGTAGCCCAGGTAGGATCCCACATCCAGCAGGGAGGCGAAGAAGCCGCGGTGCCGGTCCGGCGAGTATTCGGTGACCATGGTCGAGGCGCCCGCGTACTCGCCGCCTGTGGAGAAGCCCTGGATCAGCTTGAGCAGGATGAGCAGAATGGGCGCCAGGGGACCGACGACCGCATAGCTGGGCAGAAGGCCGATCAGCAGAGTGGCCGCGGACATGCTCAGCAGGGTGAAGGCCAGAATGCGCTGGCGGCCGATCTTGTCGCCCAGCTGGCCCAGGACCACGCCGCCCAAGGGCCGTGCGATGAAGGTGACGGCGAAAACGCCCAGGGAGAAGAGTCGCTGTACGGCATCAGATGCGTCGGACAGGAAGACACGGCCGATCGTCACTGCCAGGTAGCCGTAGACCCCCACGTCGTACCATTCCATGAAGTTGCCGACCACGGTGCCGGCGATGGCCCGCTTGAGGGTGGATCTGTCCACCACGTTGATGTCGGTCAGATGCAGGCGTTCGCTCCAGCCCCGGTGCGGCCGCTGGTTGCGCTTCTTGGCCTTGCGCTTAGCGATGGCTTTAGCCTTTTTGTCCTGCTTTTGCTTCTGCTTCTCGTCGGTACTGTATCCGTCAGTTGAACTTGTGTCGATTTGTGCCATTATTCCTTCTCGGGCTCTGGGCCGTTATGCGGATCGAGTGTCTTTGTGTGCCTCAGTGGTCTCCTATCAAGTGTCTTTTGAAAAATGTCATAAACAGCCATTATAACACTTAGGTTATTTGCTGTTAGTTTGAGGGTAGACTGACATGCCTGTGCCAGGATAACGCCCTATAGTGGTTTATCATGATTGTTCGATTGGCCAAGGCTGATCTGAGCGCCTACCTTGGCGTTGAATAGTCATCAGCGTTATTAAATGAATTAAAGGAAGAACCATGCGACTCTTGCTATCAATGGTGATCAGAGCACACATTTTAGAAAATCAGTAGTAAGAATAAGAGCCATCTCTCATGATCGAGATTGTGGTTTTGCCTAATAGTGTGGCCCGGCGGATCCACTCAACGGGAGCCGCCGGGCCTTGATGAATTCTTACTGAGTTTTAGCCCAACAGATGAGATATATGAGAACTATCTAATCTGGCCCTATTGTATCGGGCCAGATTGTGTTGCATCTGGGCAATCAGTCAGTTGAATCACGCCTTCAGGAAGTTGGGATCCTGGAATTCGGGATTCGGATAGTGGTAGAAGCCTTGTCCGGATTCTTGCCCCAGCTTACCTTCGTCGATCATGGCCTTGAGCTTCTCAAGCAAGGGCTTTGCTTGGGGGTTGTCGCCCTGGCGCTGGCTGATGATGTTGTAAGCAGTGCGCAGTCCGACCATATCGAAGATGGCAAAGGGTCCCTTGGGGGATCCCATGGCGATCATCCAGGTCTTGTCAATGGTTTCTGGGTCGGCTATGTCGTGGGCCCAAAGCATGCCGCCTGCACCCATGAAAGGCATCAGGAGTGAATTAAGCACGTAGCCTGGTTGTTCCTTGTGCAGCTCAATAGGCACCATGCCGATTTCTTTAGCAAACTCTACGATTTCCTCGTATACTGCGGGATCGGTCTGGCTGCTGCCCATGATTTCCGCAGTGTTCATCAACCAAATCTGGTTGGCGAAGTGGAGGTTGAGGAATTTCTCAGGGCGACCAGTGTCTCCTGCGAAGGTGCTGGGCACATAGGTGGAGGAGTTGCTGGCGAAGATTGTCTTGTCGGGAGCAACCTTGGCCAGGCTGGTATAGAAGTCGTGCTTGATCGACGGCTTCTCAGGAATTGCTTCAATAACCAGGTCCGCATTGGCGACGGCAGCGTTGAGATCTGAGGTGAAAGTCAAGTTCTTCAGACCAGCATCGAATTGTTCGTCGGTTGCCTGGATATCCCGCTTATAGGAATCCCGCAGAGCGTTGACACGTTTCTCTGCTGCTGCCACTGCATCATCGTTAATGTCGTATACAGTGACTTTCTTCCCCTTAAAGGCCGTCTGATAGGCAATCTGGCTTCCTAGCACGCCACCACCAGCGACGGTAACTTGCGTTATATTTGTCATGCGAAACTTCTTTCGTCATTGGTATCCACCGTCGGATACACACTTCAATCTTAATACAGCGCTGTTCTCATGAATCTGGTGGTTTTCGGCAGGAATGGCGTTTTTTGGCCAAAATAGACTGTTGACTCCAGACATAGGTGCTGATAATTTTGTATTATTTCTCACACTTTCAGCTAGCCTGAGCGGGCATAGGTCCATAGGTCGGATCAGCAGATTTGGCAGAATTCAATGGTCTCCCTGTTGGGTCCATAGATGTTGAAGTACCGAATCCCCTTATCCCAGAAGGTAGGAATGGATTGAATACTGTCTTCCTTGATCTCCAGCCCTAAATCTTTCGCATTCTGGTAGGCGGCGTTGATGTCTGGGGTGTCCAAGGCCCAGTGGTTGATAGCTCCCGTAGTCATTGGCGCCTCGTCGCCTTCCCATGTTTCGATGGTCAGATGCCCGTACCGAAGGAAGGCACAGCGGTTCTCTTTATTGGGGAATATTCCTGCTATTTCGAAACCGAGCTTGTTGGTGTAGAAATCAATTGTTTCGTCCAGATTCTTGGCGATCATACCCGAGTGCTGGAGGTCTGTAGTGAATGAAGACATGGGCTGCATGGATTGCTCCTTTGAAAATCTGTGTGCAATGCTGGGCACGTTCCAGTTCAAGAATAGGTTGATGGTTATAGATTGCTGTTTGGCTTGCATAGAGGAATATGGATCGTCTCGAGATGACGGCTTAGGCAGAAGGTCCTCTGGTGAATTGTGCAGGGTTTTGCTGCCGCTCTTTAATGATTCTGAGGTACCTCGATCTGGATTTTGACGTCTTCGGGGTGACCCTCGGCAAATCTGTCGAAAGCCTCCTTGGCCTGCTCCATAGGATAGGTCCGGGAAACGAATGGTTTAAGCTCGATCTTGCCGGCGGCCACCATGTCTATTGCTTTCTGATAGACGTTGGCGTAGCGGAATACGTTTTCGATTCTAGTCTCGCGTGCTTGGACTTCCGTGACATCCATGGGTATCTTTCCGTCGGCAGGAATGCCAATGATAACAGTGGTGTTGCCAGGAGCTCCCAGTCTCCAAAGATCATCGTAGGACTTAAGGTTTCCTGAGGCTTCGAAAACCCGGTCTGCACCCCAGCCATCCGTTTCCTCCATGACTCTGTCGAGGAAGGATTCCTCTTTCAAGTTAACAGGAACGACTCCTGGGATGCTGGCTGCCAGCTCGAGCTTATCCTGTGAAACATCGGAGATCAGTACTTTAGCGCATCCGCCTGCTATGGCTGATGCTGCTGTCAGGAGGCCGATTGTTCCAGCACCCGCTACGGCCCCAATGTCACCGGGTTTGATGCCAGCCTTAGTGGCAGCCCACATTCCCACTGACAGTGGTTCCATCAGGGCTCCGTCTTCGTAGGTTAGGTTGTCTGGTAATTTGTAGGTGAAGGCAGCCGGATGCACAATTTTCTCGCTCAGACACCCATCTACAGGCGGAGTGGCGAAGAAGCGGACAGAAGGGTCAATATTATACAAACCGAGTTTTGCGGCCCTGGAGTACATATCAGGAATGCCCGGTTCCATGGCTACTCTATCGCCAACCTGGAACCCCTTGACTCCTGGCCCTACCTCTAGAACCGTGCCAGAGGCCTCATGCCCAAGAATCATGGGCTTTTCAACCACGTATTTTCCGACGCGTCCGTTCAGGTAATAGTGCACGTCAGATCCGCAAATGCCCACGGTATGGGGCGAAATCAGGAGCTCGCCAGAACCTGGGGCCGAAGGATCCGGTACTTCTCGAACGTTGATGACGCCTTTCTTTTCAAGGACGACAGCTTTCATAATCATGCTCCTTTGCCAGAGTGAAAGTCTTGATGTCAATGCAGCATCTGTGTGATTTCATCTTAAGGTCGACTAGGTGTGAGAAGAGGTGCTCTGATAACCACTTCTGATACTATTTTGATTCTTTGCCCTAGAATGAGCAGGATAGCCTTTGCTGCGTCCGAGCAGAGGCTATTGAAAGGCCGCTTTCCTGTACGCGTTGAAGTTGGGTAGGTACATGAGTCATAACATCATCGACCAAGGATCCTTGGAGGTCGTTGTGCCCAAGGGAAACGAGTCTATCCGATGGCTCGAACACGGGTATCCATCAACCTTGGCCAGGTGGCATTATCACCCTGAGATAGAAATCCACCTGATTCGCGAGAGCATGGGGACCATGATGGCAGGTGACGGAATGGTTCCTTTTGCTCCAGGCCAAGTATCCCTCTTAGGCAGTAATGTTCCCCACAATTGGATTTCCGAGATTGGGCCGAATGAGAAAACGAGCATACCAAATCGTGATGTGGCTTGTCAGGTGCTTCCTAACCGGATCCAGGCCCTGGCGCAGATTTTTCCCGAGGCCATGCAAATACTGACTCTGCTGAGGCGGGGTGACCAAGCCATTGTGCTTCGTGGTCAATCCGCCGGTAGAGTGGCTTCTATCTTGACCGCCATGGGTGCGCACCACGACTTGGATCGGCTCATCGACCTTCTTGAAATCTTCCGCATCTTTGTACAGGCTCCACGAGGGGAGTGGACAACGGTAGTCACACCGGGCTACCAGCCTGAGGCGTCGCCGGGAATGGCGGAACGAGTCAACCAGGCCCTTGCTTATATAAAGGCCCATATCGGAGACTGTATCACCCTGGAGGATGTGGCAGCCCAGGTGGCTATGGACCCGTCGTCGTTTTCACGGTTTTTTAAAAGGGCCGCAGGGATTAATTTTTCAGAAATGGTCTGTCGTTTGAGAACAGCTCGTGCTTCGCTCCTTTTGGTCACCACAGATCTGCCTATTGCACAGGTTAGGGTCATGAGCGGATTCAGGAACGCGGCTAACTTCAATCGTCGCTTCAAGATGGAAACAGGTACCACTCCGCGCGCATATCGGCAGGCGCATTACCATTAGATCCAGTTGACTGCCTTGTGGGCGATTGCATCCGATCTGTTTCTGCCTTGATTTTCTATCGTCACCGAGTATAAGGCTGGTGAAGGAATCCCTTGGATCAAGCTCAGTATAAAAGCATAGGTAGCGTTTTTTTTTAAGATTCGCCGAGATGTCGCAGTCGGTATTCATGCCGGTAAGGAAAGTTGTTTTTTGATATGCTACATTAAGCCGTTGAATACGACCTCTTGATTGAGAGTCGGATATTGGTCTTGAATTTATTTCAACGCCTCTGACGTCGAATCGGTTAGGATAACAGCGTGGTCACGTGGCATGCGTTGTTGACCAGAGCAAGCTGCATTCACAACCGTTAACCGATAAGGTCGGGAGCCCGCAACAATATTTGGCAGTAGCGCTGTTAAGCCAATAGGGACTTTAGCTGTCTCCTGCTGATCAGAGAAGGAATGGCACCTTCGTGAGCAACGCTGAAACCTGCAGCAAGGTTGGCTATGCGCACGGCTTCTTCCAGAGTGCGGTTCTCCAAGAGGCAGGCTGCAAGACAACTGATGAACGCATCGCCTGCGCCCGTATCATCGATGACTCGGGTTTGCTCTGCTGGGAAGTGCTTATGGTTGTTCTCGGTAACTAGAACGCAGCCTTGATCGGCCAGCGTGACTATCACAGTTCCCACGCCTTTTGATATGGAGTATTGTGCCTTCTCGACGATAGAACCTGGTTGCGGAAACAGTGTCTCGATTTCATTTTGATTGGGAACAAGAATATCGATTAAATTAAGAATATTATCGGGAAGATGTGAGCATGATGAGGGTTTTAGAATCGTGATGGCGTGATGTTTTTTCGCCATCATGCAGGCTTCTTTAACTGCCTCGAGCGGGATTTCAGTTTGTATTAAGCAGTAGGCTGTGTTGCTGAAGATATGCTCTCTTCCATCAATATCGTCAGGCGCTAAAGTGCTATTGGCTCCCGATACCAGGGAAATCATCGATTCGCCGTTGTTGTCGACAAAGATATAGGCTTTGCCGGTATCGGTTCTTTTGATTCGCATTACACCTGTGGTGTCAACATGAAATCTATTCATGGCCTGGTAGATGAAGTCGGCCGAGATGTCATTGCCTACGTTGCCGATCAAAGAGACATGATGTCCTAGCTTTGCTACACCTACGGCTTGGTTGGTGGCTTTGCCGCCAGGCGTTGAGGCGAAGTTGCGTGTCGTGACAGTCATTCCAGGCTTAGGCAGTGTCGGCGTAGCAAGATATGTGTCAACGTTGATGCTGCCGATCACGACAATCTTCTTATGCCGCATGTTAGGCGGCTGGCTTATGGTGTGTTCATTGTCCAGGATGAAAAGGTGTTTGAATTCTGTCTGTTCGGCTTTATTGTGTTCGATTGTGTTGATCAGTCTGGAGCACAGATGAGTTCCAAAGTCCGCGTTCCTCATGTTGTAGGAGGATATTTCTGGTATGCCCGGATAATGCAGGGGTTCATCGGAATCGTTTCTGAGGGTGACCAGTGAAAAATCCTGAGGAAGGCGGTAATGAAGGGATTGCGCATACTGTTGCAGCTCCACGGCATGCCGGTAGTGTGACGCGACGACACCTGTGACGTGGCGGTTTTCCATGACTGTGGTCAGGTTATCGTCAATATCGTAGAACACCATATCGTTGTGGAAGGCAATGTTGTTCTCGAAAAGGCAGCGACGGTATCCTCTCAGGAAGCTTTGAGTCCGTCTGCCAGGAGATAGAAGACAGGCGATGTTGCTATGGTTTCGATCCATGAGTTCCTGCGTCAGGTTATATGCCGCTTCTTCATATGGAAGCAGTGCAGATCGATCGTCGCCTAGAGGGCCAATGATGAGCTCGGGAATTTTTTTCGCTGTGATGGTTTTATTGAGTTTTAGGCTGCTTTTATCAATCGGCTCCCAGATTATCCCGTCCACACGGTGCTCGATCGCAGCCTGAATATTCTGTTCTTCCTGCTCGTGGCTCGAGTAGCTGTTGAATACCAGTGTTCCATAGCCGCTTGCCTGCGCTTGCTGAATGATGCCATCCAGAGTTGAGTCAAGGGAGATGGAGGAACTCAGCAGCACGCCGATGCGCCAGCTGGTCGTATTGGGCTTAGACGACGCGTAGGGGGTATAGTGATATTTTTTTACTAAATCAAGTACTTTATTCCGTGTCGCTTCTGTGATACTCGAGTCTTTATGATTGACAATTTTTGAAACCGTTGAAGTGGAGACGCCTGCAAGTTTGGCAATGTCCTTAATATTCATGGATCTCCTTGCCTAATCTTGTACTCCTGCGCCTTGCGTGGTCGTTATCAGCAAATGCTGCCGCATCTGGATGGACTCTCAGTTTACTCGGACACTCGCACCAGTTTTATTATCGCTGTCTTGCCGAGCCGGTCGGTAGTTTGCGTGGAAGGTTTACCTGTCAGCATGTCGTCGCTTCTGGATTGGGCCTTCCGAATTTGACACACGTTTTGACGGCTGATAGTCTCTCTGACTGAGAAAACATTTTAGGAAAATCATTTCCCAAGATACGCAAGTTAGATGACTTGAGACATTGATTACCTGGAAAGACAAGTAGTCAAGGACCAAAGGTGGCGCAGATGATGAAGTCAAAATCGTTTTTGAGGGGAATCGCTGCACAGTTTTCCACGAAATCATTGGTTCTGATTCCTATCGCGGTGGGGATCAATCTTATCGGCGGCACATTGAGCTCAACACTGAAACTTCCGCTCTTTCTGGACATGATCGGCACTACGGTCATAGCCTGCTTGTCCGGTCCTTGGGTGGCTGCTCTATGTGGATTGCTGACCAACGTCTTTCTGTCTCTGGTCGCCAATCCTGTCTACCTGCCTTATGCGCTATCCAGTGTCCTGTGCGGCCTGGTGGTTGGCTACATGGTCAAGGCTGGACTTTTCAAGAAGATCTGGGGCGTCATACTTGTCTGGTTGGCCTGCGCCTTGGTCAATACCATAACCGCTTCGTTAGTGACGGTTTTTGTATACGGCGGTGCAACCGGCGTCAATGGCACTTCCGTACTGACGGCGGCTTTGGTGGTCGCTATGAAGAATATCGTTATTTCCGTCGTCTCCTCTTCAATGCTGGAGAACTTGGTCGATAAGGGAATCACCGTATTCATCGCTTATGTCATAGTGCGTCGAATACCCAAGCGGTTCTTGAGCCAATACGCTCTTGATGATACTGACGATGACGAGTTGGATGACATCGATGAGGATGATGACTCGGATGAAGATTCGTCTGAAATGTCCGTGAAGCTTTCCGAGACGGCGACTGATCATGCTGAGGACACTGCCTCAGAATCCGTCGATGGCCATGATGCGACAAGCACTGGCTCGAGCAATCAGGGAGAGCGCTGATGTCCGGGTCTGCTTCTGCCGCTATACCTGACTCGCCCTTAGCGCGAATGCATCCCATCGCGAAAATCGTAGGGATTTGTTCGCTTGGTTTGTCCACGATAGCATGGCCGGACTTTACCCTTGGGTTGCTTTTCATCCTCGTGCTTTTCTTGGCGGCAGCAACAGCGCATGAGTTCAAACCATTCGCCAAGATCATGCTTGGTTTCGGCATACCGGTGACGATCATGCTGCTCTTCATCCAAGGTTGCTACAGTCCCAAGAACACCAAGACCATACTTGATTTGGATTTTGCAAGGATGGGGTTGGAAGGCAGTCTTTACGCAGCCAAGATAGTGGTCACCCTTATGGTTTTCCTCGGGTCTTTCTATCTGACGACCAAAACCACGTACATGGGTCGTTTGGTAGCTGCATTAAGCCAAGTCGGCGTTCCATCCAAAGTTGGTTACCTGATACTGGCGAGCTTGAATGTTGTCCCTCAGATGCAGCGCCGAATAACGGTTATCGAGCAGTCCCAGCACTCTCGTGGGTTGGAAACAAGCGGGAACATCATTTCCAGGGCGAGAGCTTTCATACCGTTGCTGGGCCCGGTGGTTCTTTCTTCACTGACTGACTCTCAAGAGAGAGGCATGACATTGGAAACCAGGGGGTTTGGCATCAAGGGCATTCGCCAGACCAGCTATATCAAGGTCCAGTGGAGGCGGACAGACACCCTGTTCACTGCATGTGCCACGCTTCTTTTTTTGCTGGTACTGGCAGGTTCCATCATGTCAGGCATGGGGATCGTTCCTCTTGGCATTCAGTGGGGAGGCCGGGCATGAGAAAAGCAATTGAGGTAAAGGATTTCTCATTCCGCTATCGAAATGCCTCGTCGAGTACGTTGAAGCGCATCAGTTTTGCAGTTGACAAAGGCAGCTTTTTCTGCATCATCGGTGCCAATGGAGCTGGAAAATCTACCCTCTGTAATGCACTGGTCGGATTGATCCCGCACTATTTCGTGGGTAGGTCTAAAGGGCTGGTCCAAATTGAGGGTGTCGATGTGGCCAAGACGACTATAGCTGAATTGTCGAAGACCATTGGATTGGTTTTCCAGAACCCCTTCAATCAGCTCTCTTATACAGCCGGCACAGTGGCTGAGGAGCTTGCATTCGGCCTAGGCAACTATGGAGTGCCGCGGGAGGTCATGCATGAAAAAGTGCTTCAGGTGGCGCGCCTGATGCATGTGGAAGAGCTGCTCGACAAAAACCCCCTGGACTTGTCGGGCGGGCAGGTCCAACGAGTGGCGTTTGGCTCTGCTTTCATCATGGAGCCCAGCATCCTGGTGCTTGACGAATGCACTGCTCAGTTGGATCCCTTGGGAAGCGAAGAGATATTCAATATCGTCAAAGATCTGAATTCCAGTGGCGTGACTGTCGTCATGGTTGATCATGACATGGAACGCGTCGCGCAGTATGCCGACCAGGTCATGGTGATGCGGAAGGGCAAGGTTGCCGCCTTGGGAACACCACGGGAAGTATTCACCAACCCCCGTACGCCGGATTGGGGCATTGATGTGCCTGACTATGTCAAGTTGGGCAGAGGCCTGCAGTCTGCTGGTTTTGATCTTGACGAGTTGCCCATTGATGAGAGTCATGCTGTGCAGACAGTCAGGGGTTTGCTATGAAAATTGTTGTCGAACACCTGAGGCATGCCTATCCGAATGGCTATTGCGCCCTGCAGGATGTCAACCTGACCTTTGAGGGCAGCCAGCCTGTGGCCTTGATTGGTCAAAACGGTGCCGGCAAGACGACCTTGGCCAAGCATCTGAATGGAATACTCAGACCCACTTCTGGTCGAATATTGATCGATGGGGTCGATGTCGCGACTGCGCAGACAGCTCAATGGGCCCGGAAAGTAGGGTATATCTTTCAGAATCCGGATGACCAGCTGTTTCTGGATAGTGTGCGCAAGGAATTTGAATTTGGACCCCACCAACTCGGTGTGAGCGATGAGGAGATAGAGCACAGAACAACCAGGATCGCGGAATTGGTCGGGCTGGAGAAGAAACTCGATAGCCATCCCTTCGATTTAAGTCCCACCGAGAAGAAATTCTGCGCTATCGGTTCTGTACTCATGATGAATACCGGAGCCTTGGTATTTGATGAGCCGACTTGCGGACAGGACAAGATCGGGAATGACCGCCTGGCAGCCATTATTTCAAGGCTGAAAGATCAGGGCAAGCTATGTATCGCGATTTCGCATGATATGAAGTTTGTCACCCGGAACTTTCCTCGTGTGGTCCTTATGCGAAAAGGACAGGTTCTTTTGGCAGGAAGCAGGGAAGAGGTCTTTGCGCGCCAAGAGATTCTGCAGAAGGCCTATGTGGCGCCCCCTCCAATCACGCGGGTGGCGCAGGAAGTAGGCATGGCCAAACCAGTTTTCACTGTTGAAGCATTCACCGAAGTCATTCGACAAGCAGGACAGAAAGGAAAAGAACGTGGCTAAGGTCATCGTCCAAATCTACGGCATCAGAAGCGTTGAGGATGCACGAATGGTCATCGACGCAGGGGGTGACCATCTTGGCGTCTCCTATGGAAGCATCAAACGTACTCCAGGCCAGCTCGATTGCGAACAGGCCAAGGCGATATTTGATGCCATAGGTAACGATGCCGTCAAGGTCGGTCTTACCGTTGCTGAAGATATTGACGAAATCAGCGACAACCTTAACGAAGCCCTGCCTGATGTCCTTCATCTTTCCGGTGACATCGATGCTATCGAACCCGAACAGATACGTGTTCTCCGCAAGAGGTTCCCGTCTTTGCGAATCATGCAGGCCATCCCAGTATTGGCCGGCGTTCCGCTGGATGAGCAAAGGGTGCTGGAATATGTCAAGGAATACGAGCCGGTTTCGGATTTCTTCCTCATCGACACCAAGGCGCCTGAGGCCGGAGACATCGGTGCGACCGGTCTGACTCATGATCGCAGCATCGACAAGGCCATCATCGAGGCAACCGAGGTCCCCTGCATCATTGCCGGCGGACTTGATGAACAGAATGTGGCTGAGGCAATAGCGCAGACAGACCCCTATGGAGTGGATTCGTTCAGCTTCACCAACTATTCCGATGAGCGGGGTGATGGCCTTCACTGTAAAGATCCCCAGAAAGTCTTAGCCTTCGTCCAGGCGGCGCGCGATGCCTGAAGTAGCGGTTGTCGGCGATGCCAATGTGGACATCATCGTTCCATATCCACGCTTTTTAAATCCAGAGAGGACCAAGGTCGAATACCCGACTCCAGAAGTCGTAGGAGGGGGTACTTGTGCCAATACTGCAGTAGCGCTTTCGAGACTGGGCCGCGATGTGCTCTTTGCTGGGACTGTGGGCGATGATTCTTATGGCCGCTTTACCAAGAAAGATTTGATAGAGGCCGGGGTGGATGTTGACGGATTGGTAGTTGATCGAAAGGTCAATACTGTCGGTGTTTTCGCTTTCATCGATGAAACTGGTGAACGGTATCTCTGGGGCTGGCCGAGAGATCATCAATCCTTCAAAGAACTGGATTGGGACAGGCTTCCTATGAAGAAGCTCGCCGAGGTCTCCTGGATACACAGTTCAGGCATGTGCTTGACCTATGCGGGTAGTTCTCGAGACAGTATCATCCGCTTGTTCGCCTGGGCTCGTGAGCGTGGAATCCGTACTTCACTGGATCTGAATCTTCGCGTAGATAACGGAGAGCTGGATTCCGACTTTGCTGGTGCTTTGAATGAGATCTTGCCTCAGGTGGATTATTTGCTTGGTTCAGGTCCTGAAGAATTTGCTTATCTGGGTCAAGATAACTGGAGGGAGAACGCCAGGAATCTAGCCAGCAATGGCCGTGTGGTGGTCGCGCGTGATGGCAGTCGGGGTTCCGTCGGATTTGCCCAGGGGAACGCGGAGATCAACGTTCCTGCTTTCAAGGTCGAAGTAGCAGACACCGTCGGCGCTGGAGATACCTACAATGCAGGTTTCATCAGTGCCATCCTGTCCGGCGAAGAACTCACGGGGGCGCTGAGACAGGGAAACGCTGTATCGGGCTATGAGGTCAGCCACAAGGGCGCTCGGCATTGTCCTGACATCCAACAGCTTGACGATTTTTTCAACAATCACGAATTACTCAAGGAGGAATAATGAAGAAAAAAGTAATCCTGGACTGTGATCCTGGACATGATGATGCTTTCGCGATGATGCTGGCGGTCCAGAACCTGGATGTGCTGGGCATTACGACGATTGGCGGCAACTGCACACTGGAAAACGTCACGCGGAATGCCATCAAGGTTTTGGAAGTCATCGGCCAGGCTGACAATATCGGCGTTTACCCTGGCCATAGCAGGCCAACGGTCATGCCTCTGGTCACAGCTCCTCAGTTCCATGGGGAAACCGGACTGGATGGTCCCGTTCTGCCCGAGCCTACCCATTCGCCGCAAGACAAACATGCAGTCGACTTCATCGTTGATACGGTCATGAGCACTGATGATGTAACCCTTATTGCCACGGGACCGTTGACCAATATCGCTGCTGCCCTTAATCGCGAGCCGCGCATGGTCGACCGCGTCCGTGAGATTTGCATCATGGGTGGATCGGTGACTTTCGGTAATTGGACTCCCACTGCTGAATTCAATATTTATGTTGACCCCGAGGCCGCTTATCGTGTCTTTAATTCTGGCATTCATGTCAAGATGACAGGGATCAATCTGACGCGGCAGTGCTGTCTGACCGAGAAGCATATCGCAGATTTCCGGAATATTGGCACCAAGGCTGCCAATTTCGCTGCTGATTTGACCGAATACTTCCTGAAAACCTGCGAAGACGAAACGCAATTGACAGGAGCCACCATCCACGACGCTTGCGCAGCAGCTTGGATCATCAATCCTGATCTCATCAAGTCGGCTTCCATGCATATTGATATCGAGCTTAAGGGCGAATTGACCAGGGGAATGACGGTATGCGATTACCGGCACCTGCGTGGTATCGATCCGGCCGTCGATATCGAGCGTACGCCGCAGATGGATTTCCGCGGGGAGCAACCCAATGCTGAGGCAGCGCTTGAATTGGATTTCCCGGGCTTTGTGGATCTGCTGTACAAGACGCTTCGTCAGTATGACTGAAAACTAAACGACAGGAATTAGGAGTTTTTTGGTGGGTATTCACATGGTGCTGTGGGACTTTGATGGGACTCTTGCAGACAGTAGCAGCGATGTATGGCGCTCGCTTGTGTATGCTGCAAGTCTCGAAGGTGGCGAATTCCCAGCTGCGTTCATGCAGGACAACAGCAATCTGAGCGCCCCTATGAGGACCATTTTCAACCATGTGAATCCCCGCCCAAGCCCGAACAGGCTGGAAGCTTTCGAAAAGAACGTGAATACCCACTACCGGACCATAAATGATTTCCCCTCTACTCGGCTGTATCCGGGTATAGCAATCATTCTTGAAGAATTGAGATGCAAAGGCATAGGAAACGTAATCGTCACCATGAAGCCGAAACCAGCTCTTGAACGATTGCTGACCACCAAGGGCTGGGAGGACAAGTTCCAAGGGTGGATTACCCCTGAAGTGGCTTCAGGCCGAGAGATGACCAAGGAAGCCATGGTCTCGTATATTTTGGATCGATGGCACCTATCTGCGCAGGACTGCCTATTGATCGGTGATAGCCAGGCAGATATCAGGGCTGCTGCAACTCATGCAGTCAGGTCAGTAGGTGTGACCTATGGCGACGGTGACACCGAGCATCTTCTCGAGGCGAATCCGACTTATGTGGCTCACGAGGTAGTTGATTTGGCTTCGATTCTGAAGAAAGAAGTATGACATGTTTCAAGATTTCACTATCTGCATTAACACCAGATTCATTTTTGGACGAGGTGCTGAGGAACAAGTAGGTCGGGAGTTTGCAAAACTCGGGGTGCATAAGATCCTCATCCATCATGATGACGGCAGCTACCTGCAAACGACGGGTCTCCTGGATGCGATCAGGAAGAGCTGCGACCAGGCTGGTGTCAAATATGTCGAGCTAGGAGGCGTGCAGCCTAATCCCCGGTTGCAGAAGGTGCGAGAGGGCATTGAACTTGCCCGCCGCGAGGGGGTGGAAGGCGTTTTGGGCATCGGCGGCGGCAGCAGCATCGATTCCGCCAAGGCTATTGGTCTGGGACTGGCGAGTGACCGCGATGTCTGGGACTACTTCACTGGCATTGCTGAGCCTCAGGGGACGGTTCCGGTAGGTGCTGTTCTGACTTGCCCTGCAGCCGGCAGCGAGTCGAGTCAGGTAGCAGTAATAAACAACGAGGACGAGCATCGCAAGTTGCTGGTGAGCAATCCCGTTGTCCGCCCGGCTTTGGCTTTTATGGATCCGATGCTCTCCGAGTCTCTTCCAGCTTTCCCTACAGCTTGCGGGGTTGTGGATATGTTTTCGCATATCTGTGAGCGCTACTTCACCAAGGATGACACTTTCGGGCTCATAGATCGTATGTCTGAAGGCGCTCTTCGTACCTTGGTCGCCATTGGCCCTAAGTCAGTAGCAGACGGGAAAAACTATGAATACCGTGCGCAGATAATGTGGGCCTCGACAATAGCGCAGAACAACACCCTGGGGGTCGGTCGTGAGCAGGATTGGTCAACCCATACCATAGCCAACGAACTGAGCGCCCTTTATGACACCCCTCATGGTGCCACTCTCTCCATCATCATGGGGTCATGGATGAGGTACTGTATCAACAAGTCTCCTCGGCGCTTCGCTCGGTATGCCCAAGAAGTATTCGGCCTTCACGATGAGACCATGGATGTTACAGATCTGGCCTTGCGCGGCGTGACAGCAACCGAGAACTTCTTCACCTCGATGAGCATGCCGATTTCCTTTGCTGATTATTCGATTCCTGAAGACGGCATCGAGCAGATGCTGGACAATATCGACTTCTACGGACCTGACCAAGCAATAGGTTCCGTAGTCAGGTTGAACCGCGACGACTGCAGGGCGATTTTCCAAATGGCTTTGGGCCATGGCGTGGCTGCCGATTCCTCAAGGTCAGGCGGTGATGCCACCGCTTCTAAGGCGGAGTAAGAGATGAGGGAATCTGCGCTCGTGCGGCATGTGAGCCGATTCCCTATGACCAGTTTTCCATTAGACATCAAAGAAAAGGAGTGAACTGATGGCTAAACCTCTGATCATCGATACAGATCCTGGTATTGATGATGCCGCGGCAATTACCTTGCTGGTAGATGAGCCTGCTTTTGACATCAAGCTGATTGCCTCGGTATCCGGCAATGTGGGCATCGGACATACAACCAATAACGCTCTCAAGCTGCTGACTTTCCTAGGTAGGAGGATCCCTGTTGCTCGCGGTGCGGCTGCTCCGCTTATGAGAGACAACCGTTTTGCTACGGAAGCGCACGGCAAATCGGGTATGGGGTCTTTTGAGTTTCCCGAGCCTGACAATAGTCTGCTGACTGCCAATAACGCAGTTTTGGAAGAACGTCAGGTACTCATGGAGAGCACCGAACCCGTCACCATATTGACATTGGGACCCCTGACCAATATCGCTCTGCTTCTAGCGACATTCCCTGAGGTCAAAAGCCATATCGAGCGCATTGTCTCGATGGGCGGATCAACAGAACGCGGAAATATCGGAGTCTACGGCGAGTTCAACATCTCCGTTGACCCAGAAGCAGCCAAAATGGTCTTCCGTAGTGGACTTCCTATTACTATGGTCGGTCTGGATATTGGTCGAAAGGCTCACCTGGTTGCCAATGACCTGGATGCATTGGAAGCTTCAGGCGAAGTCGGCAAGATGGTCAGCTCCCTCTTCCGCTCTTACGACGGTGGCCACATCGAAGAGGGGATCAAGATGTATGATCCTTCGGCAGCTATGGTTCTGATCGAACCAGAACTGTTTACTATGCGCTCAGCCTTCGTCGATGTTGAAATTTCCAGTCCAATAACTTTGGGCGCGACCGCCGTCGACTATGACGGCATCCTCAGCGAGGAAAAGAACTTGGATGTTTGCGTGGATGTCGATGTGGACGGTTTCCGAAAGAGCTTCGTGGACCGCGCAGCGCGCGTTCAGCGACAATAAGTCTTTTCCAAGAGAAAATGAAAGGAAATTGAAAAATAATGAGTGAGTCAACTGTCTCCGAGGAGCAAAGGAACGGCACGCCCGTTCCCGAGGAGGGGACTCCGGAGTTCGCGAAAATGAACAAGATGGCCCGCGTGGCCATCCCGGTGGTCTTGATCATCTTCACCTTAGGCGTGCTCCAGCAGCAGGCCTTTGGCATGATCTACGTGAACATCGGCAAGCAGCTCAACCAGGCCAACCTGGCGCCGCTGATCACCTCCCTGCCAGGCATCATCCTGGGAATCGTCTGCGTCATCTACGGATCTCTGGGCGATTTCGTCTCCTTGAAGAAGATGATGATCCTGGGTACGATCGTCTTCGTGCTGGGGTCGATTCTGGGGTGCTTCGGTACCTTCAGCATCTGGATCGTCATCGCTGCCCGTGTGGTGCAGTCGGCCGGCTGGCAGGTTTCCGGATCCATCTTCCTGGTTCTGGTTTCCAAGTATGTGGAGAAAAAGAAGCGCGTGCTCTGGTATGGCGTCTTCGTTGCAGTCTTCCGCTTCGCCGCTGCCCTGGGAGTCTTCTTGGCTGGCTACATGACCCTGCTCGACTGGCGCTGGCTCTTCGGCGTGGGCATCGTGGCCGTCTTCTTCATTCCCGTGCTGGCCAAGAACCTGCCTGACCAGCATGCCGCTGGCGCCAAGATCGATGGAATCGGCTTCACGCTGATTGGACTGTTCGCCGCTTCGGTGACCATGTTCTTCACTGATATCAACTGGGGCTGGGGCATCGCCTGCATCGTGACCCTGGTGGCCTTCCTGGTTTACGTCAACAAGGCCAGCAACCCCTTCATCACACCGAAGATGCTGACCAACCCCGCCTTCGCCATGACTATGACCGTCATCTTCGTCGGTTACTTCTTCAGCTATACTCTGAACGCCGGCGTCAACGCCATTGGTCTGAACGTCTACGGCATCGACTCCTCCAAGGTCTCCAACCTGTTGGTCTGGTCCATCATCCTGGCTGGCATCATGGGATTCGCAGCCGGGCCGATCATCCAGAAGATCGGGCGCAAGGCTTCGGTCATCCTGGCTCTGGCCTGCATGGGTGGCGGCCTGATCGCCATCGCCTTCCTGATCCCCGCTGGCAAGATCTGGGCCTTGGCCGTTGCACCCTGCATCTACTACTTCGGCACCTCCTTCTTCTACCAGCCAATCGTTGACACGGCGACTCTGACCGTGGAGCCTGAGGAGTCCGGCCGTGCGCTAGGCTTCAACGACCTTCTCCAGGCCATAACCGGTTCCATTGGCGTGTCGCTCTTTGGCCAACTCATGGCCAACGGTTCCATGGGTTCGGGCAGCCTGGCTGGCACCAAGCAGGGCCTGGCATCGACTTACGCCAACGTCTTCATGATTGGCGGCGTGATCATTCTGCTGGGCATGGTGCTCTTCATCTGCTCCATGAAGATGATCTACAGCCACTCACGCGTGGCTGCGGACGAAGGCTGATCCTTAACAGCACAAACAAGAACCGGGCATGGGACGAATTCCCGTACCCGGTTCTTGTCTATACCAATGAATGACTCCAAGACTGATTCAGTTGGTAAGCGATGACTTGAACTTGATATTGGATTAGATCAGGTGATCGGCATCTCCTAATACTGCGATCATTTACTAATCTGCACATCCAACCAATTACTGCTACTGGCTTTTCGAGAAAGCTACAGAGTAATTGATCTGGTATTTTTCTGGCCTGTTGGGTTCTGCAAACCAGGATGAAACGAATACCAAATATTTGTTTGGTGTTTAGGTATTACCCGGTCAAGCACAGATCACCCCCCCCCCACCTCCTCATACAGCGCTATTGCGCGGAGAGGAGGAGGGGGTTCGGATCAACCTTTCACGGCTCCTGCAAGAACACCTTTGATAATGTACTTCTGACAAATAAGGTAAAACACCACAATGGGAATGATGGCTAAAACCAGACAGGCCATCATCGCTCCCATATCCACTGATCCGAAACTTCCTTTCAATTGCTGGATCGCCACGCTCAAGGTTCTGAACCTCCGTAGATCCAATGTGAGGTAGGGAAGAAGGAAGTCATTCCATATCCACATAGCCTCGAGGATGGCCACTGAAATGATTGAGGGCCTCATTATCGGTACCACGATACCGAAGAAGATGCGTGGCACGCTGGCACCGTCTATCATTGCCGATTCCTCGAGCTCGACAGGGATTCCCTTCACCACACCGGTGAACATAAATACCGCCAAGCCTGCGCCAAATCCTAGATACACTATCCACAGTCCCCAAGGCGAATTCAGCCCTAGAGTGTCTGAGAGTTTGGACAAGGTGAACATGACCAATTGGAAGGGTACGGCCATATTCGAGAGAAACAGCAAATAGAGTATCTTCGCAGCCCAGTTGTGCACGCGTACTATCCACCATGCACACATGGAGGTGCACAATAGAATCAGCAGCACCGATCCAATTGTGACAACGACTGTCCAGGTAAAACTCGACAGGAAATCAGTCTGTTCTATGCCTCGGTTGAAGTTATCAAAACCGGCAAATAGCTCGCCAGTTGGCAGAGCAAATGTGTCGTGTGTTATGTAAGAGCGCTGCTTGAAGGCATTCACCACAACCAGTGCTATCGGAAAGATCCACAATAGGCTTACGAGGCTGAAAAACACTGTCCAGATTGCAGGATGTCTGACTTTCCCATTCATGCTGTAACCTCTTTACTCGTGGTAAGTCGATTCTGGATGATCGCGATGGCAGCCACGATGACAAAAAAGATGACTGCTTTAGCTTGACCGACGCCCTCAAACCCAGGACGCCCGTAGAATGTCCTATAGATATTGAGTGCCAGCATTTCAGACGAATTCGATGGGGCCCCATTCGTCAGAGCGAGGTTCTGGTCGAACAGCTTGAATCCGTTGGTGACCGTGAGAAAGGTGCAAACGGTAATAGAAGGCATCATCAGGGGGATGGTGATGTGAAAGAGCGTTTGCCGCCCATTGGCACCATCGACTTGGGCGGCCTCAATAACATCACCTGGCAAACTCTGAAGACCCGAGATGTAGATGATCATCATATAGCCGATCTGTTGCCAGCAATATAGGATCACTAACCCCCAGAATCCGTAGACTCCGGAATACGTGATGGATCTACCCCAATGTGCAAGAATGCCGTTCAACAGCAGCATCCAGATGTATCCCAAAATGATGCCGCCAATCAGATTAGGCATAAAAAAGACCGAACGGAAGATGTTGGCACCACGAATATTGGTGGTCAGCAAATACGCCACGGCGAAGCCTAGGATATTGATGATCAAGGTCGTGACTACCGTAAAGGCTACAGTAAAGATCAGAGCATGCCAGAACTCTGGATCACTGAGCGCAGCTGCATAATTATGAATTCCTATGAACTTCGCATCCGTCACGGTGGCAAAACGGCAGAAGCTCAGGATAATGCTCATGACGAATGGAACAAGGAATCCAATTACAAAGGCCGCAAAAGTTGGCAAAGCGAACAGGGCCCACCATTTGCGGACTGATTTTCCAGCCATAGAAAGCATATAAACTCCAATGTCGAAACAGTATCAACGCAAATTGCCGCTTTGAGGAGCGGCGAGTATGGCCTAGTAATGTCCTTCGTCGGCTCCTGATAGCACTAGGGGAACCGACGAAGGAGATACCGGGGCCTGCTGAAATCAGTGGGTTATCTTGTATTCAGATGACCAGCCGTCTACAAAAGCAGTCTTTACATTGCTCCAGTCTTTGGTCCCCTGAGCATATTCAAGCATGGCGTTTCCCAAGGTGCTGACCCACTGCTGAGACGGAAGAGGATAGATGACAACATCATAATTGCCGGCTTTTGCATAAGCATCGTTGGCGCGATGAATGGGGTTCGCTGTTTTAAACCCTGCCTTTGCATATGACTTGAACGGGGTTTCGAAGCCCATCTCCTCCGATGTGTATTTACGCGCATCATTGTCGTTGAGAATGTAATCCATCCATTCCTTGGTGGCTTTCTTATCCTTGTCGGATGCGTTCTTATTCATAGCCCAGTACTCAAAGCTGACGGTGAGACCTTCTTTTTCCTCGCCCTTGACGCCGATATAAATAGGGAGTACACCCATATCCTCATCTGCGACACCCTGACCACGCAGCTGTTTATACGCCCAAGTCCCAGTTTGAATAAAAACCGCCTTCTTGAGATTGAAGTCAGAGTATGCATCCTCCATAGTGGCACCGGCCAGTTGTGTAGGAGCTACGGTTGCATCCTTGAGATACAAATCAAAAATATCTTTGAAGTTAGACATATATTTTCCGGAGATCTTCGCAGGAATAGTGTCGGTCTTCTGATCTTTGTATTCGTAATAGACGGGAATATGTGCGGTTTGATCACTGAATCTGTGCATGGAGCTGGGGTCGAAGCCTGCGGAGGTGAAGGCACCGGATACGCCTAAGTCGTTCTTATGTTCCTGAATTTCGTCTGCAACGGTCTTTAATGCTTTGAAGTTGTTTATCTTGTCCACCGACTTGATTGTTGACCAGCTTGCATCAAAGTATTTTTTCAGCAGTGCTTTGTTATAAATCAGCCCGTACCGTTCCATGATGAAGGGAACAGCACTGACCTTGCCCTCGCTCTTCAGCGCAAATTCCTTTTTGGTGAGGTCTTTATATGGATTCGTGTCAGACATGTCATCGCAGTAACTGGTCCAATTCGGGAAGTTGTTGTTATCAACATCGAATAATGTCGGCGCTTTCGACTTAGCAAGTTCTCCTTTGAGCGACTGTTCATACTGATCTGATGATGCGGATGTGATGTCGACTGTTATTCCTGTCTTCTTGGTGAAGCGCTTGGCCAGTTCCTTGTATTGGCCAACTTGTTCGACTTTCATGCTGTGGTAATAGACATGTCCTTTCCCTGAATTATCGGCTTTGGATGCATTGCCACAAGCCGATAGCGTTCCGCCTGATAAAGCGAGCGCCATTACGAGAGCCAGTATGGTTGTGCTCTTTTTCATAATTCCTCCATTTGTTGGGTATAACTTCCTCGTTATAATTGTCTGTTCTAAAGCTGGATAAGCGCTTAAGCAAATAGTGCAATGACCTTATTGGGTCTAAATTTACATGGCTTATTGTCTATCGCACCCCTTCTTAAGCCCTCTTGCTATTCGGGTATTTGACAGGTTCAACGCCCCGTCAGTCACAAACACATCGAGTGAATCGCCAAAGTGGCGGTATACGCGAGCGTTCAGCGCTACGCCATTGACATAGATGGTCATTATGGTGTCGTCCACAATGATTTGAATATGGTTTGGTCGATTTGATTCCAAGCGCAACGGTCTTTCCATGCCAATGTCCATGTAATTAAACCAAGGATAATTCGGGTTGGCTGCGAATCGCAGGAAGCCCTGCTGCACATGGAAAGCAAACTGATAGCTTTGTTCGGTCTCCTCGTTTGCATATAGCCTGAAGCCAAAGGTTCGGGTGCCATCGGAAAACTCTACGTCCGTTTCAAAAGCAAAGATGTCGCCACAGGACGGACTGAGAGCCTTTGCAATCTGCTTTCCATCCCCTCTGATACACATATTATTAATTTTTTGGGCTGGGTTAAAAGCGTTGCAGAGGCTGTTCAGCGGCTTTGCGCCGAGGCTGCCATCGGGGCGCTGGTAGAGCTCATGAGGGACAAAAGTACCTCCCCACTCATAATTATGCGTATCGTCATTGCCGATTTTGGTCGGAACCCAGCCAAAAAGCACTCTGTGACCGTTGAGAGCGAAAGTACGGCCGGCATAATATGCGCTACCGTCGAATGCATCGTCGTAGGGTGTCAGCCATGGTCCATCAAGACTTCTGGACATTCGATAAACCATGCCGTGCTTATTGCTGTATTCGGTTACGATGTGATACCACCAGTCACCCATTTTGAACAGATCAGGCATTTCGTGCATTGTAAACAGACCTGGTGCCCAAAAATCACCTTCGAACTTCCAGTGCTTCAGATCGTTCGATGTGAATTTGACAGTCCGTCCTGTCTGCGCGGTCTTCGGGCCTTTCTTTCGAGCTCCCAGAATTAACAGATAGCGCTTATGGTCTTCATCCCGAATAACCATGGGATCGCGCCACTCGTCTACGTCGTACCCTTCCTGAGGGGATAATTTGAGGCTCTCATGACTTTTGCTCCAGTGGTACAAATCATCGCTCACGGCATGCATCAACACCTGGGAGGCTTTGCCTGCAGCTGGATAATCCTTGTTATAGCCCGTATAAAAAGCGTGGTACTGCCCCTCCCCATAGAACACGCTTCCCGCATAGATGAACTGATCCTGTTCGTCGTCAGAACCTCTGGGAATGGCAGTGCCACAATCCTGATAGTGGACAAAGTCTTCAGTGGTGGCTAGAGACCAGCCAAAAGGTTGCCCGAAGGGCTCAGGCTGTCTTGTGTCGCGTTGATGAAAAAGGAAGAACTTGTTTCCCTTGCCGAAGGGCATGCAGTCTCCGAACCAAGTACCAGGGAATTGGTAATAGAGCTTGTTCATGAAATCCTTTCTAGCGAGAATATGAACAAGTACCTAACATGTTCACTCCGCTGTGACTGTCTATGTTTAAGCGCTTCAGCAATCCTATGTTAGAACACGAGCGCTGTCAAATAGGGAATACCTGCGCAGTCTTTTTCCGAGAGCTGTTTGCTCTAGTGATGAATTACCTGATTGGAGGGGAAGACTGAATCGCGCACGATGATTGGACAAGTGACGTGAATAATCTTGCGCTTGGTTTGGCTCGTTTCATCAGTTTGTGGCTTTACTTGCTCGGTGCTCTCGAGCAGAGTTCTGATGCCTAGTACGCCTAGCTCATATTGAGGAAGTGCAACCGTCGTTAATGCAGGATGCAAATGCGCTGAAATAACCTCCTGATTGTCAAAACCAACAATAGATATATCGTCGGGGACTTTGAGCCCCCTCTCATGTAGGGCGTCATAAAGACCCATTGCCATGCGATCATTGTGGCAGAAGACAGCGGTGGCCTTAGTGGCAAGCACTGCTTCTATGGAGCGGTAGCCGCCCTCCTGATTGCTTGGAGCCCTTATTATTGTTGACGGATCAAATTGCACTCCGTAGGACGACAGGGCTTGCCGGTATCCTTCCAACCTTCCAATGGCAGCAGGAGAAGAATCGATGTCATTGACGAAGGCAATACGGCGATGCCCGGCTTTTAATAGAATTTCAGTTGCCGATCGACCTCCCTGGATCTCGTTAGGAACCACAGCGGGATATTGTCTGCGCCTGTCAAAACAATTCACCAGTACGGAATTGACCTGGCGCAGTTCTTTTGGTGGTTCAACGGCGTGATGCACCCATGTTGAATATACGATTCCTTCAACCTGTCTTTCCATCATGAAGGCAAAGGTCTCTTTTTCGATGCGTTTATCGCCGTTGGTGTCTACAACCAGGAGGATTTTGCCATTCTGCCAAGCCTCAGCCTGCGCCCCTCGAATTACTTGACCGGCAAAGGGCGAAGTTGCTACTCCGTCACTGATGAAGCCAATTGAATCGGATTGCCCGCGGGCCAACCCTCTTGCTAAGGCATTTTGTCTGTATCCAAGGCTCACTGCTACTTTTCGTACTCGTTGCCTTGTCTCTTGGGGGATTCTTGCATCCTTGCTATCGTTGATAGCCCACGAAGCTGTAGCAATAGAAACGCCTGCTGCCTTTGCGACATCTTGAAGTGTAACCATGATTAGTAATCCTAACGCCGGTTGTTCTGATTGTTTTTAGCTCCTTAACTACGCCATACGATAAATTACTGGTTTCCATTCTCTGCCTATACCGCGAAGGGATGTTCGATCGAGGATGAGTGGTCTTGGCTGATTCTGAATTTACCATTAGCAGTGTTTTATCATGCTGCTAGGTAGATGCCCATATGTTTCAGCTAAACGTCTTGAAAGAACTCTAGACCTGCTGGTTTCATACGACTTTGCAAAATAAAGATGTTCTTATTCAATTAGCAATATCGTACATTCTTAAAAATTATTAAATAATTACAGCGCTGTACGACGACTGGACTAGGAGAGAATCATGAGGGAGCTTCCTTGAGGGTGTATTGGTTCTCATTTCTAAGTTCAGGCTCACTCGATGCTGTGTCCATGTATAGGATCTAAAGCCTGATAATAGGCAGCAACTTGTTTACGCAAAAGAAGCGTAAATTGTTTTAAACTAAGATCATCGAATTTTGAATTCGTTCAGATGCTTGGCATGTATCTTCTTCTGGTTGCATGTTCGATCGAGGATGCTTGTCTGTCAGCTCTTGCCTCATGCCTGGGTAAAGCCCCATTCCGATATTGCCGTGCACCTCAGTATTCATATTCGGGGCCGCTCTGGCGTCTCCTTAGGTCAATGGCGCTGACAGGGGCATAAGTCATGTTTCAGAAACTCAACAATATTGGGCTTAGATAAGCTGGAGATAGTCCTCGTCGGCTGGAATTTCAATTAGCAGCAATCGGTGTTCCTGACACAAGACACATTGTCGCTAAGCCAGCGGATTTCGGAGCTAGCACCGACCTCTATTGAAATGGACAGATTACGTCCGAATTATGGACTCCGGCTGGGCGTTTGCATCCGGGTGCTCTAGCATCGTGGCCATGGAGAAAACGACATCACTGGAGCCTTGGTTGCTCAAGGGTGTCTTCTTCTATGTCGATGCTCGATGGCGTTGATGTTGTAGCCGGTTCTTCTGCTGATTCCTGTATTCGCCTCGGTATTTGAGGTTGTTCTTGTATTATCTGCGGACATAGATCCATGGGAAATTCATATCCATGACCTGCCGAATCGGCACCAAGTGAGGTTTCACTGCCATTTTCAGACCGCAGCATTCGACCTAGGAAGTGTCCTTATGACCATCAATGCAACCATGGAATCCCACAAATTCGTCAGCGATCTTGACGCCTTGTTCATATACAGGCGTTTGCGCACCAGGTATCGGGAGGATCAGCTCTTCCTCCTGGAGTCCCTGAGCGGTCCCGATCCGGACAGGAACCGTTCGGTGATTGGATTCGAGCCCATGTTGACCCTGAGCGTGACGGACCACGTTATGACCATTGATCCGCTGGGTAACGTACAGCTGGCAGGTCTGTTGGAGGCCTTCGGCCGGATTGAGCAGGGGGTGGTTCACCATCCGGTCCCCGACATCCAGGAGGTGTTCGCGGTGCTGAGGGGGATTGAGTCCTCCTTCGCCGTCAGCGGCGGCCATGAAGGCCCCTTCGGGATGGGATGGTTCGGCTACTTCGGATATGACACCATTTTCATGATTGAGGACCTGGAAGAGCGCATTCCCAGGGATGCGGCCCTGCCGGTCATCTCGCTGACCCTCTACCGGGGAATCATCACCCTGGACCTGAAGGCTGGCGGCCACTGCGCCACGCTGATCCATCTGAGCGGCGACCCTGGCGGGTACGACATCCGGGGTGGTCAGGGAAGCGGGGAAAGCGACAGCCTGATAGGGCTGGAAGGCGCGGGTGGCATTGAGCGCAGCAGGCTTGACGGGCAGTCGGAGGGGAAGAGCGTTGGGTATGTGTCCATTCGGTTCGCGGAAGTACTTGGCCTGCTGCGGTCTGACGCTCCCCTTGCGGAAGACCTTGCCCGGACCGATGCAGGGTCTGAGGATGCCGGATCGAACTTCCCTTACAGGGCCCATGACACGATTGACCGGGACCTCTTCTATCGGTGGTTTGCCAAAGGCAAGGAGCACATAGCCCAGGGAGATGTGTACCAGCTCCAGCTCGGGCATGAGATTCAGGTGGACTCCAGGATTCCGCCCTTCCAGGTCTACCAGCGACTGCGCCGGCAGGACCCGTCCCCCTATATGTACTATTTCGTGACTCCCCAAGGGGTGCATGTCATCGGCGCCAGCCCCGAGCTCTTCATCGGGCTGACCCCCGATGGTGACATAACCCTGAGGCCCATCGCCGGAACTGTCGGCAATCCCGGAGATGATGAGGCCCGACAGGCGGCCATCAGGCAGCTGACCGGCGACCCCAAGGAACGGGCCGAGCACCTGATGCTGGTGGATTTGGGGCGCAACGACGTAGCCAGGTGCTGCACACCCGAATCCTTGGAGGTGGACCGGCTGATGACCACCGAGGTTTACTCCCACGTCATTCATATGGTCTCGGACGTGGTCGGTCGAATTCGGCCTGGCCTGGACAAGTACGACGTCTTCTCTGCCGCCTTCCCCGCCGGCACCATGACAGGAACCCCCAAGGTGCGCGCCGTGGAGATCATCGAGGAGACCGAGGTCAGTTCGCGCGGGGTATACGCCGGAGCGGTGGGTTTCCTCGGATTCGACGGTCAGGTCCTGACGGCGCTGTGCATAAGGACGGCCTCCTACCATTCGGGCAGGTACCACCTGCGCGCCTCGGCCGGAATCGTCGAGGACTCCAAGCCTGAGAGCGAGTGGCAGGAGACCATGAAGAAGATGAGCTCGGCCTATCTGGCCATCACCGGAAAGGAGCTGGCCCATGAGAGTCTTGCTGGTTGATGCCTTCGACAGTTTCGTCTATGTGGTCAAGAACTACGTGGACCTGTTGGGCGCCGATACGACCATTGTCCGGGTGAACCATCTTGCCGAGGTGGACCCACTCACCTTCGATGCGGTCATTCTGGGCCCCGGACCGGGTCATCCGGAGGACTGCGGCTACCTGGAACTTCTGGACCAGGTGGCAGGACGGAAGCCGGTTTTCGGCATCTGCCTGGGCATGCAGGCCATCGCAGTACATGCCGGAGCCCAGGTGGTCAGGGCCTCAAGTCGCCAGCACGGTAAGGTGAGCCGGATAAGAAACGACGGGAGGGGCTGCTTCACAGGGTTGCCCGACACCTTTGAGGTGACCAGGTACCATTCCCTGGTTGCCGATGAGGCCTCGGTCAAGCAGGTCGCGGACCTGGAAATCAGCGCGCGCTCGCTTTTGGACGGGTATGTGATGGGCCTGAGACGGGGGCGATCGCTCATGGAGGGTGTCCAATTCCACCCCGAGAGCATCGGCAGCCAGTATGGTCACCAGGTGATTGGCAACTTCTTCCGGGAATACTGCGGCTGATTTGACAGGGACTGTCTCATCAGAACCGGACCGGGTTGTTTTCCTTGCAATCTGCTATGCAACAAGCAAGTCCTGTGACCTGTCTGCGTAAGTCCAGCAAGATGCTGCAGCGGATTCAATTCGGCAGCCCGTGACCTGAAACTCACACGGTCAGGGGAACTCGTGCGACCGCTCTCTGAACTCATAGGTCAGGGAAGACAGAGGTGGGTGGCCACACGCGTGTGAGGTTCGGCGGTCAGGACATTTCGCTGCGGCCCTGGCGCCAATATCCCATGAAAGAGACGTTGCGCCGGTCCATTCCTCGGTCTCTGACCAGCATGCGCCTCAGTTCGCGGACAGTGGCTGCCTCTCCGGCGATCCAGGCGTACAGGTCGTCGGCATGAATGGAGGCATCGGCTTGGGCGGCATCGGCAGTCTCCCAGAGCAGCTCCTTATCGATATCGACCTCTGTGAATTTCTCAGAGGAGCCAGCGACTAGAACCGTAGGCGAATGGATCGGCAGGTCCTCCAGGAGGCTGCGCATGGTTTCGATAAGGGCATGCCCATGCCCGGATTCGTCGCAGGTCGTCCAAATGACGCGGATTCCTGCGTGCTCGGGCAGCGGAAGACGATCCTCTTCGGTCGGGACCTCGATCAATGCCACCCCGTCACCCTGCCAGTGGTCGCGGATCAGGCTGTCCATTATGGCCGCGATGGCTGGTACTGCCGTCTCGTCGCCTACCAGGAGAAGATGTCTGGATTGCCCCGGGTGAAAGTCCATCCCCGCAACCGGTCCTCCGGCTTGTGCATTCGGGCCGATGATAATGGCCTGGTCGCCAGGTTTGGCAGCCTCTGCGAAGGCTCCAGCCGGGCCGGCATGATCGTGGATGACGAAGTCCACATCGATTTGCTCGCTCTCGTGCTTGACCTTGCGAACCGTATAGGTGCGCAGGGGATTGCGGCGCTCTGCGGGTAGGGTCCTCCACTTTTGGTACCAGGCAAGCGGATCTTCGGGGGACGCTTCGAAGAATGAAGGGGCCGGAAGTGAACCGTCTGGGAGGGGCAAGAGGATTTTGATTCGTTCATCGTACCCAGCATCTGCAAAATTCTGTAAATCTGGCCCCTGAAAGACAATTCGTTTGAAATGGGGAGAGAGCGTCTCTGCTCTGGCTACGGTGACGCGGAAGGGGATCAAGGGTACAGGACGACTGGCTTGGTGTTCCATGGCTGGCTCTCTTTCGGTTGGGGTTTATGGGTTGACCTGGACGTCAAGTTGTCTGAGGATGGGACTCCGTTCAGGTTGTCACGGCTCGTGAGTCGGTGGCTTTGAGGCTTTCTGGTTGGGACGTTGGTGGTAGTGATGTGGAGAGCAGGACGAAGGGGTTTGCGTCAAAGGTTTTACATCATTGGGTTGTTTGGTGTCGTCCTGCCGAGTCATCTCAGTGTACGTGTACATTACAAGCCCCGCCAGAGTGAGCTGTAAGACTATGGAGGGGCACCGGGGTCATCAGCGGGGTGCCGGTTGACCTATCAGTTACCACGGTGGATGCGATGTCGAATACTTCCGTCACCAGGCTCTCAGTCATGACCTCGTCGGGAGCGCCCAAAGCGACCCTCCTGCCATCCTTGATGGCCAGGATCCAATCCGAATATCTGGCGGCCATGTTCAGGTCGTGGAGAACCATGACCACCGTGACGCCCTCCTGCCTGTTCAGGGTGCTCAGCAGGTCAAGCACCTCAAGCTGGTAGGCGATGTCGAGGTAAGTGGTCGGCTCGTCAAGAAGGAGTATGTCGGTCTGCTGGGCGAGGGTCAGGGCAATCCAGGCGCGCTGGCGCTGGCCTCCGGACAGGCGGTCGATTGGACACCCCGCCATATCGGTCAGTCCGGTCAGGGCAAGGGCCCGTTCCACCGCCTTTTCGTCCTTGGTTGTCCACCGCTCGATGAAGTGGTGGTGGGGGTATCGGCCGCGAGCGACCAGGTCGGCGATGGTGATGCCGGCGGGGGCTGACGGGTTCTGTGGCAGCAGCCCCAGAATCGTTGCAACCTTGCGGGTGGGGATGCTGGTGATGGGCTCTCCATCCAGCATGACGGCCCCCGAGGCCGGTTTCAGTATCCTGGCCATGGCCTTGAGGAAGGTTGATTTTCCGCACCCGTTGGGTCCGATGATGGACCCCATCGTGTGTGGGGGTATATCCAGACTCAGGTCCTCGATGACCGTACGCCCGCCATAGGTGAGGCGAAGGTGCGAGGCGGTCAGCTTATGCGCGTTGCTCCAGGAGTCGTGTGCCAGGGGTGACGTCATGATGTTCAGAGCTCCTGTCTGCGGGTCATGAGGACCATGATCAGGATGAGGACGGGGCCGCCCACAATGCTGGTGATGATGCCGACCGGCACCTGGGTTGTGGGCAGATGCTGGGCGACGATGTCCGACCCCAGAACCAGGCAACCCCCCACCAGGCCCGACTGGATAAGGGCCGATGTTCCCCGACCAACCAGGACTGCGGCGATGGGGCCGGAGAGGAACGAAACAAAGGAGATGGGACCGGTGGTCGCCGTTGCGACGGCCAGGAGCAGCACACCCACGATGATCACCTCGAACTGGACACGGCTTACCCTGACTCCCAGTCCGGCGGCCATCTCCGGTCCCAACTGCAGTGTGCTGACATTCCTGTCGAGTGCCAACAGGAGCATGGCGCCGACCAGGGTTGTTGTTGCCAGTATGGGCAGATCGGTCCACTGGGCATCGGCCAGGCTGCCCGTCAACCATCGGGTAGCTGTCTGGATGTCCCATTGGCTGCTGCGAATCATCAGCCAGGAACCCAGAGCATTGAGCCCTGCGGCCACTCCGATTCCGATCAGTATCAGCCGGGTCGGGTCGAACGAACCGCGCCAGGCCAGGGCCATGACCAGGAGGGCTGTCATGAGACCACCCACGACCGCCAGGCAGGCCAGGGGCATGCCCGACAGGTCCAATATGACAATGCCGAAGATGGCGGCCGTGTTGGCTCCGGCCGTGATGCCGATGATATCCGGGCTGGCCATCATGTTGCGCAGGAGGTGTTGGAAACCAGTCCCAGCCATACCGAACGCGATGCCGGCGGCGCAGCCGATCAGTGCCCTGGGCATGCGGAGTTGGAGAATCACGAACCTGGTCCCTTCGTCTCCCTGCCCCAGGAGTGCTCCAATCAGGTCGTTCATGGAGTATGTGCGATGTCCCAGAGCCAGGTCGGACAGCGCGAGAGCAACCAGGAGTATCACAAGCAGGATAGTGACTGCCAGTGAACGAACGGTATGGGCCCGTCGTATCCGTTGCAGGTCGGTCATCGCATCGGGTCTATGCGAATCATGAAGGAGGCAAGCATCCATGCTTATACCTCCGCGGTTCTTCTGCGCCCGGCCAGAATCACGAATACGGGAGCCCCAATCAGTGCCGTGACGATGCCGACCTCCACATCGGATGGACGGGTGATTATCCTGCCCACCACGTCGGCGCCAACCACCAGGAGGGGTCCGATGAGGATGCTCAGAGCCATGATTCGCCTGTAGTCGGGTCCTATAAGCAGTCGTGCCACATGGGGGACCACCAGTCCGACGAAGCCAATCGGACCCGCCAGTGCCGTACAGGAGGCGCAGAGGAGTATCGCCGCAAGCCAGGCCAGGCTGCGGACACGTCCGACGCGCATACCCAGTCCTTGGGCCATCTGATCACCCAGGGTCAAGGCGTTGATTCCGGGCGTCAGGCAGAAGGCGAGTATCAGTCCAAGAGCGAGAATAGGCAGGACCGGCATCATGAGGTCGAACCGGGCGCCCGAGATTCCGCCCACCTGCCAGAAGCGATATGAGCTGATGACATTGACGCGCGGCAGAAGGATGGCGGAGGTAAGGGACCCCAGTACCGAACTGATTACGACGCCGGCCAGGGTCAGCCGTAGCGGAGATGGACCCGATGGCCCCAGGGAGCCTATGGCCCAGACGACCAGCGCGGTCGTCGCACTGCCCAGCAGTCCCACCCAGACATACTGGGCCGGGGTCGATAGGGAGAAGAAGGCTATGGAGCAGACAATCGCCAGGGCCGCCCCCGTATTGAACCCCAGAATCGACGGGTCCGCCAGTGGATTGCGTGATATGCCCTGCATCAGGGTCCCGGCCACCCCGAGCCCGGCACCGACCAGGAGGCCGAGGACGGTGCGGGGGATTCTCAGGCGGATGGCCGAGACCGCGATGTCATCCGAGGAGGTGGACAGGGCGTGGAGGATGTCGGAAGGGCTGACGGAACGGGATCCGAAAACCAGGGACAGGGCGCAGACCATGACCAGGCAGACCGCCAGAATCAGCCCGGACAGGACCATGGGTCCGTTTCCATTGCGATGCATGGCTGCCCGCCGACCGCATATATGCGCCACCTCTCCCTCTTTCATCCCCTCACCTGCGGCCTGATTAGACCTTGGCGGCAGCCTCGCCCAGAAGTTGCGCGTAGGTGTCGGTCGTCTTCTGGATGGACAGGGCCGAGGGGTCAAGGGCATTGGCCATCTCGCCGTCACTGTCGATGACCACGACGGATCCGCGCTCAACTGCGGGAATCTTGGAGAGGAGAGGGTCCTTGCGCATCGCTTCAAGCAGGTCCGGGGTGCCGTAGGTAACGATGATGTCGACATCCTTGTACCTGTCGGCATGCTCGGAGGAGATCTCCTTGTAGAAGTTCTTGGTGCTCTTGGAGTCCTCCTTGATGGACTCCGGAGTCTCCATGCCGAGGTCGTTCATGAACTGAGGCCGGGCGTCGGAGGTGGTGTAGACGCTGAACTTAGAGAGCTTGGAGGCATCGAAATACATAACTGCCGCGGTCCTGCCCTTGATGGCCGGTTGGGTCTCTCCGGCCTTTGAGATGCGCTCCTCCAGGTCGGCTATCAGCTGCTTGCCCTTTTCGGGTTCTCCGATGGCTTTGGCTGTGGACGTGATGACCTTGCGCCAGGGGTCGCCCCAGGCAACCTCTTGATAGGCGATTGTCGGCGCAATCTTGCTCAAGGTGTCATACTGCTTCTTGGTCATGCCGGAGAGCAGGCCGATGATTAGATCGGGTTTGGACGCGGCGATGGCCTCGACATCGATGCCGTCCGATTCGTCATGCAGCTTGGGCATATCCGCCTTGGCCACATGCATCTCATCCAGGGCATCCTTGGTCCAGGGCAGATACCCTCCATCCACGGTCTTGCCGAAGGAGTTCTTCTGGATGCTGACCGGCACGACCCCCAAGGCGATGAGGTTGTCGGGAGTGGCCCATCCGACGGTGGCGATGCGCTTGGGCTTGGAAGGGATCGAGGTGGTGCCGTAAACATGATCGATCTTGACGGGGAAGGAGCCCTGCCCTCCCGAAGCTTCTGAATGGCTGGACTGGCCTGCCTGTGGGTCCGATCCGCAGGCGCCCAGGAAGAACAGGGCGCTTGCCAGCACCAGGATGGCTGCGATAGCGCGCTTGAATCGGGTGAGGGAAAGGAGTGGTCGAATGTGCATGTGGTTCCTTTGATCGTGCTGTCGAATTGGCATGGTGCACCAGAGCCAGGTACCAGATGTAGCATCGGCCCGACGGGAAGAAAAGAGTTGATTTCCTTGGTTGCGTGTGTTAAATGGCACGCTGTAAAAACGAGGAGAAAGCGAGGGTTGGGTCCGATCAACATCTCATGACCTTCGGCGGAACCATCCAACAAAGCCCTTGCTCTACGGATCCTGTCGGATATTAAGGTTCGACAGACGCAGAATTGTGACTGTTCCAGGCCTCTCAGACCTCCACCTTTCACGATGCCTTCCTTGGATTGCGGGAGGGCTCTGCCCGCTCCTTTATCTTTCTTTATTTTCGGTCTTTAGTCTGGCTCCTGTTGCACGGAAACGAATAGGAGCTGACCATGCGTTACATATTGCGGACCGAGGGTCTGACCAAGGTCTTCGGCCGCGGACAACGGGCCGTCGACCAGGTGTCTCTGCATGTCCCCGAGGGCGGAGTCTACGGGCTCCTGGGTCCAAATGGGGCTGGCAAATCCACTACTTTGAAGATGGTCACAGGCATGCTGCACCCCACTGGCGGATCCATGATTCTGGATGGGCACCCCTGGTCGCGCCGGGACCTCTACGACATCGGCGCCCTGATCGAGCAGCCGCCCGTCTACCCCAACCTGACGGCCCGCCAGAACCTCAAGGTGCGCACAACCCTGTTTGGCCTGCCTGATGAGCGGATCGACCAGGCGCTCTCCATTGCCGGACTGAGCGACACAGGCTCCAAGAAAGCTGGGCAGTTCTCACTAGGCATGAAGCAGCGCCTGGGGATAGCCAACGCCATTCTGACCAAACCTCGTCTGCTGATCCTGGACGAGCCCACCAACGGGCTGGATCCGCTGGGCATCGAGGAGCTGAGGGGAATGATCCGCAGCTTCCCGCAGCAGGGGATGAGCGTGATCGTCTCAAGCCATATCCTCTCCGAGGTGTCGATCCTGGCGGATCATATCGGCATCATCGCGGACGGTCGCCTGGCCTACGAGAATGAGCTGCACGCCGGGGAGGACCTGGAGGGGCTGTTCATGGACGTGCTCAGGAGGTCACGATGAGCAACATGAATGCCAACCAATTCGTCCAGCAGGATACGGCTGAAAGAGTCAGAACCAGGGGCAACGGCATCCCCTTTGGCAGGATCCTGGCAGCGGAGATCATGAAGGGCCGGTCGGCCGCGCCCAGGCGGATGGCCTTGGCTTTCCCTCTGGTGCTCATTGTCATCGTGGCTTGCTTCGCGTTCGGGCTGCATGTCTGGATGCCCTCCTGGGTCAACTACTGGTATGTCCTGCTCCTCCCAGCCATGACTGCTCTGATAAGCGTTGCCGTGGCCAACATCGACGGGAAGCAGCGGTGGAGGACCACTCTGGCTCTGCCTGCCGCGCCTGTTCTGGTCTGGTGGGCCAAGATCGTCTACTGCCTGCTTCTGATCGGCATCGCCACCCTGCTGGCTCTGGGTCTTTCGGCGCTCATGGTCGCCGTCTCCGGGGTCGGGGGACCGTCTGTAGTCGACTTCGTAGTCAGCGCCCTGATGCTGGTCTTGGCCTGTTCCTGGATGATACCGGCGGGATTGGCGCTGACCGCCCGGTTCGGCGTTCTGATTGGGTTCGGCCTGCCTTACATGGCGGACCTGCTGGTCTCGATCACCTTCTGGGGAAACCAACGGCTATGGCCCTTCCTGCCGCCCGCCGCCATGATCAACCTGCCGGTGCCCTTCATGAAGGTCATGCCTGATGGCGTGCCCTTGGAGACCGAAGACAACAGCCCGATCAAGGCTGCCTTGTCTGTCTTCGGTGGGCAGAGCCTGACGGCCTTGGTGGCCTGTCTGGTCTGGTTCCTGCTCCTGTCCGTCCTGACGGGAATCTGGTTCTCGCGGAAGGAGACCAACTGACATGACTAGGATGACAGTCGGCCGGGTTGTGGCCTCGGAAATCGTACGGTTGCACGGATCGGTGCTTATCGCTATCCATGTCATCTGTGGCCTGGCGGCCGGGCTCGCCTGCGGCGCTTACTTCGCCGCAGCCCCCTATGATCCTGGTCTGGAGACTGATGCCTTCTTTCAGGTCTTGGGTGCCTTCATGCCCCTGATGGTCGCCATTGTCGTTGCCATGAACATCGAAACCGAGCGGGAGGCCGGCGACATGGCCAACCTTCTGGGGGTTCCCAGCCGCCGACTGGGTCTGGCAGCCAAGATCCTGGTGCTTTGGCTTCTGGACCTGCTGGCTCTGGCCCTGGCGGCTCTGGCTTTTTGCCTGCCCATGGCTATGGTCGGCGGACTGGATGCGCCAATCTCGGCCCTAGCGCTCGCCACCCTGGGCATGGCCGGTGGTTCCCTCTGCCTCTACCTTTTCTCCATGGCCCTGGCCCTGCGCTTCGGTAGAAACACGACTATCGCTATTGGGGTCCTCGGCACCGGAATATCCATCAGTTCCCTTGGCGGCCTCTTCAATGGTCTGTACAGCCATACCCTGTCAGGTGTTGGCAGCACCCCCGGAATCACCCGGTGGATACCATTCACTTGGCCTACCAGGTTCGGCTCCCTGGGAATCGAGCAGGCACTGGCCTTGACCATGCCGGGAGGTGAGGGTCTGCGTGCTTCAATCGGCGTGACGGCTCTGGATAATCTGATTCCCTGTCTGGTCTTCACCCTGACCCTGGGCTTGGCCCTCCTGCTCTGGATCGGTAGGTTCGAGGATCGTCGCAAGGTCAGCGATTAGACTGGGTCGCAAGACTTCCGGTCCGCAAGAAATCAGGCTTGCAAGAATTCCGGCCCGCAAGGCGTTCATTCTCAAAAGTGGCTGGGCCGAGTCGGCAAGCGCAGAAAAGGAGCCAATCGTGGCTGACGCGCACGCCGAAGGTTCCCTAGGGGACGATAGGCATAGGGCATCCATCCTGGTGGTGGACGACGATCCCAGGATCACCACCCTGCTGATGGCCGCCCTGTCCAAGGACGGCTATGCCGTGACTGCGGTCAACGATTCCCGGGAGGTCGTGAGGATGGACCTGTTCTCGGTCGACCTGATCCTCTGCGATGTCATGATGCCTCACTTGGACGGCTTCGCTCTGTTGACCTCCATCAGGGAACGGGTGTCCTGCCCGATTATCTTCCTGACGGCCAAGACCGACGAGGACAGCGCGGTCCTGGCCTATGGCCTGGGGGCTGACGATTACATACGCAAGCCTTTCGGCATTGCCGAGCTCCGAGCCAAGGTCAGGGCGAGGCTGTCCCAGGGCAGTCGGCGTGGGCGTCCGCTCCTGCGTTTCGGCTCCTTGGACATGGATCTTCAGGCGCGGCAGATCAGGGTGGACGGGCGCAACGCCAATCTGACGGATGCGGAATACCGCATATGCGCACTGCTGGCCGAACATCCAGGGCGGGCCTACGCGCCCATGCAGATATGGGAGGCCTGCTTGGCCGCTGAGGATGACCCGGCCGCTGAGGATACGGACAGCGATGCCACGGCTGCGGTCAGAGTCCATCTGAGCAATGCCCGGCGCAAGCTCAAGGCCCTGGGGGTGGACCCCATCAGGACCATCTGGTCGGTGGGTTACCAATGGGCGGCCTGACCGACGGCGTGCCCGAAGCGCCGGGGGAGCAGAACCCCGACGGCAAGGGCCGGCCAAGCCGCAAGGGAATGCCCATCGTTCTGCTGATCATCAGATACTTTCTCTACGTGCTGCTGATTCTGGCTCTGCTGTTCGCCGGCATGTATATGGTCTGGATAAACCTGGGGACCAGGGGTGACTTCTTCTGGGCCAACTATGGCGAACAGCATCTGGAGGAGGTGGGGCACTCCATCGGCCGTTCGACTGCTATTGACGAATCCATGATTCCCGCTGCTTACTGGTACCGAACCTATGACCATCAGGTGCATCCCACGGGGGGAGATATGAAGGGCGGCATGGCCAGCGAGGCCGACCAGCTGGCGGCCGACCACTGGGAGCACAGGGCATCCATGCCATCGGAAGAGCGGGAGAAGAAGACGGGACGGCCTCTCGCCACTCGTGCAAGGCCGAATGCGACCTACCTCGTCTATGCCACAGCCGATGGGCGGCCATGCGTCCTGGCCTATCGGATTCAGCCGCAGTGGGTATCGAGGCAGGCTCGGGACCGCTATCCCAATCCCCAGAATCTTCTGCTGGTGTCTTGCGGGGCGGCCCTGCTGATCACCCTTTTGCTGGTCGGGTTGCGGGCGGCCCATGTCATATCGTCCAAGCTCAAGGTTTTCAACCAGGTGGCTGACGACATAGGGCGGCAGGATCTTGACGCATCCCTGCCCCGCAGCAACGTGCTGGAGATCAACCGGGTGCTGGGGTCCTTCGATAGGATGCGCGCCACGTTGAAGGAATCCCTGGAGAAGACCTGGATGGCCCAGGAGTCCCAGCGTCGGCAGGTGGCGGCCCTGGCACACGACCTGAAGACGCCGCTGACCATCATGCGAGGCAATGCAGACCTGCTGGGGGAGACCGGGCTCAGCCGGGAGCAGCAGTCCTACCTGGACTCCATCGAGGATGCCATCCGTGAGATGGCTGACTATGCGCAAGCCATCAGCCAGGGTTCCGTGGGCACGGCTTCAGGGCGATCCGGGGTTATGGCGGTTGCTTTGAAAGATGCGGTCAACAACCAGGCCCAAGGCTACCTGAATGCCCGGAGTCTGCGGCTTGAGCGGGATGACCGTCTAGGTTCCGACACCGGTCAGATTTCCGGTGACGCGGCTGACCTTACCCGAGCGATCATGAACATCATCGCCAACGCGGCCGACTACTCGCCGGACCATGGCTTGGTGACGCTGACCTGGAGGCTGGAGGGTGGTCAGGAGGGCGGGCGAGCCCTAGTGGTGACCGTGCGTGACCGGGGTCCAGGTTTCAGCAGCCGGGCTCTGGCCCATGCCACGGAATGGCTCTATCAGGCTGACAGCAGTCGGCACGGCTCCAGCGGTCACCATGGCATCGGCCTGGCTGCAGCGCGGTCGACTGTGGAAAGTGCAGGAGGCCGCCTAATCCTGGCCAATGCAGCCAGTGGCGATGGCGCAGCAGTCACTGTATCTTTGCCAGTGCAGTGAATTCAGTGGAGCTGATACCGGTCACAGCAAACAAAGATTAGTTAGTCGTGGGCCAATAATTATGAAAACATCAATTATTTAGCAATCGCTTTAGTAATTGATTACTAAAGTTCACCATTCTTTGGCAGATCTGTACGTTACAGATAACAGAAATTATCAATCTGTAGGGATCTACATACAAAAATCAGATGACGCTGACCAGAGCGATCTGTCGCTGGAGGAGGCGATAAGAGCGCAGGGAAAAGAAATGAATCCCGAGGTCAAATCTATTCTATAGCGAAAGCCTGATCGACGGCAAAACGGTGGTTTCGGCTTGCATCAACGGCAGACACATAGGCGAAGAGGCCTGTCTACTGCAAGACAGCAGGCATCAGCGCAGGCAGTCATACCCGATCGGAGATGCCGATGCCCGTATGACGCCTACGCAGCTGTATGAAATTGAAACTATTTGAGATGACCGGAGAAGCCTCAAGATCGTCGTCAGGGCCCGGCATGAAAAATACCGTAATACGGTTCAAAACGCACGACCGGCATGGAATATAGGTGCCGTATTCTCTTCTTCTTTTTCGCATCATCCTATCTGGTATGAGAAGCCCAGAGCGTACGTCATGTATCAGCCCACGCCCACTCGTTTAGGCTATTAACCAGCGGTCTGATGCCCGGTCCGGCTCCTTAAGCCCGTAGGCGATCAACATTGTCGTGATCATATAGTCGTCAAAAAACAGATAGCTGATTGACTGTGCGGAACAGCGAGGGTCATGTCTTGAGAATGAGCAATTCCAAGATTTATTCCTGCGCGCCCTGTATAAGTTTCACGTACTGTACTCCCCGCTAAACTTTACTGCTAGGTATCCCATGATCAGTCTAGCAATGACTGCATATCATGCTGGAAACCAAGCAGCCAATAAATTTCATTAAAGATATCTTTAGAGGGCAAGACGATAGTTTGAATCGTCTGTTCCTTTGTTGAGGTGAGAACCTTGCTGCCGGTGGATCGTATTGTCCGCGCATATTTATATATAGCCAAATAATTCACATTGGTATCAAGTTTATTAACAGCAATACATATAGGAGAGTAGGATTGGCAGACAATATTTTCCAAAGGAAACCATTGATAGTTCTATTGGCCAAAACTATGATTCTATTTTGACGAAGCGATTGATTTTATTCTCTGTGCCGCCATGACTATTGTCTGCTCCGGGGAATTGGCATGAATGACTTGTGCGACGAGCTCCTCGTTTTTAGCGTCTAAATGGTATGTTGTTTCGTCAAGCAGCATGATCGGCCGCCTTATGGACAACAGCCTTGCCAGGGCCAAGCGATAGCGTTCACCGCTACTCAGCAATACACCGCGTTGCCTACTGGGGTATCCAATCCATCGAAGGTGTCTCTCACTTTGGCGTGAGGTTCACCTTATTTAAGGCATTCCAGCAGCCTTCATCGGATACGCCGTTCTTGTTCATCGCCAGATTCGTTCTGGAAGAACCGGAATATATGGGGGCATCTTGTTCTACATAGCCGATCAGAGAACGTACATAAGAGGAGCTGAGAGTTGAAATATCAATGCCATTAAAGAGAACATGGCCATGATTTGGCTTATAGAATACCTTTATAAGGGCCAGCATGGTTGATTTGCCCGCTTCGGATGGTCCGACTATCGCGTAGACGACGCCGCCTTTCATATGCACGCCCGCTTCATTCAGTTGGAGCCCGCCACGATTGTTCCGTGCGTCATCATACGGAATATCAGCATGGTCAAGATCGATGTCAATCTGATCGGAGTTGGTGACCTTCCTTTGGACCCTACTGGATACTGCTCATGCTGATGTCGCATCTTCGGTCGGCATTCTCATTATCGCTTGAATGCTGGAGTTCGCGCCCAACGCTCTGAACAGTCTGCTATATGTCGAAGAAAGTGTCGCCATAGGCGTGGGCATCATTTCTAGGTACATAGAGAAGTTACCAGTTGCTGAACAGTCATCACTCCTTTGGCCACTTGGAAAGCGCCGATTCCCGATACGACCATCAGGCACAACTGCATTAAGGCCATTCCTGATGGCCATATCAGTGACTGCTTCTTTGAAATTAGACGACCGGATGTGCACGCTTGCCTGGCTTCTCGCCGATTTTATTGGTCTCACGCTCCGTGGCGTCGAAAACCCTGATCCTTTTCAAACTCATCAAAGCATCAGTGGCTGCAGACGTCATATCTCCTATGGCCGTTTGAGCCCCTCTGGAGCAGTCTCGTAATTTTCCGGATAAGACTACCAGTAAACCGACAGTAACAAGACAGGTCGAAAGAGAGATAACGAACATGACGGGACTGATTATGACCATTCCCACACACGCGCCTATGAACACCAGTAAAGTGCCAAAAACTTCTGGCAATTATCGGTCAGCAATCGCTTCAGTTCATTTGTATCAGATGAAATAATAGAAATTACGTTGCCTGTATGCGACTGGTCCAGATCTTTGAACGGCAAATGCAGAATATGCATTACTAGAGACCGTCTCATATCGTTCAACAGCAGGTAAGCGTCAAAAGAAGTGATTGCTGCGCCGGACAGAAACACTCCTGCCAACGCTATTAGAGGGGCACTGCGGATCGCATGTTATGCTGCACGCGTCCAAGAATGACATTGACAAGCTGTGGCTGAGCCAGATTTAAGAGGGCGCTCGCTATACTTAGCAGACTAACCGTGAATAAAACACCCTTATGGATTTCAAAAGGCGTAGCACGTCTATCAAAGATGCGGTTTTCTCATTACTATTCCGCTTGTGTGGCGACATTTTCGTCCTTTGTTGGGAGTGGTTACTCACCGACTGCACGTGATATGACCCTCACAGAATCCTCGGAACGCGCGCACAGCGCCTGCACGCCTGTGACGAGGGCGCCTACGACAATAGCGAGGAGTGCGATGACCGCCCAATATCCCCATTGAACGCTTATCTTTGCGCTTCCCAGATATCGTTGCAGCATGAAGGCGGTGCCGCAGGTGCTGAGCAGTGTGATGACGAAGGCGAGCAGCACCGAGGTGACCATCGAAATGAGACCATCGAGGGCTCCCAAAATGCGCAACTGTCCGGTACTGGCACCGGATACGTATGTCAGCGCCAGATCCAGGCGTCGCCCTCGTGCGGTGATCATCAGTCCGGAGATTGCGCCCACCAAAGCGATGATGAGCGCAGGGCCGAGCATGGCCATCAGGTTCGTCAGCATGTGTGGGTTCACGTTCATGGAATGGCCGTTGCTGGCGAAATTCTTGAGGCTGTCGGTCAGCGTATGCAACACACCAGAGAAAGTCATGAGCAACGACAAGCCGGCCGTCATGGGAATGATGGTCGCGTTCTGTCGTTGGATCCTCCCAACGGCCTGCTGCCTAGCGAGTTTCCAGGTGCTGAATGGCAGGGGGAGAAGATGCGTCCATCCTTTGGTGAACCAGTGCATGACATAGGGAGCCAGAACAGCCAATGCGAAGATCAGGAGGAACATGCCTCCCATGGAGAACCCAATGAATCCTGTCACTCTGGACTCTATGGGATTCCTGCCGGAAATGTGCGTGGCGAGCTCGCCAGAGTCTATCTTGCGTGTAGCTGTCCCCGGGATGATGAGCGCGCATATCGCTCCCACGAGCAACGATGCGCCTAGCAGAACACGGAATGCGTTCACTTGTCTCGGCGGGTTTTGTGACTGCCGAAGCGCCTCTATCGGCCTGATCTTGGATAGTGTGCGCACGGTCAGCACTGTGCCTGCAAGGACGGCGACTCCGGCAATGGCCAACCCAGTGCCGATGGATGCCAGCAGCTGGGTTGCTTGATACGTCAGTTTCAGCTCGAATGCTCTGGCCAGGAGGTCGAACAGATATGGTGCTGCCAGCGGCGTCAGGAGGGATGACGCTACTGCTGCCAAGATGAATAGGACGATGATGATAGCCAGATTCCCGAAGAGCAGCTGCCAGGGCGTGGCGCCTTGAAGGACCAGCAATGCTAGTTGGTGCCTGCGCTGGTTCAGAGCGGCGGTCACGACCCACAGCATCACGAACACGGCTATGACCACGCTGAACAGCATTGCTGGGCCGGAAAGGTTGGCGCCTAACCCGGCATCCGGTCCGTGGTAAGCGGCATCAATAGCCCTGCGCGCGGCGACGATAGTGCACACAGCGGTCTGGGAAACGATTAGTGACAGCCATACGCCGGCCCATACGGCCGGGGCTGCTTTCAGATCAGAGAGTGCGCCCCTCATATGCGGGCCCCGCTCTCCGTATCAGCGTTCAGCACGTGGCCATCACGGACCTCAACGATCTGGTCGCACTGTCCGGCTACCTCTCCACTGTGGGTCACTATTACTACGGTCCTGCCCGCATCCATAGCCAGGCTTTTGAACACCTGCATGACCTTGGCGCCAGATTCCTGATCCAAGGCTCCAGTCGGCTCGTCGGCGAAAATGATATCTGCATCGGAGAGCAGCACTCGTGCAAGCGCGACACGTTGCTGCTCTCCGCCTGAGAGCATCGTCACGCTCCTTTTTTTCTCGTTTGCCAATCCGAAGTACCGCAACATCTCATCCGCTTTTTGCTTGGGGAGTCGACGGCCGCGCAGGGTGAATGGCAGCGCGAGGTTCTCCTCCACCGTCATGCTCGTGATCAGGTTGTAGGACTGAAACACGAATCCCAGATGCCGACGCCGAAACCGAGTGAGCGCGGACGCTCGCATATGCGTGATGTCATGCCCTAGAAGGGAGATGCTTCCGGATGTCGCACGTTCCAATCCCGAAAGGCAGTACAGCAAGGTGGACTTTCCGCTGCCTGAGGGGCCGACAATCCCCGTGATTCTTCCGGGCTCAGCATGGAAGTCGACATGGTCGAGGATGGTGATCGAATCATCCTTCCTCGGAGTCACCGTCATTGTCAATCCATTTGAACTCACTGAAGCACCACTCATCACCGTTCTCCCATCATCGCCGTTCTCGCGACTTATAAATCTTCATCAGAATATTGCTATGGATGCCATACAAGGATGGCGCCCATAGACTTACATGACTGTTGTCCCTGCCGTCATCAGGGCAAAAATGACAGCCCATGCCATTTTGGTGAATGCGTCATCGCAGTGGCATATTTTTGTGGATTAGCTGCAGGTCCATCAACTCCAGATATTATCATGCCCACCGCCGTGGCATGCAAATATGCTGACGCCGCTGTGATGAGCGGCTTCATCATTCATGGCGATATTACTATTCTGCAGATCGATAATGTTGTGCATTTTGTCCGTCTCTCTCCTCTCTTTCTCGTGTTTAGTGCTATTTCCAATGGTGTCTCCACTGAAAGGATCGTTAGGGCAGACGGCTGGCAAGAACTACCATGGTTGGCCTATAAGACTATTTACTGCTCAGATAACGCCAGCTGAGCCTGTCGAATAATCACAAGAGGGTCTTAAATAGGATTCTCAGGGCAGATAAGGGTTTTTATGCCAGATGAGCCCAAATTGATTAAAGCTTTTCTAATGAAGATCTAGTATTTTTTTTGGGGGGGGGGATTCGGCAACTAGGGCGCTGCCAAGTTAAGTGCAGCAAAGATACCGTCTCTGTCATGAGACAGGCCTGAGAATGCATACTGAAGCAAAGGCCTTGACGACTTCGGCCGTGTTTATGTATATTATTGGTTCAACTTGGCAAGCATCCACGCAGCGTTTTGGTCTGGCCGCCTCTGATTTCTTCCAACGGGCCTCTGAAGCGTTGACTACTCCGTGGCATAAGCAGGAGAGTGGCATGACTGGGTTGACCAGCGATCCCAAGCATGAGCAATCGACAGATACCGGCGTGATCCCGACTGCAGGGCAGGGCCATGAGCAGAGGCGCAGAGTGAATGGCCCCGTCCTCAAGGACCCTTCTATAGTAGGTGTCGATCAGGTTGCCCTTGCCCTGAATGTGGACCCCGACCGGGGCCTGGATGAGGCCGAGGCGGCGCGTCGGCTGGACAGGTTCGGTCCTAATGAGCTGGCTGGAGCGCCTCCCGTTCCTGCATGGAGGAAATTCCTTCAACAGTTCAAGGACCCCTTGGTCTATCTGCTTCTGGCAGCCACGGCCATTTCGTTGGTGGCCTGGGTGGTGGAACGCTCACATCCGGCATCAGGAGGCGGGGAGCCCCTGCCCTTTGATGCCATCGTCATCATGATCATCCTCATCCTTAATGCCGCCCTGGGGTACGCTCAGGAGGCTAAGGCCGAGCGGGCTGTGGATGCTCTGGCGAGCATGACGGCCCCGCACGCCTCGGTGCTGCGAGGCGGCCGGGTGGTCAGCCTGGAGACCAGCAGGATCGTGCCTGGTGATGTAGTAGTCCTGGCTGAAGGCGATTCGGTCGGCGCCGACGGAAGACTGTTCCAGGCCGCGGGTCTGCGCGTGGCCGAGGCATCGCTGACCGGCGAGTCGCTGCCGGTGGGCAAGCGGCCCGGTCGGCTTGACCAGCCCAAGGCTCTGGGTGACAGAACCAACATGGTCTTCAACGGCACCGCAGTGACCCAGGGGAACGGGCGCATGATCGTCACCTCTACTGGTATGGACACCCAGGTCGGGAAGATCGCCGACATGCTGGCTGATACCCAGGAGGAACCCACGCCCCTACAGAAGGAGATGGCCCGCGTCTCCAAGCTCCTCGGACTGGCCGTCTGCTTGATTGCCGCCCTGGTTTTGGCTGCTTTGGCCCTGATGGAAGGCTTTCAGACAACCCAGGATCTGATTGATTCCCTGCTCATGGCCGTATCCCTGGCCGTAGCTGCTGTGCCGGAGGGGCTGACGGCCATCCTGACTGTGGTTCTCGCCCTGGGCGTGCAGCGCATGGCCAAGCATCATGCCATCGTCAAGAAGCTCAGCTCGGTGGAGACCCTGGGATCGGCATCAGTCATCTGCTCCGACAAGACAGGGACTCTTACACGCAATGAAATGACCGTTGAACGGGTGGTCGTCCCCTCGGGGCAGGTCAGGCTCACTGGCACCGGGTACGCTCCGGAGGGAACCATGCAGCCGGTCGAGGCCAGTGGGTCAGATGATCAACAACTGACAGATACCATTGGTTCATCTCTGGCTGAGGCAGTGGAAGAGACCCTGATGGTCGGGGCCATCGCCAACGACGGAGACCTGCATTGGCAGCCGGTCGAGGCCGAACCTGATTCCCAGACCCAGTCTGGATCCGGGCAGGGTCACTGGCAGAGCGTCGGCGATCCCACGGAGGTCTCTCTGATTGTCGCCGCTCGCAAAGTCGGCGCTGATGCCAAGGCTGACGGCTACCGTCGTCTGGCTGAGATTCCTTTCACGTCCGAGCGCAAGCTCATGTCGGTCCTGGCCGCTCCGCGTGACGGCAGCGAAGGGCAATCGCGCCTCTTCTGCAAGGGTGCTCCCGATGTGCTGCTCGGCCGGTGCGACCGGATTCTCGAAGACAGCCAGGTCAGGCCTATGACTAGCGCTGACCGGGAGAGGATACTCGCCCAAGTCAGCCATCTGTCCGGCGATGCCTACAGGACTCTGGGACAGGCTTTCCGGCCTGTATCCGGTCAGGAACTGTCGTCCCTGACCGAAGATGACGAGGGGGAGAGGCCGTCAAGCATGATTGGGACAGGCCAGACGGACCGTTTGTCTAAGGAGACTCAGCGTGCTTCCGCAGTTCTCCTGTCTGCGGACAAGGTATTCCAGGAGAGCGCCCATTTGGAAAGCGATTTGATCTGGGCGGGCATGGTCGGCATCATCGATCCGCCTCGGACTGAGGTACGCCAGGCTGTGGCTCAGGCTCACAGTGCCGGCATCAGAACGATCATGATCACTGGCGACCATCCATTCACTGCGGCCAGGATCGCGGGTGACCTGGGCATCACCGAGCCCGGCGGCCCCGCCTGCACCGGCGAGCAGCTGGATGCCATGGACGCGGACCAGCTTCGGGAGACCACCTCCAAGGTCTCCGTCTACGCTCGCGTGGCCCCCGAGCACAAGCTGAAGATCGTCGAATCGCTTCAGGACCAGGGCAAGGTCGTGGCCATGACCGGCGACGGCGTCAACGACGCCCCCGCTGTAAAGGCTGCGGACATCGGCGTGGCCATGGGCATCACCGGGACCGAGGTCACCAAGGAGTCGGCCAAGATGATTCTGGCGGACGACAATTTCGCCACCATCGTCCAGGCTGTACGAGAGGGCCGGGGCATATTCGACAACATCCGCAAGTTCCTGCGCTACCTGCTCAGCTCCAACATGGGCGAGGTTTTCACGGTCTTCGGCGGCGTGGTCTTCGCCGGTCTTCTGGGCATATCGCAGCCCGGCATGGCAGGCGTGACCGTGCCGCTGCTGGCCACCCAGCTGCTCTGGATCAACCTCCTGACCGACGCGGCTCCCGCGCTGGCCATGGGCGTGGATCCGCAGACCGACGATCTGATGGACCGCCCGCCCCGCTCCATCCATGACCGGGTGATCGACCGGGACATGTGGGTTGACATCATCTACATAGGCCTGGTCATGGCTGCGGTCACCCTGATCGGCATGGACATGCATCTGAGCGGCGGCATCTTCACCGACAGGTCCGTTCAGGCGATTGGTCACGAGGCGCAGATCAGGGAGGCGCGGACCATGGGCTTCACCATCCTGGTCTTCTCCCAGCTCTTCAACGCGCTTGCCTCCCGATCTTCACGGAAGTCGACCTTCCTGGGGCTCTTCAGCAATCTCTGGCTCTGGGGTGCCATCGGCATCTCCATACTGCTCCAGCTTCTGGTGATCTATGTGCCCTTCCTGGGCGAGGCTTTCGGCACCGTCCCCCTCCAACCCCAGGCTTGGCTGGAGTGCATCGCGCTGGCTTCCCTGGTCCTGGTCGCTTCGGAGCTGCGCAAACTGTTCAACTGGGCAGTCAGACGGATACGGGCATGATCAATTCCTCCTGATGCGGTGATTGCGCTAGACATTGCCGCATCGGGATTGCCTCCTATGGCCTCATCCGTGGCTCGAACCTGTTCCTGCGCCTGTCCCCGCTTATCCGCATACTGGCAAATATGGGGAACGATGAGCAACAGCATGCAATGGATGTTTTGTCATATTGGTGCGCGGTTGAACTGTTCTCGCCACAAAATTGGAGGGATAACCAGCTCATTGCTTTATCCTCCTCCCGCAACGACGACCAAAGGGTAAGCGTTTCTGAGCAGGAGCGACTTCCATGGGATGGCATTCATGCTGATCTTCTCATCGGGCCGGTTGACAATGAGCATCGTTCCTATACAAACCTCTATAACGACCTGCAGAGCAGGAAAATATACCGGCTGCAGACAGACATGAACGCCCGGCTGACCAAACCTTTCTCGTTTGCAGAAGATACTGAGAGCTGGTTACGGTCCCAGGCGTTCAAATCGGGACTCGACGAACAGGCCATAACTGGTCTTCTTGAAGAAACAAATCAGCTATGGCGTGGAATAGTGAATCAATCCGACCCTCTGCCGGTAGGTACCAAGCTGACGGATTCCATGGTTTTGTGTCTTCTAAGGGTAGTGAGAGAGCTGGCAATAAAAGTCCGGCGGCACGGCGTAGCCTGCGCTGTTTACTGTAAGGACTACGACCCCCGGTTTGTCTCTTCCCCTGTCCTGCGGGCGGTGAAGCTGAAACGAAACCGGAAAACATTAGAGACGTATATAGATTGCCCGTGGCTTCATCATGAACGTTTCCGAATAGCTGTCGGACTCCGCCAGGATGTGGTCACGAATGCGTTGATGACTGCAGCTAGACTTGTCCGAAATCTGTCATCTGTAGAAGAGATAGCTCAAAACGAGACAATGCTGGAACTTGCTCATCGCCAGTACAAGCGCGGAGGCGGTCTTGGTGTCATGGCTTCTCTTATAGAGTTTTGCATAGGGGATGACGGCAGATTGGTCTTAGGATCGCTGGCTATCTCTCAATATGCTAAAGCTGTTTCTTGCTTGTTCAATCATCGAGGTTGGCCTGATTGCCCGACTGGGTGGCCTGATATTACCGAACTCGATGGGGCAGAGAACGAAATCGAATCGTATTTCAACACTTCAGTGTGCAAGGAACTCAAAGATGCACAGGGGCAGATAACGCACGAGAAACGCCCGGTTACCAAAAACGACATAAGAGAGCTTATTCGTAGGACGACAAACTTGATGAGGCTTGACGACCATAGTATAAGTTGTTCGCCTCTTTTCTCCCCGCAAGACGGATCGCCTCTGATGTGTAATTATGTCAATTGCCATTTGGAAGCTGATTCGGAATATCTCAATGGCGGGTTAATCGACTCCTTCTTCTTAGACGATTTGGAAAAGCTTCACAACGACGGACCAAACAATTTTTCTCGTCCAGTCAGGAGTTATCTGTCGATGAGCCATCCTCGACGATTCAATTTGGCTGAGGATTCAAAGGGTCTTCTCGTTGATGGTGCTGTGAAACCTTCCAGTATGCCGATTGGAAGATGGCCTAGTGCTTCCAATCAGTTCCAGTCCGTTGGACAGCAGTTTGCCATTAATCAAATACGTGCAGTTGCAGAAGGAATCTGTGGCTCACCGCTATTAGGTGTCAATGGGCCCCCCGGTACTGGTAAGACTACCCTTTTGAAGGATGTAGTAGCCGAGATTATCGTTGCACGAGCTAAACGATTGGCGAAATTACAGCAGCCTGACGATATTTTCAAGTATCAACGTCATGCCACGGATATTTTCGATCGGCGCAAGAGCTATAAATATTGGACGCTTGATCCGTCGGTGACTGGTTTTGAGATTGTTGTGGCTTCGAGCAACAACAAGGCTGTTGAGAATGTCAGCCAAGAACTGCCTAGAGCCGACGCTATAGACAGTGAGTGGGAATCCTATATCGAAAGCATGTGGAAACAGGCACCTCGTGGGTTTGATTTTCGGGACATTGCTACATTAATTCTCAATAGTCAGGATAAGCATAATGGGGGTAAACCCTCCAATGACCGCTCAACCTGGGCTCTAATATCCGCAGTTTTGGGTAATAGGCGCAATAAAAAGCGCTTCTTGGGTTCTTTCAAGAATGAGTTTGTATATAATTTTTTGAAGAATTTATCTACAACGACAAGTGTAATTGACGGATGGGATGAAGCCAAAAGAGGATTCAATGATGCTCTGAAGAAAGAAGAGCACATTCGTGCTCAAAAAGTGTATGAGTATAACCTCGTTCGTTCTTATTCAGACCTGTGTGATCAACGATCCGCTCTTTCGGCCAAGCTTGATGAATTAAAGATAATGCGGCACGACTTGAAAGTCGAGCAGATGCAGTACGAGAGACAGATCATAGCTGTAAAAGAGCGGCTGTCAAAAGCCAAGCAAGCTGCCGATGTCGCATGCGCTGCCCAGGAGCAAGCCGAAACTGCCTATGAGGATCATCTATCATCTTGTCGGGCACATCCTTTGAAACATCTTTTCCAAAAAACGAAAGAACAACAACAGGATGAGCGCAAGAAACGCACTACTCTGGAAAAGGCGTGGAAGGAAAGGGGCTATTGCGACGCCGAAGTTGATGTTGCCAGTCAGGAGTTATCTTTTTTGCAGGATAGCCTTGATGATGCGAAACAAGATTCAGAGAATTGCGAAAAACAAGCTACAGACCTGTTCGATCAGCTAACTACGGTAGAAAGACAAATTGCTGAAGCCGAGCAGATTCAGTGGCCCAGGCCCGACATTGGCGATGACCATGTTGCGTGGATGGATCAGGAATGGAGCAAGGCGCGGACGAAGGTCTACATTAAAGCGCTGGCTCTTCATCAGCAGGCCATCATAGGTGCTGCCCACCAGTTCATGTGCAATCTTTCCCTGGCTTGCGCCGTGATGCAGTCGAATGGCTTTACGGATGACGAGAGGTTGGTGGCTTGGCAGACTTTCTTCCTGGTGATCCCAGTCGTTTCCTCGTCCTTTGCATCAATATCCAGAATGTTTTCAGGGATAGGCAAGGAGGCGCTCGGCTGGGCGATTGTGGATGAGGCCGGACAGGCCCTGCCTCAGGCTGCGGCTGGTCTGCTGCAGCGGGTGAAACATGCGGTTGCAGTTGGAGATCCTATGCAGCTTCAGCCCGTGGATACCATGCCCAAGCCGATGCGTGAACTCCTGGCGAGCACTCATCACCTCCAGCGCCTGGGACTGGAATCTGAAAACATGCAGGCCTTGGTCGATTACCAGACTCCTTGCGGCCTTTTGGACGAGACGGACGACCACTGGCTGGGGATGCCTCTGGTGGTGCATCGGCGCTGTGATGAACCCATGTTCTCCATATGCAACGATATGGCCTACTCCGGCAGGATGGTTCGCGTAGGGCCGGAGCATCATCCCTGTTCCTATCCTTCCGGGCCTCATGCGGGAGATGAGCTGCCGGACTCCTGCTGGTACAATGTGCCGCCTAATTCCGGCGAAACCGGGAGAACGCAATGGAGGCCGCAGGAAGGCTACGAACTACACAAGCGTCTGTGCGGGCTCTTCAAGGGTGGGATCGACCCCACCAATATTCTGGTCATCGCTCCGTTCAGAGCTGTGGCTAACCAGGTGCGTGACACCTTCGCGGATGCCTTGCGGCAATGCACTGGTTGCAATGGCAGCGAAGCGAACCGGCTGGCATCGAGCCAGGCCGGAACCGTCCACACCTCTCAGGGGCGGGAAGCCGATGTGGTCTTTATAGTCCTTGGCAGCAGAGCTGGCAGGCGTGGAGAAGGCTCTCGTTCATGGGTTAACGGGTCGCCCAATCTGCTCAACGTCGCTGTGTCGCGAGCCAAGTGCCGTGTCTACGTGGTCGGCAATCTTGCTGATTGGAAGAATGGAACCTATACGTCCAGGATCGCAAAGGACCTACCGGTGGAGGCGAGCGCAGAAAACTGAGTGGAGCTGGAAAGGTGCGGCTAGAATTCCTTTTGATACAGCACGTCATCCTCAGTCTGTAAGACCAATACTTTTGTTGCAGATTAAAAAGTGAGGCAGGGTTATTAGTGACTTTGCCTTACGCTTTGACTGCCCGTTTATTCTCGCTTGACTGCATTCAGAATAGGGCCGGAATGGCAATCGGCGTAAAACCTCTGACGTAGCGTGGCTATGATTAATCAGCTGCCTGGTTCCAAGGCTATTGCCCTTAAGAGGTGAGCGTAGCTGAGTTCAGTGTCTTTCTCGTTCGGGCGGTTTGGTTGTAGTAGAAGACCGGTTGACTATCGCTTTCGTAGAGATCCGCTTCGTCAAAGTTGGCTTGGAAGCATGAGTAGTCGGAATCGCCCAGCGCAGCATGAAGCAATGGATGCATGCTATTGCTGTCAGCTATACACATTGATGCCTTACCATGCACTGCAATTTTGCATTAAAGTAAGAAATCAGCTGTAATTTTGCACTTTAATGCAAAATTATAGACAACGAGGAAGGTGGGCTCCGATGGAGAAGATGTCTCAGATTACGGTGCGTATATCCGATGCAGACAAGCAACAGGTGGATCGTATCGTGAAGGAGCTTGGTCTGGATATGACTACGGTCACCAGAGCCTTTTACAAGCAGATCATTCGGGAGCAGCGGATCCCCTTGGACTTCAGCCTGGGCCTACCTGCCGAAACCGAGGAGGCCTTGGAGGAATCGCGCCGTCTGGCCATGAGGGGGAAGACTAAGGGGTACGCCACAGGAAAGGACTTGGTGGATGGCGTGCTAGCAGCTGCTGGCGTGGACCGATGAGGCTTGCGCTGGTTCCCACTGGTGCTTTTACGAGAGACCTGAAGCGCCTGGCCCGCAGGCATGTCCCATTAGAGTCGGTCGAGGAGGTGCTAGATTTGATAGCGGAGAATTCTGAAGCGTCGCTCCAGACATTGAAGGCGCATCATCGGATGCATATGCTGCAAGGCTATGCGGCTGTTTATGAGTGCCATGTGGGCAATGCTGGAGATCTGCTGCTGGTGTGGCATAGGGAGGGCGACGCTGCCTATATGCTGCGAGTAGGTTCCCACGATCAGGTGTTGGGTAGGCGCGGTAGATACTGATCCCCAGCAAATGAATCAAGGCTATATATCAGGTGCTCAGCACGCTGTTGCCCAGGCGAATGGTCTGGATATATGCTGTGTCGGGGTTGTAGCACTTGGGTATGGCGGGAGATACTCACGCTCTCGTGGTATGAATCTTTTACGGAGCATAGTGGCTGGTATTAAATAATCGGTAATCCAAAGTGCCCCCCGTGGGACTCGAACCCACAACCCACGACTTAAAAGGACGCTGCTCTAACCATTGAGCCAGAGGGGCAACAGCTCAACACTACATGTTTGTCTTGGATTTTTCCAGTTGGCGGCAAGCCGGTTCTCTGGCGAAGCAAGACCGAGAACCCGTACAGATCAACGAAGAATATCAACTTGAAACGCTACCTTTCCGCCCACTTAAGAAGGTTGTTGGGATGCGTGGGGGAGGGGTGGGGCAAACTCTGAACCTGCCAACGGGATCCGTGCCGGACAGTAAACCAACCTGTCTGCCAAAAGCTTCTGCCAAAGCGTAGGGTAGCTTCCTACCCGTTGCGCAGTGAGTCGGACAATGTTTTGCCATCTGCAGATGGCGAACTGGCGAGCGACGTTGATTCCCCGTACTCGGATTGAGAGAATCATCCCTGCGAGGCGATCTCTTGTCCTCGCAACTGCGCTGAGGGAGGGAGCTCCGATGAAACATCCGGCTCAATGCGCATCGCCGCATGTACAGAGCGGCACAGGCTCATACTGGCATTCACCCGTTTGCAGGCGCGGGATACTGCTATGAAGTGTACCGTCGATCCTTCCGGCCAGGGCGAGTCCTTCGCCATTCGCGCATCCGGCCTGTGCAAGCAGGTTTCGCCCAGGAAAAGGGAGACCATAACTCTTTTGGAGAATGTGGAGTTCACTGCTTCCTGGAGAGCCCTGACCGGGATTATAGGGCCATCGGGCAGCGGCAAATCAACTCTGCTCTACTGCCTGGCTGGTCTCGAACCCGTCAGCTCGGGCCAGGTGGAAGTCCTGGGTCGTCGCATCTCTGCCATGGGGTCTGCAGCGTCAGCGCGATTCCGCCGCGCGCACTTGGGCTTCGTTTTCCAGTCCTATAATCTCGTGCCTTCGATGAGTGTGGAGGACAACCTCAAGCTGCCCTTCATTCTGCGCAAGACCCGCTGGCCGGAAGATCGGGCGGTCAAGTTGCTGAACAGACTGGGCATCGGGGGACTGGTCAAGGCCAATGTGACCCTCCTGTCAGGGGGCGAGCAGCAACGTGTGGCCTTGGCCCGCGCGTTGATTTCGGATCCCGATATCATCTTCGCCGATGAGCCTACTGGCGCCCTTGACCAGGAGACTGGCAATGCGGTCGTCAATGAACTCGCCGCCTTCGCCGATCGACCGGGCCACGCAGTGATTATGGTCACCCACAGTCCGGAAGTCGCCTCCCGCTGCAACACCCTGGTGCATCTGTGCGACGGTCGCATAGCCGCAGCCGACAAGGTTCCCATGCCGAATGCGGGCAGCTGATGCGACTTCTTCTGCGAGATTTCAAGGATGCCCCCTTGGCTTGGTCTGGCGTCGCCCTCGTGCTGATCGCCTCGCAAACCACGATCGGCCTGCTTGCCATGATGCTCTCTTCAGCCAGGGCCCTGGGTGATCTTCCCGGCATGGCCGAGCAAGGCCGCACCGCCTACCAAAATTTGATGATCCCCTTTGTAGCACTTCTCGTTGCCGCAGTATTGATCGTTCTGCAAGTCGTTTCGTCGCTGATCAACCAGCGCAGACGCAACCTTGCCCTATTAGCCCTGCAAGGCGCCACGCCCTGGCAGCTGACTTCATTGACCTGTCTGCGCGTGCTCATTTTGGCGCTCGCGGCCAGTTTGGTCTCGCTGACGGCCTCTTTTCTGCTGGTTCGCCCCCTCTACGCCTGGGAGACCTCGCAGTTTCTGATCGGCAAGCAGCCTTTCATCGTCAGCCACCAGCTTGCTTCCTGGGCAGCAGGGACCTCATGCGGAGTACTGGTGGCCTTGGTCGGCACGCTGCTGACCATCCGAACCATCAGCCAGATCAGTCCGGTGGAATCCCTGCGGGCCGCAATCATCCCTCCAAAAGCAGCGGGTTTGGTTCGTTGTATCGCCGCTGCCTTGTGTCTGTTGGTAGCGTCGGCGGTTATGTTGATGCCGATTATGCAGGCTAGGACTATACCTGATGAGCAACTGGTCCGTTTGCACACCGCGGCGCCCATCCTGCCTATCGCCATGGGCAGCACTTTCGGTTTCATGCTCCTGCTGGCTGCAATCTGTTTGGCGGGTCCCTCCCTGCTGGGTGCGGTCACCAGCGGCTGGACCAGGCTCGTCGCTCTTCACAGCCCCTCATGGCTGATCGCCTGCCGGCAAGCCAGCGCCCGCATGCGTAGTCTCAGCTCCACGGTCCTACCGCTGGTCGTGGGGGTTTCATTGCTGATGATGACCGATTCCTTCTACCAGACCAGCGCCGATTCCAGTCATCTGCTGCCTCCCAACCTGGATGTCAGCAGCTCTGATTTCTCCATGCTCATTACCCTTCTGGGCCCCGCACTGGTCGTCACGCTGGCTGGAGTATGCGCAGGATACCTGATCTCAGCCCATGGTCGAAGCCTGGATCTGTCCCTTATCTCGATCGCTGGCGCGGATCCGAACCAACTTGAGCTCATGTCCGCTCTCGAAGGGCTCATCATGGCGACTACTGCCGTACTCATATCCTTCACCTCCAGCATCCTGCCCGTCATAGCTTACGCTGCCGGATTCCGCAAGGTCTTCGGCGCTGCCAGCATTGGCATACCTTGGGCTCATTGGGCGCTGGTCTACCTGCTTCTGTCTTCTGCGGCATCGTTGGCTTCGTGGGCCACGGTGCGCAAATCAGCAGGTCGTTCCCCTGCCGGTGTGATAGCACAGTACACTGGCGAATGAACCTGGGCATCCTCGGCATACGGCGTGAGGGGGCGCGATGAAGGGCATGGCAACCTACCTATTCGAGCTGTTGAGCAATCAACGCTTGACCAGATTTGTCGCGCCTCTGCTGAGCCTGGCGTATACGCTTCTTTATGTCAGCGCCCCCATGTTTCCTCCAGTCTGGGCCGAGAACATTCCTTTGCCCGTTTGGAAGACTGTCATCGGCCTGATCGGACTCCTGTGTTCCTGCCTGTCGTACTGGAGCAGACAATTTCCCCTGCTCATCACGACCGTGGAGACCCTGGTATACATCGGCCTGTCATTTGCCGCCTCGGACGATAGCTTCCTGATACCTCTGGTAGGCGCTCTTTATTTCTGTGTCTGTTTATCGTCAGCACCCAGGATTGCGGCAGGCGTGAGTGAGGCAGTCGCGGCCGTCAGCCTGGTCACTGTCAGTATGCATGCCGGGCACATGCTCTTTCTGGAATGGTCGGCTCGGATGGCAGTCATCATGGCTGTAGTGGCCGCTGCCGTAGCTGTCAGATCCTACCGGATTCGGCGCGAGACGCAACGGCGTGAGGAGCAGGAGCGCATCCGCTCTGAAATGCTTGCCAGGCAAAGGGATCAGGCTATATCACGTGCCCAGGTAGCAGGGGAGTTGCACGATAGCGTGGGCCACGACCTCACCACGATCATCGCCCTGACCCAGGGATTCGCTGACTCGGTTGAGATCGAAGAGCTGCAAGAGGTGCTTAAGGGCGTCAACCAAGTGGCTAGGGATGGGTTGTCTGACACCCGACAAGCCGTCCGTACCCTTGTCCAGGGGCATGAGGCGCTGCCTGAAGAGTCCGATGATGATGGGTGCAGGTTTGGCTCCAGGCTGCACACGCTCGACGAACTCGACACCGTGATCGCCCATGCTCGCGCGGCTGGGCTGGCTGTCGTGTCTACTAAAACAGGCCATCATCGGCACGATCCCAGACAGGACAACCTCTGCTTCATCGTCAGCAGGGAGGCCATCACCAACACGCTCCGGCATGCCTCAGACCCGAGCACCATCGTCATCTCCCGTGACTATGGACAGGACGGCACCCTCCGCATCAGCATCCACGACGATGGGCATGGGGATGAGCATGGGCCAGTCTTGGGCGATCAGCAACCAGCCATTCATGATCATCCAGGAGTGGGGCTCAAACAGATTGGCGAGCAATGCCGACTGATGGGAGGGAGTCTGAGTTGCGGACCGAGCGAGAACGGGGGATGGACGGTAAAAGCCGTCCTGCCTGGCACCAGCGAGAAAGGGTGCAACGCCCATGATTGACCTGATGCTGGTCGATGACCTTGCGCTCCTCCGCAAGGGGTTGGTACGCATGATTGAGGCCGACCACGATTTACAGGTAGTCAGACAAGCCTCCAACGGTCAGGAGGCGGTGACCATGCTTCGGGAGATGAAAGCAGCCGCCCAGCCGTTGCCTCGAGTGATCCTGATGGACGTTCGCATGCCGGTGATGGACGGCATCAGTGCCACTGCGGTCATTGCCAAGGAGTTCCCCGACATTCGCACGCTGATTCTGACCACCTATGACGAAGACGATTACGCCTTCACCGGTCTGCACGCAGGCGCCTACGGCTTTCTGCTCAAGGATGTATCTACGAGAGATCTGCACCGAGCCATTCACGCAGTGGCTGACGGAGACGCAGTGCTCACCCCCCGTATTACAGCAGAGCTCATCAACCGCGACAGAGCCTATGCCCGGCATAAGATCAGTGACCCGCAGGCCAGGCAGCAGCTGGATAAGTTGACCCCCAGGGAGTGCGAGATAGCCGGGCTCATCGCTCAAGGGCTCTCCAACCAGGAAATAGCCCAGCGCCTCACTCTCGAAATCACCTCCGTCCGGCGCTACGTAAGCCGCATACTCGACAAGACCGGTCTGCGAGATCGTACGCAAATTGTCATCACATGGTTTCAGGCCGGAATGTCTGACTGACGATCCCTGATCGGCCATTCCGGGCATTGCGGGGAGAAAAGCAGAAAGAATGACAGATTCCAGAGCGACTCTTTCGCTGACCTGATGAGGCCGAAGCCAGGGACTAAAGCCCAGAACGTAAGTTTGGGAGAACTTTTATTGAACATTGTGATTCTTGCTGTATTGAGTTTCAACTATTCAGTTATGCACGTGATGTCCCGGCGACACTGGTTCCCTTTTGAAACTTCAGTTCTCTTGAATGCTGCTCAAGTAAGCTGAATCACAACTGTTGGTCAGGTTGCAGCTGATAAAGGGTGGTCAAGCATTCGATATAGGAGGTGGATCGTGGGAATCCGTCTGGTGAGGATGGACCAGCCAGGGGCGGTGGACACCGAAGTGATTTGGGAATATCTGCAGTCCTGTCGTGCCCGGACTGAGGATGAAGCGGCTGGTCTCGGCCCCTTGGAGGGCTGCCACAGCCTGGATGAGGTTCGTCGGTTTGGTCTGCCGGAGGTGGCTCGTCAGGCGCGTGGTGATGATCTGCCGTCGGGATTTGTGCCCGCTCTGCAGTTCGCCGCCCTGGACCCCGACGGCAAACTGGTGGGAACGATCCAGCTGAGGCTGCGGCTTACCGAGGCGCTTCTGCGCACAGGCGGCAACATCGGCTATTCAGTTCGTCCGGACTGTCGTCGGCGGGGCTATGCCGGACTGATGCTGGATGGCTGTCTGCGACGGGCGGCCGCTCTGGGCATGCGCCGGGTCCTGATTACCTGCTCTCCATCGAACCTGGCTAGTCGCCGGACCATCCTCTCGTGTGGCGGGCAACTGGAGAATGTGCTCCCTAGCAGATCTGGTCAGCCAGTAGAACGGTATTGGATTGAGCTGCCTACCGAGTCAACAGGCCAAAGAACACGTCAGCATGAACCAGTGTGAAAGAGACCGATAGATTCCTCGTGTTGTAGCGCGTCTGAGGGGTTCTTCTGAGAGAATGGCAGGTATGGTCTGGCTGATTGTCCTGGTATGGGTGCTGGTGGTTGCGGCATTCATCGTATTTGTCATGCGCTTGGCGCTTGGTGAGTCCCAGGACCGTGCCTTCTCCCAGTCTCTGGATGAGCGTGTACGCCGGGCGGCCCGCCGTCAGCAGGAACGAGAGAATAAACTGCCACGTATAGCAGGAGGGCATCTGTCTTTTGCCCCTGGATCGGACGAGGGCGCATCAACTGCTGAAGATACCGAACATCCCTATCCGGTCTATGTCAATTCCTCCTCCGTGGTGGAGGTTCGAGGCATGCTGGCCTCCGATTCCACGGACGAGATAAATCTGCCTCGGCCCCCAAGCGCTGATTCCGCGTCCTCGACCAGCCCGAGACAAAAGAAGAATGTTGTACCGTCGGTTTCTGCGACCTCTGGGCCTCCAGCCCCCAGGAGCTCCACCCTGCGATCATCAAGCCCTGAGCCTTCGCGTCGGCAGCGACGGGAGCCTCAGCCCACCACCTCCGACATCATGCCCGCAGTCCAGAGCGGTCCGCAGGCGGGAACGAGCCATCCGAGCGGGAAGTGACCGCTGGTGGTGACCATCCGTGTCCCTTTTCGCCTTTAGGCTGGTACCTATGACAACACAGCAGCTCCTTATTCTTATCGCGGTGTTGATCGTCCTGGTGCTGGCAGTGGTCGGCATTCTGGTGGCGGTCCGTAAACACCGGTCCCCGGGGGATTCCGCGCGCCCCGACAGTGCGGAAGAGCCTGGTGCCTTCCCAGCAGCTTCGTCGGGTGACCAGGCACCCCGATCTGCTTCGCACGCATCTAGTGCTTCTGCGGGTTCCGGCTCAGTCGATTCAAAGGAGTCCAGTCAGCCGTCCTCGGCTGACCAATCAGCATCGTCGGCACAGGAGGAGCTGGCGCATCCGGAGGCCTCTGCATCCCGCATGACCAGGCTCAAGGCCAGACTGGCCAAGAGTCCCAACCCCTTTGGCAAGGCCCTCTTTGCCATTCTGACCAAGGATCATCTGAGCGAGTCCGACTGGGAGGATGTGGAAGACACCCTGCTCATGGCGGATGTGGGTGCCGAGGCCAGCGAACAGCTGGTGAAGCAATTGCGTGACGATGCTCGGATCACAGGGCAGAAGGATCCTGCAGCAGTGCGTCGTGGCCTTCGTCAGCGCCTGATCGATCTGGTCGATCCCAATATGGACCGAACTCTTGTGGCTGCCCGACCCCAGGCCAACAGGCCGTCGGTCATTATTATGGTGGGCGTCAACGGCACGGGCAAGACCACCACGGCGGGCAAGCTGGCCCGGCTCTTCGTGGCCGATGGCAAGTCGGTGGTCATGGGTGCTGCCGACACCTTCCGTGCCGCCGCCGCTGACCAGCTGGAAACCTGGGGCGGCAAGGTGGGCGTGCCTGTGGTCCGCAGCGACCGTGACGGCGCCGACCCGGCCTCGGTGGCCTTTGAAGCGGCTGAACGGGCCAAAAATGATCAGGCAGATGTTCTCATTGTGGACACAGCCGGTCGCCTGCAGAACAAGGCCAACCTCATGGATCAGTTGGGCAAGATCCGGCGGGTGATCGAGAAGAACCTGCCCGTGGACGAGGTTCTGCTGGTCCTGGATGCCACTACCGGGCAGAACGGGATGATCCAGGCCAAGGTCTTCGCCCAGGCCATCGGGGTCACAGGCATTGTCCTGACTAAGCTGGACGGCTCGGCCAAGGGCGGCATTGTCGTCTCTGTCCAGCGGGAGCTGGGCGTACCCGTCAAGCTGGTCGGGCTGGGCGAGGGGCCCGACGATCTGGCCGTTTTCGACCCCGAGTCCTTTGTCGACGGCATCCTGGGAGACGAGTAGTCCGGCCGGTCGGTTGGTCATAAGGTGGTCATCCAATAGTCACCCGGAGGTAATGCGACGGTGACCTGACCGTCATCCTCTTCCTGTTTGATGAATCGGGAAGTGGAAGAGAATCTGACGTAGGCTGTCCGGAGGGAAGCCCTCGTTATCGGGGACTGCCCGCCCGGATGGGGAAAAGAGAGGTGTAGGCATGGATTCTGGAAATGCTGCCTGGATGCTGGTAGCGGCATCCATGGTTTTCCTGATGACTCCGGCGGTGGCTTTCTTCTATGGGGGTATGGTCCGAGCCAAGGCCGTGCTCAACATGATGATGATGTCCACGCTGGCCATTGCCGTGACCGGGGTTATCTGGGCCTTCTGGGGATGGTCGATTTCCTTTGCAGGCAAGGACATCGGAGGCGTCTTCGGCGACCCCATCACCGGCTTCCTGCTCAAGGACACGGTCACGGCCAAGGACGGGGTCTTCACCTCGCTTGATTCCGCCAACGCTGCCTACCCGCACACGGTGGACATTGCCTTCCAGGCCGCCTTCGCCATGATTTGCGTGGCCCTGATCTCGGGAGCCCTGGCAGAGCGAGTCAGAATCAGCACCTGGATGATCTTCGTGGCCCTCTGGGTCACCTTGGATTACGCGCCCATGGCCCACATGGTCTGGAATCACGGACTGCTGGCTGCCGATGGACCCATCTCCAACGCCATCGGGGCTCAGGCGCACGACTTCGCAGGCGGTACGGTCATTCACATCAACGCGGCAGTAGCAGCCCTGGTCATTGTGCTCATCATCGGCAGGCGAATCGGCTTCCCCAAGGAGTCCATACGTCCCCACAATGTGCCCATGGTCATGCTGGGCGCCTTCCTGCTCTGGTTCGGCTGGTTCGGTTTCAATGCCGGTTCCGCCTTCGCCGCCAACGGCACGGCTGGATATGCCTGGGTTTCCACGACCATCGCCGCCAGCGGCGCCACCCTGGGCTGGCTCTTTACTGAGCGGGTCCGCACCGGGCATTACACCGCCATGGGTGCTGCATCCGGCATGGTCGCCGGCCTGGTGGCCATCACGCCAGCGGCCGACGTGGTTTCCCCGCTCTGGGCCATGGTCATCGGCCTCTTGGCTGGTTTCGTCTGCTGCCTGGCCTGCGGGCTCAAGTTCCGCTTCGCCTATGACGACTCCTTGGATGTGGTAGGCATCCACGGTGTGGGTGGTTTATTGGGCACGCTGCTGATAGGCTTCTTTGGTACCGGCACGGGCTTCCTGGCCGGCGGCAATTTCCGGCAGCTGCTGGTTCAGTTCCTGGTGGCGCTGATTGCGATCATCTACGCAGCTGCAGTCACTGGTGTGATCGCCTTTGCGCTGGAGAAGACCATTGGTTGGCGAGTCAGCAAGGATCAGGAGGTCATCGGCGTTGATCAGAGCGATCAGGGTGAGAGCGCCTACGACTTCGGATCCATTCTGAACTGATCAGAAAGGAAGGCAGCATGAAACTCATTACCGCCATTGTTCAGCCCGGGCGGCTGGATCAGATTAAACAGGCCCTGACCGAGGTCGGCGTGCACGGTATGACCGTCTCGTCAGCCCAGGGCTATGGCCGGCAGGGCGGCCATAAGGAGGTCTACCGGGGCAGCACTGTCAAGGTGGATCTGGTTCCCAAGGTGCGCTTGGAGGTGCTGACCGAGGATCGCCGGGTCGACGAGCTGGTCAACGCTATCGTCCAAGCTGCCGCCACCAACACCGTAGGCGACGGCAAGGTCTGGGTGCAGACCCTGGACTCGGTGGTCAGGGTCCGTACCGGGGAGACCGGCGTCGACGCCATCTGAAGCAGCTACCTGCTGCCGTCTGCATGGTCGTCTTCCTACTGACCAGTTTCGCAGGATCCCGTAGCTGTGGCCAATTTCATGGTCGAGCGGTCGGGGTCCTGCTTTTTGCTATGACTCTTCAGGCTTCCTTGACCTGGCCAATCGTCCCCATCCAGACATCGGTGCGCGTTCTCCAGCCATTGCAGATAGCTCTGACGCCGATGAAGAGGACATTGAGCACGGCCCAGAGCATGGCTATCCGCCAGGTGGGCGTCCAGCTCATGGCCAGAGCTGTCATGCCCAGCAGCCCGATCAGGTAGATCACAGCGGTCAGGGAGCAGGTGGCCGCCAGATAGCGATAGTCCCCGGCCCCGATCAGGATCCCGTCCAGGGCCCACATCCATCCGGCTACGGGCATGAAGACCCCTTGGACGATCATGCCTACGGTGATCAGCGACCTGATGGCCGGCGTTGGGCTGAACAGGGGAGCGGCGAAGAGGCCCAGGGCGATCATGACCAGCCCGACCAGCACCCCCATAGCCATGCCTGCCTTGGCTGACAGGTCGGTCATGACCCGTGCCCGCGACCGCTGTCCGGCGCCCAACTCGGTGGCTACCAGTGACTGACCGGCGATGCCCACGGCATCCAGCATGTTCAGTCCGAAGTTCCAGGCCGAGTTGACCCCCTGATAGGCCGCCAGCACCTGCTCGCCCAAGTGGGCTGCAGCCACCACGGTCATAAAGAGGCAGACCCGCAGGGCCAGGGTCCGCAGGAAAAGCGGGAAACCGTCGCCCATGCTGGCCGCCATGCCTGAGAGCCGGGGCCGCAGCTGGGCGCCTTCCCGACGGGCCCAGACCAGGGCGGGGATGGTCAGGAAGAGCCCCATGGCCCACTCGGCGATCAGGGTGGCCAGGCCCGAGCCCAGAATGTCCATGTGCAGGCCGAAGACCAAAAGGACCTCAAGGGCGGTGTTGAGGATGGCGCCTGACACGGCGGCCACCAGGGTGATCTTTACCTTTTGCAGTCCGCGGAAGATGCCGTTGGCCGCGTAGACCAGGAGCATGGCCGGAAGGCCGAAGACCAAAGCATTCAGATAGGTCTGCGCCGCCTGCAGGACCGGCCCACGGGCTCCCATCAGGCTGCAGATGGGTCGGCTCAAAGCCAGGAGAACAGGGCAGACGACCAGACCGATGACGAAGGCCAGCCACATGCCGTCCACACCGGCCTGCATGCCCTCCCGTCGGCGGCCGGCGCCCATGAGCCGGGCCACCTGGGAGGTGGTTCCGTAGGCCAGAAAGATGCACAGGCCCACGGTGGTCAGCACCACAGTGGATCCGATGGAGAGCCCGGCCAGGGCCGAGTCGCTGATGTGGCCCACGATGGCGGTGTCGATCATGACGAAGAGCGGGGAGGCGATCAGCTGGCCGAAGGTGGGTATGGCCAGTCCGGCAATGGTCCGGTAGGTCGCCCGCCGTTCTTCCGGCGTGATTGATCCGGTCTTGGTTTCGGGGATGTTCCTGTGGCTGCGCATGGACGCCATGCTAATGCTCTGGACTGAATACACAACCCCTGAAAGCCAGTCCGTGGACGCCCTGCCGACAGATGACGTATCACCAAACAGCCCTGAGTGCAAGCTGGATTGACGATGTGGAAGACTGTCCCCAAGTTTTACACAGAGTTATACCCATGAGGTGGATAAGTTGCGCACATGTCCTCTAGGACACGCCTTGAATGTGGATAACTTATTTTTCTGTACACATACAGGGCGACCCTGTGCCCGTCCAGTACGGTCGGCGCGTCCCGGTGAATGCCTTGAGTGAAATCCGTCTCTTGGGGCTGCCAAGGACGGTCCTCTTCGTAGAATCGTGGCTATGGCTTCCGACGACTACACCGACTACACCCATCCCGAACAGCGTCCCACCGATCATGCCCAGACCGGCCGCGACATGCTCTTCGACCGGGTGCCCCCGCATGACGACGATGCGGAGATGGCCGTGCTGGGCGGCATGCTCATGAGTAAGGATGCCATCGGCGAGGTCAGTCAGATGATCGACATATCCGACTTCTACCAGCCCAAGCACCAGACCATCTACGAGGCCATCGTCACCCTCTTCTCGGCCTCCCAGCCGGTGGATGCGGTCCTGGTGGCCAACGAGCTGCTCAAGTCCGGGGACCTGGAGAAGGTGGGGGGCACTGACTATCTGCACTCCCTGGTGGCCTCGGTCCCGACAGCCGCCAACGCCACCTACTATGCGGAAATCGTCCACCAGCGTGCCATCCTGCGCAATGTGATCGCGGCCGGCACCAAGATCGCCCAGCTGGGCTACTCGGCCGAGGGCTCCCAGGCGGAGGACATCGTCAACCTGGCCCAGGCCGAGGTCTACGAGATGAGCGTGGGCAGGGTCCGTCAGGATTACGAGGCCATCGGGCCGGTTGTCCATGACACCCTTGACCAGCTGGACAAGCTGCAGAACGGCGACATGGAGCGGGGCGTGCCTACCGGCTTCAAGAGCATCGACGACGTGACCCAGGGCCTGCAGCCCGGGCAGATGATCGTGGTGGCCGGCCGCCCCGCCATGGGCAAGTCCACCCTGGGCATCGACTTCGCCCGTGCTGCGGCCCTCCACAACAACATGACCACAGTGGTCTTCTCCCTGGAGATGAGCAAGAACGAGCTGGCCCAGCGCATCATCTCGGCCGAGACCGACATCCCCCTGGTGGCCCTGCGCCGGGCGGACGACATCACCCCTGAGCGTTGGAACACCCTGAACACCTTCTGGAGCAGACTCCAGGACGCCCCGCTCTTCCTGGACGATTCGCCCAACATGAGCCTGATGGAGATCCGCGCCAAGTGCCGTCGCCTCAAGCAGACCAACGACCTGAAGCTGGTGGTCATCGACTACCTGCAGCTGATGACCTCGGGCAAGCGGGTCGAATCCCGTCAGCAGGAGGTCTCCGACTTCTCGCGCGCCCTGAAGCTGCTGGCCAAGGAGCTGGAGGTTCCGGTGGTGGCGTTGAGCCAGCTCAACCGCGGTCCCGAGATGCGCAACGACAAGAAGCCCATGCTCTCCGACCTGCGCGAGTCGGGATCCATCGAGCAGGACGCCGACGTGGTCTTCCTGGTCCACCGGCCGGACTTCTACGACAAGGAGGACCGCCCGGGCGAGGCCGACATCATCCTGGCCAAGCACCGCAACGGCCCCACCGACACCTTCAAGCTGGCCTTTCTGGGCGAGAAGTCCAAGTTCAAGGACATGCCTCAGGACTACCAGCAGGGAGGGGTCTGATCATGCGTTCCACGGCTTCCAAGGCGCAGCCTGCCGATCAGCCCGGTCGTCCCCGTCGGCCTTGGCGCTCCCTCCTGGCCCTTCTGGTCGGCAAGGCGGTGCGTCTCGTTGCGCGTCTGTCCCATCACGGCGGTTCGGCCCTGCCTGGCAAGGTGGTGGAGCGGATCGACCTGGGCTTCCTGGCCAGGACCCTGTCGGGGCTGCCTCGCGGGGTGGTTCTGGTCTCGGGGACCAACGGCAAGACCACCACTACCCGAATGGTCGCCTCCATGCTGGAATCCCTGGGCCTCAAGGTCTTCACCAATCCGACCGGGTCCAACTTCACCCGTGGCGTGGTTTCGGCCTTGGTCTCTACACTGGGGCTGTCCGGTCGGCTGCATGCTGATATTGCCGTCCTGGAGCTGGACGAGGCCTATGCGGTCCACTTCGTGCGGCAGGTCAAGCCCCGCTACGCCCTCCTGCTCAATGTCATGCGCGACCAGCTGGACCGGTTTGGGGAGATTGATACTACAGCTCGGTTGCTGGGTCAGGTGGCTCAGGCCACCACAGGCACGGTGGTTCTCAACCGTGAGGATCCGCGCATCGCTAGGTTGGCCGCCCAGACGCCGGCCCAGACCGGCGTGGCCTACTTCGGTCTGTCGGACGATTTGCTGACCTATTTCCCCACCGATGACGACATGCATGCCTCGGATCAGGATGCCGATGGTGCTGCTACGGCCAGCGCTTCCCGCCCCGTTCGCCCAGGTCACCGGCTGCCAGCTGAGGTTACCCTGGAACGGGTCATGGACCACAGGGCCGCCTTCCGCCTGGATGGTCGGCTTCTGGAGACCGATCTGCGTCTGGAGGGCGTCTACAACCTCTACAATGCGGCAGCTGCCCTGGTGCTGGTGAGGGTCGTTCTTGAGGACAGGGAGCCTGATGATGCAGCGCTCATGGATGCCCTGTCCAAGGTGACGCCCGCCTTCGGCCGCGGGGAGGTCATCACCTACCAGGGCGCGCCGGTTGAGCTGGTCCTGGTCAAGAACCCCATGGGCTTCCGCCTGGCCCTGTCCTCCTTTAACCCTGCCGGCCAGGACACCATGATCGCCATCCGCGACGAGTACGCGGACGGGCGTGACATGAGCTGGCTCTGGGATGTGGACTTCACCTCGCTCAGGGATACCGGCGTGGCCATGGTCTCCGGCACCCGGGCCTATGACATGGCCCTGCGCCTGGCCTATGACCAGGTGCCCACGGAGGCGATCGAGACCGACCTGGATCGGGCGCTGACAGCCTTCCTTGAGGTGCATCCCGGCCGACCCAAGCGAATCTACTGCACCTACACGTCTATGCTCCGGCTCCGGTCCGCCCTCGGCAGGATCACGAGCGTGGACGATGCCGGGGTGGGCGCATGAGCGAGCCAACCAAAAGGAGCGCAGGAATGCCGCAGACACAGGATAATGCCAAGGTCGGGGCCGTGGGAGACCATCCGCCGCTGCAGATCCTCTCCCTCTACCACCGTGACATGAACATCTATGGGGATTCGGGCAACATTCTCAGCGTGACCCGCCGGGCTGAGCTGTACGGGTTCCGCCCCATGGTCCGCTATTACGATCCCGGTGATGCCTGGCCCGAGCGGATCGATATGATTCTGGGCGGCGGCGGCCAGGACCATGGCCAGGAACGGATCATCGACGACCTGCGGGAACGGGGCGGTCTTCTGCACGATCTGGCCGACCAGGAGGTGCCCATGCTGATGATCTGCGGGCTCTATCAGCTCTTCGGACATTATTTTGAGACCTCCGACCATGAGCGCCTGGAGGGGGTCGGCATTCTTGACGTGCACACCATTGCTCAGCCTGAGCGGATGATCGGCAACCTGGTGGAGCAGGCAGAGGACTTCGGCAGGGTGGTCGGCTATGAGAACCACTCGGGTCTGACCTACCTGGGGGAGGGGGCCCATCCCCTGGGCATGGTGACCGAGGATGGCCGAGGCAACAACGGCAAGGACCACACCGAGGGGGCCCGATGGAAGAAGGTCATCGGCACCTACATGCATGGGTCGCTGCTGCCGAAGAACCCGGCTGTTACGGACTTCCTTATCGCTGGCGCAGCCGAAAGGCGGTACGGCCAGGGCACCTTCGCCCAGATGAAGGAGACCATGGACCAGAAGAGCCGGAGCGAGTTGGAGCGTCTGGACTCCCTGGCGGATCAGGCCAGCCGTATTGCTGCATCAAGGCCCAGATGAAGAGGAGCCTGCGGTTCCTTCGGTTCCGGCACAGGGGCGTGCCAAGGAGGCAAGGCGCTGCGGTCCCTCTTGCCATGGTGTTGAATCGGATCGGTCAATGATAACCAGCTAGACTGTAAAGAGAGACGGCCGCTCGTCTCTTGGCGGTCAAAAGGGCCCGGTACTTCAAGGGCGTATGAATGCTGGGAGGCATATCATGTCGGATTTACATATTGGTGACGGATTGCACAAGGTGCTTCTGGCTGGCATTGGAGCGCTGGCCACAGGCGTGGAGAAGGGCCAGGAGGTCATCGACAGTCTGGTGAAGAAGGGCGAGCTGACGGTCGAGCAGGGGAAGATTCTCAACACTGAGCTCAAACGGAACAGGAAGACCCCTCCCGCTCCTGCACCTACTGACAGCGCTCCTGCACCGGCTGCTGGCGCGCCCAGGCCTGCGACCCATGTTGCTCCTGACCCCCGTCGTCCCGACCATGATCCCTTGGCGCCAATGCCGAATCGTCGGTCCGGGTCCATCCCCATCACCTCCAATGATCCCATTGCAGGTCAGCAGGGCTGAAAGGCAGTCAATTACTGTCAGCGTCGGTCGTCTGCGCCGGAATGTCTGCCGCTGGTCGGCCATGCGGATAAAGGACGCAGGTGAGTGGTGAGTATGGATGCCATGAACGGACATGATGCCCCGGTGCAGACCATTGGCCTCTTCGGGGTCGGCACGGGAGAGCGGCAGGGGGCGGCAGGAAGGATCCGGCACAGGCGTGGCAGGGCCCGTCGACTGGCTGAGATGATCCGCATCGCCAACCGGTTCGACATCATCCACGGGCTGACTCCGGTCACCATGCGTCGACTGTTCGAGGCGCTTGGGCCCACTTTCGTCAAGGTGGGCCAGATTCTCTCCATGCGTTCGGAGATCCTGCCGGAGGCCTTTTGCCGTGAGCTCTCCAAGCTGCGCGCCGACGCGGATCCCATCCCGTACTCCGTGGTGACCAGCACCCTGGCCGCCGAGTATGGCCGTCCGCTCGACCGGATCTTCTCCTCCATAGACCCTGTTCCCTTGGGGTCGGCTTCCCTGGCGCAGGTGCACCGGGCCCGCCTGGTCAGCGGTGAGGACGTGGCCGTCAAGGTCCAGCGCCCAGGAATTCAAGAGACCATGGCCCAGGACATCGACATTCTGCGCAGCATGGTCAAGTGGGCCTCCCGGTTCGTCCGCAGCACCCAGGTGATCGACATCCGAGGAGTGGTCGAGGAGCTCTGGGAGACTTTCCAGTCCGAGGTCGACTTCCAGCAGGAGGCCGCCAATCTGGCGGAGTTCAAGGATTTTTGCGGCTCATACGCCTACATCGACTGCCCGAAGCCCTATCCTGAGCTTTGCACCAGGCATGTGGTGGTGATGGAGTACATCGACGGGATATCGCTCTCACGGCCCGCCCAGCTGGTGGCCCAGGGCTATGACCTGAAGGAGATCGGCACCAAGCTGGTCGACAACTATGCCACCCAGATCATGGACCGGGGCTTCTTCCACGCCGATCCGCACCCCGGCAACATCATCATCCGCGATGGTTCCATAGTGCTGATCGACCTGGGAATGGTCGGCCGCCTGGACGAGGTGACCAAATCGGCTTTGAAGGACATGATTTTTGCAGTAGGCCGCGAGGATTCACCTGCCCTGGCCCAGGGGCTGCTCCGTTTCGCCGGTACGGGAGAGGCCAGAGCCGAGGACTACCCTTATCTCCTTGCCGACCTGGATGCGGTCGTCCAGCGGTTCGGCAAGCTGGATCTGGCCGATCTGGACATCGCCGAATACGTCAATGCCGTGATGAGGCTGGCCGCCCGGCATGGCATCAAGGTGCCAGGGTCGGTCACCATGGTGGCGCGGTGCCTGGTCACCCTTGAAGGACTCTTGGACGAGTTCCTGCCTGAGGCCAACATCGTGCAGATCATCACTGATCATGTCGCCTATAGCCAGAGCACGGGGTCCATCCTCAAGGAGGAGGCTCGGAAGCTGGGCATCCAAGGCGATCTGGCCCTGCATGGCCTTTTGGGTGCCCTGGCTGAGTCCCAGACCGCGACCAAGATGCTGACCCGGGGCCAGCTGCGCGCCAATGTGCAGCTGGTAGGCTCCGAGGAACCTCTGCAGCAGCTGTCCGACATGGTCAACAGACTGACCATGGCTCTCATTGTCGTTGGACTCTATGTGGGCTCTTCAATCGTCTACTTCGCCCGCGTCAAGCCGGTGGTCTTCGGCATCCCGGTGGTCAGCATGCTGGGGTACGTGGTGGCCTTCATTCTTTCGGTCTGGATAGTCCTGGACATCCTGATCAAGCACCGGGCCCTCAAGCGTCGGCGACGCAACGGCCAAGGCTAGGCTGAGAGCCCGTCCATCCTGCACAGATACTGTCAAATACTGTCAGATGCTGAATCAGTTGGCGAAATCCTCCACGGTCTCAGGATCCTCATGGTTCATGAAGGCGGATTTGCCGGTGTCCATGGCCCGCAGCCGGCCCATCTCCTGGTCGCTGAGCTGGAAGTCCCAGATGTCGAGGTTCTCGCGCATGCGCTCGCGGTGGGTGGTCTTGGGGATGACGATGACCCCGTCCTGGACCAGGAAGCGCAGGGCCACCTGGGCTGCGGTCCGGCCGTGCGCCTGCCCGATCTCGGTCAGGGTCGGGTTGGTGAACATCCCCTGGCGTCCCTCGGCGAAAGGTCCCCAGGATTCGATCCGGGTGCCGTACTTGTCCATGTAGGTGCGTTCCTGGGGGCGCTGGTGGAAGACGTGGGTCTCCAGCTGGTTGACGGCAGGGACGATTCTGTTGAACTTGACCAGGTCCACATAGCGGTCGGCGTAGAAGTTCGAGACGCCGATGGCCCGCAGGACCCCCTGGTCGTAGAGGTCCTCAAGGGCGTGCCAGGCTGCGTAGTAGTCGTTGAAGGGCTGGTGGAGGAGGACCAGGTCCAGGTGGTCAGTGCCCAGCTTCTTCATGGACTCCTCGACCGAGGCCTTGGTCTTGTCGTACCCGTAGTTGGTGATCCAGACCTTGGTGGTCAGGAAGACCTGGTCGCGGTCGAGGCCGCTCTGGGCCAGGGCATCTCCGACGGCCTGCTCGTTTCCATAGGCCTGGGCCGTGTCGATAGCCCGGTACCCGGTCTCCAGGGCGTCCAGAACTGAGCGGCGGCACTCGTCCAGGTCGGCGATCTGGTAGACCCCGAAGCCTTCCATAGGCATGAGGACGCCGTTGTTGAGCTTGACGGACGGGACGGAGGCGGATAAATCATTCTGCATGGTATTGCGCTTCTTTCTTGGCAGATTGCTCGACGGAGTTGGCTAAAGGCGGGAGCGTTCCTCTCTGATCTGCTTGTTCAAGGATAGGGCCTTCAAGCAGCTTGAAGTCAAGCTCAGCAAAGCGCGTCCAGCCTCCTGCGATGCTAGCGTGGGTAGTGAAGTAGCTGATGGCTGGAGGCGATGATGGGGTCCAAAGCACGATTGGCCGGCAAGGTCGCACTGGGTCTGGGATTCGGTGTTTTGGGAGGCTGGTGCTGGGCCCTGGCCCCTGGTCTTTCAGTGGTTGCGGGCCGGAGAAAGCCCGTCGGCCTGTCCTTGCATCCATACGCCCATAGGGGCCTGCATGACGCTGGCTCGGGGATGGAGACGACCAATCCCAACCCTGGACAGACCGCCTACCTGCACCGTATCCATGACTGCCTGAAGATTGAATCCGATCGTCCCTCAGGCAGGCACGTCTCGGCCCAAGCCAAGTCCCCTCGGGTAGTGGCGCCTGAAAATTCTCTGGCTGCCTTCGAGGCGGCCTGCAGGGCCGGCTACGGGATTGAGCTGGATGTTCATCTCAGCCGGGACGGCCAGGTGGTGGTCATCCACGATGGAGACCTGCAGCGGATGGCTGGCGTCAACCGGGCAGTGGCGGACCTGACCTATGAGCAGCTGCAGAGGATTCCCCTGTGCCCAAGCCCTGCCCAGGCTCTTGAGTCCGGGGAAGGAATTCCTGGCTCTGCCGACCACGATGGCGGTCCCGAAACGGAGGACGGGGACGGGGGCCTCAACGATCCCGACGCGCAGCATGTGCCTCTTCTGTCCGAGGTGCTCGCTCTGGTGGATGGCCGGGTGCCCTTGGTCGTCGAGATCAAGATGGACAGGGGCTTGGATCGGGAGCTCATGCGTCGGACCGATGCCCTCCTGTCCAGGTACCAGGGCCCCTATGTAATTGAGTCCTTCAACGTCCTGGCCCTTGCCTGGTATCGGGCTCACCACCCAGGCGTCACCAGGGGGCAACTGGTCGCCCCCTACCATGGCCGGGTGGACTCCCGCTCATCGGCCCTGCGCTGGATGGCCGGGTCCCTCCTCTTCAACTGGCTGGGGCGGCCGGACTTCGTGGCCTGCGAGTGGCACAGCGGGCACTCACTGCCCATGCGTCTCTATCGGTTCCTAGGTGGAACGCCCATTGCCTGGACCGTCCGCTCCGAGCATGCGCAGGAGGAGGCCAGTCCGGACTTTGATGGGATTATCTTCGAGTCGTATCTGCCCGAGAGCTGAACCAGCTATACAGGCCTGAGGCCGCAGCGGCCAGGCCTATCGCCCAGAGTGCCATGGTCAGGAAGTAGCCGTAGGGGAGAGGCACAACGCTCATGTCTATCTGGCCGGACAACTGGTGGAAGATGACGGCAAGCACCCCCGCCATGGCCAGGGCTGAAAGAAGGATGGCCGAAAGGGCATCGATTACTGACTCCCAAATCGAGGAGCAGACTAATGTTCCACGTGAAACACCGGCAGCCTGCATTCTCCGATTCTCCTGGCGACGTTCATTGACTGCGATGGCGCATGCCTGGATCAGGAATATGGCCGTTAGGACGATGGCCCCGTTCGCTATCTGGGGCATGGCCCGTTGCACCTTCTGTGACCTTTGGATGTTGGAACGAATGTACTCCTTCTTGGTGCAGGCCTTGATGTCCTTCTTGTCCCATGCTGCATTGAGCCGACTGATCAGATCGTCTGTCTGAACTCCTGGGGCGGTCCTGGCCAGGGTGGTCGATCCACTGTTGTCGGGCGCCAGTTGCGACAGGTCTGCATCCGTCATCAGGTATTCGCCCGTCTGCCCTGTCGGGGTCATATCGACTACGGCGGTGATGGTCAGCGTATGGCCTTTGTCGTACCTGTCGATCAGAGTCAGCTTGCGACCAATAGGGTTTTTCTCCTGGGTGCGGCCACTCGCTATGACGGCGATCTTGCCCGGCCCCAGGTCAGCAGCGGAGCCCTTGATGAAGATTGGGCTAATTGTATTGACGCTCTTGCCTGCTTTGTTGACGTGCATAGCCATGACGGAAGGTTCGTCATTGCCGCCATTATCTTCCTTGTCCGCAGTTGTCCAGGATCCCTCGCTATAGGTGACTGCGGATTCGATGTCTACAATGGACCGAAGTCGGCGATCCAGGTCTCTTGGATCATTGGTCTCTGCGTTGATCATGGTTTCGGCAGCGATCGGCTTATACCGGCTTATGGCTTCTTGTGCCCAGCCGGATCGTCCCAGGGCTATAAATCCGGTTACGATGACCAGCATCAGTATGATCGGCACTGCTACGGCGGTGGAGCTCCGGTTTTCCTTCCGCGCCCTTTGCCGCGCCAGGAGACCGGCGCCTCGGAAGGCCAGTTGGAAGGGGATGCCGATCAGGTTGGCACAGGCCGGAACCAGGACAGGGGCCAGGGCGCCGATGATGACGAGCAGACAGCCGGTCGAGGCCATGATCTGGATTTCAATGTCCATGCCCTTGAAGCGATGATAGACCATGGCCAGTCCTCCAGCCAGGCCGGCCAGGGCGATTATCAGGCGAAGAGGACCGATTGACTTGGTCCCTGACCGATTTCCCGAGTCCTGCAGGGCCTCGATGGGAGAGATCGCGGTAATCCTCCTGGCAGCGAACCAGGTTCCCAAGAGGCCTGCCAGGAGTATCCCTACGAAAGTGAAGAAAATTCCCGTGGGGTGGGGATGCGCGGTCATTTCCAGCGCTTCAAAGCCTGAGTTGATTAGGGACTTGGCGAATGCGGGCACCAGCAGGCATCCCGCCAAACTGCCCAGGAGGGCGGCCAAACCTACCGGAATCATGAATTCCAGTAGGGAGATGAATCTCACGGTCCTGGGAGAGACGCCTGAAAGCCGCATCATGGCATACTCGCGACGACGGCGCTCGATCAGGAATCCCACAGAAGTGATGACCAGGAAGATGGAGACGAACCCGCATATGCAGGCGTACCCTATGGATATCTGTGAAGCGCCGTCTTGGAAGGACAGGGTCATAGCGCGGTCGTAGGAATTCATTGCGCGTGTATCCGGCATTCCGTCGCCCTTCCGAGCGGCAATGGCTACCTGGATCCAGGCGCTGGTAAGGACCGAAGCGGCCATGACCGCCAGGACCATGACCGTGTAGGAGGACCGATGCTCATGCAGGAAGGAACGCACCAGGGAGCCCAGTCCAGGAGTGCGTGCCTTGGTTCGACCTGCGGTTTGCGAGCCGCCCCCGCCCATCGGTCCTGGGGTCCCGGTTCCTGCCAGCGATCTACCTAGGGAAAGGGACTTGCCCTCCATGGTGTGCTCCTTTCTCGCCCTTGAATGCCGCTGTTCTTATTGCAACACCGGGCAAAGGCCCACTCAGGGTGTTTTCAGGGTCAGACCAGGGGGAGAACCAGGGTGGCGATGAGCGATTGTGCGCTTGGCGGGGGGGGGTGCGAGGGGGCGGGAGGAGCACGGATGGAATGGGCGCCCTGCCGAGTGTCTTCAGCTGAGGCTTGCCGTAGAAGGCGATTGAAAAAAGGACCCGAACCGCGCAAAGTTCGGATCCTCGTCAGAGATGGGGGTTTATGCCCCTGTCAGTTCGCCAGCTCAGTCGATGACGCCGTAAAGGCGGTCGCCGGCATCGCCCAGGCCGGGCACGATGTAGGCGTGCTCGTTCAGCTTCTGATCGACTGCGCAGACCACCACCTTCAGGTTGATGGAGGGGTCCATCTCCTCCTTGAGGCGGTTCAGGCCTTCGGGAGCGGCCAAAATGTTGATGGAGGTCACGTCCTTGGCGCCGCGCTCAGCCAGGTATTTGGTGGCGGCGATCAGGGTGCCGCCGGTGGCCAGCATGGGATCCAGCAGGAAGCACTGACGGCCGGAGAGGTCCTCCGGCAAGCGGTTGGCGTAGGTGATGATGTCCAGGGTGTTCTCATCGCGCTTGAGGCCAAGGAATCCGACCTCGGCGGTGGGCAGCAGACGGGTCATGCCGTCAAGCATGCCCAGTCCGGCGCGCAGAATGGGAACCACCATGGGGCGCGGGGAGCAGAGCTTCTTGCCCACCATGGGAGCGACCGGGGTCTCGATTGGGTGGTCTTCGATGTCCAGATTTCGGGTGGCCTCATAGGCCTCAAGCATGACCAGTTCGCTGATCAGCTCGCGGAAGGTGTTGGAAGGGGTGTTTTTGTCCCGCAGTACGGTCAGCTTGTGCTCGATCAGCGGGTGTTCCAGTACGTGAAGTTCCATACCTCTCAGCGTAGCTCAGCGGGTCGGCTTCTGGTAGCGACCGGCAAGCCATGCTGCCTTCGATTTGGGAATGGAAATGAAAACGCCGAACCATGCAAGCGCCTGTCGGCGCAAACGCCGCTCGCAGCGGCAACAAACGGAGCCCGGGGCTTAGCCATGGTCCGGCGCAGTCCCCATTGTAGGGCATGCCGGAGTCTGATCTGTGCTCACGGCGCGCTTACGCTTCCGGCTTGAAAGGGCGGCGGGCTCTACTCCAGCCGTCCCCGCCGCCAGAGCGAGGCGCCCCGCATAAAGTCACGGGCCGTCTGATTGAGGGAGTTGACGGTGCGCTGTGCTGCGTCCACATCCTTGGCCTCCTGACCGTCCAGCTGCCGGCTCTGGGCATCCCGGATGGTGGTCTTGATGCCGCGGGCGATCACGTCGCAGAAGGCTCCGGCCCGTTCCAGGGCTATGGCGAAGTCGCCGGTGAAGGCTCCGGAGAGGATGGAGTCGGCGGTTCGGATGATGTCGTCGGCCTCCGGGGCCTGGTCTACGCCGGCGATGGCTGATGCAGCGGTGTCGGTGGGTTCGCCCAGCCGCCACAGACGACTGATTCCGTCAGCGTCCTTACGCATCCAGCTGCGAAGCATGTAGAGCCGCCATAGGATGCCGGGCAGGGAGTCGGGGTCGCTGTCGCTCCAGAGCTCGGCCACGACATCCACGCCTTCGCGGTCTACCAGGGTCAGAACCCGTTTTACTATGACGGGGTCGGCGCTGTGGTGGACCCGGTCCAGCAGGGAGGCTGCAGACACGTGGCTCATCTCGCTGATCTGCTGCGGATCCATGCCTCCGGAGAGCTGGTCGGCGATGGCCGGGTCCAGCTGGCCTGGGCGTGAAGGCCGGGATGCTCCGGTGCCGGACGCCACGAATCCCGTACGGGAAGAGCGGATTGAGGATGAGCCGATTCTGGAGTTGCTGTCAGTAGACAATGGGAGTCACCTTCTGTATGTCGATGATGGTCGGATGATTGGGGTCGCCGGTCAAACTCAGGACGACGGCGTTGCCGGTGGGCATGAAAGGGGAGTCGTCGGGCAGCCGTTTGGACAGTGATCCGCTGGAGCACAGCCCGCGAAGCTTTTCGAAGATGCCCCCCAGGACCGGGCGATGCATGCAGATCATAGTGGTTCTGTTGCCTGTCAGCAGGTCGGCCATCTGCCTGTCCAGCCAGCTGTGGGCCTGTTCCGGGCGGCGGTGGTAGGAGGACTCCGTCAGGCAGGCCACCATTTCCATGGGCAGGCCTACCTCGTCGGCGTAGGGTCGCAACGTCTGCACACAACGGATCCAGGGTGAGGACAGGAGGCGGTCGGGCGCGAAGCAGGCCAGCTCCCTAGCCAGGGCGTAGGAGGTGCCGGCGCCTCTGGGGGTCAGAGGACGATTCGCATCCTTGCCTGTCCACTCCTTCCGTGCCACTGCCTTGCCGTGGCGGACGATGATCAACTGACGAGCCCGGATGCCGCCCTGCTCCACCCGATCCACGAAGGCGTCCAATATGGTTCTGTCGCTGGGGTGGGTCAATAGTTTGCGGGCTTCGGAGGCTCCGACCCATCGTATCTGGTCGACTTCCCTGGAATCAGGCCGGTGGATGGGCCCCAGCAGCGTGCTCTGACCGGCGGCGTGTTCCGAGTCGGTCGATGTGGCCATCCAGTAGCAGATATGTTTGAGCCTGCCGCCCTTGCCGCCCCGGCGTCGGCCCTCGTTGTTCAGGGGATATTCGGCATCCCCTAGGTATGGCCCCAGCCGGACAAGACAGCCTGTCTCCTCGCCCACCTCGCGCACGGCTGCCCGCATGTGGGTCTCACGATTCTCCAGCTTGCCCTTGGGCCAGCTCCAGTCGTCGTATTTGGGGCGATGAACCAGGCAGAGCTCCAGCTCATCAAGGTCGGAGCGTGGGCTGGCTCCTGGGGCTGCCCGGCCGTCGTCGCTGAATTTCATCCAGCCCTGGAAGCTTGTGCGCCACCGGTATAGAATGGCTCCGGCTGCTTCGACCGTCCTGCTCATGGCCGGATGCCATCCCGATCGTCCACCTCGGCGGCGGACCTGCCGGCCTGGAGGCGCATCATCATCGCCTGGCCCTGGGGGTTCGGGCGTGGCGGTCGATCAGGTACTCCTGCGAGTCGACCAAAGGCCGGCCCTGGTCATCCCGGCTGTGGCGCACGTAGGTGCCGTCGGGCTGCATGTGCCAGGAACTGGTGGTGTCAGCCATCTGCAGATCCACATAGTCGATCAGTCCCTGCACCTGCTCGGGGGCAGTGATCCGGACCAGCGCCTCCACACGGCGGTCCAGGTTGCGGTGCATCAGGTCGGCAGAGCCTATCCAGACTTCTGGACCGGCCAGGGGACCCTCGCCGATCTGAGGGCCCTGGGAGTTGGCGAAGGCGAAGATGCGGCTGTGCTCCAGGAACCGTCCCAGGATGGAGTGGACTCGGATGTTCTCACTCAGCCCGGGCACGCCTGGCTTCAGGGCGCAGATGCCGCGCTCCACGATGTCGATGCGGACCCCCGCCTGGCTGGCCCGGTAGAGGGCGTCGATGATCTTTTCGTCCACCAGGGAGTTGACCTTGATTCGTATCCATGCAGGCTTGCCGTTCAGGGCAGTCTCTTCCTCGCGGGCGATCCGCTGCAGCAGCCCGGAGCGAACCGTGCGCGGGGCTACCAATAGGCGGTGGAAGGATGACTTGGGCGCATAACCTGACAGCTGGTTGAAAAGCCGTGTCAGGTCCTGTCCCACCACCGGGTCACAGGTGAGCAGACCCAGGTCGGTGTACTGGCGGGCGGTCTTGGGGTTGTAGTTGCCGGTGCCTACGTGGCAGTAACGACGCAGGCCGTCCTGCTCCTGACGGACCACCAGGGAGAGCTTGCAGTGGGTCTTGAGCCCCACGATTCCATAGACCACATGGACGCCAGCCCGTTCCAGCTGACGGGCCCAGGCGATGTTGGCCTCCTCATCAAACCGGGCCTTGATCTCTACCAGGGCCAGGACCTGCTTGCCAGCGTGAGCGGCATCCACCAGGGCGTTGATGATGGGCGAGTTGCCCGAGGTCCGGTAGAGGGTCTGCTTGATGGCCAGCACTCGCGGATCGGCCGCCGCCTGCTCCAGGAAGGCCTGGACCGAGGTGGAGAAGGAGTCGTAGGGGTGGTGAAGGAGGATATCATGCTCGCGGATGGCGGCGAAGATGTCCTGGGCCTGGCTGGATTCCACCTCGGCTATCTGCCGGTTGGTGGTGGGAATGAAGGGGCGAAACTTGAGGTCGGCCCGGTCGATGGATTGCAGCTCGAACAGGACCGTGCAGTCCAAAGGTGCGGGCAGTCGATAGACCTCCTCCTGGTTGACCCGGAGCTTGCTGGCCAGCAGCTGTGAGAGGAAGGGAGAGGCGGAGTCGGAAATCTCCAGGCGGATGGGCGGTCCGAACCGACGCTGCAGCAGCTCCTTCTCCATGGCGTTGAGCAGATTTTCGGCGTCGTCCTCTTCTACGTCAATGTCTTCGTTGCGGGTGACGCGGAAGGAGCGGGCCTCTTTGATGATCATGCCTGGGAAGAGGTATTCCAGGTGGGCGATGATCAGGTTCTCCATGGTGATGAACCCGTAGCGCTCCTCCCGGCCCTCCTCGTCGGTCAGATCGTCCACAGGAACCAGACGGGAGAGGTTGTCGGGAATCTTGACGCGGGCGAAGTGGGTCTTGCCTGAGGTCGGGTTCTCCACCAGGACCGCCAGGTTCAGGGAGTTGCCTGAGATATAGGGGAAGGGGTGGGCCGGGTCGACGGCCAGCGGGGTCAGGACCGGAAAGACCTGATTACGGAAGAAGTTGGTGAGCCGTTCCTGCTCCTGGCTGCTCAGCTGTGTCCAGCTCAGCAGGATGATGCTTTCGGCGGCCAGATCCGGCAGGATGTGGTTGATGACATAGTGGGCATGCTCGTCCTGCAGCTTGTGCGCCTGCTCGGAGATGGCCCGCAGTTGTTGACGGGGGCTCATTCCGCTGGCGGCCGTCACAGCGATGCCGGTGTCCACGCGACGCTTCAGACCCGCCACGCGGACCATGAAGAACTCATCGAGATTGCTGGCGAAGATGGCAGCGAAGTTGGCGCGCTCCAGCAGGGGCACGCTCTCGTCTTCGGCCAGCTCAAGCACGCGTTTGTTGAACTTGAGCCAGCTCAGCTCCCGGTCGAAATAGCGATCCTCAGGCAAGGGCGAGACCGGGTGATCCGAGTGCCTGGATACATGCCGTGCCTGGCCGTCGGTCTCGGCAATATGCTCCGCGATCTGGCTGCGTAGCAAGGCCTTGGAGGGTGCGTCAAATTTCTGAACCATACCATAGCACTCTATTCGCAGGTGCCGTCCTCTGCAATCGTCGATAACGCTTGTGGATAAATAAGAACGGCCCCCCGCAGGAGGCCGTTCCCACAAGGTCGATCCGGATGGAATCTCTGCACAACATCATCGTTGCAACGGTCAAGTCTTATACACCCGTTCAACGTATCGGTCCTAGTGGCCATACACTTTGTGGGCTTCCTCGTTCTCGAACCGTCCTTGTATATGCCATTATGCCAGTTTTCAGGCCGCTGGCAAGCATGACTGGCAGTTGGGGCGAAGCAAGTAGTCGGCTTGGTCTTTTGTGCGATTGCGTGCATTACGGCGGGCTGAATACGCCAAGTTTGGAGGAATCTGTTGCTTCCCTGTGATCATCTGTGGCCTTTCATAGGTGTGGGCTCAAAAATGCTGCAGTTCCAGGCGTGTCGTAATCTCGATGGATTTATGCACAGTGAGGGTGAAGCGATGTGGAAACATGGGGTCATTCGACCACATAAGCTCTGGGGACTGGTGCTGATGCCAGGGGGCGGGTGTACTGGTAGCCATGACTGGAATGAGCATATGCAGACCGCCGACGATGATACAAGGTGGCATGAAAGGGCGAGCGCCCGAATGGACTCCGCGCTTTTTTAATTCAGTCGGGTTGTCTCCGGAACACCGACCAGGAAGAGTGGCGGGCGCGGCCCGACAGTTTGATTTTCCGGGATCCTCAGGATCAGGTCGCCTGCAAGGCGAGGATGCCGTTCGATTCAAGCAACCCATCCTGTCCGATCGGCGGAGCGTAGGTAAAGATGCTGAACATGAGTCCGTCGTGGCTGGTCTGGTCTTTCTCTCGGCCTCGGGAGGAATTGGGCTGACAACCATGACGGCTCTGATGGGCAAACAGCTCCGGGACATGGCCTTGTCATGCGCTCTGGTGGATCTGGACCTGGACGGCGGAGGGATGGATGTCCTGGTCGGCGTCGAGGGAGCGCCTGGCATGCGGCTTGGGCGAATCCACGCGCCCTTAGGCCGGGTGGATCCTCAGGCACTCCATGAAGAATTGCCGACCTGGGATGGCATCCCGCTGCTCAGCAACGATCCTTGGAGTGCCCCGCCACAGGGCTGGTGGGATCTGGATGCGGCAGTCAGCGCAATGGCTGGATTTGCTGATCTCTTGCTGATCGATGCCGGTCGGGGCCGGGGTCTGGGTAATCTGCGCTCGCTGAAAGGGCTGCCTTCGCTATTGATGGTGGACATGACCGTGCTGGGCCTTGCACGGGCGAAGGCGCTTCTCCATGCTCTGAACGGCCGGAGCAATGCTGGTGATCGAGCCCAAGACAGTCCATTGATTTCATGTAGGCCCCCCATGGCTCTGATTGGAATGATGCCCACACAGCACCGGGTCAGTCATGGCGTCGACCCGGAGCAGGCGGAGGATTTTCTGGGCCGATCGGTGGACGTGGTTCTTAAGCCGCAACCGAAGCTGTCGGCATCCGTTCTGGACGGGCGTGGCCTGGAACGGGTGCCGCGTACATACGCACGGGCCCTTCATCCTTTGGTTGAGCGGATCGCAGGGATGATCGTCGTCGGGGAAAGAAAAGTAGAACGGATATCTTCTCGCGAATCGGTTCGGTCTGGGGCTGTCAAATGATCATAGGAAGTGGGGAAAGCAATGAAGATCCATTCACTGACGACGATTCCGGTCAGCCGCCCACTTTCGGGTACTTGGACCGGCTGACGAACGATCCTGCGGTGACTGACATCGCAGTGACCGGGCAGGGCCATGTCTGGATCGACCGAGGCGCGGGCATGGAGGAGGTCCTGCTTCGGCCTGGATTCGAAGGCCCTCGAGCTGTGAGGGACTTTGCCGTGCAGTTATGCGCTCAGCTGGGAAGTCGTCTGGACGATGCCCGGCCCATGGCTGATGCTTCCAGCAGGGAGGGGATCAGGGTCCACGCCGTGCTGGCCCCGCTTGTTCCCGAGGGTGCCGCCATTTCCATCAGACTGCCCAACAGACACCCGCCAGGTCTGGAGGAGCTGGCGGCTGCCGGGCTGTGTCCCGCCAGCTGGCTCTTCATCCTTCGGGCGCTGGTGGTCAATCGGGCCAGCATTCTGGTAACCGGAGGCACGGGTGCCGGCAAGACCACACTCCTACGAGCCTTGCTGGGTATGTGCCCACGGGAGCAACGGCTGGTCGTCGTGGAGGAGGTGCGTGAACTTGGTCGTATCGCCGGCCATGAGAATATGGTTTCCTTGGCTGTCAGAGAATCCAACGTCGAAGGGGCAGGGGGTGTGGGGCTGGTTGATCTGGTCAAGGCCACACTGCGCATGCGGCCCGATCGGATCATCCTGGGCGAGTGTCGGGGTGAGGAAATAGCTGATCTGCTGCGGGCTTTCAATTCTGGTCATCGGGGTGGCATGGCGACTCTGCATGCAGACAATGTGGAACGCGTTCCTGCTAGGCTGGCGACTCTGGGGCTGCTGGCGGGGTTGCAGCCGAGGGCCCTGGCTGCTCTGGCGCAGGGGGCGTTCGATGCTGTTATCCATCTGGAACGTTCCGGCGGCCATAGGCATATCGCTCAAATTGGTCGACTGACAACTGCAGCCGATGGCCGGCTTCTTGGGGAGGCCGTCTGTACATGGACGGGCCGAGGGGCCGCTACATATGGAACGTCCTGGTCAATGTTCGCTAGGCGGTGGGGCATTGTGACCAGCGCCCCGGCGGGCGTTCCGTAGTTGAGGTGGATTATGCATGACGAGACTGCAGCCTGGCTGGCTGCAATGATGACGGCTATTGCCTGTCTGGTCTTGTTCGCGCCTAGCGGCAGCGCATCCGCGAGACTGAAGGCCATGTCAGTCAGGCCCTCTGCACAGTCGGATAGGCCCGGCCTGGCGGTGCTGGTCACTTCCCTGCTTGCCTATGTCGACAATGGAGGCGGTCTGGTAGAGGCTTTCGAGGAGGCATCCGGGCGGCGGTTCGCCACCCAGGAGGTCACACGGGAACGTGTGATGGCCATGCTGGAGAACCGGTGCCTGCCTCAGGAACGGGGGCCTACTCTGACGATTATGGCCCAGGCTCTGATGGCCTGTTATGGGCTCAGCGCCATCCTGGGCTGCCGGGCTTCTGATGGGCTGCGGACAGTGGCAGCTATGCAGAGGCGGCGGGCGGCACTGGATGAGGCGCGAGAAAAAGCCTTTGCTGTGCCTAGGGCCACGATCCGTCTTCTGTCAGCCTTGCCGGTGCTGACCATCATCATGGGAGAGTTCATGGGTGCGCGACCGTTGTCCTTCCTATGTCGCCCAGGCCTGGGAACTATATGTCTGATCCTTGGGGCGGCCTTCTATGTTTTTGGTCTGGTTTGGATACATCTGCTGATGAACGATCTGGGCAGGGAGGATCTATGGATCTGAAACCACTGATTGCCGCCCTGTCGAGCATACTGGCCTTTCTGCTTATGGAATCCGACGGCCCGGGTGGGCGATTAGCCGATGAGCAGGTCTCCACGCCATCCTTGAGCCTGGTATTGGCCTTGTTGGGAGTCGCTGTTCGTCAGGGGGCCTCCCTGCCCAGGGCCCTGGGTGTGGTTGGTGGGCTGCTGCCAGGCCCTTATGGGCTTCGGATGGTTCGCGTGGCTCACCTGCTCGGACGTGGCAACGGATGGGATCTGTCTTGGTCGGGAGCGATCGGGGATCCTGATTATGGGCAGTCCATGCAGGTCCTGGCTGACTGTCTGGAGCCGTCCTGGCGTTTGGGATCATCGCCTCTGACGCGTATCGAGACGACCCTGCGCCAGCTGGATTACCATGCCCGCAGCGTGCTGGCCCGGGCCACAGCGGCGATAACCGTCAGGCTGCTGGTGCCGACCGGACTGTGTATTCTGCCGGCCTTCGTGCTGATAGGAGTCATCCCCTGCATTGCGGCCTTCGTAGGCCGGATTTCCTGAGGGCATGGAGTCCATGCTGACAGAGTTGTCCACAGGCTGCCGATGCAGGTTCACTCGTCCACATGCATCCGATAAGGCGACCGAGGCCGACCGGAACGGGCACAGTGAAAGGTACCGGATGCCGATTCCCCTGAGGAACGGCCATTCGTCGGGGCGGGGAAGGCAAGGAAAGGCAAAGGCGAGAACGATGACATATTCACAGGAGGTTGCGACGGTCTTCCATCTGCAGACCAGACAGGCAGGAGGGCAATTGGTGCCAACTGAGACATGGCCTGCTGCAGGTGCCGGGTCCTGGTGGCTGCAAAGAATGAGGCAGCGCTCCAACCGGTTCATGACGGCTTTGTATGTTCGCATCAGCCAAGCTATGGACTCTGCAGCGAGTGCCCTGCGTGCGCGTATGGGTGTGGTGCTGGCCAGACCTGAATCGGGGGCCATCACTGCCGAATACGCCGTGATCATGGTGGCAGCTGCCACGCTGGCCGGCGTATTGCTGGCCATTGTTAAATCCTCTTCCACGCGCACTCTGCTGATGGGTTTGGTGAAGAAGGCGCTCAGTGCCGTTGGCTGAAAGACGGTCCGAGTGGAGACGACGGTGGCGATCCGACAGCGGCACGGTAACGGCCGAGTTCGCCATCGTGCTTCCCGCCGTCATGGTTCTGGCTCTCTTACTGCTGACGCTGACTCAGACGATCAGAACCGGCATGGTTTGTCAGGATGCGGCTAACGCGGCTGCCAGAGACCTGATCGTCACCCGGGGCAAGGGCGATCCCCAAGGGCTGGTGCACCGGATGGCCGGTCCGCATACTCAAGTGAAGTTGAGCCCATCGGCCGGACAGACGGCAGTCAGGGTGTCATGCCCAGTGGTTTCCGGCCCGATGGGCGTGCTGCCTGCACAGGTCCATGGCGATGCCGTGGCCATATTGGAGGAATGAGTCATGCTCGGACATGTCAGGAGGACGCGCGTGGAGCGTACCGGTTCATGGCTAGGGGGTTCGGATCCTGGATCTGGTACGGTTCTGGGCATCATACTGATGGCTCTGGTTGGCCTGGGTCTGGTTCTGGCGGCCCTGCTGGGCAATCTCATGATCTGTCGAGCACATGCACGCACCGGTGCCGATGTCTCGGCTCTGGCTGCAGCTTCTGCCCTGGACGAAGGACAGGCGCAACCCTGTACTCTGGCCTCCCGGGTCGCCCGTCTCAACAGCGGGATCCTGACAGACTGCCAGGTGGATGGGAGCGACGTGAAAGTCTCGGTGGGGGTAGACACCGGAGTCTCGATGATTCCGCGTCTGGTCCAGTCGGCCCGGGCAGGGCCTGAGCCCTGTGAATGAGAACAGGAAGCGTGGTCGGAAGCCTTCGGAAGGAAAGCGAACGTGTCTAAAGAAATGGATAGCCTTGAACCATGGCACTAGCACTCTATCGGCGGTATCGGCCTGACACTTTTGACGGCATCATCGGTCAGAAGCAGGTCACGGTGCCCCTTACCCGAGCTCTGGATGAGAACCGGCTGACCCATGCCTACCTGTTCTCCGGTCCCAGGGGATGTGGAAAGACCAGCAGTGCCCGGATTTTCGCCCGCTGTGTCAACTGCGCCAAGGGACCGACCAGCCATCCCTGCGGCGAATGTGACAGCTGCAGGGATCTGGCCACGGGAGGCCCCGGTTCCATCGACGTGGTGGAGATTGACGCCGCCAGCCATAATGGCGTCGACGATGCAAGGGAGCTCAGGGAGCGGGCAGGCTTTGCCCCTGTGCGTGACCGCTACAAGATCTTCATTTTGGATGAGGCTCATATGGTCACCCAGCAAGGATTCAACGCCCTGCTGAAAATCGTCGAAGAACCGCCGGAACACGTCATGTTCATCTTCGCCACCACAGAGCCGGAGAAGGTGATCGGCACTATCCGCTCCCGCACCCACCATTACCCCTTCCGTCTCGTGCCCCAGGAAGTCATGGGGCCTTATCTCGAGGGCATCTGCGAAAAAGAGGGCATCAAGGCCGAACCCGGTGTTCTCAAGCTGGCCATGCGGGCTGGAGGCGGATCGGTGCGTGACACCCTTTCTGTGTTGGACCAGCTCATGGTAGGCGCTGACGAGCACACCATCACCTATGATGCGGCTGTAGCTCTGCTGGGGTTCACTCCTGCCGCACTGATCGGCGAAGCTGTGGATACGCTGATCGACCACGATGGTGCTGGCCTCTACGGGGTCATTCAAAAGGTTGTCGTCGGCGGGTTCGAGCCCCAGCGCTTCGTTGAGGATCTGCTGGCCCATGTCCGCGACCTGCTGGTTCTCAAACTGGCGGGGGACCGGGCTGAAAGCGTGCTGAGCGAAGATGGCGACGACGACCAGGTGGCCGATCTGCGTCGGCAGGCGGATGCTTTGGATCTGCAGGTCCTGACCAGAATGGCCGACATCATCAACGATGCACTGGCGGGAATGAACGGGGCCACTTCGCCCAGGATGCGCTTGGAGCTGCTGGCTGCCAGGCTGCTGGCAATTGGCTGCGAACCTATGGAGCAGGCATCGGCCGCAGGGGCAGCTTCCCCCTCCGGGTCGGCCACGGCGCCCGCCCGCGGTGGGTTCATTGGCGCTGACAGGTCGCAGCGGAGCGGTCGGCCGTCCACAGCATCGCAGTCTGGCAGTGCTGATGGCGCTGATCGCCCCGAACAATCCAGCATGGCAGGCTCGCCATCTGTTGTAGCGCCCGCCTCCTCTGCCGGGCCACAGACCATGGCCGGCTCTCATTCTGATTCCTCCGCTTATGGACAGCGAGAGGGCGAAGAGCAGTCGCCCCATTCCGGCTCTGATCCTATCCAACCCGAGCGCAAGGAAGCTCCCTCCTGGCCGACTGGACAGGCGGAGGGACAAGCTAGGCCATCCAGTCCCTCCAGACCCGCCCGGTCCGCGGAAACACCTCGGCCTGCACAACAGGAGACTGCGCAAGGGCAGGCAAACGAGGTGCCGACTGGTACAGAGCTGGATAAGCGCTGGGATGCCCTGGTTGCTGCCCTGCCTGATGAGGTCCGCCAGTATGTCGTGCGAGACCGGGTGCCCACCGTAGCCATGACAGCAGGCCCCTCCGGCCGCAAGCGGCTGTCTATGACCTTCGACCGTCCACTCAGTCAACATGCCTTCGCCATGGCCGTGGCTGCACAGTCGGTTGACGGGGAGACCAAGGTGCCGCGTATCGTCATGGTCCGCGCTCGCCAGGAGTTCGGACAGTCCACCATGATCGCCCCATCGGGGACGGCTGCCAACGGTGAGACTGTGGAGTCCGTCAACAGGATGTCTCCCCAGCGCCGGGCAGAGGTCAAGAAGGAGGTGGCTCTAGCGCGAGCCGGGTTAGCCACCATGAACCTTGGGGCGGCGGTCATGCCTCATGCGGCCACAGAGCAGGGGCATGCTCCTAGAGGGATGACGGCCTCGGCCGGTCATGATGGTGGGGCCGGAGCATCGGCATCAGACGGGAAGTCCACTCCTGGAGAAGCTTCAGGCGAAGGGAGCTCCGACGACGCTCACCACCCGGTCGGTGGCCCTGTCCAGTCGTCTTCGAAACCGCTTCCAGCGGCGGGTTTCGGCTCGACCGCTTCAACGGTGTTGCCGGACGATGATCCCTGGGCTCACCCCATGCCAGCGATTCATGCGCCGCAAAAGACCTGGCAGCCTGATCAGGGCGGCGATGGATCCACTGGCCAGAAAGACCATGAGTCCAAAAAGGTGGCCCTGCCGGACATGACCGATGACACGGATCCTTGGGCTGTGCCCGATTCCGGGACCAGCGCCGTAGTCTCTGCAGAGTCCTCCAACAGTCAAGGCCATGAAGCTTCTCAGTCGGTAGATTCATCCGGTCAGGGAGGCGTCTCGAGCGCCACCTCGGCTTCGACATTGGGAACTGGATCGGTTTCCGGTGAAGGGGTCATGGCGACTGGCGCATCAACCTTGTCGGATGCGCAGAGCGACGATCACGGTTCCGATGCTGTCGGTGGCTCGGATGGCCCCCAGACAATGGCAAAGGTTGCTGGAGCTGAGGGCAGGAGAGCGCCAGCAGGCTTCGCTAGTCCGGCCTCCAGTGGTCCCGGTCAGGACGGGGCCTCGTCTGCTGCAGTTTCCTCCCAGACCTCAAGGCCGTCAGTGGATCCCGAGGACGATGTCTATTCCATGGACGATGCCAGACTCGGGGCGGACAATGCCATGAACCAGGATGAACTGACCAAATTGTTCGACGTGACCAAGGTGGAGGACTTTGCTGCTGACGATCCCCAGAATCCGATCAACGTCCAAAAGCGCCGGCAGGAACAGGCGCAGCGACAGGGAGGTGAATGATGGCTGCTACCTATGATGGAGCCATTCAAGAGCTGATCGATGCTTTTGCGCAACTGCCGGGCATTGGCCCCAAGGGCGCGCAGCGCATCGCCTTCTACATTCTGGGAGCCGATCGGCGTAGCGCTCAGGATTTGGCCGATGCTATCGTCGCCGCCAAGGAGAAGGTTCGGTTTTGCGAGATCTGTGGCAATGTCTGCGAGACCAGCCCATGCCCTATCTGCCAGGATCCGCGTCGTGACCGCAGCATCATCTGCGTCGTCGAGGAACCCAAGGATGTCATGAGCATTGAGCGGACCGGAGAGTATAGGGGCCTTTATCATGTCTTGGGCGGGGCCATCGACCCTATGTCCAACGTCGGTCCTGGCGATCTGCGCATTCCCGAGCTCTTGAAGCGGTTGGGCACGGATCAGGTCAAGGAGGTCATGCTGGCCTTGGATCCCAACATTGAAGGCGAGGCCACCACCACCTACCTGGGACGGCTGCTGGGCCCTCTGGATCTGCGGGTCACCAGGCTGGCCAGCGGTCTGCCTGTCGGCAGCGATCTGGAATATGCCGACGAGATCACCCTTGGCCGGGCAATATCCGGCCGTCGCGATCTGTAAGGCCTGCGGTCACTGATTCGTAGCCTCCCTGGCTGCCGTCAATGTTTCGCATATTGGTGGAGGGGGTCTGATAGAACGGTGTCGTTCGTATAATCCATGTAATCAACATGTTGCAGATGATGGTCTAGTGGCTTAACCGTCGCGGGATGGAACAGCAGTGGCACTTATCGTTCAGAAGTATGGCGGGTCCTCGGTGGCGGACTCGGACTCCATCAAGCGTGTGGCCAAGCGCATTATTGACACCAAGCGCGCCGGCAATGACATTGCTGTGGTGGTTTCCGCTATGGGGGACACCACTGATGATCTGATTGACCAGGCCATGGACGTGGATTCCAATCCTCCTGCCCGAGAGATGGACATGCTCATGACGGCGGGTGAGCGCATCTCCATGAGCCTGCTGGCCATGAGCATCCATGCACAAGGCGAGCATGCCCATTCCTTCACCGGCTCGCAGGCGGGATTCATGACTGATGCACGCTACGGCGCAGCCCACATCCGCCATGTTCGACCTCAGCGAGTCATGAAGGCCTTGGACCGAGGTGAAGTGGGGATTGTGGCCGGCTTTCAGGGGGTCAATTCAGACGGCGACGCCACCACCCTGGGTCGTGGCGGCTCGGATACCTCGGCTGTGGCCCTAGCCGTGGCACTCAAGGCGGATGTCTGCGAGATCTATACCGATGTGGACGGGGTTTTCACCGCCGATCCGCGCATCGTTCCCACCGCCCGTAGAATCGCCCGCATTTCATATGAGGAAATGCTGGAGATGGCGGCCGGCGGATCCAAGGTGCTGGCCCTGCGCTGCGTGGAGTATGCCCAGCGTTTCCGCATGCCCATCCATGTGCGCAGTTCCTTTTCCCATCGCCCAGGCACGCTGATCATGCCCGACGATGTCGATGCTGACAAGATTCCCAATTTGGAGACCGGCCAGCTGCCGGATCGCCCCGCCGCACGCGCTGACAGGTGACGGGATATGACGGAAGGAAGGACATGACCAACGGCGAATCCATGGGTGACCTGTTTCCGGACCTGAACGGCCCTGAGTCACCCATCATTTCAGGGGTTGCCCACGACCGCAGTGAGACTCAGGTCAGTCTGCGTGCCGTGCCCGACCGACCTGGCGTGGCCGCACAGCTCTTCACCATCCTTGCCGAGGGCGGCATCAACATCGATATGATCGTCCAGGCTGGGGCGGCTACCGGCACCGTGGACATCTCTTTCACGCTCCCGTCCGCTCAGGCTGATCAGGTGGTCCCCATGCTGGATGACTCCCGCGAGCAATTGGGGTTCCGGTCAGTGGATATCAATCCCGAGGTGGGCAAGGTGACCCTGGTAGGCGTAGGGATGAAAACCCATTCGGGCATCACCGCCACCTTCTTCCGGGCCTTGAGCGACCGACATATCAACGTGCTCATGATCTCGACCTCCGAAATCCGCATCTCCGCCCTGGTGCCCATCCAGGATCTCGACGAGGCGGTGCGGGCCATCCATACGGCCTTCCACTTGGATGCCGATCAGGTCGAGGCGGTCGTTTATGGCGGCACGGGTCGCTGAGCGAGAAGGAGAGAGCAATGACGGATAAGGCTGATTTGGCGAACAACGGACGTCGTGGCATCAATGTAGCCGTTCTGGGCGCCACAGGTCAAGTAGGCATGGTCATGCGCCGCATGCTGGACGAACGGGACTTCCCGGTGGCTGACTTGCGATTCATGGCCTCGTCGCGGTCTGCCGGAGAGCAGTTGCCTTGGCGTGACAGGACCATCACGGTCGAGGATGTTGAGCAGGCCGACCTGAGCGGGATCGATTTGGCCATCTTCTCCGCCGGCGGCTCGACTTCAGGAACCTGGGCTCCTCGCTTCGCTGAGGCCGGTGCCTACGTGGTCGACAACTCCTCCCATTGGCGGATGGATCCCGAGGTCCCCCTGGTGGTGTCTGAGGTCAACCCGGAGGACTTGGATCTTATCCCGCGGCGGATCGTGGCCAATCCCAACTGCACCACCATGGCCTGCATGCCGGTGCTGAGTCCCTTAGCCAAGGCATACGGTCTGCGCCGTCTGATCGTCTCCTCCTACCAGGCTGTGTCGGGGGCTGGTCGTGCCGGCGTCCTCCAGCTGCGCGACGAGGCCAAAACCGCCGTGGAGCAAGGGGCTGACCGGCTGGTCTTCGACGGATCGGCCATCGAGTTCCCACCGCCCACCAAGGTGGTGCGCACCATTGCCTTCAACGCCGTTCCCTTCATCGGCGCTCTGGTCGATGATGGCAGCGGGGAGACCGACGAGGAGCAGAAGCTGCGCAATGAGAGCCGCAAGATCCTGCACCTGCCTGATCTGGCCGCTTCCTGCACCTGCGTGCGGGTAGGGGTCTTCACTGCCCACGGTATGAGCATCAATGCCGAGTTCGAGCACGACGTCACTCCTGACCAGGCCCGCGACCTGCTGTCCAAGGCCCCCGGAGTAAGTCTGGCGGAAATCCCCACTCCACTGGACGCAGCCGGCAAAGACCCCAGCTTCGTGGGTCGCATCCGCCAGGACCAGGCTGTGGAGGGCAAGAGGGGATTGTCCATGTTCGTGGCCAACGACAACCTGCGCAAGGGCGCTGCCCTCAACGCCGTGCAGATTGCCGAGCTGATCGCCCGCAAGCACTTCGCCGACAGGATCTGATTGCGCATCTGGGCTGATCGGTTCTACCAGGCTCCGTCTGCCTGATGGTTTTCATGCAGGGTCAGCCCTGCTTGGCCTCTGCTTGGCTCGGGGTTTGTGAGGCTTTTCTGCCTGCCCTCCTCTGCCGTTGTTCCAGCTCAAGTATCCCTTCGGCCGTGTCGCGGTCGGTGGCCAGTGCAGAGATGAGCCCAGCCCGCAGACAGGCGAGGATGCTGGCAACCTTTTGCGGCCCCCAGGCCACGCCTATGACCAGAGGGATCCGCTTCAGGCGTTCGAATTCAATCGATATAGTGCGTTCACACAGGCTGGTTCGGATGTGGCGACCCTGGGCATCGATGTGATGCCCGCAGATGTGTCCCACGGCCTTGAGCTCGGTCACCTCCTTGATGAAAGCCGCATTCTCGTAGTCTTTGAAAATGTGTCCTGACCTTCCCTCCTTGACCGACCCGACTCCCACCACCGCAACGTCGGCGTGTCCGCCCAGAGTCAGGGTGTCGGCGATCTGGCGTTCTTTGCGCATGGCTTCAGCTACGGATGTCGAAGAAAGGATCATGGGCACCGGCAGCGACGAGTAGCTGCCGCCCAGTCGCTGGGCCAGCATGCGGCATATCTCCGGTGAATCCGTCATAGGATTGGTCGGCGACAGGGAACCGATCATCTGCACGACCTTGGACTTTGCCCAGTTTTGCAGGGGAACTTCTCGAACCGTGTAGGCGACGGCGTTGCCATTGGAGACGGTTATCAAAGAGTCGGGCCTGGTCTGCTCAACCAGGAGAGCCGCCGCGCTTCGGGGTACGACATCATACCCGGTGCATCCTTGCGGTGGCTCCGAGACCCGAGCACAACGGAGGTTGAATTGCCGGATCAGCCTGGACTCCAGGTCTTCAAGCCGTTCCAGTGGATTCTCAATGGAGATCTTTACCAGTCCTCGCTCTTGGGCCTCTTTCAGCATCCGGGAGACGGAGGGGCGGGAATAGCCTGTCTCTGTGGCGATCTGGGACTGCAGCATGTGGTCCTGGTAGTACATGCGGGCTATGCGAAGAAGCAGCTGGACCCGCTTGCGAGCATCCGAGCTGGTCATCATCTGTAAATCGCTGAACATATGTACATTTTATCAGAATTCGCATACACGAGCCTAGCTGTCCCAAATGGTCTAAAGAAAGCTCTTGTAATGCTGGAAATGAAATATATAAAGATATAAATTTATTCTTCAAGTACATATGTTCATCGATATCCTTGTTGTTCTCTGATGGCTCCCATAGTCTGTTTCCTGTCAAAGGCACCGGAAGAAAAGCCTGAAGACCGGTGCCGCGAAGTCGCAGAGCACAAACAACAAAGGAGTTCACATGGCATTCGCACGAACCATTCTGGGTGATGTCGATCCGAGCACGCTTGGCGTAGTCAACAGCCACGACCATCTGATCCGGGTGGGAGCCGGTGAGGTCTACCTGGACAAGGACCATCAACTGGATTCAGTCGAGAAGGCAGAGACCGAGGCCGGCTATTTCGCCAAGGCCTCGCTGAAGTGGAGCAAGCAGGGCGGCACCGTGGTGGACATGTGCCCCATCAACTGCGGCCGTGACATCGAGAAGCTGGCTGAGGTGGCCCGCTCGGTGGAGAACCTGCAGATCATAGGGGCCACCGGCTTCCATCGTGAGCATGTCTACCTGGAGACCCAGTCCCACTGGATCAACCGCTACAGCGTCGATCAGATCGCCGATCTGGTCATCGCCGATATCCGTGAGGGCATCGATCGCAACGACTACACCGGCCCCCTGGTGGATCGCAGCCCCTATAAGGCAGGTGTCATCAAGATCGGCACTGCTTACGGCGAGATCACGCCTTTCGAGCATAAGTGCATGGAGGCTGCTGCCAAGGCGGCCATCGAAACCGGCGCTCCCATCAACACACACACCACCTATGGAACCTGTGGCCTGGAACAGGCCCAGACTCTGATCGGGCTGGGGGTCCCCGCGGACCAGATCGCCATCGGCCACATTCAGCGCAATGCTGATGTCTACTACCTGGAGGAGATCCTGGATCTGGGCGTTTACCTGGAAATCGACGGCACCAACAGGATCAAGTATCAGCCCGATTCCAACAGGATGATGGAGCTCAAGGCTTTCAAGAAAGACGGCTATGAGGACCGTATCCTCCTGGGCACGGACTCCGGCAAGCGCTCCTACCAGAAGGTCTACGGCTCTGTGAGCGGCGTGGACTACAACCCGGCAGTGGACGGCCCCCGCATGATCGCCGAAGGCTTTGATCCCGACTACGTGGACAAGCTGCTCATCCGCAACGCCCACAACTTCTTCTCCTTCCGTAAGGAGGCCTGAGCGCGATGGCAGCAGACAAGACCCTGGAACGCCCCCAGCTTCAGATCGCGCTGGACACCTTTGATATGCCCTCGGCCCTGAGGCCTCTGAATGCGGCCGTCAGCCAAGTGGATGTCATCGAGTGCGGAACGGTCCTGATCATCGCCGAAGGGCTGAGAGCCGTGCGCGAGATCCGTGCTCTCTATCCCAATAAGACCATCCTGGCTGATGTCAGGATCGCCGAGGCTGGTGCGGTCATCTCCCGCGCCTGCTTCGAGGCGGGTGCCAGCTGGGTCTCGGTGGTCGCCGGGGCCAGCATGACCACGGTCGAGCAGGTGGTGAAGGTGGCCCAGGAGTTCGGCGGTGAGGTCCAGATTGAGCTGGGTGAAACCTACGATCCCGAACAGGCGCGCGAATGGCGGCGACTTGGAGCTACCCAGGTCATCGTCCATCGTTCTCGCGACGCTGAAGCGGCCGGAAAGCTGACCTGGGGGGAGGACGACAAGGATCGCATCCGCCAGCTGCATCAGATGGGCTTCAAGGTCACTGTGACCGGCGGGGTCACGGCCAAGGATCTGCCCTTCTTCCAAGGAGTTCCCGTCGGAGTGGTGATCTCCGGCCGCGGCATTGTCAAGGCTGACGACCCCCTGGCCGCTGCGACCGAGCTGCGGGAGACCATCGGCAGGGTGTGGCCGCAATGAGCGGCAGCATCACCCTGGGCATCTATGAGAAGGCCCTGAAGTCCCCCGCCGAGCCGGATGATTGGGATGCGTTCATGTCCCAGGTGGCGGCCGATGGGTTCACCTTCATGGATCTGTCCATTGACGAAAGCGACAAGCGGATGGCCCGCTTGGACTGGACGGCTGCCCAGGCTTCCACCTTCCGTCAGGCCGCTGACCGCCAGGGCGTCCAGGTCGGAGGGATCTGCCTGAGCTGCCACCGTAAGGTTGGCCCTGGCTCGGCCGATCCGGCTGTCCGCCGTCAGGCCTATGAGATCTTCCTCAAGGCGATCGATCTGGCTCATGAGGCGGGCATTCCCCTGATTCAGGTAGCCGGTTACTACGCCTACTACGAGGACCCTGATCCCGACCAGCGCGCCAGGTATGTGGAGGTTTTGGCCAGGGCGGCTGAGTATGCGGCCCAGGCCGGCGTCATGCTGGGCATAGAGAATGTGGATGGCAATGACATCACCTCCATCACCAAGGGTCTGGCCATCTGCGATCAGGTCGGGTCCTCCTGGTTGAGCATGTACCCGGATATCGGCAACCTCTACGAGCAGGAGCTGGATGCCGTGGCTGAGCTCAGGGCTGGAGCCGGCAGAATGCTGGCCATCCATGTCAAGGATGTGCTCCCAGGGCAGCCGCGTCGCATCACCATGGGCGAGGGCTGTGCCGATTTTCCCACGGCTTTCGCCGAGCTGGCCCGGCAATCCTGGTCGGGGCGGATCATGCTGGAGATGTGGAACGATGATTCGGACCAGGCCGATCAGATCGTCGCGAATGCAAGGAAGAAAGTGGAAACCTGGCTGCGAGGGGCTGACATGGAGGTGCTTGACCCCAGAGGCTGAAGTACAGGTCGCAGCGGTCACGGTTGCGACCCGGGGGTGGTTGTGCCGGTCCTCCACCCCCTTGGCATCGGCAGGGAGGCAATGATGCCAGCGGTCGCCCCTGGAGGGTCGACCCGATCGGTGCGAGTTTGAATGTGACAGGTCGTAATACGGAATGAAGCGGACGTCGTGGTCCATTCTAGAGAAGCGGCCATGTAGACAAGGAGCAAGTGATGGCAGAACATGCATATGACCTTTCGACCATAGGAGAGGGGCAGATCAGGCTCACGGTCAGGAGGGGGGAGCGGCTGATGAACGCCCGGTCGGTCCTGATGAATCCAGCCTGTTCCGAGGCCAATGTGGCTGGAGTGTTGGCTCAGCTTCAGCGCAAGACCCTGTGGACCTCTTCGCTGCCGGAGGGGGATTTGGGCGAATACGTCCTGAGCGAGTACAGGTCTGTGGGTGTTGATCTGAGCACCATGGTCCGCAAGCCGGCCAGCCGAATCGCCCTCTACTTCATGGAGCCGGGCGAACCCCCCATGCCGGCCAACGTCATCTACGACCGCGAGTACACCCCCTTCAGGTCGACGGGGATCGAGGATTACGACTGGGACCGGATGCTGGACACCCGCCTGCTCTTCCTGACCGGCATCACCGCGGCCCTGACCGATACCACCGCTCAGGTGGTGACTTATGCGGCCGAGCAGGCGGAGAAGCGCGGCATCGACATCGCCTTTGACGTGAACTTCCGCAGCAAGCTTTGGTCTGGTGACCAGGCCAGAAAGGTTTTGGAGCCCATCGCTCATAAGGCCCGCATTCTCTTCTGCTCCATCAAGGACGCCAAAAGCGTCTTCGGAATCGAGGGGACAGGCGAGGAGGTCTGCGAGCAGCTCTACCAGCGCTTCGGCAATGAGTACATTGTTTCCACCAATCACTTGGATGGTCCTTACTTGAGAACCTCCAAGGGAATCAAGAAGTACGTCACCACGACGGTTCCGGTGGTGGATCGTCCCGGCGCCGGGGATTCCTTCGTGGCTGCCACCCTCCACGGCTTCCTCTCCGATGATGTGGAGTGCGGTGTCAGGTGGGGACAGCGGGCCGCCGAGTATGCCCTGACGCATATGGGCGATCTGACCCGTATCCGCGCCCAGGAACTGGATATTCCGCTGGGCGGGGATATCAACCGTTGACCGTTCCTTCATGATCCAAGGCCGCCGCAGCATTCTCCAAGGAAGGAGAGAGCGACCTGGATCCTCAGGTCAGATCCGTACGGGGGTCGGGCCGCCATCATCATGACCATCCGAGAAAGAAAAGCACCATTATGAGTGATACACATGTCACACAGGCCGGGGAGACACTGACCGCATACGAGCAGATAGACGCTCGTCCCCTGACCGGACATCAGAAAAGCATCATCGGCCTGGCCATAGCCGGCAACATATCCGAATTCTTCGATATGTTCCTGATTGGTTTCGTGGTCTCCCTCCTGACTTCGGCCTGGCACCTGACCGGGGTTTCCGCTGGAATCATCCTGGCCTGCTCCGGGCTGGGCACGGTCATCGGATCCATCCTCTGGGGGCGTTTGGCCGATCGCTTCGGCCGCAAGCATGCCTTCCAGTGGTGTGTTCTCTGCTTCGTGGTCTTCACGGCCCTGTCAGTCTTCCTGCCTGACGGTGCCTGGATCCTGCTGGCCATCCTGCGCATCGGCGTGGGTGTCGGCGTAGGCGGCCTGAACATCATCTCCATCCCCTACGTCCAGGAATTCGTGCCGGCCAGACAGCGCGGCATGCTCTCCGGCCTGGCCTCGGTCTTCATTCCTCTGGGTCTGCTCCTGGGATCCGTCTCGCAGAGCCTGATTGGCGACAATTGGCGCGTGCTGGTGGCCCTGGGCGTTATCCCTGTCCTTCTTCTGTTCTGGTTGGCGACGGTGCCGGAGTCCCCTCGTTTCTATCAGAGCGTGGGACGTGACAATGATGCCCGCAAGGCCTTGGCATGGGCTCTTGAGCTTCCCGCGGACCAGGTCGGCGCCCTGCCCAAGGTCGAGCAGGAGCAGAAGGCCAGTTATCGTCTGCTTCTGTCCAAGCATCTAAGGCCGCTGGTCATCATTTCGGTTGGCTCCTTCTGCTTCATTCTGGGTTCCTTCGCCATCCAATCCTGGGGTCAAACGCTGATGAAGGATGCTTTCGGCTTCTCAACGCAGATGGTGGCCTACCTGTTCATGGGCGTCTCCGTGGCCGACTGCATCGGCAGATTCGGCTCTGCCTGGCTGGCTGACATCATCGGTCGGCGTTGGACCATGTTCTCCTTCGGCATCATCGGGGCTCTGGGATGCTTCTACGCGGCCTTCTTCCACAATTCCGGCTGGCAGTTCTACATCGCTGTCCTGGTCATCATGACCTTCGCCGACGGTGTCTTCGGCATTCTCAACGCTTTCGGCGGCGAGCAGTTACCCAACGATGTTCGTTCCACCGGACTGGGGCTGGGATACGGCATCGGCGCCACGGCCAAGATCGTAGGCCCTATATTCATGGGGCTCCTGGTGGGCGGCGACTATGTCTCCCAGCACATCAACATCGGCGTTGTCACCACGGCATTCACCTTCTTCGGTGTCTGCCTGGTCATCGGCGCTGTTATTTATCTCTTTGCCCAGGAGACCAAGGGCAAGGATCTGGAAAGCCTGTGAGGATACGCAGCAGGGTCTGTGCACGCAGGTAAGCAAACCGGGCCGGCTTTTCGCAGGAAGGGTCGGCCCCTTATTGGGAATGGTGGTGGTTCGTATGACGTCCTTGGCTGATTTTTCTGATGAGGTACGTGTCGAAGTGGGATTGGTTCGTGAGCATGTTGCCGCCCTGCATGAGCAGTTGATCAAGTGGGGGCTGGTGGTGTGGACGGCGGGGAATGTCTCGCAACGCCTGCATTCAGCCGACTTGCTGGTGATCAAGCCATCCGGGGTGCGCTACGAGCAGTTAACGCCGGAATCAATGGTGGTCACGGATCTGGAAGGGCATGTGGTGGACGGATCTGCCGCCCCCTCCTCGGATGTGTTTTCGCACGCCTACATCTACCGGCACATGCCTGAAGTATTTGGCGTGGTGCATACGCATTCGACCTTTGCTACGGCCTTTGCTGCAGTGGGCCGGTCAATTCCATGCGTATTGACGATGATGGGTGACGAGTTCGGTGGTCCGGTGCCGGTGGGTCCCTTCGCCTTGATTGGTTCGGACCAGATAGGTCGTGGGGTGGTCGAAACCCTGGCGGAACATCCGGGCTGTCCTGCGGTGCTCATGCGCAATCACGGCCCCTTCACGGTCGGTGCTGATGCTGAGGCTGCGGTCAAGGCGGCGGCGATGACGGAGGAGGTGGCGCGTACGGTGTGGGCTGCTGAGCAAATCGGTACGCCTGTGCCATTGTCCGACGAGGATGTGGCCAGTCTGAACGACCGTTATCAGCACGTGTACGGCCAGCACTAAATCGGAATACGATACCTCGCCCTGGCAGGTGAGTGTCGAGAGTGTAGGTGCTCGCGGGGGCAGATTCGAATTAGACTGGAGGCTATGACCAGATCTTCCCAAGAAGTGCAGCGGCAACTGGATCGGATCGTGGCCCTGGGCTATCCGGATGTGGCGGACATCAGCGCCGCCGCCTTCAGAGCCTTGGCCCAACCCCTGATTTCCGCGCTGGAGTCCACTGAGCTGGGCGAGCAGATCCTGCTCATCCCCACCAGAGAGCTGGTCTCGCCCGAGTCGCTGATCGCCCGGACCAGCATCAACCGCATGGCCGGCTTCACCACCATGCCGCCGCGTGACATCGCCAGCTTCCTGCCCCAGAACGGGTTCGAGCCGCCCGAGGGTCCCTTTTACATCGTCCTGGAGCCGCATACCGGGACCTGCTACACCAACCGCGAACCCGACGTGGCCCGCAAACTGATCGACTCCGACGACCGCCTCCCTCTGACCTTGGAGGAGGGTCTGGCCATCGCCACCCAGCATCCCGACTGGCTGGCGGTCAAGAACGGCTTCAACCTGCTGGGGTCCCACAGCGCCGATGGGCGTGTGCCCAGCATCTGGATGAGCCAGAACGCCCCCCGCCTGGGTTCGGTCTGGCCCAACTCGCGTCACACCTGGCTGGGCAACGCCTACTGCGAGGGCCGTCGCGGCGTCTCCCTTTTCCAGTGAGCACTCTGTCAGCGCTTGCATCGTGTGGTATTTGCATCCTTGGCAACCTCGCAAATTATGCCAGGCTCCGCGCGCTCGCCTTCCGCTGCGTCGTAATGCGGACCCGGACCGCATGTCCCGGCCCTCCTCCGGTAAGATAATGACACCCCCGGTGCGGTTTCGACATGCCCGAACGCCTATAGCCGGGCGACATTGTGGTTTCCGACGAACGAAAGAAGGAGGAGAGATGGATCAGGATCGTGCATCCGTGTTTGATCTTGCGGCCCAGGCCGCGGCGTCCAATGGAGGGAACAACGACCTGCTGCTGCCTCCCCCCAGGTTTGTGGGTTCGCCGCAGAAGCCCAGCGCCATGCCCTACACCAAGTATGTGGCCTACAACAAGCAGGTTCCCTTTGACTATCCGCAGCGCACCTGGCCGGGCAAGACCCTGAAGCGGGCGCCTCGCTGGTGCTCGGTGGATCTTCGCGACGGCAACCAGGCCCTGGTCGACCCCATGGATTCCGAGCGCAAGCTGAGATTCTGGAATCTGCTGATCTCCATGGGTTTCAAGGAGATCGAGGTGGGCTTCCCCTCGGCCTCCGAAACCGATTACGACTTCATCCGCCTCCTGATAGAGCGCGAGCTGATCCCTGACGACGTGACCATCGTGGTCCTGACTCAGGCCCGCGAGCATCTGATCCGCCGTACCTACGAGGCCCTGCGTGGGGCCAAGCGGGCGGTGGTCCACTTCTACAACTCGGTCTCGGTCCTGCAGCGGGAGGTCGTCTTCCACAAGGACAAGGCCGGCATCAAGCAGCTGGCCACTGACGCAGCCGAGCTCTGCCGATCTCTGGAGGCCGATGCCGGGGGCACCGACCTTTCCTACGAGTATTCGCCCGAATCCTTCTCTGGCGCAGAGCCTGAGTACTCCCTGGAGGTCTGCAACGCGGTCATCGACGTGATCCGGCCTACGCCGGAGCATCCCATGATCATCAACCTGCCCAACACCGTGGAGATGACCACCCCCAATGTCTTCGCTGACGAGGTGGAGTACATATCCACCAACCTCAAGGACCGGGATGCAGTGGTGCTCTCCCTGCACCCCCACAATGACGAGGGCATGGCCGTGGCCGCCACCGAGCTCAGCCTGCTGGCCGGGGCCGACCGGGTCGAGGGCTGCCTGCTGGGCAATGGCGAACGCACCGGCAATGTCGACATTTGCACGGTGGGGCTGAACCTGCTGGTCCAGGGAATCGACCCCCAGCTGGACTTCTCCGACATGCCCGGCATCCGTCGGACGGTGGAGTACTGCAATCAGATCGCCGTCTCCGAGCGGCACCCCTATGTGGGCAACTTTGTCTTTACAGCCTTCTCCGGCTCCCACCAGGACGCGATCAAGAAGGGGCTGGATGCCCGGCAGCAGGCGGCTCTGCGCGCCAACGCCAACCCCGACGACTTCCTCTGGCTGGTGCCCTACCTGCCCATCGATCCCAAGGATGTGGGCGGCAACTACGAGGCCATCATCCGGGTCAACTCCCAATCGGGCAAGGGCGGCATGGCCTACCTGCTCAAGGCCAACCACCATCTGGATCTGCCCAAGCGCCTTCAGGTGGAGTTCGAACGACTGGTCCAGAGCTATGCCGACAGGACCAAGCGCGAGGTCAAGGATGCCGACATCTGGCGGCTCTTCAAGGACGAGTACCTGCCCGTGGAGGCCGGCGGAAGCGTGGTCGGCGGCGAGTCCATGGCCGATCAGCGCGACGAGACCCTGCAGCAGTGGGGACGCTTCAAGCTCCTGAATGTGGCAGTCACCTCCGGCGAGGACGGCTCCGACACTGTTCTCGATGCCACCCTGCTGGACCGGGGACTTGCCCCAGGCGATCCTGAGGAGCGCCGTCGTGTTCAGGGGCATGGGAACGGTCCTATTGCGGCCTTCCTGGATGCACTCAAGTCCCTGGATCAGACCGTTTCGGTTCTGGACTACGCCGAGCACGCTATGACCGCAGGCACGGATGCCCTGGCCGCCTCCTACGTGGAATGCCGGGTGGGCGAACCGGCCAGGTCCCGGGTGATCTGGGGCGTGGGCATCGATTCGTCCATCTCCACCAGCTCCCTCAAGGCCATCATCTCGGCCCTCAACCGCTTCCAGCGCGGCTAGCGGTCATAGGGGATAAAGCAACCCCAGACCAGCTAGACCAGCCTTACGGTCCGATCCGAGCGCAGCTGATTCGTCCGGATCGGACCGGTCTGTCCGGACAGCCTTACTGTTGGGATGACTCTGACCCGGAGTTGCCCTCGGTGGTTCCGCCGTTGCCGCCTTCGGCCCCGCCTCCATTGCCTGAGCCCGAGCCGCTGCCGGCTCCTGACTCCTCCTGCGGGACTATCTGCTGCTGGTTGCGCTGCTGAGGCACGTATTCATAGTTGTAGTTGCGCCTGGGCGTATAGGAGTAGCTCGGCTTATACCCGGTGCCCCAGCTGCCGTCCGGTCCGCCGATCTTGCCATGGTCCTCGGCCGCAGGGAAGCGCTCCACCGGGCTGTTGCCCAGGGCCGACTTCATATACTGGGTGAACAGCTGGACCGGATAGAACTCGTTCTGATAGACATCAGGCACCTTGAGGGCACTGCCATCCTGTCCTTGGTTCCAGACGGCGAAGGTGGTCAGCAGCGAGGGAGTGAATCCGATGAAGGAGATGGCTGTCTGGTCGTTGGCTGTACCTGTCTTGCCGGCGATGGGCCGGCCCAGGGAACGCGCGTAGGAGGCGGTGCCGTACTGAACCGTGGTGGTCATGGCCTTCTGCAGCAGGGCCACCTGGTCGGCATTGAAGACCTGGTCCGACTGGATCGCCGCGGTGTAGAGCTCCTGATCCTTGGCGTCCTTGACCTGGGCCACCAGATGCAGCAGGGGTCGCTTGCCCCCGTTGGCCAGAGTGGCGTAGCCCTGGGTCACGTCATAGACCGAAAGAGCATCCAGACCCAGGGTGTCGAAGGTGGTCGTGTCGTCGATCTTGCCGGTGATGCCGGCCGTATGTGCCAGCTGGGCCGTCTTCTGGGAGGTCACGTGCTCGCCCAGATCCATGAAGACCGTGTTGACCGAGTTGGCGAAGGCCGAGTAGAGGTTGATGTACCCGTAGCTGACCTGCCCGGCATTAGCGACGGACTTGCCTACGCTGGAGAAAGTGCGTGGAGAGTTGCCATTGAAGACCGTGTTGAGGCTGACCCCATCCTGGATGGCTCCCAACAGGGTGTAGGCCTTCATGGTCGAACCCACCTGGAAGGTGGCCTGGTCCACATTGTTGAGCTGGTGGGTCAGATAGTCGTCCCCCGCGTACAAGGAGATGATAGCGCCGGTCTTGGGGTCGACCGAGAGCCCTCCGGTCTGCAGGGTGGGTGGCTGGTGCTTGTTGCCGGTGGTTGGACTGGCCACTTGGAACATCAGATCCTGTTTGTCTTTCTGAATGGTGGTGATGATCCGGTAGCCGCCCGTGTCCAGGTCGTCTGCGGTGAAGGGGGCCTTTTTGCCGGAGGACAGCTCATTGCGCACCATGCGCAGCAGGTAGCCGTTGGGCCCCTGGTAGACGTTCTCCGGCGAGTACTTGATGGTCTGCGGCATCTGGGCGCCGACCCGGTCCTTGTGGCTGATGTAGTGGTCTTCCTCCATGATGCCCAGCACCCGGTGGAAGCGCGATTCAGCCTGCTTAGGGTTGATCGCCGGATCCCAGGAGGCCGGGGCGGGGATGATGCCGGCCAGCATGGCCGACTCGGGCATGGTCAGCTCCTTGGCGTCCTTGCCGAAGTAATTCTGGGCGGCGGCCTGGATACCGTAGGCGCCGCGGCCGAAGTAGATGGTGTTCATATAGTTGCACAGGACCGTGTCCTTATTCTCGGTCCTGGAGATCTTCAGGGAGAGGATGGCCTCGCGCAGCTTGCCCTTGTAGGAGGTGGTCTCGCCCAGATAGTAGCGCTCGGCATACTGCTGGGTGATGGTGGATCCGCCCTGCCGGGTGCCCTTGGTCACGTTGTTGAGCAAGGCCCGGCCGATGCCCTTGAGGTCGATGCCGTTGTCCTTGTAGAAGGAGCGGTTCTCCGAGGCGACGACCGCATTGCCCACGTATTTGGGAAGGACCGTGCAGTCGATGATCTGCCGGTTCTGGTCGGCGTAGGTGCCAATGGGGGTGGTGCCGTCCGCATAGTAGACTGTGGTCTTTTGCGCCAGGGCCTGCTTCTCCGGTGGGATGATCTCAGTGGTCAGGTACAGATAGGCGAAGGCCGCCGCTCCGGCGACCAGCACCAGTCCCAGCAGGGCCAGGATCCACTTGAGTACACGATGTGACTTGCGGCGCTGTCCGCGGCGGGGCCCGTTACCCCGGGGGTTCCGGTCGGCATGCCGCGAGGTGGGTCTGTCGGTGCGATTGCCGCTCCCGCGCGACCCGGACTGGGCCCTGCGGGTGGGCGAGGTCGAACTGACTGAACGAGTCTGATTGGCCATGCCAACCACGCTATCCGGCAGGGCTGAAAACTGTTCGACCTAGGGCTGAACGTTCATCATTTTCGTACGTTTGTGCCCTCCCGGGAGGTCTGTCCTGCCAGCTGGCACGCATATGAGGCTTCATGCCACCATGCAATCCATCGGGAGAAGGTATGCTTAGGTTGGAAATAACTCAGTAAATCAGAGGAGTTTGTATGAGCATCCGTGTAGCTATAGCGGGCGTGGGCAACTGCGCTTCCTCGCTGGTACAGGGAGTCGAATATTACAAGGACGCCAAGGATGATGACAAGATCCCTGGCATCATGCATGCCAACTTCGGAGGCTACCGCATTCGTGACGTGGAGTTCGTGACCGCCTTCGACGTGGATTCCCTCAAGGTCGGCAAGGACCTGAGCGAGGCCATTTTCGCCTCGCAGAACAACACCTACAAGTTCTGCGACGTTCCCAACAAGGGCGTGGAGGTCCTGCGCGGGCCGACCGGCGATGGACTGGGCGAGTACTACAGCAAGATGATCACCGAGTCGGATGCGGAGCCCGTGGATGTGGCCCAGGTTCTGCGTGACAAGAAGGTCGATGTGCTGGTCTCCTACCTGCCCGTCGGTTCTGAGCAGGCTGACAAGGCCTACGCCACCGCCGCCATCGAGGCCGGGTGCGCCTTCGTCAACTGCCTGCCTGTCTTCATCGCCTCCGACCCCGAGTGGGCCCAGAAGTTCCGCGATGCCGGCCTGCCCATCGTGGGCGACGATATCAAGAGCCAGGTGGGCGCCACCATCACGCACCGCGTCATGGCCCGCCTCTTTGAGGACCGCGGCGTGCGTCTGGACCGCACCTACCAGCTGAACGTGGGCGGCAACATGGACTTCATGAACATGCTGCAGCGCTCCCGTCTGGAGTCCAAGAAGGTTTCCAAGACCCGTGCGGTCACCTCCATCGTTCCCCACGATATGGATCCCCACAACGTCCACATCGGTCCCTCCGACTATGTGGCCTGGCTGGATGACCGCAAGCTGGCCTTCGTGCGCCTGGAGGGCACCACCTTCGGCGATGTCCCGCTGAATCTGGAGTACAAGCTGGAGGTCTGGGATTCGCCCAACTCGGCCGGCATCGTCATCGATGCCCTGCGTGCCGCCAAGATCGCCCTGGACCGCCACCTGGCCGGCCCGGTGCTGGCACCCAGCTCCTACTTCATGAAGTCCCCGGCTGTTCAGCATGAGGACAACGAGGCCCGCCAGCTGGTCGAGGATTACATCGCCGGCAAGGTCGAGGGCGACGAGAGCGCCCTGGATGCCGATGTCAAGGCCGCCAAGGAGAACGGCAAGGACGTCTGGCACGCCTGAGCCTGCAGATTCTGCCTGATTGATGTCTGGGGCGCCTCTTCCAAGGTCGCCCCGGATGCATGAATGGCAGATGCTTGGTCTGGAAAGAGGCCGGTCGCTTTTCATAGGCGGCCGGCCTCTTTGTATTCTGAACGGAACAGTGCTTTCGGATTTGCTGGCTCAACCTGGCGCCGAGTTCTTCAGTCTCAGGCTCCCTTCAAGGATTTCCTCTGAATTGCCCCTGGAAGATCGTCAGGAGTGCAATCAGGGTTTCAGTCCTTGGTGTGGCCTACCAGGGGAGCGATCCGCTTATCCCAGGCATCCAGAGCTGAATTGATGACCTGGTGCATGTCGTAGTAGGCGTAGGTGCCCAGGCGGCCGCCGAAGACCACCTTCGGCTGCTGGGCGGCCAGCTGCTTGTACTGGGTGTAGAGGGCGCGGTCGTCGCCCGTGTTGATGGGGTAGTAGGGTTCGTCGCCCTTGCCGGCGAATCGGCTGTACTCCTCCCAGACCACGGTGCGCTCATGATTCTGGCGGTCGTAGCGCTCGGGGTTGAAGTTCTTGAACTCGATGGCGCGGGTGTAGGGCACGTCAGGATCGGAGAAGTTCATGACCGGGCAGCCGAAGTGGTCGTCCTCGTCGTAGCGGCGCTCCTTGAAGTCCACGGTCCGCCACTTGAGCTCGCCCAGACGGTAGTCGAAGTAACGGTCGACCGGGCCCGTGTAGACCACGGGGACCTGCCCCACCAGAGCATCCCGGTTCCAGGGCTGGGAGTCGTCGAAGAAGTCGGTCTTCAGGCTCACCTGGATGTGTGGGTCGTCGATCATCCGCTCGAACCAGGCCGTGTAGCCGTCCTTGGGCAGGCCCTCCCAGGTGTCCTTGAAGTAGTGGTTGTCGTAGTTGAATCGCACTGGCAGCCGCTTGATGATGGAGGCGGGCAGCTGTGAGGGGTCGGTCTGCCACTGCTTGGCCGTGTAGTTTTTGATGAAGGCCTCATAGAGGGGGCGGCCGATCAGGCTGATCCCCTGATCGTTCAGGTTGCCCGGGTCGGTCCCGGCCAATTCGCCGGCCTGTTGACGAATCAAATCCCTGGCCTGCTGGGGGGTGTAGTGGGCGTGGAAGAACTGGTTGATGGTGCCCAGGTTGATGGGTAGGGGATAGACCTCGCCCTTGTGGGTGGTGTAGACCCGATGGGTGTAGTCAGTGAATTCGGTGAAGCGATTGACGTACTCCCAGACCTTGCGGTTGGAGGTGTGGAAGAGGTGTGCGCCGTACTTGTGAATTTCGGCCCCGGTCTCCTCGTCCATGTAGGAGTATGCGTTGCCGCCGATGTGATCGCGCACGTCGATGATCTGCACTCGGGCTCCACTGTGCTCGACCGCCTGCTGGGCCACGGTCAGGCCAAACAAGCCAGCGCCTACAATCACCAAATCAGCATCCATGTCAGCCATTCGTCTTCTGCCATCCATCCCTTGTCGCTGTGATGCCGGGGTGCCTATTGTCTATTGTCAGGGTCCGGCATGATCCGTGATCAACCGCTGGAGTACGGCGATCCTGTTGTTTACATGCTAGCGTACGGGCCTGGTTGGGGAAACGGCGGGCGGTGATGTCAACTGAATGCGCACCTGGCACGGAGGGTTCGGTGCCTTTTAGTGGACAAGTGGAATCTGTCTGCTATCATGGTGACTTGCTCTCACGTGGCGTTATGTCACCCAATCCCCCCAGGGCAGGAATGCAGCAAGGGTAAGTGGCCTCTGGCGGGTGCGTGGGAGTTTTCCATATCTGTCCTGCCTGGGCTGGCTGAAGTCGTGAAGGGAACGCGTCCGTCGGACGGGGTGTCGGCTGTCGACCCAGGGGTTGGTTAGAGTCTTGAGGTATGACCAACAAGCACAAGCAGGGCGAAGCGCAAGAAGCCTGGTACCGGGATCCGAATGAGCAAACCGAAGCGGACGGCAGCCATGTTGACCGGGATCCTTTGACGTCTCGCCCCCGGATTTCGGCCCTGGTTCTGTGCCTGGTCGCCGGCCTGGCCTGCCTGGGTCTGGCGGCTCTGGTCTGGTGGGCAGCTGTGTGGACTGTTCCCGGGCAGACCTATGACGACATGGCCCTGACCAACTTCCGCGGTTTCCTTGATCAGGCGCCCCTTGTCAAGGCTTATCTGGGACTGTTCGCCATGCCCTATGTGACTGTGGTGATCTGCGTGGTGCTGGGCCTTGCAGCCCTGGTGGTTGTTCTGGTCAGGCGCCGGTGGTGGCTGCTCGGCCAGGTTGCCGTGTATGCTCTGGTGGTCTACGGGGCGGCGCGTATGCTCAAGCGCTTCCTGCCTCGCCCGGTGCTGATCCATTCTCAGGCTTCCACAGCCAATTCTGCCCCCTCAGGTCACACAATCCTGGCTTTGGCGGTGGTCCTGGCTCTGCTCTGTGTGGTGCCGCGTGTTTGGAGGGCCCCGGTCGCCTTGGTGGGGTTCGCTTTTGACTTGTCTGTGGGCTGCTCGCTGGTGCAGGGAGGTTGGCATCGCCCCTCAGACGTGGTCATGGGCGTGCTTATTCCGGTCGGTCTCTGCCTTATTGCTCTGGCCGTCACTCGTGGCACCGGGATGGACGTTCCTGGAACCAGGATGTCCTCGGCTTCGATCCAGATTGTCGCTACCTTGATGCTGGTGGCAGGGTTCCTGGGGATGCTCTATGCCTGCTATGTCATTTGGCAGGTCAGCCCTGGTCTGGAGATCGGCGCTCGGTGGGCGGCCTACGGGGTTCATTGCTCGGCCGTCATACTGATGGCCTCCCTTCTGTCGCTGACCCTGGGACTGGTTCTGGCGCTGAGGCAGATTACGGCCTCGCCTCTGACCAGAATGGGCCTTGTCGGTCGGCCCCCGGCTCCTCCCCAGAATGACTGAAGTCAGTCGCTGAGCATACTGAACGTCTCTGATTCATCCACCCTGGATCCCAGGGATCCACACCCATGCACAATGACCCCTTGATTTGCATGGTGACGGAACCTCGTGAGTAAGATGGCGTGCGAAAGACCACAATATAAGGAGAGGCCATGGCATCCGGCAATAAGCTCGTCATTGTTGAGTCGCCAACCAAGGCAAAGAAGATCGGCGGGTACCTGGGCAAGGGCTACACGGTCATGGCCTCGGTGGGCCATATCCGCGACCTGGCCCAGCCATCGCAGGTCCCGGCCTCCCAGAAAAAGGCCTACGGCAAGTTCGGCGTGGACGTGAACGATGGCTTCAAGCCCTACTACATCGTGGACGACAAGAAGAAGCACACGGTGTCCGAGCTCAAGAAGGCGCTGAAGAACGCCGACGAGCTCTACCTGGCCACTGATGAGGATCGGGAGGGGGAGGCCATCGCCTGGCATCTGGTGCAGACCCTCAAACCCAAGGTGCCGGTAAAGCGCATGGTCTTTCATGAGATCACCCCAGAGGCCATCAAGGATTCGCTCAAGCACACCAGGGACGTGGATGCCCACATGGTGGATGCCCAGGAGACCCGCAGGGTTCTGGATCGGCTCTATGGCTATGAACTTTCACCGGTGCTCTGGCGCAAGGTGGGTCCGGGGCTGAGCGCCGGGCGTGTCCAGTCTGTGGCGACTCGGCTGATTGTGGAGCGCGAGCGTGAGCGCATGGCCTTCGTCAAGGCCTCCTACTGGGATCTGCTAGCGCATCTGGTGCAGGAGGATGCTGGGGAATCGTCATCGTCGGGCGGTTTTCAGGCGCGGATGATCGGTCTGGGGGATCAGCGGCTGGCGGTCTCCAAGGACTTCACCTCCAAGGGTCAGCCGACGCAGGCTGCAGCCAAGGAGCAGGTCCTGCAGCTGGATGAGCAGCACGCCCGAAGCCTGGCTGAGACGCTGAAAAATCAGGACTTCACGGTGACGGGTATGGAGACCAAGCCCTACCGGCGGCGCCCCCAGCCCCCCTTCACCACGTCGACCCTGCAGCAGACGGCAGGCAACCGGCTGGGCATGAGTTCCCGGGCCACCATGCGCGCTGCCCAGGGGCTCTATGAGAACGGGTTCATCACCTATATGCGTACCGATTCGGTCACCCTCTCCCAGGAGGCCATTGCCGCTGCTCGCAAGGGGGTCGAACGCGAGTACGGGGCCGAGTACCTGTCGGCTGAGTCCAAGCAGTATGTGACTAAGACCGCCGGCGCCCAGGAGGCCCACGAATGCATCCGGCCCGCCGGTTCCACCTTCCATAGGCCCCAGGAGCTGGCCGACCGTCTGGCCCCTGACCAGCTCAAGCTCTACACCCTGATCTGGCGTCGCACCCTGGCCTCGCAGATGGCCGACGCCACCGGGTCCACCGCCACCATCCGCCTGTCGGCTTCGACGGGCAAGGAGGGCACAGCCCTCTTCCAGGCTTCAGGTACCGTCATCAAGTTCCCTGGCTTCCTTAAGGCCATGGGTTCAGGCCCTGAACAAACCGATGAGGATTCATCTCTGCCTCCGGTCCAGAAGGGCGACGTGCTTCGTGCTGCTGCCCTTGAGCCTGAGGGCCATGAGACACAGCCGCCGGCCCGTTACACCGAGGCCTCCCTGGTCAAGACCCTGGAGGCCAAGGAGATCGGCAGGCCTTCCACCTATGCCAGCATCATCTCGACCATCATCGATCGCGGATACGTCTACGAGCGCGGTCGTGCCCTGATCCCCTCCTGGCTGGCCTTTTCGGTAGTCAGATTGCTGGAGACCAATTTCCCCAAGTATGTGGACTACCAGTTCACGGCGCAGATGGAGAACGGCCTGGACATGATCGCCCATGGCAAGGAGCGGGGCAAGGACTGGCTGACCCGGTTCTACTTCGGCTCTGGCCCGGGCGCCGCTCAGAACGCTGACCAGGCTCATCAGGGCTTGCAGGAGCAGGTGGCCCAGTTGGGAGACATCGACGCTCGCAAGATCAACACCATCGAGATAGGCGATGGCCTGCAGGTGAGGGTCGGCCGCTACGGCCCCTATCTTGAGGATACGGCTGACCTGGATGCCGACGGCAATCCCAAGCGCGCCTCGTTGCCACCGACGATGGCTCCGGACGAGCTGACGGTGGCAGCGGGCCATGAGCTGATCGCAGCCAATGCTGGCGGTCCCCGTCAGCTTGGCAAGGATCCGGAGACCGGCGGTCGGGTTGAGGTGCGCAAGGGTCGATTCGGGCCCTATGTGGCCCTGATCAGCCCAGAAGAGGAAGCGGCCGAAGAGAAGAAGCCGACTGGTAAAACTGCACGGACGGCCAAGCGAACAGGTCCTAAGCCCAAGATGGCTTCGCTCTTCAAAACCATGGATCCAGACACGGTCACCCTGGAGGATGCCCTGAAGCTGCTCAGCCTGCCCAGGACAGTGGGCAGCATCGAGCTGACCGATGCCAAGACGGGAGCAACCAGCCAGGCCACCGTCACAGCCAGCAACGGTCGCTATGGCCCCTACCTGACGGCCACCAAAGCCGACGGCGGCACCGAAACGCGTTCGCTGACCGACGAGGATCAGATTTTCACCATTGACCAGTCCGGGGCCAAGGCCCTCTTCGACCAGCCCAAGTACGGACGGCGTTCCCGGAGCGCGGCCAAGCCTCCTCTTCGTGAGCTGGGTACGGACCCTGACAGCGGCAGACCCGTCACCATCAAGGACGGATTCTACGGTGTCTATATCACCGACGGGCAGACCAACAGGACCCTGCCCAAGCAGTACACGGCCCAGTCCATCGAACCGGAGGTGGCCTTCCGCCTGCTGGCAGAGAAGCGCGCGGCCGGACCCGCCAAGCGGCGTGGCAGAACCACTCGCAAGTCGACCGCACGAAAGGCGACTGCCCGCAAGTCGGCTACTCGCGCCCGCAAAACCACAAAGAAGGCCAAGGCCGCCAAGACTTCCAAGAGTACGGAGCATCAGGCATGAGTGATGGTTTGTTCATTTCCTTCGAAGGTGTGGATGGGGCAGGCAAAACCACCCAGGTTCAACGAGCACACGACTATCTGCAGGAGTGCGGACTGCGATCCCAAGTCACCCGCGAACCAGGCGGCACTCCCGTCGGATTGACCATTCGGGAACTCGTTCTGCATGGCTTGGCTGCTTTCCCCTCGGTTGCCGTGACCGGTGGCACTGATGTGGTTGATGCCTCCGACGATCTGGCCCCCAGGACCGAGGCCCTGCTCTATGCAGCGGATCGGGCCGAGCATGTGGCCCAGGTGGTGCGTCCGGCTCTGGATCGCGGAGACATTGTGCTCTGCGACCGCTACCTGGATTCCTCAGTGGCCTATCAGGCCGGAGGCCGTGATCTGTCGGCGGACGTGATTCGTCGGCTGAGCCTGTGGGCCAGTCAGGGTTTGTTGCCCAAGCGCACCTACCTGCTGGATGCGGATCCGTCTCAGTCAAAGTCGCGTCTGGATCATGAACCCGATCGGCTGGAGTCGGCTGGCGACGACTTCCAGCAGCATGTGCGTCAGGCATTCCTGCAACTGGCTCAGAGGGAGCCTGACCGGTTCCTGGTTATCGACGCCACCCAGTCCATCGACCGGGTCTGGCAGGTCATCCAAGATGATTTGGACAAGCTGATTGAGGGCCGCGAGCCTGATCTGCCGCAGGTCGACGATGAGAATGATGACGCTGACGCTGACGCTCAGGACGATGCCGACGATGACGAATCGACTGCAGGATATGAGGACGACGGGCAGGATGCCGAGTCGGACTGGACTGAGGCTGCGGATAGGTCCGATCAGGCATCGGAGGCTGATGACGACCTGCAGGGTCAACTTGATGATGAGCAGGACGATCAGTCCATGGATGCGGAAACAGTCGGCGGTGATGCTGACGACGATTCGATTCCTGTGGATTCCCCGGCTCGCTGGCTGCTCCGGTCCCGCCTCCTGCGGAAGACCCGATGAGCGTCTGGGATGCCATTGTGGGCCAGCAGCCCACGGTCGATCTGCTCAAGCGGACGGTGGCCGCTCAGGCGCAGGGTCATGACGAGGTGGCGCAGTCCTGGCTGATCTGCGGCCCTCCTGGATCAGGACGCTCCAATCTGGCCCGGGCTTTCGCGGCGGCCCTGATCAGTCCGGATCAGGGCCTGAGCGACCAACCCACCCGCGTCACTCAGCAGGTCCTGGCAGGAACCCATCCGGATGTGACCATACTGTCCACCAATAAGGTCACTATCGGCATCAACGAGGTCAGGGAGCTGATCATGACCTCGGAGCAGATGCCTTCAACCTCGCGTTGGCGGGTCATCATCATTGAAGACGTGGACCGGATGCTGGAGCGGACCACCAATGTGCTGCTCAAGGAGATCGAGGAGCCGGCTGAGCACACTATCTGGCTCCTATGTGCACCCAGCGCCCAGGATGTGCTGCCCACCATCCGTTCACGGACCAGGGTGCTCAACCTGGCGGTGCCGTCCAACACCGCTGTGGCCGATTTCCTGACCGATCAGGTGGGCGTGGACCGGCCTCTGGCCGCCAAGGCCGCCCGTTTGGCTCAGGGACATATCGGCATCGCTCGTCTCTATGCCACCAAGGATCAGGTTCTGGCCGACCGTGATGAGCTGGTGGTAGGTCTGCTGGGTCTGCGGCGCGCCTCGGATGCCGTGGTCCTGGCTGGTCGGGTGGTCGACGCGGCCCGCGATCAGGCCACCGCCACCGTAGACGACGAGGTGGCCAGGGACGAGCGGGAGTTTCGGCAGATCAACGGACTCAGGGACAAGGAGCGTATTCCCCGGCAGCTGCGCGGGGCCTACCATGCCTTGGGGGGCAAGGATCAGGTCCGTCGGCGTGTCACTAGGCTGACCCGGGATGTGCTGGACCGCAACCTGAGTACCCTGGCCAGCGTCTACCGGGATGTGGGCGTCTTGCAGAACGGCGCCGAGGAGAAGGCCGGCTTGGTCAATCTGGAGAATCGGGCGGCAATTGCCGATCTGTCCGTCAGACTTTCCAGGCAGGGGGCTATCGATCGCATTCAGCTGATCGCCCGGGCTCGCAGGAGACTGGCTGCCAACGGTTCGCCGCTCTTGGACTTCGAGGCTCTTTTCTGTACCCTGCTGGTCTGAGCGCAAACCCAAGGGTTCGTCAGGCGAAAGTGCCTGGCGAGGTCATGTTGCTGCTGCCGATCCTTGGCGACCAGGTCGATTCCCTGCACTCCAGTGCCGGCGGCAGAGCCACATGGGATGGCAGAATGGACTGTCCCTTGGCGTCGACCAACCGCAGAGCCTCCTGGACGATGCCCTCCAGGGGAGTCTTGACTGCGGTCAAGGTCGGACTGCTGACCAGGCAGGCAGGGCTGTCCACGAAGGCGGCCACCTTGATTTGGTCGGGAACCTGGAAGCCCAGTTGGTTGCAGGCCATTAGAGCGCCCAGAGCCAGCGAGTCGTCCCCGCAGATAATGGCATCGGGATGGTCGTTTCCCGCGCTGAGCATGGTTGCGACGGCATCGTGGCCGCGTTGCATGCTGCATGGGCCGAACTGGACCCAATCCGGCTGAGGAGTCATCCCCAAGGTGTTGGTCAGGGTGGAGAAGGTCGTGAAGAGCTCGGAGGCAGCGCTGGTGCTCAGTTCACGGCTCAGATAGGCCACGGCATGCGCGTTCTGTTCGGCCAGGTGGGCAATGATCAGCCGCATGGAGGCGGCCTGGTCCATGCCGACCCAGCTGGTGTGGTAGGAGACCGGTCTGCCGCCGACCTGGACGATGGGCAGCTCGGATGGCAGGTCAGCCGGCATGCCGACCGGATCGTCGTCCGGCGAAGGAACGACGATGATTCCTTCGACCTGTCGGGCCGCCATTGATCTGATGGCCGCCTCGCGCTCCTGGTCGCCCCTGACGGATATGACCAGCAGGTAGCGACCCTGTTCGGTCAGCCTTCTGCTGAGCAGATCCAGAATGGATCCGTCTAGCCCCGCGGAGGTGCCGCACAGAACCAGCCCTACGGTTCTGCTGCGGTCCGAGCGGAGTGCGCTGGCAGCAAAGTTGGCCGAATAGTTGAGCTTCTCGGCCGCGGTTCTAACCCTGCGGCTGATGTCGTCATTCTTGCTTCTATGGCCGGAAAGGACGCGGGACACAGTCGCCGTGGAAACTCCGGCCAGAGCTGCGACGTTGGCAATGGAAGGCTTATTGTCCGCCGTGTGTCCCATTGGTTCCCTCGAAGATCTCTCCGCGGATGTCGGTTGCAGCTGGCGGCGGGGTTACTCGGCCTGGGTCAGCTTGGTGACCAAGGAATCGGCCACAAACTCGGCCTCGTCGCCATCGACGGTCACAGTGACCTTGTCGCCCTTGGCGATGCCCAGGCTCATGACCATCAGAATGCTGCCGGCGTCCACGGGATCGCCCTCGCCCTTGGCTATGGTGACCTTGCATCCGCTGGATGCGGCGGCCTGCGAGAACTCCGAAGCGGGCCTGGCGTGAATGCCTACCGGGTCGGTGATGACGGTGGAACGTTGTGCTGTTGCCATGATTACCAGCTCTCCTGAAGATATGGCCGGTTCTGTCGAACCGGCATGTCGAGTGATGAATACGCTGGTTATCTTACCACCGTCAACAAGGAATTACAGAAAACGATTACCGTTGAAAAACAAATGGATTTGTGTATACTGAACATCGTTGCTTAAAGAACGTTTCCACCGCCGTTGTGGAGCTTGCCTCAAGGGCGGCCTGCACGCAGTGGCCAGGCACTAAGGAGTGCGACATGGAGATCCAAGGCGTGGGCATTGGCCGCGGCGTTGCCGTTGGCCCGGTTATCCATATGGCGGCCGGACTGGATGTGCCCGGTGATGAGGCGAGGCCTGAGAATCTGACGGCGGATGCTGAATTCAGCAGGGTCGAATCCGCCCTGGCATCGGTCAACAGGGATCTGCTTGCGCGCGCCAAGGCCGCCCAGGATGGGCAGGGGGCCAAGGATGCTGCTCCGATTCTGACCGCCTTGGCCCAGATGGCCCAGGACCCGGCCCTGAAGACCTCGATCCGATCCCTGCTGGATGGTGGCAAGACCGCCGAGCGATCCGTTTATGAGGCTTTTGCCGACTTCGAGGGGAAGCTCCAGGCCATCGGCGGCTACATGGGGGAGCGTGCCAACGATCTGCATGATGTAGGCCAGCGTGTCATCGCCCATCTGCTCGGTGTCCCGGCCCCGGGCGTGCCGGAAAGCGACAAGCCATTCGTCCTGGTCGCCCCTGACCTGTCTCCGGCCGACACCTCCAGCTTGGACATGACCAAGGTGCTGGCCATTGTCACCATCGAGGGCGGTCCGACCAGCCATACCGCTATCCTGGCCCGGTCCAGGGGGATCGTCGCCGTCGTGGGCGCTCAGGACGCAGCCGGGCTGTCCGACGGACAGACGGTCATCGTCGATGCAGCTGCCGGCAAGGTGACTGCCGATCCCAACCAGGAACAGATCGAGAAGGCTGAGCAGGCCCGACGCGAAGCGGATCAGGCCAAGGCTTTGCGAGGCCGCCCTGGTCAGCTCAAGGATGGAACCAGGATCCCCCTCCTGGCCAATGTCGGCAAGCCCGCGGATGCTGATCCGGCCTTGGAGTATGGCGCCGAAGGGGTTGGACTCTTCCGCTCGGAGTTCCTCTTCCTTGGCAACGAGCAGGCTCCCGGCGTCGAGGAGCAGGCCAAGGCCTACCGTGCTCTTCTTGAACGCTTCCCTGGCCGCAAGGTGGTCATCCGCCTGCTGGATGCCGGCGCCGACAAGCCTCTGCCTTTCCTGACCCAGGCCGACGAGCCCAATCCTGCCCTGGGGCTGCGTGGTCTGCGCACGCTGAAGGTCCACAGCCAGGTCCTGGAGGATCAGCTGGAGGCCTTGGCCCGGGCCGATGCCGAGACCAATGCTGACCTGTGGGTCATGGCGCCCATGGTCGCTGACGAGCACGAGGCTGACTACTTCGTCCGTCTGGGCAAGAGCAAGGGGCTCAAGCGCGTGGGCGTCATGGCCGAAGTTCCTTCGATTGCACTGATGGCCGACAAGGTGGCCAAGGTGGCCGATTTCGTCAGCATCGGCACCAACGACCTGACCCAGTACACGTTGGCCGCCGACCGCACATTGGGCTCGGTCGCTTCCTATCAGACCGCCTGGCATCCTGCCGTCCTCAGGGCCATCAAGCTCATCGCTGATGCCGGTCAGGCCAACAACATGCCTGTCGGAGTCTGCGGCGAGGCTGCTGCCGATCCGGACCTGGCCGTAGTTTTGGCCGGCATCGGCGTGACCAGCCTGTCCATGACTCCGGTCGCCCTGGATGATGTCCGCGCCGAACTGGCCAAGCACACCATGGACGAGGCCAAGGCGCTGGCCGCCAGGGCTCTGGACGGGGAGTTCTACCATCCCCAAGGGTGGTGAGCAGTCGGCCGGATCCACGCGAATCCACCGGATCTGGTGCAATCAAGCAAGTCAAACAGCACGAGCAAGGAGCAGACATGACGGATTTCCAAGCCTTCCTTCCCGACACATCCTTCGCCCTGGATGTGCCGGCGGCTGACTGGCGGGACGCCATCCGCAAGGCGGGCGACAGGCTGGTGGCCTCCGGGTTCACCACCGATGCCTACACGGACCAGATGATCGAGACCGTCGAGAAGATGGGACCCTACATCGTCATCGCCCCCGGTCTGGCTCTGGCCCATTCCCGGCCCAGCGAGGCGGTACTGGGAACCGGCCTGAGCTGGGTAAGGCTGTCCACGCCTGTCGAGTTCGGCAACAAGGCCAATGATCCGGTCTCCCTGGTGATCGGTCTGGCCGGACGGGATGAGCAGGAGCACCTGCAGGTGATGTCCGCCATCGCCGGTGCGCTGACCGACGCGAAGAAGACCGAGCAGCTGGCCAAGGCCGGCACCCCTGACGAGGTCCGCGCCATTCTTCAATCGTGAACAAGATGCAGTAAGAGCAAACAAGAAACAAAGGAGCAACTCATGGATATTCTCTGCGTATGCGGCAACGGCATCGGCACCTCGGTCCTGCTCAAGGTCAACGTCGAGCAGGTGGCATCGGAGCTGGGCATGGACGTGACCGTGACCACCTCCGACGCGGGCAGCGCCAAGGGCACGGCCAACATGAACGACCTGGTGCTGACCTCGCCCCAGCTGGCGCCCGAGCTGGAGGGGACCACCACCCCGGTCGAGACCGTCCAGAACTTCATGGACAAGGACGAGATCAAGGGCATCCTGGAGCAGTACGCCGACTGATGCGTCCGGCGGGCATTCGTCATCGCCAGGCCGATGGGACGCCCGCTCTTTCGCGGTAAGAACAAGAGAGAAATAGTAAGGACAAACAATGAATGTCTTCCTTGCGGTGCTGAACTTCATCAGCCAGGAGATTCTGAATGTGCCCGCCTATCTGATTGGCATCGTGGCGGCCATCGGCCTGATCGCCCTGAAACGGAGCGCAGGCCAGGTCATCTCGGGTGCCCTCAAGGCGGCCATGGGCTATCTGATCCTGGGCGCCGGCGCCACCGTGGTGACCAACGCCCTGGATCCCTTCGGCAAGCTGGTCTTCAAGGCTACTGGCGCCCACGGGGTCGTCCCCACCAACGAGGTGATCGTGGCCCAGGCCTCCAGCCAGTTCGGCGCAGCCTCCGCCTATATCATCGTGCTCAGCTTCATCGTCATGATCCTGCTGGCACGGTTCACCCCGCTCAAGTACGTCTTCCTGACCGGCCACCATATGGTCTTCATGTCCACCCTGCTGGCCCTGGTCCTTTCGATCGGGTTCGGCAAGGGCAACAACCTGCTCATCGTGCTGATCGGCTCCCTGCTCATGGGCGTGATCATGGTGGCCATGCCCGCCTTCGCCCAGCCATACATGAACCGGGTGACCGGCAGCGACAAGCTGTCCATCGGCCACTTCAACACCTTGGGCTACGTGGTCTCGGGCGCGGTCGGCAGCGCTGTGGGCAAGAAGTCGCGTTCCACCGAGGACATCGACTTCCCCAAGGGGCTGAGCTTCCTGCGTGACTCCATGGTCTCCACCACCCTGCTCATGGTCGTCCTCTACCTGGTCTTCGCTGTCTGGACCGCCTTTGTGGTGCCGGCCAAGGCCGCTTTCGCCGTCTTTCCGTCACACCCGGCCAACTGGGGGGCCTTCTTCATGGCCGCCTTCGCCCAGGCCTTGCAGTTCGGCATCGGCGTGAGCATCATCCTCTACGGCGTTCGCATCATCTTGGGCGAGCTGGTGCCCGCCTTCCAGGGCATCGCCAACAAGGTGGTCCCCGGCGCCCGTCCTGCTCTGGATATCCCCATTGTCTTCCCCTACGGTGCCAACGCATCCCTGATCGGCTTCCTGGCCTCCTTCGCCGGTGGTCTGGTGGCCCTGGTCATCATCGCCGTCTGGCTCGGGCCCGTCTGGGGTCTGGCCCTGATCCTGCCGGGCATGGTGCCCCACTTCTTCGATGGCGGCGGTGCCGGTGTCTTCGGCAATGCGACGGGCGGCCGCATCGGCGCTGTGGTCGGCGGCTTCATCAATGGTCTGCTGATCACCTTCCTGCCGGCCATCCTGATGACGGTTCTGGGCAGCTTCGGTCTGTCCAACGCCACCTTCGGCGATGCCGACTTCGCCTGGTACGGCACCGTGGTCGGCAAGCTGGCCCAGCTGGGTATCCCTGCCGGGGCCGTGGTCCTGGTGGTCCTGGCCGTGGTCATCTTCGCCCTGGCCTGGATCTGGCAGGTCAAGGTGGTCAACACCGGATGGATGCCTGCCGCCAAGCATGCTGAGTTCATCGCTGATGTCGAGGCTAAAGAGAAGGAGGCCAAGGCTCAGGCTCGTGCAGCCGCCAAGGCCGCCCGCGCCGAGGCCAAGGCCGCCAAGGCAGCAAAAGCCGAATAGGCATGTGCAAGCGCGCCCTATAGGCGCCAGGAGAAAGGTCCTGCTGATTCCTTTCTCCGCCCCAACTCAGAGTCGCCCGTTTCCTTTCTACGTGGAGGGAAACGGGCGACTCTTGCATTTTGACCCAGCGCGATGGGCTTTATTGCTCCAAGCGTCTTTAACGGATGAACTTGACCCCGTCACTGGAGCGGGCGAGAATCGAACCATGAGGATTATCACAGATTTCGGCACCATTCCCGATCGGTACGCCAAGCGTGCCCCGCAGTCCCTTACGCGCAAGGGACGTCCTGTCGTCTCCTTCCCCTTCCGGCTTGAGGATGTACCCCAGGAGGCCCGTTACCTGCATTGCATGCTGGTGGATCCTGATTCCGTGCCGGTCTGCGGCTTCCCTTGGATCCACTGGTCCCTGGCCAATCTGCCTGTTGACGCTCTGGCTGCCCTGCAGTCTGATGAGGCTGACAGCTCTGTGCTGGCCATTCCCGAGGACTTCTCCAGAAACCTGCCCAATCTGATTCCCGGTGTGCCTCAGGGCCGGACTTCGGCCGCCTCGCCGCTGGTCATGGAGGAGGAGATCGCCGACGATCCCGCCGTGCTCATGCGCTACAACGGCCCCACCCCTCCAGACCAGGTTCATGACTATGTGCTGTCGGTCTGGGCCACGAAGGAAGCTCTGCCGAATCTGGAGGAGGGATTCTGGCTGAACGCCCTGGTCCATGCCGTTCATTCCGCCCAGCCTGTAGCCGCTGCAGCTCGGGTTTGGCTGCCAGCCGATGCATGAGAATTTGATTTAGCGCACATCCCCTGATATTGGGACCGATATTGGGGCGGTCTGGCACTAGAGTGAGGCCATGCCCCAAGTGCGCAGACGGCCGTCATCCCTGCCTGCCCACGCAGTCGGTTGGAACGGCATCCTCCGGCGTCCGGACTGGTGATGACAGTTGACCGCAATCAGACAAAGGAAGACGCTTATATGCCCTGCACCACGCTTCTGATAGGCAAGCACGCCAGTTATGACGGATCCACCATCATCGCCCGAAATGAGGATTCAGCCAACGGGGAGTTCCGTCCCAAGCGCTTCGTCCTGGTCGCTCCCGACCAGCAGCCACGGCACTACCGCAGCGTGATCAGCCACTTGGAGATGGATCTGCCCGAGGACCCCATGCGCTACACCTCGGTGCCCAATGCTGTGCTCGATCAAGGGTTGTGGGCCGAAGCGGGCGTCAACAGTGCCAACGTGGCCATGTCAGCCACCGAGACCATCACCACCAATGAGCGTGTTCTGGGCGCCGATCCGCTAGTGGAGCTCACCCCCGCCCAGGGCCGTCCGGGGGAGGAGGGCTACCTGGCCGAGGTGCCCGGGGGCATCGGCGAGGAGGACCTGGTCACCATCGTCCTGCCCTATATCCGCTCGGCCCGGGAGGGTGTCCTGCGGCTGGGTTCCCTTCTTGAGCGCTACGGCACCTATGAGATGAATGGCATTGCCTTCAGCGACGTGGACGAGATCTGGTGGATGGAGACCATAGGCGGCCATCACTGGATCGCCAAGCGGGTGCCCGATGACTCTTATGTGACCATGCCCAACCAGCTGGGCATTGACGAATTCGATCTGGACGACGCCTTCGGGGAGCAGACCGATCACCTTTGCTCGGCCGACCTGCGGGAGTTCATCGCCGACAACCACCTGAACCTTGCCGTGGAGTCGGCCTCGCCCTTCAATCCGCGTGATGCCTTCGGATCCCATAGCGATTCGGATCATGTCTACAACACGCCTCGGGCCTGGTATATGCAGCGCTTCCTCAACCCCTATGACGAGATCTGGGATGGACCGGATGCTGATCATGCCCCCACCAGCGACAACATTCCCTGGTGCCGCCAGCCCGAGCGGCTGATTACCGTGGAGGATGTCAAGTATCTGCTCAGCTCCCACTACCAGGGCACGCCCTACGATCCCTATGGGCGGACCGGCAACGAGCACACCAAGGGGCTCTACCGGCCCATCGGCATCAACCGCAATGACCAGCTGGCCCTGATCCAGCTGCGCCCCTACCGGCCTGAATCCTGCCGGGCCATCCAGTGGATGTCCTATGGGTCCAACGCCTTCAATGCCCTGGTTCCCTTCTATGCCAATGTGGATCGGACGCCCGACTATCTGGCCAACGCCACTGACCGGGTCTCCACGGACAGCCTCTACTGGTCCGACCGGCTGATCGCCGCCCTGTGCGATTCCGAATTCGCCGGCACCTCGGCGGCTGTCGAGCGTTACCAGCAGAGCGTGGGCGGCGAGGGCCACTGGCTGATTGCCGCCGCTGACGAGCAGGTGGCACGGCTGGAAGGCGCCGACCAGGGCACCGACAACGCCGAGGTGCGCCAGGTGTTGGAGGCCGCCAACCAGGACATGGCCGACCGTCTGCGCAAGGAGACCGATGACCTGCTTGGCCAGGTGCTCTACACGGTCAGCATGGGCATGCGCAACGGCTACCACCTGTCCGACAACTGAGCCATCCGATTTGCAAAAACCATTAAGGAGGAGAGCCTCATGAGCGGTTTCGACGATTATGTCAGGCCATACGGCTTGTTTGACAAGATCGATGCCTTCGGCTACTTGAAGGATTTGCGGGAGCATCCGGATATGCCGCGCAAGCAGGGCCGGGTGCTGTTGGTGACCGCCGACACCCCGCTCAAGGCCTCGCGAGGAGAGGGCAAGACCACAACCACCATCGCCCTGATCGACGCTCTGCGCGCCCGAGGGGTGGATGCTGCGGCCGTCCTGCGTCAGCCCAGCATGGGCATCACCGCAGCCGGGTCCAAGGGTGGCGCCTCCGGTGGCGGCAAGTCCTCCCTGACGCATCCTGAGCTGGTGGACTGGGGTCTGTGCGGGGAGATGGCGGCTATCGAATCCGCACAGAACCTCTTGGTCTCCTTCGCGGAGAAGGCTGTGGACGAGGGCCGGCTGGACACCGTCCTGGTGCCCCGGGTCAGCGAGGTGCCTTCGCGGTCCTTGCGGCAGATCACCGTGGACCGAGGCAAGGGCGATCTGCCCGAGCGGACCGTGCTGACGCCAACCTGCGAGCTCATGCAGATCGTCGTGCTCTCCCGGAGCATGGAGGAGATCGAGCGGCGTGTGGCAGGCATGGTCGCGGGGACCTTGGACGGTCGCCCAGTCACCTTTGGTGAGTTTGTGGACCTGTGGCGGATCACCGGCATTCTGACCGATGCGGTCAAGCCTGCCTTCACTCAGACCCTGGAGGGTTCACCGGTCTATGTGCATGGCGGGCCTTTCGCCAACGTCTCCATCGGCATCCCCAGCCTGGTGTCCGTGGAGATGGCCTGCGCCAGACATGATGTGGTCGTCGTCGAGGCGGGCTACGGAGCTGATGCCGGTGCCCAGAAGTGGCTGGACATCGCCGCCCGCGAGTACGGGGCCCAATGGCCGGCCGCCGCCGTGGTCGTCACCCGTGCCACCACCTGGCGGGACGATCCCAGGCTGAGCTGGCGCTACCCCTTCCATGTGCATCGTTTGGAGGGATTGGGCATCCCCACCTTCCCGCTGATCAACCTCTGGGAGGGCGAGGACGATCAGGTGGATTCCTTGCGGGAGACGGCCGACGGTCTGGGCTTCCGCAGGCCCATCGCAGGCAACCTCTTCCGTGACGGGGGCAAGGCCCTTGAGCCTCAGCTGGATGATCTGGTCAAGGCCCTGCAGGAGCCTGCGAAGGCCCAGGCGGATACAGCCAGCCTGCATGATATGTCCGTGCCGGATCGGATTCGCTGGATCGCTCAGAGCGCCTACGGCGTGCCGGCTGATCGGGTCATTGAGCGTGAGGGCTTCCAGGACAGCCTTCAGGCGGCCTCCGACCTTTGCAATAAGGCAGGCATCTCCCTCGAGGATCTGGTGGTGGTGGCGGTCAAGTCGCCGGCTACCATGACCGACGACGACCGGGCCGACCAGGACAAGCGCACAGTCACCCTGAAGAAGGTCGAGGCCCATACAGGGGCCGGTCTCCTGCAGGTGAACCTGACCACTTCCCTGACCACGCCCATGCCCAAGATCGTCTAAGCAAACTATGTATGGATTCGGCAGACCTGTGACGCGCCGTGTTGCGGGTCTGCAGAAACCGTGTATAGTATCTACTTGGCTCTTGAAAGTGTCCTGCCCCTATAGCTCAGTTGGCTAGAGCAGCTGACTCTTAATCAGCGTGTCCGGGGTTCGAGCCCCCGTGGGGGCACAGAGTCAAAGCCCTGCAGCCGCAAAGGCTGCGGGGCTTTTCCATTGCTCGGGGAATTCGCCTGAAACACGGTTTTGTGTAACATCTGTGTGACAAAAGTCCTTGTCAAAAAGCTCTGGCGCAACATTCCGTGCCTGCTTGGCATGGAAGCCACAAAAACAGCGTTCGTGCATTCCTGACCGGCAGAAAAGCATGCGAATCTTGTGCTTACGAATCAAGCGGACAGATGTATGAGCGGGCGGGAGCTGCTTCAAAAACTGCCGAGAGCGCGAAATCCGTCTGGGACATGGATAACCGTGCGTGGTTCTCAATGCGTCATAATCAGCAGTGGCTGGAATAGAATATGCATGCCGGTTTAAGTGCAGTCGTGTTGATGGTGACACGCGGTTGGGGCTGGCGCTTTATCGGATTTCACTGAATCACTTGAATCAACGGAGATCATAAGCGCTTCTCGGCCTAGTGCCATCACCTGTTTTTATTGAATGATGCTCATGCCTTGGCCCTTATATGACCGGTTGGGGAAAGTGGCGCCACGGCGGCATCGAGAGAGGGGTGAAGGATTGAATGGAATATTCGCTCATGACCAAGTTGGCCGCTGAATGTGTCGGCACCGCCATATTGATGATCTTCGGGAACGGCGCGGTCGCCGACGTGGATCTGGAGGGCACCAAGGGCCACCATTCCGGCTGGCTCACTATTGCCATGGGGTATGGCTTCGGAGTCATGTTTCCCGTGCTCATGTTTGGCGGGGTATCCGGAGCCCACATCAACCCGGCCATGACTCTGGGACAAGCCGTCATCGGCATCTTTCCCTGGAGCCAGGTTCTGCCATATATTCTGGCGCAGCTGGTCGGGGCGGCCTTGGGCCAGTTGGTGGTCTATGCCTGCTACTTCCCGCACTACCGCATGACCAAAGACCCCTCGCCGATCTTGGGCACCTTCTGCACCACTGACGCCTCGGGCTCGTTGGTCAACTACTTCATCAATGAGTTTTTTGGCACGCTGGTGTTGGTTCTGGGAGCCCTCTGCTGTCTGCAAGGCCCATGGGGGTCTAGGGGGTTGGCTGCCGCCTCCATCGTTGTCGGCTTGATCGTCTGGGGGCTGGTCACCTCTCTGGGCGGTCCAACCGGCCCCGGTTTGAACCCCGCACGTGATCTGGTGCCGCGCTTCCTTCATTGGATTCTGCCCGTGCCCAACAAGGGAGATTCGCGCTGGAGGGAGGCTTGGATCCCAGTGGTGGCGCCCATCATCGGTGCCATCGTCGGAGCCGTGATTTTCAAGGTCCTCTTCGCCGCCTGATCAACAGGAAGCCAAGGTCCCGGGCTCCTTCTCGGAGGCCCGGGAACCGGCGTCTGAACACGCAAGCATAGACATCATATTGTCATGTTGTTATAATGTTTGCGGAATTCGAGGTTGAAGATTCCGTGGGGAGGCATCCACCCTCCCGCGAACGTTCGCTACGAAGCGGATGGACTTCATTGTATGCGAGGAGGCAAATTGCTGGACGAGTATTTCCCGGAAGGCACCGTCATGTACAGGGACGGCGTGGCCGATTGGGAGGAAGCAGTGGATGTGGTCACCGCTCCGCTGGTTGACTTGGGAAGGATCAAGCTCTCTTATGTCGAGGCCATCAAGGCTTCGATACGCAAACCAGGCGGCACCTACATTGATCTGGGTCAAGGCATCGCCATGGCCCACGCCAGGCCGGAGGCAGGCGTTGTGACCACTTCCCTGTCGGTGCTGAAGGTCGGCAGGCCCTTTTTGCTGGCCGATTCACAGGATCACCCGATCAGCACGTTCTTCTGCCTGGCCGCGCAGGACTCGAACAGCCATTTGAGCCTGATGCAATCGTTGGCGACCTTCCTGAGTGACGGCACCAATCAGGAACGGCTGGGCAAGGCCGCGAACGTTGAGGAATTGAGGACGATCCTCAAGGAAGAAAGGTAATCAATATGAAGATTCTGACGGTTTGCAGCACTGGACTGGGGTCGAGCTTCATCACCCAGCTCAACATTGACAAGGCTTTGAAAGAGCTTGGTGTGACCGGTGTCGAGACCGACCATAGCGATTTGGGCTCGGTCAACAAGGGCGATGCCGATCTTATTTTTGTCGGGCGTGATATCGCTGATGCTGCCAAGGATCTGGGAGACGTGGTTGTCCTGAACAGCCTGATCGATATGAATGAGATCAAAGAAAAGCTGGCCGAGGCCCTGAAGCGTCACGGTGTGGATGTTTCTCAAGGAGGGCAGACGGCATGAACGGTGCATTAAAGGTCCTTTTGGACATTTTCCGACAGCCTTCCGTTATTGTCGCGCTGATCTCCCTGATCGGCCTGGCCCTGCAGCGCAAGTCTGCCACGGACGTCATGAAAGGAACCATACGGACGTTCGTAGGCTTCCTGGTTCTGGCCGCCGGTGCAGGCGTGGTGACCAACGCATTGACTCCCTTTGGGGATATGTTCCAACACGCCTTCCACGTCCAGGGCGTCGTCCCTAACAACGAGGCCATCGTCGGCACGGTCCTAGTTAAGTACGGCTCTGTTGCCGCACTCATCTTCTTCTTTGGAATGATTGTCAATGTCCTTCTTTCGGCAACATCATATTTCAAATATGTCTACTTGTCAGGGCATGTGGCCTTCTATATGGCCACGATGATCACTGTCATCTTCGTAGCGGCCGGATTCTCCACTTGGCAGACCCTGCTTTGGGGCTCAATCGCTCAGGGTCTGGTTGTGACCCTTTCGCCCGCAGTCGTGCAACCTTTCATGAAGAAGGTCACTGGTACCGATGATGTGGCCCTGGGTCACACCGGCGGCTCAGGTATCGCCCTGGGCGGTCTGGTGGCCATGCTCACCCGCAGCAAGAAGCATCCCTCTAAATCGACTGAGGATATCAACTTCCCCAAGAATCTGGGCTTCTTGCGCGATACAACCGTTATCGTCGCTCTGTCCATGGCCGTGATCTATGTCATCGTGGCGCTCTTCGCCGGTCCCGGCTATATCGAGAGCAAGCTCAGCGACGGACAGAACTTCATCGTCTATGTGGTCTTGCAGGCGGCTACTTTCTCTGCCGGCGTCTATATCATCCTGGCAGGTGTTCGTGTGGTTTTGGGCGAGATCGTTCCTGCCTTCAAGGGCATCAGTGAGCACCTGGTCAAGAACGCCAAGCCTGCACTGGATGTCCCTGTCACTTTCACCTTTGCCCCCAACGCCGTTCTGATTGGGTTCCTGTCCAGCTTCGTCGGCGGCATCGTGGGCATGGCCATCATGGCCTTGGCTGGCACCACTGTCATCATCCCCGGTGTCGTGGCCCACTTCATGACCGGCGGCGCTACAGGCGTGATCGGCAATGGCGCGGGCGGTCGGCGCGGAGCCATTCTCGGTTCCTTTGTCAATGGCCTGGCCATAACCTTCCTGCCGCTCCTGCTTCTGCCAGTGCTGGGTTCTGTGGGCAAGGGCGCCGCCACATACTCGGATGCCGATTTCGGCGTGGCCGGCATCTTCCTAGGCTACCTCAACAAGGCTGGCGGCCAGATTGCGATCATCGCGGGAATCATTGTCGTGCTGATCCTGGTCTATGTGGTTTCCTACTTCATGAACAAGCGCAAGAAGGCTATTGCTGCTGCAGCTGACTCGGCTGACAAGGCTGAAGCCGTCGCCTGAATCTGAAGCCCCTGTCTCATCTATGAAGATGACAGGGGCGACGATGGGAAGGGTCATGGGACTAGCGGACTTTTCAATATCAGTTCCATGACCTATCCGTTGCTGGACAATATTTCAGTTTGGCCCCTGTGCAAGGCAGAGACAAGGGGCTTCTGCAATCATTGAACGAAGCAAGTCTCGATTGGCACAGGCCGCGGGATTTCGATTCATGAAAGCAAGGAAATATCAGGTGGGTCGGTTTTGCAATGGTAGATGGAATTCCCAAGTATGTGTCCGTGCGAGACCATTTGCGCGGAAGCGTCAAACGGATGAAAGAAGGGGCGCAGCTACCTACTGAGTCCCAACTTTGCGCACGGTACAAGGTCAGTCGGATCACGGTTCGCCATGCCATCGAAGATCTGATTCGTGAGGGGCTGATCGTTCGTAGCCAGGGCAAGGGAACCTTCAAGCTGAAGTCGCCCACTTCCTCCCGCGAGGTGATCAACGGCCGCATCAGAGGCTTCTGGCGTCAGCAGCATGACCTGGGCAGAACGGTCAAGACCCGAGTGCTGGGCAACAGGATTGTCAAGAAAGCCGATATTGCATCAAAGCTGGGTCTGGAGGCTGAAGCGGACCTGATCGAGCTGGAGCGGTTGCGCTATGTCAATGGCAACCTACAGCAATATGTCTGCACCTACCTGCCGGATGCAGAGTTTCCGGAGATACTTGAGCATGATTTCTCCGACGGATCCCTCTATGACTTCATCGAAGGACGATACGACGTCAGGCTCGCCAGGAACGAGGTCGTGGTCCGCATCGAGAATGTCGATTCACGGATAGCCGGGTACTTTCACGTGGACAAGGGTCGGCCCGTGCTGGCTATGGATTCCACCGTCTTCGACGGATTCGGCTCGGTGGTGGCATTCGGCGTGGCTCTTCAACCGCCGGCATATTCCGAAATAGAGTTCGTCATCAACAGCGTGCCGGACTCCAGGTAACATTCCCGCTCAGGAAGGTCGGTGGTGGCCTCTGGCGATGACTGTGAATGTTTCCCGCCCCTTGGACAGTCCTTCATGGCGGTATTCGGGAATTGCGGTCTAGTTCCCGTGGCAGGGTGCGCCTGAATGGGATCCACTGTCTGTGTGTCATGCTTGTCCTGCTTGAATGGTTCGCCCCGCCATGGATATGATTGACCATATATGCCCGATTCCTCGCAAAGAGTGCATCGGAGATGGGAAGGCAGGTACGACCATGGGGCGTCTTCAAGGCAGGAAAGAGCGCGAGCCGTTTGTGCTTGAGCATGCCAGTATTGCGACCGGCGATGAACAAGGCACGGTCCAGAAGGATATGTCTGTTCTGGTTTCCGCGGACGGCCGGATAGAACAGGTCTGCCCGACCCCGCTGGCCTATGTGCCTTCCGGATATCACCGGATCAACGCTACGGGCAAGTTTGTGGCACCTGGACTCATCAATGCCCATACCCATCTTTTTGCCGACGGCAAGCCCCTGTCCGGCGGTACTGACCTGTCGCCGCGCGTGGTCGACGCTGCTTTGAAAGTGGTGCACAGCCCCGCCGGCAGAGTGCTTATGGATGCCAGGATCAAAGGCAACGTCTCCACCCTGTTGAACTCGGGCGTGACGACCATTCGTACCTTGGGCGATGTGGGCTATGAGGCGGTTCGTCTGCGCGACAAGATTGATGCCGACGAGCTGACCGGCCCGCGCATGCTGGCTGCCGGCCCGCTCCTGGCAATTCCTGGAGGTCATGGCGATCCCTTCATCGCTCTGTCCTGCTCCTCTCCCGAAGAGGCCAGGCGTCGGACCAGGGAGAACCTGGACCATGGGGTCAATGCCATCAAGGTGGCTGCGACAGGCGGCGTGACCGATGCCACCAAGCTTGGCGAGGCCGGTAGCCCGCAGATGACCGAGGAGGAAATGGCCGCTGTCTGCGATGAGGCCCATGAGTTTGGTGTGCTCGTCGCAGCACACGCTCAGAGCCCCGAGGGGGTCAAGGCCGCTCTCAAGGCGGGAGTGGATACCATCGAGCACGGCAGCGCTCTGGATGACGAGATGATTGGGCTCTTCCTTGACAATCCGCGCTCGCTTCGCGGCTTCTCGGCCTTGGACCCCACCCTGTCCGCCGGGCTGCCTCTGGTCAAGATCAGCCAGCAGGAGCTGGGGATCAGCGATATAGTACGCGGCAATTCCGAACTGGTGGTCGACGGTATGGTCAAGAGCGCCAAGCAGGCTCATGAGAACGGCATTGCCGTCGGCGTTGGCACCGACACCGGCATGACCTTCGTGCCTCAGTACGGCACTTGGCGGGAACTCGACTATCTGGTGCGGTATGCCGATTTCACCCCGGCGCAGGCCTTCCACGCTGCCACCCAGGTCAATGCCCGCAACCTGGGCTTCGACAATGTTACTGGCTCGGTCGATACGGGCAAGGATGCGGATCTGATCGTCCTCGACGAGGATCCTGCCAAGAATGTGCGGACCCTGGCTGATCCCAAGCTGGTCATCGTTCGTGGCAAGCCGGTCTGGCGTCCTAAGGTCAAGCACTTCGAGGAGATCGACCGTCTGCTCGACAGCTTCTGAGCATTTGCCTGGGGCCATTCAAAGGCATGCAATAGTTTGGCTGACTGATGGCTCCTCAATGACCTGGTGGTATGCAAGCATGTCGGTATGCACAAGGGAGAACCGAGAGTGAGCCAGGCCGGTCAGGCCAAGGTCGTAGGAAGGTTGGCGCCTTCGCCGACTGGGCGGATGCATCTGGGCAATATCTATGCATGTCTGGCGGCCTGGCTGGGTGTCAGGTCGCAAGGGTCTGGCGGGGTACTGCGGCTTCGCATTGAAGACATAGATACGCCGCGGGTGGTCAAGGACGCTGACCGTTGGATCATGGATGACCTGGCCTGGCTGGGATTGGACTGGGATGGCGAGGTGGTCTACCAGTCCCAGCGCGCCGATGCTTACCATCAGGCATTGAAATTACTGGAATCGTCGCAATTAATTGGCGGGCAGTCCCTGATTTACCCCTGCTTCTGCTCCCGTGCCGACATCCGCGCGGCATCGGCGCCGAATGAAGGCGACGGGTTCATTGTCTATCCGGGTACCTGCCGAGGACTTTCCCCCCAGGTGGTCAGTGAAAGGCTGGCTCAAGGGCAGCGGCACAGCCTCCGAATCGCAGTCCCTGATCAGCCCGACGAGTCGGATGCCATCTGTTGCTTCGACGATCTGATCTTTGGCCCGCAGTCCTTCAATTTGTCCAGGCAGGTCGGCGATGTGGTCGTCAGACGTTCGGACGGCTTGGTTTCCTACCAGCTGGCGGTGACGGTGGATGACCTGGCCATGGGGGTCAATCAGATTGTGCGAGGAAGGGACCTGCTCAGGTCCACAGCCATCCAGGTGTGGATCAGGTACCACCTGCAGCCGCAGGCTCCTCGTGTTCAGTACGCTCATTTGCCGCTGATTGATGGCGTAGACGGCAGACGGATGTCCAAGCGTTTCGGATCGCCGGATCTGGGGTCGCTCAGAAAAAATGGTTGGTCGGCCAGGCAAGTGCTGGGGGTTTGTGGCTGGCTCCTGGGACTCTTGGAACGGCCCAGACCTGCCAGCGCGCAGGAACTGCTCGATGGTTTCACGTGGAACACACTGGCCGCTGACCGCAGGGACCGACAGCTGGATCTGAGCGAGCTGAACGTTTCTGACCTAAAGCCGAGTCTGTAGGTTTTCGATCCCGGCTCACCAGTCTTTCCGGTATGAGCCACTGGCTACCATGGCCTCAGTCAAGGCTTCCGGATTTTTAAGGAGGTAGCGGGTCATGGTCGCCTATATGGACCACAAGGATCTGGGCAATCGGCAGGTTAGCCAGGAACGAGCCCGGCAGATTGCGGATGGTGTCAAGCGCGTGGCTGACAGGATCGCCAAAGCGGAGGACTCCGCTGGTCGAAAAGAAGGCTCGGTGACACTGCTGGCGGCCACCAAGACCCGCGATGTGGGCGAGATCATGGCAGCCATTGATGCCGGGGTGCGTCGAATCGGTGAGAACCGTCCCCAGGAGGTCACCGCCAAGGCCCAGGGATTGTTGGAGCTCTGTCGGGACAAGGGACTGGCCCTTGGCACCGATGCTGCGGATAACGATTCACCCAGCGTGGGCTTCCATCTGATCGGGCAGCTCCAATCAAACAAGATCAATAAGATCCTGCCATATGTCGACACGGTCGAGTCGGTCGACGGGCCATCGCTGGCTCGAAAGCTGGCCACGCGGGCACTGGCGTCGGGCAGAACTGTGGGCATCCTCCTGGAGGTCAACGAGTCCGGCGAGCAGGCCAAGTCGGGCTGCGCTCCCGACCAGGCCCTGGATCTGGCCTATGAGCTGGCCGCTATGGAGGGAATCCGGCTCAAGGGCCTGATGACTGTCGGTGCACATGTGGACGACGAGGCCGTCATCAGGAGCGGATTCGCCCATCTGCGCGGTCTGCGCGACCGCATCAGGGATTCGGGGGAGCCGGGCACCGACGCCTGCACCATGCTGTCCATGGGAATGACTGGAGACATGGAGTATGCGGTGGCTGAAGGGTCGACCGAGGTCCGTGTAGGCACGGCCATCTTTGGTCCGCGGGCTTTTATCTGACCAGCTACTGTCTGTTTCGGAACCCGATCCTGTCAAGAGGCTCCGCCTGGGGCTAGACTGTGCCCTATGAGAATCGCGCGTTTTTCCTACAAGGACACCCCACGATACGCCTTTGTCCAAACTGACAAGCAGGACGGCAAGGACTACCTGGTCGAGCTGAGCGGCTACCCCCTGACCGGCCAGCAGGTCGAGCCCACCGGCAAGCGCTACCCCCTGGACGACGAGGATGTGCGGCTGCTGGCTCCGGTCATCCCTTCCAAGATTTACGGGGCAGCCAAGAACTACCGCGCCCACGCCGCCTACATGGCCGAGCATGGTCAGTCCCCGAACCCGGAGCCTCCGGAAAAGCTCATGCTCTTCATGAAGCCTTCCACCTCGGTCATCGGCCCTGACGATCCCATCGTCAAGCCTTCCTACAGTAAGGACATGAACTACGTGCCCGAGGTTGCCGTCGTTATCGGCAGGATGGCCCGGAAGGTGAGCGTCAACGAGGCCATGGACCATGTGCTGGGCTATACCTGCGTCAACGACGTGACCCTGCGCGATCTGCAGAAGAACGACCCCATGTGGACCCGCTGCAAGGGCTTTGACACCGCCTGCCCGCTTGGGCCTTGGATCGAGACCGACCTGGACTATCGGGATGCGAAGATCTCCTTCAAGCTCAACGGAGAAGAGGTGCCCGGGGCCAGCGGCACCACCGCCAACCTGATCCATTCCATTCCTGAGCAGATCGCTTTCATCTCCAGCTTTGCCACCCTGCTGCCCGGCGATGTCATCATGACCGGTACCCCTAACGCCACAGGTTCGTTGAAAAACCGCGACGAGGCCACGGTCCAGGTGGAGGGAATCGGCTACCTGCGCAATGTGGTCATCGACGAGTAGCCAAAAACAGTAAAACACGCAAGGTAAAAACTTGAGTCGTTTAGGCTCAAGTTTGGGAATAGGTATCCTCATTTCGCTGTTGTAGAAGACAGATGAACCCGTGACGGGGCCCGGTCGAGTGATTCGGCTAGCCCCGCCGAAGAATGTTGGAGGATGCTCTATGAACGAAAACTTCACCACCATGGCTCAGCAGGCCATCGGCGATGCTATCCAGTCGGCCTCGGCGGCTGGCAACCCCCAGGTGGATGTGCTCCATTTGTTGGATTCGCTGCTGCGTCAGCAGTCCGGGGTGGTGCCTGGACTGATCCAGGCGGCCGGTGGCGACAGCCAACGAGTCGGAGCCGAGGTCCGTCAGGCCCTGGTGGCTCTGCCGTCGGCCAGCGGATCCACGGCCTCCCAGCCCGATGCCAGTCGTCAGCTCAGCATGGCCCTGGCCCAGGCGGAGAAGGAAATGCAGGCCATGGGGGACGAGTACGTCTCTACCGAGCATCTGCTCATTGCCATCGCTCAGGGTCCCTCGCAGGCCGCCGATATTCTGAATCGGAACGGTCTGCAGGCCGATACCCTGCGCAAGGCCGTGCCCCAGGTGCGCGGCGGCGCCAAGGTGACCAGCCCGGATGCCGAGGGTACCTACAAGGCCCTGGAGAAGTACTCCACCGATCTGACTGCCCAGGCCAAGGAGGGCAAGCTGGACCCGGTCATCGGCAGGGACCAGGAGATTCGTCGTGTCATGCAGATCCTGTCCCGGCGGACCAAGAACAACCCCGTCCTTATCGGCGAGCCCGGTGTGGGCAAGACCGCTGTGGTCGAGGGTCTGGCCGAGCGCATCGTGGCCGGTGACGTACCTACCACCCTGCAGGGCAAGAGGCTGATCTCCCTGGATCTGAGTTCCATGGTGGCTGGCAGCAAGTACCGGGGCGAATTCGAGGAGCGCCTCAAGGCCGTCCTCAATGAGATCAAGAGCGCCAACGGTCAGGTCATCACCTTCATCGATGAGATCCACACCATCGTCGGGGCTGGTGCTGCCGAGGGATCCATGGATGCGGGCAACATGCTCAAGCCCATGCTGGCCAGGGGTGAACTGCGCCTGATTGGCGCCACCACCCTGGACGAGTACCGTGAGAACATCGAGAAGGACCCGGCTCTGGAGCGCCGCTTCCAGCAGGTCTTCGTGGGTGAGCCCTCCGTGGAGGATACCGTGGCCATCCTGCGTGGCCTCAAGCAGCGTTACGAGGCCCACCACAAGGTGACCATCGGGGATGATGCCCTGGTCGCGGCAGCTACGCTGTCCAACCGGTACATCTCTGGTCGTCAGCTGCCGGACAAGGCCATCGACCTGGTTGACGAGGCCGCTGCCCACCTGCGGATGGAGCTGGACTCTCAGCCTGAGGAGATCGACGAGCTTCAACGTCGTGTCACCCGTCTGGAGATGGAGGAGATGCAGCTGAAGAAGGCCGATGACCCGGCCTCCAAGGACCGTCTGAGCAAGCTGCAGGCCGAGCTGGCGGACTCCCGCGAGAAGCTGGGGGGTCTCAAGGCCCGTTGGGAGAATGAGAAGGCTGGCCATAACAAGGTCGGCGACCTGCGCGCCCAGCTGGATGCCAAGAGGGTCGAAGCTGACAAGGCCACCCGTGAGGGCGACCTGGAGAAGGCTTCCCGCATCCTCTATGGAGAGATCCCCGGCATTCGCAAGCAGCTGGCCCAGGCGGAGAACGCGGCCGAGCAGGCCAAGAATACCGCCAACGATGCGGGTCCCGATGGGGCTGACATCGCCGGCGGTCCGGCGCAGGAGCCCATGGTTCCCGACCATGTTGATGCGGATTCCGTGGCGGAGATCGTCTCTGACTGGACTGGGATTCCCGTAGGACGGCTCATGGAGGGCGAGAACGAGAAGCTCCTGCATATGGAGGACTACCTGGGCAAGCGGGTGGTCGGCCAGCAGGAGGCCATCCATGCGGTATCCGACGCGGTCCGGCGCTCGCGTGCCGGCATCGCCGACCCTGACAGGCCTACCGGATCCTTCATGTTCCTGGGCCCCACTGGAGTAGGCAAGACGGAGCTGGCCAAGGCCCTGGCCGACTTCCTCTTCGACGACGAGAAGGCCATGGTCCGCATCGATATGTCAGAGTACATGGAGAAGGCCTCGGTCTCTCGTCTGATCGGCGCTGCCCCCGGCTACGTGGGCTATGAGGAGGGTGGTCAGCTGACCGAGGCCGTGCGTAGGCGGCCCTACTCGGTGGTCCTCTTCGACGAGGTGGAGAAGGCCAACCCTGAGGTCTTCGACCTGCTCCTGCAGGTTTTGGACGACGGCAGGCTGACCGATGGCCAGGGCAGGACGGTGGACTTCAAGAACACCATCCTGATCATGACCTCCAACCTGGGCTCGCAGTTCCTGGTTCGGGACGACCTGGACGAGGAGGGCAAGCGCAAGGCGGTCATGGATGCCGTGCACGCCAACTTCAAGCCTGAGTTCATCAACCGGCTGGACGATCTGGTCATCTTCCATCCGCTGACCCGCGACGAGCTGGGTTCCATTGTGAACATCCAGGTCAAGCAGGTGGCCCAGCGGCTGACCGACCGGCGCATCACCCTTGATGTCACCGACTCTGCTAGGGAGTGGCTGGCCAACATGGGCTATGACCCGGCCTTCGGCGCTCGTCCCTTGCGTCGGCTGGTGCAGACCGAGGTGGGCGATCAGCTGGCCAGGATGCTGCTGGCTGGCAAGGTTCACGACGGCGACACGGTTCTGGTGGACCAGACCGGCGGCGACCACCTGGAGCTGACCGCCTGGCCCACCGAGAATCTGGTGGACGACTCGGTCACGGTCGACGATGTGACGGCTGATGGCGATGCCGATGCTGATGCCGGCGATGGCGGACGCGATGGTGGCCGTGGCCGTCATGCCGCTCGTGGCGACGATCAGGATGAGGCCCAGTCTCGCTGAGATCAATTAGGGTCGGCACCGGGGATAATCCCCGGTGCCGACCCTTTTGGTATATCGCCTACTGTGCTCTATGGGGATTCAGTCCATGGCGGCCGCCGGATCCTGGCCCTCTTGCATGGATTCCCACTGGCTGTCGACGATGACCTGGGGTCGCCGTGCCGCGACCGTCGGAAGTTGGTCCGTGTCGATCAGGGCGAGGCGCAGCCAGCGGCGGCGCAGGTGCCGCAGCCGGTGTAGACGACGAACGTTGAGCATGGCCAGAATGGTGGACAGGGCCCCTGTCACTGCCGCGATCATGGGGTTGAGCATCCAGCCAAGGAAAGGTTGGCAAATTCCGGTGGCAACGACCAGGGCGATGATGTTGTAGACAGTGGACCAGGTCAGGTTCTGCCTGATGACCTGGGTTGTGGCCCGGCTCAGTTCTATGGCCCTGCCGGTTCCGTCCAGATCGCCCTGGTGCAGGATGAGATCCGGTTGCATCGGGTCTGTACCGTCCGCATCTGCCTGAAGCTGGGGACCCAGAGCGATGCTTACTCGGGCCTTGTCTGTCAGCTCATGATCGGCGGTTGTCGCAGCTGCCAAAGCCACTAGTCTGGTTCGGCCCTGTTCCCCGGTGGAGGTGGCGTTTTGTCCAGTCCGATCCGCCGGAACGCCCCTGCTGGTCCGGGTCAGATCGTGGTTGAGTCTATCCATGCATTCGCGTTTGCGCTCGGGTGTCAGCTGGGTGATCAACATGTCCACGCCAGCCTGACGGGCTGCACGCTCAATCCTGTCGTCCGGCTGGCGGCTTCCATCCAGGATCAGGCTGCTTACCCGCAGGGCGCGTAGATGGGTGGCGGTTCGGGTCAGGGATTCCGTATGCACCCCTTGGCCCTCCGAGTCGTCGGGGTCCAGTAGAGAGGAGTCGTCCAGAATCAGGGTCCGCACCCGGCCCAGGCGGTTCATGGCTCGTGGCGAGGTGAAGAGCAGGCCGTGGGCCAGGCCCGTCTCCAGACTGGTTCGGAAGGCCATGGGGATGGTCATGGCTGCGACAGCAGGGCAGGCGATGGTCAGCACGCAGACGGCATTGCCTACAGCATGGGCCAGGTGGGGCTGCGGACCCAGCATGAGCCAGAGCATGAAGGCCCAGACAGCCAGGATCATGATCATGGCGATGGCTGTGTGGACGATCCGATCCATCCTGCGCATGTCCGGGGATCGCTCGACCAGGGCCTGGGGGATGATCTTCGCGAGCCTGGCTGCGTAGGTGTTGTCGCCGACAGCATCAGCGCGAATGGACAGTCGGCCCTCCAGAATCATGCTGGAGGCCAGGATCCGGTCGCCGGGCCCGCATGGCCGGGGTCTGTCACCGCCTGTCAGCTCGCTGTCGTCCACCAGGGCCGACCCTGATTCCACAACTCCGTCAGCAGCGGGCCGCTCACCTGTGCGTACCAGGAGCAGATCGCCTGGGCGGATCCGGTCACGTGCAAGGATCTGGGCGGGGATGGATTGCGGATGTTCCGGATCGGCTACCAGGCCTGAGGCTGGCCGTATCTCCGTCAGGTGGTTCAACGAGGCCACCAAGGAGGCTTCCATTCTGGTGCCGATGACCCGAGCCAGCAAGAGGAGGGTGATGACCACGCCGATCAGATCGAAGTAGGGGGATCGGGAGCCTTCCGGCAGCTGGGATCCGGCTAGGCAGGTGACCAGGCTGTACAGGTAGGCCAGGCTTGTGGCCAGCATGGCCAGGAGGTCGGGGCTGCAGCGGTGCTCGGTCATGGCCTTCCAGCCGTCCGTGAGTATTCCACGGCCGCAGTAGAAGAAGACTGGAGTTATCAGAATAGCCTGCACCCAGGGGCTGGTCAGCCAAGAGGGTAGCAAATCGGGGCCGAAACGATCGAACAGATCCAGAACCAGGACGGGCGCGGTGAGCAGGGCGCTGACGATGGTCGGCCTGATCAGACGATGACCGCGGGAGTCCAGATCGGCCCCCCACCTGCCCCAATCCTCGGGATCGCGCCAAGCACGGTTGGCTGGGGAGCCCGTGCCTGCATCCTGGCCATGGACATGAGCCGACGGCATAAGGAAGTACCAGATGATCAGCCAGGTGACCGCACAGGCCACGACCAGATCGGCTATCGCCAGGAAGATATCGATACCCACGGATCTCCTTCGGTCTTGCTCCAACCCCTTGATATTTCCTATTCTGCCCGTCGTCGGGGCCTGGCACTGGTTTCAAGGCCGATTCCTTGCGGAAAAAACGAATTTTCGGACTACCGTCGACAGCCTGCCGGGCCGGCACGACCTTGGGGTCCAGCCTTGGGGGTTTACTAGAACATATGTTCGATTCTACGTCATCAGTGGTCATGGTGGTGTTTCTCCTGCTGATCGGTATGGTCCTGGGAGGGTTGGCCGGGTATGCCCTGGGTCGTACCCAGGGCCGCAGGGCCGTCGGCATGGGGTCTGATAGCCAGGTGGATGAGCTGCGCTCGCAGCTGGATCAGGCCCAGGACCGGCTCCATGGATCCGAGGCGGCCTTGGTGGAGGCTCGGACCAAGGTGGATGGCCTGAACCGCGAACTCTCCTTTGTCAAATCCCAGCTGGCCCAGGCCCAGCAGGCCGAGCAGATCAGAATCGAGCAGGAGCGTCGCCGTGCCCAGGCTCAGGAGGAGGAGAAACGGCGCAGGCAGGCTCAGAATCTGGAGGAGGAGAGCAAGGTGCTCTCGGCCTTGGCTCCGGTACAGAAGAACCTGGATGCCCTCCAGCACAAGGTGGCCCAGATCGAGGAGGGCCGCAAACAGGAGATGGGTTCTCTGGGACAGCAGCTGAAGAGTCTGGGTGAGCAGCAGGGGAGACTGGACAAGGAGACCAGCTCCCTGGCTTCGGCCCTGCGCAACAACAAGGTGCGCGGCGCTTGGGGCGAGGCTCAGCTCAGGAATATCGTCGAGTCGGCGGGGCTCTTGGAACATGTGGATTTCGACACCCAGGTGGTGGTCACTGCCTCGGATGGACGTGTCCTGCGTCCTGACATGGTGGTTCACCTGCCTGGCGGCAAGACCATCCCCATTGATGCTAAGGCCCCCTATTCCGACTACCAGCGGGCCTGCGAGATCCCCGACACCGCTTCGGATGACGAGCTGCACCGCCGGGACGAACTGCTCAAGGCGCATGCCCGGGCCCTGCGCGAGCATGTCAAGGCCCTGGCCGACAAGGAGTACTGGAACGCCTTCGAAACGGCCCCGGACTTCGTGGTGGCCTTCATCCCCAACGATTCCCTTCTGCAGGCCGCCCTGGAGGTGGACCCCACCCTGATGGACGATGCCTTTGCGCAGAAGGTGGCCCTGACCTCGCCGGTGACCCTCTGGGCTGTGCTCAAGTCGGTGGCCTACGCCTGGCAGCAGCAGAACCTGTCCGAGGACGCCCGCACCCTCTTCACGCTCACCCACGAGCTCTATGACCGCTTTGTGGTTCTGGGCGATCGGGCCAACAAACTGGGGCGCTCCATCACTGCCACGGTGACTGCCTACAACAAGTTCGCCTCCTCCTTGGAGTCGCGGGTTCTGGTCACCGCCCGCAAGCTGCAGCAGATGGATCCTGCCAAGGTCATCGATTCGGTCGATATGATCGATTCGGACAAGGGCAACATCAGAGAGCTGACGGCTCCGGAGGTTCTTTCCGACCAAGGGCAGTGAGTATCGCTTAGGGGCCTCCGGCGCTAATCTGATAAGCATGAACGAGGCAACGAAGAGACAAGAGGGTTCATCCTTCAGGCCCACTGGGTCGCCGGATCTGATTGGGCGCGAATCCGGAACAAACCTGCCTGAGCCTGTCGACCAGCTCCGTGCGCTCCTTGCCCAGGAGATCGGCGGGCGTCCCTTCACCGAGCTCAGCGGGGTCACCTTTCACCACCGCGGGGCCGAACTGGCCGGGCATGTTCTTCTGGACACCCTGGAAGATGCAGGATATTCGGTCGACGACTTCGATGCGGTCGGGGCGCTTACCGCTGCTGCTGTGCCACTGGCTGATGCCATGCTTCATGCAGCGGCCTCGCGCGGGCAGGATTTGGACGCCTTCGTCATGGACTTCGTCTACCCCTCCATCAAAGGCCCGTCCATCAAGGGCAGGCGCGTCATCCTGCTGGATGCTTGGCTGGGCAGGAAATCCTACGTGCAGACTTCATCCCTGGTCACCTTGGGCAAGAACAACGAGCTCAATCTTGACTGCGGGATCATCCAGCGCCAGGGCGCGGAGACGCTGGCCATCGCTTCGCTGGTGGGCGGCCGGACAGGCGGCAGCATTCAGGTGGTCGATCCGGTGGACGGATCCCGGCAACGGCTGCCTTTCATCTGTGCCTACCAGGAGGATCAATTCGTCGGTGCGGCCGACGATTCCCCGGAGCGATCATGAGGGAGCCTGATCCAGTGACCCGAGCGGCCATGGCCTCAGATGAGCCGGTCTTCCGGCAGGTGGGGGTCGGCCCCTGGCAGGAAGAGCATCCTGAGCAGCCCATGCCGACTGACCCGCGCTATGACCGCGCACTGCTGGATCAAGGGGATCGCCGCAACGTCCTGGACCGATACCGCTACTGGAAGGTCGAGGCCATCCGGGATGACCTGGATCGCCGGGGTCGTCATGAGTTTGAGGTGGCTGTGGAGAACTGGACCCACGACTTCAATATCGGCTCCATGGTCCGCACAGCCAATGCCTTCGCCGCCAGCCGCGTCCATATCGTCGGACCTCACAAATGGAACCGCAAGGGCTCGCTGATGACCGAGCTCTACCAGCACGTGGTCCACGACCCCGACATAGCAACCATGGCGACCGCTCTGCGAGAAGAAACAGCCAGGCAGGGGGAGTCCATGCCCCGTATGATCGCCATCGACAACGTCCCCGGGGCCGTACCCATGGAGACCTACCGCTTTCCCAGTCGCTGCCTGCTCATGTTCGGCGCTGAGGGGCCAGGGCTGTCCGAGAAGGCCTTGGAGTTGGCGGACGATGTAGTTTACATCTCCCAGTTCGGATCGGTGCGCTCCATCAACGCCGGGGCTGCGGCTGCCGTAGCCATGCACTCCTGGATCTGTCAGCATGCGGAGGTGGCAGGTCCATGATCGTCATCGACTCGCTGACCAAGCGCTACGGCTCCCACAAGGTACTGAACCGTGTCTCCTTCACGGCCAGGGACGGTCGGGTGACTGGGCTTGTGGGGCCCAAAGGCGCTGGTAAGTCGACTGCTCTGCGCATCGCTCTGGGGCTGGTTCGCCCTGATGCAGGCAGGGCCCTGTTCGATGGCCATCCCTTCGTCCGGCTCTCATCGCCCATGCGGACGGCGGGGGCAGTATTGAATCCAAGCGAGGCCCGTTCTGCCTGCAAGGCCAGGGATCACCTGTTGGCCTTGGCCGCGGTCAATAGCATTGATCACCGTCGGGTGGATCAGGTACTGGAGATGGTTGGCCTGCAATCGGTCGCCGACAGGCCGATGGGCTCCCTTTCTCTGGGGATGAGTCAGCGGCTGGCCCTGGCTGCAGCCCTTCTGGGCGACCCCCACAATCTGGTTCTGGATTCGAAGGGAACCGAGCGGATGAGGGGCATCTGGCGCAGTCTTGCCTCACAGGGCCGGGCAGTCCTCCTAAGCTCCCGTAAGATTGACGAGGTAGCTCAAATCGCTGACGATCTGGTCATCATCGCCAAAGGACGGATCCTAGAGAGAACGACCGTGGCCCAGTTCATCGGCGAGCACTCCCGTGACTCCATTTATGCGGTGACGCCACAGCCTGACCAATTAAAGGCCGCCCTGGCCACGGCTGCCGGAATCAGCATCACCCGTCTGCCCCCGGACAAGCACTGTCCTCCCGATGCCGCCCGCTTCCGCATCCAGGGTGCGCCCCTGGCTTCCACAGCCTCGATTCTGGCCCAGGAGGGTGTGGTGCTCTACGAGTTTCAGCAGGAGGAAGTGTCCCTGGAACAGGCCTACAAGGGCGTCATTCACGGAGGAAGGGATGCGCGGCAGCGTGATCCGGAGGCACGGCCATGAGTGCCGACAACGGTCGCCGAGCCCGTCGGAGCCGGCGAGAGGTAGCCGCAGAGCCTGATTACGCAACTCCACGGCATGGTTCCGACTTCACTCGGCTGCGTCGAACCTCGGGGCTGCCCTTCCTGGATTCGCGTCGTCCATCCGGTCAGTTGACCCTTTCCGGGGCGGTCCGAGGGGAGCTGCGCAAGATGTTCTCCCTGCAATCGACTTGGGTCCTGCTGCTGATCATCACGTTGCTGCAGCCGTTGAGCACCGGCCTGATGGCTCGTGCGACCAGGGTCTTGGCTGGCCTGGACCGGCAGATCGATGACTTCCCAGCCCATCTCGTGTTTGCCTCCGGTGACGTTTTCTGGCTGGCCGTTGCTTCCGGCCTGTTTCCGGCCATGATCATGGCGGGCATTCTGGGGGTTCTGGTCCTTACACGCGAGTTTTCTGGCGACACCATTGAGAGCACGCTGATGGCCAACCCTCGTCGAGGCATGGTCCTGATGGCCAAGGGTCTTGCCTTGACATTGCTGACTTGGTTGGCGGCACAGGTGGGCCTGCTGATCAGCTGGATCCTGGCAACCCTGCTTCTGCCAGGCAAATCCGGCGCCTTGCCCGCCTACCAGCCTGGGCTTGCGCTGATTGATCTGCTGGGCGGCCCGCTCCTGCTGGTCCTCTTTGCCTTGATGGGCCTGGGTCTGGGAGCCTTGAGTCGATCCAAGGCCGGCGGGATCGGCTTGTTCTTGGGGCTGACTGTGGTCCTGCCGCTGATTCTGTACCTTCTGCGGGGTTTAATCCCTCATGCCGGCTGGCTGCAGACCCTCTTCAGGCTGACCCCCGCCAGTCTGCTGGGCACCTTCCTCTCAGGTCTGGGCTGGGCGCCAGAAGCAGGCATCGGATGGTGGCCGACCTGGTGGCAGGCGGGCCTGATTCTGACGGTCTGGACAGCCCTGTGCTGTGCTCTGGGAACCCTGGTCTTCCGGCGTGCAGACATCGTTTGACCCTGTCTTCTGCGTGTCATAGAGCACCCATATGATAAGTGGTATGCCAACTTTTACACGTGAAGAGATCAAGCACTTGGGCGATCTGGCCCGAATCGCCTTGACCGATCAGGAGGCCGACCGCCTCAAGGGCGAGCTCAATGTGATCGCCGATTCCATCACCAAGGTCCAGGAGGTGGCCGGCGATGATGTGCCGCCCACTGCCAATCCCATTCCTCTGGAAGCCTACCTGCGCCCCGATGAGGCTGAAGAGCCGCTGACCCAGGAGGCTGCCCTTTCGGGGGCCCCGGTCACCGAGTCGGGCATGTTTGTGGCCCCGCGCATTCTGGGTGAGGAGTGAGACGATGAGCGCACAGGAAGAATTGGTCAAGCATTCCGCCTCCGATATGGCCGCGCAGCTGCGATCTGGGCAGGTCTCCAGCCGTGAACTGGTTCAGGCCCATCTGGATGTGATCGAGGCCGCCGAACCCAGCATTGATGCATTCCTGCAGGTCAGCGCCGATCAGGCCCTGGAGCAGGCCGACGCCTTCGATCAGCGTCTGGCTCATGAAGGCGCCGAGGGGCTGCCGGAACTGGCCGGCGTGCCCATTGCCATCAAGGACATGATCGTCACCGAGGGCATCCCCACTACGGCCGCATCCAAGATCCTTGAGGGATGGGTGCCGCCTTACGATGCCACCGTCATCAAGAAGCTCAAGGCTGCAGGGATGCCCATTCTGGGCAAGACCAACTTGGACGAGTTCGCTCAGGGATCCTCCACTGAACACTCAGCCTTCAAAACCACACACAACCCCTGGGACACCGAGCGGGTTCCGGGCGGTTCAGGCGGCGGCTCGGCCTCGGCTGTCGGTGCCTTTGAGGCTCCGCTGGCCTTGGGCACCGACACCGGTGGATCCATTCGCCAGCCCGGATCCCTGACCGGCACCGTAGGCGTCAAACCCACCTACGGCGGCGTCTCCAGGTTCGGGGCCATCGCCATGGCTTCCTCCCTGGATCAGATCGGTCCGGTTTCCCGGTCCGTGCTGGATGCGGCCCTGTTGCAGGAGGTCATCGGCGGCTACGACCGCCGGGACTCCACATCCATTCCCAAGCCGGTTCCCCCTCTGGCCCAGGCTGCTCGTCAGGGCCAGAAGCGCGATCTGAAGGGTCTCAAGGTGGGTCTGGTCAAGGAGCTGGGCGGCGAGGGCTACCAGCCCGGCGTCGAGGCCCGCTTCAACGAGGCCGTTTCGTTGCTGGAGTCCATGGGCGCCGAGGTGGTCCAGGTCTCCTGCCCGCACTTCCCCTACGCGCTGGCCGCCTACTACATCATCATGCCCTCCGAGGTCTCCTCCAACCTGGCCCGTTACGACGGCATGCGCTACGGCCTGCGGGTCATGCCCCCCGAGGGCGTGCCCCAGACGGCTGCCAATATGATGGCTGCCACCCGTGAAGCCGGGTTCGGCGACGAAGTCAAGCGCAGGATCATCCTGGGCATCTACGCCCTGTCCGCCGGCTACTACGACGCCTGGTACGGCTCGGCTCAGAAGGTCCGCACCCTGGTCATCCGCGACTTCGAGAAGGCCTTCGAACAGGCCGACGTCCTGGTTTCTCCCACATCGCCGACCACGGCCTTCCGTTTCGGCGAGAAGATGGACGACCCGCTGGCCATGTATCTGAACGATGTGGCCACCATTCCGGCCAACCTGGCCGGCACTCCAGCCATGTCGATTCCTGCCGGGCTTAGCGACGACGGATTACCTGTCGGCTTCCAGTTCTTCGCCCCCCAGATGCGCGACGAGGTCATGTACCGGCCTGCCGCCGCTCTTGAGGCAGCCCTGGAGGAGCAGTGGGGCGGGCCCATCTCCAAGAAGCTGTCCACCCCCTGGCTGGATGGCCTGGCTCAGGATTCGACCAAGTAGGCATCGGAAGGAAACGGAATCATAATGGCTGAAAAACTGATGAAGTACGCCGATGCCGTGGCCAAGTACGACCCGGTGTTCGGCCTGGAGGTCCACGTCGAGCTCTGCACCAACACCAAGCTCTTCTGCCCGGCCCATATCGAGTTCGGCGGCGAGCCCAACACCCAGCTGACCCCGGTCTCCCTGGGTCTGCCCGGCAGCCTGCCCGTAGTCAACAAGACCGCCATCGACTATGCGGTCAAGCTCGGCCTGGCCCTGCACTGCAAGGTCAACGAGTGGAGCCAGTTCGCCCGGAAGAACTACTTCTACCCGGACATGCCCCGCGACTATCAGATCTCCCAGTATGACAAGCCCCTGAATGGCGAGGGCTACCTGGACGTGGAGCTGGACGACGGGAGCATTTTCCGTGTGCCCATCGAGCGGGCCCATGTGGAGGATGATGCCGGCAAGAACACCCACGTGGGCGGTGCCGACGGCCGCATCGAAGGCGCCGACCACTCCCTGGTGGACTACAACCGTGCCGGCGTGCCCCTGGTCGAGATCGTGACCAAGCCCATCGAGGGCGCCGGGGCACGCACCCCAGAGGTGGCCGGGGCCTACGTTCGGGCCATCCGCGACATCGTCCGGGCCCTGGGCATCTCCCACGCCCGGATGGAGCAGGGCAACATGCGCGCTGACGTCAACGTCTCCCTGCACGCCGGGCCGGACGCCCCTCTGGGAACCCGGTCGGAGACCAAGAATGTCAACACTTTCAAGGGCATCGAGAAGACGCTGACCTACGAGATCCGCCGTCAGGCCGCCCTGCTGGAGTCCGGCGGGGAGGTGCTGCAGGAGACCCGCCACTGGGATGAGTCCACGCAGACCACCGCCGGCGGCCGGGTCAAGACCGATGCCAACGATTACCGGTACTTCCCTGACCCTGACCTGGTCATGGTCCATGTGACCAAGGACCATATCGAGGAGCTCAAGGCCCAGATGCCTGAGATGCCGCGTGAGCGCCGCGCCCGTCTCAAGAAGGAGTGGGACTTCACCGACCGTCAGATGCAGGACGCAGTCAACGCCGACGCCGTGGATCTGATCGAGGACACGGTCAAGGCCGGCGCTACGGCTGCCGGAGCCCGCAAGTGGTGGCTGGGCGAGATCTCCCGCGAGGCCAACACCCGTGGGGTCAGCCTGCAGGAACTGCCCATCTCGGCTCAGGATGTCGCCGATGTGGAGCAGCTGATTGCTGACGGCAAGCTCAACGACAAGCTGGCCAAGCAGACCGTCTCCGGCGTGTTGGCAGGAGAAGGCAAGCCCGCCGAGGTTGTCAAGAAGCACGGGTACCAGGTGGTTTCGGATGACGGGGCTCTGGACGCAGCCGTCGATCAGGCCCTCAAGGACAACCCGGACATCGTGGCCAAGCTCAAGGGCGGCAATATGAAGCCCATGGGCGCTATTATCGGAGCGGTCATGCGGGCCACCAAAGGTCAGGCCGATGCCAAGGCAGTCAGCAAGATCGTCATGGAGCGCATCGCTAAGTCCTGATCAGGCCCGGTCCGCCGACCTGATTCCATCGGGTTCAGACCGGCGGACCTGCCCGGCTTCTCATGGTTTTCCCAGGGGCGAGGGATTACAATTGATTGCCATCGCAAGGTGGCGACCATGGAGGTGACGTGATGTCTATGAGCGGCAGGGACAATAACCGACCGCAAACGCAAGCTGAGAGACCTGACGATGTGGCGAGCCGACAGCTGCCCGACCGGATCGAGATCCCCTATATCCGGGGCGAGATGTTGCACCTGCGTCCGGCGGTTATCGCCGATCTGACGGCAATGGATCAGCTGGAGGCCTTCTATAATTCCACCGGCATCACCGGTAAGGGACCAAGCGCCGAACGAGCCGTCGTCAACGCTTGGGTGCGTCGGTCGGTGGCCTGGTCCAAGGGCCTGGCCGCCCGTGATTCAGGCGTGGGCGACCCCGAGTCCCGTCGCACCCTGGCCTGGGCCATGGTCACTGATGCGGACACCGACCAGGACGGCTCGCCCGATGCCGATGCCACCAAGGGAGTCATCGGCATGATCTTCCTGATCGACGTGGACGGCTGGTCGCGTTCAGCCAGGATCCAGGTGGTCCTGGGCAGGCATTTCCGAGGGCGCGGCTACTCCCGGGATGCCATGCCCAGAATCATGACCTACGGGTACGCTGCCGCTCCTACGGGTCTGGGCCTGCACCGGATCTGGGTGGCTGTGCCAGAGAAAAACACACGCTCCATCTCCGTCTATCAGTCCTTGGGATTCATGATTTCGGGCACCTCCCGTGATGCGCTCTGGGACGCCGAGAACGGCAAGTATCAGGATCAGATCGTCATGGACGCCTTGGTCGACGAGTATGATCCCATCCGTTCTTTGAATGCCTTCGGCATGCATGTCATCCGTGAAAATCCTGGCGTGGCCGAAGCCCTTGTTGCACACGGATACGCTGCGGATGAGGATGGCGGCATAAGCGGGTCCGAGGAGTCCACTCCGTCAGCTCAGGATCCGCACGTATCAGGTGACCGGACCCATCTGGCCTCGAAGGGTGACCCGCATTCAGAACAATCTGCTCAAGGCCATGCAGGACCCGATAGCAGGAATGATGGGAAGGCGGTCCCTGGTCAGAAGGACGCTGAAGATACGGGGGAGGGGTCCGGTTCCGAAGAATCCGTTGCCGAGCAGTCCGACGAGGAGCACACGGCCTCGGACTGGGCCTATGGGTCGGCTGAGGCCAAGCGATCCAAACGCGCCTGGTGGCGTACGCTTGGCCATGGCCGTGATCGCGCGAATGGAGGTAGTCGATGAGTGCTGAGGATCTCGACAACTATGAGACCAACGCCGAACTGGCCTTGTACCGCGAGTACCGGGACGTGATCAAGCTGTTCACCTACGTCGTCGAGACCGAGCGGCGGTTCTACCTGGCCAACAAGGTGGACTTCAACGTCCGCTCCGCTGGGCAGGACGTCTATTTCGACGTCCGGTTGACCGATGCCTGGGTCTGGGATGTCTACCGGTCCAGCCGGTTCGTCAAGAACGTCCGCATCGTCACCTTCAAGGATGTCAATGTGGAGGAAGTGCAGAAGACAGACATCGATATCCCCGATTCGTTGGGTTAAGCGTCGCGCAAGGGCGAGCATCATCACGTTTGTTCCACGCAATGGCGGGAATTCGTGAGGGAAGTCCTTCAGCAGCTTTTGACTGGAGACGATCCGGATACAGTGGTGATGATTTTATATGGTTTTCAGGAGGTTGGCATGGAGCGCAAGCAGTCCGTGATCGTCATCGGCGGAGGGCCCGCCGGCTTGACAGCGGCATGGGAACTGGTCAAGGACGGCGGTGACGAGCGCTATGACGTCACTGTGCTGGAAGCCACTAACGCCTTTGGCGGCATCTCACGCACGGTTCGGCACAACGGCAACCGCATGGATATCGGCGGCCACCGGTTCTTCTCCAAGGATGACCGGATCATGGACTGGTGGAAGGAGGTCCTGCCCCTGCAGGGCGCGCCCTCCTATGACGATAAAAAACTGGGCCGCCACCACGATCTGGAGCCCGGCGGCCCCGACCCGGAGAAGACGGACCGGGTCATGCTCAAGCGTCATCGCGTCTCCAGGATTTACTGGAACCACCACTTCTTCGACTATCCCATCTCCTTGACACTCAACACACTCAAGGCCATGGGCTTCAAGCTGACCATGCAGGCCGGGTTCAGCTATCTGAAGTCCGTCGTCCACAAGCTTCCTGAGGACAACTTGGAGAACTTCTATATCAACCGCTTCGGTCGCAAGCTCTACTCCATGTTCTTCGAGGGCTACACCGAAAAGCTCTGGGGCCGCCATCCCCGCGAGATCAGCGCCGACTGGGGCGCCCAGCGGGTCAAGGGGCTCAGCATCATGGGCGTGCTCAAGAACGCTGTCCAGAAGCTGCTGCCCAAGAAGCGCGATGCCCATCAGGTCGAGACCAGCCTGATCGAGGAGTTCTGGTACCCCAAGCTGGGCCCGGGCCAGCTCTGGGAGACCGTGGAGCGTCGCAATGTGGAGCACGGGGTCCATGTGATCACCGATGCCCGTGTGATCGGACTGACCCAGCATGATGGCCGCATGACCGGTGTGATCTACCGCAACGCTGATGGCAAGGAGGTGACCCTGCAGGCTGATCAGATCATCTCCTCCATGCCCATCAAGGACCTGGTGGAGGCCATTGCCCACGAGGAGCCCTCCACCGACAAGGAAATGGTCAGGGTGGCTCAGGGCCTGCCCTACCGTGACTTCGTGACTGTTGGCCTGCTGGTCCGCCACCTGCGCATCCGCAACACCACCTCCATCAAGACCCTGGGCGACCCGCCCATCGTTCCCGACTGCTGGATCTATGTGCAGGATCCCGGCTACAAGATGGGCCGCATCCAGATCTTCAACAACTGGAGCCCCTACATGGTCAAGAATGTGGACGGCACTGTCTGGATCGGCCTGGAGTACTTCTGCAAGGAGGGCGACGACTTCTGGAGCATGAGCGATCAGGAGACCACTGATTTCGCCATCAAGGAGCTGACCCGGATGGGCATCATCAACGGCCCTACCGACGTGCTGGATTCGCACCGGGAGCGGGTGGTCAAGGCCTACCCGGCATACTTCGATACTTACGCGCAAATGCCGGAGCTGGTCAAATGGCTGGATTCCTTCGGCAACCTCTACTGCGTGGGCCGCAACGGGCAGCATCACTACAACAACCAGGATCACTCCATGGCCACATCCATGGAAGCTGTGGCCAACATCAAATCGGGGCGTACTGACAAGACCAACGTCTGGAATGTCAACACTGAGAAGTCCTACCACGAGGAGAAGTAAGCAAACCTCAGTCTTCGTTTTCCTCCAAGCCTTCGACTGCAGGGTCGGGGGCTTGGTCATTTTATGACAGGGCGATGGCTGGGGGCTTCAGTGGCAGGCCCAGCAGCTGCGAGAAGAAGGCTACGCTCTCGCGGACACGTTGGCGGACCACCTCTCTGATCTGCGGGTGTCCGGCGGGTCCTCTGCCGTTGCTGACGATGGACGAGAGTCCGTCGGCCATCAGCCAGGCCACAGTGCGGGTGCTGGCTATTTGGATCAGCTGGGTCTGCGGCAGGTCGCCCCGATCCAGCCAGCGGTCCAGGGCCTTGGTCAAAGGGTCGATGATCTGCCTGACGAAGCCCTCCATCACATTGCTGTTGGTGCTCAGGTAGTTGTACCAGTTGGCCTTGTCCGCGAAGATGACGTCCATCTTCCAGATGGCTCTTATCAGATGCGGGCAGATGTCGTCCAGCGCCTCTTGAACGCTCAGGTCAGCATCCTGCAGAATGTCAACCACATGGTCCACATAAGAGGCCAGATAGGTGCGCACGCAGGCGTCTATCAGGTCGTCCTTGGATGTGAAATAGTAATAGAAAACGCTCATGCCCACGCCCTTGCCGTGGTTCATGGCGTGGATTACGTCGCGCAGGGAGGTGTTTGCAGCACCTTTCCGGTCGAAGACCCGCATGGCGGTGGTTACGAATTCGCTCCGCCGTTGCTCACGCAGAGATGATCGGTCATTCATATGCCTAGTCTAGAGGCTTATCCATGAATTGTTGGACACGCAGGCTGTTCCTTGCACCGGTCGGGCACTCGTTGTAGGCTTATGGAAGTTCGATAAGCCGAGTCGGCATCGAATTTTCATGAGCGGTACCCCCGCACTATTCTCAAGCTATTTGCCTAGCCTAATTAGGCATAGCGAAGGAAAGGCATTACAACAGTGGCAACAAGCCAAGATATTCATTCCATGAAGCTGCCCGAACTCAAGGAATTGGCCAGGCAGTTGGGGTTGCGCGGTATTTCCGGCATGCGCAAGCCTGTCCTGATCGAGACGATCGAGGCGGCACGCTCGGGTGGCAAGGCCCCTGAGGGAGTAACCGTGGGCAAGCCTAAGGCCGCGGCCGCCGTGGCCAAGGGGGGCCAGGCCGACGAACAGCAGCAGCCGACAAAGCAGGAGGCGAAGTCCTCTGCGGAGGGCGGACAGGAATCCACGGAGGCCAAGGAATCCAAGGATGATCGTCCTGTCGGTGACCTCTTCGATGTTTTGGGCATTGACGATCATAAGAGCGGCCATACCGAGCACAGGAACCGCTTCCCTCATACTGTGGCCGACGAGGAGAACGTGGTCATATCCCGGCGCCGTCACCGCAGCACGGATTCGTCCCGGGGCTCCCGCACCAACCGTGGCCGGAGCGAGCGTGAGCATGGTGAGGAGCGCGAAGGCTCTGGCTCCGGTTCAGTGCGTAATTTGGACGATATTCTGGCAGCACTTCCCTCACGGAACGACCGCCCTCGTCGGCGCAGCTATGAGGATCGTGGCGAGGATGGGCGCGACTACCGCCACAACGGCTATGATCGCCGAAACCGGGGCGATCGCAATGACCGCAACGATCGCAACGACCGCCGCAACCGCAACAACCATCGCAGCAGCGGCCGGGATCGTGACTATGAGCCCAGGGAGAACTTCAAGCCCGAGGATCTGGTCCCCGTGGCCGGCATTGTGGATGTGCTGGACTCCTACGCCTTCGTGCGCACCTCCGGCTACCTGCCTGGCCCCAACGACGTTTACATCTCCATGGGTCAGGTCAAGAAGTACGGCCTGCGCAAGGGCGATGCCGTGCACGGTTCCATCCGTCCTCCTCGCGAGGGTGAGCATCGCAATCAGCGCCAGAAGTTCGTTCCCCTGCAGGCTATCGACACCATCAACGGCATGAGCGTGGAGGATGCAGCAGGGCGCCCTCACTTTAACAAGCTGACCCCCCTCTACCCGCAGGAGCGCATGCGGATGGAGACCCAGCCCAAGAACATCACCGGTCGTCTGATCGACATCGTCGCCCCCATCGGCAAGGGCCAGCGCGGTCTGATCGTTTCGCCGCCCAAGGCCGGCAAGACCCTGACCCTGCAGTCCATCGCCAACTCCATCACCGCCAACAACCCTGAGGTGCATCTGATGGTGGTCCTGGTGGATGAGCGGCCCGAGGAGGTCACCGACATGGAGCGCACGGTTCAGGGCGAGGTCATCTCCTCCACCTTCGACCGTCCGGCCAGCGATCACACCACTGTGGCCGAGCTGGCCATCGAACGGGCCAAGCGTCTGGTGGAGCTGGGGCAGGATGTGGTGGTCCTGCTGGACTCCATGACCCGCCTGGCCCGCGCCTACAACATCTCGGCTCCCGCCTCCGGCCGCATCCTCTCCGGCGGTGTGGACGCTCAGGCCCTCTATCCGCCCAAGCGCTTCTTCGGCGCCGCCCGCAACATCGAGAACGGCGGCTCCCTGACCATCATCTCCTCGGCCTTGGTGGAAACCGGGTCCAAGATGGACGAGGTCATCTTCGAGGAGTTCAAGGGCACCGGCAACATGGAGCTGAGGCTGACCAGGGACCTGGCCGATAAACGCATGTTCCCAGCTATTGACATCAACGCTTCCGGCACCAGGCGCGAGGAGCTGATCACCGCGCCCGAGGAGCTGGCTGTGGTCTACCGGCTGCGTCGCCTCCTGGGCGGCATGGAGACCGAGCAGGCCTATCAGACCCTGGTACCCAGGCTGAAGAAGACGGCCACCAACCGGGACTTCCTGTCGGCTATCAACCAGTCCATGCTGGCTCAGAAGTGACTCGGGCCTGACGCCTGACATGTTTATTGGGCCCTATCCGCGATTCAGTTCGTGGATAGGGCCCAATGCATAAGCAGTGGCGAAACAAGACAGCTGTTTAGGGCGATGATCTATTCGAAGCCTGTCAGCCCAGGTTTTTCATAGTGTCGTCCCTGCCCCTGTCATGCTGCCATTTTGTTCTCCCGCCGATGGAATCTGGCAGCCATGGCGGCTCCCATGCCCAGCAGGCCAGCTATGATCAGCAGAATCACGCCAGTGCTGCCGGTCAGGGGCAGGACGGCCAACTGGTCGTAGGTGTAGGGCAGTGTCTGATCCTGCTGGTCCACGCCTACCAGGCTCCAATGAATGACAGTATCCACCTGCCCGGGCCTGTAGCGTGGGGTGACTGCCACCCAGGCGCCATTCTGGTACTGCGGGGTTCCCTCTGCAGACAGTCCGGCGAAGGTGACCGTTTTGACCAGGCTTCTGATCACGACAGCCTGTGGCGTCTTGCTGTTCAGGTCCGGTCCGGACTGATCGTCACCCAGCTGGCCGGCATCGTCGGCACCCCATCCGTAGGCCAGGCCGTCGGAGCCTAGGGCCAGTGAGCTCGGGTCGCCCGTGCTGACGGCTGTGAAGCTGAAATCCTCAGACACGTTCCTGGGTTTGGCCAAGAATGCGGGATCTGTGCCTTCTGCGGCATTGCTCCAGGTCAGGATCCGCCCGTCGGAGCCCAGGGCGGAGGATGCTCCGGTGCCAGCACTGATCTGTGTAATGGCAAACCCCGTCGGCAGTCCGTCGGGAAGGGTCAATAGGGCAGGGGTTTTCTTGTTCTCGCCCTTGACCTGTCCCCAGGTCCAGATGTGCCCTTGGGAATCCAGGGCCAGAGCTTGGTGGTCTCCAGCGCTGATGGCACTCATCTCGCCCGTCAGTCCTTGAACGGCAGACGGTGTGGGGTTGGCGCCGTCAGAGCTCACTGGCAGGGAGGGGTCGCCCAGCTGGCCGGAATCATTGGTGCCCCAGGCGTAGACCTGTCCATCCACGGTCATGGCCAGCGAATACCGGCTTCCGGCACTGATTGCCGTTGTGGTTGTCGGGATTCCGGTCACCATGGCAGGGCTGGTTCGCCCGTCTGGCGAGACGGTATCGCCGCCGGCATTATCCAGGCCCAGCTGCCCGTATTGGTTGGCACCCCAGGACCAGACTCGTCCCTGGGAATCCAGAGCCAAGGCATGTCCACCACCGGCGCTGATGGACCGGATCTTGTCAGGCAGACCAGGTACCAGATGGGGCCGGCCCTGGGCATTTAGGGTGGAGTCGCCCAGCTGGCCAATGTCGTTGTTGCCCCAAGCGTAGGCCTTTCCATCGGAACCTAGAGCAAGGCCATAATCCCGGCCCGCGCTGACCTGGGTGAAGACGAAGTTGGCTTCCGCTTTCTCGGGCATGTCCACTCGGACCGGCATGGTGCTGGCGCTGCCCTTGGCGATGTTCGCGTTGCCCAGCTGGCTGCTGTTGTTCTTGCCCCAGGCGTAGGCCTTCCCGTCGGACCCTAAGGCCAGGGACCAGTGGGAACCGGCACTGACCTGGCTGAAGCGAATGCCCCGCAGGGCTGGCGGCGTCAGGGTGACCTTCGTTCCGCCCATCTCGGTTCCATGGCTCGGGGTCATGCTCCAGTTCTGATTCTCAGGGCTCCAGTGGGCCTTGAGCGTCATGGAGCTGGTGACTGGCTTGGAGAAGTCGTAGGCGGTCTTGCCTAGGAACCAGCCGTCGAAGCGGTAGCCGGCCTTGGTCGGATCAGCGCTGGGGCGGACTGCCCGCTCTCCCGCTTCCAGACTCTGGCTGGGTGGTGCCGGTGAATCGCTCTCTGACTGGAAGGTTACGGTCACCCCGCGCGCCAGGTAGCGGAAGGGCAGGTGGACCTGGGTCTGTTCTTGATCGTTCAAGGTCCATGTCAGGGCCACATCCACCAGCCCTGGGGCGTGCGGCGGGGTGCTAGCCGTCCAGGTCCCGTTCTTTTGCGCCTGCATTCCGGTGGTGATATCCGTAGTGTCGAATTTGATTCCGGTCAGTTTCGCCGGCCAGGGGAAGGCGACCGCAGAGGGCCGGTTATGGGCGCCATCGCCGCTGGTACCCTGACCCAGCTGACCCTCGTCGTCACGTCCCCAGCTATAGGTCTGGCCGTCGTCGCCGATAGCCAGGTTAAAATCTTCGCCAGCGCTGATGCTGATCCAGTGCCGACCGGCAAGCTTTGGATCTTCCAAGCGTTCCGGAGTGGTCTGGGGGCTGTCTGCTGCAGAGGTCTTGCCGTCGCCCATTTGTCCGTAGCTGTTGTCGCCCCAGGCCCAGATATTGCCATCTGAATCCAGAGCTATGGCGTGATTGGAACCGTAATGGTGGCCACCAGCGATGGCGGTAATTCTGGTCCCTTGGGGGAAGCTGACCTGAACGGGGTCTTTGAACACCTCGGTCTTGCTGGCGCTTGACCCGTTGCCGATCTGGCCGTTTTCGTTCATTCCCCAGGTCCAGACTTTTCCCTGGTCATCCAGGGCCAGGGTGTTCTCAAAGCCGTCTGCGATGGCCACCACATGGACCTTGTCAAGGCCGTGGATCTTGATCGGCGTATAGTTTCCTACGACCGCGCCGGCGGATGGATCCAACTGGTGGTAAAGGTTGCTTCCCCATGACCATACCGTGCCAGCGTCGTCCAGAGCTGTTGAGTAGTTCATTCCTGCCTGCACAGCTATGATTTTGTGGTTCTTATCGAATCCCTGGATGAGGCTGGGCGTGGAGTCGCATATGCCGTCGCACTTATGGCGGCCGGTTTCTCCTTCACTGCAGGTTCCCCAGCCATAGACGTTGCCATCCGATCCTATGGCCAGGGTGTGATTGTGACTACCGGTGACGGCCTTGTAGGTGAATCCGGCCGGCACTCCTTCAGGCAGCATCACCTTGACCAGGTGTTCCGAATAGTTATGCATGCCGCTGTCAGCCACATTCGGGTTGCCCAAGGTCTTCAGATAGTTGTACCCCCAGGACCAGAGGGTGCCATGGTTGTCCAGGGCCATGCTGAAGAACCGGCCAGCGTTGACACTGACAAACCGAAAATCCTTGTCATTGCGGGCTTCTTCGGGCCGGGGCACCCTTATGGGCGTCGACCTGTTGACAATAGTGCCATCACCTAGCTGACCAGCACGGTTAAAGCCCCAGGCGTAGACGTTGCCATCCGATCCCAAAGCCAGCGAGAACCGGGTGCCTGCACTAACCTGGCTGAAACGGACACCGGAGGGTGGAGGCGGGGTAAGGGTCACTCCGGTGCCTCCTGATTCTGGTCCCTCTTGCGGTTGCATGGTCCAGGTCTGGTCGGCGCGGGCCCACTTGGCTTTCAGGGTTAGGTTCGCATGCACAGGTGCGGAGAAGTCATAGGCTACCTTGCCTGCGAACCATCCTTCGAGAACGAATCCTCGGCGGGTGGGTTCAGGACTGGGGCGCGCAACCTGGGCGCCATCAGCCACAGTCGAGGTGGTCGGAGTTGCAGACTGCATGTTGTAGTCGAAAGTGACTGTGTGGCTGGTGGCATTCGATGGGGAAGAGGCGGTTGAGGTCGGTTCCGAGGAACCTGCTGTGCCGGGCGAAGGCGAGGACGGAGAGGTGGGCGATGTGCTGGCGGCAGGCGCTGATTGTCCTGTTGCCGCTGCACCAGAGCCACTGGACAGGGTGGGCATGCCCGACGGCGATGATGAGGGACCGGGGGAAACCGAAGGAATCTGTCCGGGAGTATTGGTTCCAGTGCCAATTGCTCCAGTTCCCTGAGTCGCGACTGCGGTCTCATTGGACTCCGGCGCTGCTTGACCGAATTGCAGACCAAGCATGCTGCAGACAACCAAGACGCAGCAGAGGCTGATGAGCAGTGTGACGCGACGACTACGTACCATCTTCATGTGAAGGCATCCTCCCCCATGCGTCCGGCACTTGTATAGGCAGGTGTAGACGAACGAGACTCTCTCCCCAAGAGTTAATAATCCCATCCACTACAATAACACCAGTGTCACAGTGGTGGCAGGGCTTGTCGTAGTCGCCTAAGGCGCTTGATTAGACTGGTATTTTATGAGCGATGCGAAGATGGAAACAGTAATCGATGACCAGGTGCAGAGCGGGGGTCCACAGGCCCAGGCCGCCCGACAGGTGGAGGAATTGCGTGCCGATGTGGACACCATCGATGCCGCCGTTGTCGCCATGCTGGCCGAACGGTTCAGGGTGACCCACCGCATCGGGCTGCTCAAGGCTCAGGCAGGATTCGCCTCGGCGGATATGCGCCGGGAGAGCGCACAAATAGCTGCCTTGCGAGACAAGGCTGATGATTACGGGCTGGACCCGGATCTGGCTGAGGCCTATCTGCATCTGGTGGCCGATGCCGCCAAGCGCGACCACGAACGGCTGGCCGATCAGGCCAACTCACACTGAGGAAATCCATCGTATGGTCATGGCCGACGGCTCGGATCAATTCCTATGCCGTCGGCCACAAAGTATCAGCGAGTGCTGGCTAGAGTCTGGCGGGCCATTTCCAAGTAATGCTGTCTTGCTGCCAGGACAGTCACCGTTATGAAAAGTCCGACAAGCAGCACGATGAGCAGACCCTGGCTACCGGTCAGGGGCAGAATATCCCTGTAGGTAAAGGGCAGATTCTCGGTTTGAGGGTTGCCTTGGCCCACATTCCAGGTGATGTTGACTGTTGTCCGGCCCGCCTTGAAGGCTGGGGTATAGAAGGTCCAGGTATTCCATGATCCCCATGCGTCGGCTGTGCCGCTCCGGGTCAGTTCAAGAACTGCGGCAGTATCCGGATCCGTGCCGACTGTGACCGAGCTGATGGTCAATTGCGGCGGGCAGACCAAGGTGGCTGCCTTGACGGAAGTGTTGTCCAAATTGGTTCCTAGCTGTCTGCTGCTGTTGTCGCCCCAGCCATAGGCCATGTCGTTGGAGTCGATGACCAGGACTTGGCGCTCGCCTGCACTGATCTGTGTGGTGCTGCCGTCTTTGCTCACCAGAACGGGGGATGCGCTGATGGATCCCGTGATGGAGACATTGCCCAGGGCGTTTTGACCGTTGTTTCCCCAGGTGTATATCCTCCCTTTGTTGTCGATTCCTGCGCAGAACCATCCTCCGGCGCTGATCTCGGTGGGTTCGAATCCATCGCTGCCTCCGTCGGGATCGGCCACCAGGGTTGGTATTGCGGCATCATTGGTGTCTCCGGTGCCCAGTCGCCCGTCGGTATTCGCACCCCAGGCGTAGGCTTTGCCGTCTCTGCCAATGGCCAGGGAGTGCGAGCCTCCCGCGCTGACCTGGGTGGCGAAGAATCCTATTGATCCGTCCTCGTACTGCACGGGTGACGATACCGACACAGGAGTGGCCTGTGAGGCTTTGGCATTGTTGCCCAGTCTGCCGCTGGCGCCGTATCCCCATGCGTAGGTTTGCCCGCTTATACCGATGATCAGAGAGTGCTGATATCCAGCGCTGACCTGTCTGGCCTGGAATCCAGGACTGGTGGCGCTTGCGTTGACGGCTACAGGAGCAGGGGCGTTCCCGGTCGTGTTCCCGTCGCCCACCTGTCCGCCGTTGCTCCTGTCCCCCCAGGCATAGGCCTGATGATCCTTACCGACGGCCAGGGAATGATAGCCGCCTGCGCTTACCTGGGTGTAGGCGAAGTCAGTACCTGCACCGGAGGGCTTCTTCACTTGGACGGGTATCGTATCGGTGCCGCCTGCGGTGCCCTTGCCGAGCTGTCCCCTGCTGTTGTCTCCCCAGGCGTAGGCGTTGCCGTCACTGCCGAGGGCCAACGAGAACCCATATCCTGCGCTGACTTGGATGTAGGAGAAGTTGTCCTTGTCGCCAATTCCCTCGGGCTTCTTCACTTGGACGGGCGTCTTGCTGCCGTCCTTGCTGCCGTTGCCGAGTTGGCCCGTGCTGTTGTTTCCCCAGGCGTAGGCATTCCCGTCGCTGCCGACGGCCAGGGTATGGTTTTTGCCTGTACTGACCTGGGCGAAGCGGATGCCACGCTGCGAGGGCGGAGTGATGGTGACCTGGTATCCGCCAGTGGACGGACTGACGGTTGGGTCGACGGTCATTGGAGCCGAAGGCGTCCAGTGCGCGACCAGGGTCAACGGGTCCGTGACCGGCTTGCCGAAATCGTAGGCCACATTGGAGCTGCCGTCAGCCGCTTTGACGAACCAACCGTCGAACAGGAAGCCTGTCTTGGTCAGGGTCTGTCGCGGTACCAATTCGCCTTCCATGATGTCCTTGCTTGTCCATGCAGCTCCAGTACCTCCCTGGGGGTCAAGCGTTATGCGCTTCTCGGTCGGATCGAAGGTGTAGTCGAACTGCTGTGTCTGCTTTGAGTCTCCGGAGTCGTCGGCGATAGTCCATGTGATGGTGAAACTGGATGGGCCGTATGGGTACGCGGGCGTGACGAAGGTCCAATCCCGGTTTTCATCCCAGGTGTCTTTGCCTGTCTGGGTCAGATTCGTGGCTGGCTCGGTGCTGCTGGCCATGGTGCCGAAGACGACCTTGGCCAGGGTGATCTGCGGCGGCTGTGTGGCGCCGGGTCTTAATGCCGATACGCTTTGTCCCAGCTGGTTGTAGTAGTTGTATCCCCAGGTGTAGAGCAATCCGTCAGACCCGATGGCCGTCTGGTGATGGCCGGAGGTGGCTACCGCGCAGGCCTTCACCGATTGGGCCAGAGTGATGGCTTTCGGATTGGTCTGCCATGCATCACTATTGCCGTTGCCTAGCTGGCCGTAACCCTGATTGCCCCAGGTGTAGATTCTTCCGTTGGTGTCTATGGCTTCGGATCCATCGTCGCCTGCACTGATGGCGGTGATGTTGACAGTCTCGTCTCCGAAGCTGATCTTAGTGGATCCTTTCGTGCTGACATTGGTATCGGTAGTGGAGCCGATGGCGGTGCCGGAACCCCATCCATAGAGGTCATGATCCGTATCCAGCGCCAGCACGTGCTGGTAGCCCGCGCTGATGGCGATATAGAACCGGGCATCAGGCTGTCCGGTGTCCAGGTCTTGGACGCGTGTCGGCGTCGGATTGTCACCAAGGGCGCCGTTGCCGAGCTGTCCCTTGCTGTTCTCGCCCCAGGCCCAGGCGTGGCCTTGACTGTCCAGGGCCGTGCCTGTGGTGAACCCTGCGCTGATGGCGGTGATGTTGGACAGCGCCGTGACCTTGGTGGGGGAGGGATGGCTGCCACCGTCTGAGCTGCCGTTGCCGAGCTGTCCCTTGCCGTTGTTGCCCCAGGTGTAGACTGTACCGTCCGAGGCCAGGGCCATGGCGTATGCCCGTCCCGCGCTGATGGCGGTGATTTTGGCATTGCCGGTCTGTGCCTTTACTGGTTCTGTGGAATAGTTTCCGGTAGTGCCGTTGCCGAGCTGTCCCTTGCCATTGCTGCCCCAGGTATAGACGGTGCCGTCCGAGGCCAAGGCCATGGAATAAGCGTCGCCGGCGCTGACGGCTATGAAGATCTTTCCCCTTATGGCATCATTTTCGGTGATCCGCACCGGCGTTGTTGCCGTGCCTGAGTCTTTGCTGTTTCCCAGTCCGCCGCTGGCCTGATTCCCCCAGGCGTAGACGTGACCGTCAGAACCCACAGCCAGGGTGTGGTAGCGCCCGCTGCTGGCCTGGGCAAATCTCACTGCTCTGGGCTTGGGGGGAGTCAGGGTGATTTTGGAGCCCCCGGTGTCGTCGCCATGGAGGGCATCCGAGGTTTTCCATTTCATGTCTGACGAAGACCAATGCGCTTTCAGATTCAGTGGTTCGGTGACCGGGCTGCTGAAGTCGTAGGCCACATTGGAGCTGCCGTCGGCTTCCTTGATGAACCAGCCGTCGAACAGGAAGCCTGCCTTGGTGACGGTGGGAGGTGAGGCCTGCTTGCCTGCGATGACGGACTGGTCTGAGACAGATGAACCCCCGTCCGAATCAAAGGTGACCTTCTTAGCAGTGGGCGTGAAGGTATAGTTGGCGATGCTCTGCCCCTGCTGTGCTGCGCCGCCAAGGGACCATTGACCATCGTTGATCCTGATCTCGGTGGTTCCGTAGGTGTGGTGGGGGGTCGCGATCGTCCATGGGGTATTGGCGCTCCAGGTGTCGTCGCCTGCGGAGGTTCGGCTGATTGGGCTGTTGCTGTCGGTCTTGGCTACATCCGTCCTGCCGAAGGTTACCTTGGCCAGATCTATCTGGGGTGGGCTGATCGCTGCAGGCTTGGGCTGCGAGCCGCTTTGAGGTCCCTTGCTGCCCTGTCCCAGCTTGCCGCTTTTCGCTTCTCCCCAGCTGTAGGGGAGCCCATCCGAGCCGATGGCCAGACTGTGCCGGCAGACATCGAACTCGCTGACCGTGACACCTGTCAGGCTCACCTTGGTCATAGTTGATTTGGGGCTTGTGGTGCCGTCGCCCAGCTGGCCGCTGGAATTGCTGCCGAACATGTACAGGCTGCCCGCAGAATCGACCACCGCAGAGGAGTAGTCCCCGGCGCTCACTGAAACAGGCGTCGCCGCTCCTGAGGGCAGACTTACCAGGCTGGGATAGAAGGAGTGGACGCTGTCGGCATTGGCGTCATTGCCCTTGGTCAGGGGATAACCCCAGTAGTACACCTTGCCTGTATTGCTCAGTGCAAGGACGTGCAGGTACCCTGCATCGATGTCGGTGTAGACTGTGCTGTCTGGGTTGCCGGTCGAGTCGCCGTAAATGCGCGATGGAGTGTAGACATTGGAACCACTGCTGGTGCCGTCCATGGTGCCGATGCTGAGCTGGCCGCCCTGGTTGCGTCCCCAGGCGTAGGCATGTCCTTGGCTGTCCAGCGCCGTTTGAAAATCGTATCCGGCGCTGATGGTGGTGAAGGTGACGCCGGATGAAGAGACCGCTGCTGGTGAAGCGTTGACGTTGACACCCGTGTGCCCGTTGCCGAGCTGGCCGTATTCGTTGTCTCCCCATGTGTAGATCGTCCCGCTCGAGGACAGGGCCATGGCATGCCAGTATCCGGCGCTGATGGCGGTGATGGTGGCGTTGAGATTCGCCTTTACCGGTACTGAAGAATTCGTGGTGGATCCGTTGCCGAGTTCGCCGCGACTGTTGTCGCCCCAGGTGTAGACGGTGCCGTCCGAGGCTAGGGCCATGGAGAATGTGGTTCCCGCGCTGACGGATACGAAGGTCTTTCCCTTGATAGCGTCATTTTCGGTGATCCGAACCGGCGTGTTTCTGTTGATTGTGGTGTCGTCGCCGAGCTCACCCCTGCTGTTGTCTCCCCAGGCGTAGACGTGGCCGTCCGAGCCTACGGCCAGGGTGTGATCGTGTCCGGCGCTGACCTGTGCAAATCTCACTCCTCTGGGCTTGGGGGGAGTCAGGGTGATTGCCGAACCCCCGGTGTCGCCACCGCTGACGTCGGCTGTCGTCCACTGGGCGTCGTTGACCGACGACCAACGGGCCGTCAGCGACTGCGTGCTGGTGACCGGCTTGCCGAAGTCATAGGCCACATCGGAGCCTTTGAGGAACCATCCATCAAACAGGTAGCCAGATTTGTTGACGGCAGGTGGGGATGCCAGATGACCTGAGGTCACTGTCTGGCTCAGGGCCGGTGAGCCGGACGCCAGCGAGCCCCCGTCAGGCTCGAAAGTGAGGGTATATGAGGATGAATCCCTGGTCTGGGGTGACTTGTCTCTCGGTGAGCTGTCCCTGAACGGTCTGTCCGCCCTTTTGCTGTTGAATGGTTGGACGGCCTTGAATGGTGAAGGATTGTTACTGGCCAACGGTGACGGTGAGGCGGTCGGGGCAGCGGCTCGAGCCTGTGCCTCACTGCCTGCCCGGAGCAATGGACTTGCGCTGCTGTCAGGATTGGGCGAGGGCGATTCTGTGGCAGATGCAGGTGTCATGTCGCCGGTGGTTGCGTATGCGCCTGTTGATGCTCCGATCAGCGCCAGCCCAATCATGGCTGTCAACGTCACCAGTCTGCGGATGCCATGAGCATTCCCCATTCGACTCTTCCTCCCCAAGCGTGCCGATTCCCCAGGTCGTGGCCCCAAAATCTGCGTCGACGCACACTAAAATAAAGTCCCTCTATAACTTTTACTGTAGCATTGCAATCTTTGTGCGGTTTAGAGTGTTGTGGTCAGGGTGTTGCAGGGCAAATTCACTGCAAGAGGCATGCTGTTGATTATGGAAGCTGTACTTTTTGCATGAACGACGATGGTTTGACTGGCATTGCAGATTGTCATTGTCACCAGTGACACGGATAAGAAAACCGAGGCGGTGCCTATGGCCGAACCGCCTCGGTTGTATTGGGGAATTGTGGAGCCTACTTGCGAGGCTTCTTGGCCGGGGGCTCGCCCAGCTGGCTGGCTGTCACTCGGATGCCCGCTTCATCCTCGCCGGCTCCCTCGGTCTCGGGCTGGGTGGTCTCCTCGACCAGATTCAGATCTCCGGTGACCCTGCCCGCTTCGGCTATGTCGTCCAGGGCGGCCTTGACGGCTTTCAGACCCTCCGGCGCCACGCTCAAGGAGGCGGAGAGGATGGGGGTCTTCATGGAGACCTTGGCCTCGGACTTGATCCGCCGCAGTGAAGCCAAGGCCGTGCCTGCCCAGGCCAGAAGAGCGGGATCCTGTCCCTGGGCAGCTGCCCGGTAGGATTCTGGACGTGGCCAGGAGGCCCGGTGAACCGATCCGTCTCCCTGGTGCATCCACTGCCATGCTTCTTCGGTGGCGAAGGGCAGGAAGGGGGCCAGGAGACGGTCGAGAGCGTCAAGAACCAGTCCCAGGGTTGTGCGGGCGCTGAGCACCTGGGCTTCGCCAGGGGTCCTGCCGGTGGCATCCGCAGTTCCGTAGGCCCGGTTCTTGGCCAGTTCGATGTAGTTGTCGCAGAAGTCCCAGAAGAAGGATTCAGTCACCTCCAGGGCCTTGGAGTGCTCGTAGGATTCCAGGGCCTTGGTGGCCTGGTCGATCACTTGGGCAAGGCCGGCCAGGACTGCCCGGTCCAGCGGGACTGTGACGTCAGCGGGGTTCCAGGTCGCCTCCGCTGCCTGGGTGACCTTATGGTTCTCATCCTCCCGCCCGATGGCCAGGGCGAACTTGACAGCGTTGAGGAGCTTAACAGCCAGGCGACGGCCGATTTTCATCTGCCCCTCATCGTAGGTGGCATCCAGGCCCAACCGGGCGCAGGATGCCCAGTAGCGCACAGCATCGGCGCCATACTTCTTGATGGGTTCGTCCGGCACCACCACATTGCCCTTGGACTTGCTCATCTTCTTGTGGTCCGGATCCAGGATCCAGCCCGACAGAGTGGTGTCGCTCCAGGGCAGGCAACCGTTCTCCAGATGAGCGCGGTCCATGGAGCTGAAGAGCCAGGTACGAATGATGTCCTGTCCCTGGGGACGCAGGTCCATGGGGAAGGTGGCCTTGAAGAGGGCCTGATCCTGCTCGCCTGGTTCGGCCCAGTGGGTTACGATCTGGGGGGTCAGGGAGCTGGTGGCCCAGGTGTCCATGATGTCCTTCTCGGCCGTGAAGCCGCCGGGCTGGTCGCGCTGGGATTCCTCGAAGCCCTCGGGCACATCGCTGCTGGGGTCGATGGGAAGCCTGTCCTCGGCCGGGGTGATGGGATGGGCGTAGTCGGTCTCGCCGTTCTCCTTGACCGGGTACCAAAGTGGGAAGGGGACTCCGAAGAAGCGCTGCCGGGAGATCAGCCAGTCGCCGTTCAGGCCCTCGACCCAGTTGTTGTAGCGCACCCGCATGAAGTCCGGGTGGAAGTGGAGCTCCTTGCCGCGCTCCAGCAGCTCCTGGTTCAGTTTCTGGTCGGTGCCGCCGTTGCGCAGGTACCACTGGCGGGAGGTGACGATCTCCAGGGGCTTGTCGCCCTTCTCATAGAAGTTGGTCATGCGCTTGGTGGGCTTGGGCTCGCCGTCCAGGTCGCCGGATTCGCGCAGGGCGTCCACGATGATCTTGCGGGCTGAGAAGGTGGTCTTGCCCTCGGTCTGCTCGAAGATGCGCCGTCCGCCCTCATCGGTGATCCAATCCGGCACGTCCATGACGATTCGTCCGTTGCGCTGGATGATGGATCTGGTGGGCAGGTTAAGATCCCGCCACCACTGCACGTCGGTCACGTCGCCGAAGGTGCAGCACATGGCGATGCCGGCGCCCTTGTCCATCTCGGCGGCGGGATGGGCCAGGATGGGGACTTCTACCTTGAACAGGGGGGAGTAGACCTTCTGACCGAAGTACTTCTGGTAGCGCTTGTCGTCCGGGTGGGCGATCAGGGCGCCGCAGGCCGCCAACAGCTCAGGCCTGGTGGTCTCGATGTATATCGGCGTGCCGTCCGCAAACCGGAAGGCCACCCGGTGGTAGAAGCCGTCGTACTCGCGCGACTCCAGCTCGGCCTGGGCCACGGCGGTCTGGAAGGTCACGTCCCAGAGCCCGGGGGCCTCCTTCTGGTAGGCCTCGCCCCGGGCCAGATTCCGCAGGAAAGCCTTCTGCGCCACCCGGCGGGGATGCTCGCCGATGGTGTGATAGGTCTGCGACCAGTCCACTGACAGGCCCAGCGACCGCCAGAGCTGCTCGAAGAGCTTCTCGTCCTCGGCGGTCAGTTCCTCGCACAGTTCGATGAAGTTCTGGCGGGAGACGGGCACCTGATCCTTGGCGCTGATCTTCTTGCCCTTGGTTCCGTGGAAGGGGGGCTTGAAGTTCGGATCGTACTTGAGCGAGGTGTCCACGCGAACCCCGTAGTAGTTCTGGACCCGCCGCTCGGTAGGCAGGCCGTTGTCGTCCCAGCCCATGGGGTAGAAGACGTCGTAGCCCTGCATCCGCTTGAACCGGGCGATCACGTCGGTGTGGGTGTATGAGAAGACGTGCCCCACATGCAAATGCCCCGAGACGGTGGGCGGCGGGGTGTCGATGGAGTAGACGCCGGAGCGCTCGCGGGTGTTGCGGAAGCGGTAGACGCCGGACTCATCCCAGTCGCGGCACCACTTTTCCTCCAGGCCATCCACGCCCACCCTGTCAGGCAGGGGGGTCAGATGGGCATTGACGATTCCTTGGTGTTCAGCAGACATACCAGCATTTTATGGACGAATGATGACAAGGGGCCCCCGTCTCCTCACCCCTTGATGTGCAGGTTCCACAGGGGCAGGTAGCGATCCGTCAGGTAGCCGGGCATGCCCTGGAGACGGGGAGTGCTCAGGACCAAGGGCGTGCGCTCATAAAGCCAGTCGCTGGGGGAGAGGTCGCTGACCTGTTGGGCGAAGGCTCGCAGCCGCTGGGCATAGGTGTTCTGGTCGGTGCTGGCCTTGACCTGCTTCCAGGATTCCTGGACTTCGGTGTTGTCGAAGAGCATGGTGGAGTTGGGGTCGGCGAAGCGGCCGATGTCGTCATTGTCCATGACCAGCAGGGCCATGTCGTAGTCGTGACGGGTGAGCACCTGGTCGCGGAATGCAGCCTGATCCACCATGGAGACCTGGGTGGGGATACCCACCGCCTTCAGCTGCGTGCTGATCAGATCGCCCACCTGGCTGCCGAATTCCTGGGGATAGACCAGGCGCAGGCCGCCGTGATAGTAGGACTGGGCATAGTAGGAGGCTCGACGAGCCGCTTGGACACGGTCGAATGGGAAGGCCTGCAGACCGGGATCGTAGCCTGGGCTGAGCGGGTTGAGCGGTCCGCCCAAGGCCTTGGCTCCGCCGCCTTCCAGATCGGCCAGTGCCTGGCGGTCCAGGGCATAGCGGACAGCCTCGCGCATATGTTGGTCGGACAGCAGGCTGGATGCCTCGTTGTTGAAAGCCAGGACCACATTGTTCGTGCTGGGTGTTGCTGTCGGAGCCTTGCCAGCCTGCTTGGCGGTAGCCGGATCCATGTCCACTACAGCGTCCAGACGCCCCTGGTTCAGATCCTTGACGGTCTGCTCGGGGCTGCCGGCATAGCTGAAGATGACCTTGTGGATGGCGGCCTTGTCCGGGCCTCGGTAGGACTTGTTGGTGGTCAGGGTCAGGCTGGCTCCCGGTTGCCAGTCATCCACTTGGTATGGGCCTGATCCGGCCGATTGGGTGGAGTAGTTGACGCGGGCCTGGCGATCGTAGACAATGCCGGCCCGACCGCTCAGAGCGTTCAGCAAGAGGGCGTTTGGGCTCTTCAGTCTGATCACCAGGGTGGCATCATCCGGGTTGGTGACCTTGGCCAGGCCATCCAGGTCCTGGTGGCCCTGATACCGGTGGTCGATGATTTGGCGCAGGGACCAGAGGGCATCCTCTGAGGTCAGCTGGCGCCCGTCGGCGAAGCGGGCGTCGCTGCGCAGATGAAAGGTGTAGAGCAGCCCATCGGCGGAGACCTCCCAGCTCTGGGCCAGTCCAGGAGTAGGCCGACCTTGGGCGTCGGGCCTGGTCAGGGTCTGGTAGACGTTGCCCATCAGGGCCTGGTCAGTGGCCCGGCCGGGCTCAGTGCGGATGTCCAGGGAGACTGGGGCCTGCCGGGCCCGGATGCGCACTACCTGGTCCGAACCTCCAAGGTTCCAGGGCAGCCGCCAGCCTCCTCGGCCAGTCAACAATGGCCAGGCCATGTAGGTGCCCGCGGTCAGGACCGCCAGTACCAGGATGAAGATGATTCCGGAGCTGATTCCTCTGTGTCTGCCGCGTGCCATGGTTTTGATTCTATCGAGAGGCCGGTCCGGCCAGGAGCTCGGCGCTGGGACATGTCTCGGCCAGTGGGCAGTGCAGGCAGTCGGGCTTGCGGGCGTGGCAGGTGGCCCGGCCGTGCAGAATCAGCCTGTGCGACAGATTGGTCCAGTCCTCGGGCGGGAAGCAGTCGCAGATTTCGTGCTCGATCTTCACCGGATCGGGGTGGGTGCTGCGCCAGTCGGTCCGCCAGCGCAGGCGGCCGGTGACCCGGGTGACGTGGGTGTCCACCGGGAATCCGGGGATGTTGAAGGCGTTGCCCAGGACCACGTTGGCGGTCTTGCGCCCCACGCCGGGCAGGCTGGTCAGCTCCTCCATGGTCTGGGGAACTTTGCCGCCATAGTCCTCAGTCAGCATCAGGGAGAGCCCCAAGAGGTGGCGGGCCTTGGCATGGTAGAAACCCACTGGGTGGATGATGGCCTCCAGCTCGGCCGGCTGGGCCTGGGCCATGGCCGCAGGGTCTGGATAGCGCTCGAAGAGTTCGGGGGTCACCGAGTTGACCCGCTTGTCGGTGGTCTGGGCGCTTAGGACCGTGGCCACCAGCAGTTCGAAGGGGTTGCGGAAGTGCAGGGCGCAGACCGCCTCGGGAAAGACCTGGCAGAGGATGCGGTACTCCTCGTGCATGCGGGTCAGGCGCCGGGCCTTGCTCTCCCTGCCTTGGCGGTGCTGTTGATTGGATGATGCATCAGTCACTATGATCGGTTTTCTTCTTCTTGGCATCTTTGGATTGTTCGGACTGGTTGTCATTGTGCCCGGCGGTGTCCGGTCCGCTTCCTGCATCTGTCGTGGCCTTGGGGGCTTGGGCCGTTCGTGCCGATGAGGGCGGGTCGAACCGGTATCCCACATTGCGGACCGTGCCGATCAGATGCTCGTACTCGCTGCCCAGCTTGGCCCTGAGCCGCCGCACGTGTACATCCACTGTCCTGGTGCCGCCGTAGTAGTCATAGCCCCAGACCTCCTGGAGGAGCTGGGCCCTGGTGAAGACCCTGCCTGGATGCTGGACCAGATATTTGAGCAGCTCGAACTCCTTGTAGGCCAGGTTGATGGGACGGCCGTGGATTCGGGCCGTGTAGCTTTCGGTATCCACAACCAGGTCACCCGAGCGGACCTGGCCGGTAGGCACCTGCTCCTCCGCCTCTTCTGGCTGAGCATCGGGCTTGCGTGCCGGTGTCACGCGCTGACAGACCAAGCGCAGCCGGGCCTCGACCTCGGCGGGCGATGCGGACTGAATGATCACATCAGCCACACCCCAGCTGGCATTGACCACGGTGAAGCCGCCCTCGCTCAGAATCAGGATGATGGGCGTGGACAGGCCCGAGGCCCGGGTCAGGTTGCAGAGGGTCTTGGCCTCGGCCAGGTCGTCGCTGGCGTCGATCAGCAACACGGTGTCCTCGGGCATTCTTACCAGGGAGGCGGCATCCAGGGGCAGGACGCGCACCCGATGGGAGAGCAGGGCCAAGGCTGGCAGAACCGATGCCGGGTCCTCGGCGCAGGTCATCAAGGTCAGATCCGTCACGGGGGTACCTTCTTCCCTGTCCGTTCGTCCATAGCGGGGGTGGATTCGTTGAACAGTCGTCATCATTGTACAATCGGCCCGTCACAGAGGCTCCGAGTTCACAGGATGGCCTTGCCCTAGGATGTGACGTATGGCTCCCCGACGGGGACAGGCAGGAGGACCCATGGCGCAGACCGGAAAAGAAACCCAGGATGGGCGCGCGCCCGCCCTGACGCAGCTGCTGGCCTTGGCGGCCCTGATTGTGCCGGGCCTGGCGACGGGCTTGCTGGCCGGACCCCGGGTCGCTCGATGGGTGCAGACCGTCCTGGTCCTGGTGCTGGCATTGGCCCTGTTGGCCGCCTGGCCCCTGGTGGGCAAAGGCATCCGACCTGGCCCTGACCGAGCCATGTTCGGTCTGTTGACCTTGGTCGCTCTGGTGCCGGCCCTGGTGGTGCAGGGGGCTGGTGCCCTCTGGGCCTGGCTGTCGACTGCGGCATTCCTGCTGGCCCTCCTGGCCGTGTTTATGTTTGCTCGGCAGATGCTGCGTCGGGACAGGCGGATGGTCATCCGCGGCATTGCTGCAACCGCCATGGACGGGGTGACCGCCGTCGCCGCCTCGGGGTGGGTCTTCCTGCCGGAGCTGGTCAGAGGCCTGCATCCTGACCTGATGCTGATCCTGGTGGTGCTTGTGGCCTTGCTGCTGCTGGTCGGGCTCATGACCTCGGGCTATCGCTGGGCCCAGGAGGCAGCTGATCGGCGTGGGGCCCTTGGTCTGGCGCTGATGTCGGTTCTTCTGGCCGGGTCCATCGTGGTTCTGGCTGTCGTGGTCGTGCAGACGACGTTCTGAGTCAGGCATTCATCAGGTGATCCAGAAGGATCTGGATGCCCATGACGATCAGAATGATGCCGCCGGCGATTCTGGAAGGTTTGCGCCAGCGTGACCCGACAGCGTATCCGATGCGCAGCCCCAGAATGGAGGCTGCAGCCGTCACCAGCCCAATGACCAGTGCGGACAGCCAGATGTTGATGCCCAGCAGGGCCAGGCCTGCCCCCACGCCGAATGAGTCGATGCTGGTGGCGATGGCTGCGGGGAGCATCTGCCGCCAGGAGAAGCTCTCCTCGCCGTTCGCTCCCTCCTCCTCGCCGTAGACGCCCTCGCGGATCATGTTGACCCCGATGGCTGAAAGGATGCCGAAGATAATCCAGTGATCCACGGCGGCCAAAGAGTCCTGCAGCATGGAGGCGGCGAAGTACCCTAGCAAGGGCAGCAGAGTCTGGAATCCGCCGAACCAAAGTCCGACCAGCCAATGATGGCGCGCCCGCAGTCGGTCCACGGACAGCCCCTTGCTGATGGAGACAGCGAAGGCATCAGAAGATACACCTAAAGCGATAAACAACAATCTCAAAAACACGGCATTCCTTGAAAGGGTTCATCCCCGGTGGGATGGGCCTCGACCAGGTCTCCTCAAACCCGCCTACGCCTCGGGAGCGTCGAGCGCGGAACTGCCGATTGGTGTCGGCTTTGAATTCGTTGAATGCCGTTCACATGCTACGCCATAACAATATGGACATAGATTTTACCTGTCAGCGCTGTGATAATCAAGCATGACAGGCTGTCCGATCGGCCCCTTAGTGAGCCACGGTCACAGTCAGACTGCCCCCTGCCGCATGGACGGCGCTGATGACCGTGCTCAGCGCCGGATCCCCCTGATTGCTCAGGGCCTTGTAGATGCCCGACCGGGATCGGTCGGCATCAGAGGCGATGGCGCTCATATGCCTCTGTGCTCGCGCCACCTCGCCGAGTGCATCTGCGATGATTGCAGCCCCTTGCCGAGAGGTTTCGGCCTTGTCGGCCTCCTCCATGGCAACCTGCAGGTAGCGGACGGCTGTTTGTTCGGTATGTATATGGTCGCCTGCATGGAATTCCCTGATCTTCAACGTCATCACGACTCTGTCCTTAATATGGTCCGTTTGTTGCCCATCTGGATGCTGTCAGCTCTCGAGATATGACTTCCACAGATGTTTTGCCCGGTCTATGTCCCTCTTCTGGTGAGTCTTGCTGCCGCCGCAAAGCAGCAACACGACCTGTTTGTTCTTCAGTCCGAAGTAGGTGCGGTAACCCGGACCATTGTGAAAACGCATTTCAAATATGCCTTCTCCCACAGTCTTCCAGTCGCCTAAAAGGTGTCCGGATCGTTTTACTTGTTCCCATCGGTGTAGGATGCGGGCTGCCGACTGAGTGTCTTTCAATTCATCAATCCACCGGCTGAATTCCTCAGTCTCCAGTACCTCAATGATGGATAAGGGCATGGTGTCGCTTTCCCCTCTTATTTCGAGAAGATGCGTCCCATTCCCCACAAGAAAGTGTACACTACAGTGTACATTGCAACAATTGCTTATGACACCTGAATGTCGAGTGATTCGCGAATTCTGTAGTCAGTTTTCGAGTACTACTGATCCTGGTAGGTGACGGCATAGAACTCACCGTTCTGGAAGCGCGCCATGTATACATCGCTGACCTTGTCTATGCCCTGCTTGGCCAGTTGCTCGTTGAGCCAGTCCTCGTCCCGTCCCATGGTATCCAGCACGTCCGGATTGACCCGTCCGTCCATGACCACCGGATAGCGCACGTCCTTGTCACCCTCGGAGATGATGGTCAGGCTGCCGTTCTGCTCGACGATGCCCCGTTTGACATCGCGGATGTCGTTGATGCCCTTGGTGCGCAGCTTGAAGTCCACCTCCTTGGCCGTCAGGTTGACCTTGAGACAATTTTGTACCAGCAGCTTGCCGTTCTTGATGATGGTGACCGGTTCGCCGTCGATGTACTTGCCTACCGTGTGGATATGGGTCTTGGCATATCGGGTGATGAGGATCAGCGCCGCCCATATCAGCAGAATGACGATGTACTGGGCCATGGAGATGCTATCGCTGTAGATGACCCCGCCGATGATGCCGCCCAGGACGTAGTTCTGCAGCTGGTCCATGGGCGAGGTGGGCGCCAGATTCCCCTTGCCGGTCACATTGATGAGCAGGGTGATGAAGAGCAGTCCGACGATCAGCTTCAGGGCCACGTTGACGTAGAAATTGATATCCATGGGTCACTCTCCGATCACGGTGATGTCTGGGTGGTACAGGTCGGCGCGCTGCAGCAGGAACTCGGAGCCGGAGCTGTTGAATACCAGGGTGTAGTAGCCCTTGGGGGTCTTGATGATCATGTCATTGTTGCGCGAGGTGTCGTTGATGCTGATCTGCTCAGGGTTGACCTTGAGCTTGGCGGCGGACTTGTCGATGACCGTGGTCAGCTGACCGCTCTGCAGGCTGGCTGTGCGCAGATTGGTGTAGTCGCTGTACTGGATGGCCGCCGCCAGCAGAAGCAGGGTGGCCAGGATGATGGACAGATCCTTGTACTTATGGTTCCAACGGTGGCGGGAGTACATGAACAGGAAGAAGAGAAAGGCCAGGGCCAGAACGACGACCACGATGATCCTGATCATGGTCCAGTTGGTCTGCCCGCCCTTGAGGTATTGGTATGTATAGAAAGTCATAGCCGCTCCTGCCCTTGCGCGCGCACCCGCAATTCGCAATCGTAGACGGCCAGGCGCTTTTTGGGAGGATTTGGGCATGCAAAACCCCGGTTCGGATGCTCGATTGAGCCCTTGCCGGGGTTGTTGCGACCGCTGGGCGGCCTTGAAAGGTCAGTGCTGGGCGGCCAGGCGCTGGCGTGCAGCCTTGATCTGGGTCTCAGCGGCCTCGGCGTTGGTCCAGTAGTCGCCGGGCATGACCTCCTTGCCGGGCTCCAGGGCCTTGTACTGCTCGAAGAAGTGCTTGATCTCCTGCTTGTGGAAGTCGGAGACGTCGTCGATGTCCTTGATAGCGTCGAAGCGGACGTCGGCGGGCACGCAAAGGACCTTGTCGTCCCCGCCAGCCTCGTCGACCATGTGGTAGAGACCCACGGCGCGGCATTCGACGATGCAGCCCGGGAAGACCGAATCGGGAATCATGACCAGGGCATCCAGGGGATCGCCGTCCTCGCCCAGGGTGCCGTCGATGTAGCCGTAGTCGTCGGGGTAGCCCATGGAGGTGAAGAGGGTGCGGTCCAGCCTGATGTGGCCGCTGTCGTGGTCCATCTCATACTTGTTGCGGGAGCCCCGGGGGATCTCGACCAACACGTCGAATGTCTCTGCCATTGTCCTGTCTCCTTTTCGGTCTGGACGGCATAGGTATGTCTCATACACAGCATAACCGTCCCGGGGCACATTCGACCACAGTGCTTCGCTGACGCTCACGCCTGTTCGGCGGCCGCTCATACTCGATTCATGGGGTGGGCGAAGAGTGAGGACAAGTATGAACAAGCGCAGATGGAAGGGTCTGCTGGCGGCCTTGGCTGCACTGGCGGCCCTTGTCGGCCCGGCGGCCCCCGCCATGGCTGGCGGCGGACCAGGACATTCCGGCGGCGGTGCTGAAGGCAATGGTCGGTTTTGGCAGGGCTGGACCTACAAGGATGACGATCAGGGCTCCTTCGGCGGCTATGAGATAGGCAGCATCGACAGAGCCTTCTCCACGATGGGGATTGTCGATGGCGGCAATGCCACTACTGCTCGGGTCAAACGCCAGGCTCTGAATGAGGCCAACGGCAACTGCCAGGCACGCTTCAACGAGGCCCATGCCGACCAATCCGGACAGGGCCACTGCCGGGTGACCGGCGTGGGTGTGGTCACGGGCTACCGCGGCTCTCAGCGGGTCTTCGATGGGGTCAGCATGGCCATCCATAGCATATGGATGGACAACTGGCGAAGCCAGGTGGCCAACCGTACCTTCAGCAACCGAGGGGTGACCTATCGTACCGGCGAACCTTTTTGGGACCAGCCTGGAGACAGCCTGGACAAGTTCGCCGACCTGTACGCCGGCAACGAGCACGGCATCTCCCTGGTGGTCTTCATGCTCAATGACTATGAGCCCAAACCTGCTGATCTGCCACCAAACCCGCCCGATAAGAAAGTGGATCCTGGCACCAGCGCGGATGGTATGGCCAACCGCACCCGCATCGAGACAGGAACCGGTCGAGGCGGCCGTGAGTTGACCTTCAGCGATGTCTTCGATCCCCAAGGCAAGCAGTACCATATCGGCGGGCAGAAGGTCAAAGACCTGACCAGCGGTGAGGATCTGACCAGCAAATTCACTTTCAACACCGCCGATGGGAGCAGACCGCCCGGCAATAGGGCTACAGCCACCTGGAAGGGCGGGGCTCTGCCCGAGGAGCATCAATGGGCATGGCAGCTGGACGTGACCGTCGAGCAGCCGGACATTGGGGTCATATTGGACTCTGGAAAAGTGCATTGGAAGGGCAGCGTCCGTCAGGTTGACCAGTCGACCCCTGAGCGCCGCACTCCCACTTGGAAGCCCAGTCCCGACAAATCCTGGATTCTGCACGATCCCGCCACCGGGCTCTGGAAGGCAGTCGTTGACCCTCAATGGACCAACAAAACTGGTGGCGACGGACGTGCCTTTCTGGACGGCGACAGAGTGGGATCGGTGGTCAACGCCACTGTTGAAGCCCATCTGATCGAAGCGCCTAAGGTTTTCGCTTTGGCTGACGACTGGAGCGCTGCCGACTATCTGGTTGATCAGGATGGCGCTCGGGCTATTCGCATCTTCGAGGCCAAGGCCAAGGCGGATGCCGATGGGCACTACCGCCGCAGCAGCATCGAGGACATTGTGGACAAGGGCAGGGATGTGACCGACCGTTTCGAGATCAGCGTGACCGGCACCCGGGCGCGGGCACAGGCCAAAAGCGGATGGCTGAACGGTCTCAAGGGGATGGAGGACCCCAGGCAGGTCACCATGCTGGTTCCCTTTACGGTTCGCTTTGCCAATGGCGGCGGTGCAGCCAAGGTTCGCAAGGACCTGGGCGGAACACCTGACCAGGAACTGACCTTTTGCAAGGCCCCGAAAGGCCATGGCAGCCAGGGCGCGGCGCTGACCAACTCAGGCTCCCAGACAGTCAATACGCAGAGCGTGCAGACCAATGAGCCGGGCATCTGCGGATATCTGCCTCCGGTACGCAAGGATGTCATCTCGGAGGCCGGTCAAGGCGGGGAGCAGGCCAGCGTTGACGGCAAGGTGGTCTTTCCTGGCCAGCGGTTGGAGTATCAGTTGGATACCCAGCCGAGCCTGCCCGACAACCTGGCCTATCCTGTCAAATCGATCATTCTGACTGATGTCTACGACCGCTGGTTTTTGCCTGACAAGCAGACTCTTGAGGTGACTGATCTGCAGAGCGGCGATGTCATCGCCAAGACCGGATACGCCACAAAGTGGAAGGACAAGGAGCACAGCCTGCGGGTGACCATCACCGACCCCACCCGGATCAGCCAGTGGCGTGCCGGGGGCAACCCCAGAATCCGCCTGCGCTTTGAGGGCACAGTCGATCCCAAGGCCCCAACGGATCATCGGGTGGGCAATCAGTGGGTGCTGACACTGAACAACTCATTGACCCCCTCCAACCAGGTGAGCAATCCGCCAGCCGACTTCCATCCCTCAAAGAGCGATGTCAGCGCGCATGATCCAGGCGTCAGCATCGATGGCAAGGTGCTGTTCATAGGCGACCAAGGGGCCTACCGGATTAGTCTGGACGCCCGTCACAAAGACATCGCCTATCCTGTTTGGCGGCTGGGTATGACGGATGCCTACGACGCTCGGCACCTGGATATCAATTCCAAACGTATCGAAGTTCTGGGCTCCGACGGCCGCGATTACACCAAGGCTTTCAATATCCAGGTGGAAAACGGCGTAGTGCTGGCCTTTGCCAAAACTGTGGATACCTATGTTCCGGCCACCGGCGTGACCCTCAAAGGGGATCCCCAACCAGCTGATCTGGCTGCCTATGCTGCTGCACGAGGTCATAATCCTCTCAGAGAGCCGGCTATTGACCAAGGGCTGTTGGGCCGAACCTACGATCTGATCCTGCCCTACACGGTCATCCGTGCAGAATCAGGTCACGTAGTACGTAACCAAGCGACCCAGATCGTCAACGACCTGCATAAAGCGACCAACGTGGTTACCAATCCGGTCAAGTTGCTCAATCCCGCCAAGGATGTGGTGGTCGCCGTGGGCGGGAAAAGCGCACATGGCAGCAGCATCTACCGCGATCGGCTCTTCCTCTATCGCCTGGACTCAAGTCTGCTGCCGGCCGGACGGGCTTACCCGCAAGTGAAAACCTGGCGGATTGAGGATCGGCTGGATCCTACGGTGGATCAGTTCACTGGCCATTGGGCCGTCTACGCAACCCAGGACCTTTACGAGAATGGGCGCATCCTCATTCATCATGGACAGATCATGGCCGGTTCGGATATGTCCGCAGATATACATGGTGGGCCCTTGTTCACGATGACGGCAGACCCGGCAGGTCTGGTCAAAGTGGAGGCCACACCGCGATATCTGGCCCTAGTCAGCGCTTCAGGCGACCGCCCGGTCGGCTGGAGGGCCTACCTGCAATGCAGGCGTCTGAAGAACGTGGAACGTCATGAGAACCGATTCACTGAGTTCTATCAGGACAAGACCCTGGTCTCCAACACAGTCTGGACCAGAACGCCCGATATGACCCCGGCTCTGCATATCGAGAAATTCGATCAGGCTGGCGGCATGCTCAAGGGTGATCGGGATCAGCCGGAGCAGGCTCTCCGGACTCATGACGATGTCGCCATTGTCTTCCGAATCACCAACGATTCTCCTCGCGATCCCAGCGATGGGACCGGAGCAGTTTTCCCCGCTCGGCAACTGCACTTGGAGGATCAGACAGTCGTCGGTCAGGGGCGGGTGACCGGAATCCACTATCCTGACAACTGGTCGACCCTGATGCTTCGACCCGGACAGTCTGTTGATGTGCATGCCACAGTGACAGGCATATCAGGTAGGCACACCGACAGAGCCCGGGTGACAGGCAGTCCGCTGGTGCCCTGCCCGGTGGAGGATCAGGCCTCCCTGCCTCAACTGGAAAATGGCCAAAAAATCTCAGACCGAGCGAATTCTCGCGGAGCGGTGGTCGATGGCCGTCTGCTCTGTGCCGATCAAGCTGTTGAATCCAACAGTGATGACTGGAACGCTCTGAAAGTCGCGCTGCCTAAAACCGGATCTGCGGTGGTGCTTCCCCTGTCCATTGCCACTGCGGCGGTCATAACTGGGCTTATCATCTTCCGTTTAGTCAGACAGATGTCAGCCAGAAACCGCGAGAGGTAGTGATCCTGGAGCAGGCGAGTGTTTAGCTGGTGTTACTTAGGAAGTTTCATACCGGTGAAGGTGGCAGATCTTCAAAGGGTCTGGCACCTTCACCGTCTTACCGATGATTCGTCGGTCAGCCTTTCAGCTTGATTTCACCATAATCATTGAAAAGAAGATGTTGTCTTGGTGTATCTTCTTCGACGGAAATCAGTCGAGGTATGTCTTCCAGAAAACGATTGTCTGTTTTGTCGTTGTTGGTGGATGATACTTCGAACAAGAGGATTCTGCCGGTCCCAGGCACTCCTTTCCATTGATGGTATGTTCCTTGCGTCATGGTGGCACTCCGCCCGGGTGGCAGTTGAATTACTGAGCCTGCGGGGACAGTGAATCGCTCTCCGTCGGAGACATAAGTTACTGACTTCTGTTTGTCTAGCTTTTCGTCGGCATCAGCTTTATAGACGGTGATTTCCAATGTTCCTCCACCTCTATTGATGATGTCCTCCATTTTCTTTCGATGGAAGTGATAGGGCAACTCTTGTCCATCTTCTATTACGAAGAGTTTCTCACAATAAGGCTTGGGATATAGGTCGGGGTGCTCATAGTTGCCATTGCGGAAAGTGAAACTTACCAATCCACGTCTACTAAAGTTTCCTTCGCCGAAATCAGTAACATCCCAGCCCAGCATGTTGTCGATGATTTCTTGGGAATTCTTATTCAGCTTTTGCCAATCCTCTGCCGTGTAATAGGCAAAGCGCGGGAAAACGAAACCCCGATTGGTGCTGAACTCTAGAGCTCGATCGATAATGTGGTCAATCTCAGAGCGTTTCATGTCTATCCTCCAATTCCTGTCGGATTTGGCTGATGAGTCGGTTATTAACGTCATCTTTGCCCGTTATTGGGTTTTGTGGGTTGTTAATGAAAGCATCATCCCAATCGTCGTCTTCAGGTTTCTTAGGGACCAGATGGAAGTGCAAATGGGAAACGGTATCACCGTATATGCCATAGTTGATCTTTTTGCATCCGGTAATGGATTTAAGAACTCGTGCGACATCTGCGACTTCTTGGATATATTGAGTAAGTTCTTTCCCTCTCAATTCAAACAGTTCGTCAACATGCCAGTTCAATGCGACGATGCAGCGTCCCGGATGAGTTTGATCCCTGTTGAGGAACACGGTGGATGTTGATAATTTTGTAATGAAAATCATCCTAGCCCGTTGTATTTCACTATGTTCGCAGTAAAAGCAGCCTGGACGAACACCCTGCTGGTGCATGGCAACTTCTGATTTACTCATCGTATCGACCATCGTCGTGAGTGGCATCACAGTCAATCATGACATGGATGACGTCAGCTTGCGTATGGTTCCGCAATTTGAAGGCCCGGGCAATTTGAGAAAGCGGGAAGATGTTGGTAACGGTTCGCTCGGTGTTGATTAGTCCATTGAGCACCATGTCTCTTCCCTCTCGTAGCAGTCGATGGTTGTCGATGTCGCGTTTGGGTTCTGTGGTCAGTATGTCGACGCGGCGACGGTGCATTTTGAAGAAATCGATGGTCTTCGAGGTTTTCCCGATGCCTCCGTACATGATCAATTTGGCATTCTGCGCGCAGCAATCCAAGGCATCGATTATGGCGTCGCCTTCCAGCAGTGCTGGGATCACGACATCAAAGCCATCTGGGAAGTCTTTGCCTACGATGTCCATGGTTGGCGTGTCCTGTGAAGGGATTCGGTACGTTCGAGTAGCTCCGAATTCTCTGGAAAGCGCCAGCTTTTCATCGAATAGGTCGGTTACTACAAGGTTCCTTGGGCTGTATAAATGTGCGACCTGTGTCAGTTGCAATCCACTTACGCCTTGACCCATAATCAACACGTTCTTGGCTTGGCTGATTTCTGCGCGTTCCATGCCGTTGAGTATGGTCGGCGTGATTTCGATCAGAGAACCATGCATGAGAGGAAAATCTTTGGGCAGCAGCACCGCTGAGAATGGATCACAAGTAATGTACTCGGCAAAAGCTCCCCACACGTACCGCAGTGCAACATGATCGCCAACCTTAAGACCAACCACATGTGAGCCCACTTCATCGACAATCCCTGCAACTTCATGACCCAACCTCATAGGGTAGGAGAGAAATTCAGGTGTTCTAGCTCCTCTATATACCTCCAAATCCGAGCCGCATATGCCCACCCATTTGACATCTACGCGAATTTCATTATCCTTCGCATGGGGGATTTTGGCATATTTGATGTCAATATCTCCTACTTTTTCCATGACAGCAACTTGTTGAGTGCCTTCGCTGTGGTGGTCGGTCCATTCCATCTCTGGAACAATCATTTTTCTTACCATGATATTGCCTCTTTCTTATTGGTTGTTATTTAACGTGCGTTGGTCCGTTTCAAAAGCATGACCAGACATCCGGCCAGGATCAGCGATGCAGCTAGGAAGTACATCCCGCTTACTGTGGAGTTTGTCAAATCTTTCAGCCATCCGACTACATAAGGGCTGACGAATCCTCCCAAGTTGCCAATAGCATTGACAATGCCCAAACCGACTGCTGCGATACGGGGATCGATGGCCGTGGTGATTGCCCAATAGGGTCCAGACCAAGCGTAAAGACCTATTGCAGCAAGGCAGATGAAAACCATAGCCAAGTATGGATTAGGTATTAGGGCAGATGCGAGCAGGCTCAATCCCCCGACGATTGCACCCAAAGCGGTGTGGTAATAGCGCTCTCCTGTCCGGTCTGATGACCGGGCATTTACGACCAAAGCCACTGCTCCCAGAAGATACGGTATGGCCGTTAACCAGCCCACAGTCATGGTGGAGCTGCTGGAGGAAATTGACTTGATCATCTGCGGAAGCCAGAATGTGATGCCATATAACCCCATGACATAGAAGAAGTTCATAAGGGTTACGATCCAGATCTTCCTATCTAGGAATGCCTCTTTAAATGGTGCGGCGATTTCGCCCTCTTTGGAATTTTCCTGGTTGTCTTTGTCCAACGCGTCGATTAACCATCGGCGTTCTTCAGATGTCAGCCACTTGGCATCCTGTGGCTTGTCATTCAGATACCAGTATGTGAATATTCCCAAGAGCACAGCCGGCAATCCGACTATCAGAAAAAGCCAACGCCAACCGGATAGATTTAAGAATTGGTGGATGTTGCTGATTATGGCAGTCGCTACAGGTGCCCCGAATGAATTCGCCAGAGGAGGCGCAATCATGAAAAGGGCGATGGCTGCAGCTCTGGTTTTGCTGACAAACCAGTAGGTAACGATCAGAGTCATACCGGGGAAAAGCGCAGCTTCGAATACGCCAAGCAAGAAGCGCAATATTGTAAGTTCGACTGCTGATTGCACAAACCCGGTCAGCAGGGTTACTAGCCCCCATAGTATGAGAATGAGGGCGATCCATCGCTTTGCACCGACCTTTTCGAGGATCATATTTCCCGGGATGCCAAACAAGAAATACCCAATGAAGAATATGCCCGCGATAAAGCCATATGTGGTTGCAGTTAACCCTAGATCTGCATCCATGCCGCCAATGGAGGCGTAAGTTATGCTGGAACGATCAAGAAATGCCACAAAATAAATGATGAACAAATAGGGTAGAATATGCCATCGAACTTTTTTCTGCGCCGTTGCGGCTATTGTGTTCGTGTTCATGAAACCATTCCTCCAAGCAAACTGCAATGTTTACGTGATAACGTGTGATTGGTTGAACAGCAGCTGTTCTGGAAATCATGCTATGGCTCAAATTCAGACATGATTCGCCGATTATGATTATCCCAATCGCCGTATCTAGAACAGTGAGGAGAAGGTATGCGAGACAAGGACGTCCGGATTCTCTGGATCAGTGGAAAGTCCTATCAGCTGGGTGATGAGATTGCTAAACACAAGCATAAGTTCTGTCAACTGCAATTCTTCATGTCCGGCTCTGAACAGTTGACATATGATGGACAAATCATTGATTTAAAGAAGAATCATTTGTTCATTGTATTTGAGGGTACTTCTCATGGTTATGTGTTTTTGCAGGGTTCGACAGTATTGGATATTAAATTTGTGGTCGAATCTGGGCTCTATGAAATTATCCGTCCAGTTCTTGAGTGCAGAGATTTTTATATTGATGCCCCTATGCTGCTGATGATTATTCAGCAGCTGCATACTGCTGCAACGGTCGGCGGGCGTGAACTGGGGGAGGTTCGTCCGTTGCTTATGGACTCGTTACTCAAGCTCCTGCTTTTGGGCTTGTACCAGGAGCGGATCGAACGTCAGCCCTTTTCTTATGTAGAGCCTCTATTTGCTAAGACACAGGATAATTCAAAGATTAAATCTATGATTGATTATTTGACTAATCATTACCCTGAAGAGATTAAACTCGAGGATCTTTCAAAGCACTTTCATTTTAGCGAAAGTTATATAACAAGAATCTTCCGAGATGCCATTCAGCTGACTCCCAACCAGGTCCTTCAGGAAATCCGCTTGAATCGAGCAATGAGCTTGTTGAGATCCACTAATTACCCGGTGGAACGAATAGCGCAATCAGTAGGATGGTCATTCAATTATTTTTCGCGCGTATTTAAGCGGCAAAAAGGGGTGACACCTACAGACTATAGAAATATGAAGCAGACTATTGTGGATGGATTGATATTATCCAAAGATTTTGATCTTTCATTAGAACCCACAACAGAGAAGCTATCGTGAACTCTATTTCATATAAGCTGGACCGAGCTAGTTATGGGTGTCAGCCGAGTTAATTCTCCTCCGTGTCCAGCAGCACCACGCCCTGGGGCGGATTGCTGTCAATGGCTCCCACGGTCTCATGTGGCAGATAGGGCTCCTCCATGGAGGAGATCTCCTCAGGTGTGAGTTCCAAATCCAGCGCAGCTGCGGCATCGTCAAGGTGCCGGGCCTTTGTAGCGCCGATGATCGGTGAGGCGACGCCTTTGGCCCACTGCCAGGCAATGGCTATCCGGGCCATAGGTACGTTGTGCCGCTCTGCCACTTTCTGTACGCGGTCAATGATGGCCAAGTCGTTGTCTTCGGCCCGGTCGCACTTGCCGCGCGAGACCTTATCGGTGGCGCTACGCAGGGTGTCGGCGGTCCAAGTGGGCCGTGTCAGATGGCCAGCGGCCAGAGGGCTGTAGGGCATGAGCGAGACGTCCGTCTTTTTGCAGAAGGGGATCAGGTCTTTCTCGTCCTCCCGGTAGAGCAGGTTGTAATGGTTTTCCATGGCACTGAAAGGGGCCCAACCGTTGTCTTGGGCGACTTTCTGCATGTCCTGAAACTGGCGGGTGTACATGGCCGAGGCGCCCAGTGCTCGCACCTTGCCAGACTGGACCAGATCGTTCAGCGCTTCCATGGTCTCCTCGATGGGCGTTTCATAGTCGAATCTGTGGATGATGTAGAGGTCCAGATATTCCGTGTCCAGCCGCATGAGCGTCCCCTTCGATCTCCCGATGGATGGCCTTGGATGAAAGTCGCCCCTCATTGAAGTAGACCTTGGAGGCGATGACCACCCGCTCGCGGCTTGTATGCTTGCTAAGCGCCTTTCCCAGGTACTCTTCGCTGGTTCCGTCCGAGTAGCCGTTCGCTGTATCGAAGAAGGTGATGCCCAGATCCAGTGCGTGCGCAACGACCGCGTCGGTCCCTTCCTCATCCAGTGTCCAGTCGTGCATGGTGCCTGGTTTGCCGAAGCTCATGCATCCCACGCAGATCTTCGATATGTTGATGCCCGTTTCGCCCAGTTGTGTGTATTGCATTTAAGCCCCCTTGGCCTTCCTCGGCGCATATGCGATTATGCTAGCAAGTTCAAGTTGGTGGAAGTCTACTTTTTTGGCTTATGGAGCGAACAACAATATTTGTAGGGGGGGGCATTGTCTTCTTATTGTTCTTTGCCGAAGACATAAGGCTTTTATGGCATGCACGGTGGCGCTATTTCCCGAGAGTGATTTGGAGTCAGTCAGTTCTTAACCTAGAAGCCCTGGGTCTTGTCAATGGTGAAATTGAATACCTGATATAACAGCCAGACAGGGTATGCCTGATGTTCATTGATATACATGTGTCATATACGTACTTTGTTCTTTGGAGTGGATGCGAGCCGAACAATGTAGCCAAGCTGGTTGCCAACTGGGCACGCCTTATTTTCCGCTGATACAATCAACGTAAAAGTTGAAGTTAACCTTTAATGAAGAAGGCTCACGTGGCAAGTGGAAATGATACGAGCTGCGTTGCTTTTTCGCATTTGTTGCGTTTCAAGCGCTCGCATTATCCGTATTCCGATAGGTACCTTAGTGAGGGAAACAATTCGCCGGATACGCATGCAAGAACAGAAAAACAGCATATGGTGCAGTGGTTTGCAGACAATGCGACCCATGGATCGGGCGCCTACTCCGGGCAGAAGCCGAATCAGAGTGCAAAAATTGTTATAACAAATTGGAGAACGCTGCGTCGCTGTTGTGGATTGCTGAGGCGGTTGGCGTTGAAGAGGCGATCGTAGCAGCAGCTTTCGAGGCTGCAAGGCAAGCGGGAGACTATCGCCGGGCCTGTGGTGCGATCCGCAAGATTATCACCTGGCCCATGATTATTGAATCATTATGACGGCGTAGGCGTAGATCAAATATAGTTTTCATTACGTATCGCAGATACTCAGTTTTCAGCGCAGACTGCTTTGAGCAAAGGTAGTTTTAAACACAGGTTCGTATAGAAAGGGTTTGCATATGCCCGAGATTATTTGCCCCAAATGCGGAACAGCATTCACCATTGACGAGGCTGGATATGCCGATATCCTGAAGCAGGTTCGTGACAAGGATTTTGACAGGCAGCTTCAGGAACGGCTTGAGCAGGCTGAACGCGAGAATAGCAAGATCCGTGAACTGGACCAGGCTCAGGCCGAGCAGACGCTACAGAAGACCAAAAGCGCAAAGGATGCCCAGATACAGGAGCTGCAGGCAAAGCTGGAATCCGAGCAGGCTGCCAAGGAGCTGGCCGTTTCGGAAGCCTTGAGGAAGGTCGAAAAGGAGAAAGACGATCTCAGCGCCAAGCTGGACAAGGCTGAGTCGGAGAAGCAGCAGGCGCTCGATCTGGCAGAGGCCAATTCAAAGAGCGAGCTGCAGAAGGCGGCTGCGGACAAAGAGGCCGAGATCGTCAAATTGCAGAATCAGTTGGATGCTTTTGAGTTGCAGAAGAAGCAGGAGCTTGCCCAGGCTTTGGGCCCGGTGGAGAAGGAGCGTGATGATTTCAAGGGCAGGCTTGAGAGGCTGCAGCTTGAGAAGGAGTCGGAGGAGAAGCTCTCCAAGGAGCAGCTGAAGTCGCAGCTGCAGGCGGTTGTTGCGGACAAGGATTCCGAGATAGCCAAGCTGAAGAGCAGCCTTGACAAGGCCGAGCTGCAGAGCAAGGTCGAGGCCAAGTCGCTCAAGGAGCGCTATGAGGTTCAGATCCAGGATCGTGACGAGCAGATTGAGCGGCTGCGTGATCTGAAGGCGAAGCTGTCCACCAAGATGGTGGGGGAGACGCTTGAACAGCATTGCCAGATCGAGTTCAACAAGCTGCGGTCCACGGCCTTCCCCAATGCCTACTTCGAGAAGGACAACGACGCCAGGACGGGCAGCAAGGGTGACTTCATCTTCCGTGACAAGGACGATTCAGGCACGGAGATCGTGTCCATCATGTTCGAGATGAAGAACGAGATGGACACCACCTCCACCAAGCACAAGAACGAGGACTTTTTCAAAGAGCTCGACAAGGACAGGCGGGAAAAGGACTGCGAATACGCCATCATGGTCTCCCTGCTGGAGCCTGACAGCGACTTGTACAACACGGGTATCGTGGACGTCTCCTATCGCTACCCGAAAATGTATGTCGTCCGTCCGCAGTTTTTCATTCCGATAATCACCCTGCTCCGGGACGCTGCCAAGAACTCTCTGCAATACAAGAATGAACTTGAAGAGGAGAGGGCGCAGAATATCGATATAACGCATTTTGAGGAAGAGCTGGACTCCTTCAAGAGTGCTTTTGGTCGCAATTACGAAATCGCCTCGAAAAAGTTCAAGAGTGCGGTAGAGGAGATCGACAAATCCATCAGCCACCTGAACAAGATCAAGGACGCCTTGCTGGGTTCCGAGAACCAGCTTCGCCTGGCCAACAACAAGGCGCAGGACGTGACTATACGAAGACTGACCAGAAACAACGAGACCATGAAGGCCAAGTTCGACGAAGTAAAGAAGTCCAAAGCCATAGGAGACTGAGAATCTGAACGGTGCAGTCATGTGAAGGGATGGATGTAGACGGCTTTCTCTGATTTTGCGATTGGGCCGTCCACCCGTATCTGACTGCACCATACTGGCCAGTGTTCCGGTCTGCCCCAAGTACGCTGAGACAGAACAACAAGATAGAAAAAACAAAGGCTCGGAATCCAAACGATTCCGAGCCTTACTGGTAGCGGGGTCAGGATTTGAACCTGAGACCTCTGGGTTATGAGCCCAGCGAGCTACCGAACTGCTCCACCCCGCGTCGGCTGTTCAACACAGCAGTTATCTATACTACGGATTCCATCACAGTTGTCAAGTCCGTGTGTGGGCAGGCTTTACTTGGGAGATAATGGAGCCATGCCTATCACCATCCCCACCGGATTGCCGGCCAGATCCATCCTGGATTCGGAGCGCATCTTCGCCCTGGAAAGCCACGAGGCGGAGCGCCAGGAGATGCGTCCGCTCAAGCTGGTCATCCTCAACCTGATGCCCACCAAGGTGGAGACCGAGACCCAGCTGCTGCGGCTGATCTCCAAGTCGCCGCTCCAGGTGGAGATCGACTTCATGAAGACTTCCACCCATCAGGCCGTGCACACCAGTATGGATCATCTGGTCAAGTTCTACGAGAATCTGGATTCCTTCGAGGACAACTGTTATGACGGTCTGGTCGTGACTGGCGCCCCGGTAGAGCAGATGGACTTCGAGCAGGTCGATTACTGGCAGGAACTGACCCGCATTCTGGACTGGGCGTCTACCCACGTCTTCTCTACTATGTATCTGTGCTGGGGGGCCATGGCTGGGCTCTATTACCGCCACGGCATCGCCAAGCGCAACCTGGATCGCAAGGTCTTCGGGGTCTTTCCCCAGTATCTGCAGGACGAGTACTGCTTCATCACCAACGGCTTCGACGAGATTGCCCTGCAGCCACACTCCCGCTGGGCCGGGGTGGATGAGGACCAGGTGCGGGCCTGTCCTGATCTGCAGGTGCTGACCTGGGGTCCACAGTCCGGTCCCGGGCTTATCAGCACCCAGGATTTCTCAGAGATCTTCGTGCTGGGCCACTGGGAGTACGACCGTGACACCCTGTCCCACGAGTACCAGCGCGACATGGCCAAGGGCCTGGACCAGGTGCCTTTCCCGGTCAACTACTATCCTCATGACGATCCGGCATTGGAGCCGGTCTTCTCCTGGCGTGCCCATGCCAACCTGCTCTGGCGCAACTGGCTGAACTGGGTTTATGAGACCACTCCCTACGACCTGAGCCAGGTGCCGACTCTGCGGGCAACGGGCCGACTGGGTACCGACCGATCCATCAGACACGCTCCCGGAGGCCCGCGCGCTGACGGATATCAGCCTTTGGCGGGTGACGGGTATGGGCTCATTCCGGGCGCTGTTAAGAGTTGATGACGATTGCATTACCTTCGTCAACAACCTGTCCACGCCGCGGTTCGGATTCGACCTGCGGCCACTATCTGTGACACACTAGAGGAATCTATGGTTACCGTGGCTGTTGGTGTGGGCTACACTACCCATACGGTGCAGCCATGAGTCGCGTGCGCGCTATAGTGTTCACTGTGTCGTTCAGGAGGCGATAGATGCTAGAGGCAATGGGAAGTGAAGCTTTCAGTCTGGCCATGGCCAAGCCAAGCGAGCTACCCACCATCGAAGATTTCCTGCCTCCTGAGATTCTTTTCCAGGGAACGCCCTTCGCCATGAACCGGATCATCCTGATCAGGTTCGTAGCCATGGTCATCATCCTTCTGGTGCTGGGAATCACTGCTGCAAGGGCCAAGCTGATCCCCTCCCGTTGGCAGGGGGCCATTGAGTGGGTCATCGAGTTCATCCGCGACTCGGTCGTCTATGACACCCTGGGCGAGATTCGGGGCAAGCGCTACGTGCCCATGATCACGACCATCTTCCTGACCATCCTGGTCTTCAACCTCTGCGGCATCATACCAGGCATGAACATCGCGGCCACGGCCACCATCACCATGCCCTTGGTTTTTGCCATCTGGACTTTCTGCCAATATATGGTCACGGGATTCCGTGAGCAGGGCGTCTGGGGCTATTTCAAGTCTGAGCTCTTCCCGGCTGGAGTGCCTTGGCCTCTCTATATCATTCTGACGCCCATCCAGCTGCTGGAGATGGTCATCGTCAAGCCGGCCTCCCTGACCATTCGACTCTTTGCCAACATGATCGCAGGCCATCTGCTGGTGGCGGTCAGCCTGGCCTTCACCCAGTTCTACATCATCGAGGCCAGCAACAAGCTCCTGGCCTTGGCTGGTGTAGGCTGGTTCGTTCTTGGCTTCGCCCTGACGGCCTTTGAAATCTTCGTGGCGGCCCTCCAGGCCTACATCTTCGCCATCCTGACCACGGTCTACATCTCCATGAGTTACCCTGAAGAAGGTTGAGCGAAAAGAACAGCCGCGGTCGACGCTTCAGGCGGTCGCAGCCCACATATTCGTCGGTTCCGGCCGGTAGACGGGGGTCGGGGCCGAACCACAATCCAAGAACCGGCAACGGTGGAGGAAAGGAAAATAAATGGACATTATCACACTTGCTGAGGTCTCCGGCAATCTGAGCATCCTGGGATACGGCATCGCAGCTCTCGGCCCCGCACTGGGTCTGGGCATCGCCGTCGGCAAGACCGTCGAGAGCATGGCTCGCCAGCCTGAGATCAGCGGACAGCTGCGGACCACCATGTTCATCGGTCTGGCTCTGATCGAGGTGCTGGCACTGCTGGGCTTCGTGGCGCTCTTCATCGCCTGAGCCGTGCGATTCCTGCATGATCCGGCTTCGATAAGGGAAAGGAGGAGCCAATGTACGCTCTAGCGGCAGGCAAGGGGATCCAGCTATTTATCCCCCAGCTCTATGACATTGTGTGGTCGCTGGTCATCCTGGTCATCCTGGCCGTCTTCTTCTACAAGTTCTTCATGCCCAAGTTCCAGGCCATCTTCGATGAGCGCTCGGCCAAGATCGAGGGCAATATTCAGAAGGCCGCCAAGGCTCGTGAAGAGGCGGATCAGGCCCGCAAGCAGTATCAGGATCAGCTGGGCAAGGCTCGTGTTGAGGCTTCCCAGATCCGGGATGACGCCCGCGCTGAGGCCTCCAGGATCGTGGCGGATGCCAGGACCCGGGCCGAGACCGAGGCCAACCAGATCACCGAGAACGCCCAGCGATCCCTCAAGTCCCAGCAGCAGCAGGCGCTGGTCTCGCTCAAGGGCGAGGTGGGCACGCTGGCTACGGCTCTTGCCGGCAAAATCCTGGGCTCGCAGCTTCAGGATGATGCCGTACAGTCCTCCATGATCGACTCGATCATCGCGGACCAAGGCGGGCAGTCCTCGGACAAGCGGCAGGCATAATGACCGATTGGCGGATGACGGGAACGTTGATTCCGCGAAAGGGGAGGTGACATGCGAGGAGAGACTTCGCTGAGCTCCGACAAGGAGACCAGGGCCAAGTATGCCCCCTTGCTGAAGAGCAAGGGGAATGATGCCCTCCGCGTGGCCATGGAGCTCTATACCTTCGTGACCCTGCTCGATGCCAACAGGCCCCTGGAGCGTGCGCTGACCGACCCCTCCCGTCCGGCTGAGGACAAGTGGCAGGTGATCGACACCATCCTGGCTGACAAGGCCGATCCGCTGACCGTGGACATCCTTCATGATTTGACTGATCATCAGTGGAGCCGTGTGGTGCACATTGCCAACGCGGCCGAGGACATGTCGGTGGATGCCATCGCTTATTACGCCGATGCTCTGGGCATCACCAACCAGGTGGCAGGCGAGCTGGCTGAGATCCATTCGGCCCTGCTGGGCATGCCGCTGGTGCTCTTCAGGCTCTCGGACGAGTACAGTGATTCCACAGCGCGGGCCGACCTGCTCAGGGCGCTCCTGGTTGGGCAGCACATGCATCCGGTCACCGAGCAGATGGCCCTGAACGCCACCATCGATCTGCGTGGACGTCGCTTCCCTGACACCATCATTTGGTTGGTGAACCGCTTCTCTGAGCATATGGACCAGGTCATGGTCACCGTCACCACGGCGGTATCCATGAATGACCAGCAGGTCAGCCGCCTGCAGGAGGTCTACGGGCGCAAGCTGGGCAAGCCGGTCCACATCAACTCGGTGGTCGATCCCTCGGTTCTGGGCGGCATGAAAGTCCAGTACGGCTCGGTCTCCACAGACGGCACGGTGGCTACGCAACTGAAGCATCTGAAGCGGCGGATGGCCGTGGCAGGATGAGCGGAGAACCGACAGACTTGAACAAGAACAGAAATAAGGAGTGATCATGGCAGAAATGACCATTGATCCCGCCGTGGTGCGCAAGGCGCTCGACCAGTTCGTCGAGTCCTACAAGCCGACGGACACCCCCACCCAGGAGGTGGGCTATGTCCGCACGGCCGGTGACGGCATTGCGCATGTGGAGGGACTGCCTGGTTGCATGGCCAACGAGCTGCTGACCTTCGAGGACGGCACGCTGGGTCTGGCTTTCAACCTGGACGCCCGAGAGATCGGCGTGGTCATCCTGGGCGACTTCGCAGGTGTCGAAGAGGGCCAGGAAGTCCACAGGACCGGCGAGGTGCTTTCGGTGCCCGTCGGCGACGGTTATCTGGGGCGTACAGTCAACCCTCTGGGCGAGCCCATTGACGGTTTGGGTGAAATCAAGAGCGAGGGCCGCAGAATCCTGGAGGCGCAGGCTCCCGATGTCATGCACCGGCATCCCGTCGACGAGCCCCTGGCCACTGGCATCAAGGCCATCGACGCCATGACTCCCATCGGCCGCGGTCAGCGTCAGCTGATCATCGGCGACCGGCAGACCGGCAAGACGGCCATCGCCATCGACACCATCATCAACCAGAAGCGCAACTGGGAGTCCGGAGACCCTAAGAAGCAGGTGCGGTGCATCTACGTGGCCATCGGCCAGAAGGGCACCACCATCGCCTCGGTTCGTTCCTCTCTGGAAGAGGCCGGCGCCATGGAGTACACCACCATTGTGGCCTCCCCGGCTTCTGATTCCGCAGGCTTCAAGTACATAGCCCCCTACACCGGTTCGGCCATCGGCCAGCACTGGATGTACGGCGGCAAGCACGTCCTGATCGTCTTCGACGACCTGAGCAAGCAGGCCGAGGCCTACCGGTCCATCTCCCTGCTGCTGCGTCGTCCGCCGGGGCGCGAGGCCTATCCTGGCGACGTCTTCTACCTGCATTCGCGTCTGCTGGAGCGCTGCGCAAAGCTCTCCGATGATCTGGGCGGCGGATCCATGACCGGTCTGCCCATCATCGAGACCAAGGCCAACGATGTTTCGGCCTACATTCCGACCAACGTGATCTCCATCACCGACGGCCAGATATTCCTGCAGTCCGATCTGTTCAATGCCAACCAGCGTCCCGCCGTGGACGTGGGCATCTCCGTCTCCCGCGTGGGCGGCGCCGCACAGACCAAGGCTCTGAAGAAGGTCTCCTCGACCCTGAAGATCTCCTTGGCCCAGTATCGTTCTCTGCAGTCCTTCGCCATGTTCGCCTCGGATCTGGATGCGGCCTCCAAGGCCCAGCTGACCCGTGGCGCCAGGCTGACCGAGCTGCTCAAGCAGCCCCAGTTCACGCCTTACGCCATGGAGAAGCAGGTCGTTTCCGTCTGGGTGGGCACCCATGGCAAACTGGATGATCTGGATCTGGAGGACGTGCTGCCCTTCGAGTCCGGCCTTCTGGACTACCTGGACCACAACACGGACATCCTCAAGACCATCCGCGATACGGAGGACTTTACCGACGATACCGAAAAGGCTCTTGACCAGGCCGTGGACGAGTTCGCCAAGACCTTCGTGACCCACAAGGGCCAGACCCTGGACGGTCACAAGGCCGACCAGGAGCAGGAGCAGCCAGTGGCCGTCCAGCAGGAGAAGCTGGTGGCCGACGGCAAGAGCGGCAGCAAGGCCGGGAAGCGGTAGACCATGGCCTCACAACTCGCATTCAAGTCAAGGATCGCCTCCACCTCGGCGTTGGAGAAGATCTTCAATGCCCAGGAGATGATAGCCTCCTCGCATATCGCCAAGGCCAGGACCGTGGCCCTGGAAGCGAAGCCTTACTCCGATGCGATCTTCGATGCAGTCCAGGCACTGGTGGCCCACACGGATGATATCCGCCACCCCATTGTCAGGAAGGACGAGAAGAACCCACGCGTGGCTGTGCTGGCGCTGACGGCCGACCGCGGCATGGCCGGGGCCTATACCTCCTCGGTCATCCGCGAGACGGAGTCTCTGCTGGCCCGCCTGGACGAGCAGGGCCGACAGCCTCAGCTCTTCGTCTACGGTCGCCGCGGTGTCTCCTACTATCGTTACCGCAACCGCAGCATCGTCAAGACCTGGGAGGGTCACAGCGATCGGCCCGGTGTGGATGTAGCCAGGGAGATCTCCCAGGCACTGCTGGATACCTATATGACTCCAGCGGCCAAGGGGGGCGTCTCCGAGCTCTACATCGTCTTCACCGAATTCATCAACATGGTGGTGCAGAAGGTTCGAGTGCTGCGCATGCTGCCCCTGGAGCTGATCAGGCCTGACCAGGAGCAGCCTGAGGAGGCCATCGATGCCCCCGTGCCGGACGACGGGCATGGGCGCCAGAGCGACCGCTATGCGGCTCTCTACGACTTTGAGCCCAGCTCTCAGGAGGTCTTGGATGCCGTTCTGCCCAAGTACATTCAGTCGCGCATCCATGAATGCCTGCTCACCTCGGCCGCCTCGGAGACCGCCAGCAGGCAGAACGCCATGCACACCGCCACTGACAACGCCAAGGGACTGATCGACGACCTGACCCGCCAGCTCAACGCCAGCCGTCAGGCGGCCATCACGCAGGAACTTACCGAGATCGTCGGCAGCGCCGATGCGCTCAACAAAGAGGAAGAGTAGGAACGCCAATGGTTGCACAGCAAGAACAGCCGACCACAGCGAGCCGCAAGCCGGATTCGGCCTCCAAGGGGCGTGTCACCCGAGTCCAGGGTTCGGTCATCGATGTGGAGTTCCCGGCAGGCCATCTGCCGGACATCTACAATGCCCTGACCGTGGACCTGAGCCAGTCCTCGAACACCGAGGGCGAGTCGTTGACCACCATCATGCTGGAGGTGGAGCAGCACCTGGGCGATTCCACGGTCCGCACCGTGGCCCTGAAGCCCACCGACGGCCTGGTCCGCGGTGCTACCGTCACCGATACGGGCGGGCCCATCATGGTGCCCGTGGGCGACGTGACCAAGGGACACGTCTTCGACGTGGCCGGCAACATCCTCAACAAGAAGGAGGGTGAGCAGATCAAGGTCACCGAGCGGTGGCCCATCCATCGCAACCCGCCTGCTTTCGATCAGCTGGAGTCCAAGACCCAGATGTTCGAAACCGGCATCAAGGTCATCGACCTGCTGACCCCCTACGTGGAAGGCGGCAAGATCGGCCTGTTCGGCGGCGCAGGCGTGGGCAAGACCGTGCTCATCCAGGAGATGATCCAGCGCGTGGCTCAGAACCACGGCGGCGTCTCCGTCTTTGCTGGCGTGGGCGAGCGTACCCGTGAGGGCAACGATCTGATCGGCGAGATGGACGATGCTGGCGTCCTGGAGAAGACCGCACTGGTCTTCGGCCAGATGGACGAGCCCCCGGGGACCCGTCTGCGCGTGCCTCTGACCGCCCTGACCATGTCGGAGTACTTCCGCGACGTGGAGAATCAGGATGTGCTGCTCTTCATCGACAACATCTTCCGGTTCACCCAGGCCGGCTCCGAGGTCTCCACCCTGCTGGGCCGCATGCCTTCGGCTGTGGGCTACCAGCCCAACCTGGCCGACGAGATGGGCGCCCTGCAGGAGAGGATCACCTCCACCAGGGGTCACTCCATCACCTCCCTGCAGGCCATCTACGTGCCGGCCGACGACTACACCGACCCGGCCCCGGCCACCACTTTCGCTCACCTGGACGCCACCACCGAGCTCAGCCGTGACATCGCCTCCCAGGGCATCTATCCGGCTGTGGACCCGCTGGCATCCACCTCCAGGATTCTGGATCCGCGCTACGTGGGGCAGGCCCACTACGACTGCGCCAACCGGGTCAAGGCCATCCTGCAGAGGAACAAGGAGCTCCAGGACATCATCGCCCTGATCGGCATCGACGAGCTGGGCGAGGAGGACAAGACCACCGTCAACCGTGCCCGCAAGATCGAGCAGTTCCTGGGCCAGAACTTCTACGTGGCCGAGAAATTCACCGGTCGCAAGGGTTCCTACGTGCCTGCGGACGAGACCATTGAGGCCTTCACCCGCATCTGCGACGGCGCCTATGACGACGTGCCCGAGCAGGCCTTCTCCGGCATCGGCGGCATCGACGACCTTGAGCACAAGTGGCACGATATGCAGAAGGAATACCGGTAGTCATGGCGGACACGGGCAAGGCCTCCATGCAGGTCAACATCGTATCGGCGGACAGGCCCATCTGGTCGGGTCAGGCGCGGTCGGTCACCGTGCCTGGCACCCAGGGGTCCATGGGCATCATGCCCGACCACGAGCCGGTGCTGGCCCTGCTGCAGGAGGGCAACATCCGGGTTCAGGCCACCGATGGCGGTCGTCAGTCCTTCCATGTGGACAGCGGATTCGCCTCCTTCGACAGCAACAAGCTGACTGTGGCCGTGGATCACTACCTGGAGGACGCTGGTCAGGGACAGCAGTCCTGACTCCCTTCCTCTTCCGCCCGGCTGGTGCTCTTGCATCGGCCGGGCTTTTTTCTTTCTCGCCCGGGACAGCGACTGATATATTGGCATCTGTGCGAATCATTGTTGCCGACTGCTCAGCCGAATACTCCGGGCGTCTCAACGCCAGCCTGCCGCCGGCCAGGCGTGTCCTGCTGATCAAGGCCGACATGAGCTGTCTGATCTTTTCGGAGCTAGGCTCCTACAAGCCCCTGAACTGGATGTGCGCCCCCTGCACCATCAGGGAGATCGAACCCGAGGAGACGGGCAAGGACAGTGCGGGCGTCAAAGCTGATTCCGTGGCTGAAACCGGGCTGGACGAGGTAGCCGAAGCTGCCGCGCCCGATGCTCTGATCGCTCAGGAGCAAGATCAGGACCAGACTCGGCCCGTCCATAAGGTTCTGCGTGTTTCAGCCGTGAAATCCAGCGATGTGCTCACCATCAGGCTCTACCAGGTCTATGCCGACGACAGCTACGACCTGGGGACGGATCCGGGATTGGTCAAGGACGGCGTGGAAGCACATCTGCAGCGTTATCTGGCTGAACAGATCGACCGCATCGGCCCGGGGGCCACCTTGGTGCGCCGGGAGTATCCGACGCCCATCGGCCCAGTGGACATCATGGCCGTCGACGGCCAGGGACGGCATGTAGCCATCGAGATCAAGCGGCATGGCGGCATTGACGGGGTGGAACAGCTGACCCGCTACTGCCGCCTGCTCAACCGCGACCCCCTGCTGGCTCCTGTCCGCGGGATCTTTGCGGCCCAGACCATCACCCCCCAGGCCAGGGTCCTTGCCGAGGACAGGGGATTCGAGTGCCTGATTCTGGACTACGAGGCCATGAAGGGCGCCGACAGCGATGAACTGACCCTCTTCTAAGGCATTTTTCAGTCCTGCGCATTCGGCATGTCAGGCAGCTCACATATATTTCCACCAGAGCCTACAAGACCTGAAAAGCTACTAGATATTGGGGTTTTTGGCCTGACACGCCACTACAGGTGGTATTGTGCTTGAGCCTTGGAGTGTGTAGAGTGCAATCATTAGGTTCCAAGCAGAGAGCTATAGAGCTTGGAGCATCACGGCAACATGTAAGGGAGAGGCGATCATGTCCATCACGGTCTACACCAAGGCGCACTGTCCCCAGTGTGATGCCACCAAGCGTCAGTTGACCAAGCAAGGGCTGGAATTCGAGCAGGTGGATTTGACCGAGGATCAGACCTTGATCGACCAGTTCATCGCCCAGGGATTCAAGCAGACCCCCATCGTAGTCACTGACCAGGAGACGTGGAGCGGGTATCGCCCCGATCTGATCAGGAAGGCAGCACAGAGCGCCAAGGTCTTTGCCTGATCACAGCACTCGGAGCCCGGTTCACGGATATGTGGATCGGGCTTTTTTGTTAGCTTGGTGAGCAGTAGGGATGATCAAAAACACAGATGCCAGGTAGGCAGGATCTGCAGGTGTCGGTCAGTTTGGTCGGCTAGGGCCATCTCGCCCGCACTGTCCGGTTGCTGGATGGCTTCAGCATCATGGTGGATCGCTGTCCGTGTTGCTGTGAGAGCGGATGATAACGCGGTATCCAGCATTCGTATATCGAAAAACAAAGAAAAGCGGCTCGCGTTCTCTAGGATTGTCGACTGAATGCCGCAGTCGGCGTGAAGCGGGTGAGAAGCAGTGAAGAGGAGACGATGAACAGGACCAGAGCAAGTAGGGAGGTGAGGGCATGAATTGGACTTTCATGGCGCAGAATCTGCACTTCTTCGTCAATGCGGCCTATGTGACGGTCTTCATTTCCTTCTTTGGCGTGGTGTTTTCCATGCTGATCGGGGTGGTCTGCGCCGGGTTGGAGGCCTTCAGGATCCCCCTGCTCTCGCAGGTGGCCAGGGTATACATCGAGCTGTCAAGAAACACCCCGCTCCTGGTTCAGCTCTACTTCCTCTATTTCGGGTTGCCCAAGCTTGGTGTCAACTGGAGCGCCCAGACCTGCGCCATCGTCGGGCTGGCCTTCCTGGGCGGCTCCTACATGGCCGAGGCCATGCGCGGCGGACTGGAGGCGGTGCCCCAGGTGCAGATCGAGTCGGCCCGCGTCCTGGGATTCACGCGTGGGCAGACCCTGTCGAGGATCGTGCTGCCCCAAGCCCTGAGCAGCGCCATACCGGGCGTGGTAGCCAACATCATCTTCCTGATCAAGGAGTCCTCAGTGGTCTCGGCCATCGCTCTGGCCGATGTCATGTATGTCACCAAGGATCTGATGGGCACCTCATACGACACCTACGAGTCGCTGACCCTGCTCATCGTCACCTACCTGGTCATCCTGCTGCCCATCTCCGTCATCGGAACCATTCTTGAGCGGAGGTTCGACTATGCACGGCGTTGAGGTGCTCTTCCAGCCAGGGGTCATGCCCAGGCTCTTCCAGGGGCTCTGGGTGACCGTCTGGATAGCCGGCGTCTCGGTTCTGCTCTCCCTGCCCTTGGGCTTGGTGGTCGGATGGCTGATGACCCTGCGCAACCGTCTGATTCGGTTCCTGATGAGGGTCTATCTGGACTTCATCCGCATCATGCCCCAGCTGGCCCTGCTCTTCATCGCCTTCTACGGGCTGTCCAGGGCATGGAACCTGAATCTGGATGCCACCGGCGCCTGCCTGCTGGTCTTTGTGCTCTGGGGCGGGGCCGAGCTGGGTGACCTGGTCCGCGGGGCCCTGGAGTCCATCCCCCGCACCCAGGTGGAGTCGGCCTACGTGCTGGGACTGAGCTCCTGGCAGACCTTCTCCAGGATCATCCTTCCACAGGCCCTGCGCCGACTGTTGCCGGCCAGCGTCAACCTGGCCACCAGGATCGTCAAGACCACCTCCCTGGCAGCCCTGCTGGGTGTCATCGAGGTCATCAAGGTCGGCCAGCAGATCATTGATGCCAACCGTTTCGCCTATCCTCAGGCGACCCTTTGGATCTACGGGGTGATTTTCTTCATGTATTTCTTCATCTGCTGGCCCCTGTCCTTGGTGGCCCGGCATCTGGAAAAGAGGTGGGCCCATGACTGAGGGGCAAACGATGGCGAACCAGCCACAGGACGAGCAGGAGGAGCGGGCGGTGCTGACCGTCGAGCACCTGGTCAAGCAGTATCCGCAGGCGCAAAGCCCTGTGCTCAATGACATCTCCTTCCAGGTGCCCAAGGGCAAGGTCTTTGTGGTCCTGGGCCCCTCGGGTTCAGGCAAATCCACCCTGCTGCGGACCATAGCCGGACTGGAGCCCATACAGGGTGGCCGGATTCTTCTGGATGGCCAGGTGGTGGAGACCGGTCGTCCTCTGGGCAAGCACGGCGGAGGTCCTGGCGGCCTGATGTCAGGCAGCCGCAGCTCCGACCTGCGCACCAGGATCGGCATGGTCTTCCAGAGCTACGACCTCTTCCCCAACAGGACCGTGTTGGACAACGTGACTCTGGCGCCCGTCCTGGTGCAGAAGCGCAAGCGGGACCAGGCGCGGCAGGAGGCTCTGGAGCTGCTGGATCGGGTCGGTCTGGCCGACCGCCGGGATGCCTGGCCCAGCCAGCTCTCGGGCGGCCAGCGGCAACGGGTGGCCATCTGCCGGGCGCTCATCCTCCATCCCGAGATCATGCTCTTCGACGAGGTGACCGCGGCTCTGGACCCGGAGATGGTCCGCGAGGTCCTCCAGGTCATTCTGGAGCTGGCCGACCAGGGGCTGACCATGATGATCGTCACCCACGAGATGGCCTTCGCCAGGGGCATCGCCGACCACATCGTCCTCTTGGACGAGGGCGTCCTGGTCGAGCAGTCCGACGACCCCGAGGCCTTCTTCACCCACCCGGCCACTGACCGGGCGCAACGCTTCCTGTCCACCTTCACCTATGAGCGCAGGCGGGAACAGGACCAGGATCAGAAGTCCTGATGGGACTGCGCATATTCGTCCGGCGGCAATCGCCGGAACCGCCCACTGGGGCGGCCATAAGAAAGATAAGAGGAAAAGAGGGATCATGACCGCAAGGGTAATGAACCGATTGATACGGGCGGCGCTGGCCACGGGGGCGACGATCGCGATGATGGCTTCCATGGCAGCCTGCGGTCCTTCGGCGGCCACCCCCAGTGATGCCGGAAGCGCCTCGGGGGGCAATTCCGGCTCCTCGGCAGCATCCGGGTCTGCACGAACCCCGGAGCAGATCACCAAGTCCGGCAAGCTCAGAGTGGCCGTCTTCACCGACAAGGCCCCCTTCGGCTACGTGGACAAGGATGGCAAGAACCAGGGTTACGACATCGTTTTTGCCGAGCGTCTGGCCAAGGATCTGGGCGTCAAGCCCGAGTACACCTCGGTGGATCCGGCCGCCCGTGTGGATGTGCTGTCCAGCAATAAGGTGGACGTGACCCTGGCCAACTTCACCGTTACCGATGATCGCGCCCGCAAGGTGGACTTCGCCAAGCCCTATATGAAGGTTTTCCTGGGCGTGGTCTCCCCGGATTCGGCGCTGATCAAAGATGTGAAGGAGCTGGAGGGCAAGACTCTGATCATCGCCAAGGGGACAACGGCCGAGCCTTACTTCGAGCAGCACTATCCTAAGGTCAAGCTGCAGAAGTACGACCAGTACGCAGATGCCTACAACGCCCTGCTGGACCACCGCGGAGACGCCATGAGCACCGACAACACCGAGGTGCTGGCCTGGGCCAAGGCCAACAAGGGCTTCTCGGTGGGCATCACCAAGCTGGGGGATGAGGCGGTCATCGCCCCGGCTGTGCGCAAGGGGAACAAGCCCCTGCTGGACTACATCAACAAAGAGCTGGACAAGCTGGGCCAGGAGCGGTTCTTCCATGAGGACTACCGCAAGACCCTGGAACCGGTCTACGGCAGCGCAGCCAACCCCGACGAGATCGTAGTCGAGGGCGGCAAGGCCTGAACCGGCCGTCTGGCTTGTGACAGGGGCCGTACCCATCCGAATGCGACTGGATGGGTACGGCCCCTATTTGCCTGAGCTGGAGGATTGGCTGGTCAGTAGGCGGCCAGGATGTCGACCACGAAAATCAGGGTCGAATTGGCCGGGATCTTTTGCTGTTGCTGGCTGCCGTAGCCCAGGTCAGGCGGAACTACCAGAAGAACCTGAGAGCCCACCGTCTGGCCGGCCAGACCCTGCTGCCAGCCCTTGACCACCTGGTCCAGGCTGAAGTCGCTGGCCTGCCCCCGATCCCAGGAGGAGTCGAACTGCTTGCCGTCGGAGGCCAGCCATCCGGTGTAGTTGGCGCTGACGCTCTGATGCTGGCCGACCTTGGCCCCCTTGCCCTTGATCAGGGGCTGGACGACCAGTCCTCCCTTGGGCTGGTACCCGTTGAGGTCCAGGGAGGGCTTGCCCTTGTCGTCCAAACTGATTTTCGGCAGGTCGCTGGGCAGGTCGGTCACCTTCTGACCCTGGGCGCGGGTCAGGTTTTTGGACCGGGAGACGAAGGTCAGGGCCATAATATAGGACTCGGTCGCCTTGCTGCTGCCGGAACCTGACTCATCGATGCCTACGGCAACGGTCGAGTTGACCTTGAGGCCCTTGAAGGTGTCATAGTATGCCGGGATGGATTTCTTGCTGATGACGATGGAGCACTCCGGGCTGCTCTGGTCCCATGTCGAGTTGATCACCTTGCCGGTTTTTGCATCCAGGGCCAGGCTCCTTGTGCATACGCGATCCCCGTCGCGGATGACCTCGCCATCGCCCTTCTGGATGACCTGATGGGTCTGGTTCTCGACCTTGAAGGGAGTCTTGAAGCTGATGTCGGGCTTGCTGCCAAGTTTGCCGCTGGCTGATACGCCCTGCATGGTGTCGCCCGAGCGGCTGCCCCCGTCAGATTTCCCGCCGCAGGCTGACAGTCCAAGACATAGGGCCAGAGCGGTCATGGCGCCCAGCAGACGCTTGCTGCCTGATTTTCTTGCGATGATGGTCATAGAAGCCCAGTTTAGGGCTTATGGGTGATTTCCCAGTGCCGGAAACCAGATCATAGGGAGCCGACGGTAGAATGTCGATAATATGGAGCAAGTACCCGAAGAACAAGATGAGATGACGCGGCCTGACAAGCCTTCGCGTCACAGCATGATCATGCGCGGCATCGTCACCCCCATCTTCGGACTGCTGGCTGTGGCGGCCATTGTGCTGGGCATCATGAACGCCACGGTCTGGAAGCCTTCGGCTCACGTGGATGCGCATGGGCGCACGAAGGCAGCCTATGTGGTGACCGATCCAGGTGTGCTTCCCCTGGTGGACAGCAGGGTGACCATGCGTGTGGATGCGGCCTCTGCCGGGGTCTCCGGGTCCACAGCGCACAAGTCGCAGAAGCCGACCATCTGCATGGCCCTGACCACGGCCAAAGATGCAGCCGGCTGGACGGCCGGGCATGATGTGGCCCGGGTGCGTGGCCTGGATGATTGGCAGACCCTGTCCGTTGGCAGTGACACCAGCCCCGGCAAGGCCGTCAAACGTGATCAGGGCGTGGCCTTTCAGGATTCGGATATGTGGAAACAGGTCACCTGTTCTGACAGCAGCGTGTCGATGTCCTTGAAGACCGACGACCCTCAGGCCGTCCTGCTGGTGGCGGTCCCCCAGGGCTCCCCTTCCCTGGGGCTGGAGATGCTCTGGCAGCGGGACAAGCTGCCTAACTTTGCCATGCCCTTCTACTTTGCCGGTGGGTTGCTGGCCCTGCTGGCCGTTCTTTCGGCTACGGTCTTCGCCATGGATCCGGCCAAGCGCCGCAAGCAGACCGAGCCCGAGCAGGAGTCTGAGGAAACTCCCGAAGTCAGCGTGGCCCAGGCCCTGGGAAGCGCCATTCTGCCTGGCCTGGGGCAACGGCGTAGCTCGACCTCGGGTCGGCGTCGGCGTCATGCCCGCGGCCAGGCACGACAGGGGGATCCAGGACCCCCGCCCAGGCCGCCCGTGGTGATTGACCCGCGCAATCGGAATATGGTCGCCGACCAACAGGAAGATGGTGACGGCCGCACCGTCAGCGGCGATCGGGGAGCCGACGATATGTCGTCCACCAGGGTCATCAGCAGTCAGGAGATGGCCTCCTACCTGGCCAGGCTTGCCCACGAAGGGGAGGAGGAGCGCTGATGAGTATGAACAAGCCGATGAACAGGGTGGCGGCTGCAGCGGCACTGGCCTTATCCCTGGTCCTTCTGCCGGGGCTGTCTGCCTGCGAGGGGCAGGTTCCCCAAGCTCGCCGGACCGAGCCTCAGAGCACCGCAACCACGGCTCCTGAGCCCAATCTGACCCCTGCCCAAGAGGCCCGCATACGCAAGAGCATCGGGGCTGTTCTGGACCAGGCCAACGAGGCCAAGGATCCGGCCGGGCTGGACCAGCGGGTCACCGGACCCCAGCTGGAGATCCGCACCAGCGAACTGACCATTGCCCAGGCCACCGGGCAGCTGGATCCGAAGACAACCATTCCTACTACCATCGCTCAGACGGTGATCCCCGGCGATCCTGGCTGGCCGCGCTCGGTCTTTTCGATCACCACCACCACGCAGGATCAGCAGTCCAAACGTCTCTTGGTGCTGGACCAGGAGTCCGCCCATGAAAACTACAAGCTCTGGGGGGTGGCCCGGCTCTTCCAGGGAGCCCAGCTGCCCAAGTTCCCGGTGGCCACCATCGGCGCCAGGATGGGGCAGGGCGACGATCAGGGGCTCAAGGCTACGCCGGTGGAGGCCGTGCGCCGCTATGCCGACCTCCTGCAGAATCCCCAGGGCAGCAAGTATGCCAAGGAGTTCGCCCAGGATGACTTCCGCACCTCCCTGGGCACGCTGACCCAGGTGGTCCAGCAGGGGATCGAAGCCAACAAGGGCAACCAGTCGCAGACCTTCACCCCGGCACAGGGGCAGCTGCGGGTCATGCACTCCTCCGATGGAGGCGATCTGGTCGTGGCCCGGATCGATTCGGTCTGGACCAGGCAGGCGGGTGAGGGCCGCGAGTCCTCGCCGGCCTCGGATGCCGAGAAGGCCCTCTTCGGACAGGGCAAGCCCACCAGCACCATGAAGGTCACCTATGTCAACGTGATCGCCCTGTACATACCTTCGGCGGACTCGCATGAACCCATCAGGGCCGTGGGCGCCGAGCGTGAACCCATCAAGGTGGAAGCGGTCTGAAGGGCGGGATTGCGCTGGGTGAACGCCCGACCCTTGGACTAGATTGGCTTCCAGGAGTATGCAATCGAGGGCGAGCCGAAGCTGCAGTCGGCGGCCGCGAGGTTTAGGAGGACTGACATGGCGAACAAGAACGGGCAGGGGCAGCCGGGCGTCTCGCTGGCAGGAGCGGTCGACCTGGGCGCGCTCAAGCATCAGGTCGATGCTCAGCCAGGCCAGCAGGGAGGCGCACCCGCTGCCGGCGGCTACGTGATCGATACTACGGAGGCCAGCTTTCAGGCTATGGTTCAGACCTCAGCCACCTTCCCCATTCTGATCCTGCTCTGGGTGCCCACAGACGACCGTCTCTTTCCCCTGGCCACCCGCCTGGCCCAGGCCGTCAATGCCCAGGAGGGGCGCGTTCAACTCTCCCGCATCGACATCGCGTCCAATCCGCAGATCGCCCAGACCTTTCAGGTGCAGGGTGCTCCGGCCCTCTTTGCCCTGCTGGCAGGCCGACCCATGCCAATCCTGCAGGGGATGCCCACCGATGAGGAGATGAACCAGATCACCGATCAGCTCATCCCACAGGTGGTTCAAATGGCGCAGAAGGCCGGCATCACCGGCAGCGCCCCCTACCAGGAGACCAACGACCAGGGGCAAGAGGAGCAGGATGGCCAGACAGCGGCTGATGCCATCCCTCCTGCCCATCAAGAGGCCCACCGGCTGGCCCAGGAGGGCGACTATGCAGCTGCGGCCGAAGCCTATGACAAGCTGGTCCAGGCTGACGCGACCGACGATCTGGCCAAGCGGGAACAGGCCAAGTGCCTGCTGATGGCCCGTTCAGCCACGGCCGATGTCCGCAGGGTCCGTCAGGCGGCCGCCGACGCCCCTGACGACCTGCAGGCCCAGTTGGATGTGGCCGATGTGGACATGATCGGCGGCCAGATCCAGGATGCCTTCGATCGTCTGCTGGACTTTCTGGCCGGGCACCGGGATCAGACTGATCCCATCCGCCGCCGTCTGCTGGAGTACTTCGTCATTCCCGAGCCGACCGATCCTCGGCTGGCCAAGGCCCGTCGCCGTCTGTCCACACTGATGTACTGAACCGCTCCTGGGTCAGGAATCCCGGTTCTCGTCGAAGTTGGTGAGGAAGCGCGGTCCGCTGGCTTTCAGCTCCCGGTCAAAGTTGGCCGCCCAGTCGCCGAAGGGATGGTCGGCCAGCCCATCGTTGGAGAATCGTGGGTCATCGGTGATCTCCGTGGCGCAAAAATCAGGGATGGTCAGGTCGGTCACCGGCCCGGTCCGCTCCACCTCGGCCACTACCAGGGGGGCGTTGCCGTCCCCAAAGACATCCAGGTTCCACCAGTCCTCGTCCAGCCAGACTCCATACCGGTTCTTGACGATGGGAATGCCGCCGCGCAGGATCAGCTCCAGGGCGATGCCCGGGTCGATGGCCCGTTCGGCCTCGTAGCGGGTGCCGCCGACGGAGGGGCCTTTGGCCGTCATTGAGGCAGCCTCGAAGTGGTCGCCTTCCTCAAGCAGGGTGTGGAGGGCATCGGTCCGGGCCGTCATGGGCACCATCGGGTCCACCTGCCCCTGAAGGCGAATCCGCAGGGCGAAGTTGTCCTCATGCACGTAGTAGCTCTGCACAATCAGGGTCGGCCGACTCTCCCCGAGCAGCTCCCGGGGGAGGTTCCGGCAGAAGAATCTGCGCTCGAACTCGAAATCGTCCTCATCCTCATTCATGGCCATGCATCCCATGGTACGGTAGGCCGGGTGCGGTCACTGTGCGCTGTCCACAGCGCATCCGAGTTGTCCAGGTATGTGAAGGTCGCTTGTGATGGCCGGGTGAAGGAACTAGAGTGTGAATCATCCCGAGAGAAGATCATCCGGGAATGTTGGCGGCTTCGCGCCACCGCATGAGGATGCAATGGCGCAACCGGGGCGGTGACACGAAGCCATGCCATCACGATACCTATGAAACGCCTGAAATCTTGGGGCAACACGCCGAGAACGGCGGGGGCTGGACCGACACGTGAGGACGCGCATGGGTGCGAAAATGCGCAAAGTGTCCTAGTATGGTCTCTGTTGTCCACTGGAAAGTGGCTGTCGGGTTCGTAGCTCAGCGGATAGAGCGTCTGTCTCCGGAACAGAAGGTCGAGGGTTCGAATCCCTTCGAGCCCACCAAGATGAAATCCCTGCGGCCAGGAAGAGCGTGGGGGTTTTCTTTATACGACTCCCGTCTGTCATCGTGCCCGGGATTATGATCAGAGCATTTACTGGACGAAATAAGCGCACGATATGCGTCACGATATGTGTGGTGAATCACTAAGCTTTTGAGGAACATGGCCCTTGGCCCGCTCGTGTCCTCGTTCTCAGGTGTCATAGTGAAAGGGTAAGACCGAACGTCGGGGAGGACCGACGCTTCCGCGTTGTGGCGGAGCCTCCTTTCCCCGGTGAAGCAAAGGAGTTCACATGGCCAATCGAATCAATGCAGGGGATGCTGTCCTTCACGTCCTGGAGCAGTGGGGGGTGCCGCGCATCTATGGCCTGCCCGGCGGTTCCTTCGACTCCATGATGAACGCCATCCACAACGAGCGCGAGCGCATCGACTTCATCCAGGTCCGTCATGAGGAGGCCGGAGCCTTGGCTGCTGCCGGCGAGGCCAAGCTGACCGGCCGGATTGGCGTCTGCTTCGGCTCGTCGGGCCCAGGGGCTGTCCACCTGCTCAACGGCCTCTATGATGCCCGCGAGGACGGCGTGCCGGTGCTGGCCCTGGTGGGCGAGGTGCCCCAGGCCTTTATGAACATGGACTTCTTCCAGGCCATGGACGAGGTGCCTATCTTTACCGATGTGGCCGTATTCGCCAGGGCCGCCACCAACGCCCAGGGGCTGCCGGCCCTGGTGGACGAGGCCATCCGCCGCGCCTATGCCAGCCACGGGGTCTCCGTGGTCATCATCCCCAAGGACCTGGCCTGGGCCGAGATCGACGACCGCCCGGTGGCTTCTGCGCCCAACTTCCGCAAGCCGGAGCCTCTGAAGCCTGCGGCCGACCAGGTCAGCAAGGCGGTGGAGATCATCCAGTCCGCCAAGGCCCCGCTGCTCTACTTCGGCCAGGGCGCTGCCGGCGCTCGCGATGAGCTGGTCGCCATGTCCGAGCGTTTCAAGATGCCCATGGTCTCCACCTTCCCGGCCAAGGGGATTGTGGAGGACACCTATCCTGCCTACCTGCAGTCGGCCGGCCGCGTGGCCACCAAGACCGCCACCGAGGCCATTTACACTTCCGATCTGACGGTCTGGGTGGGTTCGGACAACCCCTTCGGGTCCATGTTCGTCACCCCCAACACCAAGGTCATCCAGATCGACCTGAACCCGGTCAAGCTGGGCAAGCGCTTCCAGGCCAATGTGGTCCTGGCCATCCAGGCCGACGCCCGCGAGGCCCTCAAGGCCATAACCGCCGCCGGCCAGGACCAGGAGGAGTCCGTCTTCTACAGGGCCTGCCTGCGCAGCAAGGAGAACTGGGACCAGTGGGTGGCCTCCTTTAACGAGGACACTCGCACGCCCCTGCGGCCTGAGCCCGTCTACCACGTCATCGATCAGCAGCTTGAGGACAATGACATCGTCATCCCCGACGTGGGCAATGTGGATATTGACTTCCTGCGTCTGCTGCATCTGAAGCCCACCAACCGCTGGACCGTCTCCGGCAAGCATGCCACCATGGGCTACGCCGTGCCGGCCGCCCTGGCTGCCAAGCTGGAGCATCCGGAATCGACCGTCTACTCCCTGAGCGGCGACGGCGGGTTCGCCATGCTCGGCGAGGAGGTGCTGGCCCAGCTCAAGTACCATGCTCCGGTCATCAACGTGGTCTTCTCCAACCAGTCCTTGGGCTACATCGAGGCCGAGCAGCGCGACGACAGCCATCAGCCCTTGAGCGGAGTGGATCTGCCCGACACCGACTGGGCCAAGGTCGGCGAGGGCATGGGCGCTCTGGGCTTCACTGTGCGCACGGTGGCCGATGCCCGCCACGCCTTCTCCGAGGCTCGCAAGGCCGACAGGTCCTCGGTCATCGATGTCAAGCTGACGGGAGCCAGCCCTCTGGACACCCGCTACATGCGGTTCCCGGAGACCTGCTCGGATCCGGACCAGGTCGAGAAATTCGTCAAGACCTACGAGGCTGGCGATCTGCGCTCCCTGGCCTACTGGATGGGTCAGGAGGCTCGCAAGGGCTGAGACTGATGCCGCTTGCGCCGGGCGGGCACTCCTATAGTGGACGGTGTCCGCCCGGGGCTTCGGCCCGGCATGGGTGTGGCGGACCTGAAGAAAGGACGGATCCATGGAAGACGGACCTGAAGAGATCGGCACGCCATATGCGCCCCAGGCCTTGGGGGCTTACAGTCAGGCTGTGAAGGCCGGGGGCTTTGTCTTTGTCTCCGGACAGCTGGGCATCGACCCGGACACCGGGGATTTGGTGGAGGGCACGGCGGCTGACCAGGCCACCCAGGCCCTGAAGAATGTCAAGAACATCCTGGATGCAGCCGGCAGCGGCATGGAGAAGGTGGTCAAGGCCACCGTTCTTATGCGGCGGGTGGAGGATTTCACCCTGGTGGACCAGGCCTACTCCCAGGTTTTTATCGGCTCGGTGCGGCCGGCCCGTGTGGCTTTCGGCGGCGCGGACATCCCCAAGGGGGCCCTGGTCGAGATCGAGGTCGTGGCTCTGGCCTGAGACAGGACGGCTGCTGGTCGCCGCCGTCGCTAGACTTGAGGGCATGAGTCCTGAAGCACTTGCCCGTATCATCTCTTCGACCGCCGTCAAGATGGCCCAGTCAGGCCGCCTGGGAAGCCTGGAGCCTGACATGGTTCCTGATGCCGACCATCTGGCGGTCATGCGCCCCAAGGACCGCTCCCACGGGGACTGGTCCACCAACATTGCCATGCAGCTGGCCAAGAAGGCCGGCATGAGGCCCGTCGAACTGGGGCAGGCCCTGGCTGAGGCGCTGCGGGAGGCCGATGGGATCGCCCAGGTGGATGTGGCCGGCCCCGGCTTCATCAACATAACCTTGGACTCGGCTTCGGCGGCTGCTGTGGTCGATGCGGTCCTGGAGGCGGGATCTGCTTTCGGAAGCAACGATCATCTGAGCGGGCGCACCCTGAATCTGGAATTCGTTTCGGCCAACCCCACGGGTCCAATCCACATCGGCGGCACACGCTGGGCGGCTGTGGGCGACTCCATGGCCCGCGTCCTGGAGGCCAACGGCGCCAAGGTGGTCAGGGAGTACTACTTCAACGATCACGGCACGCAGATCGACCGTTTCTCCCGTTCCCTGGTGGCGGCGGCCCATGGCGAGCCCGTGCCTGCCGACGGCTACAAGGGCTCATATATTGACGAGATTGCCTCGCGTGTGGTCAAGGAGGCCGCCGACGAAGGGCAGGACATCCTGGCCATGCCCAGGGTGCGCGACCAGGACGGCGCCGAGGGTGACAGTCCCCAGCGCGAGGCCTTCCGCACCCGGGCCGTGCCCATGATGTTCGCCGAGATCCAGCAGTCCATGCGTGATTTCCGGGTCAATTTCGATGTCTGGTTCCATGAAAACAGCCTCTATGAGTCCGGTCAGGTGGAGCGGGCCATTGACGAGCTGCGGGCCAAGGGCGACATCTTCGAGAAGGACGGGGCTACCTGGTTCCGTTCCACTACCTACGGCGACGACAAGGACCGGGTGATCATCAAGTCCGACGGGCACGCAGCCTATGTGGCGGCCGACATCGCCTACTATCTGAACAAGCGACGCAGGGCCAAGGATCCCTGCGACGAGGCCATCTACATGCTGGGTGCCGACCATCATGGCTACATCGGCCGGATGATGGCCATCTGCGCGGCTTTTGGGGACACTCCCGGCGTGAACATGCAGATCCTGATCGGCCAGCTGGTCAATGTCATCAAGGACGGCCAGGCCGTGCGCATGAGCAAGCGGGCAGGCAACGTGGTCACCATCGACGATCTGGTGGATGCCGTGGGGGTGGATGCCGCCCGGTATTCCCTGGCCCGCACCGACTACAACCAGAGCGTGGACATCGACCTGGACCTGCTGGCCTCGCACACCAACGACAACCCCGTTTACTACGTGCAGTATGCGCACGCCCGCTCGAAAAATGTGGATCGGAACGCAGCCCAGGCGGGCATCGACCCGTCCGCGGCCGACCTGTCCCTGCTGGACACTGCCGCCGATAACGAGGTTCTGGGTGTCCTGGCACTCTATCCCAATGTGGTTCAGACTGCCGGCGACCAGAAGGCCCCCCACCGGGTGGCCCACTACCTGGAGCAGCTGGCTGGGGTCTATCACCGTTGGTACAACCTGGAGCGCGTGGTGCCCATGGAGCCGACCGGCCGGGCGGATCTGGACCAGGACGAGGACAGGAATCCACAGCCGGCCCGGGCAGCGGCGCGTCTGCGGCTCAATGACGCCGTGCAGCAGGTCATCGCCAACGGTCTGGGGTTGCTGGGCGTCCAGGCTCCGGACCGTATGTAAGCCCTCAAGGTCACCAGGAGGTCGTTGATGGAAACAGGGATGTGCGGGCTGGGGCCCGACGGGTTCTGGCCCGAGGCTTTGCAGCGGGACCGTCAGGGCACGCTGACCATGCATGGGTGCTCTGTGGAGGACCTGGCCAAGCGTTACGGCACTCCTATGTATCTGATGGACACCGCGATGATGGCGGAACGGGCCTCGGCCTTCCGCCAGGCGGCTCTGCGAGACCTGGGCGGTGCGACCACCAGGGTCAGCTACGCGGGCAAGGCCTTCCTCAGCAAGGAGACCGTGCGGATCATGCTGCGCCAGGGGCTGGATATCGACACCTGCTCCCTGGGCGAGATGCTGATCGCCCGGGCCGCTGGCGCCCCTGGCCGTCGTCTGGTCCTGCATGGCAACAACAAGTCCGACCAGGAGATTGATCTGGCTGTGAAGGAGGGCTACCGGGCCATCGTCATCGATGCGCCCGACGAGCCTGCGCGAATCGTCGCTGCTGCAAGGGCCCAGGGGCGTCGCGCCAAGGTCATGCTCCGGGTGACCGTGGGTGTGCACGCCGGCGGCCACGAGTACATCTCTACCGCCCATGAGGATCAGAAGTTCGGCATCCCCCTGCTGCCCCAGGGCACCGACGTGGGCCTGCTGGACCTTGGGCCTGAGCCTGGATCCTCCGGACAGGCTGGGGCAGCAGAATTGGCGGCTACGAGGAATGACGGCTCCTCGGCTCCTGTCGATTCCGTGGTCTCCCGGTCGTCTTCAGCCCTGTATTCGGCCGCCAACGGGCCCGCTGAACCTGCTGATCCCGCCCGGATCAAAGCCATGTCCGCCCTGGCTGACGGACCGGCTATCGCCCTGCTCAAGGAGATTCGCTCCCACGAGAAGGAACTGGAGCTGGTGGGCATCCATACCCATATCGGCTCCCAGATCCATGACTCTTCGGCCTTCATCGAGGCCGCCCGGCGCATGATGCTGCTGCGGCACACCTTCTGGGCCACCGACGGCTACCTGATGCCCGAGGTGGACCTGGGCGGCGGCTTCTCCGTGCCCTACACCCCGGATGAGGATCGGATGGACCTGGACCAGACCCTGACCAGCCTGGGGGCTGACATGGTCGCCATCAACCGTCGCCTGGGCATGCCCATGCCGGTCATCGCCTTCGAGCCCGGCCGCTGGATCGTGGCACCCTGCGGCATGAGCCTGTATCGGGTGGGCACCGTCAAGCCCGTCCCCCTGTCTGACGGAAGCGTGCGCACCTACGTTTCGGTTGACGGCGGCATGAGCGACAACATTCGTCCGGCCCTCTACGAAGCTCAATACACGGCTGTCCTGGCCAACCGGGATGGCAGCGGGGACCGTATCCAGGCCCGTGTGGTCGGCAAGCACTGTGAATCGGGGGATATCCTGGTGCAAAATGTGGCCCTGCCAGCGGACATTCGCCGGGGTGATCTGCTTATGGTGCCGGTGACCGGCGCCTACGGGCGGACCATGGCCAGCAATTACAACCAGGCTCTGATCCCTCCCGTGGTAGGTCTGGACCAGTCCGGTGCCCATCTGATGCTGCGGCGGCAGACCATGGATGACCTGCTGGCCTTGGATCAGGGATGATGCGCCCCGTCTTGGCGGAAGCAGGCGCCGGGGTGGATACGGGTGTCGGATTGGCTTTCTAAGATGGAGCAACACCCTGCGACAGGCCCCGATGGGGCGGATGGAGGATCCATATGCCTGAACGCATGCAGCAGCAGGAGGCCGTCAGGCCCATCCGCATAGCACTTCTGGGGGCTGGGACCGTGGGTTCCCAGACCGCCCGCCTCCTGGTGGAGCAGAGCCAGGACCTGGCCAGTCGAGTGGGCCGTCCCCTGCAGCTGGTGGGCATCGCCGTCCTTCATCCTGACAAGGTCAAGGCTGATTGGATCGATCCGTCCCTGCTGACCACAGACTCAGCCGACCTGGTCACCCGGGCGGATATCGTCATCGAGCTGATCGGCGGCATCGAGCCGGCCCGCACCCTGCTGCTCAAGGCCATCGAGTCGGGCGCCAGCGTGGTCACCGCCAACAAGGCCCTGCTGGCCCAGCACGGCCCCGAGCTCTACCGGGCTGCCGAAAAGCAGGGCGTTGACATCTACTTCGAGGCGGCCGTGGGCGGGGCCATCCCCATCGTCCGTCCCCTGCGCGAATCCCTGGTGGGCGACGGCATCACCAGCCTGGTGGGCATCGTCAACGGGACCACCAACTACATTCTGGATGAGATGACCACCAAGGGTCTTCAATTCGACCAGGCCCTGCGCGACGCCCAGGCCAAGGGCTTCGCTGAGGCGGACCCCACCGCCGATGTGGACGGGCTGGATGCAGCCGCCAAGGCCGCCATCATGGCCACGCTGGCCTTCCACACTGATGTGCGCATGGATGATGTACCCGTGGAGGGCATCCGCACCATCACCGCCGACGATATAGCGGCCGCACAGACCGAGCACCGGGTCATCAAGCTCCTGGCCGTGGCTGAGCGCGGCGAACAGGGCATCTCCGCCCGGGTCTACCCGGCGCTGATTCCCGACAGCCACCCTCTGGCCTCGGTCCATGGCAGCTTCAACGCCGTCTTCGTCACCGCCAAGGCCGCCGACGACCTCATGTTCTATGGTCGGGGTGCCGGCGGGGCGCCCACAGCATCAGCCGTTCTGGGGGACGTGGTCACCGAGGCCCGCCACATCGTCCAGCATGGCATGGGTCCGGGGATCCCCATGTACGCCAACATCCCCATGGCCCCGCTGGATGCATCCCGCGCCGCCTTTGCCGTCCGTTTCCTGATCCACGACAAGCCTGGCGTGCTGGCGGCCATCGCCCAGGTCTTTTCCGAGGCGGGCATCTCCATCAACGGAGTCAACCAGGACATCAAGCCCACCCTGCATGACCCGGGCTACAGCGGCGAGATCCAGCAGCTGCGCGTGGTCACCCACCTGTGCGACGAGGTGACCCTGCGGCAGGTGGTCGAGCGGATCTCCACCTTCGACTCGGTCACTGGGCAGGCCTCTATCCTTCGCGTCTTCGATCGGCAGGCCCAATGATGGCCGCTGCAACAGAGGGCCCGTCTACTGTGCGGGTGCGTGTGCCAGCCACCAGCGCCAACCTGGGTTCAGGTTTCGATGCGGTCGGGCTGGCGCTGGACTACCATGACGAGATCGTCTTCACCCGTTCCGTGGATCCGGGCGACACCACCGCCTATGTCGTCATCAAGGGCGAGGGGGAGCGGACCCTGCCCCGAGACGAGACCCACCTGGTCGTCTCCACCTTCAGGCGGGCCTGCCAGGTCTTCGGACTGCCAAGGTTCGGCTTCATCATGCGCGCGGTCAACCGAATCCCCCAGGCCAGGGGATTGGGATCCAGCGCCGAGGCCATCGTGGCCGGAATCGCGGCGGCTGCGGCCTTCGCCCACACTGGCCCACTGCGCCGTGATGCCGTCTTCGCGCTGGCAGCCCAGATCGAGGGGCATCCCGACAACGTGGCGCCTGCCGTCTACGGGGGGCTGACCGTCTCCTATGATCTGGCCACTGGCGAGGGGGTGGGTTCCCTGCCCATAGCCGGGGGCGCGCCCCTGGAGGGCGGCTACCACACCCTGCGCTACCAGGTGGACCCGGCCATCAAAGCCACGGTTTTTGTTCCCGGCGCCCATCTGTCCACACAGAAGGCCCGACAGGCCCTGCCCAACCGGGTGCCTTACGCGGATGCCGTTCACAACCTGTCAAGGGCGGCCCTGATTCCTGGCGCTCTGAACCCTCAGTCCCTGGATGACCTGGGGGCCGAGGCGGCTGAGCAGGCTGCCAGGGCCAACGCCCTGCTCTTCGTAGCCACCCAGGACCGGCTCCATCAGCCATACCGGGCCGGGCTCATGCCCTCCTCAACCAAGCTCCTGCAGCTCCTGCGCGGTCGGGGCTACGCGGCGGCGGTCTCCGGAGCCGGGCCCTGCATTATCGTCCTGCATTACGGTGATGCCGAAAATGAGCTGCGGACCATTGCCAAGGATTATCTGGATTCCGGCCGCTGGCGGGTCCTGTCGCTGGACGTGGACTGCCGGGGGGTCCATGTGGAAGGGGACCAGGAAGGCAATCGTGAACACTGAAGACAGGCATATCCCGCTCATTCTGGCCTCGTCCTCGCCCTCCAGGCGGCGGCTTCTGGTCCAGGCGGGCATCGACCCCATCATCCGACCCTCAAAGGTGGATGAGCCGGCTGTGCTGGCGGAACGGGCCCGTAAACTGGGCCGCCACCTGGAGGACCTGGATGCGCGCGAACGGGTCAGTGTTTTGGCTGAGGCCAAGGCTTCGGCTGTCCAAGCGACCATGGATGCCGTCAAGGATGCCGAACGGCGCTCGCGGGGCGATCTGGTCACGTTTAGGCCTCTGAGCCAGGGTGATTCGGATGCATCCTCCAGGGATCCCATGAGCCAGGTCATTGGAGCCTGGGGCGGGATGCTCGGCGCCGGGCGTGGGCCCCTCCTGCTGGGGTGCGACTCGCTGTTCAGCGTGGACGGGGCCGTCATGGGCAAACCTCACCAGCCGGAGCGTGCTCTGGAGCGGTTGATGGCCATGCGTGGCCGAACCGGCACCCTGGTCACCGGCCACTGTCTGATCGATCTGGCCACCGGCCAACGGGCCCGAGCGGTCAGCAGCGCTCAGGTGACCTTCGGAGACTATGATCGGGCCTCCATGCAGGCCTATGTAGCCACCGGCGAACCCTTGGAGGTGGCCGGATCCTTCACCTTGGAAGGATTGGGCAGCGCCTTCATCCAGGGCATCCAGGGCGATCCCAGTGGAGTGATGGGATTGAGCATGCCCACCCTGCGCGCTCTGGCCCAGGAGCTGGGCGTCTCCTGGCCTGACCTATGGGCCGGACGAGTCATGCCCGAGCGGCGGCAGACCGCCGGATCGACGCATGGGCCTGAAGGACTGGTCGCCCCCGTGGAGAATGTCCACCAGCCTGGCGACGGGTGGGTGGACTGCGCCTGCGGCAGACGTCATTGGGGGCTCAACGGGGCTGCCGGCGTCTTGCTGGCCCGGCGTGATGCCCGCACGGGCGCACCGGTCAGCGTGCTTCTGCAGCACCGGGCACGCTGGAGCGCCGAGGGCGGCACCTGGGGTGTGCCGGGCGGCGCCATCTCCGACGGGGAGAATCCGCTGGAGGGCGGTCTGCGCGAGAGCTATGAGGAGGCCAACATCCGCCCGGAGGACATTCAGGTGGTGGGTTCCTACCTGGAGGATCACGGCCCCTGGGGCTATACGACCATCCTGGCCTTCGAGCGTCCAGGCCACCAGGTCGAGCCGCGCATGAATGACGATGAGAGCATTGCCCTGGAATGGGTGGATCTGGACAAGGTCGGGGATCTGCCCCTGCTGAAGGCCTTCGGTCAGGACTGGCCGCACTTCCGGCAACGCTTGGAGACTCTGGCGGCCGAAGGCTGAACAGAAGGCCCGGTCTGACGAGTCAGCTCAGGAGCAGGGCGACCAGGGCGATGATTACGGGTGAGCTGATCGTGCTCAGCAGGATGCCGTCCCTGGCGAAGGTGGTCCCCACCTCGTACCGGGCCGCGTAGTTGTAGACGTTCTGGCCGGTGGGCAGGGCCGCCAGAACCACGCACCCGTACAGCTCCGCCCCGCTGAAGCCCATCATGAACCGGGCCAGCAGGTAGGCGATTATGGGCATGACCAGATTCTTCAGGATCACCGCGCAGAGGGTGGCACGACGGTCGGTGCCCTGGCCCATGGGCCGCGAACCCCGCAGGGACATGCCGAAGGCCATGAGGATCATGGGCACGGCCGACTGCCCGATCATGTCGATGGGCTTGTAGACGAAGTCGGGGATGATGAAATGGCCGGCCTGGGCGCTGATGGCCGAAATCACTATGCCGCCTATGGAGCCGATCAGGATGGGCTGCTTCAGGGGCTGTTTGAGGATGGTCTTGACCGAGAGCTTGCCGGAGGTGGTCGCGTCCAGAACGGTCAGCCCGATGGGAGTGAACAGGGCCTGTTGCATGACCAGGATGGGTGCCACCAGCGTGGGATTGCCCAGAATGTAGGTGGCTACAGGCAGCCCGATGTTGTTGGAGTTCAAATACAGGGAGTCCAGAGCGCCGATGGTGGCTTCGGCAGCCGGCAGGTGAAAGCTGGCCGCGTTCAGGGCCACGAAGAGCAGGCCTACAGCCGCCGCCGACAGGAAGGCCACGATGATGCTGGGGTGGAAGATGACCGACAGCTTCTGCTTGGAGAGGATGGCGAACATCAGGCAGGGCGTCGAGACGAAGAAGGAGTACTTGTTGAGCACCAGCTGGGCTGTGGGACCGCCTACATGGAAGCGGGCGGCCACATACCCCACGGCGATGACCACGCCGATGATGAAGAACCCCTCCATGGCACTGAGCAGTCCAGGCACTCCGGCATCCTCCTCGTCTCGCATGGTGGACGGCGGCCTCCCAGGCGGAGTGCCACCGCTTCTGTCGTCCCCATTGTGCCACCCGGGCCTCATGCTTGCGGCTGCAAGTCCACCTGCGATTCCCGGCCCGCTAGCATGGCACTATGGCCAAGAACACACAGACCGATATTGATCTTCTCACCGGCGTACAGGGGGCTGAACCTGCCCGGTCCCTGGCAAGGATACTGGAGTCCATGACCGCCCTGAACTCGGTCAGCGGCCAGGAGGGCGCCCTGGCTGATGCCGTCCAGAGGGCCCTGTCGTCAAGGGCTGACCTCTTGGTCCAACGGTTGGGCGACACGGTCGTGGCCTCCACCCAGCTGGGCCGTCCCCACCGCATCGTCCTTGCCGGTCATCTGGACACCGTCCCCGTGGATGGGAATCTGCCCCCGCGCTGGCTGGAGCCCGGCGACCCGGCCATCCGCGCCGACCTGGCCGCCGCCCACCCCGGATCCCGGGTGTTGTACGGCCGGGGCGCCGCCGACATGAAGGCCTCTGATGCCGTTTTTCTCCACCTGGCGCTCACCATGCAGGAGCCGGTCTATGACCTGACCTTCGTCTTCTACGACCATGAGGAGGTCCAGGCCGATCTGAACGGGCTGGGCCGGGTGGTGGCTGCCCATCCTGACTGGGTGCGAGGGGATTTCGCCATCATCGGCGAGCCCACCGACTGTGCCATCGAGGCCGGCTGCAACGGAACCATGCGCTTCGACCTGATCACCCACGGCACGACGGCCCATTCCGCCCGGGCCTGGATGGGCAGCAACGCCATCCACGCTGCCGCACCCATTCTGAACCGGCTGGAGCAGTACCGTCCGGCCACGGTGAAGGTGGATGGCCTGGACTATCGGGAAGGGCTCAACGCCACCATGATCGAGGGCGGCCTAGGCACCAACGTCATCCCCGACCGTTGCCGGGTGCATGTCAATTACCGGTTCGCCCCCGACAAGAGCCTGTCCCAGGCCAAGGAGCTGATGATGGGCCAGGGGACGGGGGCCGAGCTCGGCAATGGCGAGCATGTGGCCCTGGGCGGAGTCTTCCAGGGATTTTCGGTGCGCATGTGCGACGAATCGCCCGCGGCCCGTCCTGGTTTGGACTCGCCTTGGGCGCGTTCGCTGGCGGATCTGGTCGCCCGGACCACGGGTCAGCAGCCTCGCGCCAAACTGGGATGGACCGATGTGGCGCGGTTTTCAGCCCTTGGCCTACCGGCTGTCAATTTGGGGGCGGGGGACCCCCTGCTGGCTCACAAGGCCGACGAACAGGTGCCCTTGGATGACCTGGTTCGGCTGGAAGCCATACTGGTCGAGTGGCTCAATGGACCTGATGGCCGCTGATCTGTGACATACTAGAGGACGGTGGTTCTGCCTGACCACTTGCAGCGTAGGCGTTGATCCCCCCGGACGGAGACCCAGTGATCCGTGCGGGCGTCGGTGTCCGCCTGCGTCAGGAAGACTTTTTGCCAAGGCGTTTCGATCGGGCGCACGCAGGTGCGCGGCTGCAGTGAGAGTGCAGCGTGAGGACGGATCGGAACCGTGAGAGCGGCGCGAGGCGGCGTGCCGCAAGGAGCATTGTGCCCGAAAAAACGAATACTGAGGATACCCAGGATAATAGGTCCGCCACCAGGGATGGGCAGGAAGGGCAGGTCGAGCAGACCGCTGGCTCCGGCACCCGTCGCCGTGCTGGACGGCGTGTGGTCAGAGTGGCCGGCGCCGCCGGCGCCGACGTGCCCGTGAAGGTCGAGGCCGAGAAGCGCAAGACCTCTCGCAAGGCCAAGGAGGAGGACGACGAGTCCAAGCCCTCCGCCACCCGTCGCCGTCGCACCCGCAAGCCCAAGGAGGATCAGGCGGCCGATCAGGACGTCCAGGTGGATGAGAGCGAGTCCAAGCCGACCAGGACGACCACTCGTCGTCGTACCCGAACTGCTGCCCGCCGACGCGATGAGGAGCATACCCAGGAGGGTGAGGCTGATCAGGAGCGTCAGGAGCGTGCCATTGAGGCTGTGGAGGCACTGACCTCGGGCCGCAGCCAGAGGGCAGGCCGGAAGGCCGAGGAGCAGGATGAGCGCCCGCGCGCCTCCCGTCCCCGTCCTATGACATCCCTGCTCTTCCAGGAGCCCGTCATACCCGCCTCCCGGCCCGAGCATGATGAGCGCGAAGAACGGGATGATGAGGACGAGGATGCCGAGCACTCGCCCAAGAGCTCTCGCCGCAGCAGGTCCAGGAACACTTCGGAGGGCGGTTCACGCCGTTCCCGCAGGCTCAACGCCGAGGAGCGCAGGGCCGCCGACGAGGTGGAGCGCATCGAGGAGGATCTGGATCACGAGGGCATCACCTTCGTGGTCGACGAGGACCAGGAGCAGGACGAGGAACCGCAGGAGTCCGGCACCCGCACCCGTCGTCGCCGCCGTGCCAAGAGCGACGAGGAGGACGCTGAGAAGTCCGTTTCCACGCGTCGTCGCCATCGCGGGCACGAGCAGGAGAAGGACAAGGATGATGAGGACGAGGTCCCGCTGACCCGCCGTCGCCGTCGTCGCAGGGGTGCCAAGTCCGCTGAGGGCGAGCCGGAGGTGTCCGGCACCCGCCGTTCCCGCAAGCAGCAGTATATTGACGAGATCACCGACGTGGAGGGCTCCACCCGCCTGGAGGCCAAGAAGCAGCGTCGACGGGACAACCGCCGCGAGCGCTCCCGTCAGTCCCAGCTGGTCGAGCAGGACTTCCTGGCCCGCCGTGAAAACGTCAACCGTCTGATGGTGGTGCGTGAGAAGGAGCACCACACCCAGATCTCGGTCATCGAGGACGACATCCTGGTCGAGCACTATGTCTCCGACATCCAGGAGGTCTCCACTGTCGGCAACATTTACCTGGGCCGGGTCCAGAACGTCCTGCCCAGCATGGAGGCCGCCTTCGTGGACATAGGCCAGGCCCGCAACGGCGTGCTCTATGCCGGCGAGGTCAACTGGGACTCCACCCGCCTGGAGGGCCAGCCCCGCCGGATCGAGCTGGCCTTTAAGTCCGGCGACCCCGTGCTGGTCCAGGTCACCAAGGATCCCATCGGCCACAAGGGCGCCCGGCTGACCTCGCAGGTCACGCTGGCCGGCCGCTTCCTGGTCCTGGTGCCCTCGGGCGGCATGACCGGCGTCAGCCGCAAGCTGCCCGACCGCGAGCGTTCCCGCCTCAAGAGCATCGTCTCCAGGGTGGCTCCCAAGGACATGGGCGTCATCATCCGCACCGCGGCCGAGGGGGCCAGCGAGGAGGCCCTGACCAAGGATCTGGAGAACCTGCAGCGTCAGTGGAGCAAGATCGAGGACAAGCGCAAGGAGTTCCTGCACGGCAAGCGCCCCAAGCTTCTGCAGGGCGAGCCGGACGTGGCCATCCGCGTGGTCCGCGACATCTTCAACGACGACTTCGCCAAGCTGGTGGTCCAGGGGGAAGGAGTCTACGAGCGGGTCCGCAACTACCTGGAGACCATGGCCCCCGACCTGGAGGAGAAGCTTGAGCACTGGGACCCTGCCGAGCACCAGGGCAAGGATGTTTTCGACCGCTGGAGCATCGACAGCCAGCTGCGCAAGGGCATGGAGCGTCAGGTTTACCTGCCTTCCGGCGGCTCCCTGGTCATCGACCGCACTGAGGCCATGACCACCATCGATGTGAACACGGGCCGCTTCATCGGCAAGGGCAAGTCCCTGGAGGAGACGGTGACCCGCTGCAACCTGGAGGCTTCCGAGGAGATCGCCCGGCAGCTGCGCCTGCGCGACATCGGCGGCATGATCATGATCGACTATGTGGATATGGTCATGCCGGCCAACCGCGACCTGGTCCTACGCCGCCTGGTGGAGTGCCTGGCACGGGACCGCACCAAGCATCAGGTGGCCGAGGTCACCTCCCTGGGGCTGGTCCAGATGACCCGCAAGCGGGTGGGCCAGGGGCTGGTCGAGGCCTTCTCCGAGGAGTGCCCCACCTGCCACGGCCGAGGCTTCATCCTCCACGACAAGCCGACCATTTCCGCCTCCTATGCCGACCCCTATGCGGTCAAGGGCGGCGACCCCTTCGTCAAGACCAACAAGCATGGGCATGGCTCTTCCTCCAAGGAGACCCTGTCCACAGGCTCGACTCCTGCAGTCAAGGCCAAGCTGGCCAGGATCGCTGCGGCGGCCCAGGCGGCGTCGGACGAGGACGATGCCCAGGCTGAGACGGCGGATGTCGCCAAGGAGTCATAAACTGAATTTCGTTTTGTCAGCGGGGCAGGCACATTTGACGATGCGGTGTGTTTGCTTCTATACTGGTTAGCTGGTGTCTGGACGGGTTCGTCAATCGTATGGCGGGACTCGGATGCCGGGCGCAAACAGCTTTGGACAACAGGCAAGGTAGGGCTATGTACGCGATTGTGAAGGCCGGAGGCCATCAGGAGAAGGTCGAGGTCGGTGACCAGATCACGGTCAACCGTCTGGCTGCCAGGAAGGGCGAGTCGGTCGAGTTTCCGGTCGCGCTGGTCGTCGATGGACCCAAGGTGACCATGGCCGCCAAGGATCTGGCCAAGATCTCAGTCAAGGGCGAGGTTGTGGACGACGAGGCCAAGGGCCCCAAGATCAACATCCAGAAGTTCAAGAACAAGACCGGCGTGGCGCGCCGCAAGGGCCACCGCCAGAAGCAGACCGTGGTCAAGATCACGGCCATCGCCTGAGGGCCTAGGTCGAGGTAGGAAAGGAACCAGACATGGCACATAAGAAGGGCGCGTCCAGCTCTCGCAACGGGCGCGATTCGAATGCACAGTACCTGGGCGTCAAGAAGTTCGGCGGCGAGGCCGTAGTGGCCGGCAACATCATCGTTCGCCAGCGTGGCACCAAGTTCCATCCCGGCCAGAACGTCGGTCTGGGCAAGGACCACACCCTCTTCGCCCTGACGGACGGAACCGTTCGGTTCGCCAACCGGCGCGACCGCAAGGTTGTTGACGTGCTTACCGCCTGATTGCCCGTTATCGGCATCGGCCCAAGGTCATCCCTGTCAAGGGGTGGCCTTTTTGCATATGTATGGAGATGCCGGGCATTCAGCTCTCAGGGGCCGCATGTCAGGCCGGATTGAGTACCATGGGCCCCTATGAGCGCATTTGTGGATCAGGTCACCGTCCATGTCAAGGGTGGCGACGGCGGCAATGGGGCGTCCTCCATCCGCCGCGAGAAGTACAAGCCCCTGGCCGGGCCCGATGGGGGCGACGGCGGCCAGGGCGGCTCGGTCATCCTTCAGGCCGACGCCAACGCCACCAGCCTGCTGGACTACCGCTTCCTGCCGCACCGCCAGGCCGAGTCAGGCACCATGGGTCTGGGCGGCGACAAGGATGGCAGCCGTGGCCAGGATCTGATTCTGCCGGTGCCGGTGGGTACCGTGGTCTTCACTGCCAAGGGAGGCCAAGGCGAGCGCAAGCAACCGGGCGAGCGTCTGGCTGACCTGGCCCATGCGGGGGACCGGTTCGTGGCGGCCCAAGGCGGCGTGGGCGGCCTGGGCAATCGCTCCCTGGCCACCAAGGCCAGGCGGGCTCCCGGCTTCGCCCTGCTGGGGGACCCCGGTCAGGAGCGTGACCTGGTGCTGGAGCTCAAATCCATCGCCGACGTGGCCCTGGTGGGTTTCCCCAGCGCAGGCAAGTCCAGTCTGGTGGCAGCCATGAGCGCGGCCAGGCCCAAGATCGCCGACTATCCATTCACCACCCTGGTGCCCAACCTGGGCGTGGTCCAGGCAGGGGAGAGCCGCTTCACCATGGCCGACGTGCCAGGGCTGATCCCGGGAGCCTCCCAGGGCAAGGGCCTGGGGCTGGAGTTTCTGCGGCACATCGAGCGCACCGAGATCATCGCCCACGTCATCGATTGCGCCACCCTGGAGTCTGATCGGGATCCCATGAGCGACTATCGGGCCCTGGAAGAGGAGCTGTCCCGCTATGCCGACCGCCTGGAGCTTCCGCTGGGGGTCATCCCCATGGCCGAGCGGCCCAGGGTGATCATCCTCAACAAGGCCGATCTGCCGGAGGCTCGCGAACTGGCCGAATTCGTCCGTCCCGACTTCGAAGCCCTGGGCCTCAAGGTCTTCATAGTCTCCACAGCCTCGCATCAGGGCCTCAGGGAACTGGGCTACTACCTGGCCGGTCTGGTGGATCGGCTACGCAGGCAGCTGCGGGAGCAGCAGGAGGCCAGGCAGGAGGAGCGTGTGGTCATCCGCCCCCTGGAGCGGCGGCGCAGGAATGCCGACCAGTCCGGAGACTTCACTCTTGAGCGGCATCAGACCCGATCCGGGCAGACCTGGTTCAGGGTCTGCGGTGCCAAGCCCGAGCGCTGGGTTCGCCAAACCAACTTCGACAACGAGGAGGCCGTGGGCTATCTGGCCGACTGCCTGGCCCGAATGGGTGTGGAGGATGCCCTGCGCAAGGCCGGAGCCAGACCAGGTGACGAGGTCCGCATCGGTCCTGGCGACGATGCGGTGGCTTTCGACTGGGACCCGAGCGTGGCGGCCGGTGCCGAAATGCTGGATGGCACCCCCCAGGTGGCCCGGGGCCGCGACCTGCGGCTGGAGGAGAGCCAGGGGCTCAACCGCCGCCGCACCAACAGCGAACGCCGCCGCCAGTACCATCAGATGATGGACGCCAGGCAGGCGGTGCGTCAAGTCATGGAGCAGGAACGGCGCCAGGGTCACTGGGCCGATCCCTCCGTGGATGACGATCCCCACGACAGGCAGGGCCTGCTGGGGCGCGGGGATACGGATACCGCCAGTTCGGAAGAGGCCGGGCAATGACCGACGGGGAGGAATCCGACGAGGCCGCGGTCCGTTCCCGTGTGGCCCAGGCCCGCACCATGGTGGTCAAGGTAGGTTCCAGCTCCCTGACCGATCCCCACGGGCATCTGGACCTTGGCCGCCTGCGTTCGTTGGTAGGCGCCCTGGCCTCGGCTGCTGTGGATGGCGCCCGCCTGGTCCTGGTCACCTCCGGGGCCATCGCGGCCGGCTTCGGCACCCTAGGGTTTGACCAACGCCCCGGTGACGTGGCCACCCAGCAGGCTACGGCCTCAGTGGGCCAGGGTCTGCTCATGGCCCAGTACGAGACTGCCTTCGCCCGTTATGGCCTGCGTGTGGGCCAGATCCTGATCACCGCCCGTGACACCACCCATGCCGTCCAGTACCGCAACGCCCGGCGCACCCTCTGCCGTCTGCTGGATCTGGGGGTCATCCCCATCGTCAATGAGAACGATGCCCTGGCCAGCAACGAGATCCGTTTCGGCGACAACGACCACCTTTCGGCCCTGATCGCCAACATCGTCAGCGCCGATGCCCTGGTTCTGCTGACTGACGTGGACGCCCTCTACTCCGAACCCCCATCCCGGCCAGGGGCCCGCAGAATCGGCTTCGTGCCCGATGTGGCGGCCATCATGGACCAGGTGGATGCCCAGGGGTCCGTCTCCGGGCTGGGGACCGGGGGCATGTCCACCAAGCTGGAGGCGGCGCGGATTGCTGCGGCCTCCGGCATGCCTGTGGTGCTGACCCGCGCCGACCTTGCAGGTCCTGCTCTGGCCGGCGACAGGGTGGGCACCCTCTTCGCCCCCATCCGTCCGCGGGGCTCCTCGCATCGGCTCTGGATCAAGTTCGCCTCCCGTCCCAGGGGCGGCTATCTGGTGGATCAGGGGGCTGTCAAAGCCTTGCGCGGCGGTCGGGCCAGCCTGCTGGCGGCTGGTGCCAGATCGGTCCAGGGCGAGTTTTCGGCCGGGGATCCGGTCTGGATTCACGATGAGTCCGGTCATCAGGTGGCCAAGGGCCTGTCCGGCTACGATTCCGAGGAGGCCCAGGACATGCTGGGCCTCAACACCAAGGAGCTCCGCCGCCGACTGGGCGCCCACTATGCCCACCCGCTGGTGCATCGGGACTCTCTGGTACTGGTCTGAGCACAGCCCTGGGGGTGCTGGGCGGTAGCATGGCAGCATGACTATGGCGCAATGGCAGACCCTGAGCAGACGCATAGACGCAGTGGCCCCCAGTGCCACTCTGGCCGTGGATTCAAAAGCCAAGGCCATGAAGGCCCAAGGCATGAATGTGATCAGCTTCGGCGCCGGCGAACCCAACTTTCCCACGCCTGACCACATCGTGCAGGCGGCGGCCCGCGCCTGTCTGGACCCGCGCAACCACCGCTATACGCTCACGGCTGGTCTGCCCCAGCTGAAGCAGGCCATCGCCGACAAGACCCTGCGCGATTCGGGCTATCGAATCGACCCGGATCAGGTGGTGGTCACCAACGGCGGCAAGCAGGCCGTCTATGAGACCTTCCAGATCCTGCTGAACCCCGGCGATGAGGTCATCATTCCCGCCCCTTACTGGACCAGCTATCCCCAGATGGTTCTGCTGGCTGGCGGCCATCCGGTACCGGTGCTCAGCGGAGCCGATCAGGGCTATATCCCCAGCCTGGAGCAGCTGGAGGCGGCCCGAACCGAGCGCACCCGTGCCATCATCCTCAACCTGCCCGCCAACCCAACCGGGGCTGTCTGGGACGCCGGCCTGGTGGCTGCCGTGGATCGCTGGGCCATCGAACACCAGATCTGGGTGATCAGCGATGAAATCTATGAGCACCTGACCTACCAGGGGGCGCATACCCCCTATCCGGGCGCTCTGGTGCCTCAGGTACGCGATCAGCTGATCGTGGTCAACGGCGTGGCCAAAACCTATGCCATGACCGGCTGGCGGGTGGGCTGGCTGGTCGCCCCCCTGCCGGTGGCCCAGGCGGCTGCCAAGCTTCAGGGGCATATGACCTCCAACGTGGCCAACGTCTCCCAGCAGGCGGCCCTGGCTGCCCTGACCGGGGGCCTGGAGGACGTGGAAGCCATGCGGTCGGCCTTTGCCCTGCGTCGGCGGGCCATTGTGGATGCCCTGAACGCCATGGAGGGGGTGACCTGCCCTGAGCCTCTGGGCGCCTTCTACGCCTTTGCCGACGTGACCGGTCTGCTGAATCGGCCAGTGGGCCCGCAAGGCACGGTCTGCGCCACCTCGGGTGAGCTGGCCGAGGTCATCCTGGAGCAGATCCAGGTGGCGGCCGTACCAGGCGAGGCCTTCGGCGCGCCCGGCTGCCTGCGTTTCTCCTACGCGCTGGCCGACGATGACCTGGCCGAGGGCATGAGGCGCCTTGGGGCCTGGGTCAGCGCCTGATCCGGCTCCTGGGCGAAATGCTGTGGAGGCAACACGGTTGGACGCAATCCGCCCTTTAGGCTAAACTTGCGATTTGGCGGTTTTTCCTCCCGGTCGAGTAGGCTGGTGGGAAGTTCCGATAGGGAAGTGGCGCAATTGGTAGCGCAACGGTCTCCAAAACCGTAGGTTGTGGGTTCGAGTCCCGCCTTCCCTGCCAAGGCTTGCAGCAGATGATGCAGAACAAACGAAGGACGGATGACCATGGCACAGAAGGATGGGGCTGAGGAAGCCAGGCCGAACTTCTTTATGCGTATCGGGCTCTTCATCAAGCAGGTCATCGATGAGATCCGCAAGGTGGTGACTCCCACGGGCAAGGAGCTGGTGGGCTGGTCCGTGGCGGTTTTCATCTTCGTGCTGCTGCTGATGATCTTCGTAACCGTAATGGACTTCGGACTGGGCAAACTAGCCTTCCTGATATTCGGCTGAGCTGTGACAAGGTAGAAGGTGGAGTGATCCATGAGTGATGATCTGACCAGAGAGGGACTGGACCCCGATCAGGCCGCTGAGTCGGTCCCGTCGGCATCCGATGATGCCCCCACGCAGGAGGATGCCCAGGTCCAGGATCAGCAGCTCGGAACCTCTTCGGAGCAGGCCGAGCAGGACAGCACACCCGCCGAATCCGCCCAGGCCAAGGACACTCAGGACGATTCTTCCGATTCCGGCGACCAGCCCGACCAGGAGGATCCCGGTCAGCGTGCCGTGGACGAGTTCTCTAAGAAGCTGCGCACCCTCGAGGGCAAGTGGTATGTTCTGCACACCTACTCCGGCTACGAGAAGCGCGTCAAGGCCAACGTGGAGTCCCGCGTAGCCTCCTTCGGCTTGGAGGACAAGGTCTTCCAGGTGGAGATTCCCATGGAGGAGGTCGAGAAGCACACCGACAAGGGCAAGAAGGTCGTCACCCGTGTGCGTGTGCCTGGCTACGTGCTGATTCGCATGTGGCCCGACGAGAACGCCCGCCGCATCATCCGCGACACCGAGGGCGTCACCGGATTCGTCGGCCCCAGCAAGGAGCCGGCCCCGCTGACCCGCAAGGAGGTCGTCCAGATGATGGCCCCCATGATCGCCTCCGAGGCCCTGAAGGCCGCTGGCGACAAGCCCGAGGCCGCCAAGAAGCGCACGGTGGAGGTCTCGTACGCCGTTGGCGAGCAGGTCACCGTCACCGAAGGGCCTTTCGCCACCATGGCTGCCGTGGTCTCCGACGTGGAGCCCACCACCCAGAAGCTGACCGTTCTGGTTTCCATCTTCGGCAGGGACACCCCTGTGGAGCTGGGCTTCGACCAGGTCGAAAAGATCGCCTGAAAGCCTTCGGTCGGTCCTCGGTCGATGCGATAATCATCAAGCTTGTGCTCTCCTGTGGAGCGCATTTGGAAAGAACAGGTTGCGGGAGGGGATCCATGGTCTCCGACATCACCGCTTCGTAGAAAGAAGAACCAGCATATGGCTGCAAAGAAGAAAGTCACCGCGCTGATCAAGGTGCAGATAGAGGCCGGCAAGGCCAACCCCGCGCCCCCGCTGGGCCCCGCACTGGGCTCCCACGGCGTGAACATCATGGACTTCTGCAAGCAGTACAACGATGCCACCAAGGACAAGATGGGCCAGGTCATCCCCTGCATCATCACCGTCTACGAGGATCGTTCCTTCACCTTCATCACCAAGACTCCGCCGGCAGCTGACCTGCTGCGCAAGGCCGCCGGTGTCTCCAAGGGTGCCGGCAACCCGCTGACCACCAAGGTGGGTTCCGTCACCAAGGCCCAGGTCCGCGAGATCGCCCAGACCAAGATGGAGGATCTGTCGGCCCGTGACGTCGAGGCCGGTATGAAGATCATCGAAGGCACCGCCCGTTCCATGGGCATCACCGTCACCGACTGAAATTTTCGTTGTGAGCGGTAGGGCATACGCTTGCCCGCACCGCGACTGCTGATAGGAGAAGCAGATGACCAAGCGTTCCAAGAAGTACCGCGAGGCGGCCGAGAAGGTCGATCGCACCAACCTGTACACCCCCGAGGAGGGTATCGCCCTGCTCAAGAGCATGCCCAAGCGCGGGTTTGACGAGACCGTAGAGGCCGTCTACCGCCTGAACGTGGATCCCCGTAAGGCCGACCAACTGGTCCGCGGCACCGTCAGCCTGCCGAACGGCACCGGCAAGACCGTACGCGTCCTGGTCTTCGCTCGTGGTCCCCAGGCGACCGCAGCCGCCGAGGCCGGAGCTGACGAGGTGGGCGACGACGAGCTGGTGACCAGGGTCGCCGGCGGCTACCTGGACTTCGATGCCGTGGTGGCTACCCCCGACATGATGGGCAAGGTCGGCCGTCTGGGTCGTGTCCTGGGCCCCCGTGGCCTCATGCCCAACCCCAAGACCGGCACCGTGACCATGGATGTGGCCAAGGCGGTCACCGAGATCAAGGCCGGACGTATCGAGTTCCGTGTGGACAAGAACGGCAACCTGAGCTTCCCCGTGGGCAAGGTCTCCTTCGAGCAGCAGGCTCTGGAGGAGAACTTCCACGCGGTCGACGAGGAGATCAAGCGCCTGAAGCCGGCCACGGTCAAGGGTCGCTACATCACCAAGGCCACCGTTACCACCACCATGGGCCCGGGCGTTCCCCTGGACATCGCGGTGCTCTGAGCCGGTTCGGCTGATACTTCCAGGGCGGGAGACCTTCGGGTCCCCGCTCTTTTTATATCTTGGCCAGGTGCCAGTCAGTCGGCGCCCGGATGCGACCTGCGGATTCTGCCGATGATCAGGGCCGCTTGGAGGACGAAGGATTCTCGGGGGTCCATGGCATCCCAGCCAGTTACTTCCACACAGCGCCTGAGCCGGTAGCGCACGGTGTTGGGATGGATGCCCAGCTTCTTGGCGGTGACCTCAAGCGAGTTGCCCGAGCGCAGGAAAGTGAGCAGGGTGGTCGGCAGGGGCCCGTCCGGATCCTGGCCGGTCAGGCTCAGATAGACCTCCTGGTAGAGCTGGTCGGCAGCGTCCCCGTCCCCGTTCAGGGCTCGTTCGGGCAGCAGGTCGTCGGCGTGCAGTGGCCTGGGCAGGGCGGCGGTGATGGGGTCAGCCACTGCCGGGGCTGCCGCATGCGTGCTCAGGGCGGCTCGGATGGAGGCTCCCGCACCGGAGATTCCATGGTGGAAAGGTCCCAGGCAGACAGCTGACTCATCGGCGAAGAAGCGCAGGATGGATGCGCAGAAGTCGGCCGGGGTACCCGACCGGTTGGGATCGATCAGAACCACCATGAGCCCTTCGTTCTCGCCCACCAGCGCCCTGCCGCCTTGACGGGCCACCGTGGTGTGGATAGGCTGGCGGGCGTTCTCCATGCCCTGTCCCTCATCGTTGCCTTGGGCCTCGCCAACGACGGCGAAGCAGTCGAATTCGGTCGGCCAGCCCAGCCGGGCCAGATCGTCAACGGTCCGTGTATCCGCCGTTTGCTCAATCAAATGCCGGATGATCCTGGACTCCGTTGTGGCCTTGCGTCCGTTTCTTGCCTCGGCCAGGTCGGCATAGAGAGCGGCTGCTGCGGTGGCGGCATGACGGGTGTAGACCAGCGTGGACCGTTCCTCCTCGGCTCCCATGGTCCGGCCGGCCTCCTCAAGCATGTCCAGAATGACCTGGGTCAGCTCCATGGCCCGGTGGGGGCCCAGGCTCCGGGAGAGCTCGGCTGGGACGGGGGAGGGGACTTCGCTGTCTTCCGCGCCTTGGGAGTCAAGTCGGGAGCGCAGGTCGTCCAGGGCTGTTCGAACGGCCCCTTCCAAGGTTCTGCGTCCATCGGCGGGCAGGGACCTGGTCCAGGGCAGCGCCTCATCCAGATGATCCAGCGTCTTCAGGAGAATCTGCTCCATGGCGGCACCGGATGCGGCAGGTACCTGGCGAGCCTGCTGCGCCTCGGCAGGGTCTTCGTCCGGCGGTCTGGACCGTTTCGACTTGCCGATCATGACGGCCGGTCCATCAGATTTTCGGCGCGGGCACGGCGGCTCTGCCGGACCATGTCCAGGATCAGGAAGGGCACCACCATGTCCACCGGCAGCATGTGCCGTTCGAAGTTGTTGGCCGGGGCGGTGATCATGACCCCCATGATCAGCAGGAGGGGGAACCAGCACAGGACCCCGCGCCAGTGACCGGCCGCCAGGCGGGCGACGATCAGCAGCAGGGCGGCCACCACCCAGAAGTTGGCCCGTGCCACCAGGCCCAGCAGGGGGGTGTCGGCCCAGGTCCTGACGAATCCGGTCACCCCGTTGCGCCAGTCGTGGCACCAGGCCGCCAGCCAGGAGCCCGAGTTCTGCACATAGCCATTGTTGAGGTAGTAGGACATGGCCACGTAGGCAGGGTCGCCGGGGTCGAAGTAGCCGTAGGCCTCGGCCATGAAGGCGTCCAGGTAGATCACCGGATTGCGCAGTCCCACCTGGAGCCAGGCCCGGTTGAGACGGGATATCTGCTCGGGCGTGACGGTCCTCCAGCGATAGACGATCAGTTTGGGCTGGTTGCCCGAGGACTTGACCCGGTCGGCCTCCCAGGGGGTGTATTGGATGGCGGCATTGTCCAGGTCCATGATGGGCTCAAGATCAGCCCTTGCCTGGGCCGGAATCCCCTGGGGGTTGCGCTGGGCCACCCGGGCGATCTGCTGCAGCTGGATGCTGCGGCTCTCCACAGGGTCACCTTGGATGACCGTCCCCGTGGCTGTCAGGGCTCCGGTCACCCCTGTGAACAGGACCAGGGGCAGCAGGAGTCCTATCAGGATGGTGGCCCATTGGCGACGGCGGATGATCAGAGCCAGGACCAACTGGACCAGAACAATGTAGAGGGCGTACTTGGCGCTGATCAGCATGATCAGGGTGCTCAAGGCGAGGCCGGGCCGCAACTTTGCCGCCTGGCTGGCGTAGAGCGGCGAGTCCTTGTCCCCTGACTCCAGCTGGCGCCAGATGCCGAACCACCAGATGAAGGCGAAGGCGAAGAGGGGGGACTTGGTCAGGCTGAAGGTGCTGAAGACCACGAAGGGGGAGCAGAGGAAGAAGAGCATGACCAGGGTGCGGGCCAGGGCACCGACGTGTTCGGTTCCGCTGCCGCGCAGGAAGCGGTCGGCGGTGACGGCGCAGCAGAAGGCCGCAAAGATCACCTGCAGCCCTGCCAGGAGCACGATGCCCGCGTCATAGGATCCGGTCAGATGGTTGGAGGCCATGATGGTCATCCCGTAGACCAGGGTCAACACCATGTTGTGCTGGTCGGTCAGGAAGACCGGGTGCCCTGGCAGCAGATAGTGGCCGATGGGGTAGACGTCCATCTGGGTGAAGGCATTGCCGCCGTAGGGGGGCTGATCGCCCTGCAGCTGAGCCAGGAAGTTGGCGCATTCCTGGGCCTGCGCGTACAGGTCGGCCCCATAGGCGGCCAGCAGGGTGAGAAAGGCCCAGGCCCAGCCCAGCAGGAGCAGACGCATGATGGGCCGCCAGCCGCTGGTTTGCCGGGTGATGAAGACCGCGTAGGCACGCATCCGTGGGCGCTGTGCCAGGGAGGTCAAGCGCTGCGACATCCGGAGGGGTGCGCCGCCCAGCAGGATCCGGCGGCAGGCCAGGACCAGGGCCAGGCAGATAGCCAGGGTTCCCAGCATGATCAGCACCTGGGCCAGGCCAACCTGTGTCAGCGAACCCTCTTGACGGTAGATGGGGCCCAAACCAGTGCAGAAAGCGATCCAGAGGCAGGCCAGCAGGGCCAGGACCAGGCCGACGGCCCGAGATGCGCGGGATCCAGGCCTTCCGGTCTGCAAGGCCGAAGTCTGAACAGGTTGTTCGCCCGCCTCTCTCGGTTGCGTCCTTCCGCTGTCTGCGCTCAAAAGAACCCCTTTCGCGGGTCGTGCCTGGTCTACGGCTTCCCCATTTTATCCAGTGCCCATCCGAGGATGCGCTCAAAGCTGTCCAAGGGTCTCCTGTGAAAAGATACAAAAACCGGCCGCCGCTTTTGTGGATGGTTCGCTACCGGGGCTGACCCCTTGTGCCGTATAGTGGAACGCGTGCCTCATCAGAATATCAAGTGGCAGCCATCGGCATCGCTGGACAGTGGCGTACTCTCCTCGATCGTGGTGCTCGACACCGTCGATTCGACCAATACGCTCGTGGCTCATGCTCTGGAAGCCTCGACGTATTCGGATGCGCGCGACCGGGTCGAGCGGCTGTTTGGGGGCGGTGAATCGACAACGAGCACGGAGACCGTGAAGGGACTGGCCTCTGGCACATGGGGAAAAGCCGAAAATACGCCTCGAAAAAATGCCCGTCAGGGTGTTTCTACGACTACACGGTACGAGGGAAGAGTCGCAAGTAAAGGTATTCGGCGATGGCCGGGCGCCGGGGGGAGCACCATGCCGCTGAGCGTAGCGGTTGCCGATGCGCAGTCCCGGTGCCGCGGTCGTCTTGCCCGAACCTGGGTCAATCAGCCCCGACGCTCCCTGCTGGCCACGTGGGCCCTGCCGTTGCCCACCAGTTTGCTGACTGGGCCCTTTGGCGGATGGATGCCCATGGTAGCGGGGCTGGCTGTTCTGGAAGGTCTGCAGGATGTGCTTGCGTACCATGGCTGCCGGCTGGCCGACGGCGGCGACCCTGAGGGGGTCCTGGCCCTCAAGTGGCCCAACGATCTGTTCTGCCGCGGGGCCAAGCTGGGCGGCATTCTCTGCGAGCTGGTTCGGGTGGATCAGGACTGGTCGGCCCTGGCTGTCGGCATCGGCATCAACCTCTTGCTACCCCGGCAGGTGCTGCCTATTGCGGAGTCCACCTCCCTGCAATTCCACTACCAGGACCTGCCCGACTACCAGACCCTGCGCGACGACCTGGTCGATGCCATCAGCTGGCACCTGAGCGGGGAGATGGCCCCCCTTGGCTTTGACGGGTCGCTGGACAGGGCCTTGAACGGGCCGCAGGGGCTGCGCTCGCGGATTGCCGCGCTCAGCTGGACGCTGGGCAGGCGGGTCAGGGTCGTCCCCGTAGCCGGTGAGCCCGTGGAGGGCCGTGCCCTGGAGATCAATCCGGATGCCTCCCTGCGGGTGCGGTTGCCCGACGGCAGCCAGGTTGACGTGTCCACGGCCGATGTGGGCGTCCTGCCTGAAGTGGCCGTTGTGGGAGCCTAATTCCTGCCTTGTTCATGCTTTTCGTCAGTCCAATCGCCCTTGATCAACCAGTGAGGAGAGGGGAATGAAAAAACTGCTGATCGCCAACCGCGGCGAAATAGCCTTGCGGGTCGTGCGCACCGCCCAGGAGATGGGCATCGCCACCGTGGCCGTCTATGCCGACCAGGATCGGGACGCCCCCTATGCCCAGATGGCGGACGAGGCCTACCTCTTGCCTGGGGACACCAATATGGAGACCTATCTGAACGAGGACCTGATCGTCTCCATCGCCCGACGGTCAGGCGCTGACGCCCTCCACCCGGGCTATGGCTTTCTGTCTGAGTTCTCCTCCTTCGCCCGCAAGGTGATCGAGGCGGGCATCACCTGGGTGGGTCCGGCCCCGGAGGTCCTGGATGAACTGGGCGACAAGATCACCGCCTGCAAGGTGGCCGAGAGGGCCAGAGTGCCCGTGGTGCCAGGCCTGAGCGAACCCGTCACCGACATGCGCCCCCTGCTGGACTTCGCCGACGAGCACGGCTATCCGGTCATGATGAAGAAGGCTGACGGCGGCGGCGGCCGGGGGATCACCCTGATCAACGACAGCGACGAGCTGCGCACCTTCTACATGAACCATGATGCCCTTCAGGGCGGCGACCTGGGCGACTACTTCATCGAGAAGTTCGTGGACCGGGCCCGGCATGTGGAGACCCAGTCCGGCAGGGACAGCCACGGCCAGTTCACCGTCTACTCCACCAGGGACTGCTCGGTCCAGCGCCGTAACCAGAAGCTGGTGGAGGAGGCTCCTGCGCCCTTCCTGTCCGACGACGTGATCGCCCAGCTGGAGGGATTCTCCCGCCGCTTGTTCGACACGGTGGGCTACGTGGGCCTGGGCACCTGCGAGTTTCTGGTCACCCCCAGGGACGATGTCTACTTCATGGAGGTCAACCCCCGGCTGCAGGTGGAGCATACGGTCAGCGAGCAGGTCTGCGGACTGGACCTGGTCCGCGAGCAGCTGCGGATCGCCGACGGCGGCTCCCTGAACGTGGCGCCCCCGCCCCGCGGCCACAGCTTCGAGCTGCGCATCACCAGCGAGGATCCGGCCACCAATCTGACGCCCAGCTCAGGGACCATCGAGTCGATTCAGTGGCCCTCCGGCCCCGGCATCCGCGTGGATTCGGGCGTCGAGGTGGGCGACACGGTCTCGCCCAGGGACGACTCCATGATGGGCAAGCTGATCGTGACCGCCCAGGACCGTCCGGCGGCCGTGGCCAGGGTTCGTCGGGCCCTGCGCGAGATGAGCATCAGCGGGGTCCCCACCCCGGCCGGCCTCTTCCAGAAGATCTTCACCAACCCCGAGTTCACCGCCGAGGACGGGCACTCCTTCGATGTGTCCACCAAGTGGCTGGAACGGGTCTACCTGAACGTGGAGCCTGCCTCCAACGGGAGCGGCCAGCCCGCCTCGGTCTCCGGTGCTTCGGCCCAGGAACAGGATCGGGACAGCGATCCCATGGAGACCTACAACGTGGAGATCGACGACAAGCGGGTCAGGCTCGCTCTGCCCCAGTCGCTGCTGGGCGGCATGGGCGGCGTCGGCGGCCACGGCGGCATTGCCCGGCCCCGGCAGCCCCTGCGTGGGCGCGGGCTGCGGGATCAGGAGCCCGGCGCACCCCGGCAGGATGCGGCCCGGTCCGGCGTCATCGTGGCCACCATGCAGGCGGTGGTCACCCGCATCAACGTGGCCCCCGACCAGGAGGTGGACAAGGGCGACCTGCTGGTGGTGCTGGAGTCCATGAAGATGGAGAACTACGTCTATGCCCCGGCCAAGGGCCGTGTGAAGACCATCGACGTGTCCGTGGCACAGGGGGTGGATCCGGGCCAGACCCTGGTCACCCTGGATCTGGGCGGGGAGGAGCAGGCATGATCGTCACCGAATCCACCTTGGGCTCCCAGCCGGTGCGCCAGGGCATCCATCGGGCCGCCGCTCTGGCCAAACAGGCCGAGGAGCACGCCCGAGACCGGCAGCATGCCAAGGGCAAGCAGACCGCCCGTGAGCGCCTGGATCTGCTCTTCGACAAGGACACCTTCGAGGAGGTGGGACGCTTCGCCGGCGGTGACATCGCCGGGGACCGGGCGGGCTCTGCGGTCATCACCGGCTTCGGCCTGGTCTACGGGCGCAAGGTCGGCGTCTACGCCCAGGACTTCTCCGTTCGCGGCGGCACCCTGGGCCGGGCCGAGGGCGAGAAGATCTGCCGGCTCATGGACATGGCCCTGCGGATCAAGGTCCCCATCGTGGCCATGATCGACTCGGGCGGCGCCCGCATCCAGGAGGGTGTGGCCGCCCTGACCCAGTACGGCCGCATCTTCCGCAAGACCTGCCAGGCCAGCGGCTTCGTCCCGCAGATCTCCCTGATCCTGGGCCCGTGCGCAGGCGGTGCCGTCTACTGCCCGGCCCTGACCGACCTGATCATCATGACCAAGGAGAACTCGGACATGTTCGTCACCGGTCCCGATGTGGTCAAGGCGGCCACCGGCGAGACCATCAGCATGGACCAGCTGGGCGGCGGCTACGTGCACAACACCCGTTCCGGCGTGGCCCACTACCTGGGCGAGGACGAGGCCGACGCCATCGACTACGCCCGGACCGTCCTGGCCTACCTGCCTGCCAACAGCGACCAGGAGCCTCCCCGGTACGCCTTCATCTCCGGCCATGCCGAGCGCCAGGCCGCCAAACGCCTGGCCACGGTCATTCCCGAGAACGACCGGCAGCCCTACGACGTGCTGGATGTCATCCACGCCATCGTCGACTACGGCGAGCTGGTCCAGGTCCAGGAGCTCTACGCCCGGTCCATCGTGGTGGGCTTCGCCTGCCTGGAGGGCCGGCCGGTGGGGATCGTGGCCAACCAGCCCATGGTGGATGCAGGCAGCCTGGATGTGGAGTCATCTGAGAAGCTGGCCCGATTTGTCCGCCTCTGCGACGCCTTCAACCTGCCGGTCATCACCCTGGTGGACACCCCTGGCTACAAGCCGGGCTCGGACCAGGAGCACGCCGGCATCATCCGTCGTGGGGCCAAGGTCATCTATGCCTACGCCAACGCCCAGGTGCCTATGGTCACCATCGTGCTGCGCAAGGCCTTCGGCGGCTCCTACATCGTCATGGGCTCCAAGGCCATCGGCGCGGACCTCAATTACGCCTGGCCCTCCTCGCAGATCGCCGTGCTGGGGGCCCAGGGCGCGGTCAACATCATCCACCGGCGCGACCTGCAGGAGGCCAAGGAGGCCGGCCGGGACGTAGATGAGCTGCGCAACCGGCTGGCCCAGGAGTATGAAACCAGCACCGTCAACGCCAATCTCTCCCTGGAGATGGGCGAGCTGGACGCCATGATCGACCCGGAGCAGACCAGACCGGTCCTGATCCAGGCCATGGACCTCCTGGCAGACAAGCAGCGCGTCAGGGTCAACGACAAGCACCACGGCAACCAGCCTCTATGAACTTCCCCTCGTCATTATCAGCAATCCCCAACTCTCTATGAATAGGACATCATGACCAGTACATTCTTCATCAACCGTCTCGCCGAGCAACCGCACGCGCTCATGTTCGCCGGCCAGTCCAACCCCTGGACCGTGGCCTTGGCCGATCTGCAGGGCGATCCCGACATCGACAGGTCTCTGAGGGAGCGGATGGCGGCGGCCACCGACCTGCTCAGGGCGGTCAAACCCGACCTGCTGGCCACCAACGGCCGTCAGCTGGACCTGTTCGGCTACAAGCCTGACCCGGTCAGACTGGGACCGGCCGCCGACGCGGCTGTCAGCGTGCCCGGCATCGCCCTGGTGCAGCTGGGCGCCCTCATGGACATGGACCAGCTGGGCTACGATGCGGCCCAGGCCCGTCCGGTGGCCCTGCTGGGACACTCCCAGGGCATCATCGGCGTCCACATGGTTCAGGAGATCCAGGCGGCTGGGTCCCTCAAGGCCGCCCAGGGCGCCATCGACCAGATCCTGGCCACTGCTATGCTGATCGGCGCGGCCGGCACCCGCCAGGCCCGTCGTCTGGGCATTCACCGCCAGGGTGAGGCCACCCCTATGCTCTCGGTGCGCGGCGCCACCCGCCGCCAGGTGGAGGTTCTGGTTGACCGGGTGCCTGGCGCTCGCGGCCCCATCAGCGTGGCTGTGACCAACTCGGATCGCAACCTGGTCCTGTCCGGCTATCCGGAGGATCTGGCCGCCTTCGCCATCGAGGCAGGCAAGGAGAGCGAGCACCAGCGCCAACTGCGCGAGGACAAGGTCCGTGGCGGAACCGCCTTCTCGCCGGTTCTGGAGTACCTGGATGTGACCCTGCCCTTCCACTCGCCGCTCATGAAGGAGGCTGTGGATCTGAGCGTGGACTGGGCCTCCCGCTGCGGTCTGGACACCGGGCGTGCCCGGGTCCTTGCCGAAGAGGTTCTGCTCAACCATGCCGACTGGGCCGGCCGGATCGCCGAGGTCATGGACCAGCAGGATGCCGCCTCCCTCTGGCTGGTGGATCTGGGCCCGGGCGAGACCCTGGGCAAGCTGGTGGACAACCTGGTCCAGGGAACCGGCGTGGGCGTGGTCGAGGCCTCCAACCAGGCCCGGCGCGCGCAGCTGTCCACCATGGAGGAGGATCCGGCCAGGACCCAGGACTGGTCCAAGCTGGCCCCCCGTCTGCTGGAGACCCCTGCCGGTCCCCGGGTGGAGACGGCCTTCAGCCGGTTGACCGGCAAGCCCCCGGTCATGCTGGCCGGCATGACCCCGACCACCGTGGAGCCCGAGATCGTCGCTGCGGCCGCCAATGCCGGCTACTGGGCCGAGCTGGCCGGCGGCGGCCAGGTGACCGCCGAGGTCTTCGACCGCCATGTGTCCCAGCTGGAGGACCAGCTGCAGGAGGGCCGCACGGTCGAGTTCAACGCCATGTTCATGGACCGCTACCTGTGGAATCTGCAGTTCGGCAGTCAGCACATCGTGCCCAAGAAGCGCGCCTCCGGCACCCCCATCGACGGGGTGGTCATCTCTGCCGGCATCCCTGAGCTGGACGAGGCCGTGACCCTGATCCATCAGCTCAACGAAGAGGGCTTCCCCTACGTGGCCTTCAAGCCCGGCACGGTGGATCAGATCCGCCAGGTCGTGGCCATCGCCCGCAAGGTCGCCCCCACCCATATTCTCATGGAGGTAGAAGGCGGAGCCGCTGGCGGTCACCACTCCTGGGAGTCCCTGGACGACCTGCTCTCGACCACATACGCCGAGGTCCGCGCCTGCCCCAACATCGTTCTGGTGGCCGGCGGCGGCATCGGCACCCCTGAGCGGGCGGCCGACTACATCAGCGGCCAGTGGTCCCGCGCCTACCACCTGCCGGACATGCCCGTGGACGGCGTCATGATCGGCACAGCGGCCATGACCGCCAAGGAGGCCCACACCAATCCCGAGATCAAGCGGGCTCTGGTGGCCACCCCCGGCATCGACAGCTCCACCCCTGATCCGGATCCCTTCGCTCCCATGGGCGAGAAGTGGGTGCCCAGCGGCAAGTCCGTGGGGGGCGTGGGCTCCGGCCTGAGCCACCTGCACGCCGACATCTACGAGATGGAGAACTCCTCCGCCGAGTGCGGCCGCCTGCTGGTCCGGGTCATGAAGCATCCGGAGGAGCTGGAGACCCGCCGCGGGGAGATCATCGAGGCCCTGAACAAGACCGCCAAGCCCTACTTCGGCGATCTGGAGACCATGACCTACCAGGACTGGGCCCAGCGTTTCGCCGACCTGGCCTACCCCTGGGCAGACGACACCTACATCGACCGTTTCCTGCACCTGCTGCGGCGCATCGAGGCCCGTGTCTGCGAGCGTCAGAGCGGCGAGTTCGACTCCATCTTCGCCTCCAGGCAGGATGTGGCCGAGCCGGAGCAGGCGCTTCGCCGGCTGCATGAGGCCTACCCCCAGGCAGCCGAGCTCAAGGTGGTGCCCACCGATGTGGCCTGGTTCCCTGTTCTGGTGCGCGAGTACCCCAAGCCCATGCCCTTCGTGCCGGTCATCGACAACGATCTGCTGCGCTGGTGGGGTCAGGACCAGCTCTGGCAGTCCGAGGACCCCCGCTACGGCGCCGACTCGGTCAGGGCCATCCCCGGACCCATCTCCGTGGCAGGCATCACCACGGTGGACGAGCCGGTAGCCTCCATTCTGGGACGGTTCGAGCAGGCGGCCATAGGCCGGGTGCGCGACCTGGGCAGCGGTCCCGCCAAGGCCTACAGCCAGCTGGCAGGCGCTGCTGATGCGCAGGAGTTCATCCGCCGCAGCCCAAACATCTCCTGGGTGGGCCATCTGATGGCCAATCCGGCCTACGGGACGGCCATGGACGACCCCAACTACACCATCACCGCCACCGGCCAGGACGACCTGGGCGAGCACTACGACCTGGACATCCATCTGGACACCTACTGGGACGACGACCCCGACGGCGGCCTGGACCGGCATGCGGTGCGCCACATCGTCGTGCCGCTGACCATCAAGAGCGACCAGGTCGGCCTCTTCCCGGTAGTCGACCGCACCCGCCTGCCCAAGGACGTCTACGCCTTGCTGGCCGACACTGCCGGCATCGGCAACACCACCATCACCGGCGACAAGCTGGCGGCCATGCCTGCCATCGAGAAGGACGATGACCCCGAGCACCCCTTCGGCCTGGCCCACAGCGGCTACACTCTGGCAGCCAACTTGGGCTTCGACCATGAGGCGGCCACCGGGGGCGCCCTGCCCGATGCGCTGATCCCCTCCGGCTTCGCCCCCGACGCGCTGGTGGGCCCGGCCTGGCCGGCCATCTATGCAGCTCTGGGATCCGTCTATGTGGATGGCTTCCCCATCATCGAGGGCCTGCTCAACGCCGTCCACCTGGACCATCTGATCGAGCTGGAGGTCAGCGAGAAGCGCCTGCTGGAGCATACCGGCCAGCGGATCGAGCTGACCAGCTGGGCCGAGCCCTACCAGGAATCTTCCTCCGGCCGGGTGGTGACCATCCATGTGGTCCACGCTGCCCAGGACGGGACTGTGCTGGCCCGCGAGGTCGAGCGTTTCGCCATCCGTGGCCGCGCCTACAGCGACCAGCTGCCCCAGGAGGCTCCCGAGTACGGCGGCATCAGCGCCGACACGGTGGACACACCCCGCAGGCTGCTGCGCCGCGTCACCGTCACCGCCCCCAAGGACATGACCGCCTTCGCCCGCACCTCCGGGGACTTCAACCCCATCCACACTTCTAAGCGAGGTGCCGCGGTCTCGGGCCTGTCTGCGCCGCTGGTGCACGGCATGTGGCTGTCGGCCACCGCCCAATACGCGGCCCAGGCCACCGACGAGCAGGGCGTCCACTACGAGATCGCCGGATGGACCTACAACATGTACGGCATGGTTCAGCTGGGCGACAAGGTGGAGATCAGCCTGGAGCGCGTGGGCAAGGTCCGCCATAGCGGCCTGGTCCTGGAGGTCACCTGCAGGATCGACGGCCAGCTGGTCTCCCGCGGCACGGCGATTGCTCGTGCCCCAAGAACCGCCTACGTCTATCCTGGCCAGGGAATCCAGCAGCAGGGCATGGTCCTGGACGAGCGGGCCAAGTCCCCGGCCGCCCGTGAGACCTGGGAACGGGCCGATGCCCTGACCCGCAGCAAGCTGGGGTTCTCCATCCTGGCTGTGGTGCGTGACAACCCGCACACCCTGACGGCCAAGGGGGTCACCTACCACCATCCGGAGGGTCTGCTCAACCTGACCCAGTTCACCCAGGTGGCCCTGGCCACCGTGGCCTTCGCCCAGACCGCTCGCCTGCGCGAGTCCGGCATGGACATCTGGCCCGCCTACTTCGCCGGCCACTCCCTGGGCGAGTACAACGCCCTGAGCTCCTTCGCCGGGGTCATGTCCCTGGAGACGGTTCTGGAGCTGGTCTTCCACCGCGGTTCCACCATGCACTCCCTGATCGAACGCGACGAGCAGGGGCGCAGCAACTACCAGATGGGCGCCCTGCGTCCCAACCAGTTCGGCGTGGGCGACTCCGGGGTCAAGCAGTATGTGGAGTCCGTATCCAAGGAGTGCGGCGAATTCCTGGAGATCGTCAACTACAACCTGGCCGGCCAGCAGTACGCCATAGCCGGAACCATCTCCGGTCTGGAGTACCTGCGTGCCGACGCCAACCGCCGGGCCAAGGAGGCGGGTGGCAAGCCGGCCTTCATGTACGTGCCCGGCATCGACGTGCCCTTCCACTCCACACTGCTGCGCAAGGGTGTGCCCGAGTTCCGCGACACCCTGGATGCCCTGCTGCCCGAGCACATCGACTACTCCCGCCTGGAGGGTCGCTACATACCCAACCTGGTTGCACGGCCCTTCCAGATGACCAAGGAGTTCGCGGCCTCCATCCTGGAGGTGGTTCCTTCCGAACGCATCAAGCAGGCTCTGGACGATCCTCGGGTCTGGGACCGGTATGCGGCCGACGACCAGAAGCTGGGCCGTCTGCTGCTGACCGAGCTGCTCTCCTGGCAGTTCGCCTCTCCTGTGCGCTGGATCGAGACCCAGGCGATCATGTTCGACGCCCCCGAGCAGGGCGGCCTGGGCGTGGAGCAGCTGATCGAGGTAGGGCTGGGCCACTCGCCCACTCTGGCCAACCTGGGCGCCAAGACCCTGAAGCTGCCAGACTTCCGCGAGCGTCACGTGAGCGTCTACAACCTGGGCAGGGACGAGAGCCGGGTCTATCTGACCGACACTGATCCCATGGCCCCGGTTCAGGAAGAGCCCGCAGCTCCGGTCAAGGAATCCAACCCTGAACCTGCTCAGGCTGCTGCGCCCGCGCCTGCCCCTGCAGCAGCCGAGGACTCGGCCCCCGCTCCGGCCCCGGCGACCGGCGGCCCATCGGGTGCCGATGTGGCCGACCTGCCCTTCAAGGCCTCGGATGCCATCGCTGTCCTGCTGGCCTACTCCACCAAGATCCGCCCCGAGCAGATCGGGCAGACCGACACCACCGACACCCTGACCAACGGCGTCTCCTCCAGGCGCAACCAGCTGCTGATGGACATCAGCTCCGAGCTGGGCGTGGCCAGCGTGGACGGCGCCGCCGAGGCCAGCATGACCGATCTGAGCGCCCTGGTGAACAAGGTGGCCCCCAATTATCGGCCCTTCGGCCCGGTGCTCTCCGACATCGTGCGTGAGCGCATCCGCGACCTCTTCGGCCCCTCCGGCCTCAAGCTGCAGCAGGTGGAGCAGCGGGTCTCCGATGTCTGGCAGCTGGGTGCCGGCTGGGTCTCGGCCACCGTGGCCAGCCTGGTCCTGGACACCCGCCAGGGCGCCTCCTCGCGTGGCGGCGACCTGGCGCTCCTGCCCACCGAGGCTGTCTCCACTGTGCCTGCGGCCAATGCACTGATCGATCAGGCCGTTCAGCAGGTGGCCCAGCGTCACGGCGTCACGGTCTCTATGCCCTCTGCAGGCGGTGCTGCTGGCGGTGCTGTGGTCGACTCCGCTGCCCTTGATGCCTTCGCTGCTCAGGTGACTGGCTCTGAGGGTGTGTTGGCCTCTACTGCACGATTCCTCCTGGACAAGCTGGGGCTTAAGCCTCCGACCGTCCAGCCTGGCGAGAATGAGGACGCTGCCGTCGTGGCCGCCGTCGATGCCGAGCTGGGCAGCGACTGGCCCGAGCAGGTGGCGCCACGGTTCGAGGCCTCGCGCGCCGTCCTCTTCGACGACCGCTGGGCCAGCGCCCGCGAGGATCTGGCTCACATCTACCACGAGCATGATGACGACCGCAGCGGCCTGAGCTTCGTAGGAGCCGGACGCGAGGTCCACGATCAGGCCGTCTGGTACGCCGAACAGGCGCGCAACCGTGGCGAGCAGGATCTGGCCCGGGTCTTCAGCGGCATCGCCGACCAGGCCATGACCCCAGCCGACTCGGACCAGACCACCGCACGGTTCGCCAAGGACGTAGCCGTGGTCACCGGCGTGGCTCCCAAGTCCATCGCGGGATCGCTGACTGCCGGCCTCCTGGAGGGCGGGGCAACGGTCATCGCCGTCTGCCACTCCCTGAAGCCCCAGACCGTCATCTGGGCCCGCGACCTCTACCGTCGCCATGCCGTGAGCGGTGCCCGTCTCTGGATCGTGCCCGCCAACCTGTCCAGCTACCGGGATGTTGATGCCCTGGTCGACTGGGTCGGCAACGAGCAGCGCAAGACCACGGGAGCCACGACCACCGTGCTCAAGCCCGCCTACGAGCCCACCCTTTTGCTGCCCTTCGCAGCCCCTGCCATGCACGGGACCATGGCCGACTCGGGCCGGCTCTTCGAGTCCCAGGCCCGGCTCATGCTCTGGAGCCTGGAACGCCAGATCGCCGGGTTTGCCGGCATCGGGGCGGACACCGATGTCGACCACCGTCTGCATGTGGTCCTGCCTGGCTCGCCCAACCGCGGCATGTTCGGCGGGGACGGAGCCTACGGGGAGGTCAAGGCCGCCCTGGATGCCATCGTCAACCGGTCCCGCCCCGAGCAGGACTGGTCGGGCCGGGTCACCTTCGCCCATCCGCTGATCGGCTGGGTCCGGGGCACCGGGCTCATGGGCGGCAATGATCCGCTGGTCCGGGTGGTAGAGCGCCACGGCATCCACACCTACTCCACCGGGCAGATGGCTGATTCCCTGCTGGAGCTCTGCACTGTAGAGGCCCGCCACCAGGCTCTCCAGGCCCCGCTCCAGGCCGACCTGACCGGCGGCCTGGGCTCCAGCCCGCTTGACCTCAAGGCCCTGAAGGCCGAGGCTGCCCAGGACGACGATCCGTCGACACCGACTCCAGCCGGAAAGTCCGGGGATGCATCCGCAGATGCCGACAAGGACCCGGACCGGGTCATCAAGGCCCTGCCCACACCTCGTGTGCCTGCCCAGGCCCCGGTGGATCTGCAGGACTGGCAGGGCGTGACCGCTCGGCCCGAGGATCAGATCGTCATCGTCTCCATCGGCGAGATGGGTCCCTGGGGCTCCGGCCGCACCCGCTTCGAGGCCGAGATGGGCATCCACTCGGATGGCCAGGTCGACCTGAGCGCCGCAGCCGTCCTCGAACTGGCCTGGAACATGGGTCTGGTCGAATGGCAGGACAGCCCCAAGCCGGGCTGGTACGACACTGATGGCGAGCTGGTGCCCGAGCAGGACATCGCCGAGCGCTACCACGACCAGGTGGTGGCCCGCTCCGGCATCCGTCCCTTCGACGACGGCATGGGCTCCGATTACCGCCAGGGCACCAATGAAGAGGAGGTGGATGTCTTCCTGGATCACGACGTGGCCTTCTCGGTGCCCACCAAGGACATGGCCGAAGAGTACGTGGCCCAGGATCCTGACCACACCAGCATCGCCCGCGACGAGCAGTCCGGCGAGTGGACCGTCACCCGCCTGCCCGGCTCCCGCATCCGCGTGCCGCGCCGGGCCACCATGTCCAGGACCGTGGGCGGCCAGTTCCCCAAAGGCTTCGACCCGGTCAAGTGGGGCATCCCCGCCTCCATGGTCGGGGACGTGGATCAGATCGCCCTCTGGAACATCGTGACCACCGTGGATGCCTACCTGTCGGCCGGATTCACCCCGGTGGAGATCCTGCAGGCCGTGCACCCCTCCAAGGTGGCCTCCACCCAGGGGACCGGCTTCGGCGGCATGGCCTCCATGCGCAAACTCTACCTGGACCGCTTCCTGGGCAAGGAGATCCCCACGGACATCCTTCAGGAGGCCCTGCCCAACGTGGTGGCCGCGCACGTCATGCAGTCCTACATCGGCGGATACGGCAACATGGTCCAGCCGGTCTCGGCCTGCGCCACGGCTGCAGTCTCCCTTGAGGAGGGCGCTGACAAGATCGCCCTAGGCAAGGCGGACTTCGTGGTCACGGGCGCCATTGACGACATCGGCGTGGAGTCGGTCATCGGCTTCGGCAACATGAACGCCACCGCCGATTCCGCCGAGATGTACGCCAAGGGCATTCAGCCCCGGTTCTTCTCCCGGGCCAACGACCGTCGGCGCGGCGGCTTCCTGGAGTCCCAGGGCGGCGGGACCATCCTGCTGACCCGGGGCGACATCGCTCTGCGCATGGGTCTGCCTGTGGCTGGTGTGGTCGGGTACATCCACTCCTTCGCGGACGGCGCCCACACCTCCATCCCCGCACCCGGGCTGGGGGCGCTGGCCGCCGGCATGGGCGGCAAGGACTCGGATCTGGTGCGCTCGCTGGCCAAGCTGGGCGTGAGCCCCGACGACATCGCCGTGGTCTCCAAGCATGACACCTCCACCAATGCCAACGACCCCAACGAGTCCGAGCTGCACAACACCCTGGCCCACGCCATCGGGCGGACGGACGGCAACCCGCTCTACGTCATCTCCCAGAAGAGCCTGACCGGCCATGCCAAGGGCGGCGCCTGCATCTTCCAGATCAACGGGCTCACCCAGCTCTTCCGGTCCGGGGTCATCCCGGCCAATGCCTCCCTGGACTGCGTGGATCCGGTCCTGAGGCGCGACGACCATCTGGTCTGGCTGGAGCAGCCTCTGAAGGTGGGCAGGATCAAGGCTGGGCTGGTTACCTCCCTGGGCTTCGGCCATGTCTCCGGCATCGGGGTCATCGTCAGCCCAGGAGCCTTTGAGGCAGCCGTGCTCCAGACCTCCGGCCAGGAGGCCGTGGACGAGTGGCGTCGCCGGGCCAACGACCGTCTGGCTGCTGGCCAGCGCCACCTGGAGGAGGGCCGCATGGGTCGGGCCCCGCTCTATGAGCCCATCGACAACCGTCGCTTCCATGAGGACGGCCACGGGTATGTGGGCCACGAGATTGAGAAGGCCATGCTGCTGGATCCCCAGGCCCGCCTGGGTGCCGACGGCTACTACGACCGGAGCTGAAAGCGGCGTGAACCAGCTGGACTTCCGTCTGAAGCAGTAGGCGGGAGTCCGGTGAGGGAACAGTCATTGCGAAGATCGGGGAGGTGGGCCAGACGGCTCGCCTCCCTTATTATCTCGCCATTGGGTGCCGCTGTCCCTTGTCTTCATGCCTTATGTACAAGGGCTCCCTTGCAGGTATGCGAGCTATCTGGTCGTCAGGACTTATTGGTCATTGGAGCTGTTGTAATGGCTGTGCATAAGGGATTTTGTCCGAATATTGCCCGTATGTTGCTCAACCGGCGGTGTGCTATTGCCAGGCTGCGATTGGAGCCTTTTCACAAAAAGGTATAAAAAGTAGATGGGTGACCCAGATTTTACTTGGGATTATTGCTGGGCCACCCAAATGGCCGAACTCGTCTTGGGGGAGTGTCCGGCCTCTTACTCGTGCGAAGTTTTAGTGCTAGTGATCGCTGTAATGGAATTCCTACTGCTGAGGTTTGCTGCCATAATACTCATGGCAAGAAGCCCGACTATCATAGCCACGCCGATATTTTCCCCTTCAGCTGTGGGCAGGACGCCTACAGTAAGGGGGAGTCGCTGGTTGTCGATGTCGCCGGATCGGGCGATTGAATCGAATGCCTAGCGGATGGTGACCTTTACCAGAACCGGCGTGTGCAGGGGAGGGGTAATCAGCTTAGGTTTCCAGGTCACCGAGGGGTTCTGCCCAGTGATGTCTGCATATGTTGATCGCTAAGTTAAACCGCGTGAAAACCAATGTACTGCATGTTCCGGCCGGCCCATGTGCTATGCTCTGTACCGAGCCAACGGCTTTGCGGGCGTAGCTCAATGGTAGAGCCTCAGTCTTCCAAACTGATTACGCGGGTTCGATTCCCGTCGCCCGCTCCACGATAATCGTTGATATTCCAACATTTTCGGCGAGTTTCCTAACCTCTTGGAGCGATCAGGATTGTGCCTGACCGAACGAAATTTTCTCCAGTATTCGGCACTTTACTGTCTAAATGGGTACACGATAGGGTACAGGTCGAAGACTGTTGGATAGTGGCGGATGCAAGGCGGGTCAACAGCGTCATGCCAGCGTTGCGACTCCTGCTACTGACGTAATTGGGACGTTGCGGAGTCTTCGAGTTCTGACCGGATAATTTGCTGCAGGGGCCGATAAGGGGCATACTCGGGCCTATGGATGATGCCGGTTTTGGACAGGTACTAGGGCTGGGTCATGACCTGGTCGACCTGAAGGAGTTCGGCCGGCAACTGGCCATGCCAGGCACGCGCATGACAAGTTTGTTTTCGCCACGGGAGCGGCGGCAGGCCCAGCAACGGGCCCAGCTCAAGCATGACGACACGGCGACGCATTTGGCGGCGCGCTGGGCCGGCAAGGAGTCGGTGCTCAAGGCCTGGTCTCAGGCGCTGGGGCCTGAGCTATCGCCCTATGGTTTAGATGATTTCCCCTGGAGCGGGGTGGAGATTCTGGACGACGGCCGGGGTCGGCCGAGCGTCAACCTAGAGTCCTCCGTACAGGCCAAGCTTCATGAATCTTTGCCTCTGACCGATAGACAAGTCGACCAGGTGGAGTTGCGCTGGCATATCGCTCTCAGCCATGATGGGCCAGTAGCTTCAGCGGTTGTGCTTTTGTGCGGGTGCGTCTGAAATTGGGTTGGAACCTGCGGTTGTGAGGTGTGAATTCTTAGCTGTCTTGTTGGTCATCTGAGACAAAAGTTACCCTAGTCGGCGCAGAGCGAGATCGTTATGAGCTCGTGACGGTTTAATATAGGTATCATCGCTTTCGATCTGCAGCATATTGCTTGTGGTGTCTTAGCGATTGATCACGCTTCTGTATTAGCGGAAGAGAAGCATTGTTGTGGAGTACGTAGGCAAGCCGATAGCCCTCTTCTGCATTTGCTTGAAGATTTTGCGGGTAGAGGGCTGTTCCTATTTTGATATTGATTTAGTAGTGTTGTGATTTTTGTTAGAATATGCAATGGTAATTGAAATTGCTTAGTTATATCATTGGTTTAATATTCGTATAGCCGGAATCGTGTGATCATCAGCTAAGTACCAAGTGCCCATTAATTACGAGGACATGTCTCCACTAAAGAGAGTATCTGTACTCTATTTCAAGCGAAGGCGCCTAATATGTGATTACAAGACATTCTATATAACTCGATTTTATTGAGATGGTAATGTACGTTGGCCGCTTTGAGAGGCGTAAATCCTAATGGGTCGCTCTCTTCACGGGAGCATATATTACTATAGAGCGATATGTCCTCTTTTTGCTGAGGATATGAGGTCGCTTCCTTCTCGGAAGTGTGGATTGAAACGGTCTTTTGATTATTCCTGTTAAGTGGGCTCATCGTTGTTTGATGATGAGCCTCTTATATTTTTTATGGCGGCATTGAGCAAAAGGCTGGCATTAATCTGGGCTGGTTAAGAGGAACATCTCTCAATTATCAATAGACCGAATTGACATATCGAGTAGACAGGTTTATATTCCTGTATCAGAACACAAGTGATCGCCTAACAAAGGAGACGGGGCGATGGTTAGGGATTCTGCGTACATCTGTGGGAAGCCGGTTTGCGTATGGGGATTGACGGCTTGGATTCGGGTGAATACAGCGCAACCGCTCAAAAGTGATCGAAGTTGAGAAGAGATGATCGTATGACGGTCGAAGGCGATGAGAAAAACGAGTATCTTGCCCGCACCTCGAAGGACCATGGTTTTGAAGTCTGCGTGCAGCATCTGGTCATGACTGGATGCCTTGATGCAGCCTTCGCCGGCAGGCTGGCCGGCTATCTGTATGACCAGGATCAGGCTGATATGGGTCTGGATACAGGCCTTCTTCACGACATAGGCAAGTATTCGGAGGAGTTCCAGAGGATGATAAGGGAGGCCTATGATGAGCAGTAGTGTCAATCACTCTTCATACGGGATGAAAGTAGCCTATAAGCTTCATCTTCAAGAAGCCACGTTTGCCATTGCAGGGCATCATGCTGGTTTGCCGGATTTTGGCAATCGTATTGATACCGAGAATGCAAGCACCTTGGTCGGCAGAATGAAGCGTCCCAACCCTGATGCATCGCATTGGAAGGATGAGATTACCCTTCCCGAAGTCAAACCGCTTGCTTCGTTGGGCTCACATTTCTCGGACATGATGCGTATCCGTATGCACGAATCAGCGCTAGTGGATGCGGACCGGCTGGATGCTGAGTTCTTTGTCAATGGCAAAGTAGAGCGCGACGAATCGCCATTCCTCGAGCAGCTGCTTCAGGATCTCGGTCCTGATCGTCTGTCCAGCTCTATAATGCCGCCTCCACAGGAATTACGTGAAATAAGCAAATCGCTGGCTGAGCAGCTGCGTGAGCATCAGTCAGTCAGAATCAAGGCGCTTGCTGAAATCATGGAACGTAGGGCTGAATCCTTTCTGTCGGCGAAGGCGAGTACGTCGTTGAATGAAAAACGCAATGCCATATTGCGTGACTGCCTTACTCACGGAGCCGATCCTGAATGGAAACCAGGTCTATATACGTTGACCGCTCCTACAGGCGGTGGCAAGACAGACTCCTCACTTACTTTCGCGCTTGAACACGCCAAAACGCATCATATGGATAGGGTCATTTACGTCGTGCCCTACACGTCAATCATTGACCAGACGGTAAAGGAATTTGAAACCCTCCTTGGGCCAGATGAGGTTTTGCCACACTATGCAGATGCGGCTTTCCAATTGAAGGAGGAAAACGAGCTTACAGCAAACGATCTGCATCGTAGTTTTGCAGCTGAGAACTGGAACATGCCGGTTATCGTAACTACTGCTGTGCAGTTTTTCGAAAGTCTGTTCGCTAACAAGGCTTCTAAACTCAGGAAGATTCATAACATAGCCAACTCTGTTGTGATCTTCGATGAGGCCCAGACCTTGCCCTTGCCTCGGCTTAAACCATGTGTACAAGCCATAGCTGAGCTGGTTACCAATTATCATGTCACTGCGGTGCTGTGTACAGCCACACAGCCGGCCTTGCAGGATCTGTTTGCCCAGGCTCTTCGACGTCCAACTCTGGCAATTCCAGAAATTGCGCCATTGAGCGAAAAGGAACGCCTGGAATTCCGGCGCAACCGAATCGTCGATGACGGTCATAAGGACATGGATGAGATGGCTGCGGCACTGGAAGGCCATAATCAGGTCCTGTGCGTGGTCAACACACGTAAGGAAGCGCAGTACATTTCCGGAGCGGTGCGAAAGCATGGCTTTGAAGACGGCACTTTCTGCCTGACTACACTGCAATGTGCCTATGACAGGGAACGGTTGCTGAAGCAGATACGGGAACGTCTCGCCCAAGGAGAATCTTGCAGGGTCGTATCCACGTCTCTGATAGAGGCCGGAGTGGATGTCGATTTCCCTGAGGCATATAGGGAACAGACTGGTCTTGATTCGATTCTTCAGACAGCCGGCCGTTGCAATAGAGAAGGTCGACGTGATGCGGATGCTTCATTGGTTCATGTTTTTTCCACCGATGAGGGCCAAGTTTCATTCTTGAAACAGAATATGCTGGCTTTCGAATTGGTGCGGGAAGACAATGCTGATCTGGCATCATCAAAAGCGATTCATGAATACTTCACCAGACTCTTTGGAATGCGTGGGGACGAGAGTCTTGATCAGCATCAGATTCTTAAGGCTCATGAACGTGGAATATCAGGATGCCGTATGCCGTTCGCTCAGATTGCTGAGCAGTTCAAGCTGATTGATACTCCAACTGTTCCTGTTTATATACCTGTCAACAAAGAAGCAAGCGACCTGTGTGCTCAACTGACTGATCCTCGTTGTTATACGCGAGGGCTGTTCCGCAGATTGGGTCGGTACGCGGTCAATGTTTGGCCTAGGCAGTTGGACAGGCTCAAAGAAGCCGGAAAGATATCCGCTCTGGCGGAGCATGGTGCCAAGTCGGATGACGACGCATTTATTCTGCTGGATATGGGCATGTACGACAGTGCTACAGGTCTGCAAGTCGATGAAGATCAGCTGCCTCAAAACGGTCTGCTGTATTGATGAATGAATCGTAACTAGCAATACCGGCAACAGGAAAGGAGACCAATGACAGTACAACTTGAGGTCTGGGGTCCGTACGCCCTCTTCACCAGACCGGAAATGAAAGTAGAGAGGGTCTCGTACGACGTGATGACGCCGTCGGCGGCACGGGGAATTCTGGAGGCTGTGTTCTGGCATCCGGGCATGGTCTGGCGGATTGACAGGATCGTGGTTATGAATCCGATCAGGTTCACCAGTGTTCGTCGCAATGAGGTCAGCAGCGTGATTTCGGCCGATACTATCAGGTCGATGATCAATGATCCGTCCAAAGACAGCGCGATCTATACTTCCTCAGACATTCAGCAGCGTGCCTCCACCATTCTGCGGGATGTTCACTATGTGATTGAGGCGCACTTTGATATGAATAGTAAAGCTGCCGCTGGGGATACCCCGGCTAAGTTCATCAGCATGTTCAATAGGCGGGCTCAGAACGGGCAATACTATCACCACCCTTATTTTGGAACCCGGGAGTTCCCTGTCGATTTTCGGCTTTGGGATGTCGATAAGGGTCAGCCCAAGGGTTTCGAAAATGGTCATCGGGATCTGGGGTACATGTTATATGACATGGACTATCGAGATCCTGCGGACCCGCAACCTATGTTTTTCAGAGCTGAGCTGATTAATGGTGTGCTGGATGCAACTGATCCGAAGGTGAGCTCATGATTGGCGAACTAGTCAGACTTTACGAGCGGCTGGTGGAGACTGGTCAGGCACCGCGGTATGGATACAGCGTTGAAAATGTTCCGTGGGGACTGGACATAGCAGATGACGGGGCCATAACCCATGTCATTCCGTTTGGGACATTGACAAAGAACAAGCAGTTCAGACGTATGATGCCTGTTCCGGCACATGCATTACGAACGGTGAAAATTCAGGCCAATTTCCTCTGCGACAACTCCTCTTACCTGCTAGGTGCAGATGCCAACGGTGCAACAGACAAGGCGGCCAAGCGCTTTGCAGCTGCTGCTAAATTGCATCGGCAGGTGCTTGCAAATGCCGATGAAGCTGAAGCCCGCGCAGTGCTCGCTTTCTTCTCCCGGACGCCTCAGGCGACAGTTGTCGAGGAGAAATTGAGCGAAGGGGACTGGAAGAAGGCCTTGACCGGTAATTTCGTCCTCTGCCGCAACGGCTTACCTTTATCTGAAAACCCAACCATGCAGCAATACTGGGATTCATGGTTCGCTTCGGGTGACGAGGATGGTGATCAGGCGGCCCCTAGTTCTGAAACCATGCAAAGTGTTGTTTCAGGTCAAGCTGTCGTCCCTGCTCTTACTCATCCAAATATCAGAGGCGTCCGCAACGCACAATCCAGTGGATCCGCACTGGTGTCTTTCAATGCCCCAGCATATCTTTCCTACAACAAAAAGCAGGATAAAAATGCTCCTATGAGCAAACGTGAAGCCTTTGCTTACACTACAGCCTTAAATACCGTGTTGAAGGACGATCAGTATACAAGAACCATCAATGATGGTTCCTTGACGATTGTCTCCTGGGCAGAATCGGGACAGGCTGAGTATTCAGCTGAGATGAACATGTGCATTGAAGGCGCTGCGGGGGTTAACCAACAGGACCTGATAGCCACTGTCACGGCCTTATCTAAAGGAAACCCAGTTGATTTCAATGGTGTCAGGCTTAATCCGGATGAGCATTTCTACATCCTCGGACTTGCTCCCAATGCTGCTCGGCTTTCGGTGTCCTTTTTCTTGAAGGACACTTATGGCAGTTACATGGAGCATGTACGTCGGCATTATGAAGATCTGGATATCGAACGCCCGAAATTTGATAAGCTTCGCTATCTACCTGTGTGGATGCTCCTTGCGCAAACTGTGCCATCTGCTACTGGTGGGAAAAAGAGGATTCCGGCTTCCCCCCATACGGTTTCCGATCTGTTTAAGGCCATTCTTATAGGTGCGCCCTATCCTACGTCGCTTCTGACTGCTGTTGAAAACCGGATTGGTGTTGAGCATGACGTACCTCGCGCCAAGGCTGCAATCATCAAAGCGTATTTTCTTCGTCACCCAAACAACCAATGCCCTAAGGAGGTATTGCAAGTGTCCATCAACAAAGAAAGCACTAATGTGCCCTATGTCCTAGGACGACTGTTCGCCCTGTATGAGGACATACAACATGCTGCGAATCCTGGTATCAATACCACGATTGGTGACCGGTTCTTTACCAATGCATCGACCATGCCAGCCGTGGTTTTCCCGCACTTGGGTGATTTGGCGAAAAAGCATTTGCGGAAACTGGCGACGGGAACGCGCATTTACTATACCAAGCGTATCGCAGATCTGATGACCAGAATCGGCGAGAACTTCCCGACGAGGTTATCGCTGCCCGAACAGGGTGCTTTCCAGCTCGGATACTATTTCGAGACTCAGGAGCGCTACAAGGGCAAGAACAAGGACGACAATAAGGAAACCAGCAAGGAAGAGGGAGTTGTAAATGAGTGAACAAACTGCCAAGGCTATCCAAAATAGGTACGATTTTTCCATTCTCTATGATGTTGAGAATGGCAATCCCAACGGCGATCCAGAGTCAGGCAATATGCCACGAACCGATAGTGAGACCGGGATCGGAATTGTTACCGATGTTTGCCTGAAGAGGAAGATACGTAACTATGTGCAGTTGATTAATGGGGATAAGGCGCCCTGGCGTATCTATATCAAGCAGCAGGTTCCGCTGAACCGCCTTGATGCTGAGGCGCTGAAAGCGGTTGGCGTCAACGGGGATCCCGATGTGGACAGTATCGGGAAGGCTTTAAAGAAGGCCAAGAAGGAAAACGGCGAGCTGGATAGATTAATCCTCGATTACATGTGCTCCAATTTCTTCGATATCAGGACCTTTGGTGCGGTGATGACCACCTTCGTCAAGGGCGGGTTGGCCTGTGGCCAGGTGCGTGGTCCTGTGCAACTTGGATTCTCGAGGTCCATCGATCCGATCTTCCCGCAGTCTGTCACCATCACCAGGGTGGCCATTACTACGGAAAAAGACCAAGAGAACAAGAACAACGAGATGGGCAACAAGTCAATCGTTCCTTATGGTTTATACCGTGCTGATGGCTATGTGAATGCCAAGCTTGCGCAAAAGACCACCGGATTTAGCGAGGAAGACCTGGCCATGCTTTGGCAGGCCATTCTCAATATGTTCGAGTTTGATCATTCCGCGGCCAGGGGCAAGATGGCGGTTCGCAAGCTCTATGTCTTCAAGCACAGCAACGATCTTGGCGATGCTCCCTCCTATAAACTGTTCGATAGCATTCACGTGGCTCATAAGCCTGAGGTCGAGACCCCGCGCAGCTTCTCGGATTACGATGTGACGGTCGATACTTCAGCTATTCCGCAGTCGGTCGAACTGACTGAAATGGTGGATGGCTGAGTCTGCCGCAATGAGTGATAATTCCATGGACTTGTCCATGGCCACAGGGCCGGCCGAATATCCTGAGGATGAATGGCTGGCCCTGTCTGGCATTCAACATTTCGAATTCTGCAAGCGCCAATGGGCGTTGATCCACATAGAGGAGCAATGGCGTGACAACACCAGAACGTATGCAGGAGACTTCGAGCACCGGCGTGCTCACGACTACCATGCTTCTGAAAAACGCGGCGACACCTTGATACTGCGCGATCTGCGTGTATTCTCTCGAAAGTTGGGAGTCGTCGGCGATTGTGACATCGTCGAATTTCACGCAGCTCAGGATGGAGTTTCGTTGATAGGCAGGAGAGGACGTTGGCAACCCTATCCTGTTGAATACAAGCATGGTTCCAGCAAGGTCAATAATGCTGATCGTTTGCAATTGTGCGGCGAAGCTATGTGCTTGGAAGAAATGCTCTCCTGTAACATCAGCCAGGGGGCATTGTTCTATCAGCGGACCAAGCGCCGTGAAGCGGTCGAACTCAATGATGATCTTCGCGCTCAGGTAGTCCATGATCTGACGCAGATGCGGGACCTTTATCGGCGAGGTTATACTCCCAAGGTGAAGCCAAAGACGGGGTGCCGGTCATGCTCATTGAAAGATATCTGTCTGCCTGAACTTGTGCATAAGTCTTCCGCTGCTGACTATATTCGAAAGACCTTGAAAGAGTTGTAGAGGTAACTTGGGCAATGAGAGTTTATTGAGGAAAAGCCCCGGAGGGAAGCGATGATCCATTGAGACAGATGTTAAACACCTTGTTTGTCACTACAGAGGATGCCTACCTTTCCCTAGAGCAGGAGAACGTTGTGGTGAATGAGGGCGATCGCGTCATGGGACGGATACCTCTGCGTGCCTTGGAGTCTATTCTTTGCTTCAGTTACAAGGGTGCTTCGCCAGCCTTGCTGGGCAAGTGCAATGAATTTGGTGTCTCATTCGCCTTCTACTCCCCTCAGGGCAAATACTATGGGTCAGTGCTTGGAGAGGCTAACAGAAATGTACTTTTGCGACGCCGTCAGTACCATATGGCCGATGACGATAATGAGGTCTGTTCGATTGCAGCTTCATTCGTCATGGGCAAGATATTCAATGCACGACAGGTGCTGGAGCGTGCTACCCGAGACCACGCTTTACGGATCAACGTGCCTCGTGTGAAAAAGCAGAGCGCCCGTCTGTTGGCAGCTTTGCGGGAATTGGACGACTGCCAGACGGCGGATTCGGTTCGCGGTGTGGAGGGGGATGCCGCCAAGTGCTACTTTTATGCTTTTGATGATCTCATCCTCACGAACAAGGATGATTTCTACTTCGAGCAACGCAGCCGAAGGCCACCGATGGATAGAATGAATGCCCTGCTCTCATTTATCTATGTGCTGCTTTCCGGAGATTGCCGTTCTGCACTTCAAGGTGTCGGCCTTGACCCTTATGTCGGTTTTTTGCATACAGACAGGCCGGGTAGATCTTCCCTGGCCCTGGATCTTGTTGAAGAATTGCGTCCCGTCTTTGCGGATCGGCTGGCTTTGTCCCTGGTCAACACCCATGTAGTTAAGGCTGGAGATTTTGAGGTTCGAGAGAACGGAGGAACTTATCTTAACGACAAGGGGAGGAAGCAGGTGCTTTCTGCCTGGCAGAAGCGTAAAAATGAGCAAATCATGCACCCCTTTCTTAAGGAGAAAGTGCCTTGGGGCTTAGTGCCCTATGTGCAGGCACTATTGCTGGCTAGATACATACGTGGGGACATGGATGCCTATCCGCCAATGTTTTGGAAGTAGGGTGGAAGAATAATGATGGTCGTTGTTGCTTATGATGTCGACACCTGTGAGGCGGCTGGTCGGAGGCGGTTGCGGCAGGTCGGCCATGAGTGCATGAAGTTTGGGCAGCGTGTGCAAAATAGTGTGTTTGAATGCGTGGTTACTCCTGCAGACCGTGAACTCCTAAAACAGCGGCTAATGACGCTGATCGACCCTCAGGAAGACAGCTTGATCATGTACGACCTGGGTGCCAGATATTCTCGAAGAATCCATTATTACGGGGTGAGGCGGCATATTCCTGTTGACCAAGTGATGATGTTATAGAATCACTGGGTTATGGCTGCACTGTATTGTCTGTGCCACGAAATTAGACGATGGCTGAGTAGTTGGTGTAATTCTGTAAACAGTGCAGTATGCTGACTGTTGTTGCGAATCCTCAGAGGCGCGAAACGCTAGCAATCATGTATTAGTCTGATTCTTCGCGCTACGAATCGTTGCTTTTATATGATATTCAGTCTTAATTTCGCATGTTTTAGTGAGCTGAGTTCTTTTTTGAATTTCCAAGCAGATGTCTGTAGATGCGAAGAAAGCTAGAATTTTAGTGAAACATATGAACGGTTGTTTGATAAATAAATAGTGATGTTGTCGATTTGAGGCATCATCTCAATTGCTCGGCTAGAGACAGAATCTGTGTACGTATGTTCGGCTGTTGGAACTCGCTAGCTATTAAAAGCTGACCATATATTGGTCAAGGGATGTATCATTGAGCAGTCGCTCCCTTCACGGGAGCGTGGATTGAAATTCGCCGTGCCTTATGACTCCTCTGGTGACTGGCTCGTCGCTCCCTTCACGGGAGCGTGGATTGAAATTTTGACGTTGATATGGTTACCGATGATTGGCTGTGTCGCTCCCTTCACGGGAGCGTGGATTGAAATCTGCACTGAGAGTGACCCGCCGGCAGGCACCAGGGGTCGCTCCCTTCACGGGAGCGTGGATTGAAATCCGAGGACGGCAAGATTGCCAGCCTGAAGGGCACGTCGCTCCCTTCACGGGAGCGTGGATTGAAATTTGATGCATGGGATACGGATGATGACAAAACCGAGTCGCTCCCTTCACGGGAGCGTGGATTGAAATTTTTGCCCAAAGCAGGCGCTTGCCGATTTGCTTTTGTCGCTCCCTTCACGGGAGCGTGGATTGAAATTCGGTGTCCGTGTCCGAGTAGGCCGTCTCACGCAGTCGCTCCCTTCACGGGAGCGTGGATTGAAATGGGGCTGACTGGGAATGCTTGTTTCGGACTGCGGGTCGCTCCCTTCACGGGAGCGTGGATTGAAATACTCTCGTGAGGTCGGCTTCGCAGGCCCGAGCGTGTCGCTCCCTTCACGGGAGCGTGGATTGAAATGCCGCCCTCCTCAACGGGGCGCAGATCCTCGCCAGTCGCTCCCTTCACGGGAGCGTGGATTGAAATCTGCCGGGGGCGGGCTCGGTGAACCGGGTGTCCCGTCGCTCCCTTCACGGGAGCGTGGATTGAAATCAGAGTAGACATGAGCGAAAACCAGCAGAGCACCAGTCGCTCCCTTCACGGGAGCGTGGATTGAAATGCTGTGGTCCCTGGCCCACTCGGCCAGGGGGTGCGGTCGCTCCCTTCACGGGAGCGTGGATTGAAATAAAAGCCGGAATTTGGTGTGCTGTGGATATAAAAGTCGCTCCCTTCACGGGAGCGTGGATTGAAATTGCAAAACGTTATGGTCGATCCACTCGTCGTCCACGTCGCTCCCTTCACGGGAGCGTGGATTGAAATGGATCCTCCGGCCATGGTCGCCTCCTTACAAATAGTCGCTCCCTTCACGGGAGCGTGGATTGAAATCTGCACACACCCTGGCCTGTGACTGGCCCGGCTGGTCGCTCCCTTCACGGGAGCGTGGATTGAAATCAGGAGCAGGCGGCCCGGGCCGACGGCGTGGAGGTCGCTCCCTTCACGGGAGCGTGGATTGAAATCAAAGAGGACCCATGTACGGCGGCTGAAGACATCGTCGCTCCCTTCACGGGAGCGTGGATTGAAATAGGCCCTGCACATGCTGGGCCAGCCGGACAGCTGGTCGCTCCCTTCACGGGAGCGTGGATTGAAATATGCCGTTGGTGAAGATGATGTTGGCTGCCGTGGTCGCTCCCTTCACGGGAGCGTGGATTGAAATGGGAGACCGGAGCGGGGGCGGTTTTTGCATTCAGTCGCTCCCTTCACGGGAGCGTGGATTGAAATGACAAATGCGGCTACGACCTGAAGCAGTCGCATGCGTCGCTCCCTTCACGGGAGCGTGGATTGAAATTCGGCATCGCCGTCCCCCCGGAGCTTCGCGCCTTGTCGCTCCCTTCACGGGAGCGTGGATTGAAATAGTTCAGGAGACGCAATGGTCAAGCTGGCTACAGGTCGCTCCCTTCACGGGAGCGTGGATTGAAATCTTCTGGGCGAGCTGGCCGGCGCTCAGGAGCAGCCAGGTCGCTCCCTTCACGGGAGCGTGGATTGAAATATCGTTTCCGCCATGCTTCCGACAGGACAGGTGAGTCGCTCCCTTCACGGGAGCGTGGATTGAAATATTGCCAGCGCCCATGTCATTGATTGAAGGGTCAGTCGCTCCCTTCACGGGAGCGTGGATTGAAATTCATCGTCGGGGAGCTGGGAGAGGTCCAAGCGGGTGTCGCTCCCTTCACGGGAGCGTGGATTGAAATTGCAAGTCATCGCCCCGGGCTTGTCGCCCATCCCGTCGCTCCCTTCACGGGAGCGTGGATTGAAATTCCTCGCCGGACCTGAACGACAAGCAGAAAGCCAGTCGCTCCCTTCACGGGAGCGTGGATTGAAATTCCCAGCGCTGGACGCTCTGCCGGCGCACGCGCATGTCGTTCCCTTCACGGGAGCGTGGATTGAAATGAACGGGACCTGATCCGGGAACGCACCATGGCCGGTCGCTCCCTTCACGGGAGCGTGGATTGAAATACCGAGGTAATCAAGAAAGAAGCTCCGGAGGACTATGTCGCTCCCTTCACGGGAGCGTGGATTGAAATGGTCGGCCGGCGGGAAGCCTGGCGGCCGTGTCCGGACGTCGCTCCCTTCACGGGAGCGTGGATTGAAATAATCTCCTGCTGTTCAAGCTCGGCCCGGGTGTACCGTCGCTCCCTTCACGGGAGCGTGGATTGAAATTCCAGATTACCGGCACCCTCATGGCAAATGAATCGTCGCTCCCTTCACGGGAGCGTGGATTGAAATAAGACCCTAGTTGATACGGCAAAGAGAGTACTTGTCGCTCCCTTCACGGGAGCGTGGATTGAAATGCAATGGTGTCGGGCATGGGTGCCTCCAATTTGTTGTCGCTCCCTTCACGGGAGCGTGGATTGAAATTTGCCGGTGATCTGGATGGTCTTGCCGTCAGGCAGGTCGCTCCCTTCACGGGAGCGTGGATTGAAATCTGGCGTGAGCATGGGTATAGCTTGTCGGTGATGGTCGCTCCCTTCACGGGAGCGTGGATTGAAATGGCATCCTGCTCGCGTCTGAGCTCGGCAGCCTCGTCGCTCCCTTCACGGGAGCGTGGATTGAAATCCAATCACTTTTGCGCACATCTATGCCGCCCCAAAGTCGCTCCCTTCACGGGAGCGTGGATTGAAATTTTGAGCTTTTGCGCAAGCTGATATGACAAATATAGTCGCTCCCTTCACGGGAGCGTGGATTGAAATCCGCGTGGCTTTTGCCCGATACGCCTGGCTCAGATGTCGCTCCCTTCACGGGAGCGTGGATTGAAATAAACTGAGCGCCTTTGATGCGGATACCAAGTGGGTCGCTCCCTTCACGGGAGCGTGGATTGAAATTCATTGGGGGAGTGGCAATGCCGGCAAACGTGGAAGTCGCTCCCTTCACGGGAGCGTGGATTGAAATTCGATTCGGTTGATGTAGTCTTTGGTAGATAGATGTCGCTCCCTTCACGGGAGCGTGGATTGAAATCCGTCGGCCGTGGTCTGCGCCTTGGCGGCCTTAGTCGCTCCCTTCACGGGAGCGTGGATTGAAATACCGACAACCAGATAGCCGCCTTGCAGCAGATGGGTCGCTCCCTTCACGGGAGCGTGGATTGAAATCCGGTGACGTGGAGGACGCGGTGCTGGAGCAGGCTGGTCGCTCCCTTCACGGGAGCGTGGATTGAAATGGGTGGATCAGGAATCTTATCAGCAGCATGGGCGTCGCTCCCTTCACGGGAGCGTGGATTGAAATGTCGGCTGAACGGCGAACAGGTGACGGTCACCGGCAGGTCGCTCCCTTCACGGGAGCGTGGATTGAAATACGGGCGAAAGCGAAATGCAGGACGTGCTGCGCCCGTCGCTCCCTTCACGGGAGCGTGGATTGAAATGTCAAAGCCGGGGGACGATCCACGCGGGTGGACAGGTCGCTCCCTTCACGGGAGCGTGGATTGAAATGACCACGTCAGCATCCTGGTGGACGGCGTGGAGGGTCGCTCCCTTCACGGGAGCGTGGATTGAAATAACATCCTGGACAGCCTGGACGAGTTCCTCTCCCGTCGCTCCCTTCACGGGAGCGTGGATTGAAATAATGACCATAAGGTCTGCCCTGCATGCCTTAAGCGTCGCTCCCTTCACGGGAGCGTGGATTGAAATCACAGGCACATCCTGCCGGCACGGTTCGGGGCCAGGTCGCTCCCTTCACGGGAGCGTGGATTGAAATTGCAAAGGGAGCAAACACATGAAAGTTACCAAGGGTCGCTCCCTTCACGGGAGCGTGGATTGAAATTCCATGCCTAAAGACAATAAAAAATTACATCCCAGTCGCTCCCTTCACGGGAGCGTGGATTGAAATAACATCAAGGTGCATTACATCGGGTCGAAGTCCGTCGCTCCCTTCACGGGAGCGTGGATTGAAATTCGGAGGCGCCGACCAACATACCACGCGGATCCGGTCGCTCCCTTCACGGGAGCGTGGATTGAAATTTGTCCCTGCAGGCTTTTGTGGACGGCATCGGCGGTCGCTCCCTTCACGGGAGCGTGGATTGAAATCGGCCTTAGCACACACCCTGTCGGCGTGACGACCGTCGCTCCCTTCACGGGAGCGTGGATTGAAATATAGCGTTGGTTGCGGCTGCTGTGGATGAGGCTAGTCGCTCCCTTCACGGGAGCGTGGATTGAAATGGGGAAAAGCCGGAAAGGATCAGCCAACAGAGCCGTCGCTCCCTTCACGGGAGCGTGGATTGAAATCGGCAAGTCCTCGACGACTCCCGGTTTAGCTGGTGTCGCTCCCTTCACGGGAGCGTGGATTGAAATAGCACGTTGTCCAAAATTCACCCCCTATCGCAAGGTGTCGCTCCCTTCACGGGAGCGTGGATTGAAATACGCTGGACGGCGTAAGGCTGCAGCCCGTCACCGGTCGCTCCCTTCACGGGAGCGTGGATTGAAATCATCACCGACGCCGACCTTGATTTCGTCATCCCCAGTCGCTCCCTTCACGGGAGCGTGGATTGAAATCACGACCACCATACCTATCCGAAACAGGCGCACCCGTCGCTCCCTTCACGGGAGCGTGGATTGAAATAATCTCGCCAGCAAGACCGCCATGTACCGTGTGTAGTCGCTCCCTTCACGGGAGCGTGGATTGAAATTGGTAATCCCACTGCAGCCAAGGTGGTGGAGAAGTCGCTCCCTTCACGGGAGCGTGGATTGAAATACCGATGGGACACAGTACATGGGCAAGCCGAAGTCGCTCCCTTCACGGGAGCGTGGATTGAAATATGTATTCGGACACCGATTCCATCCATCTGAGCAAGTCGCTCCCTTCACGGGAGCGTGGATTGAAATAGCAGCTGGCGCTTCCCGCTCGACCGTAACCGCAAGTCGCTCCCTTCACGGGAGCGTGGATTGAAATATGTGCTTCGGCTATCCTGAGATCGGAGGCTTCATGTCGCTCCCTTCACGGGAGCGTGGATTGAAATCGGGGATCCGGCCGTCTGGGGTGTGATAGGGGAGGTCGCTCCCTTCACGGGAGCGTGGATTGAAATCCCCTTTCACATCTCCCTGCGGGCATCTTACTTGTCGCTCCCTTCACGGGAGCGTGGATTGAAATTGCAATGTCCCTGTCCATCAGGCCGTACAGACTGGGTCGCTCCCTTCACGGGAGCGTGGATTGAAATATTGTCTGGGGCTGCACGGTTATTTCCACGCGGCTGTCGCTCCCTTCACGGGAGCGTGGATTGAAATTCGAAATGCACCGGCTTCAATGGCTGTAGATACAGTCGCTCCCTTCACGGGAGCGTGGATTGAAATGATTACACGGTTGCACTTGACGCAATCCAAGCATGTCGCTCCCTTCACGGGAGCGTGGATTGAAATTCATTGTTCGGCGTGAGCCTGTCGCGCCATGGTGTCGCTCCCTTCACGGGAGCGTGGATTGAAATTCGCCCTTGGGTCCCTGCGGGCCCTCAACGCCTGTCGCTCCCTTCACGGGAGCGTGGATTGAAATGGCGCAGGCCCCAGTTTTGGGGGCGGCCCCAGCTTGTCGCTCCCTTCACGGGAGCGTGGATTGAAATCTCTCGGTGACCAGGGGAGACGAACGCTCGGGGGGTCGCTCCCTTCACGGGAGCGTGGATTGAAATGGCCGGGCCTGTCGCCCCGCCTGTCCAGGCTCCTGGTCGCTCCCTTCACGGGAGCGTGGATTGAAATTGCCAGCCGTGGGCGCCCAGCTGGTCGATGGCCTGTCGCTCCCTTCACGGGAGCGTGGATTGAAATATGCCGATTAGATGAGGAGGGGAAAACAATGCGCGTCGCTCCCTTCACGGGAGCGTGGATTGAAATCGGAGGGCCAGAGATGGCCGCTCAGATCGCTGTTGTCGCTCCCTTCACGGGAGCGTGGATTGAAATTCTGAGCTCCGGCCGCGACGGGTGCATGGAGGTGGGTCGCTCCCTTCACGGGAGCGTGGATTGAAATTGGTTGCTGACGGGTCTAATGCTGGCGGTATCGGGTCGCTCCCTTCACGGGAGCGTGGATTGAAATCAGTGCATCGTCAAACACCTGGACATCCCCCACGAGTCGCTCCCTTCACGGGAGCGTGGATTGAAATGGCTATGCGGTCGAGCTGTTCAAAGCTGACCTGCCGTCGCTCCCTTCACGGGAGCGTGGATTGAAATACCGACACCCTGGCCCAGTGGCAGGCGAAAGGCGGTCGCTCCCTTCACGGGAGCGTGGATTGAAATGTCCTCACCGGGTGGCCGTGAGGGCGTGGAAGACGGGTCGCTCCCTTCACGGGAGCGTGGATTGAAATACCTATGGGCTCAAGGAGACGGGAAAATTGCGGTCGCTCCCTTCACGGGAGCGTGGATTGAAATCCCATCTTGCAGCTATCCGACACGCGCGGTCACGGTCGCTCCCTTCACGGGAGCGTGGATTGAAATCGCGCCCTGCTCACCAAGGCCGGGATGGACCCCGGTCGCTCCCTTCACGGGAGCGTGGATTGAAATTCGCCCCATGTCGTCATGCTGATGCCGGTGTTGAGTCGCTCCCTTCACGGGAGCGTGGATTGAAATAGCGTGCCGGAGCTGAAGGCGATGCTGATGGCCACGTCGCTCCCTTCACGGGAGCGTGGATTGAAATTCCACAGTGGCGTTGGACCCTTGGGGCAGCGTGGGTCGCTCCCTTCACGGGAGCGTGGATTGAAATGCCGTCCTTTCCGGCAGGTCCCTGCGGCCCGGTGTGTCGCTCCCTTCACGGGAGCGTGGATTGAAATGATCATCGTCAAATGCCGAGAACGCCTCCATCTGGTCGCTCCCTTCACGGGAGCGTGGATTGAAATCGACCTCCGGGCAGTCAAACAGATCCCAGTATCGGGTCGCTCCCTTCACGGGAGCGTGGATTGAAATCCGAGGCCCTGCCGGCCACTTGAATCACAGCCGGAGTCGCTCCCTTCACGGGAGCGTGGATTGAAATCTGGACTGGGAGCCTCCAGCCTCACACAAGGGAGGTCGCTCCCTTCACGGGAGCGTGGATTGAAATTGGGGCGATCCCAGCCATGTTTTGGATGATGAAAGTCGCTCCCTTCACGGGAGCGTGGATTGAAATGGCGGGTGCTATCGCCAAGGGTCTTATGTGGCACTAGTCGCTCCCTTCACGGGAGCGTGGATTGAAATTTTGTCTCCTATAGCACCAGCCACCGCAATATTGATGTCGCTCCCTTCACGGGAGCGTGGATTGAAATGTCATGCTGGTAGACGATGATAAGGCCAAGGACAAGTCGCTCCCTTCACGGGAGCGTGGATTGAAATTGTGTCACGGGTTACTGACACGTCCTCTATGCTTGTCGCTCCCTTCACGGGAGCGTGGATTGAAATCCAGCAGTCACAAACACATGGTGGCATACAAGCGAGTCGCTCCCTTCACGGGAGCGTGGATTGAAATGCCCATCACTTGTCTCCTTTGATCTCTCGCACGTGTCGCTCCCTTCACGGGAGCGTGGATTGAAATAGGACGATGGCCTGGACGCCGATGCCTGGCACCAGTCGCTCCCTTCACGGGAGCGTGGATTGAAATCGGTTCCAACGCCACCATCCGGATAGCCCAGGTGGTCGCTCCCTTCACGGGAGCGTGGATTGAAATCTGGTAAAAACCCCGTCAGGCGGTGTCCATGCCGTCGCTCCCTTCACGGGAGCGTGGATTGAAATTGCCGGCCCTGCTCCATGACCTGGCTCACCTTGTCGTCGCTCCCTTCACGGGAGCGTGGATTGAAATTCTGTGACCTGCACCACTGTACTCGACTCGCTCGTCGCTCCCTTCACGGGAGCGTGGATTGAAATCCGTAAGCGGAGCAGAGTCGTCAGGACTGGCAAGTCGCTCCCTTCACGGGAGCGTGGATTGAAATCCCAAGTCGCTGTGTCAAACTACATGCATGTGATAGTCGCTCCCTTCACGGGAGCGTGGATTGAAATTGGTTGCGGACGATTCGTTTGGCGTCCTCAATGGTCGCTCCCTTCACGGGAGCGTGGATTGAAATAGGTTGATAGCGGCCCACTGTCGGCCCATAAAGCTGTCGCTCCCTTCACGGGAGCGTGGATTGAAATTTTTCGGGCCAGATGTGCTGGGCGGCCTCATGACCGGTCGCTCCCTTCACGGGAGCGTGGATTGAAATAAGGAACCGTGGGATGTCGATGGCCACGACCCGTGTCGCTCCCTTCACGGGAGCGTGGATTGAAATTGGATCGTACGCCTCTGCTGGTGTCCCGCAAACAGGTCGCTCCCTTCACGGGAGCGTGGATTGAAATCCATGCTCTGTGCCAGGGCAAGCTGCCGTGCCGCGTCGCTCCCTTCACGGGAGCGTGGATTGAAATATCTGCTTCGACGGCAGTCTGCCTTTGGAGCTGGTCGCTCCCTTCACGGGAGCGTGGATTGAAATAGGAACAAAAGGCTGGACGGTGTGAAGGTCTTGGGTCGCTCCCTTCACGGGAGCGTGGATTGAAATGATGCCTCGATGAGCGCCGTGCAGGCCAATACTAGGTCGCTCCCTTCACGGGAGCGTGGATTGAAATTCGATGCGCGCATCCTGTTTCGGATCGTCCAGCGTCGCTCCCTTCACGGGAGCGTGGATTGAAATGCCGTCCTTGCCTGCAGGCCCTTGCGGCCCGGTGGTCGCTCCCTTCACGGGAGCGTGGATTGAAATTTGAACGGCATGGCCATCAAGGGGTCCAATTACGGGTCGCTCCCTTCACGGGAGCGTGGATTGAAATATGTTCACGGTTTCCGCCGCCTCATAGGACGTTTGTCGCTCCCTTCACGGGAGCGTGGATTGAAATGTGTAGTAGGCGTACTTGCCCTGCTTGGAAATCGTCGCTCCCTTCACGGGAGCGTGGATTGAAATCAGTCGCCTGCCTGGATGTTGGAGGCCTGCATGTGTCGCTCCCTTCACGGGAGCGTGGATTGAAATCCAAATCTCCTCTTATTATACAGCTGACTACGGAGTCGCTCCCTTCACGGGAGCGTGGATTGAAATGCCGGCACCGAGGTCGAGGAGTACAAGGACCAGGTCGCTCCCTTCACGGGAGCGTGGATTGAAATATCTGCGACGAGCTGCACGTGTACAAGACCCCGGGTCGCTCCCTTCACGGGAGCGTGGATTGAAATTCAAGGCCGCAGCCCAGGGAGCCACCGACGAGCAGGTCGCTCCCTTCACGGGAGCGTGGATTGAAATATATCCAAACCGTTGCTGCCTACCGGCGTGATGGTCGCTCCCTTCACGGGAGCGTGGATTGAAATATCATCCAGGGCTACAAACTGGATCTGGGAGCCGTCGCTCCCTTCACGGGAGCGTGGATTGAAATTCCTTGTCGGTTGCCATGTCGCATGGCTGCGCCGGTCGCTCCCTTCACGGGAGCGTGGATTGAAATCTTGCCTTGCAAGTGGGGTAAACGTAATTTTAAGGCGTCGCTCCCTTCACGGGAGCGTGGATTGAAATTCCAAGATTGTTTGAGAGGTAGAAGTTGCAATCAGTCGCTCCCTTCACGGGAGCGTGGATTGAAATTCCGGGCAGAATAGCGCGAGGGCCGGCCTGAGCCTGTCGCTCCCTTCACGGGAGCGTGGATTGAAATATATATTACTATCAAAATCGATAAGTGCAATATGGTCGCTCCCTTCACGGGAGCGTGGATTGAAATAGCACCTGGGCCAGCACGGGCACTATGGGGACTCTGGTCGCTCCCTTCACGGGAGCGTGGATTGAAATGCCGAGGTGGGCGGCGCTGAAGCGACCCTGACATGTCGCTCCCTTCACGGGAGCGTGGATTGAAATTGGATCGCTCGCCTTTGCTGGTGTCCCGCAGGCAGGGTCGCTCCCTTCACGGGAGCGTGGATTGAAATATCCGCTGCTCTTTGACCCGATCCTGGACGCTGGTCGCTCCCTTCACGGGAGCGTGGATTGAAATTCATTATCATCATTGGTCACGCCACCAATGAGCAGTCGCTCCCTTCACGGGAGCGTGGATTGAAATCGGGTAAACCTGGCTCGTGACCTGCGCATGATCCGTCGCTCCCTTCACGGGAGCGTGGATTGAAATGTCTACGAGGGCCTGATGAAGGCCTATGGGAACGTCGCTCCCTTCACGGGAGCGTGGATTGAAATCCATAGACATGGTAGAAGACATCATCCCGGGTCCGTCGCTCCCTTCACGGGAGCGTGGATTGAAATTTGAACCAGTCCGGTTCATCCATTGTGTTATTCGTCGCTCCCTTCACGGGAGCGTGGATTGAAATCCACTCCTCGGGGCTGATGATACTGCCGGTCTTGGGTCGCTCCCTTCACGGGAGCGTGGATTGAAATATCATCAACGCCAGCAATCGGACGGAACTGGACGGTCGCTCCCTTCACGGGAGCGTGGATTGAAATGCTCAGATTAAGTGTCTTGTTTGTCATGATATATGTCGCTCCCTTCACGGGAGCGTGGATTGAAATTCGGCAACGTGCGCGTGCCTTACGCCCGATACCGGTCGCTCCCTTCACGGGAGCGTGGATTGAAATTATAATCCTCTTCAGACTCTTCCGAATCGTCAGAGTCGCTCCCTTCACGGGAGCGTGGATTGAAATGGGGATATGACCGCCGACAACGTGGTCCTCTCTCGTCGCTCCCTTCACGGGAGCGTGGATTGAAATAATCCCATGAATTGCAGTGGTTCATTGTCTGCAAGTCGCTCCCTTCACGGGAGCGTGGATTGAAATCCAGGGCAGGCAGCACGGTGCCCACCAGCCAGGGTCGCTCCCTTCACGGGAGCGTGGATTGAAATGACAAGGTTCCGGTATCTGTCGCTGACCGACATGGTCGCTCCCTTCACGGGAGCGTGGATTGAAATAACCGGCAGACCCTGGTGGCTGACCAGCTGCTGGTGTCGCTCCCTTCACGGGAGCGTGGATTGAAATTTTTCGCGCTCACCGTGCACGTTGGTGCCGTAGATGTCGCTCCCTTCACGGGAGCGTGGATTGAAATTTAGGCATGAAAAAGGGAAGCCACACACAGCCAAGGTCGCTCCCTTCACGGGAGCGTGGATTGAAATTGGAGTACCGACAACGGCACAATCCGCGAGTATGAGTCGCTCCCTTCACGGGAGCGTGGATTGAAATCTTCTGGTGTCGTGGTCATGCTGAGCAGAATGGCGTCGCCCCCTTCACGGGAGCGTGGATTGAAATGCTATCTCATGGAATTCATCGTCTGAATGCATATGTCGCTCCCTTCACGGGAGCGTGGATTGAAATATCAATGGCGATAAGTACGGTGCTGTGGTAGGGTCGCTCCCTTCACGGGAGCGTGGATTGAAATCCAAGCCTGAAACCACGTATGCCCTTGCGAATACGTCGCTCCCTTCACGGGAGCGTGGATTGAAATTGATTGAGCGCCAAAATGCACCTCCACGGTTATCGTCGCTCCCTTCACGGGAGCGTGGATTGAAATACGGAATGCGGGTCGAGGATGAAGTCCACCCGCACGTCGCTCCCTTCACGGGAGCGTGGATTGAAATCAGCCGCCGTCGTGCAGCCACTTGCTGGCGGTGGTCGCTCCCTTCACGGGAGCGTGGATTGAAATGCCATATCCATAGCGACCGCTCTCATGCCAATGAGTCGCTCCCTTCACGGGAGCGTGGATTGAAATCCGGGAACTGCACAGCAACGAATGGAATGACGAAGTCGCTCCCTTCACGGGAGCGTGGATTGAAATATGACGCATGTGGAGGGCACGCGTCTGGAGCACGGGTCGCTCCCTTCACGGGAGCGTGGATTGAAATAACAATGACGACATTGTTGAGTTTTCCGCTGTTGGTCGCTCCCTTCACGGGAGCGTGGATTGAAATTTCATGCACCGTGTCAACATCGACCAACCGACAGGTCGCTCCCTTCACGGGAGCGTGGATTGAAATTGGCTTTGCATAGGAGGGAAAGGCCTCTACTGCGAGTCGCTCCCTTCACGGGAGCGTGGATTGAAATGTAGACAACAATCTGGGATGGCTGCGCAAGGCCAGTCGCTCCCTTCACGGGAGCGTGGATTGAAATAGTCTAATATAACTAAATTCCAACAAGTCGCTCGTCGCTCCCTTCACGGGAGCGTGGATTGAAATACATGGGATACGTCCATTCCCGCATTCTTGCCAGGTCGCTCCCTTCACGGGAGCGTGGATTGAAATACCTGACCGTGCCGATTCGCCGGATTGCGAGAAGTCGCTCCCTTCACGGGAGCGTGGATTGAAATAGGCTCTCGATGCCCCCCATAAGACACCAGCAATCGTCGCTCCCTTCACGGGAGCGTGGATTGAAATGCCGACTCCTACGCGGCCATCATGCGGGCCCTGGTCGCTCCCTTCACGGGAGCGTGGATTGAAATTACGAATTTGAAGAAGCAGCCCAGGACTATGTGAGGTCGCTCCCTTCACGGGAGCGTGGATTGAAATTTTTCGGGCCAGATGTGCTGGGCGGCCTCATGAGTCGCTCCCTTCACGGGAGCGTGGATTGAAATTCTCTCGATTCAATCCAGGCGGCATGGCGCTTCTGTCGCTCCCTTCACGGGAGCGTGGATTGAAATTGCCAGCAGGCATGACCGGCTTCTACGACGAAGGTCGCTCCCTTCACGGGAGCGTGGATTGAAATCGACAGGACAGGTGACCAACCACTATGAGAACAAATGTCGCTCCCTTCACGGGAGCGTGGATTGAAATCTTGACAAGAAAGAGATGGGGGTGGCCGCATGAGGTCGCTCCCTTCACGGGAGCGTGGATTGAAATGACGATTTCGCCAACTACTTGTGGCAGCACCCGAGTCGCTCCCTTCACGGGAGCGTGGATTGAAATTCCCGTCTTGTCCAGCATCCATCCAGCCATCCGGGTCGCTCCCTTCACGGGAGCGTGGATTGAAATAGCAGGCCAACGCCCACAGGGCGGCGGCTACAGCGGTCGCTCCCTTCACGGGAGCGTGGATTGAAATGCTTGCTGGCATCAGTACTCCAATCCTGTCTGCGTCGCTCCCTTCATGGGAGCGTGGATTGAAATACCAGCATGGATCAGCTGGGCGAGTGGCGCAAGGGTCGCTCCCTTCACGGGAGCGTGGATTGAAATGTGAAAGCCGGGGGACGCTCCACGCGGGTGGACGTCGCTCCCTTCACGGGAGCGTGGATTGAAATCGGTCTCGCGGTGTGCAAATACATATGTTGAGAGTCGCTCCCTTCACGGGAGCGTGGATTGAAATACTTCCTGGGTGCAGACATCCTGGCAGAACGTTGGTCGCTCCCTTCACGGGAGCGTGGATTGAAATCAGAAACTATCGACTATGCCGCTGATGGCGTTCGTCGCTCCCTTCACGGGAGCGTGGATTGAAATCTGGAAGTCGGCAATGGCTACTTTGACCTTAGTGGTCGCTCCCTTCACGGGAGCGTGGATTGAAATCCCGCAGAGCGTGGCCCTGCTGCGCAATGCTGGCGTCGCTCCCTTCACGGGGGCGTGGATTGAAATCGGAGAGATCGCGCCATCGACTCAAAGGCCAGGTGTCGCTCCCTTCACGGGGGCGTGGATTGAAATGGGGGAGTCGGACGGCACGGCAAGACCCAGCCTAGTCGCTCCCTTCACGGGAGCGTGGATTGAAATATGCCCGATAAGGGCGGAAAGGAGGTCGTCATGGGTCGCTCCCTTCACGGGAGCGTGGATTGAAATTTGGATAACCTGCGTGGCTCCCGTCCAGGTCGGGTCGCTCCCTTCACGGGAGCGTGGATTGAAATCTGTTTCAACTGTGCCATATCGCTCCTATCAGAGGTCGCTCCCTTCACGGGAGCGTGGATTGAAATAATGGTGGGCAGGGTGATAAGCCCTGCCCGGTTTGTCGCTCCCTTCACGGGAGCGTGGATTGAAATCCACTCGTTTAGCTGGGCTATGGTCATGCGGGAGGTCGCTCCCTTCACGGGAGCGTGGATTGAAATCACACGTCCATCCGACCATTTGGCCCAATTCCAAGTCGCTCCCTTCACGGGAGCGTGGATTGAAATATACCGGCTGAGTCCTGCCTGCTGCTCCTGGTCTGTCGCTCCCTTCACGGGAGCGTGGATTGAAATCTGCAATGACGTGGCTGACGTGACGGGCGCCGCAGGTCGCTCCCTTCACGGGAGCGTGGATTGAAATAGGACTGACTTGGCCCAGCCTACGATGTTGCTGCGTCGCTCCCTTCACGGGAGCGTGGATTGAAATCACTAAGGAAGGGTGGATTTTCAAGGACAAGATGTCGCTCCCTTCACGGGAGCGTGGATTGAAATAGAAGGTCCGGTTGACGGTGATCAGGAAGGTGCCCGGTCGCTTCCTTCACGGGGGCGTGGATTGAAATCGCGAGGACACGGCGGACGGCACCACCACGCACGTCGCTCCCTTCACGGGAGCGTGGATTGAAATAACGAGGAGCTGCGAGCCGACGCGACCCTGCAGGTCGCTCCCTTCACGGGAGCGTGGATTGAAATGACACGATCCATCTCCAGCCGGGACTGCCGCAGGTCGCTCCCTTCACGGGAGCGTGGATTGAAATACCGACGAGGAGAACACGCAGATCCTCGACCTGGTCGCTCCCTTCACAGGAGCGTGGATTGAAATCGCATCTTTGCGGCCTGGTCGTCCCAGCCGGCTAGTCGCTCCCTTCACGGGAGCGTGGATTGAAATCAGGCGCACACGCTGGTCTGTGACTGGCCGGACTGTCGCTCCCTTCACGGGAGCGTGGATTGAAATCTCAACTACAACTACAACGGCAATAGATTCAACGGTCGCTCCCTTCACGGGAGCGTGGATTGAAATTGCAAAGGCAGGCGGCTCTGGTCTCCAACACTCGGTCGCTCCCTTCGTGGGAGCGTGGATTAGGAATGCCACTACGTATGGTTTTCTGCCTGCGGTATGTACCCCCCCCCCCCCCCTAGAAGCCTGAATTGGCAAACCGATTATGCTGCTCTGAATCAACCAGACAACACTGTCTTTTAGCGGGAACATGTATTAAAACTGTTCTTTCCTCAGAACTCTGTTAAGAATTGTATTCCTTCTAAACATGAGTATGAGTTGCTGCTCCGGTATAGTGTCAATCTTTTTATGCCATTCTCTTGTTCCTAGCTGCAAGAGTGCTGTGCTCCCGGCATTCGCGAGAATGATCCCAAGCAGTGACCGGGTCTTTTCGTAGTATAGAAATACTACTGGCCCTCCCTGCAGATGCGGGGACAATCCTGCAGGGGAATCGGAAGGATGCCCGCATGTTCGCAAAGTTGAGAGGAGATGAATAGCTGTGGACGAGGATTTCATGAGAAAAATGGCATCCAAGGATAAGGCCTGTACCACTTATGACCTTATTCCCCAAAAGAGGATTGATGACTATACGTCAAAGTATCCCATTACTGATGACATGGATGATGCAGAGCGCAGAGTCTGGGATTCGTTGGATGATGAGGACAGGCAAATGATCCAGTCGGATCGTACATACTATGGGACAAACTATGGTGCTGGCTTCGGCGGCGACACCAAGGTGAGTTTCTACGATGTCCTCGGCATCAGGCAGTTCGACTGATTCATCCCCGGATTCCTGTATGCTGTTGTAATCAGCAAGAGAATCGCCACGGGAGCGCTGGGGGAGAGTCCATAACCGCTTCATAGTTCTTACATGAGTGTTTGATTCTCTGGGGATGGTCCAGCCGTCTGTTCGGCCAAAAATGAGAATGCTCTGTGTCCCCAGCAGGCGCGGGGATGATCCTGTGGGACATCGGATGGATGCCCTGCAGGTTCGCAAAGATAAGAGGAGATGAATGGCCATGGATGAGGATTTCATGAGAGACATGGCAACCAAGGATAAGGCCTGCACCACTCATCACAACATCCCCCAGGATCTGATCGACAGTTATGCGTCTAGGCATCCCATCACTGAGAAAATGGATGAAGCCGAGCGGCGGGTCTGGGATTCGTTGGATGATGAGGACAGGAGAATGATCCAGTCGGATCGCGTCTACTACGGTACAAATTACGGTACAGGCTGCGGTCCCGGTGACGAGTATGTGAGTTTCCGTGATGTCATCGGCATCAGGCAGTTCGACTGATTCACCCACCAAGCTCCGCAGGCCGTTGCAATCAGTAAAAATCGCTATTGGAGCGCCGGGGAAAATCCATAACCGCTTCTTAGTCCGTACATGAGTGTTTGATCCTCTCCAGCCGGAGTAATCGCATTGGTGTGCCCTGATTGAGGGTTTGTCTGCTTTGCAGATGACTAGCACGGTGTTTGAATACGGATTGTCATGGTTTTCAGATGTGCATGATCGGCTGGTCAGAAGACGCGGCCCGGGTGCTCATCGGATACGTGGGGGATGAGTCTGGGTCTGCAGCATTTTCGGTCGCAGAGATCAGGTGTTCCTCGCTTCTGCGTGGGTGAGCCGTGTCGCTGTCAGAACGACTCCATTTATCTGCTATTGCCTGGATGCCGAGTGCCAGTGAATTGACCTTTTGCATTCTTGGGCGCGGGTGCGCTGCCCGGTATAAGCTTGTAGGCGATGTGTCCACGAGCAGCGGACTTGGAGGTGTGGTCGCCGATGGAGCAATTCGACGATGCAGATGGCGCGGAATCCGGCAGAAGCGATGCAACGGATTCCGCAGTCGTGCAACCGCATCCAGATGAGGCGACCGCAGTGAACAAGGTTTCGGCTCATCCTGAGGCGACCATTCCGGACTCTGAATACTCTCTGGCTGAGATTGAGCAGCGCCGTGCTCGCCCGGTCCGCTGGGTGGTCTTCGCGTTGGCGGTACTTCTGGCCATCGTCATTCCTTATGGATACGGGCGCTCGCTGGCCATCAACCATACCCAGGGCGTGCTCCACTATGCCTCGGTCCTGGATCCGCGCGGCATAGCCCTGATAGCCTGGACGGTGACCGTGCTGACCTTTATGGGCATCGGCATGTCCATCATCGAGTCATCCTCCTGGTTCTGGCGGGTGGTCTTCGTGCTGGGCCTGGCCGCCGAACAGCTGATCGCCGGCCTCTGCCTGCTCAAGATGAACTTCTGGTACAGCACCTTCGTCGTCTACCAGCATCAGGCCATCCTGGCCAACGCGGCCAATCTGGGCATCATCGCCGCTGGCTTGGGCGTGGCGGTCTTTGCGGTTATCTTTGTGGCCATCCTGGTCTGTGTGCGCAAGGATTCCCCTTGGAACACGCTGACCCACAGCTGGTCGGCCCTCTCCTTATTCTTTATCATCGAGCTGGTGGCCATCGCCATTGTCCTCTTCGGAGGCCTGATCACTGCGGCTTGACCTTATCGCCGAGTCCGTCAGGGATGCATGTGTTTCTCCTCCCATTCCCGCATCCGGTCCCATCGCTGTGTATAATGGACTTTTGGCGTGTTTCGCCCGCGGATCGAGAGCGCTTCAGCATAGGGCTGGTGCACCGCGTAACGGAAGAATGCAAGAGGAGGAGCCGTGGCTCTTACGAGTGAGCAGAAGCAGGCAATCGTCAAGGAATACGCGACCCACGAGGGTGACACCGGTTCCCCCGAGGTCCAGGTGGCTCTGCTGAGCAAGCGCATCTCCGACCTGACCGAGCACCTCAAGCAGCATCAGCACGACCATCATTCGCGTCGTGGCCTGCTGCTCATGGTCGGCCATCGTCGCCGGTTGCTGGATTACCTCAAGAAGGTGGATATCAACCGCTACCGTTCCCTGGTGGAGCGTCTTGGACTGCGCCACTGATACGCATGCTTTCGCCCGGGCCTAGCGCTCGGGCGCTTTTGCATGACTGAACCAGGCACCGTTGACCCCGGGATGGGGTTGTAGAAGATGGTGCCGAACTCAAATGCAAGGTTGGTCCGCAAGGCATGAAGATAGCCGGACATGGGGTTCGGCAGGACCAGACCGAAGTACAAGGATCTCCGGCAGTCAATTGATGCCGAGCATCCTGACATCAGGTAGTACACAAGCAGTAAACAAAAGGAGGAACCCTATGGAGGGTCCCGAAATCACGGCTGTAGAAGCCACGATCGATAACGGATCATATGGCAAGCGCACGGTGCGCTTCGAGACGGGTCGTCTCGCCCAGCAGGCGGATGGGGCAGTAGCCGCCTATCTTGATGACGATTCCATGGTGTTGTCCACCACCACCGCCGGATCCAGCCCCAAGGAGAACTACGACTTCTTCCCGCTGACCGTTGATGTGGAGGAGAAGATGTACGCCGCGGGCAAGATCCCCGGCTCCTTCTTCCGCCGCGAGGGTCGGCCCTCCAACGAGGCCATCCTGGCCTGCCGGTTGATTGACCGCCCCCTGCGCCCTCTCTTCCCTCATACCCTGCGCAACGAGGTCCAGGTTGTGGAGACCATCCTGGCTGTTAACCCCGAGGATGCCTACGACGTGCTGGCCCTGAACGCGGCCTCTGCTTCCACCCTGATTTCCGGACTGCCCTTCGAGGGCCCGGTCTCGGGTCTGCGTCTGGCCCTGATCGATGGTCAGTGGGTGGCTTTCCCCCGTTGGAGCGAGCGCGAGCGCGCCGTCTTCGAGCTGGTCGTGGCCGGCCGTGTGGTCGAGGGCGGGGATGTCGCCATCGCCATGATTGAGGCAGGCGCCGGCAAGAACGCTTGGAGCCTGATCTATGACGAGGGCCAGATCAAGCCTGACGAAGAGGTGGTCGCCCAGGGTCTTGAGGCCGCCAAGCCCTTCATCAAGGTTCTGTGCGAGGCCCAGAGCGAGCTCAAGGCCAAGGCTGCCAAGCCCACCAAGGACTTCCAGCTCTTCCCCGAGTACACCGACGAGCTCTACGCTCGCATCGACCAGGTGGCCCACGCCGACCTGGATCAGGCCCTCTCCATCGCGGAGAAGCTGCCCCGCCAGGATCGCATCCATGAGATCAAGGAGAAGGTCCGCGAAGCTCTGGCCGACGAGTTCACCGACATGGACGAGGCCGAGAAGGACAAGGAGCTGGGCAACGCCTTCAAGGAGCTCCAGCGTCAGATCGTACGCCGCCGCATCCTGACCCAGGACTACCGCATCGACGGCCGTGGCCTGCGCGACATCCGCACTCTGTCCGCCGAGGTGGACGTGGTGCCCCGCGTGCACGGCTCAGCCCTCTTCCAGCGCGGCGAGACCCAGGTGCTGGGCGTCACCACCCTGAACATGCTGAAGATGGAGCAGACCATCGATGCTCTGTCCGGCCCCACCACCAAGCGCTACATGCACAACTACGAGATGCCGCCCTATTCGACCGGCGAGACCGGCCGCGTGGGTTCGCCCAAGCGCCGCGAGGTGGGCCATGGCAACCTGGCCGAGCGCGCTCTGATCCCGGTGCTGCCCAGCCGCGAGGAGTTCCCCTACGCCATCCGTCAGGTCTCCGAGGCCATCGGCTCCAACGGGTCCACCTCCATGGGCTCCGTCTGCGCCTCCACCCTGTCCCTGCTGGCTGCCGGCGTGCCTCTGAAGGCCCCTGTGGCGGGCATAGCCATGGGCCTGGTCACAGGCGAGGTCGACGGTCGGCCCACCTACAAGACCCTGACCGACATTCTGGGTGCCGAGGATGCCTTCGGCGACATGGACTTCAAGGTAGCCGGCACCTCCGAATTCATCACCTCCCTGCAGCTGGACACCAAGCTGGACGGCATCCCCGCCGACATCCTGGCCGCCGCCCTGCAGCAGGCCAAGGAAGCCCGGGCCACCATCCTCGACGTGATCAACGAGTGCATTGACGGGCCCGCCGAGATGAGCCCCTATGCGCCGCGCATCATCACCACCCAGGTCCCGGTTGACAAGATCGGCGAGGTCATCGGCCCCAAGGGCAAGATGATCAACCAGATCCAGGAGGATACAGGCGCCGATGTCTCCATCGAGGACGACGGCACGGTCTACATCGCCTCCGAGGGCGGCGAGGCAGCAGCCAAGGCCAAGGAGGTCATCGACCAGATCGCCAATCCGCATGTGCCTGAGGCGGGGGAGACCTTCAATGGCAAGGTGGTCAAGATCACCAGCTTCGGCGCCTTCGTCAACCTGACCCCCGGCACCGACGGACTTCTGCACATCTCGCAGATCCGCAACCTGGCCAACGGCGAGCGCATCGACTCCGTGGAGGACGTCCTCAAGGAGGGCGACACCGTCGAGGTCATCGTGCAGGGTGTGGACGACCGCGGCAAGATCTCTCTGGCCATCCCCGGCTTCGAGGACCAGGAGTCCGCAGGCGGCCGTGATCGCGGTGATCGCGATGGTCGTGGCGGCCGTCGTGACCGTGGTGGCGATCGTCGTGAGCGTGGCGGCCGTGGTGACCGTGATCGTCGTGATCGCCGCAGCCGTTCCTCCGAGCGTGATGATCGGTATGAGGCCCCGCGCCGTTCCCGCTCCGAGCGTGATGATCGCTACTATGACGATGAGGATCAGGAGGATCGTCCCCGGCACCGTCGTCAGAGCCGCGGCCGCGACTATGAGGATGGCGGAGACTGGTTCGAGGACGAGGACCGCGGCTCCCGTCGCGATCGTCGTCGGGTCTCCCGCGACGATGACGAGGATCGTGGCGGCCGGGGCCGTGGCGAGCGTCGTGGCCGTGGCAGCCGCTCCGAGCGTGATGACCGCGGTGATCGCGGTGGTCGTCATGAGCGCCGCTCTTCCGGGCGTGGCGGCTATCGTGGCCGCAGGGAGAATCCGCGCTACGCTGCCGACGAGCACTATGACGAGTACCGGGCCGACAGAGAGGAGCGTTCCGAGCGTCCCCGTCGCCGGGTGCGCAGGGACTTCGATCCCTTCGACAGTGAGGACTGATTCCTACTGATGCTGGGACCCCGTTCCATTGGACGGGGTCCCTTTTTTGTCTCCTCTGAATTTAGTGAGAGAATGAGGGCATGTCCGTATCAATGATCGTGCTCATCATCATCGTTTTGCTGGTCGTGTTGCTGGTTATCTGGGGAATCGGTATCTACAACGGTCTGGTCAATCTGCGCAACCGGGTGGCCAATGGCTGGGCCCAGATTGATGTACAGCTCAAGCAGCGTGCCGATCTGGTGCCCAACCTGGTCCAGACGGTCAAGGGCTACGCCTCACACGAGTCCACCGTCCTGGAGGAGGTGACCAAAGCCCGCGCCGACGTGGCCCAGGCCCAGACGGCTGGCGGGGACCAGATGCAGGCCCGTGCCGATGCTGAGCAACGGCTGGGTCAATCCCTGGTCACTCTGATGGCTCGGGCGGAGGCCTACCCTGAGCTCAAAGCCAACCAGAACTTCCTGGACTTGCAGCGTCAGCTCAAGGACCTGGAGGACAAGATCGCCTACGCCAGGCAGTTCTACAATGATGTGGTTCAGAAGTTCAACACCCGCATCGAGACGGTCCCCTCAAACATCATCGCATCCCTTTTCCACTTCCGTCAGGCCCAGTATTTCCAGGCTGACGAGGGTAGCCGCCAGGCGCCCGTAGTGGACTTCGGACAGTGAACGCCCCAGTGGCCTCCTCTGGAAAACCGGTCTCAAGTCATCCCTCCTGGAGCACTTCCCGCTTTTTCCGAGCCTTGGCACTGGCTTTGGTGGCAGCCTTGGTGACGTCCATAGTCGCTGCTCTGCTTATCTTCAACAAGAATTGGCCGGATCTGGTATACGATTCAGTGGACTATGATGTCCAGGTCCTGGATAACGGCGATTTGCGCATCAGTCAGAACCTGACCGTAACCATGAACTCCCGTGAGGACGACAACGGCGATAAACGTCCCTGGAGGGAGCTCTACCAGCGTTATCAGATTAAGCCTGACCGGCTGACGGGCATCAGTGACATAAGCGTGCGCGACCTGACCAATGGCTCTACATATAGGCAAGCCGATCCGCCGACGGATCCTGATAACCTCGATCAGGTTCCCGACTGGGATAAGACCATGGCTGGCACCTGGTATATGGGCACAGTCTCGGACTCAGGATTGGAATCCTACAAGCCGGGCGACTCGGACCAAGGATCCGCCTGCGGCGCCCAGGGGGACCGGTGTCAGGTGGAGCTGGGTTGGAACATTCCGCAGATTGCCGAGGATTCAGGTCGGCGCTTCCGCATCGACATGACCTTCCACGGTGTCACTACTGCCCATCCCGATGTGGCTGAATTCCAATGGGAGCCCGTGGGCGACACCAACCAGATTTCCGTCGAGCATATGAGCGCTGATGTTAGGCTTCCCAAGCTTATAGGAGCAGAGAAGGACAAGGATACCAAGGCCTGGCTCCATTTCGCTGGCAAGGGTTCCTACCAGGTGGGCGATGACAGCAGTATCCACTTTTCAGCTGACCAGATCGGGCCAGGTCAGCATCTGGATTTGGTGGCTCTCTTCGATGCGAAGAGGGTTTCCTCGGTAGTCAGGACCGACTCTCAACCGGCGCGTGACCGCATCATCAAGCAGGAGCGCCAGCAGTATGAGCACTGGCACGCCGAGCAGACCAGATGGGCGCGGATCGGACTTTTGGCTGGTGTACTGACCGTCTTAGCTGCTATCGCGCTGATTGTAGTGATGCTCTGGCAGGCCTTCCGCACCTATGGAGACTCCCAGTACCGAGGCGATATTATCTACTACCGTCAGCCTCCTGATCTGTCACCGGCCGTGGCCGCCGTTATCAACGATTTGATGCTGACCCGAGAATCCCCTATTGGCAGGCAATTGTCAGCCACCATTCTCTCCCTGGCCTCCAAGCGGGCCATCGCTCTGATTCCGGTCAAGTATGAGGACCGGGCGAATTCCGGCGGAGGTTCCCTGACTAAGGTGATGCGCTCGCTGCTCCACAAAGGCAAACGGCAGTCCATGGAGGTGGTCATTAATCCGGTCTGCAGTCAGGATCGAGCCTCCCTGGCCCTGTCCTTAAGCGAGGAAGCCTGCCTGACCATGCTGGAAGGTGCTTCTGCTCTGATGGGCTCCAAGGATGAACGTTTCGACCTGTACGAGATGATTGCTCTCTTCTCCAGCACCGAAGCTCATCATGGCAAGGTCTATCTGGAGGCTTTCGACAAGGCCGTCAAGTACGAGACCAACAATGCTGACCTGCGTGCCTATCGTCATGGTATAGAGGTCTTGCCCTTCCTGGCCGTGCTCTTGGCCGCTTTCATCCTGCTGGCTGGATTCCTGCCGGGCACCGTGCTGGTACGTGCGCCATTGGCCGTGCTTCTGGTGGCTGTTGCAGCATTCTCCATTCGTTATGGTAGTTCGCAAGTGCTCAGCAGGAATGGACAGCTCATGGCTGGTCAGGTGTCAGGGCTTCGGCGCTATCTGCTGGACTTCAGCGATTTTAGCCACCGGGGCGTGGAGGACCTGGTGCTCTGGGACCGCTACCTGGTTTACGCTGCGGCCTTCGGTATAAGTGACCGGGTTGTCGCTCAGCTGGCACAGGCCAGCCCTGAACTGACCGACTTCGACTGGCTGAATAATAATGCGCGCGGGAGCCTGCTCTACTGTACCTTCCTGCCTTACAGCCAGAATGTTCCGGTGGCTTCCTCCGTGAGTGGCCCTGAAACATTGGCTGCAAATTCAATGCTTGGCCAAGGCGGGGTGGTTGATCTGGGTACTCAGTTGACCCAGGGACTCGAACAGATCGGCGGCCTGATCGGCCAGGCCAGCGGCAACAGTTCCGGCAGTGGTATTGGTGGGTTTGGCTCCGGTGGTGGTTCCTTCGGCGGCTCCGGTGGCGGCTCCGGTGGTGGTTCCTTCGGCGGTCGTTGATACTGGGCCACAAGCTAAGCTCGATACGAAGCCGGCGGCATTGAAGCTGGCATCAATCTACAAGACGGGAGTACATGCATGACATCGTCGATGCGGGCCTTGGGGCCCTTTACTACGACAGCGGTCGGACTGGGTTGCATGGGATTGTCCATTGAGGGCAAGCCGGACCAGGGAACGGCCATTGAGGTCATCCATCAGGCTTTGGATGCCGGTTGCCGACATCTGGATACTGCCTGGTCCTACTACGAGTCAGGTGGCCCTGAGCAGACCAATGAACGACTGGTTCGCCAGGCTTTGGACTCCTGGAAGGGACCTCGTCAGGACGTGCTGGTGGCCACCAAGGTTGGGCACTACCGCAACTTCACTGACGGACGGCCCACCTGGGCTGTGGACGGTCGGCCGGAGAGCCTGATCCGGCACGCCAAGGAGTCTGCCCAGGCCCTGGGCGTGGACACCATTGACTTGCTCTATATGCACCGTCCTGACCCGCAGGTGCCCTACCAGGAGTCGTTGGAGGCCATGGCTGAACTGGCCAAGCAGGGCGTGGCCCGGACCCTGGGCGTCTCCAACGTAGACATCGAGCGGATGGACCTGGCTCGCAAGATTCTGGGCGATGACCTCGTAGCCGTGCAGAATCAGTTCTCGCCCACCTTCACCAGCTCCCGCCAGGAGTTGGACCATGCGGCCGAACTGGGTCTGGCCTTCGTCTGCTGGAGCCCTCTGGGAGGCTTCCGAGCGCCCAAGGACGAAACCCGTTATGATGCCTTCCGGCAGGTGGCCCAGGAGCTCGGCGTTTCCCACCAGCGCGTGGTCCTGGCCTGGGAATTGTCCCAGAACAGCAACGTCTTCGTGGTTCCCGGGGCCCACAGGGCGGCCACCATTCTGGATTCCCTACAGGCGGCTGACATGGAACTGAGCGAGGACGAGATGGACCGCCTGAACCGGGCGGCGACTGCATGAGTCCCAAGCCTGAACCAAGAGAGCAGGGCACCCAGAGCGCTCAGGGCGAAGCCTGGGATCGGGAACGGACCCTGCTGGACAGTAGCCCCCTGTCATCGCTGGACGATCAGGGTCGGCCAATCCCGGTCACGATTCCCATAGCCCTGGCGCCAGGGATCAAGGTGGTCTACACCACCAGGCTGGGAGGGGTCTCCTCGGGCGATTATGCCCAGCTGAATCTCGGCGGCAAGGGGGGCGACGACCCGCAGGCGGTGGCTGCCAACCGTCAGGCCCTGGGCCGCCAGCTGGACCGTCCCATGGTCTTGGTGGATCAGGTTCACTCAGCCAGGGTCTGGGACGCTGACCAGGGTCAGCCCCAGGGGCGCTGCGAAGCCGATGCGCAGGTGACCACCCGTCGTGACCTGGCCCTGGGCATCTTCGCGGCCGATTGCCTTCCTGTGCTGCTGACCGACCCCCAGGCCGGCGTGATGGGGGCGGCGCATTGCGGTCGTCGTGGTCTGGTGGCTGGCGTCATTCCGGCCACAGTCAAGGCCATGACTGACAGGGGCGCCGACCCGTCCAGGATCGTGGCAACGCTGGGGCCTCGGATCTGCGCAGACTGCTATCAGGTGTGTTCGAACCTGGCTGATGACTTCGAGAAGCGTTTCCCCGGCGCATCAGGACCATGCCGATTCGGCGGAATCGCCATCGACATCGCCGCTGCAGCCAGGATGGAACTGAAGGCGGCAGGAGTGACCCGTATCGTGGACTCCACCCCGCGGGTCGCTGCCGCCACCAGCTACCTTTGCCAGGATCCGGATCTGGAAGAGCTCTGCAGCCATGACAGTGAGGGTCCCTCCCTGTCGAAGCGTCTGGAGGATCTGCGCCGACCCTTGTGCACGCTGGAGAATCCGCTCTGGTACTCCCACCGCAGGGCCTCGCTGGCTAGCAAGGCGGGGGAGGGGCGCATGCTGGCCCTTATCCTGGCCGACGACTGATGCAGTATGTTGATTGATCCGGCTTCCGGCAGCCGGAGCAGGCCTCGGGTGCAGATGTTCGGTGCAGATAGCGCCGGGTCTGCGCCCCTTCCTGTCCTCGCGTGAGTACCGTTGAGTTTATGAGTGAGAGCAGAGCATCAGCAGCCCCGTCCGAGGTCAGTCAGGATAACGCAGAGCCGGAGGAGCAGATTCAGCCAGTTGTGGCGGTGATTCTGGCAGCCGGGCTGGGCGTTCGGTTTGACGAGAGCAACCCCAAGCAGCTGGTGCAGGTGGGCGGCAAACCCATCATCGCCTGGTCAATTGATGCCTTCCAGTTCAATGCCCGGGTCACCGACATTCTGGTCGTGGTCAACGATCGGGTGCGGGAGGCTGTCGAGGCCATCGTGGGCGATGACACCTACGACAAGGTCCGCACGGTCATCCAGGGCGGCATCGAGCGCATGGACAGCACCGAGGCGGCCCTGCAGACCCTGGCCGAAGCGGAGATCCCCCAGGACGCCAAGCTGCTCATCCACGATGCCGTACGCCCCTTCGTCAGCCAGGAGTCCATCAATGGCTGCATCGATGCCCTGGATACCTTCAACGCCGCAACCGTGGCCGTGGCCTCGACCGACACCATGCTGATGGCCGGCGACCTGGGCGAGCGCAAGGTGGTGCGCCAGGTGCCCGACCGAGACAACATGTTCCGGGCCCAGACCCCGCAGGCCTTCCGCTTCGGCACCCTCCGCAAGGCCTACGACCTGGCCGCCGCAGACCCCGATTTCCATCCCACCGATGACACCCGGGTGGTGGTGGACCGCCTGCCCGAGGAGCCGGTGGCCATCGTGGCCGGCAGCGTGACCAACATGAAGATCACCCTGCCCTCGGACGTGCCCATGGCTGAATGGATAGCGCGCTCCCTGGCCGGGTGAAGCCCTGTGTACCATGGGGCACATGGAGCAGATCAAGGTCATCGTCGCCGGATACGATCATTACGAGGGTGTTGATGTCAACCCCTCCTATCAGGTCTCACAGGCTTTGGCCGAGCATGGCATGGAAGGCATGCGGCCAGTCGGCCCCACCGAGGAGGATCCCTTGGAGGGCGTGGATCTGGCTATTTCCTCCGTTACCATGTCTGTCAGCTTCGCCAAGGCCTGGCCCATCCTGCATGAGGCCATAGAGCGCGTGCGCCCTGATATCATCATCGCCACAGGGCTCAAGCGTCGGGCTCGCGGCATCGCCATGGAGCGCTGCGCCGTCAACCTCAAGGAGGACGACGCTGACGACCGTGAAAATCTTGGGGAGCAGGAGTCTCGAGATGCGGTCCGTCATGCCAGCCGCCAGCCCATCGACCCCCAGGGCCCAGCCGCCTACTGGACCCGACTGCCGCTGAGGGCTATCCTGCATGACTTCGGCACCTGCGGCATTCCTGCCACCCTGAGCTCGGACGCAGGCACCTATGTCTGCAACGCGCTCTTCTACAACCTGCTGGCATGGGCTGCAGGACACAAGGACGTCCTGGCCGGGTTCGTCAGCCTTCCCTTGGTCAACGAAAGCGGCGGTCAGGAGTGCGGCCTGCCCCTGGATCAGCAGATACAGGCTGTGCGCGAGGTGGTCAATGAGACCATTCGCTACTACCGCAGGCCCTCCTCCAGTCCCATTCTTATCGCCTGAGACCCGTATGTAAGGCCAATGTGTCGGCGGCAGGTCAGACGGCGACTTTCGGCCGGTCATGGGGTAGAGTCGAGGTAAATCCACCGGACCGAAGACATTTCTGTCACGGGCCGGCATGTCCTGGTGGCGAAGAGGAGTGTTTCCATGGCCGAAGATCAGTTTCCCGTTGTCCTGCGAGGCTATGACAAGGAGCGGGTCGACCAGGCCTTGGCGGCCTCGCGGAGCAATCTGGCCCGGTTGCGTCAGCAGATCAAGGCCGATGACGATCGCATTCTGAAGCTGGAGGCGGAACTCCAGGAGGCCAAGTCCCGCAAGCCCGAACAGCCGCGCAACTCCTTTGCTTCACTAGGAGCCAACGCCCAGCAACTGCTGGCCTCGGCCGAGCAGACCAGCACCGAGCTGCTCAACCGCGCCAAGCAGGATGCGGCATCCACCAAGACCTCCGCCCAGGAGAAGGCGACGACCCTGGTCAACGAGGCTCAGCTTGAAGCCAAGCACATTGTGGACGAGGCCAACGCCAAGGCCAAGTCCATCGTTGAGGCCGCTAACGACGAAGCCAGAACCGTCACCACCACCGCCAAGCAGCAGAGCGAACAGAGCAAGTCAGCTGCCGATAAGGTGGTGGCCGAACGTCGACAGGCCTTGGATCTGGAGCTGCAAAACTCCCGCGAGGAGCATGAGAAGCGGCTGGCCACCAGCAAGGCCACCCAGGACAGGGAGCTGTCCGAGCAGAAGGCCAAGGCCGCCAAGGAGATTGCCGACAAGCGGCGCAAGAACGACGAGGAGATCGCCAAGCTCAAGAAAGAGGCGAACGATCAGATCCAGAAGGCCTTGGCCGAGGCCAACAAGAAGCTGGCCGACGTGCGCGAGCAGGTCTCCAAGAGCCTGAATGACGCCCGCAGGCAGGCTTCGGAGATCACCGACAAAGCCAAGTCCGAGGCCCAGCAGATCGTGGACGAGTCTAAGGTCACCAGCGCCGAGACCATGGCCAAGGTCAACGCCGAGGCCGAGCAGGTCCGTTCCGACATCGCCGCCCAGCAGGAGGATGCCACCAAGAAGGTGGGCGAGCTGCTCAAGAGCCTGGAGGATCGGCGGGTAAAGACCGAGAAGGAGACCCAGGAGCTGATTGAACAGGCCAAGGCCACCCGAAAGGATGCCGATTCGTTCGCCTCCTTCAAGCGAGAGGAGTCCGAGCGCAAGGCCAACCAGCTGCTGGAGGAGGCCAAGCAGCGCGCCCAGGCCGAAGTCGACGCCCATCGCAAGGCCGCCCAGGCCGAGCTTGACGGGCTCAAGGACCACATCACCAAGCTGCAGCACCGGGAGGCCACCATTACCGCTCGGGTCGACGAGCTGCGGAACATCTTCTCCAAGTCCTTCGGCAACTTCGACGGCTTCCACGATGAGGCTGTGGTCAATGACCAGGACGAGGGGCAGGCGCCCAGCGTGCCCGTGGTCAATGCTGTGCCTGCCGCGGATCCGTTGCCGGCCCCTGCTGCGTCGGCTACGGCGGCATCCTCGAAGGCTGAAGGCGAGGATCAGGCCGTCGATCAGCCCCTTGCCGACACCCAGGAAGAGGCCCCTCAGACATCAGTCGATCCGGTCCCAGCCAGCCAGCCAGCCGATGGTGTGGCAACTGACTCTGCCGATAATTCCGGGGATGATGTCAGCGCGGCTGCGGCTGTCAGGCCCTCAGCCAATATGCCTACTCAGGTTCTGCCTTCCCCAGCGCCGAGTGCCCTTCCCGATGCCTCCGTCCAGGCCGATGACGCGCCGGCCCAGCGTGAGGACGGACAGGTGGAGAAGGCGGTCACCGATCAGGAAACGACGGTTATTCCGCCCATCAACGACGACGCTGCCCCGACCGATCAGGACTGATCAGCAAAGGACATTGTTCGTCAGGGCCGGATCGCAGGCATGGTCTGCGATCCGGCCCTGTCGTTCCGCCTTGCTTGGAAGTTGGGTGGCCGTCAATCTCGACCAGAACACCTGCTGAGGCCTAGAGTCGGTAGTGAAGAGGTGCAGGCCAAGTGTCACGGGGTTGGGAGAGCGTCATGCAGCAATCACGGCACGCATCATCACATGTGTCCGCCACGGGGTCATCCGGGTCGGCTGTTTCGCGCCCATGGAGTGCCCAGGTGCGCCGTGGGGTGGACCTGCAATCCCTCTATGCCCTGGTGTATCTGGTGGCGGCCAACCTGATCGCCGGGGTTCTGAATCTGCCCTCGGTGGCCGCGGCCCTGGGCATTGCCCGTCAGCCGGGGCTGGCCGATCTGCTGGGCGATCTGGTCATGCTGGTCTTTCTCTTCGGCACCCGCAGCCAGGATCTGCGCGGGCGCGGGACCAACCCTGTGCAGTACAAGGCGCAAACCAATCCTGGCCCAGCCGCGCTGATCGGGGCCATCCTGCTGATTATGCTGGCCAGCAGCATCGAGACCGGCTTCACCTGGGTGGTCAACCAGGGATCCCAGGCCCTGGGGCTGGTCTACCATTCCACTACCTCCCAGATCGCGGCGGGCCAGCACGGGTTCCTGTCGCCCCTGGACACGGCTATCCTGGTCCCCGTCGTCGAGGAGTTCCTGCTGCGTGGCGTGGTCATGGGCCGACTCAGGCCCTACGGACGGACCTTCGCCATCGTCACCTCCTCCTTTATCTTCGCCTGCCTGCACGGAGACATCACCCAGAGTCTGTTCACCTTCCTGCTGGGCCTGGTTCTGGGTGTCATCGCCATGGAATACTCCATCCTCTGGTCCATGGCACTGCATATCTTCAACAACCTGGTCCTGGCTGACGCCATGATGTGGCTGACCCAGACAGTGCCGGCCCGCACCGGCTCGATGATCAACCAGGGCATGACCCTGCTGGGCCTGATCGGGGGACTGGTCGTCCTCTGGCTGATTCGCGGACAGTTGGCAGACCGCCTGCGCGCCAATCGCTCACGCCCCGGAACCTATAAGGGCTGGATCTCTCTTGGTCTGGCGGTCCTGGTGGCCCTGGCCGTGGTCAATGCGGCCCAGCGCTTCTCTCTGGCTTGACAAAGGCACAGTTGTCCACATCATCCGCCAGGCGAACCCATGAGGACCGATTCCCGCTATGCTGAATACAGGGATGCAGATACATCCGCATGAAAGGAAACAAGGACAGACCGTATGACATCAGTACTGACACCACTGGATCAGACCCGTTTGGAGGGCCTGCGCACCGCCTTCGATGAGCGCGAGGCCAACCATGTCGCCATGAATGCCGTCACTCAGGTAGGCATTGACGAAGTGGCCCACAACTATAACCGCTCCCGTCTGCTCCAGCACCGTTTTTCGGTCAGCATCGACAATGGCACGGTCACCTCGCAGGCGCACTCTGGCCGCTGCTGGCTCTTCAGCTCGCTGAACGTGGCCCGATTCGTGGCCCGCAAGGCTCTGAACATCGATGGTGAAAGCACCGCCAACCCCATGGGCGACTTCGAGCTGTCCCAGAACTATGCCATGTACTATGACAAGCTTGAGCGCGTCAACTACTTCCTGCGCGACGTGGCGGCTCTGGTGCGTGCTGGCGAGCCCGTGGACTCCCAGCTCATGCGCTTCTTGATGGGCGATGTCATGGGCGATGGCGGCCAGTGGATCATGGCCATGAACATCTATAAGAAGTACGGCGCAGTGCCCAAGCAGTTCTATCCCGAGACCGCTTCCTCCCAGAACACCAGCCAGATGAACGACCAGCTCCGTCGCCTGCTTCATCAGGCCACGGCTCACATGGTGGCCAACCCGGATGGCATCGACGGGATCATCGATCAGACCCTGGAGGCCGGTCACCGTATCCTGACCATTCATCTGGGCACCCCGCCCACCAGCTTCGACTGGGAGTGGACCGACAAGGACGGCGTCTTCCACAGGGATGGGCGGATCACCCCGCAGGAGTTCTGGAAGCGCTACGTGAATGCCGGACTTGAAGACTATGTCTGCCTGGTCGACGATCCGCGTCCCGAGCACCCCAAGGGCCGCAAGATCGGCATCGAGCATCTGGGCAACGTGGCTGGCGGCGATCCCACCGAGTATCTGAACGTTCCGGTGGAGGTCATGAAGGACTGCGCCCGTCGTCTGATGAGCGAGCAGGGCCTGCCGGTCTGGTTCGGCGCCGACTGCCACCCCATGATGGACCGCAAGGCCGGTCAGTGGGCCACTGACCTGTTCGAGTACGGCCGGGTCTACGGTGTGGACTTCGACATGGACAAGGAGCAGCGGGTGCGCTTCGGCGACTCGGCCCAGAACCACGCCATGGCATTCGTGGGTGTGGATGTGGCCGATGACGGCCGGACCACCAACCGCTGGCGGGTGGAGAACTCCTGGGGCGGGGACATCGCCAACAAGGGCTACTTCACCATGAGCGACGACTGGTTCAGCCAGTATGTCTATGAGGTGGCCGTGCCCAAGTCCATGCTGCCCGAGGAGTATCGCCGGGCCTTCGACCAAGAGGCCATCATGCTGCCCGCCTGGGATCCCATGGGCGCCCTGGCCTGAGCAACGTCACCAATTTATCCATTGAGCTGTTCGTTCCCGTGGTCTGCATGGATCGCGGGAACGGACCGTCCGCATTGGCCCGGACGCGGATGGTCATAAGGAATTCGGGCAAGATCGTCGAAGTACGACAGAGAGGAGAGCGACCGTGGCATTCGTCAAGGAACCGGATATCATCCCGGAAGAGGAGCGGCAGTATTTTGCCGATACGGCCGTCTTTCCCGAAACAGTGGACGTCAACATTCGTCAGCTGGATCCCATCCCGGCCCCCAGGGTCTTTCTGCGCTCGCGGCCCTTGGATTCGGAGCGTATGGGGTTGGTGCGGGACTCCCGTCAGGCCATTCGGGATGTTCTGCATGGCCGGGACGATCGGCTGCTGGTCATCACCGGCCCCTGCTCAGTCCACGACCCGGAGGCTGCTCTGGAGTACGCCCGTCGTCTGTCGGCCGTCAATGAGCGGTTGAAGGATCGGCTGCTGATCGTCATGCGGGTCTACTTTGAGAAACCCCGGACCACAGTGGGCTGGAAGGGCCTGATCAACGACCCCGATCTGGATGGAACATTCAATATTCGCAAGGGGATTCGCCTGGCCCGTCAGGTGCTCTGGCAGGTTCTGGGGCAAGGGATTCCGGCGGCCACGGAATGGTTGGATCCCATCACCCCGCAGTATCTCTCTGACGCGGTCAGCTGGGGGGCCATCGGGGCTCGGAACACGGAGAGCCAGGTCCACAGGGAACTGGCCAGCGGCATGTCCATGCCCATGGGTTTCAAGAATTCGACCGAGGGCAGTGTAAAGGCAGCGGTTGATTCCTGCCTGGCCGCAGCATCCGAGCATCACTTCCTGTCCATCAACCTGGACGGCCATGTCATCGCTGCCGAGACCAGGGGCAATCCAGATTGTCACTTGATTCTGCGCGGTTCCAGTCATGGCCCCAACTACGATTCGGAGTCCGTCCGGTCCGCCCTGGAGGTCATGCATCAGGCCCCGCTGGGCCCTGGTGCCTGCCGGGGGCTGATCGTCGACGCAGCCCATGGCAACTGCGGCAAGGATCCAGTGCGTGAGGCCCAGGTGGTCGAAGAGCTGGCAGAACGTATCGCCAAGGGTGAGCAGGGCCTGTCAGGCATCATGATGGAGAGCTTCCTTGAGGGCGGTCACCAGGCTCCGGCCCCGCTGGATCACCTGGTCTTCGGCCGGTCCGTCACTGATGCCTGCATTTCCTGGGACAGGACCGAGGAACTGCTGCAGATCCTGGCCGATGCCGTGCTGGCTCGTCGGGAAAGGAGAAGGCATGAGCCGGATGAAGGATGAGCCACAGGATCCTCTGCCCCGACCCAGCAAGGCCTACGAGGTTGAACTGGTGCACAAGGCGCTGGCGGCAGGCGTCAACCCCTTGCAGACGGGGAACCTGCCCAGGTGGGAGGACGAGGTAGGCATAGGCCGGATCGTCAACAGGAGGGTCTTTGAGCTTGACCGCCTGCCTTCGCCCGCGCAGATGCTGACTCGATATCCCTTGGACGGATCGGCCAAGGATCTGGTCATCCGCTCCCGGCAGGAAATCGTGGACTGCCTGCATGGGCGGGACGACCGGCTGCTGGTCATTGTGGGTCCCTGCTCCATTCACGACCCCGATGCCGCCCTGGACTATGCTCGTCGTCTGTCGGCCGTCAACGAGCGGTTGAAGGATCGGCTGCTGATCGTCATGCGGGTCTACTTCGAGAAGCCACGGACTACGGTCGGTTGGAAGGGCCTGATCAACGACCCCGACCTGGATGGCAGCTATAACATCCAGAAGGGTCTGGTCCTGGCGCGGCGCATTTTGCTGGGTGTGCTGGAAACCGGACTTCCGGCTGCTACGGAATTTCTTGAGCCCACATCGCCCCAGTACATTTCTGACGCGGTCAGTTGGGGGGCCATTGGTGCCCGGAACACGGAGAGCCAGGTCCATCGGCAGCTGGCCAGCGGCATGTCCATGCCCATCGGCTTCAAGAACGCCACGGATGGCAGCGTGGATGTGTCCATTGATTCCTGCTATGCAGCCTCTCAGCGCCATACCTTCTTCGGAATAGACCATGAGGGTCAGGCTGCGGCTGTGGCGACCATGGGCAACCCCGACTGCCATCTGGTTCTTCGCGGCTCCAAGTCCGGCCCCAACTATGATCAGGATTCGGTGCGGGCAGCCCTTGCCGTGCTGCGCCAGCGCATGCCTGAGGACAGCGCGGCTGCCCACGGACTGCTCATCGATGCTTCCCATGGCAATTCCGGCAAGGACGAGCGGCGCCAGATCCAGGTTGTCCATGAGCTGGCCCAGCGGATAGGCGACGGTGAGGAAGGCGTCACTGGCCTGATGATGGAGAGTTTCATACGTGGAGGCAATCAGAAGCCGGCCCCATTGGACCAGCTGGTCTACGGGTGTTCGATCACCGACCGTTGCATCTCCTGGCCTGATACCCAGGACCTGCTGGAGGAGCTGGCAGGAGCAGTGGATCGTCGTCGAAGCGCAACTCGTTGACTTGCGCCTGCAGTAGTCTGGTCGGGCTGCAGTTGCCAGTGGAATCTTGGATAAGGAGTCAGGTATGAGCGAAGCGGATGCTTCCCCGAAGGGTGAGGATCGGCGGCCGGTTGCCGTCATCGGGGCCATGGATGAGGAGGTGGCGCTGATCGGCCGAGGTCTGCAGCAGGCGGATCAGGATCCCGGGGCCGGTGAAGCTGGCCTGAAGGTCATATGCGGCGCCCTGAATGGGGCGCACGGCCCGGTTCGTCTGGCTGCCACCGTGGGTGGCATGGGTACTGTCAACATCGCCGCCACCACACAGTATTTGATCGATGCCTTCCATCCCAGGGCCGTTATCTTCTCCGGTATTGCGGGCAACCTGAACAAGGACCTGCACATCAACGACGTGGTTCTTGGAGGCACTCTGCGTTATTTGGATACCGACATGCGCTTGGTGGCCCAGTCGGCCCCCGGCACCGAGGAGTTCCACTCGGACCCTCACCTGCTGGATCTGGCAAGCCGGACCCTGGACTCCATGGGGATCAAGCACATCGTCGGCACCATTGCGACAGGTGACTACTTTGTGGACAGCCCGGAGAAGATCGCCGAAGTCAAGGAGCAGACCGGGGCCGACGCGGTCGAGATGGAGGGCGCGGCTGTCTGCCATGTGGCGGCCCGCAACAAGGTGCCAGCCCTGGTCATCCGCGCTCTGAGCGACAACGCCGACACCGACTACGAGGTCTTCCGGGAGTTCGACATCTCCGAATATGCCGACACGGCCGCCAGGCTTGTGCTGGGCATCGTGCGCGAGCTCTGAGTGCAGGTCAGTACAAGGAGCCCTCAGCCGTGCAGCTTGGTGCCTATGGGCCTGCGATCTGACGGGTTGCGCCCGTCAGGGCCTAGATGCCGTGAATCTGCTGCAGTTCTGCAGTCCCCGAAGCTGGCTGGCTCCGAACTTGCCATGCCTGTGAACTTGACGGCTGCACCCGACCTGTGTAATATTGCCCCTTGCATACCAAAGACCGTTGGTCGGGACCCTTGGGTCTCCTAAGTTCGGTTGATCGAGCCAGCACAGGTTGAGTTTCAAATCGGTCCTTGCGACCTGTTTTTTCGCTCTGCCTGTCGGCAGGGCTTTCTTTTTGCCTGTCATGCTCGGTCGCCCGGCTCCCTCCAGAGGTCTGTCTAGGAAGGAACGCCATGAAAAGGCCCGAAAAGGAAGAGGCTGTCGCCAGGCTGACGGACAAGTTCCGTGACGCCGACGCCATCATCCTCACCGAGTACCGCGGGCTCAGTGTTCCGCAGGTCGCCGATCTGCGAAACAAGCTAGGCCGCGATACTTCCTACAACGTGGCGAAGAACACGCTAGCCCGGATTGCGGCCAAAGAGGCTGGAATCGAGGGTCTCGATGAGATGCTTGCCGGCCCCTGCGCCATCACCTTCGTCAAGGGTGATTACGTCAATGCCGCCAAGACGCTGCGTGATTTCGCCAAGGACAACCCGGCACTGATCGTCAAGGGCGGCTTCATTGATGGAGCTGTTGCTGACGCGGATGCCATGAAGAAGATCGCGGATCTGGAATCCCGCGATGTTCTGCTCTCCCGGATGGCCGGCGCGCTCAAGGGCACCATGTCCAAGGCCGCCAACCTGTTCGTCGCTGTGCCTACCAAGGCCGTGCGCACGTTCGACGCCCTGCGCGAGAAGCAGGAAAAGGCCGCCTGAGTCCACGGCCACTGGCCCGGATCCATACGGCAAATACAAAAGAAGATGTTCGGTGATCGGCCTACCAGTCAATGCCGGTCGCCACAAATGAAAGGAAGCCATTATGGCCAAGCTCTCCGCTGACGAGCTCATCGACGCGTTCAAGGAAATGACTCTGGTCGAGCTGTCCGACTTCGTCAAGAAGTTCGAGGACGAGTTCGACGTCGAGGCCTCCGCCCCCGTGGCCGTGGCCGCTGCCGCTCCCGGTGCTGCTGCTCCGGCTGAGGAGGAGAAGACCGAGTTCGACGTCGTCCTCTCCGCCATCGGTGACAAGAAGATCCAGGTCATCAAGGCCGTCAAGGCCATCACCAACCTGGGCCTGGCCGACGCCAAGGCTCTGGTTGACGGTGCCCCCAAGGCCGTCCTGGAAGGTGCCAAGAAGGAGGACGCCGACAAGGCCAAGGCTCAGCTGGAAGAGGCCGGCGCCACCGTCGAGCTCAAGTAGTCATCGGCTCTTTCTGAGCCCTTGCATGCTGGAAAGCCCTGTGCCGTCACAGACGGCCCGGGGCTTTCCCATATCCGGCCATACCATGGGGGATGGGTGTGCCTATTCGCTCGAAGACTATCTGTACCTGGGTTGCCCGAAGTGTCTGAATTGATTCATGGCAGGCAATGAACCACGTGCCGTTTGCGCAATCAGGTTTGTAGATACTGCCGATTCGGAGGGCTCCAAGTGGTGCGCTATGCCTGCGAGCCTCTCATGTGTCCTTTATCAGGTAATTCGGCACGCAATCAATCCTATCTCTGGGTTTCATGACAGAATAGGCGATAGTACCGAGTGAAGGCGGCTGCAGATTTGGGAGGTCGAAAACGTGAGTGACGATCGGCGACCGGGGCAGGTGTGGATAATCAAGTTCAATGGGGCGGAAGAGACCCGGCTCAAGCCTGGCGAGACCGTCGAGATCGGCCGCAAGCCTCTGCGTCCGCTGGCCGATGACGGTCGGCGTCGTCTGGAGGTGCCCGATCAGACTAAATCCATGTCCAAGCGGCATGCCATTTTCGCCGTCGACCAGGACGGTCTGGCCACCCTGCGCGACATGGGTTCCACCAACGGCTCCTATCTGATCCAGTCCGACGGATCGCTGGTCAGGCTGCCCGTGGACGCCGCCTTCCCCCTGTCCAGCAGCTCGGCTCGCTTTCAGTTCGGTGATGTCCCTGTCGACTTCGTGCGCATCAGCAATCCCGAAGAGGATAAGACCGATCCCTCGCCCCGGGTGCCCGACCTCTTCTCATACTCCACACAGCCCCGGGGCATGGTGGAGCCTGATGCGGCCGAAATGTCCGTCGATGACATTCTGGACATGCGCGCCGGCGAGCCCACTGGCATCTTCAAGGCCGACGGGGTCCGCAACCGGGTCACTGCCCTTCACGATATGGCTTTGGGCGCTGCCAAGACAGCCGATGCTTCCCAAGAGGTCGGCGGTGCTTCACAGGATCGTCCCAGGACTGCCCCAGCCGCTCAAGGTTCGGAGGGCAATCCGTCGCCGCCTTTCTCCGGAAGAGCAGAGCCCACAGATTCGCGAGGCCCGCAGGCTCGGTATTCTGACGATGCTGATTCAGCCGATCATGGCCAGGCTGACAGGGCATTCGAATCCCGCGAAGGCGATCGCCGTGGAGGGGACTTCCAGACCCAGGACGCTCGTGGCGAAGCCCGCCAGCCTCTGCCATGGCAAGAGCACGAATCCGAGCAGAGTCTGCCGCTGGTCGGCACTCGGCAGGAGGACAGCCAGCCGGTCGACCGTGATCTTTTCGCTGATGCTCGTCGTTCCCGTTCCGCTGAATCCGCTCCTGATCAGGATCCCTACGACCAGGATGCTCGCGATGCCCGTGAAGATCGTCGTCATCGCGATGATCGCGCGGCTTCCGGCCGCAGGGGATATGCCGATGGTCAATCTCGTCCAGGCCGAGCTGGCGAAACGGACACGGCCCAGGGATTCACCCCGCTGGGAGCCGTGGAGCTGGCCCGCCTTTCCAGGAAGGAATCAGATCAGGCTCGGCGTCCTCAGCCAGCGGATCAGCCGGAGGATGACCAGCGGTATCAGCCGGCTTTCGAGCCTGGATCCGTTTTCGAGCGGGTTTCCAAGGGTGACTATGACCGTGGTCAGGAGGCTATCGAGGTGGATGGGATGAGCTCCGATGATGCCAAGCGCACCGGGGACTTCGCCCTGCAGTTCGCCATGGCCAAGCATCGCCAGTTGCTGCCTTTCCTGGCGATGAATCCGGCCCTCTATGATGATCTGTACGCCTGGTTGGAGGCTCAGGGCGACCAGGACATCGACGCGGCCCTGCGCAACAATGACGGGTATCACGAATATCTGAACGCCGTGCGGAAGTGAGTGGACGGATGAGCGAGACGGTAATGAGCACCGGGGGATCGGAAGATGACAAACGGGCCGAAGATGCACAGGCATCAACGGCCGGGTCCTCCTCCGACCGTGCGGCAGAAGAAGTCAAGGCCCCGTTGACGCCCCTAGAGCGAATCCGGGGATGGCGTCAGGACTATCAGAACCAGGTGGGACTGACCCCCTTGGAGAATGTGTCGCAGCTGGCCGCGCAGATGGACCTGACGCACGCGCATCCTTCAGGCATTGCCCAGCTTTTCGCCAGCGGCCAGGTTCATCTGGATGCGCTGTTCCGTGACCGCGGCATGCTGCGTGCGGCCCACCGCCGCATGGAGCGGGTTCTGGACGATCAGGCCGCCAAGGAGCGTGCCAGCGGTTTCGCCCAGCTCTCCATGGTCGTAGGGGTGGCTGCCTGGCAGGGGCGCGACATGCCCGTACTGCTCTATCCCGTGCGCATCGATGAGAGCACACAGGGGGCCTCCAGGGCTTCCATCAGATTCACAGGCAAGGTGGATCTTAATCCTGCCTTGATCTCGGCCATGCGCGAGCGTGGCATCACCCTGGATCCGGATCGCCTGTTTTCTGCCTCCCATTATCAGGGCGGCACCCCTGAAACCTCATCGCTTTTCAAGGACATGACGGCTCTGATCACGCCGCATATCAGTGACTTCACCATTGAGCGGAAAATCGTTCTGGGGTGCTTTATCGAGCCATCGGCCCAGTTGCTGGGCGAAAGCCTTCGGATTCTGGACCGGATGACCGCTGGGTCCACCGGCAACGATCTGCTGGATGCCTTGGCTGGCGACCAGGCAGCCTCCGAGCGGCTCAAGGGCGGACCAGTGCCCGACTACAGCCCCTTCGATGCTGACCCTCACAGCGAGTTTGAGGCTGGAGACGTGGACAACCGGGTCCGTTATGCCGCCCAGCTGGTGGCGACCGGGCACAGCGTGCTTGTGGATGAGCAGACCGGCCTCCACAGCGCCGACGATGCCCTGGCCATCGCCTCGCGCTGCGTCACCGCCGGCAGGACCGTGCTCTATGTGCCCTGCGTGGTGGAGGAGAAGCGGCGTTTCCAGCATCGTTTGGATGCCGCTGGGATGGCTGATATGGCCCTCGATCTGACCGATGATCAACTGGGCAGGGTCCTGGACCAACGGCTGATCGATGCAGTGGGGTTCAAACCCGGCAAGGCCAGCGAGCATTTTGACCAGGTGGCTGATGAGCTTGTGGGTGTCCGTTCCCGACTGACCCGCTACCTGGGCGATCTGCATGGGGTGGATTCCAGCTGGGGGGTTTCGGCCTACCAAACCATTCAGAATCTGGCCAACATCGCCAATATGCCTACGCACCCTGCCACCCGTGTCCGTCTGGGCGCGGCCACCGCCCACGATCTGCAACCCGATTTGGATACGTGGGCGGACAAGCTGGAGAGGGCTGCCGAGCTGGGCGAATTCGTCATCGGCCCCCAGGACACCCCCTGGTTCGGAGCCACCCTGGTCAACGAGAACGAGGCTGTGGACGCGTACTCCCGTGTGGTCCGTCTTCTGCAGCGGCTTCTGCCGGACACCCGTGAGCAGGTCAAATCCACGGTAGAGACCTGCGGATTCCCTGTGCCTGCCACCGTCAAGGATTGGGGACGGCAGGTGGTGGTCCTCAAGAACCTGCGCCGGGTCTTGGATGTCTTCCAGCCTTCCATATTCGAGCGCGACATTCCCGCCATGATCGAGGCCACCAAGTCCAAGGCCGATCGCAAGGCCAACGGCACCAACCTGGGATTCTGGGAACGCAGACGTCTGGTCAAGGAGGCCAAGAGCTTGCTCAGGCCCGGGGCCCAGGTCGAGGATCTGCATGAGTCGCTGGTGGTGGTCTCCAAGCAGGCCGAGCAGTGGCGGACCTTCGTCCCCCACGGCGGCTGGCCGGTCCTGCCGCCCAAACTGGACGTCATCATCGACACGCAGGAATCCCTGATCCGCGACATGACAGCTCTGGACACCGTCCTGGACTCGACTCCGGCCGGGGGCGATCTGGAGACCATGGACCTCAACAAGGTGGAGGAGCGGCTCAAGGCGCTCTTTGACGACCATACAGCCTTGGATACCTTGCCTGAGCGCTGCGCTTTGGAGGGTGAATTCAGCAAGGCAGGGCTGCAGGAGCTGGTCCAGGACCTGCGCAACCGTCAGGTTGAAGGCAAGGCGGTGCGGGCCGAGCTGCAACTGGCCTGGTGGACCACGGTCTTCGACGACATCATGCGTTCCTCGCAGATCATCTCCAACCAGGATGGTTCCGCCCTGTCCAACGCAGCCGACCGCTTCAGCCAGGTGGATGCCCAGCACGTGGCCAGCGTAGGGCCCATGGTTGCCCAGGAGAGTGAAAAGCGTCTGTCCGAGCTGCTCTTCTCGCGCACCCAGGAGGCCAATCAGCTGCACACCATGCTGGCCGGCAACCCCGGTGCCTCCCTTACGGTCTTCCAACAGGCCCACCCTGGTATCCTGTCGGCGGCCAAGCCCATCATCATCGCGACTCCGGCCACACTGGCAACCAGGACCAATCCGACACAGCTGGCCGATACGGTCATCATCGATGCCGGAGCCCATATGCCTTCCATCCAGGTGCTGACTGTGTTGGCTCGGGCCCGGCAGGTGGCGGTCATCGCCCACCGGCCTACCATCACTTCGGATGGCCTTTTGCAACTGGTCGGCCATCTGGTCCCGGTCACCGTCAAAGCCCGCCCCTCGCGCCGCTCGGTTCGCTTGGACACCTTCCTGAAGGATCACGGCTATGGGGATCTGTCGGCACCTGTTCCTGATTGTCGGGAACCTGGCAGGGTGACCCTGACCAGGGTGGAGGGCGCTGGCGTCCCGGTCATGGCCACCGGGCTGGTCGAGTCCAGCCAACAGGAGGTCGCTGCCGTTGTCGACATGCTCAAGCGCAGGGCCGGATCCTTCTCCCTGGTGCCGAACAGTTATTTGCTGACTGTGGTCACGCTGTCGGCAACCCATCGCTCCCGGCTGGGCGCTGAACTCAAATCGGCGGCAGCCAAGGACAGGGTTTTCGCCAAGTTCCTGCGGCATGTACGCATCGTCGGCATTGACGAGGTCTGTGGTGCTCGCGCCACGGACGTAATCCTGACTCTGGGGTTTGCCAAGACCACTCACGGCCGTCTCCTGCAGCAGTTCGGCGATCTGGAAGGCGAAGGGGGCAAGGGCATGCTGCTGGATGCTCTCGTTCTGCCGGATCGGAATCTGGACATCGTCGCGGCATTTTCCGCTGAGGATCTGGAAGACGACCGTCTTCACCAGCCCGGGCCCCGTCTGCTCAAGGATCTGCTGACCTGGGCTGAGCACCCCGACGCGGAACCGGTCCGGCCCGAGCAGGCCGAGCAGTCCACTAATGTGCTCTTCCGGGATCTGGCCCAGCGGCTGCGAACCCGGGGGCTGGATGTAGCCCTGGATTACGGGTACGACCAGGCGCCCCGAGTTCCGTTGGTGGTCGGGCTCAAGAACAAGCCCTATGCTTTGGCGGTGCTGACAGACGACGCCGAGTTCATGCACACCCAGTCCACCCGTGAACGTCACCGGTTCACCACCGAGGACCTGCAGTATCTTGGATGGTCGGTCATGACCGTCTGGAGTGTTTCGGCCTTTGTCAACCCTGACAAAGAAGCCGACAGGATCGTCGCCCGCCTTGCCGATATCTACCAGCAGGCGCGTTAATGGCGAAGGATGACCAACCAGAGCGCGGGAAGCAGCCCGGTGAGCCTGCAGCTTCGCACCCGCGTCGGCATCGCCGGGTAGTTCGTCCAGGCAGGGAACGGTTTGATGTTGATGGCACCGAGGAAGATCCTCAGGATCGGGTCTGTGCGCAGGATCGTCTTGACGGGGATGATCGGCGGATCCTGGGCGAGCTGCCCCCGCATTGGGGGCTCTTTCCCCATGAGCGCGGCGACTGACCGCTGATCCTAATCCTGGCCCTTGGGCAGTTCGGTTCCAGTCTGTTGACTGTCGCTTGCACCTGTTGACCGGTGGATGTCGTCGGCGATCTGGCGAAGCAGCTGCAGGCTTTGGTCTTGCGGGCTGGGTGCATTGGGCTGGTCCTTGATGCCCGAGGCTGCCCGGCTCAGCTGGCGCAGCTTGTTGATGGGCATGATGATGCAGAAGTAGACGGCGATGGCGATCAAGAGGAAGTTGAGCAGGGCCGTCAGAATGGCGCCAAAGGAAATAGTGGCGTTCCGGTAGCTGATGGTCAGGAGTCCCGACAGGTCCGGTTTGCCGAAGATCATGGCGATCAGCGGGCTGATCAGATTGTTGACGATGGCGTTGACCACACTGGTCACCGCCGAACCCATGACCACGCCCACGGCCATATCCACCATGGAACCGCGTGAGATGAACTGCTTGAACTCGCCCAGCACGCCCTTGTTGCTGATCTGCGAGATTTTGTGGACTGCTTCGGCGGTATCCTTGGCCGCCACCTGATTGATCGAGGCCATTCTGCATCCTTCCGTAGCTGATGTGAGGCATGGAGCGCCCATGCCTGCTTCTTCCTCCATTATCGCGGGCCCAGAATGGTTTCGGTTTTCCGACATGATTGGAGGGTGTCGGTGCAGAAGTTCTGTCGGAGCGGATGGCGATGACAGGGGTGGAAGGATCCAGCGACAGCAGGAGCAGAGCCTGGCCGGCATCCAGAGCGAAGACGGCCTGGGACGCTTGCCGGACTTGGTTGCCCTCCCGCCCTTCCGGGTCGGATCGGTCCCTGGGGATTGTCTGCGCCGGTTGTAGAGCCAGAGCTTTCTCGGCTATCATGCAATGTCCGCCGCCTGAGGCCTGCCCGGAATTCGGCTGGACAGGGTGCGGGCCGGCATCAGCAGGGCAGTCCCCTGAAGCCAGCAAACTCACCTTGTCCCCAGCCTGCAGGTCTCCCGGATCGTCAGTCAAGCGGACGGTCACCGGAGTGGTCCCGGGCGGCTGTGTCGGTCTGGCGCTGATCATGGCCGTCGTTAGCGGTTGTCCCGTATGGACGCTGATCATCAGCCGCCGTCCACGGACTTGCCCATATGAGGAGATCAGGCCGGGCAGCCGCTCCCTGCCATGCAGGATCCGCCTTTCAACCATGGCAGGTTCGATGGCTGATCCGCGTGCAATGGGCCGTGCGGCGACCAGTATAGACAGGCGGCCCTGGGCCTGGACCAGGATCTGCAGGGTACAGAACACTGCCAGCCCCAATGCCAGGGCGGTCCCCACACGCCTGAGCCGAAAAAGTCGCCGCCGGCGGGTCAGGGATCCGGCTGCCGATGAAGGCTTATCCTTCTTGCTGAAGATGGAAAAATCGACCATGCCCCCAGCCTGCCAGGATCTTGGCCGGCCTATGGGTCTGCATGGTCGATGTGGTCGAATGTGCCTCTCGGTCTACTTGCTGCTGGTGGAGATCGAAGAGGAGGATGAGGCTCCGTCGGTCCGGTAGAAGCCATGACCCTTGAACTCGATGGGCACTGCGGAGAAGATCTTACGGACCTGCTGTTGCCCGCACTTGGGGCAGATGGTGATGGGTTCGTCGTTGAAGGACTGCTCCTTGGTGAAGTCGTATCCGCAGTTCTTGCAGCGATAATGATAGGTGGGCACCGTTCTTTCCCTCCGCTGATGGTCGGTTCGCTCGACGATTGGTTCAATACCCAATATCCTAGTGGTGGCTTCGACCAGAAGAATCGGCACCGGGCCTCTCGTCAGCCTTGTTCATCACCATTATGGTCTGTGCCGGGCCTTCGTGACAGACCTGTGGCTGTGGGCGTGAAACCTGCAGGCGTCAGGACTGCATCCACGGGGAGATCATGGTCCAGATGGGGCAGAGGGGCTTCCACGAATTCGCCGGGCCAGCAGATGCCTACTACTGGGGTCCGGTCTGCACGCATGACCAGAGCACGGTCATACCAGCCGCCGCCCCGACCCAGGCGAATGCCGGCATGGTCGATGGCCAGCGCTGGCACCAGAATCAGATCGGCCGTACCCAAGGCCTGTGCCGACAGGGCAGGCATATCGGGTTCGTCAGGCCGCCAACCTGGAATCCGCTTCATGTCACCCAGATCCTGCCTTGATTGCAGTCGACCCCAACCTACTTCGGTGCCTGTACCCAGCATGGGAATGAGCACCTGGTCGCCCCGGCCCAGGAGGAGTTCCAGGCTGGGATCCATGGCTATCTCCCCTCGAATGGAGGCAAAAGCAGCCACGGTCAGGCCTTGGCCGCCTCGGGAGCGTTCGACCCTGGCAAGCACCTGGCCTGCCAGCAGGTCGGCAAGCTTGCGGCCTGCGTCCAGGCATTGGGCCGGGTCGATACGCCGTCGGGCTTCAAGCAACCGGCCGCGTCGATCCTGCTTGTCCACATCGATGCGTTCCTGCTCGTTCATGCCCTCAGTTCTACCAGCAGGGGGCTCTCCCTGGTGGACGCATGCCCGCTTCGGCTGCCGTTCGGTGAGAACATGGAGTCATGTCGGTTCTGCATACCTTCCGCCAGGTCTGGCAGGGTTCCCGAGCCCGTTCGGACCATGCCCTGGATCTGCCTGATCGTCTGACTTCGCCCCCGGGCCATGGGGACTTCCTGCTGAGGCCCATCCGCGAGGGCGACCAAGCAGCCTGGAACGCGGTCCGATGGAGGAATCGCGACTGGCTGGCCCCATGGGAGTCAGGGGATCCCCGCCACGGACCTGGCATGACCTATGCCCAGTGGATGCAGGAGCTGGAACGTGCCCGGCAGGAGGGCACTTCAGCGGTCTTTCTGATGGAGTTTCATCAGAGCATCGTGGGGCAGATTTCCTTGGGTGCCATCCGCTACGGGTCCATGCGTACAGCGACAGCGGGCTACTGGGTGGACCAGGATTGGATTGGTCATGGGTTCGCGCCCCTGGCTCTGACCATGCTGGCTGACTGGGCATTCAGAGACAGGAGGGGCCCCCATCTGCACCGGCTTGAAGTGGCGATTCTGCCAGAAAACGAACGGTCCCTGCGCGTAGTCCGGAAGCTGGGCATGGAGCCCGAGGGGCTGCGCCGCAGCTACATGTACGTCAACGGACAGTGGCGGGACCACCTGACCTTTGCCTGGATCAGTGACCAATTCGATCCGGATTTGCTGGCTCGTCTATGAGCTCCTGGAACGGACATGGTCGACACGCTGGGTTTGACTTGCCGCTTGGGGCATACCGTCAACTAACGTAGTACCTATGGTTTATGAATCACTCAGCAGCATCGTGGTTTTGGTGATTGCGGTGATTCTGGTGCTGGGTTGGCTGCCGTTTCGCACCGTCAAGGGCATGAAGCGGGCCTCGGAGCATCGCCAGGACAGGCTTTCCACCTCCCTGCACATGGTGGGTCGGGAAGACGGCATGAGGTTCTGCGACAGGCAGTCGAGGACGGTGAAAGGGTTGGTCATGCAGCAAGGGCAGCAGGATGGCAACCGGCGCAGTCAAGCCCAGCGCATCAAGCAGATCAGACAGTTGCGCCGCGCGGCCATACGTCGTCGTCGCATCCTGGTTCTTGCCCTCTTGGTCATCACCCTGCTGGTGGCCGGCTGCTCCTTCCTTGTGGACTACAGCCCATGGTTTACGCTGATTCCTCTGGCGCTGGTGGTAGTGGTGTTGGCCGCCGGCGCGCATGCCTCGGCTCAGGCCCGGGCCTGGGAGCGCAATTTAGCCCAGCGGCGTGCCCGGCAGCGTCGTCAGCAGGCAGCCAGTCTGACTAAGAGCAAGACCTCCGGCAAACCCGGTCAGGCCAAGAGTGAGGGCCGCACGGAAACTGCCACGGATGTGTTGGACCAGGGCGAGATCCGTCGAACGCTGGCCCAGGCCAAGGCTGATCAGCAGGCAGCTCTTCAGGCCAGACAGCACAATTCCTCCAAGCCTGCAAATCCGGCAGTCGGCAGCAGTAAGACTCAAGGTTCGGCTGGGTCCGTCAAGTCGACCGAGAAGGCCGCTGCGCAGACCGGGCATGCGACGAGCAGGCCATCCGCTGCCAAGAAGGCCTCTGATCGGACCCCAGCCAAACAAGCGGCTTCTCGACCGAAGGCTTCCAAACCGGCAACCACCAAATCTTCAACGGCCGCAAAGGCTGCCTCCAAGCCCGCAGCGTCCAAGTCGTCGTTGGACAAGTCCGCTGCCTCCAAGCCTGCAGCCCGGTCCGCCGCTGCCCAGTCGGGCAAGTCGGGACCAGTCTCTGGCAATGCGCGCCCAGCTTCGTCGGCCCAGGACGACGCCACTAATGAGCTCAAGCGCATCAGTCCCTCTCCGGCCTTGGATGCCTTCGGTATGGCGGCGGGCCAGGATCTGATCTCCTTCTCCCTAGGATCAGCCAGTGGCGAGGGATCGGACATGGATGGCAAGAAGAGCGAGGATGAGGGTCCTCACAGCTTGGAGATCAAGTCCACCCGGCAGGTCTCCGTGGCCCGTCCCCCAGAAAAGAAACAGGCGGATCAGAAGAAAGCCGACAAGCGGCCCGACGACTTTCACAAGCAGGAAATGCAGGCCCAGGTCGAGGTGCCCGACCGCAGCGAGGACTCCCTGTCCATCGGCGTGGAGGCCATCCTGGCCCGGCGGCGTCCGGCATCTAAGTCCTGAGGGGCCGATCCGGTATTGATCTTTCACCACCAGCGTTAGCACTCAAGTTGGCAGAGTGCTAATTTCGCGCTACTATGACTTGTAGCGCAAAGGAATGCGTGGTGAGTGTTCGTCAGCCTCTCATCGACGTTCCGGCGTGGGTTCATTGGCTGTTCTCACAAGATGTAGGAGGTCCACAGTGTCGATTTCACTCACACCGTTGGAAGACAAGATCGTCATCAAGCAGGCTGAGGCGGAGACCAAGACCGCTTCCGGGCTGGTCATTCCCGATACCGCCAAGGAGAAGCCCCAGCAGGGCGAGGTGCTGGCGGCAGGCCCCGGCCGTCGTGACGACAAGGGCGAGCGCATCCCCATGGATGTCAAGGTTGGCGACAAGGTTCTGTACTCCAAGTATGGCGGCACCGAGGTCAACTACGGCGGCGAGGACTACCTGATCGTGTCCGCGCGCGACGTTCTGGCCATCCTCAAGTAAAGAGGCGGTGATAGTGGCCCCTGGTCCTGCGCAAGGACCGGGGGCCATTCGCGTCTCGGGAGACCGTGCAGCGGAACAGACGCCGCGGAGACATATGGCGGCCACTAGCATGGTGCTCATGTACTATCGTCATCGCGCCAGCATTGATTCCCTGCCCGGATACCGGCAGGGCAGCACGGCACCAGCCGTTCCCGGGTTGACCAGCTACAAGATCTCCAGCAACGAGAACCCCTACCCGCCTCTGCCGGGCGTGCTCCAGACCGTCTCGGAGCAGGCCTTGGGCCATCTGAACCGCTATCCGGACATGCATGGCACCCGTCTGGTGGAGCGGCTGGCCCAGCTGCACGGGGTGGATCCTGCATGCATCCAGCTGGGATGCGGGTCCACTGAGGTCATTACCCAGCTGGTTGACCTGGTGGCCGGTCATGGCGACCAGGTGGTCTATCCCTGGCGTAGTTTCGAGGCCTATCCCATCATCGTCACCTCGGCCGGAGCCACAGGGGTGCCCGTGCCCTTGGATAAAGAGGGGCGGCATGACATCGAGGCCATGATCGCCGCGGTCAACGACCACACCAGACTGGTCATCGTCAACAACCCCAACAATCCGACTGCGACCAACGTCGACCGCGACCAGGCCGAACGGCTGCTGCAGGCCCTGCCCGCCGACCTGCCGGTGCTCTTTGACGAGGCCTATATACAGTTCAACGACGATCCTGACCGCGCCGGCGGATTGTCACTCATGCGCGAGCATCCCAATGTGATCGTGGCCCGGACCTTCTCCAAGGCCTACGGACTGGCCGGTCTGCGGATCGGGTACGCCGTGGCTGCCGAGCCAATCATTGCCGGCATGAACAAGGTGGCCCTGCCCTTCGGCGTCACCGATGTGGCCCAGACGGCGGCAATGGCCAGCCTGGATGCACAGGACCGCCTGGCCGAGCGGGTCCAGGCACTCAAGCAGGAACGGGCCAGAATCCTGGCTGGTTTGCAGGAGCAGGGGTGGAAGATCCCCCAACCTCGGGCCAACTACTACTGGCTGCCTCTGGGCCAGGCCGCCACGCAGGCTGATCAGCATTTCCGCGACGCAGGCCTATCGGTCAGAACCTTCCCTGGCGAGGGCATCCGCATCACTGTGGGGGAGAGGGAGGCCAACGACCGGGTGCTGGAGGTCTGCGCCGACCTGCGTCGACAGGGTTTGCCGCTGGACCCGATCGCCGACTGAAGGTTGCGCTGGCGCAATCGTCAATGTATTCGACTGCCGTCCCTGCTGTTGTATGGAATGTCACAGCGGGGACGGTTTTGCCCCTGTGAACTTGTGTCGTCTTGGATAAACCTATATATTGTGGTTGGCTGGCCAAGTCAATCCAATATATAGTGTTTACCAAGGAGCAGCAGTCTCTATGTCCTTAGCAGATGTGGATCGGCACGATCCTCCCGATGGTGCCTCCAGGCTGGTGTATTTCTCCAGCGTCTCCAACAACACCCACCGCTTTGTGCAGCGGCTGGGCGTGGAGGAGCCTCTCCGCATCCCCCTGTACGAGCGGCGCCAGCCCATGCTCGTCATGGATGCGCCCTACCTTCTGCTGGTGCCCACCTATGGCGGCGGGTCAGCCAAGGGGGCCGTGCCCAAACAGGTCATCCACTTCCTGAACAATCCGGTCAACCGCGGGCTGATCCGCGGGGTCATCACCTCGGGCAACCGGAACTTCGGCAGCGCCTATTGCGCGGCCGGACCGCTGATAGCCCACCGGTGCGGCGTCCCTGAGCTCTATCGCTTCGAGCTGCTGGGCACCGCGGAGGACGTTCGGGCGGTCAGGGCCATTCTGGCCGGAATGGGAGTGCAGCTCCAGCAGCAGTCGACTGATTCACGAAAGGCGGTTTTGTCATGAGCCAGCAGGAAAGCACCAAAGAAAACACCAAGGCAGAGTCCAGCGTCTATGCCGACGACGAGATGATGCGCCAATCCATCACCCCGCCCCAGTACCGTGTCACCCCTGAGGCCAGGATCCGCCCGGTCAACTGGAACAAGATCACCGACGAGAAGGATCTGGAGGTCTGGAACCGCCTGGTCTCCAACTTCTGGCTGCCCGAGAAGGTGCCCCTGTCCAATGACATCCCATCCTGGAACACCCTGACCGATCATGAGCGCCAGACCACGGTCCGCGTCTTCACCGGACTGACCATGCTGGACACCACCCAGGCCACCATCGGCGAGCTGGTGCAGATCGATCACGCCCGCACCGAGCAGGAGCAGGCCATCTACACCAATATCGCCTTCATGCAGTCGGTCCATGCCCGGTCCTACTCCTCGGTCTTCTCCACCCTCTGCTCCAGCGAGGAGATCGACAAGGCCTATCGCTGGGCCGTGGCCAACGACGTCCTCCAGGAGCGCGTCCACACGGTCCTGCACGAGTACGTCAGCGAGGATCCCCTGAAGCGCAAGGTGGCCTCCACCATGCTCTCCTCGCTTATGCTCTATGCAGGCTTCTACCTGCCCCTCTACTTTTCCAGCCATGCCAAGCTGATGAACACGGCTGACATGATCCGGCTGATCCTGCGCGACAAGGCCATCCACGGCTATTACTCGGGCTACAAGTATCAGCGGGGTCTGGAGGAGAGGACCCAGGCCGACCAGGCCATGCTGGAGAAGTTCACCAACGATTTGCTGGACAAGCTCTACGATCTGGAGATGGTCTACTCCGGGCAGATCTATGAGGGCTTCCCCTTCGTCGAGGATGTCTTCGCCTTCGTCCGCTACAATGCCAACAAGGCGCTGATGAACCTGGGTTACCCGGCCCGGTTCGCAGCCGACCAGACCGATGTCAGCTCGGAGATCCTGGCGGCCCTGTCGCCATCGGCCAACGAGAACCATGATTTCTTCTCGGGTTCGGGCTCCTCCTACGTCATGGGGCACTCCGAGTCCACGGACGACGACGATTGGGACTTCTGAACGAATCGGAACCGGTGTGATATTGGGCACAGAAAACCCTAGATATGGTCACCGTTTTCAATATCAACAGCACATATAGTAGTTCAGGCTCGCGCTGGGCGGGTTCTGATCGGTCCGTCCTCAGGGCGGGCATCACCGTCAAGACAGGCTCTGGATGGCCTGATCAGGAGGAAGCATGGAGCAACAGCAGACCGCCGGAACTGATTCGGAGCTCAGCGCTCCCGAGTTCGCCGCCCAGGGTCAGCGCCTGGGGGCTGTGGTCTACTTCTCATCGGCCTCGCGCAACACCGCCCGGTTCATCGCCAACTGCCATTTGGATGAGGAGGGGATCGATGTCTTCCGCATCCCTCTGAGGCCCAAGGACCCGCCGCTCAACATTCGACAGCCCTACATCCTGATCGTCCCCACCTATGGGGGCGGATCGGCCAAGAAGGCGGTCATGCCGCAGATCAAGCGCTTCCTGAACGACCCGGACAACCGGGCCGGCATCCGCGGGGTCATCGCCTCCGGCAACACCAACTTCGGGGAGGCCTTCTGCATGGCGGGGGACATCATCTCCCGCAAGTGCAATGTGCCCTTCCTCTACTATTTCGAGCTCATGGGCACCAAGGAGGACCAGGAGAAGGTCCGCCGCGGGGTTGTGGATTTCTTCCGCAACCATCCCGAGTCCTGAGCCAATTGCATTACACGTACTATCACCGTAATTTTCATGAAAGGACACCCGATGGGAGCAAACGAGGACACGTCCCTGGCCCTGGACAGGACCGCATCCGAGGATGAGGAGACCTTCGACCCGGCTCACGACTACCATGCCCTGAACGCCATGCTGAACCTGTACGACAAGGACGGCAGGATCCAGTTCGACAAGGACCACGAGGCCGAGCGCCAGTACATGGACCGGCACGTGGGGCCCAACACCATGACCTTCCCCTCCACGGCCGAGCGGATCGCCTACCTCCTGGACCACGAGTACTACGATCGGAAGGTCTTCGAGCGCTACACCCCTGAGTTCCTGGACAGGATCTACCAGCATGCGGCCGAGAGCGGCTTTGAATTCGAGACCTTCCTGGGCGCCTTCAAGTTCTACACCTCCTACGCGCTGAAGACCTTCGACGGCAAGCGCTACCTGGAGGACTTCCCCCAGCGCTGCGTGGCCGTGGCCCTGGAACTGGCCGACGGGGACGAGCAGGCCGCCATGAAGTACACGGACGAGATCATCTCCGGCCGCTTCCAGCCCGCCACCCCCACCTTCCTGAACCTGGGCAAGGCCCAGCGCGGCGAGCCGGTCTCCTGCTTCCTGGTGCGCATCGAAGACAACATGGAGTCCATCTCCCGCGGTGTCAACGCCGCCCTGCAGCTGTCCAAGAGGGGCGGCGGCGTGGCCCTGCTGCTCAGCAACCTGCGCGAGATGGGCGCGCCCATCAAGCACATCGAGAACCAGTCCAGCGGCGTGGTCCCGGTCATGAAGCTCCTGGAGGATTCCTTCTCCTACGCCAACCAGCTGGGCGCCCGCCAGGGTGCCGGCGCCGTCTACCTGTCGGCCCACCACCCTGACATCATGCGCTTCCTGGACACCAAGCGGGAGAATGCGGATGAGAAGATCCGCATCAAGTCTCTGGCCCTGGGCGTGGTCATCCCCGACATCACCTTCGAGCTGGCCAAGCGCAAGGAGCCCATGGCCCTCTTCTCGCCCTACGACGTGGAGCGGGTCTACGGCAAGCCCTTCGCCGACATCCCCATCACCGAGCACTATGAGGAGATGGTCAAGGACAAGCGGATCCACAAGAAGTACATCGACGCCCGTGACTTCTTCATGACCCTGGCCGAGATCCAGTTCGAGTCCGGCTACCCCTACATCCTCTTCGAGGACACGGTCAACAAGGCCAACCCCATCGACGGCCGGATCACCATGTCCAACCTCTGCTCGGAGATCCTGCAGGTCCAGGAGCCCAGCACCTACTCCGAGAACCTGAACTACGAGCATATCGGCCGCGACATCTCATGCAACCTGGGGTCCCTCAACATCGCCAAGGCCATGGACGGCGGACTGGCTGACACGGTCGAAACCTCGGTGCGGGCCCTGACCTCCGTCTCCGACCACACCAACATCGAGGCCGTCCCCTCCATCAAGCGGGGCAACGACGAGGGCCATGCCATCGGCCTGGGCCAGATGAACCTCCACGGCTTCCTGGCCCGCGAGGGCATCCACTACGGGTCCGAGGAGGGGCTGGACTTCACGGACATGTACTTCATGACCGTGGCCTACCACGCCTACAGGGCCTCCCATGCCCTGGCCGTGGAGCGGGGGAAGGCCTTCGCCTCCTTCGCCAAGTCCGACTATGCCAAGCCGGCAGGCCAAGGGAACTACTTCGACAAGTACACCGAGGGCAGCCGTTCCCTGGAGCCCAGGACCCAGCGAATCAAGGACCTCTTCGACCAGTACCAGGTCCACATCCCCACGGTGGAGGACTGGAAGGAACTCCAGGCGGCCATCCTCAAGGACGGCATTTACAACCAGAACCTCCAGGCTGTCCCCCCGACCGGGTCCATCTCCTACATCAACCACTCCACCAGCTCCATCCACCCGATCGCCTCCAAGATCGAGATCCGCAAGGAGGGCAAGATCGGGCGCGTCTACTACCCGGCTCCCTACATGACCAACGAGAACCTGGACTACTTCGAGGATGCCTACGAGATCGGCTGGAAGAAGATCGTGGACACCTACGCCGAGGCCACCCAGCATGTGGATCAGGGGCTCTCGCTGACCCTCTTCTTCCCCGACACGGCCACCACCCGCGACCTGAACAAGGCTCAGATCTACGCCTGGCGCAAGGGGATCAAGACCCTCTACTACATCAGGATCCGCCAGCAGGCGCTGGAAGGCACCGAGGTCGAAGGCTGCGTCAGCTGCATGCTTTAAGGCATCTGTCCTCAGGCCTATGCAATCACTGGTCGGTGCCGTCTTTGAGGGCGGCGCCGGCCCTTTGGTATCCACATCCACAGGTCGGGTCCGTCCATGCGGTAGACTGACGGTCCTGTCATGATCCGCTTCGCACTGTCGAACACCCATCCAACAAGGAGCAATCAACCATGGTCCCACCCATTTCCATTCCCCGGCAGCCGCTGAAGCTGATCGACCGGGTCTCCGCCATCAACTGGAACCGTCTGGAGGACGAGAAGGACCTGGAGGTCTGGGACCGTCTGACTGGCAACTTCTGGCTGCCTGAGAAGGTTCCCGTCAGCAATGATCTGCCCTCCTGGCAGTCTATGAGCGAGGAGGAGCACACCCTGACCATGCGGGTCTTCACCGGCCTGACCCTTCTGGACACCATCCAGGGGACCGTGGGCGCCGTCAGCCTGATCCCGGATGCACTGACCCCCCATGAGGAGGCGGTCTACACCAACATCGCCTTCATGGAGTCGGTCCATGCCAAGTCCTACTCCTCCATTTTCTCCACCCTGGCCTCCACCCCTCAGATCGACGCTGCCTTTGAGTGGAGCGAGCACAACGAGTTCCTCCAGCGCAAGGCCCAGATCGTGCTGGATTACTACGAGGGCGACAACCCCCTGAAGCGCAAGGTGGCCTCCACCCTGCTGGAGTCCTTCCTCTTCTACTCGGGCTTCTACCTGCCCATGTACTTCTCCAGCCATGCCAAGCTGACCAACACGGCTGATTTGATCCGTCTGATCATCCGGGACGAGGCCGTGCATGGCTACTACATCGGCTACAAGTACCAGAAGGGGCTGGCCAAGGTCTCCGACTCCGAGCGCCAGGCCATGAGCGACTACACCTACGAGCTCCTGGGCGACCTGTACGACAACGAGGTGGAATACACCGAGAGCCTGTACTCCGGGGTGGGCCTGGTGGAGGACGTCACCAAGTTCCTGCGCTACAACGGCAACAAGGCCCTGATGAACCTGGGCTATCCCGCCCTCTTCCCCTCGGACACCACCGATGTGAATCCCGCCATCATCGCCTCGCTGAGCCCCAACGCCGACGAGAACCACGACTTCTTCTCCGGCTCGGGCTCCTCCTACGTCATGGGCAAGGCCGTGGAGACGGACGACGAGGACTGGGATTTCTGACCCATCCGTCCCGCTCTGACGGGGAAGACACGACGTTGGAGCGGGACTTGCGGAAAACAGAAAAACATGTCATTATAGGCAAGTTGCCGTACGGAGCTCCGGTTCTAGTGCGGCATGGCGGATTTCCCAAGCGGTCAAAGGGAGCTGACTGTAAATCAGCCGCGTAATGCTTCAGAGGTTCGAATCCTCTATCCGCCACGCCTCGGTAGCTCAGTGGCAGAGCACTTCCTTGGTAAGGAAGAGGTCGTGAGTCCGATTCTCACCCGAGGCTCTCTGGCGGGGTAGCTCAGCTGGCTAGAGCGTACGACTCATAATCGTAAGGTCAAGAGTTCGAGTCTCTTCCTCGCTACTGTGGCCGACATACGTCGGTCGTGCAACGACTATAGAGGTGAACCATGGCAAAAGCCGCAGATATCCGTCCTGGCATTACGCTGGCGTGCACCGTGTGCAAGGAGCGTAATTACATTACGACCAAGAACCGTCGTAACACTCCTGACCGTCTGGAGCTCAAGAAGTTCTGCCCCCGTTGCGGCAAGCATACCCTGCACCGGGAGACCCGCTGAGTTCTTCCCGTCTTTTGGCTTCATCGGAACCCGACCATCTGGTCGGGTTCTTTTTTATACAAGCGTTCTTCCTTATACAAATCCGCCTATGTTCCTGACCCGCATTATCTGCGGATAGTGTTGGAAGCAGAACGGGTTTGGCGATGTAGGGGGCTCAGCCTTCAGAGAGCGCCCTGGTAGGCGGCCGCAAAGGCCTGATCCAGATCGGCGATCAGGTCGTCCGGGTTCTCCAGGCCTACGGAGATTCGAATCAGGTCGTCGCCCACACCGGCGCTGAGGCGGTAGGGTTCTGGAACCTCCCTGTGGGTGATCCTGGCCGGGTCCACAATCAGGGTGCGGCAGTCGCCGATGTTGGGCATGTAGCTCATGAGACGCACCGAGTCCACGATGCGCTTGACCTGTTCGTAGCCCCCTTGGACCCTGAAGGAGAGAATCGTGCCGACGCCCTTGGGCAGCAGGGTCGATGCCAGGCGGTCCTGCTGGTCTGCATCGCCCTGGTGCCGCCCTTCGGGTATGCCCGAATAGTTGACCCGCTCCACCTGGGGAATGGTCAGCAGGTGGCGGGCCAGGGTTGTTGCCGTTTTCACCTCGGTGGCGACCCGCTGGGCCAGGGTCTCGAGGCCGGTCAGCTGCAGGTAGGCGGTGAAGGGGCTCATGACCGCCCCGAAGGTGTGCAGGTACTTGGTATGGACCCTGTGCAGGAAGGCCATCTTGCCGAAGGCATCCAGAAAGCTGACCATGGACCCGTGCCGCTCGTCGCTGATGATCAGCTCGGGCTGGCTCATCTGCGGGAAGCGACCATTGCCCCAGTCGAACCGTCCCGCATCCACGATGACCCCGCCCAGGGCGTTGCCGTGGCCGCTGATCCCCTTGGTGGTCGAGTGGACGACGATGTCGGCGCCGAAGTCGATCGGCTTGAGCAGGTAGGGCGTGGGCACCGTATTGTCGATGATCAGGGCCAGTCCATGCCGGTGGGCCAGGTCGGCCAGGCCGGGGATGTCGGCGATGGCTGTGGACGGATTGGCCACGGATTCGGCGAAGATGGCCCTGGTGTTGTCCTGGATCAGGGATTCCACTGCCTCAAGGTCGTTGATGTCGTCCACAAAATCCGTTTCGATGCCGAAGTTGGGAAAGAAGGTCTTCATGGTATCCACGGATGTTCCATAAAGATCGACAGGGGAGATCAGCCTCCCGCTACCTTCGGCTGCGCACATGAGGGCGGACGACACGGCGGCCATCCCCGAGGCCATGGCCACAGCCCCCTTGCCCCCCTCCAGACTGGCCAGGCGGTCCTCCAGGACCTTGACCGTGGGGTTGGCCAGGCGAGAGTATGAGAATCCTTGAATTTCGCCGGCGGCCAGGGCATCTCCCCGGTCGGCGGTGACCATGTCAAAGGCGGCCGACTGGTAGATGGGGACGCTGGCTGCGCCCCCGCCCTGGCTTTGACAGTCATAGCCGTCATGGACGGCTCTTGTTGCGAATCCTTTGCTCATACGGTTGTGCCCCTCTGCTTGTGTCCGGTTGGGAATCCCTTGCTAGCCCACCATCGAATCTTCTTTCAGAGTCTCAGGCAAGGTTGCTCCCATAGGTGTTCCTTATCGCCCGCTATCGGAGGTTGCCTTGCCCAGGTATGCCTGGCGGACACGTTCATCATTCAAGAGCTGTCGGGCGGGCCCCTCCAGACGGATCAAGCCGTTCTGCAGCACGTACCCGTAGTCGGCGATGGACAGGGCCAGCTCGGCCTGCTGCTCGACCAAAAGGATGGAGATGCCCAGCTGGTCGCGAAGGGAGGCGATCTGCTCAAGCACCTGGTCGACCAGCTTGGGCGATAGGCCCATGGTCGGCTCGTCCATGCATATCAGCCGGGGATGGCTCATCAGGGCCCTGCCGAAGGCCAGCATCTGCTGTTCCCCTCCTGAAAGGGTGCCGGCCTGCTGCCCGCGGCGTTCGGCCAGGCGCGGGAACCGCTCATATATGGCATCCAGATCCTGTTCGATCTGACTGCGTTGTCTTTGGGTGAAGGCGCCCATGCGCAGGTTCTCCTCTACGCTCATGGCTGCGAAGACCCTTCTTGCCTCAGGGACCGAGGCGATTCCGGAACGGACCCGATCCTTGGTGGGGGTGTGGGTGATTTCCTGTCCATCCAAACGGATGGTCCCCTCCTTTGGAGCCAGCAGGCCCAGGATGGTCTTCATGGTTGTGGACTTGCCCGACGCATTCCCGCCCAGAAGGGAAACGATGCCGCCTTGGGGAATGCGAAGGCTGACATGGTCCAGGGCCTTGACCGGGCCATAGCTCACATCGACGCCATCCAGGGAGAGCAATGTTCGTTCCCCCTCGGCTGTCGGCTTCCCCTCATCATCAGAGGCCTCAGCCTTGGCTCTCAGCCTGGTTCCCGTGCTGTCGGGATCCTGGCCATCAATCGGTTCCGCAGCGGTGACCGGAGCCAGGGCATTTTGCCGGGCCAGAACATCCGCCTGCCCGTTCATGGGGGCATCGTTGCGGGGTCTGCGGTCGCCCAGGTATGCGGTGATGACGCGGGGGTCGGCACTGACCTGCCTGGGAAGTCCGGAGGCGATGATCCGGCCGCCGTCCATGGCGATGACCTGGTCGCAAAGCGCTTCGATCAGATCGATCTTGTGCTCGACCAGAAGCATGGTCTGACCCTGGGCCTTGAGCTCCAGGAGCTGTTGCAGCACCTCGGCCGTCTCCGACTGGTTCATTCCTGCGGTGGGTTCGTCCAAAACCAGGATGTCGGGGGAGCTGACGTGGGCTCTGGCTATCTCGGTGCGTCGCCGGTTGGCGTAGGACAGGGTGTAGGCGGCCTGGGTGCGATGTTCCTCCAGGCGCTCGCTGAATCTGTCGATCTCGGACTGGACGGCCTTGCGTTCGGCGCCCGCCTCCCTCCGGCAGGCGGGACCGGGCACCAGCGTCAGCCAGGTCTGCGCCAGCAGGGGAATCCATCGCAGGATGGGCCACCTTTCCAAACGGCGAAAGGGCCTGCGGGCTTCCAGGCGCCTATGGAATCCTACGGCCACGTTCTCTTCAACGCTCATGGTCGGGAAGACCCTGCCGTTCTGGAAGGTGCGGGACACCCCCTGCTCGGCCATGTCCGTGGCGGGCAGGCCGGTCACGGTGCGTCCCCTCAGGCTGATCTGGCCCGAGTCGGGCTTGAGAAAGCCGCAGATCAGGTTGATGGTCGTGGACTTTCCTGATCCGTTGGGACCGATGATGCCTATCACCTGGCCGGATGCCAGATCCATGTTGACGTCGGCCACCGCCTGCAGTCCCTGGAAGCTCTTGCTCAGATCGCGCACGCTGAGCAGGGGTTGGTCGGGATTGCCACGTACCGGTTCGGGACTATGCTGACTGCCTGTCATCATGCCCTCCTTTTGGTTGAGAACAGGCCTTGTGGTCTGCAGATGATGAAGATGATCAGGACGAGTCCGTAGGCCATGATTCTCACCTCGGGCAGGATGCGCAGCAGTTCCGGGGCGCCTACCAGGATCAAAGAGCCGATCACGGCTCCGGTCGGGGACTTCATCCCGCCCAGGACGATGATGGTCAGAATCAAGGTCGACATGGTCGGGTTGAAGAGGGTTGGGTCGATGTAGGTGTACTGGTGCGCCAGCAGAGCGCCAGCGATACCTGCCGACCCGCATGCCAGGGCGTAGGCCAGCGCCTTGTAGGCCCCGGTCCTGATCCCCAGGGACCAGGCCGCTTGGCCGTCCTCGCCGATGGCTTCGAAGACGTGACCCAGGTGTGAGGTCCTGATCCGAGAGGTCACCGCAAGGACGAGCAGAAGAACGACCAGGTCCAGCAGGTACTGCATCTGCTGGGTGTAGAGCGGCTTGCCCAGGAAGGTCGGCAGGGGAATGCCCTGCAGACCCAGCGAGCCCCTGGTCAGCGGTTCCCAGATGCGGATGACGGCGACCATGACTGCTCCCACCCCTATGGTGGCGATAGCCACATAGTGGCCACTGAGCTTCCATACCGGGAATGTCAGCAGGGATGCGGCCACGGCGGCGATGACGGCCGCGCCCAGCAGGGAGAGCGTGAAAGGCCAATGCAGACGCATGGTCAAGAGAGCCGAAGCGTAGGCTCCCACGGCCACAGGTCCCGCCAACCCCAGGATGGTCTGGCCGGCCGAGCCCGAGATCAAGGTCAGGCCCACTGCGGCAATGGCGTAGATGGCAACCTGGGTCCCGATCCCAGCCAGGTGGTCGGAGAAAATGAAGGGGGTGGCCAGAGCGGCTGCCGCAAGGCCGAGGTTGGCCCAAAGCGGCAGTCGGATGGGTCTGGCGGCTTCCGGGAGGGTTCCGGTCATGGGTTCCTTGCCCATGTCCGCCTTGCGGCCCAGGAAGCCTGAAGGCTTGAGGATCAGCACCAGCAGGAGGGTGCCGAAGGTGATCAGGTCATGCACGCCATCGCCGAAGAGTCCTACGCCGACAGCCTCGGCCAAACCCAGCACCAGGCCGCCGATGATGGCTCCGGGGATGGAACCCAGCCCGCCGATGGCTGCGGCTACAAAGGCCGTCATGCCGATGGCGTTGCCGTCCATGGGGTTGATGTTCGTCTTGAACAGGCCGATGAAAATTCCCGCGATGCCCGCCAGGATCGAACCGATGACGAAAGCAATGGTGCGGATGGAGGTGACCGGCACCCCCATCTGCAATGCGGCCTGGGAATCCTGGGAGGTGGCCCTGATGGCTTGGCCGGTCCTGCCGTAGGTCAAGAAGGCCCAGAGCGCAACCATGCTGGCCAGGGCGACCAGACCCATGACCAGGTCGGAGGTGCCGAAGCTGATGCCTAGCGCATGCAGGTTGTGGGTGGGCAGCAGCTGGGGGAAGGGCCTGGTCTGAGAGCCGAAGATCAGCTGCATCCCGTTATCCAGGACCTGTCCTAGACCCACAGTGCCCAGGAGGGCGGCGATCGGTTGCCGGCCTTCCAGGGGAGTGATGACCAGGAGGTTGGTGATCAGGCCGACCAGGCCCGTGACCAGGACGACGGCCAATATGGTGGGAACGAGTCCCCAGCCTAGGGAGGAGCCTACCCACCAGGCCGTCATCATGCCGACCGCTACCAGGGATCCTTGTGCGAAGTTGGCCACATTGGTCACTCCGAAGACCAGGGACATTCCCACGGCGGCCAGAGCGTACACACCGCCGTGGATGAGTCCGGAAAAGAGCGTCTCGACCATGATCGCTGCTCACTCCTCGATCTGTTTGAATTTGCCCTGATCCACCTGGAGGAGGATGGGCTTGATCGTATCCGCCCGTCGGGTCTTGGTATTGAACCGGAAGGTTCCTCCCCGGCCTTGGTAGAGCGGGAAGTCCTTGACCTTGCCCAGGGCCTCCTGGATGCCCTCCCTGGTGGGGCTGGTCTTCTCGCCCGCGTAGGCCAGATCCATAATGGCCTGGTAGGCAGTGATTTCGAAGTTGCCCGGAACGGTGTGGTACCGGTCCTCGAAGCTCTTGACGAAAGCCTTGGCTTTCGCGTCCTTGGTGCCTGTCGCTGAAAAGACGCCGGTAATGATGGCCCCCTGGGCGTTCGCTCCGGTCAAGGAGAGGAACTCCTTGGTCTCCTGACCGCCGAAGAAGGGTCCCTTATAGTCCAGCTTGTCTCGCAGGGTGTTGGCGACCAGCGCCCCATCTGGTCCGTAGCCGATGTTCACGACGGCCTCGGGGGCAGCGTTCTTGGCCGGGATCAGTATCGGAGTCAGGTCCGTGGAATCGGGCAGATAGGAGGACTGGTAGACGATCTGCACCCCGAGCCGTTCCGCAGCCTCCTTGAAGTACTGGAAGGATTCCTTCCCCCAGTCGTTTTCTATATAGACGACGGAGATCTTCTTGGCTCGCTTGGCCACCGCCTCAGCGTTGACTTCCTGGTTAATCTTCTGCGAGATCTGCGGTGTCCAGACATGATCACCCGAATTCGTGAATGTCGGCGAGGAGTTGTTGAAGCCGTAATGGACCAGCCCGGCCTGTTGGAAAATAGGCGATGCGGCTGAGGAGGCTGGCGAGGAATAGTCACCCACAACGGCGATGACCGATTTGTCGGAGGCGATCTTGGGGGCGACGGCGGCATCCTGCTTGGCGTCTGACTGGGTGTCGTAGTAGGCGATGTCCAGGCGCTTGCCCTGTATGCCGCCCTTCTTGTTGACTTGGTCCTTGGCCAGATCAAAACCCTGTTGGAACATTTTGCCGTACTCGGCGTAGAGACCGGTCTTAGGGTAGATGGCAGCGATGGTCACATGGTCTGACGATCCTGCGGAGGAACCCTGGTCGCCTCCCAATCCGCAGGCCGACAGCGCCCCGGCCATGGCCATGGTGATCATGAGGGCAACCATTGCCCTGATGCTGCCACGATGCTGCCGGTGCTGCTTTGATGTGATGACCATGATGTCTCCCTTGGAGTTTGACGGTTGATGTCGGTGGGTTGTGTGTGGATTCAGCGTTGCTTGGGGGCCCGGGTTCCGCTCAGGAGGCGCAGGGCCTCCTCGTCGGCGGGCGTCGGAATGGTGCATGAGGGCGCCAGGAGGAAGGGACGGCCTTGACTGGCCTGGATGGTCTGATCCAATTCCTGGCGGATCTGGTCCACATCGCTGCCCGGGTTGAAGAGTTCGAAGTCGGCTCCTCCCACGGGCACCGCTGGAAAGTCGGTGCTGATTTCAGGATTGCCTGGGCGGAACTGATCCCAATGAAGAAAATCAGGATTCAGGTCGGTGAATTCTTCGGGGTGCGCATCCTCCCGGCAGGTATGCACCAGGACCAGGGCTTCGGGATCGGCCTGTCTGACCGCCTGGATCACGATCCGGTCATAGGGCTTGGCCCATTCCTCCAGTTGCGCCTGGTTGAAGTAGCCATGGCTGGCCAGCCCCGTTTCGGCGAAGAAGATGCCGTCCAAGCCGGCCCCGCCCTGCTCCTTGGGGCTGACCAGCAGGGTTGCGTAGTCGGCCAGGGTTCGGGCGATCTTGTCCAGCGCTGACTTGGCCGCCTCGGGCTGGTCGAAGATCAGTGTCTGTCTGTTCAGGCCCCTGTCGTCCTCCTGCGCGGAGCCCTGCCCCTCGGGGTAGAGGGGAAGATCGGCCAATTGCAGAAGGACCGAGAGCGGGGAGAAGACCGTGTCGATGACTGCTCGGTCCTCAAGGTCGTCGCGGATGGCCCTGGCAGCCTGGATCTGTTCTTGGAGGACCTTGTTGGTTTCAGGGTCGCGATAGTCGATGCGGGCGATGTCCCCTGCCTCCTGGATGGCCGTGCGGACGGTGCGTGGGATCAGCCAATCATAGTCATCCCTGTCGTAGACTGCGTCCCAGACCTCGGCGTAGTAGATGGCCCTCGGGTTGATCTTGACCCAGTCCCAATCCCACTTGCGAACGAAGTCCAAGGTGGCTGCGGCAAAATTCTCAGCACCGTACTCGTGACCGATGTGGTGCTGCCAGGCAGAGGTCAGCCAGGGGCGGCTTGTCTGGCCATGGGCTATCTGGTGGAACTGGGTTCTTCTGTCTTCTGTCATTGCATGCTCATTTCCTGGTATGTGTCCTATGAACGCCCGGTCAGGTGTCCAGGTGGTTCCGGTGCCCTTCGTCCGGAAACAGGGCTTTGGAGATTCCCCTTCCCAAAGCTCTTGTCACATAAAACCCCCAGGAAGCAAGCCCGTCAACGACCTGGCATATAGGTAATATCTATCGCCGCTCATCGTCCCCTGGCCCTGCGCGGGTCTTGCGAAAGCTATAGGAAAAGCTGATAGGGGGGTCAGACAGGACTTCGCAGTCACCTTGATGCCCTTGCTTTGCTATCCGAGTATGACCGATCGATGATCGCCAAGGGCGACAGGGGGCATTTCAGGTCTGGCATGGCAAGGGGACGATGATACAGTGAATTGCATGTCTGACGTATCCTCCAGAGACACCATTCCGACCTTTGCCGATATCACCACTGTGGGTGTGGGCGGGAGCATGGCCGCCTTCGTTCAGCCTCAAAGCCGTGTGGGCATGATCGAGGCTGTGGAGGACGCGGATTCCAAGGGGTTGCCCCTCTGCCTAATCGGCGGGGGATCCAACCTGCTGGCCTCCGACCAGGATTTTCCGGGCGTGGTTGTGCGTGACACCCGTCAGGACATCAGCGTGCCCGACGAGGTGGCTCCGCCTGAGGGCGGCCTTCCCGTCGTTCACATCAATGCTACGGCTGGGACCAACTGGGATGATCTGGTCTCCTACTGCGTGCGCATGCATCTGATCGGGGTAGAGGGCCTATCCGGCATCCCCGGGACTGTCGGAGCCTCGGTGGTCCAGAACATCGGCGCCTACGGCCAGGAGGTCGGACGCCTTGTCGACTCGGTCGAGGTCTGGGATCGTCAGGACAAGGTCACTGCCTATCTGCGGGCCTCGGATCTGGATTTCGGATACAGGACCTCCCTGCTCAAGCAGACCATGTACCAGGAGCCGGCTGTGCCCGACGCACGGTTCTTCCCCACGCCGCGCTACGTGGTCCTTGCGGTCACCCTGGTCCTGCGACACGGATCCGCGGCTCAGGTGGGTTCCGCCCAGCTGGCCAGGGCCCTGGGTGTCGAGGTTGGGACAACCCTTCCCCTGGAGCGGATTCGCCAGGCGGTTCTGACGGTCAGAGCAGCCAAGGGGATGCTGGAGGATCCCTATCGGTACCTGACCGATTGGATGGGATCCTGCCGTCGAACCTCCGACCTGGAAGAGGCTCTGGAGGCGGTCCAGGATGACCTTCACGGCCCCAGGGGCGAAAGGGTGCTGCTCGACCGCCATAGCTGCGGGAGTTTCTTCACCAATCCGATCATCAGTCGTGAGGCTGCGAATGCCCTGCCGGCGGATGCTCCGCGCTATCCTGTCGAAGACTCGGCATCGGTCAAGACCTCAGCAGCCTGGCTGATCGATCATGCGGGCTTCCACAAGGGCTTCGCCTTGGGGGAGAGGTCGGCAGCCGCCCTGTCTGATGTGCATACACTGGCCTTGACCAACCGCGGAGGTGCTCGCTCAGACGACTTGGTGGCCTTGGCCCGTGCCATCCAGAAAGGCGTGGATTCCACCTTCGGCATCCATCTGATTCCCGAGCCCGTTACCCCAGGCATCGACCTGGCCTGGTAGCTCCTGCTTTCACGTAATGAGCGTATTTCGGTTTTGTATGGCACCATATCCTATGATTACTCGCCGGAGCGGGACTCGTGAGTCGGGAGCAAGATGGAATTATTCAGGAAGAAATCGGTTGAACAGACCCTGGCAGAGACCGGGGAGGAGGGCAGGTCGCTCAAGCGGACGCTGACCACCTGGGATCTGGCCATCATGGCCGTCGCAGTGGCTGTGGGCGCGGGCATCTTCTCGGTGGGGGCCCAGGCAGCGGCCTTCCATGCGGGTCCGGCCGTCATTATCTCCTTCGTCATCGCAGGCATCGTCTGTGCAGCGGCCGTCATGTGCTACGCGGAGTTCGCCTCCATGATCCCGGTTTCAGGCTCGGCCTACACCTTCACCTACAACACCATGGGCGAACTGGTGGCTTGGATCATCGGCTGGGACCTGATTCTGGAGATGCTCATGGCCGCCTCGGTCATCTCCAAGTACTGGGGCGTCTACCTGAACGACTTCATCCATCTGATGGGCGGCACCTCCTTCAGCTCCAGCTTCCATCTGGGCGGCCTGGATGTGGATCTGGCCCCGCTGGCGGTCGTCACCCTCTTCACGGTCCTGCTGGTCCTGGGCACCAAGCTTTCAGCCCGGTTCGACGGCGCCCTGACCGTCCTCAAGATCGGCATCGTGGTCTTCGTCATCGTAGTGGGCTTCTTCTACGTCAAGTTGGACAACTACCGGCCCTTCATCCCGCCTTCTGAGCCGGCTTCTGCCGTTCCGGGGGCCAGCGTGCCGGGCATCATGGGCCAGCCCCTTTGGCAGTGGGTTTCAGGCATGCAGCCCACCATCTACGGTATCCCCGGCATCCTCTCAGGCGCAGCCCTGGTCTTCTTCGCCTTCGTAGGTTTCGACATTGTCGCCACCACCTCCGAGGAGGCCAAGGAACCCCATAAGACCATTCCTCGTGGAATCGGCCTGGGCATGCTGATCGTCATCACCCTGTACATCCTGGTCGCCATCGTCACCACCGGCATGGTCTCCTACAAGGATCTGGCCAAGGCCAAGAACCCCTCACTGGCCACCGGCTTCGAGATGGTCGGGGCTCCCTGGGCTGCCAAGATCATCTCCTTCGGCATCGTGGTGGGGCTGACCACTGTGGTCATGGTGCTCCTGCTGGGGCTGACCCGCATCATCTTCGCCATGAGCCGCGACGGGCTCCTTCCACGTGCCCTCTCCCGCACCGGCCGTCATGGCACGCCGGCCCGCATTCAGATCCTGGGCGGCATCGTGGTGGCTGTGGTGGCCTCCTGCTTCCCCATAGACGTCCTGTCCGACATGGTCAACATCGGCACGCTCTCGGCCTTCCTGCTGGTGGCCATCTCCCTGCCCATCATGCGCAAGCGCCGGCCTGACCTGCCCCGGTCCTTCAAGATGCCCGGCAACCCTTGGGTTCCCATACTGATCGCCCTGGCCTGCCTCTGGCTCATGCTCAACCTGACCGTGCTGACCTGGATTCGATTCGTGGTCTGGCTGGCTGCAGGACTGGCCATCTACTTCGCCTATTCCTACCGGCACTCTCTGCTCGGCCGTCATCAGCTCAGCGGGAAGATATCCGAGGCCACCCAGGCCGGTCTGGACTGACCCGGAGCGTCGGCGCTGCAGTGTAAAGTGAGTATTCGCATACTCAGGAGGTAACCCATGACCTACGTCATCGCTCAGCCCTGCGTGGACGTCAAGGACAAGGCCTGCGTGGATGAATGCCCAGTGGACTGCATCTACGAGGGCGTCCGCTCGCTCTACATCAACCCCAACGAGTGCGTGGACTGCGGCGCCTGCGAGCCGGTCTGCCCGGTGGAGGCCATCTTCTACGAGGACGACCTGCCCGAGGAGTGGACCTGGTACAAGGATGCGGCTACTGATTTCTTCGCCCAGGTGGGGGATGCCGGCGGCGCCGCTGCGGTCGGTCCCTACGATCATGATCCGGAGGGTGTGGCAGCCCTGCCACCCAACAAGTAGTCGATGAAGGCTGACGAGCCGCGGATGGGAGCCATCCCACCGCGGCTTACTTATAGGAGAAAGGCGGACCATGGGTTTCCACTCTTTCGCATCCCCCTACGACTGGTCAAGGATTGACTCCTATCGGCGGCGTGCCGAGCAATGCCCCGGCGGTCTGGTCGACCTGTCGGTGGGTTCGCCGGTGGACCCTGTACCCAGGTCGGTCAGGGAGGCCTTGGCGGCTGCTGCGGATGATGGCCAGGCACGAGGCTACCCGAAGACTGCCGGTGATGGTCTCCTGAGGCAGGCCGCAGCCGACTGGTTCCGTCGTTGTCGCGGGGTCGATTTGGATGCCTTGGGAGCGGATCTGGTGCCCACGGTCGGATCCAAGGAAGCGGTGGCGCTCATGGCCTCCCTTCTGCATCTGGGGCCGGGGGACCGGGTGGTGCAACCGGCGGTGTCCTATCCCACCTATGCCATCGGAACCCAGCTGGCCGGGGCCCAGGTGACGACCGTGAAGGATCCGGCTGACACGGATTCATGGGTGGACCTGCCCGGCGTGCGAGCCATATGGATCAATTCGCCGGGCAACCCCGGCGGGCAGATCATCGACCGAACCGGCTTGGCCAGGATTGTACGGGCGGCCCGTTCGATAGGGGCCACGGTTCTGAGCGACGAGTGCTATGCCTTGTTGCATTGGTCTGGGCCGGACCAAACGGGGCAGGATGCGCCGATCCCCGCCTCGCCCTGCATCCTGGAGCCTGAAGTCTGCGGCGGCGATGCCAGCGGGATACTCTGCCTGTACTCAATGAGCAAGCAGTCCAACATGGCCGGATACAGGGCGGCCCTGGTGGCTGGCGATGCTCAGCTGGTGGAGGCCATGACCGCCTACCGCAAGCAGGTGGGACTGATTGTGCCAGGTCCAGTGCAAGGGGCTATGCGGGCCGCTCTGGAGGATGGCGAGGCTGTGATGGCCCAGCGCGATGTCTACGCTCGTCGCTTGCATGCCCTGACTGAAGCTCTCGGAGCTTACGGATACGATGCCGTCATGCCTCAGGGCGGCCTTTATATCTGGGCACCAGCCCGCTCGGGAGACTGTTGGGCCGATATGGCAGACCTGTCCCGTCTGGGCATTCTGGCTAGTCCCGGGGAGTTCTACGGGGATGGCCGCTATCTGCGGTTCTCGTCAACCATCAATGACGAGCAGCTGGAGCTGGCCTTGGGGCGTCTGCGGAGCGCCGCTTAGAGGCCCATGCTGACCGAGCCCTTGCCGTAGCGGTTCCTGATGGAGTCCATGGTGGCCTCTGCCTGGTCCAGGCGCTGGGCCTCGCTGCCGGTGCTACGTTTGCTCTCGTGGATGATGTCGTCCAAGGACGGCTGGATGGGCGTGTCCTCCACCCGGCTCAGGCCGGATGCGCTGACGCCGGCCAGGCGGATCAACCTGGGTAGGGGTGTGTCCATGGGCACGCCATCGGGCAGCCCCAGCATGGCCTTCAGCAGACCGACTGCTTGCGGATAGATGCGGTTGGCTGAGTTGACCGGTGTCTCCAGGGTGTGGGCCTTGGTCATATAGCGCAGATCATCGAAGCGGAGTTTGACGGTGATGGTTCGGGCGATCAGGTCATGCGATCGCAGTCCGGTGGCCACTTCGTTGCTGCAGACGCGCAGGAGGTCGCAGACCTGCTTCATGCTGGTGGTGTCGTGCAGAAAGGTGCGTTCCGCGCCTAGGGATTTCTCTGGCGCTCGCGGCTGGACCGGATCGTCGTCCAGTCCGTGTGAGGCCTGTGCCAGCTTCCTGGCTGTCAGGCTCGAACCTGTGGCCCGTGTCAGATCCCGCTCGCTCATGGTGGCCAGGTCGGCCACATCCTTGATGGCCCAGGCGTTGAGCCGCTTCTCCAGGGCCGGTCCGATGCCGGGGATGCCGCGCAGGGGCATCAGCTGGACGAACTCGGCCTGCCGGGCCTTGGGGATCAGCAGCATGCCGTCGGGCTTGGCGTTGGTGGAGGCCATCTTGGCTACCAGCTTGTTGGTGGCGATGCCCACCGAGCAGGTCACGTGGAATTGTCGGGCCACGCTGGCTCGAATCCACCGGGCGATGGCCGTGGGCATGCCCCAGCGCATGAGCGCCCCGGACACGTCCATATAGCATTCATCTACTGAGACCTGCTCGATCTGATCAGTAATTCGTGAGAAAACCGTATCAAATATCCTTCGTGAGATATTCCGGTAATAGGTCATGTCGACCGGGAGGAACACCCCTTGAGGGCACAGTCGCTCGGCACGTGCCAGGGGCATGGCCGAGTTGATGCCGAAAGCCCTGGCTTCATAGCTGGCTGCGGAGACCACCGACCGCCGTCCGGTGCCGATGATGACCGGCCGGCCCTGCAATTGAGGGTGTCGGGCGACTTCGCAGGAGGCGTAGAAGGCATCCATGTCAATGTGCAGCACCGTGCAGCCGGTCTCGTCATGTCCCCAGTCTTTCTTGGCGGCTGCAAGCCTTGGTGCGGTACTCATGGCTCCATGATATAAGGGGGTCCCAGAGGAACATGCGATAAATTATTCTCAAACGCAAATTCTTGGAAAAGATTCACATCTCTGGTTTTTATCCATGAAAATGGATGAATCTGTCCTGTGCTGTATTGCATCCTGCCGCACCGGCGAGTCAGGTCGGTCAATCATGGTATTCTATTGTTTTGTTCTCGAAACTATGGGGCTCGGACCCTGGATCGGGAGCCTGCATGGAGACGTGCCTGAGTGGCCGAAAGGGGCACCCTGCTAAGGTGTTGACTGCGCAAGCGGTCCAGGAGTTCGAATCTCCTCGTCTCCGCCTGATGACCGGTGATCGCTGATCTTGCACGATCGCCGGTTTTATTCATTACTGGGGAATCAGCCTGCGGCCTTGGCCCAACGCGCTCGGCTGGGCACGGCCCTGCAGAAGGTCGTCCAGCCGACCATGAAAGGCTGGCACAGCGGCGGGCTCCAGGGCGTAGGTCAATCGGACCCTGTCAGTGAAGTCCTCGGTCTCCACGTGCCCCCCGGAGGTGCGGATCAGACGGCGCAGAGGATCGTACTCTGGATAGTCCACGGTGATCGCGAATCGCTGGGTCGGGAGCACACGTGCCTGCTTTGCCGCCTTGAGCGCCAGGGAGGCTGCTGAGGAGTAGGCCCGGATCAACCCCCCTGACCCGAGGAGAATCCCCCCGAAGTAACGAGTCACCGTCAGGACGCAGTCGGTCAGTCCCTGCCGACGCATGACCTCAAGCATGGGCTTGCCGGCCGTCCCGGAGGGCTCCCCGTCATCGCTCATGCGTTCGCTGGTGCGGCCCTCCGGTCCCCAGATCGCGCAGTGGCAGACGTGCCGGGCCTTGGGGTGCTGTAAACGAACCTCTTGGACGAAGGCCATGGCTGCCTCCTGGTCCTCCACATGGCAGGCCTGGCCGATGAACTCGGACTTCCGCTCGGTCAGAGAGCCCGTAGCCGGTTTCTGCGGCGTATCCAGTATGGTGAGCAAATCGGCTTGCCTCCTATGCCTATCGTCTCCTCGGTGCTTGCATTATCTCCATGCTAGAGGGGATCCCGGGCCGGGTCTGATATCAAGGAGACGACCTAAGCTGGCCGCATGACCAATCCCCAGGACCAACCGGAAACCGAATCCCCATCAGCCGGCAAGCCCCACGAGGCCCTGACCGTGTTCTATGAAAGGCTCAGGCACTCCACGGATACGGCCGAGCTGCACGAGTTCGCCCGCAGCCCTCTGCCCGACAGGTCCGACCAGGCCGCCTTCTCACGCTTCACGGCACTGCTGGAGGCGGTGGCCGGCAATGAGCATACGCCCGTGGAGGACAGGGTCTACCTGGCACAGACCATGCCTTTCCCCAATATCCTGGTCAAGCTCTCCCAGGATTCCAGCCCTGAGGTCCGCCGGGCGGTGGCCGCCAACAAGGACGACAAGAACTGGCTGGCCGGTCTGCTCACCAAGGACGAGGACGCCGGTGTCAGGGATGCCGCGCTGACCAACCCCATGACCTCCTGGAAAATGCGTCTGGAGGGCGCCCAGGACGAGCGCACCGATGCCGATACCCTCGACTTTCTAGGGGCTCTGGGCACTCGCGACGAGCAGGATGCCCCCCACGTGCTGGCCGCCATGGTGCGCCGGGCCGTGGCCCTGAATCCCAACACCGGGCAGGCGACCCTTGAGGCTCTGCGCAAGGATCCGGACGGGCAGGTGGCACGGGCAGCCGCCTCCCGCTGAAACTAGGGCCGACGCGAATTTTGACGAACGGCACTCAGGCGTTACAATAATGGATTGTTGTGTTTCCCTAAGGGGTCCTCAAAGCGCTTTTCCCACTCGCCGTCTAGGACTTTCAGGGAGCCCACGGAATACATGGCTTTCGGCCAGCATGGCAGCATGCGGCGCGGAGAGCCCGAAACACAATGCAAGGAAAAGGTTGAATCGTGAAGACTTTCACCCCGAAACCAGCCGATCTGACACATGACTGGTATATCGTCGATGCCTCCGGTGTGGTGCTGGGGCGTCTGGCAGCCCAGGTGGCCGATCTGCTGCGCGGCAAGAACAAGCCCACCTATGCGCCATACGCCGACTCCGGCAACAACGTCATCGTCATCAACGCGTCCAAGATGGTGCTGACGGGCAACAAGAACGACAAGGTGCTCTACACCCACTCCGGCCGCCCTGGCGGTCTGCGTCGCGACTCCTACGGGCAGTTGATGGAGCACAACCCCGAGCGCATCATCACGACGGCGGTCAAGGGCATGCTGCCCAAGAACAAGCTGGCCAAGGTCCAGCTGACCAGGCTGCGGGTCTTCGCAGGCGAGGAGCATCCTCACACCTCGCAGCAGCCTATTGAGTACAAGATCCATCAGGTCGCCCAGCAGGCCAAGTAGGACCAGAGGAGATAATCACCATGGCTGACAACAACAACAGCTCCGCGGTTCTTGAGGCCGAGGAGACCAGCGCTTCCTACACTTCCGAGACCAACGCCGGCGCAGGCACCGGCACCTCCGCCATCGAGCCGGGCTACGGCACCGGCCGCCGCAAGGAGGCCGTCGCCCGTGTCCGTCTGATCCCGGGCTCCGGCAAGTGGAGCATCAACGGACACACCCTGGAGGAGTACTTCCCCAGCAAGCTGCACCAGCGCGAGGTCAACTCGCCGATCGTGCTGCTCAAGCTTGAGAACAAGTTCGACGTGGTCGTGCGCGTCGAGGGCGGCGGCGTGACCGGCCAGGCTGGCGCAGTCCGTCTGGGCGTTGCACGCGCCCTGAACGCCATAGACCGGGACGCCAACCGTCCTGCCCTGAAGAAGGCCGGGTTCCTGACCCGTGACGCCCGCGTGGTGGAGCGCAAGAAGGCCGGTCTGCACAAGGCCCGTCGCGCCCCGCAGTTCTCCAAGCGCTGACGTTCACAGTTTCTTCCATCCCCGAGGTTCACAGACCTCGGGGATTTTTCATGCTTTGACGGTCCCTGCAGAAGCGAACGGCAAAGCGCACGTTGGCGTGCGGAAAATGACCAGAAAAACCACGAATTCCCACACGACACGCTTCAAGCGAACGTTCGCTCATCCTGGGGCTCAATGGTGACCCCTCTGGTCTATATTGTGACTTTCGTCACGTTATGACGGATGTCCTTCGTGGACTGGCACGGTCTGAGACTGTCTGCCGTTCTGACCGGCATCCGCGGAACATGAGGAGGGCCAATATCGTGGCTGGAATGCAGAAGCAAAAGCATGAGCATCAAGTACAGGAGCCGGCAGCTGGCGGGAAAGAAGTCCGGGCGGACAGTGGTGAGATGGCCCGCAGGGAGGTCGATGCCCTGGTCGTCCGCGCACAGTCGGCTTTGCGCGCCTTTGAAGAGCTCGACCAGGGCCAAGTTGATCGGATCGTGGCCAAGGCTTCGATCGCGGCCCTGAACAAGCACCTGCCGCTGGCGCAGATGGCCGTGGAGGAGACCGGACGCGGCCTGGTGGAGGACAAGGCCACCAAGAACATCTTCGCCTGCGAGCATGTGACCAATTACCTGGCCAGGCAGCGCACCGTGGGCATCATCAGCGAGAACGACGTGGACGGCATCATCGAGGTGGCCGAGCCGGTGGGGGTCGTGGCTGGCGTGACTCCGGTGACCAATCCCACTTCGACTGCCATCTTCAAATCACTGCTGGCCCTGAAGACCCGCTGTCCCATCGTCTTCGGATTCCACCCCTACGCCCAGCGTTGCTCGGTGGAGGCGGCCCGGATCGTCCGCGACGCGGCCATTGAGGCAGGCGCTCCGCGCGATTGCATCCAGTGGATCGAGCACCCTTCAGTCGAGGCCACCGGCGCCCTGATGCAGCATCCCGGTGTGGCCACCATACTGGCCACCGGCGGCCCCGGCATGGTCAAGGCCGCCTACTCTTCGGGCAAGCCTGCCCTAGGTGTGGGAGCCGGCAATGCCCCGGCTTATGTGGATCGCAGGGTCAACGTGCCCCGGGCCGCCAACGACCTGATCCTGTCCAAGCATTTCGACTACGGCATGATCTGCGCCACAGAGCAGGCTATCATCGCTCATCAGGATGTGCATGACCGGGTGATCGAGGAGATGAAGCGGCGCAAGGCTTACTTCGTCAATCCCGAGGAGAAGGCCAAGCTGGAGGAGTACATGTTCGGCGTGCGGGCCCATGCCGGTGCCGACGCTCCCGCTCCTAGGCTCAATTCCGAGGTTCCGGGCAAGTCTCCACAGTTCATCGCCCGTCAAGCCGGGTTCGAGATCCCCGAGGACGCGACCATCCTGGCAGCCCAATGCGACCAGGTCGGCCCCATGGAACCCCTGACCCTGGAGAAGCTGGCTCCGGTTCAGGCCGTGCTCAAGGCTCGCAACAAGGACGAGGGCTTCTCCCTCTGCGAGCAGATGCTGCGCTACGGCGCCGGGCACACGGCAGCCATCCACACCGACGACGAGAGGCTGGTGCGCGAGTACGGCCAGCGCATGCACGCCTGCCGGATCGTCTGGAACCAGCCCAGCTCCCTGGGCGGCATCGGCGACATCTACAATGCCATCGCCCCCTCCCTGACCCTGGGTTGCGGCTCCTACGGCGGCAACTCGGTCTCGGGCAACGTTCAGGCGGTCAATCTGATCAACATCAAGCGGATCGCGCGGAGGAACAACAACATGCAGTGGTTCAAGGTGCCCCCCAAGACCTACTTCGAGCCCAACTCCGTCCGCTACCTGCGCGACATGTTCGGCATCCGCCGGGCCGTCATCGTATGCGACAAGGTCATGGAGCAGCTGGGGATCGTCGACAAGATCATCGATCAGCTGCGGGCCAGGTCCGAGCCCGTCACCTTCCGCATCATCGACTACGTAGAGCCGGAGCCCAGCGTCGAGACGGTGGAGCGCGGTGCGGCCATGATGCGCGATGAGTTCGGCCCCGACACCATTATCGCCGTGGGCGGCGGCAGCCCCATGGACGCGGCCAAGATCATGTGGCTGCTCTATGAGCATCCGGAGATCTCCTTTGCCGATGTTCGAGAGAAGTTCTTCGACATCCGCAAGCGGGCCTTCAAGATTCCGCCCCTGGGCACCAAGGCCAGGCTGGTCTGCATTCCCACCTCTTCAGGCACGGGTTCGGAGGTCACCCCGTTTGCGGTCATCACTGACCATAAAACCGGATACAAGTACCCCATCACCGACTATGCCCTTACTCCCAGCGTGGCCATCGTGGATCCGGTACTGGCCCGCACCCAGCCCAAGAGGCTGGCCTGCGACTCGGGCTTCGATGCCCTGACCCACTGCATGGAGGCCTTCGTTTCGGTCTACGCCAATGACTACACCGACGCCATGGCCCTGCACGCGGCCAAGCTGATCTGGGACAACCTGGAGCCTGCCGTGGGCACCGCCGGCGGCGAGGCCAAGGTGCGCGCCCAGGAGAAGATGCACAATGCGGCGACCATGGCTGGGATGGCTTTCGGTTCGGCCTTCCTGGGCATGTGCCACGGCATGGCGCATACCATCGGAGCCCTCTGCCACGTGGCCCATGGGCGGGCCAACTCCATCCTCCTGCCCTACGTGATCCGCTACAACGGACGCATCCCGGACGAGCCCACCAGCTGGCCCAAGTACAGCGAGTATGTGGCCCCGGAGCGCTACAGGCAGATGGCCCATGTGCTGGGCATCGAATCCGCTACTCCCGAGGAGGGCGTGGAGCTCTTGGCCCGTGCGGTGGAATCCTACAGGGACGAGCGCCTGGGCATGGATGCCTCCTTCCAGGCCGCAGGGGTGGACGAGGACCTCTACTGGCAGTCCTTGGATCAGATCGGCATGCGCGCCTATGAGGATCAGTGCACGCCCGCCAACCCCCGCATTCCGCTGATTGAAGACATGAAGGACATCGCCGTGGCTGCCTACTACGGGGTCAGCCAGGAGGAGGGCCACCGGATGAGGGTTGCCCGCCAGGGCGAGGATGTGGTCCAGGAGGCCTCCCAGCGGGCCTGACAGGGCTGGAATTGAGCAGAGGGTTCCCCTGGAAGCGGAGCGACACGCCCGGATTCTTCTAGGGGAACCCTCGTGCTTTAATAAGAAAGTTGCCTGTTTTGGGCTCGCATTTTGTCAATCACAATAGCGGGTGCAGCGAGGAGTCCCATCCCCACGGGATTCTCCACGGCTGCGCATGGATCCGGCTGAGGCCTGTCGGGAGGAATGTCTCCTGCGGCTGTCGTTCCGTGCCCTCGAAACAGACTGGGTAATCAGTTCATAGATCGCTAGAAAGGGCGGACGGCAATGGCGGGACAGAAAATCCGCATCAGGCTAAAGTCCTATGACCATGAGGTCATCGACCAATCGGCGAAGAAGATCGTCGAGACGGTGACGAACGCGGGCGCAACTGTGGTTGGCCCCGTTCCGCTGCCGACTGAGAAGAACGTGTATGTTGTCATCCGTTCTCCTCATAAGTACAAGGACTCCCGCGAGCACTTCGAGATGCGCACCCACAAGCGTCTGATCGACATCGTGGATCCCACGCCCAAGGCTGTGGATTCGCTGATGCATATCGATCTGCCAGCGGACGTCAACATTGAGATCAAGCTGTAGGGGAGGAGGAAACCGCATGGCTGAAGAGCAGAGGAACCGCAAGGCTCTCCTGGGCCGCAAGCTGGGCATGTCCCAGGTCTGGGACGAGAACGGCTTCTTCGTCCCGGTGACCCTGGTGGATGTGTCTACCAACGTGGTGACCGCGGTCAAGAACCAGGAGAAGGACGGCTACCAGGCCATCCAGATCGGCTACGGGCAGATCGACCCCACCAAGGTGACCAAGCCGCTGGCTGGCCACTTCGCCAAGGCCGGAGTGACCCCGCGTCGTCACTTGGTTGAGGTTCGCACCGCCGATGCCGACAGCTATCAGCCCGGCCAGGAGCTGGGCCTGGACCTGCTGCCTGAGGGCAGCGAGGTCGATGTGACCGGCACCACCAAGGGCAAGGGCTTTGCCGGCACCATCAAGCGTTGGGGCTTCAAGTCCTATCGCCGCACCCACGGCTCGCACAAGAACGAGCGTCGTCCCGGTTCTGTCGGCGCATGCGCCACCCCCAGCCGCATCCTCAAGGGGAAGCGGATGGCCGGCCGCATGGGCCACGACACCTCGACCGTCCAGAACCTGACCATCGTCTCCGCAGATGCCGAGAAGGGCGTCATCGCCATCAAGGGTGCCCTGCCCGGGCCCCGCGGCGCCATCGTCCTGGTTCGTTCGGCAGTGAAGGGAGCCTGAAACCATGGCTAAGTTGACTCTGAACATCACCGACGCCCAGGGCAAGAACACCGGGACCGTGGATGCACCCGAGCAGATCTTCGGCATTGCCGAGGAGGATGTCCGCTCGCACGTGCCGCTGATCCACCAGGTGGTCGTCGCCCAGCTGGCTGCAGCCCGCCAGGGCACGCACTCGGTCAAGACCCGGTCCACCGTCTCCGGCGGCGGCCGCAAGCCTTGGAAGCAGAAGGGCACCGGACGCGCTCGTCAGGGCTCCATCCGTGCTCCCCAGTGGACTGGTGGCGCTATTGTCCACGGCCCGCAGCCGCGTGACTACTCCCAGCGCACCCCCAAGAAGATGAAGGCCGCAGCCCTGCGCTACGTCCTGTCCGACCGGGTCAACGCCGGGCGCGTGCACGTGGTCGACTTCGGCATTGGCGAGACCCCGTCTACCAAGGCCGCCAAAGCAGCCCTGCTGCCCCTGGTCGACAACAGATTCACCACCGTCGTGCTGTCCCGCGAGAACATCAACGAGTGGCTCTCCGTCAGGAACCTGCCCACCGTCCATGTCCTCTTCGCCGATCAGCTCAACACCTACGATGTGGTCACGGCCGAGGATGTCGTTTTCAGCAAGGATGGCTTCGATGCCTTCCTGGCTGTCAAGGGCGGCGCCAAGTCCGAGACCGTCAAGGAGGCCTGATTTTCATGGCAGCTATTCACAAGCCAGCACACGACATCATTCTGCGCCCGGTCGTCTCCGAGAAGAGCTACGCCAACTCGGACCGCGGCCAGTACACATTCGTGGTGGACCCTGATGCCAACAAGGTCGCCATCAAGCAGGCCATCGAGCAGATCTTCAATGTGAAGGTCACATCGGTCAACACCCTCAATCGGCAGGGCAAGCGGACCCGGACCCGTACAGGCTGGGGTCGTCGCGCCGCCGAGAAGCGCGCCATCGTCAAGGTGGCCGAGGGCCAGTCGATCGATGTCTTCGGTACCAACAACTGAAGGCTAGCCGAGAAAAGTTAAGGAAGAACTAGATTATGGCTATCCGTACATACAAGCCGACGACCGCGGGCCGTCGCAACGCCTCGGTTTCGGACTTCGCCGAAATCACGCGCTCCAAGCCCGAGAAGTCGCTGGTTCGCAAGCTGAGCAAGACCGGCGGACGCAACTCCTATGGCCGCGTCACCAGCCGTCACCGCGGCGGCGGACACAAGCGCCAGTACCGCCTCATCGACTTCCGTCGCTGGGACAAGGACGGCGTGCCCGCCAAGGTGGCTGAGATCGAATACGATCCCAACCGCTCGGCCCGCATCGCCCTTCTGCACTTCGCAGACGGCGAGAAGCGCTACATCATCGCCCCGCAGGGCATTAAGCAGGGTGACGTCATCGAGACCGGTCCCCAGGCCGACATCAAGCCCGGCAACAACCTGCCTCTGCGCAACATCCCCACCGGCACCATCGTCCATGCCATTGAGCTGCGGCCCCTGGGCGGCGCCAAGATCGCCCGCTCGGCCGGCGCTGCCGTCCAGCTGGTGGCCAAGGACGGGGCCTACGCCCAGCTGCGTATGCCCTCCGGCGAAATCCGCAACGTCGATTCCCGTTGCCGTGCAACGGTGGGCGAGGTCGGCAACAACGACCACGCCAACGTCCAGCTCGGCAAGGCAGGACGTGCCCGCTGGATGGGTCGCAGGCCCATCACCCGTGGTGAGTCCATGAACCCGGTCGACCACCCGCATGGCGGACGTACTCGTGGCGGCAAGCCGCCAGTGTCTCCCTGGGGCAAGGGCGAGGTTCGCACCCGCAGGCCCAAGAAGGCCTCCAACAAGATGATCGTGCGTCGTCGTCCAAATGGTAAGAACCGCAAGTAAGGGAGTGTCGGAAAGATGACTCGTAGCATCAAGAAGGGCCCATTCGTCGACGCCCACTTGCAGAAGAAAGTCGACGAGCAGAACGAGAAGGGCACCAAGAACGTCATCAAGACCTGGTCCCGTCGTTCCATGATCACCCCGGACTTCATCGGGCACACTTTTGCTGTGCACGATGGCCGCAAGCATGTCCCGGTCTTCGTCACCGAGGCCATGGTCGGCCACAAGCTCGGCGAATTCGCCCCCACCAGGACCTTCAGGGGTCACGTGAAGGACGACAAGAAAGCACGCCGCTGAGGCGAGGGAGAGTAGAGACACATGGAAGCTAAGGCAATTGCACGTCACGTTCGCGTGACGCCTCGCAAGGCTCGCCGCGTCGTCGACCTCATCCGAGGCAAGCAGGCGACCGAGGCCGTGACCATTCTGAAGTTCGCCCCCCAGGACGCGGCCGTTCCGGTTCGCAAGTGCCTGGAGAGCGCCATCGCCAACGCGCGTGTCAAGGCGGACAAGGCCAACCAGCCCTTCCGCGAGAACGAGCTGATGGTTCGTGAGACCTACGTGGACGAGGGCACCACCCTGAGGCGGTTCCGAGCCCGCGCCCAGGGTCGTGCGGCCCGCATCAACAAGCGGACCAGCCACATCACCGTCGTGGTGGCCGACAAGGAAGGAGCCCGATAATGGGGCAGAAGATCAACCCGTTTGGGTACCGACTCGGCATCACCGAGGAGCACCGCAGCAAGTGGTACTCCGACTCCAACAAGGCGGGGGAGCGTTACAGCGACTTCGTCCTTGAGGATGACAAGATCCGCAAGGAGATGAACAAGGATCTGGAGCGCGCAGGCGTCTCCAAGATCGTCATCGAGCGGACCCGCGACCGTGTGCGCGTCGACATCCACACCGCCCGGCCGGGCATCGTCATCGGCCGTCGCGGCGCCGAGGCCGAGCGCGTGCGCGCCAAGCTGGAGAAGATCACCGGCAAGCAGGTCCAGCTGAACATCTTCGAGGTCAAGAACGCCTCCATCGATGCCCAGCTGGTGGCTCAGGGCATCGCCGAGCAGTTGACCAACCGCGTCACCTTCCGCAGGGCCATGCGCAAGGCTCAGCAGGATGCCATGCGCGCCGGAGCCAAGGGCATCAGGATCAAGCTGTCCGGCCGCCTGGGCGGAGCCGAGATGAGCCGTTCGGAGTTCTACCGCGAGGGCCGCGTGCCCCTGCAGACGCTCCGCGCCCTGATCGATTACGGCTTCTTCGAGGCCAGGACCACCTATGGCCGCATCGGCGTCAAGGTATGGATCTACAAGGGCGACATGACCGAGCGTCAGTTCGAGGAGCAGCAGGCTCAGCAGAACAACCGCCCCGGTCGGCGTGGCGATCGTCGTCCCCGTCGTGGTGTTCGTCCCTCTGAGGGACGCACCCGCCGCGAGCAGGATGCAGCCAAGCAGAACAGCGGTGTGGCCGCGCCGCCAGCGGCGGCTCAGGAGCAGACCGCCTCGGCCCCCGTCGCAACCGAAGCAAAGGAGTGAGCCGTGCTTATCCCAAAGAGGACTAAATACCGCAAGCAGCATCGTCCGGGTCGTTCGGGCATGTCCAAGGGCGGAAACGAGATCGCTTTCGGCGATTACGGCATCCAGGCCCTGGCTCCGGCCTACCTGACCAACCGGCAGATCGAGGCGGCCCGTATCGCCATGACCAGGTACATCAAGCGTGGTGGCCGCGTCTGGATCACGGTCTTCCCGGATCGTCCCCTGACCAAGCACGCCCTGGGATCCCGAATGGGTTCCGGCAAGGGCGCGCCCGAGTTCTGGGTGGCCAATGTCCGTCCCGGCCGGGTGCTCTTCGAGATCGGCGGCGTGAGCGAGGATGTGGCCCGCGAGGCCCTTCGCCGCGCTACTGACAAGCTTCCCATGAAGTGCCGGATTATTGCACGTGAAGGCGGTGACATCTGATGTCAGTCGGAACAGCCGAGTATTCCATCAAGAATCTGAATGAAAAGACCAATGCGGAGATCGAGGATTTCCTGAAGAAGTCCAAGGAAGAGCTGTTCAACCTGCGCTTCCAGTCGGCCACCGGTCAGCTGGAGAACACCTCCCGCCTCAAGGCCGTCAAGCACGACATCGCCAGGATGTACACCGTCCTGCGTGAGCGCGAGCTGGGCATCAGCCAGGAGCCCGCCGAAGCAAAGGCCGAGAGCAAAGCTGAGGAGAAGTAAGCATGGCTGACAAGCAGGAGCGCAACTTCCGCAAGGTTCGCAGCGGCTACGTCGTGTCCGACAAGATGGACAAGACCATCACCGTAGAGCTGGAGCAGCGTTCGACCCACCCCCTGTACGGCAAGGTCGTCCGCAGCAACCGCAAGGTCAAGGCCCATGATGAGAAGAACGAGGCCCATGTGGGCGACTTCGTGAGTATCATGGAGACCCGTCCTCTGAGCAAGACCAAGCGCTGGCGTCTCGACTCCATCGTCGAGCGCGCCAAGTAACAAGTTCGGCCAGGCTCCGCATTTCATCCCGCCTTGTCGCGGGGTGTCTGCGGAGAACCAGCGCGGCTAAGGAGAATCAATGATTCAGCAGGAATCGCGGCTTCAGGTCGCCGACAACACGGGTGCCAAGGAGATCCTGGCCATCCGCGTGCTCGGCGGGTCGAAGCGACGCTATGCCGGCATTGGCGACGTGATCGTCGCCACCGTCAAGGATGCCATTCCCGGCGGGTCGGTCAAGAAGGGCGAGGTCGTCAAGGCGGTCGTCGTCCGTACGGTCAAGGAGCATCGTCGTCACGACGGCTCCTACATCAAGTTCGACGAGAACGCGGCGGTCATCCTCGGCACCGGCCGTGAGCCCCGCGGCACTCGTATCTTCGGACCGGTCGGTCGTGAGCTGCGCGACAAGCGCTTCATGAAGATCGTGTCCCTGGCACCGGAGGTGATCTGAAGTGGTAGCCAAGATCAAGACAGGCGACCAGGTCAAGGTCATCCGCGGCAAGGATCGCGGCAAGGAGGGCAAGGTCCTGCGGATTCTGCCCAATGACCGTCTGATCGTCGAGGGTATTCAGATCGTCAAGAAGCATGTGCGCGCCACCCAGCAGGGTCAGGAGTCGGGCATCGTCCCGACCGAGGCGCCCATCCATCGCTCAAACGTGATGGTCATCGACCCGGAGACCAAGAAGCCGACTCGCATCGGCGTAAACATCAAGGAGGAGGCGCGTGACGGCAAGGTCAAGGTCGTGCGCACCCGCTTCGCCAAGAAGTCAGGCAAGGAGCTGTCATGAGCGATACCACCGTTGAAGCACCGGCAGTCCCTCGTTTGCTGCAGCAGTACCGCGAGAGCATCGTGCCCGAGCTGGAGAAGGAGTTCAAGTTCTCCAACCCCATGCAGGTGCCCAGGATCGAGAAGGTCGTGGTCTCCATGGGCGTGGGGGCCGCGGCACGTGACTCCAAGCTGATCGAGGGCGCGGTCAAGGACCTGACGGCCATCACCGGCCAGAAGCCCAAGATCACCAAGGCCAAGAAGTCTGTGGCGCAGTTCCACCTGCGTGAGGGACAGGCCATCGGCGCCTTCGCCACCCTGCGCGGCGTGCGCATGTGGGAGTTCCTGGATCGTCTGCTGACCCTGGCCCTGCCCCGCATTCGTGACTTCCGCGGCATCAGCGACCGTCAGTTCGACGGCCAGGGCAACTACAACTTCGGTCTCACGGAGCAGTCCATGTTCCACGAGATCGATCCTGATCAGATCGATCACCAGCGTGGTATGGATATCACCGTGGTGACCTCCACCAAGAACGATCAGGAGGCCCGGGCGCTGCTCAAGCAGCTGGGCTTCCCCTTCAAGGAGAACTGATATGGCAAAAACCGCTCTGAGAAACAAGGCGGCACGCAAGCCGAAGTTCAAGGTGCGTGGATACACGCGCTGCCAGGTCTGCGGTCGTCCTCATTCCGTCTATCGCAAGTTCGGCCTGTGCCGCATCTGCCTTCGCGAGAAGGCCCATCGCGGCGAGCTGCCGGGTGTGACGAAGTCCAGTTGGTAAAGATCGACGCTGAAGGTCCGCGGTCGCGGCAGTTTGCTGCCCGGCGGCGGAAACCACGGCGAGGAAGGGCATAAGCCCACATGACAATGACAGATCCCATCGCAGACATGCTGACACGTCTGCGTAATGCGAGTGCGGCCAAGCATGAAACAGTCGACATGCCGTACTCCAAGTTCAAGGCGAACATCGCGCAGATCCTCAAGCGCGAAGGCTTCATCGCCGATTACCGTGCCAAGGAGGCGCGTGTCGGGCAGGATCTGGAGATCACGCTCAAGTACGGTCCCGATGGACGCCAGTCCATTCAGGGCATCAAGCGTGTCTCCAAGCCCGGTCTGCGCCGCTACGCCAAGTCGGATTCCCTGCCTATGCCCCTGGGCGGGCTGGGAATCGCCATCATCTCGACCAGCTCGGGACTGATGACCCAGAAGGAATGCCTCGACAGGGGCATCGGCGGCGAAATCGTCGCCTACGTATGGTGAGAAAGGAGAGCTGAACATGGCATCGCATATTGGTAAGCTCCCCATCGCCGTTCCGGCAGGTGTGGAGGTGGCCTTCAAGGGCCAGGAATTCACCGCCAAGGGCCCCAAGGGCTCCGACGGGTACACGCTGCCCGATGGCATCACCGGCAAGGTCGAGGGCAATGAGATCATCATGACCCCGGCCGACGAGGATCGCACCACCAAGGCCAAGCACGGACTGAGCCGCTCCATCGTGGCTTCCATGGTCGAAGGCGTCTCCAAGGGCTACAGCAAGCACCTGCAGATCGTCGGCACCGGCTACCGCGTGGTCGCCAAGGGCAAGTCCTTGGAGTTCTCGCTGGGCTACTCGCACACCATCACTGTCGACCCCCCGGAGGGCATCACCTTCGAGACGCCGAACGCCAACGAAGTGGTCGTCTCCGGCATCGACAAGCAGGCTGTCGGCCAGGCTGCGGCAAATATCCGCGCCCTGCGTGCACCCGAGCCTTACAAGGGCAAGGGCATCAAGTACGCGGACGAGCACATCCTGCGCAAGGCTGGAAAGGCTGGTAAGTGATATGACGGTCTCGATACTAGGCAAAGGCAAGAAGATCGCCCGTCTGCGCCGCCATGCCCGTCTGCGCAAGCACGTCTCCGGCACGGCAGAGCGTCCCCGTCTGGTGGTCACACGGACCAACCGCAACATGATCGCCCAGATCGTCGACGACACCAGGGGCGTCACCCTGGTCAGCGAGTCGACCATGGCTTCGGACTACGGCTCCTTCAAGGGCACCAAGACCGAGGCTGCCCGCAAGGTGGGCGAGCAGATCGCGGCCAAGGCCAAGAAGGCCGGCATCACCACCGTGGTCTTCGACCGTGGTGGCAACAAGTACCACGGAAGGGTCGCAGCGGTTGCGGAAGGCGCCCGTGAGGGAGGTTTGGCACTGTGAGCGACAACGAAACGACAAAGGAAACAACCCAGGTGACTGAAGATTCCACAAACGCTCAGTCCAGCCAGGGTGGCAGAAGAGACCGGAACGACCGGAACGATGATCGCCGCGGTGGTCGTCGTGGCGGTTCCCGTGACGGCCGCAGGGATGGTCGTCGTGGCCGTCGCGATCGCGACGACCGTGACGACATGCTCGACAGGGTCGTGACCATCAACCGTGTGTCCAAGGTCCACAAGGGCGGTCGAACCTTCAGCTTCGCGGCTCTGGTGGTCGTGGGCGACGGCAAGGGCACTGTGGGCGTTGGCTACGGCAAGTCCCGCGAGGTTCCGGCAGCCATCTCCAAGGGTCAGCTGGACGCTAAGAAGCACATGTTCACTGTTCCCCGCATCCGCGGCACCGTCACCCACCCCGTGATAGGCCACGATGCGGCCGGCACTGTCCTCCTGCGGCCTGCGGCCCCCGGAACCGGCGTTATCGCCGGCGGTCCGGTCCGCGCCGTCCTGGAGTGCGCCGGCATCACCGACATCCTGAGCAAGTCCATGGGATCGGCCACGGCCGTCAACATGGTGCGGGCCACTGTGGCTGCCCTGAAGCAGCTGGAGGAGCCCGAGGAGATCGCGGCACGCCGTGGTCTGCCTCTGGAGGAGGTCGCCCCCGACTCCCTCCTGCGCGCACGTGCCGCCGGCATCGCCGACGAGCGCAAGGAGCGCGAAGAGGCCAAGGCCAAGGCTGACGAGCAGTCGAAGGCAGGTGAGTGATGACCAAGCAGATCAAGATCACCCTGGTCAAGGGCGTGGCTCATGCCACCGACCGCCAGAAGGAGAACGTCAGGTCGCTGGGCCTTCACAAGATCGGCCAGACCGTCCTGCGTGAGGACACCCCCGTCTACCGGGGGATGGCCGACAAGGTCCGCCACCTGGTGAACGTAGAGGAGGCAGACTGATTATGGCCAGCGACAAGCAAGAGCCCACCATCCTGCAGATGCATGACCTGCGTCCGGCTCCGGGCGCCAAGCGCGACCGCATCCGTGTAGGTCGCGGCGAGGGGTCCAAGGGCAAGACCTCCGGTCGTGGCACCAAGGGCACCAAGGCACGCTATCAGGTCCGTCCGGGCTTTGAAGGCGGCCAGCTGCCCCTGTACATGCGGCTGCCCAAGCTGCGCGGGTTCAGGAGCCCCTTCAAGAAGGAGTACCAGGTGGTCAACCTGGGTGCCCTGGAAGGACTCTTCCCCAAGGGCGGCGAGGTCACCGTCGAGGATCTGGTCAACAAGGGAGCCGTTCGCAAGGGCCGCCCTGTCAAGGTTCTGGGTGACGGCGACGTCAAGGCCGCTTTCACCCTCAAGGGCGTCAAGGCCTCGGCCTCGGCCAGAAGCAAGATAGAAGCCGCAGGCGGGTCCGTCTCCGAGAACTGATACTCGCAGGGGACAGACCGCAAGGCAGATGATTCCGGCCCTCCCCGCTCCAAGCGGGCGGGGGCCGGAATTCGTTTCCGACCCGGTTGCCATCATGATTTGACGGAACCATCGGTTAAGCTGGTCGGAGCAAGAAGGTGCGATGCACCGAGACCAACGCGCGGTCGCGTAGGGAGGGAACTTAGGTGAGGACGTTAATCCAGGCCTTCAAGACCAAGGAGCTGAGGAAGAAAATCTTCTTCGTTCTTGGCATCATCATCATCTATCGCATTGGGTCGTTCATACCTACCCCAGGCGTGGATTATCCTTCCGTGCAGAAGTGCATCACCACGGCCGGCAATGAGGACTTCATCGGTCTGGTAAACCTGTTCTCCGGCGGAGCACTGCTGCAGCTGTCCATCTTCGCACTGGGCATCATGCCCTACATCACCGCATCCATCGTGGTGCAGCTGCTGCGCGTGGTCATTCCCCGCTTCGAGGCTCTGCACAAGGAGGGTCAGTCCGGCGAGGCCAAGCTGACCGAATACACCAGGTATCTGACCATCGGCCTGGCCGTGCTGCAGTCCACGACCATTCTGGTCACAGCCCGCAACGGTGCGCTTTTCAACGGGGCCTGCCAGCAACAGGTCATTCCTGACAGTTCTGTTTGGAATCTGGTCGTCATGGTTTTGATTATGACCGGCGGCACGGGTCTGATCATGTGGATGGCCGAGTTGATCACCGACAAGGGCATTGGCAACGGCATGTCCGTCCTGATCTTCATCTCCATCTGCTCCGGCTTCCTGCCGCAGCTCTGGAACATCGGCTGGGGAACCAACGGCAAGAACGGCGACTGGGTCAAATTCGGCATTGTGGTGACCGTCCTGGTGGTCATCCTGATTCTGGTCGACTACGTGGAGCTGGCGCAGCGCCGCATTCCCGTCCAGTACACCCGTAGGATGATCGGCCGCAAGATGTACGGCGGGTCCTCCACCTATCTGCCGCTCAAGATCAATATGTCAGGCGTGATTCCCCCCATCTTCGCCTCTTCCATTCTGGCTATTCCCACCCTTATCGCCCAGTTCGGCAAGTCCGATCAGAACTGGGTCAAGTGGATCAACGCCAACATGGCCAATACGACCTCGGTCTGGTACATCGTGCTCTACTCGGTCATGATTGTCTTCTTCTGCTTCTTCTACACTTCAATCACTTTCAACCCTGACGAGACTGCCGACAACATGAAGGAGTACGGCGGCTTCATCCCGGGCATCAGGGCCGGACGGGCCACCAGCCGGTACCTATCATACGTAATGAACCGGCTGAACACGGTCGGGGCCATCTACCTGCTCTTTGTGGCCCTGATTCCCACGGTGCTGATCATGCTGCTGAAGATCAACTCCAAGCTGCCCTTCGGCGGGACCACCATACTGATTATCGCCGGCGTCGGTCTGGACACCCTGCGCCAGGCCAGGGCGCAGACCGAGCAGTTCCAGTACACCGGTTTCCTGCTGGAGGGCGACCACAAGGAGGGCTGATCCTTCGGTCGAACACCTGCAGGTGGTATCAATCCAAACAGATGAAGGTCCGGCCCTGTCACTTGCTGGCAGGGAGCCGGACCATTTTGTGTTAGTCCTGAGTCAGGAAGACTGTTCGTGTGAGTTTTAGCGAGTGAAACCTGCTCTTGGAGCGGGCAGCCGCTAGCATACGGTAAAGAGGGTTCTTCGCGGTTGGTCCGCCTAGGACTGTAGACCAAGAACATCAAGCAAAGGATAGGGAATGGCACAGCGACTGTTGATCATGGGACCTCAAGGTGTAGGCAAGGGCACGCAGGCGGCCTTGCTCAGCAAGCATTATGGGATTCCGGCCATATCCACTGGTGACATTTTCCGCTACAACCTGAAGAACGGAACCGAGCTGGGTAAGCAGGCCAGGGCCTACACCGACAAGGGCGAGCTTGTTCCGGACGAGCTGACCAATACAATCGTCAAGGACCGTTTGGGCATGGATGATGCGGCCCAGGGCTGGATTCTGGACGGCTACCCCCGTTCGGCATCCCAGGTCGAGGCGCTGGACAAGATGCTCGAAGAGCTGGGCACTCCGCTGACGGCTGTGGTGGCCCTGGATGCCAACCATGAGGTTCTTATGCAGCGCATCGCCAAGCGAGCCAAGGAGGAGGGTCGGGCAGACGATACCCCCGAGGCCATTGCCAAACGGCTGGATATCTATGCCAAGGAGACTGCCCCCTTGCTGAACACCTACAAGAGCCGTGGCCTTCTGGTTGCAGTGGACGGCCAGGGCGAGGTCGATAAGATATCCAAGGAGATTATCGCGCAGCTGGACAAGCGCTAATTCATGGCTTGTCAGGCGAGAGGCTTGCCGCCGGCGCAATCAACCGATGCCAGGCAATGAGCAAGACCAAGCGTGCCTTGTTCAGCACACACTGGTAAGACTTGCTGATACGACTATGCGAGCCATAGAAGCTGCATGACCCCGAGGGGCATGGCAGCTTCTTTTTGTGGATGGCGGAAATCCATGCGCGTCCGCCCCACTCTGGTGGACAGGGTGATAGCCTTGGTGCATCCATGCCCTCTTGCTAAGGGTAAATGCATGTCGGTGATTGGCCGTAAAAGATAGAGCAATCAATACAGAAACAGAAGAGGTCCATTTGAAGGGGTCTACGGCATCCGTGGTCAGATCGGATAAACAGGAACCAGCGCGTCCGAAGCACACCATCCGAACCATTCTGCGCTCCCTGCGCGAATACCGGAAGGCCAGTTTTCTGGCTCCGGCTTTCGTTTTTTTGGAGAGCGTCCTCGAGATTGTGATCCCGACCATCATGGCTTCCCTGATTGACCAAGGGGTCTCGGGGAGGTCCATGCCGGCCATCTTCAAATTCGGGCTGATCCTGCTGGCCTGCTCGGCCGTCTCCCTGTTCTCAGGATTCATGTCCGGGCGGTATGCGGCCATCGCCTCTTCCGGCCTGGCCAAGAATGTCCGCAGCGATCTGTTCGCCAAGGTGCAGTCCTTCAGCTTCACCAACATCGACCGCTTCTCGACCGGGTCCATCATCACCAGGCTGACCACCGATGTGACCAACCTGCAGAACGCCTATCAGATGGTCATCAGGGTCGGGGTCAGGGCGCCGATCATGGTCATCGTGGCCTGGCTCTTTTCTTATAGGATCTCCAGGCCCATATCCCTGGTCTTCCTGATCGCCATCCCCATCCTGGGCTTCGGTCTGATCGGCCTGTCCCTGCTGGTTCATCCCATCTTCGAGCGGGTCTTCCACACCTACGACCACCTCAACAATGTGGTGGACGAGAACCTTCAGGGCATCAGGGTGGTCAAGTCCTACAACCGGGAGGACTACGAGGAGCGCAAATTCAACGGTATTTCTTTGGCTATCTACCGGGCCTTCTGCAAGGCCGAGCGGATCATGAGCCTGAACCCGGCGCTGTTGAACTTCTGCATCTACGCCTCTCTGCTGGTCATATCCTGGATGGGCGCCTCCCAGATTGTGGCCTCCGGAAACAATGCCGCCCTGGGGCTGACCACGGGCGATTTGACCGCCCTGGTCACCTATGCCATCCAGATCATGATGGCCATGAACATGGTCTCCATGATCGTGGTCATGGTCGTCATCTCCCAGGCCTCGGCCGAGCGCATCTGCCAGGTGCTCAACGAGGTCAGCACCGTGCATGATCCCGCCAAGCCGGTCATGAAGGTGGCCGACGGCTCCATCAGCTTCCAGGATGTGACCTTCCGCTACTCGGAGCGGTCCGAACGTCCCGTTCTGAGCCACATCAACCTGCAGGTTCCCTCGGGCTCCACCCTGGGCATCGTGGGCGGGACCGGCTCCTCCAAGTCCAGCCTGGTCCAGCTCATCCCCCGTCTCTACGACGTGACCGAGGGGTCCCTCCAGGTGGGCGGCGTGGACGTGCGCCAGTACGACCTGACCGTCCTGCGCGACCAGGTGGCCATGGTGCTCCAGAAGAATGTCCTGTTCACCGGGACCATCGCCGAGAACCTACGTTGGGGCAACCCTGAGGCCACGGACGAAGATCTGGTGCGCGCCTGCACCCTGGCCCAGGCCGACGATTTCGTGCGGGAGTTTCCTGATGGCTATCAGACCTATCTGGACGAGGGCGGCACCAACCTTTCTGGCGGCCAGCGACAGCGTCTGTGCATAGCGCGGGCCCTGCTGAAGAAGCCCGACATCCTGATTCTGGACGACTCGACCAGCGCCGTGGACACCAAAACCGACCAGCTGATCCGCCGCGCCTTCAGCCAGGAAATCCCTGACACCACCAAGATCATCATCTCCCAGCGCCTGGCCTCTGTGGAGGACGCCGACATGATCGTGGTCCTGGAGGAGGGCAGGATTCTCGACAAGGGCACCCACCAGGAGCTCCTGCGAACATGTCAGGAGTACCGATCCATCTACGAGTCCCAGACCAGGAACCAGAGCGAGGAGGACAAGGACCATGAGTGACGGATCATTCAAGGACCGCAAGCCCCGCCTGGACAAGGCCGCGCCGGGAACGACCCGTCGCATCCTGGGCTACTTGCTGGCCTACCGCTGGCAGCTGGCGGTGATCGTGGTCTGCATCATCATCAGCGCCGGGGCCCAGGCGGCATCGGCCTTCTTCCTCCAGCCGCTGATCGACCACTACATCCTGCCGCTGGTCGGGGCCGCCGACCCTGACTGGGGACCGCTGATGAGGACCCTGATCCTGATGGGCTGCCTCTATGCAGTGGGGACCTTCTGCTCCTGGTTCTGGAACTGGCTGATCGTCAAGGTGGAGCAGGGCACCCTGAAGACCATCCGCGACCAGATGTTCGCCCACCAGCAGGAGCTGCCCATCGGCTTCTTCGACACCCATGAGCATGGCGACACCATGAGCCGCTACACCAACGACACGGATACCCTCCGTCAGGCCATCTCGCAGTCCTTCCCGCAGATGGTCTCCTCGGTCCTGTCCGCCTTGGCAGCCCTGATCTCCATGCTCTGGCTCTCCATCCCCTTCACCGTCCTGACCCTGGTCTTCGCGGCGGTCCTGATCGTGGTAGTCCGGGTTCTGGTCACCCGAAGCGGCCGGTACTTTGTTCACCAGCAGCGCTATCTGGGTCAGGTGAACGCCTTCGTGGAAGAGGCCGTCAACGGGCAGAAGGTCATCAAGGTCTTCAACCATGAGGATGCCACCGCCAAGGTCTTCGAGCAGAGGAACCAGGAGCTCTTCCATGCCTCGGCCCAGGCCAACACCTACGGCAACGTCACCATGCCGGTCGTGGGCAACATGGGCTACCTGCTCTATGTCATCCTGGCCATCGTGGGCGGTCTGGCCGGCATCGCGGGCATGGGCAATGTAGGACTGACCGGGGCTGGGCCGCTGACCCTGGGAACCATCGTCTCCCTTCTAACCCTCTCCCGCTCCTTCATCAACCCCATCGGCCAGGTCTCCATGCAGTTCAACATGGTCATGATGGCCCTGGCAGGCGCCTCCCGGATCTTCGACCTGATGGACGAGCCTGTCGAGTCCGACCAGGGCACGGTCAGATTGGTCAGCGTCGAACTGGCCTCGGACGGCCGGACCATGACCCCTGTCGACCATGAGACAGGGCACTGGGCCTGGAAGCGTGAGGCCGACGACGACGGCAGGCGCTCGCTGGAGGCTGCCATGAAGCTTCCCGGCGATGCCCGCGATGTGGCCCTGAAGGCCAAGGACCAGGCCATCACCTCCCCTGACGGCCGATACACCCTCCTCCAGGGGGATGTGCGATTCACCGACGTCAGCTTCGGGTATGACCCGAAGAAGCCTGTCCTGCACGACATCACCTGGTTCGCCAAGCCCGGGCAGAAGGTGGCGCTTGTCGGCGCCACCGGTGCCGGCAAGACCACGATCACCAACCTGATCAACCGTTTCTACGACATCCAGCAGGGGCAGATCCTCTATGACGGCATCGATGTGAGGAACATCCGCAAGCCTGACCTCCGCCGCTCCCTGGGCATCGTCCTGCAGGATGTCAACCTCTTCACGGGCACCGTCCTGGACAACATCCGCTATGGGCGCCTGGACGCTACAGACGAAGAGTGTATCGAGGCTGCCAAGATGACCAACGCCGACAGCTTCATCCGCATGCTTCCCCAGGGCTACCAGACCGTTCTTGAGGGGGATGGAAGCGGACTGTCCCAGGGTCAGCGACAGCTGATCTCCATTGCCAGGGCGGCGGTGGCCGATCCGCCGGCCATGATTCTGGACGAAGCCACTTCCTCAATCGACACCCGCACCGAGGAGGTGGTCCAGCAAGGCATGGACGCATTGATGCGAGGCCGGACGGTCTTCGTCATCGCCCATAGGCTCTCCACGGTTCGCAACTCCGATGTGATCATGGTCCTGGACCACGGGCGGATCATCGAGCGCGGCAATCACGATGAGCTGATGACCAGGCATGGCGAGTACTACCAGCTCTACACCGGAGCCCTGGAACTGGAGTAAGACACTCTGGGATTGCCGAACGTTAGCAGAAGGTACGGTGGGCTTTTTGATTCGGCAATAAGCAAAACCAGTGGGGCGGGGCGGCACATGACTGATGCCCCGCCCCTGAGTGTAGCTGATGGCTGGGAACTTCGCCGACAACCAACCTGATTTCACCCAGCTCAAACCTCATATGGCAAGACTTCTTCCGCGTGCTGGTTCATGAGGCACATGTGGAGCGGGTACATCCAACGTCTGCCACTACCGGCTGCTGGACTTCGGCGATCAGTGCTTGGCTGTCTGATGAATTGGGCCACAGGGCAATTCGTATCTGCGCGAAGGCACGGGCAAGATGGCATTGACTGGAGCCTGGCGGTTTGATCTTCGTCTGAGCTGCTGGTAGTTGGCCCACTAAAAGAAGGACCTGACCCACAAATCAGCAGGTCAGGCCCTATACGAACAGGAATCAGGTTCGATCTCAGAGGATCCCCTGGGCCACCATGGCATCGGCCACCTTGGTGAAGCCGGCCACGTTGGCGCCCAGCATCAGGTCGCCCTCATGCCCGTATTCCTGGGAGGCCTGGTAGGACTTCTGGAAGATTCCAGTCATGATGTCCTTGAGTCGCTGGTCCACTTCGTCGAAGGTCCACTGCAGGCGCAGCGAATTCTGGCTCATCTCCAGGCCGGAGACGGCCACGCCGCCGGCATTGGCGGCCTTGGCGGGTCCGTAGAGCACCTTGTTATCCTGGTAGACCTGGATGGCCTCGGGGGTGGAGGGCATGTTGGCGCCTTCGCATACCACGGTGCATCCGTTGGCGACCAGGGTCTTTGCTGATTCCTCGTCGATTTCGTTCTGCGTGGCGCAGGGCAGGGCGATGTCGCAGGGCACAGTCCAGACGCCCTTGCAGCCCTCGTGGTACTCAGCGGAGTCCACACGGTCCGCATACTCGCGAATTCGGCCGCGGTGACCAAGCTTAATGTCCTTGACGACATCCAGGTCAATCCCCTTGGGATCATAGACGTATCCGTTGGAGTCGGATGCCGTTACCACCTTGGCGCCTAGTTGCTGGGCCTTTTCGGTGGCGAAGATGGCCACGTTGCCCGAACCGGAGATGACGACGGTCTTGCCCTGGAAGGAATCCTTGCGCAGCGTCTGCAGGGCCTCCTGGGTGTAGTAGCACAGGCCGTAACCCGTGGCCTCGGTCCTGGCCAGGGAGCCGCCGAAGGTCAGGTCCTTGCCGGTCAGCACGCCCGAGTACTCGTCGCGCATTCTCTTGTACTGGCCGAACAGGTAGCCGATCTCGCGGGATCCCACGTTGATGTCGCCGGCGGGCACGTCGGTGAACTGGCCGATGTGGCGCTGCAGCTCAGTCATGAAGGCCTGGCAGAAGCGCATGACCTCGGCATCCGAGCGGCCCTTGGGGTCGAAGTCGGATCCTCCCTTGGCGCCGCCCATAGGCAGCCCGGTCAGCGAATTCTTCAGAATCTGCTCGAAGCCCAGGAACTTGATGACCGACTCGGTCACGGTCGGGTGGAAGCGAAGGCCGCCCTTGTAGGGGCCGATGGCCGAATTGAATTGGATCCGGTAGCCGCGGTTGACCTGCACATGGCCTTGGTCATCGGTCCAGGCCACACGGAACTTGACTGCACGCTCGGGCTCGACCAGACGTTCCAGCACGCCGTTGGCCTCATACTCTGGATGCCGCTCCACCACGGGTTCCAGGCTGGAGAAAACTTCGCGGACAGCCTGCAGGAATTCCGGCTGGTCGCCGTCGCGCTTCTCAACCTGCTGGTATACGCGCTTGATGTATTCGTTGGTGAGCATCTGAGCTCCTTTGACTAGGAATGGCCGGTCCGTCCGGTCCACATGCGATTGGGTCCGCCCTCAAGAGCCTGCGGGGGCTGGCGGAATCTTATCCTATGGTAAAGGTCTCAAAGTTACGTCACAAGAATTCCGGCCCGCAATGTCTGGCATGTGGTCATTCAAGGCCCGAAGAATGAGAGAACAAGAACGAGCAAGCAAAACTGCTGACGAAAGTTGAGTCTCCTAGACTCAACTTTTATTCCTTGGGTGAACAGTGGGCATGGAACCCGGCGCCTGCGGTTTGGACAAAGTGAAGGGCAGGGAGCCCGGGAGGACAGGTCAGGATGTCCACCCGGGGTTCCGGTCCGCAGAAACTATTGACTTTGAGAATCAGGAGATGCGATTATGGCTATGTTTCCCGCATTGATGAACAATTCGATCTTCGGCGACTTCTTCGACGATCCCTTCTTCAACAACTGGCGTGACGGGCGTCGGCAGGGTCAGGGCGCCAAGAACGCGCTGAACAGCCCCTTGATGAACACGGATGTGCGTGAGCAGGACGGGCAGTACCAGCTCTCCATCGACATGCCCGGCTTCGACAAGAAGGACATCGGTCTGCGTCTGGAGGATGGCTACCTGATTGTCTCCGCCCAGAAGAACAGTGACCAGGGCGACAAGGACGACCAGGGACGGTGGATTCGGCGTGAGCGTTACACCGGGTCCTGCTCCCGCAGCTTCTATGTGGGCGACAAGGTCCGCCAGGAGGACATTCATGCCCACTATGCCAACGGCACCCTGGAGGTGACCCTGCCCAAGACCAGCATCGAGCCGGCTGACCACACGCAGAACATCGCCATTGAGGACTGAGGGATTCGGGTCCTCATCGGACCGCCTGAACGACTGCTATACTGATTGAGCGACAGCCGTTCAGACGGCCCTTTTGTCGTGTCAACACGCTATTGCCCAATTTTGGGTGCATCAATGCTATACTTGCCATTTGGCGTGTCTTTCGGCGCGCTGTGTAACCGGCCGAGGATCGGATAGAAGGCTTATGGCAAAAGATGGTGTGATCGAGGTGGAAGGGCGTGTGGTCGAGGCCCTCCCCAATGCGATGTTCCGCGTCGAGCTCGAGAACAAGCACCTGGTGCTGGCCACCATTTCCGGCAAAATGCGCAAGAACTATATCCGCATTCTGCCCCAGGATCGGGTGGTGCTCGAAATGAGTCCCTACGATCTGAACCGCGGACGGATTACGTACCGGTACAAGTAACAAGGTACACAAGCAAAGGAAAACCATGAAGGTCAGCCCTAGTGTGAAGAGAATCTGCGAGAACTGCCGCGTGATTCGTCGTCACGGCCGCGTCATGGTGATCTGCAAAAACCCACGCCACAAGCAGCGCCAGGGCTGAGCGGATTCCCAGCGGCAACGAACACCAAAGGCGCTGAGTCACAGCCGACAGGCTGAACCCCGGGTGCGCAGGCCCGGGCCGGGAGACCGGAAGACTCGGTGCACGACCTGCGTAGAACAAAAAGGAATCGCAATGGCACGTCTTGCCGGAGTCGACATCCCCAACGAGAAGCGCATAGAGATAGCCCTCACCTACATCTTCGGTGTGGGCCGTACTCGCGCCAAGGAAACACTTGCCGCGACCGGAGTGAATCCGGACACCCGCGTCAAGGATCTCACGGACGAGCAGCTCATTACGCTGCGTGATTACCTCGAGGGAAACTACAAGATCGAGGGTGATCTGCGTCGTGAGATCGACGCCGATATTCGCCGTAAGATCCAGATCAATTGCTATCAGGGCCAGCGCCACCGCAGGGGCCTGCCCGTGCGTGGCCAGCGGACCAAGACCAATGCCCGCACCCGCAAGGGACCCAAGCGCACCGTCGCCGGAAAGAAGAAGGCGACCAAGTAAGGCCGAATGCGAAGCGGGGATGAGGGTCCCCGAGGATTCGCACGAGCAATCAGTTATTCGTGACAAGGAAACGAGGATCAATGGCAGCAGCAAAGCAGGCCGCGCGCAAGCCTCGTCGTCGGGATCGCAAGTCGGTTCCGGTCGGGCAGGCGCATATCAAGTCAACATTCAACAACACCATCATCTCCATCACCGATCCTTCCGGTGCTGTAGTGGCCTGGGCTTCAGGCGGCGACGTAGGCTTCAAGGGCTCCCGCAAGTCCACTCCTTACGCAGCGGGAATGGCCGCCGAATCCGCAGCCCGCAAGGCCATGGAGCATGGGGTCAAGAAGGTGGATGTCTTCGTCAAGGGCCCGGGTTCGGGCCGCGAGACCGCCATCCGCTCCCTGCAGTCCGCAGGCCTGGAGGTCGGTTCCATCTCTGATGTGACCCCACAGGCACACAATGGCGTTCGTCCTCCCAAGCGCCGTCGCGTCTGAGCACTAAAAAACCCATGAATCCACCCGCGAAGACCGGTGAGTGCACCACCGGTCGGAGCTGAAAGGATAGCAACAGTGCTTATTGCACAGCGTCCGACTCTTACTGAAGAAGTCGTCAATGCCCAGCGCTCCCGTTTCACCATCGAGCCGCTGGAGCCCGGATTCGGGTACACCCTGGGCAACTCCCTGCGTCGTACCCTGCTGAGCTCCATACCGGGAGCGGCTGTGACCTCGGTTCGCATCTCGGGTGCCCTGCACGAGTTCACCACGCTGCCTGGTGTGGAGGAGGACGTCACCGAGATCCTGCTCAACATCAAGGGCATCGTGCTGACCAGCGAGTACGACGAGCCTGTGGTCATGTATTTGCGCAAGAGCGGCAAGGGCGAGGCCACCGCCGGGGACATTACCCCGCCGGCCGGTGTCACCGTGGCCAATCCTGATCTGCATATCGCGACCTTGGCCGAGGATGGCGAGCTGGAGATTGAGTTTACGGTGGAGCGTGGGCGTGGATACGTCCAGGCCCAGCTCAACAAGCAGGACAACGATGAGATTGGCCGCATCCCGGTCGATTCCATCTACTCTCCCGTGCTCAAGGTCAGCTACAAGGTCGAGGCCACCCGCGTCGAGCAGCGCACGGATTTCGACAAGCTGATCCTGGATGTGGAGACCAAGCCTGCCATCTCGCCGCGCGACGCGGTGGCATCCGCAGGGTCGACCCTGGTCGAGCTCTTCGGCCTCTGCCGCGAGCTCAACACTCAGGCTGAGGGCGTGGAAGTCGGACCCGAGCCGGTGGTGGAAGAGGCCGATCCGCAGATGTCCGTGCCGATTGAGGACCTGAACCTGACGCAGCGTTCCTACAACTGCCTCAAGCGCGAGGGAATCCATACCATCGGCGAACTGGTCTCGCATACCGAGCAGGATCTGCTGGACATCCGCAACTTCGGCATGAAGTCCATCGACGAGGTCAAGGAGAAGCTTGAGGGCATGGGGCTGTCGCTGAAGGCCTCCCCGCTGGGCTTCGACACCAATAATCTCGAGGGAGGCACCTTCTTCTCGCCTGACGACGAGTGAAGAAGGATCGCAGCCTTCGTATGAGCGGGCGAGGGGAAGGGTTCCGTCGCCTGCTGACAGCAATTCCGGGAAGTCGGATGTTCGGGCGTATGCCCACCTGTCCTCCCGGGCCGTAAGGAGATAATCCAATGCCAAAACCTAGCAAGGGCCCACGTCTGGCCTCCAGCCCGGCGCACGAGCGGCTGATGCTGGCCAACATGGCCACCAGCCTCTTTGCCAACGGCCGTATCACGACCACTCTGCCCAAGGCCAAGCGCCTGCGTCCGCTGGCTGAGCGGCTGATCACCTTCGCCAAGCGTGGGGATCTGCCTGCCCGTCGCCGCGTCATGCGCGTCATCCGCGACAAGTCTGTGGTCCACATCCTGTTCACGCAGATCGCCGAGCAGATGCAGCAGCGCGAGGGCGGCTACACCCGCATCACCAAGATCGCGCCTCGCCGTGGAGACAACTCCCCCCAGGCCGTGATCGAGCTGGTCACCGAGCCCCTGTCGGCCAAGAAGGCCGTCGTCAAGGAGGCTGAGTCCGCAGCCAAGGTGGCCGCCAAGGACGACAATGCCGAGGTGGCTGCGGCCACTGACGCCGCCGTCGCCGAAGGCGCTGCCAAGGACGCCGTCGACCAGGCCGTCGAGGCCAACGAGTCCGATCAGGACGTGTCCCAGGCCGACCAGGCCGCCGAGGATCTGGAACAGACCGCTGACAAGGCGGATCAGGCCGAAGCCCAGGCTGAGGAAGATGCCGACGTGGCTGAGGATGCCGAGAAGACTGCCGAGTAATCGGCTATTGCATTCGATGACGGGGTCGGGGAGCATGGCTCTCCGGCCCCGTTTGTCATCGCTGCCAGGGAGGTCTTGATGGAAGGTCAGGAAGGGAAGATGTCCCTTGTCAGGCTGCGCATGGATCTGGCCTATGACGGTGGCGGCTTCCATGGCTGGGCCCGGCAGCCAGGGCTTCGTACGGTCCAAGGTTGCATTGAGCAGGCTCTGTCTCTGATCACTGGAGCCCGCAGCTCACAAGGCGGCGTTCCCCATAACCACGACGTCTGGGAACCAAGACTGGTCGTGGCTGGCAGGACCGACACCGGGGTCCATGCGTCTCATCAGGTGGCGCACCTGGACATTCCCGATGGTGTGCTCGAGTCCTGCAGGGGCCATATGGAGGCAGACGGTGTTGTGGCCCTGGAACGCCGTCTGAGGCACCTGCTGCCTGCTGACATCGTTCTGCTCGGTCTCGGATTGGCCCCTAGGGGCTTTGATGCCCGCTTCTCTGCTATGGAACGCACCTACCTGTATCGGGTCAGCCAGGGGGGTCAGCCAGGGGATCCCCGCATGCGGGGCTATGTGCTGGACCTGGAGGGAAGCCTGGATCTGCAAGCTATGAACGAGGCTGCAAGAGCGTGTATCGGCTTGCATGACTTCGGATCCTTCGCCAGGCCAAACCCTGGCGGCACGACCATCCGCAAGGTCCTGGCCGCACACTGGGATCTGGTTCCGGCCGTGAATCTGTTCGGTGCGGCTCCGGACCAGAGTGTTGTCGGGTACCTTCCGACTTTCATGGAATCCGGGCTGACCGTCTTTCGGATCGTGGCTGACGCATTTGCCCACAATATGGTTCGCTCACTGGTAGCAGCCTGCATTCAGGTGGGCCTGGGACGCCGGTCAGTGCCATGGTTCGTCGACAAGGTAGCCCGCCCCCTGCGCGAAGGTTCCACCGGTCCCATAGATGCTCGGGGCCTGACCCTGGAGCATGTGGCCTACCCGCCTGATGGCCAGCTGGCTGAACGGGCGCAGGCTATCAGAGCCCGCCGTACATTATGATCCTCTGCCTGTTCATGGCAATCGGTGACTGCGCCACGCCGCTTGCCAGGTAGGGACTCTGTGGCATAATAGAAAAGTTGTTGTTCGGCAGTGTCGGGCAACGACCATGGTTGAGTGTCCGAGCGGTCTAAGGAGCACGCCTCGAAAGCGTGTGAGGGCAACTCCCTCCGCGAGTTCGAATCTCGCCTCAACCGCCCCCACTGGTCCCGGCCCCACGGTCGGGGCCTTTTTTCGTATACTGTCTGATGACGGCATGTGCATGATTACGATAAAGGGGCTCATGCCTTCCTGCTGAAGGAGGTCCTTTGGTCGGCATCAAAGACGTGGCCGCTCTGGCGGGAGTTTCCATAAGCACTGTTTCCTATGTATTCTCGGGCAAACGACCGGTAAGCGACGCGACGAAGATCAGGGTGCTCAAGGCAGTCCAGCAATTGGATTACCACCCCGGATCAGGAGCCGCCATGCTCCGAAGGGACCGCAGAACCCATCTGATCGTGCTGAGCTCGCCAATGCATCCCTATACCGACTATTCGAACTACGCCACCTTTTTCTTCGCCGTAGTTGCCAGGGCCAGACACTACCACTACAACGTGGTCCTTTTGATGGATGAGGACGATACGGACGAACTCCTGAGAATGTCATACAGTGGCATGATCGACGGTGTCCTCCTCTTGGATGTGACCATGGAGGATCCGCGGGTAGCCCAGGCACATACCTCCTTGGTGCCCTATGTCTCCATTGGATATGCCAGCGATCCGTCCAATGTGCTTTCCGTTGACGTGGATTTTCATGCTATGGGCTTGTACAACTCACAATGGTCGATCGTCATCATATTCACGGTCATCCAGAGCGCATTCGGCACCTATCTTCTGTCCAGCGTCTACGGAACCTTCCCCAAGGCCATTCTGGAAGCTGCCACCATAGATGGGGCCAGCCGGTGGAGAATTCTCAAGGACATTGTCTTCCCCATCTCCAAGCCCACGCTGAGCGTCATGCTGGTCTTCTTCTTCATCTGGACCTGGAATGAGTACATGATTCCTATGGCCTTCCTGATTGACAATTCCAAGCAGACGGTCCCCATTGCCATAGCGTCGTTGACTGGAGACAGGCTGATGGATGTGACCACCACGGCTGCGGCCTCACTGATCAGCATTGTGCCCACGCTGATCTTCTATCTGATCTTCCAAAGGACCCTTTCCAAGGGCATTACTACAGGAGCTGTGAAATAACATGAAGTTCACCAATGGATATTGGCTGACCCGGCCCGGCGTCGAGGCTCTCTACGCACGTTCTCCCTATGAATTGTCGGTAGGGCCAGATGGGAGGAGCATCGATGTCCTGGCTACGACCAGGGTCGTGACCGGCCGGGCCGACACCCTGAATCTGCCGACCTTCCGGATCCATGCCACCTCGCCGGCTGAAGGGATCATCCAGGTGCAGGCAACCCATTGGAAGGGGACCAGGACCTGTCCGGGCTTCCCTGTTCACGAGCAGGATCCGGATTCCGGATTCGTCAAGGCCAGCGCTCAAGGTGCTGGCGACGGCGAGGTCGGAGAAGACGGGGCTTCGGTGACTCTGACATCGGGCAACCTGAGCCTGACCATGACCAAGGGGCCCGTCTTCGACATGGCTTTTGCCTGCGAGGGCAAGGAGCTCACCCATGCCAGGGGCAAGTCTCTGGCAAGGTTCGCTTTGGCTCCCGACGCCGCCGTAAGTACGCAACCGGTGGGGGAGTTCGGCGTAGCGCCCACGGCCAGGGCCTATGATGAGTCTCCGGTCTTCACTGCCATTCAACTTGGCTTGTCAGTCGGGGAAAGGGTCTACGGCTTTGGCGAAAGGTTCGGCCCATATCTGAAGAACGGGCAGAGCATAGACATCTGGAACGAAGATGGCGGCACAGCCAGCGAGCAAGGCTATAAGGACATTCCCTTCTATATGACCAGCAAGGGCTACGGTGTTCTGGTCAACAACCGCGGGCACGTCTCCTTCGAGGTGGCCACGGAGAACACCGAGACCGTCCAGTTCAGCGTACCCGGCGAAGTTCTGGACTTCTATCTGATCGCCGGACCGAATCCTGAACGAATCCTGGAGCGATACACGGCTCTGGTGGGTCGTCCGGCCAAGGTCCCCGCCTGGTCATACGGTCTCTGGCTGACCACATCCTTCACCACGAAATATGACGAGAAGACCGTGACATCCATGATCGATGGCATGGCTCAACGGCATATTCCCCTGAGCGTTTTTCACTACGACTGCTATTGGATGAGGGAATTCCACTGGACCGACTTCCAATGGGATCGACGCTTCTTCCCTGATATAGAGGGGACCCTGGGACGCCTCCACCGCGAGAAGGGGCTGCATGTCTGCGCCTGGATCAATCCGTATATCGGGCAGGAAAGCGCCCTCTTTGACCAGGCTGCAGACAAGGGCTACCTGGTTCGCAAGCCCAATGGAGACATATGGCAGACCGATCTTTGGCAGGCCGGCATGGGGTTGGTGGATTTCACTAATCCGGACGCTTGCAAGTGGTTCAAAGAGCACGTCAAGCATCTCCTCAAGCAAGGAGTGGACGCCATCAAGACCGATTTCGGTGAGCGCATCCCTGCCGATGTGGTCTGGTTCGACGGCTCGGATCCTGCGAGCATGCATAACTGGTATACGCAACTGTACAATCAGACCGTTTTCAAGGCCATCGAAGAGGTGTACGGAAAAGGGCAGGCTTGCCTGTATGCACGATCTGCCACGGTGGGTGGCCAGCAGCAGCCTGTTCACTGGGGCGGCGACTGCGAATCCACCTTCAACGGCATGGCGCAGACCTTGCGGGCCGGCCTGTCGCTGGTAAGTTCCGGTTTCGGTTTCTGGAGCCACGATATCGGCGGTTTTGAAGGAGCAAGACCCGACCCTGCCGTTTACAAACGCTGGATAGCGTTCGGTCTGCTCTCCTCTCACTCCAGGCTGCACGGCTCCACTGTCTACCGAGTCCCCTGGCTCTTCGATGAGGAGGATCAGCGCAGGGGAGTGGTCAATCCTCCTGAGCAGACCGCAGTGAGCGTGCTGCGAAAGTTCACCAGGTTGAAGATATCCATGATGCCCTACCTCTACCAGGTCGGACTTGGTGCGCATGAGCGGGGGGTCCCGGTCATGCGTTCCATGTTCATGGAGTTCCCTGACGAGAGGACGGCGCTGGATTGCGACCGTCAGTACATGCTGGGGCCCTCGCTTTTGGTGGCGCCGGTCTTCTCCTACACGGGTGATGTGGAATACTACCTGCCCAAGGGGGTATGGACGGATTGGTTCACCGGCCGCCAGGTGGACTGCCGACAGTCCGGCCAGTGGATGCATGAAAAGCATGGCTTCGATACGGTTCCGCTCTGGGTGCGCGACGGGACTGTTTTAGTCACCCGCCAGGGACAGGAATCAACTGAATATGCTTATGGAACCGATTCTACGGTCTCGGTCTTCCTGGCTCACGATGGAAGAACCAGTGCGACGGTGACCGAGGAAGATGGAAGCAGCCTGGTTTTCCAGGCGGAACGCTCAGGAAGCACAGTAACCATCACTTCCTCGGACGGTCGGGAATTCACCGGTTGCCTGGGGATGGGTGAGGGGAAGCCTTCTCGAAACGGGCGTCTGGTTCTGTCAGCTGATTGAACAAGGGCGGCCGCATCCTTATAGATCACTGTCGGTTTGCCGACTGGGTCGGATGCTGGCGTAATGCCACAGGCAGTCTGACACGGCTCTGAGCTTCGATGCTGAGCAAATAAAAGACCGTCCAATGCAGAAGGCGATGCGATGGCCAGCACCGGGTCGCCCCCTGCATTGTACGGGTTCATACCCCCCGCGTTCCTAGGGAATGCTCCTGTGGAACACGTTCTATAATATCACTGCCTGAACCTTTAACGCCACCCGCAAAGTTTCGTGAAATCTGCAGTAAGAGATGGTTAGTTTAGTGTGTTTGACGATCGATCTTCATCATGAATCAGGTTTTGCGCACGCATTGGCAGGGTTTGCTCGCATATACGGATGAGGAGACCTGAGAGTGTGATCAGAGCAGCCTGCTGCTGGAGGATCCGTCCCAGACGTCAGTGCTTTGGTGCCTGCAACAGGGCTGACGAAGTGGCCGGGTAGCCGAGGTTCATGGCCATGGACAAGTGGGCTACGATCATGTCGACCAGGGCCGATGTGGCCTCTTGGCGGCTTTTCGCGTTCTGGCTGGCGTCAGTTCGTATGGTGCCTGAGGAGCCGTTCAGCTTCCTCCCCACAGCCAGAAGGGTCCGGGCCGTATCCATCTCGATCAGGGCAGGGGTGGGGGCCTGTATTCCGTTGGCGGGATCGGTGCACTCGTCAGGGTGCGCCAGCAGATCAGTGGTGGGATAGACCCCCTGCCGGGGATCGTGCTTGGCCTGGCCGACCAGGATCTGCGCCGCAGTAGTGTGTGCATCGGCTAGGGTCAGCATCCATGCGGCATCCGTCTTGCGGGCCGCAAGGACCGAGAGTTCGAATCCGGAACGGTCTTCGCTGGTGATGGCCTGATCGGCTAATTCGGTGGGCAGCGCCTTGGCCAGCGGATCCAGCCGCTGTGCAGCCTGGACCAGCCTCAACGTAGCTGTTCGACGATCAGCCTGCCCGCTCTGGGAAGTCGCCAAAGCCTGGGCTGCGTGTACCGTAGCTTCGTCCAGGCGAGCAGGGCACTCGCGAGCCGCTTGAACCCAAGCTTGGGCTTGGCTGTCAGGCTGATCTTTTTGAAGCCGTTCCGACTGCCGGGCCCGCGTCCATGCCTGTTCGCAGGCGGTGGGGCGGAGGTTGTCGGGGTCGTGCTGGCTGATGTGCACCGCCGAGGGTGCGCATCCTGAGATGGTGACGGCCAGCAGAAGTACTGCGATGCCGGTCCTCATCCGTCGTGCCAGGATCGCTGGCCGACGACTCGCCCACCCGTGGTATTCAGGAACCGGCTGTGTCTGCATGAAAGGCTAGAATAGTAGGCATTGCAGACTAAAAGAAGCGCGGTCTGAATAACTTCATAGGAGGTCTTGACATGGAACTGGACCTGGCTGAAATTCATCAGCTGGCACACGAACAAGGGATTGATGCCGAGACCTTGGATCAAGCACTGAGCGAGGCTCTTCTTCTGGCCTACCAGAAGTCGCCTCACGCAGCCAAGCACGCACGGGTGGAGCTGGACGAACGTGCGGGGACTTTCACCATTTGGGCACAGGACGAGATTGCTCGCGAACCCACGCCAGAAGAACCTGAACCGGGCTATGATCTGGGCGAGGAATACGACGACACACCGAAGGACTTCGATCGGCTGGCAGCCTCCACGGCCCGCCAGGTCATCCGCCAGCTTTTCCGTCAGGCAGATGACGAGCGTGTCTTCGGAGCTTTCTCGGGCCAGAAGGGCCATCTGATCACTGGAGTCGTGCAGCAGGATGCCAGCGATCCCGGCAATGTGCATGTGGCCGTGGACAATGTCGAGGCCATTCTGCCCCGCCGCGAGCAGGTGCCTGGAGAACATTACCGGCACGGCCAGCGGATCCGCGTTTACGTGGTCAATGTCTCCCGCGGACTTAAGGGGCCGGAAATCATCGTGTCACGTTCCCACCCGGAGCTGGTTCGCCGCCTCTTTGAGCGGGAGGTGCCTGAGCTGGTCTCTGGCGCAGTCTCCATCATGGCCATTGCTCGTGAGGCCGGGGCCAGAACCAAGATCGCAGTCCGAGCCAACACCAAGGGGGTCAATCCCAAGGGTGCGCTGATCGGTCCGGGCGGCGCGCGCGTGCGTGCCGTCATGGAGAATCTGGGACCTGAGAAGATCGACATTGTGGACTGGTCCAAGGATCCTGCCGAGTTTGTGGCGGCGGCCCTGTCACCGGCCGTAGTCCGCCAGGTGCAGATCGTCAGCGAGTCCAACCGCACAGCCATTGCCTTTATCAAGGACGCCCAGCTCTCCCTGGCCATCGGCAAAGAGGGCCAGAACGCCCGTCTGGCCGCCAAGCTGACCGGCTGGAAGATCGGCATCGAGTCCGAGGAGGCCCACCAGCAAAAATTGCGTGAGTTGCAGGCACAATCGGCTTCGGCTGCTGGTGAAGACGCCTGAGAGCAAACATCCGACGACGCGAGTATGCTGGATCCGGTATCCCGAGTCCGGTGGTTCATGCCGTCGGCCCCGGCACAGAGACGAGGTAACACGATCATGGTCGCACGATGAGACAGGATATGTTCGCCGTCATCAAAGAGTGATCGCGCCGGTCATATGCGCGGTCCGGTAAGGAGAAAGTAAGTGCCCAAAGCACGCGTGTATGAGCTGGCCAAGGAATTTGGCGTAGACAGCAAGACTGTTCTGGCGAAATTGAAGGACATGGGCGAGTTCGTCAAATCCGCATCCTCCACGGTCGAGGCCCCTGTGGTTCGTCGACTCAAGAACGCTTTCCCTCAGAAGGGACAGGGCGACGCTGGCCAGGCCGCTGCACGAAATGCCCGGCCAGGCAGCCCTAATCATGGAAGCGGCCAGGGTCAGCATGGCCGCCCGCAGTCCGGCGGCACCCACCAGTCCACGCCTGGGCCCAAGCCCGGACAGGGCCATCGGCCTTCGGCCGGTGGCGACGCGCCACGGGGTCAGCAGCGTCCCGGTGGCCACTTCCCCAAGCCCGGTGCCCCCCAGGGCAACCGCCATGAGCATGAGCAGCGCAACCAGTCCCGTGGACCCAAGCCTTCAGCCATGGGCAGGCCCGGACCCCAGGGGTCGCGCAACAACGGTCGTCCCGGCGGATCCAACGCTGCAGCAGCGCGTCATGGTGCACGGCCGGGAGCATCCACGCCTCGTCCAGGCAACAATCCTTTCAGCCGCAAGCAGGGGATGAAGGCTCCCATGCCTTCGGACATCCCCAGGCCGCATCCTATGGCCAGGCCCACCGTCAACGACTCCCGCAGGGGCCGGGGCGGATTCCGCAACGGTCGTGGCGGTCGTTCCGGGCAGGGCGCCCGTCCAGGCCAGTGGGGTCATAACCGTCCAGGCCAGCAGACGCATCAGGGCGGCAGCCGTTTCGGCGGCGCTTCGTCGGCACCCTCAGGCGGCTTCCGCGGCGGTTCAGGTCGAGGCGGTCGTGGTCGCGGCGGCGCTGCCGGAGCCTTTGGCCGCCAGGGAGGCAAGTCCTCCAAGGCCCGCAAGAACCGGATGGCCAAGAGGCATGAATTCCAGGAGATGAAGGCACCCGTCATCGGCGGCGTGCGCATCCCCGCTGGCAATGGGCGTACCGTCAAGCTGCGCCAGGGCGCCACCCTGGCCGACCTGGCTGACAAGATCAACGTCAACCCCGCTGCCCTGGTCACGGTGCTCTTCCACCTGGGCGAGATGGCTACGGCCACCCAGTCCCTGGATGAGGCGACCTTCCAGATTCTGGGCGACGAGATCGGCTGGAAGATTCGCATCGTCTCCGCCGAGGAGGAGGACAAGGAGCTCCTTCAGCAGTTCGACATCAACCTGGACGAAGAACGCGAGGACCAGGATGACAAGAACCTGCAGCCCAGGCCTCCGGTGGTTACGGTCATGGGCCATGTCGACCACGGCAAGACCCGGTTGCTGGACACCATTCGCAAGACCAACACGACCACCCAGGAGGCTGGCGGCATCACCCAGCGCATCGGAGCCTACCAGGCCACGGTCACCCTGGACGGGGAGGATCGCAAGATCACCTTCCTGGACACCCCTGGTCACGAGGCCTTTACGGCCATGCGTGCCCGTGGTGCCGAGCTGACGGATGTGGCTGTCCTGGTGGTGGCCGCGGACGACGGCGTCATGCCGCAGACCGTGGAGGCCATCAACCACGCCCAGGCCGCCCATGTGCCCATCGTGGTGGCTGTCAACAAGATCGACGTCGAGGGAGCCAATCCCCAGAAGGTGCGCGGTCAGCTGACCGAGTTCGGCCTGGTATCCGAAGAGTATGGCGGCGACACCATGTTCGTCGACATCTCCGCCAAGCTGGGCACCAACGTGGACAAGCTCCTGGAGGCCGTCCTGCTGACTGCCGACGCCGATCTTGACCTTCGGGCCAACCCCGACATGGACGCTCGCGGCGCCACGGTCGAGGCCCGCTTGGACAAGGGTCGCGGAGCTGTGGCCACTGTGCTGGTCCAGCAGGGGACCCTGCATGTGGGCGATGCCATCGTGGCTGGATCGGCCTATGGTCGTGTGCGCGCCATGCTGGACGAGAACGGCCGGCAGATGGATGCCGCAGGCCCTTCCACGCCCGTGCAGGTGCTGGGGCTCACTTCGGTGCCCACCGCCGGCGACCTCTTCCTGGTCGCGCCCGACGATCGCACCGCCCGTCAGATCGCCGAGAAGCGCGAGGCTTCGGCCCGTGCCGCTCAGCTGGCCAAGCGCCGCAAGGTGGTCTCCCTGGAGAGCCTGAAGGAGCAGTTCGCCAAGTCCGAGGTGGACATGCTCAACATCGTCATCAAGGGCGACTCCTCCGGCTCGGTCGAGGCCCTGGAGGACTCCCTGATGAAGATCGAGGTATCCGACGAGGTCGGTATCCAGGTCATCCACCGGGGCGTGGGCGCCATCACCCAGAACGACGTCAACCTGGCCACGGTCGACAAGGCCGTCATCATCGGCTTCAATGTCCGGCCCAACCGGCAGGTCCAGGATCTGGCCGACCGCGAGGGTGTGGAGATCAAGTACTACTCGGTCATCTACAACGCCATCGAGGACATCGAGGCGGCGCTCAAGGGCATGCTCAAGCCGGAGTACGAGGAGGTCACCACCTCCCACTCCGAGATCCGCGAGATCTTCCGTTCCTCCAAGTTCGGCAACATCGCGGGCGTCATGGTCCAGGACGGCACCGTCAAGCGGGGCACCAAGGCTCGCATCGCCCGCAACGGGGTGGTCACCATCAACGACCTGGAGATCTCCTCCCTGCGCCGGTTCAAGGACGATGTCAACGAGGTGTCCGAAGGCTACGAGGCTGGCATCAACCTGGGCTCCTTCAACGACATCGAGGTTGGCGATATCATCGAGACCTACGAGATGCAGGAAGTGGAACGCAAGTAGAGCCTGTCGGCCATCCGACTGTGCGTCGGAGGGTTCGTGGCGATCCGCCCCGGTCCGGGTACTCCCTGGCCGGGGCGGATGTCCATGAATGCGACGATTAGTCGCAGACGGTTCGAGAAAGGAATCATGATGGCTGGAAATCCCCGCGCTGTACGCATAGCGGCCCTGATACAACGGGTCGTGGCCTCTGCGCTGGAGTCCCAGATGCACGACAAGCGCCTGGCAGGGGTCACCGTCACTGAGGTTCGGGTCACCAACGACCTGCAGATAGCCAAGATCTACTGGACCCAGCTGGGTCGGTCCGGTCATGAGGCCGGGGAACGCAAGCGCGCCCAGCAGGCCCTGAGGCAGGCCTCCGGCAGGCTGCGCACCCTAGTCGGCGCCCGGGCCGGTCTGCGGCTGACGCCTACGCTGCGCTTCATCTACGACGAGGTGCCTGCCGAGGCGACCGAGATCGAGGATGTGCTGACTGCGGCCCGTCACCGGGACGAGGCCATGGCCAAGGCCCGGGTCAATGCCAGCTATGCCGGCGACCCCGACCCGTACCGGCATGACGACGAGGAAGAGTCCGATGGGTCGGGCTCCGCCCCTGACGAACCTGCGGCGGAGGATACGGATGAGGCCGACCGCTGAGCCGTCGGACGGCATAAAGTCCGGCGCCGGTGAACCGACCTCGGGCATCATCCTTGTTGACAAGCCGAGCGGTGTGACCAGCCATGACGTGGTGGCAGCCGTCCGGTCCAGCCTCGGCATGCGCCGCGTAGGCCACGCTGGCACCCTGGATCCCATGGCCACCGGTCTGCTGGTCATTGGATTCGGACAGGCCACGCGGCTGCTGACGGTCATCGTCGGCCATGACAAAACCTACCGCGCCACCATGCGCCTGGGGCTGGGCACCACTACGGACGACGCAGACGGGAATCTGCTGACGGTGCGTCCTGGAGCTGCGCAGAGGGTGGACGAGCTGACAGCCCAGGGTCTGCAGGATTTGATTGATCGCTGCTTCACCGGCTGGATCGACCAGGTGCCGGATGCCTTCTCCGCCATCAAGGTCAAGGGCAGGCGGGCCTATGACCTGGCTCGCGCAGGCCAGGAGGTCAAGCTGGAGCCCAGACGCATACGGATTGCATCCTTCCGTCTGCTCGACTTTCGCCGTGTGGATCTGCCCGACCAGGGCACCATAGTGGTCGATGCGGATGTGGAGGTGACATGCTCCAGCGGCACCTACATCCGGGCCTTGGCTCGCGATCTGGGCGAGCAGCTGGATCTGGGCGGCCACCTGACTGTTTTGAGACGGATTCGCGTGGGTCCATTCGATTTGGAGAATCCCGGCCTGGCGTCTAAGGCTGTGGGCGGCCAGGTAGTCCCTCACACCTACCGGAACCGACAAGGTCAGACGGTTGTCCGCAGTCGTATGGTCCTGGACCGCGACCGGCAGGCGATCTTGGATGGCTCGCTTGACCTGGCGCAGGCAGCACGCATGACCATGCCCGCTCTGAACCTGGATGCCGACCAGGCTGCCAGAGTGGCCAACGGCGGATTCCTGGATCTGCCGGTTGCTGGGCCCACGGCCGCCCTGGCCGGACCTGAGGGCAGGCAGCGTCTGGCTGCTATCCTAGTGCCCAGTACACGAGGCGGGGCCAAACCGGATGTGGTCTTCCACCCCGAGTCCTGAGTGTGCAGGCTCGGGTTGAGCCCCAGGGTCTTGCCAGGGTGCGACGGTGGGCATACAGTGCTTAAGGAATTTTCGGCGCCCGGGTTCGGGGGCCGCCATGACTAAGTGATGGGAAGCGGATGAAGGTCAGCCAGGTCAGCCCGGATGAGTCGGGCATTGTCAGTTGGCCGGGAACCTTGGGGGCCCGGTCCAGTGTGGTCACCATCGGTGTCTTCGATGGCATGCATCAGGGTCATCAGGCCCTCCTGCGCCGGGTGGTCGAGCTCGCGGCCAAGGGCCAGGATCGGCCCATGGCCCTGGTCTTCGACCCCAGTCCCAAACTGGTCCACAGCTACGCCGACAGCCATGACATGGTTGAACCGCCCTCGGATCTGATTCGCCATGACTCTGATCAGATCATGCCGATGGAGGAGCGCTTGCGGCTCATGGCCCAGCTGGGGCTGGAACAGGTTGTGGTGGTACGATACACACTGGCCTTTGCGGCCAAATCCTATCGGTTCTTCCTCAAGCAGCTTACCGAACGGCTGGCCATGCGGACCCTGGTCTTGGGCCGTGATGCGCGAATGGGCGCAGGGCGAAGCGGCGACATCGGAGCCATCGGCGCCCTAGCAGACACCGGACTGTTCAACCTGGAAGTCGTGGACGACCAGGGCCCCGGCGACTGCACGCTGCCTGACGCTGACGGCCTGGAGCGACATCAGGTCAGGGCTTGGAGCAGTACCCACCTTCGGCAACTGATCCAGGACGGTGACGTGGATACGGCCTTGGATATTCTGGGTCGGCCTCACATGGTTCAAGGCACAGTGGTGCATGGGGAGCAGCGGGGACGCCGCTTGGGATTTCCGACTGCCAATCTTGCGTCCGACAGCCAGGGGATGATGCCCGCTGATGGAGTCTATGCGGGCTGGCTGGTTGACCTGGGGCTGCCCATGGATCCCATGGCCACGCCGGAGGGCCGTGAGGGTCGGCTGGCTCAGGGCTCGCCTTGGCGGATGCCTGCCGCTATCTCCATCGGCACCAAGGAGACTTTCCTGGCCCCGGGTGAGCATATGCCACAAGTCCTGGAGGCCAACGCCGTGCGGCCGGATTGGGTGGATCTGTACGGCCACCGAGTTCGCGTGGAGTTTCTCAGCCGCCTGCGCGGTCAGCATCGGTATGCGGGCGAGGAGCCCCTCAAACGACAGCTGGCCTTGGACGCCGATCGCACCCTGGAGCTGACCAAGGCGGCAGAAAGAGCGTTTACCGCCAACTGAATACTGGAGGAACCTGGGAACTCACAGCCCTCGGAAGTGGCTGAAGAACTCCCTGGTGCGCGGATTCTCGGACTCGTCCATGACCTCTTGCGGCGTCCCGTTCTCGGCGATGACACCGTCCAGCAGCAGAACCACCCGGTTGGCGGCATGATGGGCGAAACTCATTTCGTGGGTGGCCATGAGGATGGTGGTGCCACCAGCGGTCAGCTCCGAGACCATGGCCAGGACCTCGCCCACCAGCATGGGATCCAGGGCTGAGGTGATCTCATCCAGCAAGAGCAGTTCCGGGTCGGTCATCAGCGCTCGGGCGATGGCCACCCGTTGCTGCTGGCCGCCGGAGAGCTGGTCGGGGTATGCTCCGGCCTTCTTCCTCATGCCGATGCGGTCCAGCAGTTCCAGGGCCCGCTCCCTGGCCTGGTCCTTGGGCATGCCATGAACCTTGATGGCCCCCAGAGTCACGTTTTTCAGGACGTTCATGTGGGGGAAGAGGTTGAACTGCTGGAAGACCACGCCGATTCTGGCTCGGCAGGCATCCTGGTTGATCCGCGGATCGGTGATGTCGGTGCCGCCCAGCCAGATCCTGCCGTCGTTGACGGTCTCCAGCAGGTTGATGCATTTCATCAGGGTGGACTTGCCCGAGCCGGATGGGCCCAGCAGAGCCACGGTCTCATGGGGCATGATGGTCATGGAGATGCCGCGCAGGACCTGGTTGCCCCCAGGGTAGGTCTTGCGTACATCCTCCAGACGGAGCACCGGTTGGTCCTGATTGGCGCCTGCCTGTTCGCTCATACCATGCCTCCGCTCTGTTCGCGCTTGCGCAACCGGTTGGAATACCAGTCGTTGAGAAGAATGAAGGGGACCGAAGTGGCGATGAAGAGCACTGAGGCCACCACATAGGGGGTGAAGTTGTAGGAGGTGGCCACGATGATCTGGGCCGCCCGGACCGCGTCCACAGCTCCCAGAACCGAAATCAGCCCCACGTCCTTCTGCATGGAGATGAAGTCGTTCATCAGTGCCGGCGCCACCTTGCGCAGGGCCTGGGGGATGACGACCAGACGCATGGTTTGCCCCGAAGTCAGGCCCAGTGAGCGGGCCGACGCCCTCTGGGAGGGGCCGACGTCCTGGAAGCCGGCCCTCAGCACCTCGGCAATATAGGCCGAATAGGAGAGGATAATCGCCACAGTGCCCAGCAGGGCTGCCGGAATCCGATTGAAGATGGCCAGTCCGGGGATGCCGAAGCCGATCAGGTAGAGGACCACAATCATAGGGATGCCCCTCATGATCGTGGTATAGACCTGGGCCAGCACCCGCAGGGGAAAGAGCAGCGGGTTCCGGCTGGTGCGGATCATGGCCAGCAGGGTGCCCAGCAGGGCTACGCCGATGACTGCGAAGAAGAGCACCTCCAGATTGAGCCAGAGCCCCTGGAGGACCTTGGGGAAGGCTTGGGCGAAGTAGGCGCCGGAGAAAAACGACTGCTTGACTCGGGGCCAGCCAGGTGAGGCGTGCAGCCCCAGGGCAATCAGCAGGGCCAGTACAAGCGTGCTGGCGATGCTGATCGCCACGGAGCGCAGATTCTGTCGACGGCCGTAGCGTTCCCGTTCCCGTTGGATATCGCTGACCGCGTCCTGTGCCGAGGGGGCCATGAACGACAAGGTTTCCTTTCTTCTCTCAGCCCAGGGTAGGCAGGGAGGTGTAGACGTGCAGCCACTGCTTCTGCAGCTTGTCCAAGGTCCCATCCTTCTTCAGGGCGGTGACAGCCTTGGAAGCGGCCGGGGTCAGCTTGGAGCCCTTGGGCAGGACTATGCCCATGCCCTCCGGGTCCTGCGAGCCCTTGATCTGCCCGAGGATCTTGGCATCCTTGACCTGCTTGGAATCGACCATGGTCACGGCTGAGGGGGTGTCCACGACCAGCGCGTCGATCTGGTTGGCATCCAAGGCTTGGGACGAGGCCACGTCGTCGTTGAAGGTATCGATGTCAGGCTTGACCAGCTTGTGGGCCATCTCGTAGGAGGTGGAGCCGACCATGGCCCCTATCTTGGCGTCCTTGATCTGGGCAAGGGAGGTGGCGGAAGCATATGGAGAGTTTTTTCTGACCACCAGCGACTGGGTGGAGTTGTAATAGCTGGGCGTGAAGTCCACAGCCTGTCGACGCTCCGGGGTGATGGAGAACTGCTGGATGTTCAGATCGTAGTCCTTGCTTCCTGGGGCGATGGCGGCATCAAAGGTGGTCCTGGTCCAAGTGACGTGCGCCTTGTCGAAGCCCATTTTCTCCGCTACGGCATAGGCCACGGCCGCCTCGTAGCCCTTGCCGGATTCGGGCTTGTTGCCCACCACGTAGGGGGCATAAGCCGGGTCTCCAGTGGCAATGGTCAGGGTGCCGGGATGGATGGTCTGCTGACTGGTGTCCTGCTTGGCTGTTGACTGCCCGCTGTCGTTTGATGAGGAGCCACAGGCCGCGCCGGCCATGAGGGTGACTGTCGTGAGTGCGGCCGCCGTCAGCCTGCGTATGGTTTTCCTGGTGAAGATGGTCATGCTGATCTGCTCCTCGCGATGGTGATGGGTGTCGGTCTTCCGGCGACTCCATCCTAGTCCGGCAGGTTAACGAGTCGGCAGGTGAGCGCCATAGGGTGCGATAGGGGACCAGCGGCCACTGGTTCAGACCAGTCCCAGAGCCTCCAGGGCCTCGGCCAGATAGGTGACCTCGATCACTTCCAGTCCCTGGATGGGCTTGCGGCCTCCTGAATGCCGATCGGGCGGGACCAGCGCTCGCCTAAATCCCAGACGAGCGGCCTCTTGGAGCCGGTGGTTGAGTTGAGGCACAGGCCTGACCTGTCCGGTCAGCGAAATCTCGCCCATGGCACAGGTCGTGCGCTGGATGGGCCGGGACTTGGCTGCACTGGCCAGGGCGGCCACGATGGCCAGGTCGCATCCGGGTTCCTTGGCCAGCCCGCCGGCGATGGTGGACACATACAGGTCCCTTGTCAGCAGGTTGACCCGGCCGTGACGGTAGAGCACCGCAGCCAGCATGGCCAGGCGGTTGGCATCGATCCCGTTGGTGTTGCGTCTGGGCGTGGGCAGAACCGAGGAGGTGACCAGTGCCTGGATTTCGATGGGCAGGCTGCGGTGGCCGTCCAGGGTGAAGGTCACACAGGTGCCCTCCACCTCCTGCCCGGCCGTGGACAGGAAGAGCCCGGTGGGATCGCTGACCTCCTCGATGCCCTGCTCGCTCATGTCGAAGCAGCCCACCTCGTCAGTGGGGCCGAACCGGTTCTTGACGGCCCTCAGCAGGCGCAGGGCGGTCTGGGAGTCGCCCTCGAACTGGCAGACCACATCGACCAGATGCTCCAGGGTCCGCGGCCCGGCTATGGAGCCGTCCTTGGTCACGTGGCCGACCAGGAGGATGGGGATGTCGTGCGACTTGGCCATGTCGATCAGGCTGATGGCCACCTCACGCACCTGTGTGGAGCCTCCGGAAATGCCGTCGACCTGGTTGGAGACGATGGTTTGGGCCGAGTCCACAATGGCCAGCGCCGGCTTCTCACGCTCGATCAGCCCCAGCACTGTGGCCAAGTCGGTTGTGGAAGCCAGGAGCAGCGAGTCCTTGAGGGCCCCCACCCGACTAGCCCGCATCCGTACCTGGGCCTGGGACTCCTCACCCGACAGGTAGAGCACCTTGCCTCCCTGGCCGTCCCGGTCGGCTACGCGGCCGGCGGTCTCCAGCAGGAGAGTGGACTTGCCTATGCCCGGCTCGCCGGCAAGGAGGATGACCGATCCGGGTACGATGCCCCCGCCCAGGACCCGGTCGAACTCCTCGAATCCCGTGGGGATGCGCCTGACCTGGTCCGTGCCCACCCTGGTGATGGGCCGGGCCAGGCCGGTCTTTGGAGGTGTAGGCGCCGTATGGCTGCCTCCTGAGGAGGACAAGCCCCCTCCTGCGCCCACGCGGGCTTCGTGGAACTCCTCGATGGTTCCCCACTGGCCGCATTCCGGGCAGCGTCCGAACCACTTGCCGCCGGTCCATCCGCACTCCGTGCATACGTATTGCGTCGTCGTCTTGGCCATACCTGCACGCTATCGGGATTCAGGGACGAGGACCCGGGCTTTCACGCCATCTTCGCAGTGCCGACACCCTGCCCATGAGAGAATGGAGGCATGGCTGACAATCCTTCTGCACCCCTGTCCTCTTCGCCCGATTCCTCTGCGCATGCCCGGCAACGCCGTCGACGTATAGGCTTGGTCATCGCCTTGGCTGCGGTAGTGGTTCTGGTGCTCCTGTCGGCTTTCGTATGGCCGCACTGGGCGGTGCGCAACCAACAACCAGACGCACAGGCTCAGACCTCCGCTTCTTCCCGTCCCTCCCAGGCCAGTCCAAAGGCCACGGCGGCGCCCCTGCCGGATTCGGCCTCGGAGCTGCTCAAGGCCATGCCTGACACCGTGGGCGGCTTCGCTCGAGTCAAGGCTGATTCCGACAGCGAGTGGAGCACCCGTACGCCTATAGAGGAGTACAGCCTGGTTTACTCCACCGGCAGATCGGGAGGGGATGTGACCCTCCACCTGGCCCAGTGGTCCAGGAGCGAGGATGCCAAGGCCCTCTACGACAGCCAGTCCACAGGCATGTCCGGCAAAGAGCTGGCCTCGGGCAAGGTTCGCAGCGGCGGCACGGTCACCGGATCCTATCTGGAGAAGGCGGATGGTGACGACGAGCACAAGGCGCTGGTCATCTGGCAGAACGACACGGTGGTCTTCCGTGCTCAGGGTCAGCGGACAGCGCTGGAGGCTTTCTACAAGGCCTTTCCGCTCTGATCGTCCCCCAAGCGGTGTACGATAAGCAAGTTGGACACTTCCAGGTAACTAAGGATCGGAGGCTCGGATGGGTTCTGTCATCAAGAAGCGCCGCAAGCGGATGAGCAAGAAGAAGCACCGCAAACTGCTGCGCAAGACTCGTCACCAGCGCAAGTAGCTCTTTATGGCTTATGGCCCGCTAGGGCCGACGAAGCCCCCCGCATCGATTGGACGCGGGGGGCTTCGTGTATATCCGTCTGTCCTCACTTGTTGGCGTTGGTCATGACCCTGGGACCATTGGGGTCGCCCACGATGACTGTGTCAACCATGTTGAGGAAGAGACCGTGTTCCACGACGCCCACAGTGGTGATCAGGTCCTGGGCCAGATCCTGCGGGTGCTCGATCCGCTCCAGATGCAGGTCGATGATGTGGTTGTGCTCGTCGGTCAGCACCGGCTGCCCCTGGCCGTCCATCCGCAGGACCGGGTTATAGCCGCGCTCCTTGAAGCGGTCCAGGACATGGCGCTCGCCAAAGGGGATGACCTCCACTGGCAGGGGGAAGCGGCCGATGGTGTCGACCACCTTTGACTCGTCCACGATCCAGACGATCTTTCGAGAGTTGGTGGCTACGATCTTCTCCCAGAGCAGGGCTGCGCCGCCGCCCTTGATGCCGTTGAAGTTCTTGTCGACCTCGTCGGCACCGTCGATGGTGACGTCGATGTGGTCTACCTGGTCGATGTCGACGATACGGATTCCGTAGCCTTCAGCCTGTTCCTTGGTACGCCGAGAGGTGGTCACGCCGGTGAACTCCAGGCCCTCTTCCTTGACGCGCCGTCCAAGCTCATCCACGAAGAACCGAACCGTGGATCCGGTGCCCAGCCCGGCGGTCATGCCGTTCTCGACCAGCTTGGCTGCCTCGATGCCGGCGGCTTTCTTCAGTCTGTCCTGCTCGGTCTTGTCCATAGACGCTCCTTCATGCCCGCCATGCTTTTAACAGCTGATATCCGCGGGTCTTGTTCGTTCAGGTTCACTCCAGTGTAGACGATGGCCCTTGACGGTCCATGAACAGCTCAATCCTTGACTTCGATGGCATGCAGACGGAATGGGGCCTCCTGGATGTTCACGTAGCCGTCAGGGTCGATGGCGGCGTCCAGATCAATGCTGCCGACTATATGCAGGTCCTGTCCGGTGAACATGCTGCTGCCAGAGGGAGGAGGCGTGATGCGGATCCGGCCGCTGGCTCTCAGCCCTCGAGCGCCGGAATTCTTGGTCTCTTGATCAACCGTGTCGGTGTCCGAAGTATCGTTGAAAGCCGGCGAGGGGTTGTCTTTTTGATCATCGGCTATGTCAGAAGCGGGCGTGTCATTGATGGCTTTAGACGGCACGTCGTCCCGCTCATCTGCTGCTGCGGCCGGCGACCCTGAGAATGTTGCGGCTACGGACTCGGCTTGCTCGGCATCCACGGCCTCGGATTCGACGGCGGTTTCGGCCAGGTCCTTCTGCTCTTTCTGGCCCAGGCGAACCTTCTTGCGGCCAAGATCGTCCAGAACCTGGGGTCCTCCGTCCAGCTCCTCCTTGACTGTGGACGGCACCTGCGTGCCCTTGGCGTAGGGGGAGGCCAGCAGTGATCGCCAGCCCTCAACGGGCAGACAGCCTTCCCGATCGCCTTTGCCTGCAGCTGTGGCATAGCCGCGGGCCAGCGTGTCCACTTTCTCGTTGAAGGTGTCGCCGGCGTGGCCCTTGACCCAGACAAACCTGACCGATCCAGGCCGCGTCTGGATCTCCTGGTCGATGGCTTCAATAAGCGGGCGGTTCTTGACCGGCTTGCCCTGGGAGTTCTTCCAGCCCTTCTTCTTCCACCCGGGCACCCAGGTGGTGGAGCAGTTGATGGCGTATTGGGAGTCGGTTTCGATGATCAGCGGGCGCTCGCCTGGGTGGGCTCGGAGCGCCTGCAGGACGGCGCACAACTCGCCAATCTGATTGGTGCCGTTGCTTGCGCCGCCTGCATCCGCGTCGCCGCCCTCATGATCGGCCCAGGCCCAGCCCATGGGGCCGTTGGGATTGCTCAGTGCGCTGCCGTCGGTCGAGACGACCAGATTCTTGTCATTGGTCATGATTCCAGTCTAGACAGGGAAACAAAGAACCCTCGTGCCAGCGATGGTCTTGTCCGCAGTTCAGCCCAGGGCCTTGGCTACTACCTGGTCGGCATCGTCCAGAACCTGATCCAGGGCCTCGGGGGAAATGAAGGATTCGGCGTAGACCTTGTAGATGTTCTCGGTGCCGGAGGGGCGGGCGGCGAACCAGTTGTTCCGGGTGGTCACCTTGATGCCGCCGATTTTGGCCCCGTTGCCCGGGGCTTCGGTCAGCTTGGCAGTGATGGGCTCGCCGGCCAGGGTGGAGGCCGTCACATCGTCCCCGTTCAGCCGGGCGAACTTCTGCTTCTGCTCCAATGTGGTCGGGGTGTCCACCCGCTTGTACCAGCTTTGGCCGAAGCGCTCCACCTGCTCCTGGTGGAGCTGGGCCGGGTTCTTTCCGGTCTTGGCTGTGATCTCGGCAGCCAGGAGGTCGGGGATCAGCCCGTCCTTGTCGGTCGTCCAGACGCGGCCGTCCCGACGCAGGAAGCTCATTCCGGAGCTCTCCTCGCCGCCGAAGGCCACCTCGCCCTTGAAGAGGGGGTCGACGAACCACTTGAAGCCCACAGGCACCTCGACCAGCCTGGCGCCTATGGAGGCAGCCACACGATCGATCAGGGAGGAGGAGACCAGGGTCTTGCCGATGCCGGCGCCCTGGGGCCATCCGGGACGGTTGCCGGAGAAGAGGTATTCCACGCAGACGGCGATGTAGTGGTTGGGATTCATGACCCCGGTTCCTGGGCAGACAATGCCATGCCTATCGGCATCCGGATCGGTGCCGCCCACCAGGTCGTAGGAGTCCCAGGCCCCTGCATTCAGGCGATCCACCAGACCCTTCATGGCATAGGGGGAGCTGGGATCCATGCGGATCTTCCCATCGTGGTCGATGGTCATGAACCGCCAGGTCGGATCCACTTCCGGGTTGACGACGCCGATGTTCAGGCCGTACTTTTCATTGATCAGCGGCCAGTAGTTGACCGAGGCCCCGCCCAGCGGATCAATGCCCAGGCGGACCCCCGAGGTTCTGATCAGATCAAAGTCGATGACGTGGCCCAGGTCGGCCACATAGTGTTCCCGGTAGTCGAAGCGCTCCACCAGGTCGGATTTGACGGCATCTTCAAAGGGGATCCGCTTGACCTGCCTGTAGTCGCCCAGGAGCTCGTTGGCCCGTTGCGCTATGGCATTGGTGGTTTCAGCCGGAGCCGGGCCGCCTGTGGGCGGGTCATACTTGAAACCGCCGTCGGTGGGCGGGTTGTGGGAGGGAGTGACCACGATGCCATCGGCCAGGTCCTTGCCGGAGAAGCGCTGGGTCCCGTCGGCAGCCCGGTTGTGTGTCAGGATGGCCTGAGAGACGGTGGGGGTGGGAGTGTAGTCATCATTGGCGTCAATGCGCACCCGTACGCCGTTGGCTGTCAGGACCTCGATAGCGGTCTTCCAGGCGGGCAGGGAGAGGGCGTGGGTATCGCGGCCCAGATAGAGCGGTCCGGTGACTCCATCCTTGGCTCGCTGTTCGGCTATGGCCTGGCTGATGGCCACAATATGGGCCTCGTTGAAGGAGGTGGTCAGGGCGGAGCCGCGATGCCCGGAGGTGCCGAAGGACACCCGCTGGGAGGGCGTGGAGGGGTCGGGGATGAGATCGTAGTACCTGCCGATCAGATCGTCGACGTTGATCAGATCTTCCGGGCTGGCAGGCTTGCCCGCGTTCTGTGCTGTCATGCCTCCCATCATGCCACCCCGGCATGAGAAAGCATGCAGATGGGGAACAGACTCCTTCGGTCTCAGTCGGACTGGGGGACCCGCACGTTCAGAGCCCGGTGCTCAACACTGAGTGCCAGGTGACAGGTCTCGCCCAGAATGTCGCCGTCCACCTGAGCCAAGGCGGGCTTTTCCAGGCGGATTTCTGCCTTGGTCCCCTGCAGCTGGACGATGGTGGAGTTGGTCGACAGGGGGCTCTGGCTGGCCTTTCGGGTGATGGTCTGATGCATGACGTCTCCGAAGAGGTTGGCCCAGCCGATCAGGCCAGCGGAGGTGTCGATGATCTCGAAGTCCAGGAAGCCGTCCTCGTAGGAGGCGTCGGGCATCAGGGAGAATCCTGGGATCTCCCCACAGTTGCCGGCCATGAAGGTGCGGAAGGTCACCGAGGTGTTGGTCTGTGTGACCTGGTCGGGCCGGGTAATGGTGATGTCGGCCGTGTACTTGGGTGCGAACAGATGTTTGGCGCCGCTGATGAAGTAGGCCAGCCAGCTGACCGTCTTCTTCAGATTGGGGTCGGTGTCGTCAATCATCAGGGCGTCGAAGCCGATGCCGGCGATGATCAGGAAGGCATGACCACGGCCTTGTTCCTGATCATCCTGGTCCAGCAGAGCCATGCGGCCCACGTCGACCTGGGTGGATCCGTACGAGGTGGCCACGGCCAGGGCGGCGTCCAGATCGCCAACGGGAATGCCCATGTTCCTTGCGAAGAGATTCCCGGTTCCTATAGGGATGATGCCCATGACATGGTCGCTGGATGCCATGGCGCTGGCTACGGTGCGTACGGTCCCGTCCCCGCCCACGGCAACGACTACGTTGGCTCCACGCTCCAGTGCCATGCGGGCGCAGGCCTTTCCGTCCCGATCCAGCTGGGTTTCGATGAAGCTGAATTCGCGGATGCCCTTGTCGCGGCAGTATTGCTGGATGCGCTCGCGGGCAGCGGCGGCCTGGGGCTTGGAGGGGTTGATGACGAAAGCGTAGCTGAGCTGGTCGTCATCCCGGGCCAGGATCTGCATGGCGAACCTATGCCGTCTTTGGGCGCGGATGATCAACACCACTGCTGTGACGACAATGGCCGCCACCGCCAGGATGCCGAGGATGACGACCGCTGGAATTGGCATGATTCTATTGTGCGCGCGGTGTCGACCCGAATCCCCCTGGGTGTGTCCGACGTGAACGAACCCTCTACAGCAATCACGCTGACAGTATCAGTTGATTGAGTTATGAAAACCGGAAAGTTATGATGTCATTCGGTCCATGTGGTCCCTTCGGTCTGGAGCTGCAACGGCTTCGTGCGCTGGAAGTCTGGGAAGGCCCGGGGGTATGGGAAGAGGAGGCAGGCATGGATAAGTACAAGAGCGTGTTCGACATCATAGGACCCATCATGATCGGACCCTCCAGCTCGCACACAGCTGGGGCCGTGGCCATCGGTCGGGTTGGCCACATCCTTGCCGGCGGTGTTCCGAGCCGTGCCGACATTCATTATTATGATTCCTTCGCTCGCACGCACAGCGGTCACGGTACCGACTATGCCGTCATCAGCGGCCTGTTGGGTTTTGCGCCGGATGACTCCCGGGTGCCCGATGCCATCGGCATCGCCCGCAGGCAGGGCATGGATTTGACCTTCCACGAGGAGGATGAACCCAGTCCCATCGACCACCCGAACACTGCCGTCCTGGACTTGCGGGGCCCAGCCGGCCGGGTGATCTACGCGGCTTGCTCCATCGGGGGCGGAACCATTGAAGTGCGGCGTATCAACTTGGACGGCTGCCTGATCACTCCTCCAGGGCTTTTGCCCATCCTGCTGGTGGAACTGGATGAATCCGACAAGGGCTCCAGTCGTCGGTTGGAGCGCATACGCGATCTGCTCCGGGAAGAGGGCGTGACCAAGCAGACCAGGTATGAGCCCGCGGGTCCGGCCGGCACGGCAGTGTACGAGTTCGATTTGGACAATCCGCTGTCCACGCAGCGGCAGCAGCAGATTGCCGGTCACTCGTCCCGGATGATTTATATCGACTAGGAGGCATGGCGCATGTTCACTTCGATCGCTGAACTCGTGAGTATGGCTCAAGAGCGTGGCTCGTCGATATCGGAAGTGGCCATCGAGGAGGAGGTGCGGCGTTCGCACCAGACGCGCGAGCAGATCTGGGCAAGAATGGCCAAGAACCTGCAGGTCATGCAGGCTGCCGTGGCCAGGGGGTCCCAGGGCAATGGCGTGTTTTCCAAGACCGGGCTGAGCGGAGGACAGGCCGCTCTGCTGGATCATTACCGGAAGACACGAACCAGCCTGAGCGGCGATGCCATGCTGCAGGCTGTCGAGGCCGCCATGGCCACCAATGAGGTCAATGCGGCCATGGGCATCATCTGCGCGACGCCTACGGCCGGTTCCTCGGGAACCCTGCCTGGAGTGCTCACCGTGCTCAAGAACCGACTGGGGCTGGATGACGATGGGCTGATCCGCTGCCTGTTCACGGCAGGGGCTTTCGGACTGGTCACGGCCAACAAGGCGATGATTTCCGGAGCTACAGGCGGTTGCCAGGCCGAGGTGGGCAGCGCATCCGGCATGGCTGCCGCTGCTGCGGTTGAGGGTGCAGGAGGCGATCCTGATGCCAGCGCCCAAGCCTTCGCTATAGCCATGAGCAATCTGCTGGGACTGGTCTGCGATCCCGTGGCCGGACTGGTGGAGGTGCCCTGCGTCAATCGCAACGCCATCGGCACTGCCAACGCTTTGATCGCTGCTGACATCGCCTTGTCGGGTGGTGTCAGCAGGATCCCGCCCGATGAGGTCATCGCAGCCATGAAGTCCATCGGCGAAAGCATGCCCTCATCACTGAGAGAGACCGGCATCGGCGGACTAGCGGGCACCCCCACCGGCAAACGGTTCCGCAAGACTGTATTCGGCCAGTGATGCGTGGCAGACGCGTATAAGGGACGGCTGGTTCGCGTCTGCCTTCCTGCCGCGGCCGGGCCGGTTGCAGCAGAGGCCATGGGACTCGGAAAGAGGTGTGCGGGGCCGGTTTCCGTGTCCTTTGAAAGTCATACAATTCAGATATGTTAGATATCAGGTTCATTCAGGAACATCCGGATGTTGTCCGTGAATCACAGCGCAAACGCGGCGAATCGGTCGAACTCGTCGACGAAGTGCTGAAGGCGGACAGCGAGCGCAGGGCTGCACTCCAGGATTACGAGAGCTGCAGGGCCGAGCAGAAGTCGCTCGGCAAGCGCATGGGTTCGGCGTCTCCTGATGAGAAAGCCGACCTTCTGGCCCGGACCAAGAGCCTGTCCGAGAAGGTGGATGCCTGCAAGTCAGCCTCCGACGAGGCCAATGCCAAGTACACCGATCTCATGTGGAAGTTCAGCAACGTAGTGGAGCCCGAGGCGCCCGAGGGCGGCGAGGACGACTACGTGGTGGTCAAGAAGGTCGGTACCCCGCGCGACTTCACCAAAGAGGGCTTCGAGCCCAAGAACCACCTGGACTTGGGCGTGGGCGTGGCTGGCATCGACATGCGCAGGGGCGTCAAGATTTCCGGTTCCCGCTTCTACTTCCTGCGCGGTGACGTGGCCCGGTTGGAGATCGCCATGCTGACCATGGCCGTGGACCAGGCCATGGAGCACGGATTCATTCCCACCATTACACCCACCTTGGTCCGGCCCGAGGTCATGGCCGGCACCGGCTTCCTGAATGCCCATGCCGACGAGATCTACCGTCTGCGTGAGCCTGACGATCAGTATCTGGTGGGCACCTCCGAGGTCTCCCTGGCCGGCATGCACGAGGATGAGATTCTGGATCTGAGCCAAGGCCCGTTGCGCTACTGTGGCTGGTCCAGCTGCTACCGGCGGGAGGCTGGCTCTGCTGGCAAGGACACCATGGGCATCATCCGCGTCCACCAGTTCGACAAGGTGGAGATGTTCGTCTACTGCAAGCAGGAGGACTCCCGTGATCAGCACCAGCAGCTGCTGGCCATGGAGCAGGAGATGCTGGCCAAGGTGGACGTGCCTTACCGGATCATCGACACCGCGGCGGGAGACCTGGGGTCCTCGGCTGCGCGCAAGTTCGACTGCGAGGCCTGGGTGCCCACCCAGGGTCGCTACCGCGAGCTGACGTCAACCTCCAACTGCACCGAATACCAGGCCCGCCGCCTCAACGAGCGCGAGCGGTTGGAGGACGGCTCTACGCGTCCCGTCAGCACCCTGAATGGGACCTTGGCCACCACCCGTTGGTTGGTCGCCATTCTGGAGAACCACCAGAACGCCGACGGCTCCATCGTCATCCCTGAGGCCATGCGCTCCTATGTGGGCGGCAAGGAGGTCATCGAGCCCAAGACCTGGGAGGCCTGAGCCGCCTCTGCTGGGATCGACCGACATTCCGTTGGTGGTTGGACCAACCTTGATGTCGTATGATGAGTGACGTGTCTGATTGGCACGTCTTTTGGACAGGTGTCTGAGCGGCCGAAAGAGACGGTCTTGAAAACCGTTGTGGCGCAAGCCACCGCGGGTTCGAATCCCGCCCTGTCCGCCTGATTGATGCCCCGGAGCCATATCCGGGGCATTCTTGTATTCGCTGAAGCGTATGTTTCCAGTCCGGAGGTCAGCGGTTGCGCAGCGGTGTGAGTTGGAGCCCGGTGCTTACAATAAAGGACGGTAGCCATGCTTAATCACGCGAGTCGAACTTTGGGTGTCGGCTCTGCAAGGGAAAGGTCGGGTCGTGGATCAATTCATCGCCATTGTCTCTCTGATCGGAGATTGGTTGCTTTTCACATTCCCACTCTTCCAGGGGCTGATGGAGCTGCAGGAATATCAGGAGCTCCTGGACGACTTTGATCAGCTCAGCAAGAATTGGGACGAGGTCTCGCCCTGGTGGTGGCTGGTGCCCATCGTCAAGATTCAGTTGGAACGCAAACGCGGGCATGAAATTCTCCGTCAGGCTACCAGAACCCGGTCAGAACGTCGACGGGCGCTGAGCTTCCTTGACCAGGCGACTGCCTGGTATTTCGTGTCGGTCGCAGGCTGGCTGAAGATGATCTCCTCCTCTTATGAATTGCTTGAGACATACGATGTCGAAGAGAACATATGGCTGCTGGTCCTTCTCGTCGTCCTGCTGACCTCCGGCGGTCTCTTCAACGCTTACTATCGCATAGACAGAAAGCGGATAGGCCAGAAGGAGAAGGAGCTGAAGCCCGACTCGGAGGTGGCCAACGACTGACAAGGCGCCCAAAAGTTCCGGGAATGGCGGCATTGAATCCGTAGCCAGAGCGGATCTTGGCACTTCGAGCAGTATGCGTCAGAGAACGGTGGACGTGGGGAACAGGATGATTCCCTTGAACGTGCGACAACTTCTAGGCAGTTTCATGGTGGTCAAGGGCATAGGGCGGCCGGACCTGCGCCAGGTGCGGGAATTGGTCGGATGCCGGGGGCTGCACATGGCCTCGGCTCTTACCTTGCGCCAGTGCCTGGATACGGTGCCGGGCCGGGTCTCACTGCTGGATCTTGCGCGGAAGCTGGTATCCCGGGTGTTCATGTTGCCGGAGAGTTGAAGTCGTAGACTCAGCCATTGCTTGGTCTCTGCCTTGGGAGATGCTGGAAACCGTTGTGCGCGAAGGAGGGAAGGAGCAGACCGGTGAGGCTGAATCTGTCTTGGAGAAAGCCGTCGGCAGAAGAGATGGATCAGACCCATCGTTCCGACCCGGTGCAGGCGACCAGACCGGGTCGAGCCAGCCGGTGGTTGGTGGCGCTCAGAGCCGCTTGCTGTGGACTGTTGGTGGGAGTGCTGGTGGTGCTCTACCGGCAGGGCATCGGTTATGGCACCAGGTTCGCTCGATGGGCCTACTCGCAGATGCGAAACCAACCCCTGATAATTCTTCCGTGGCTGCTGGCTGCCCTGCTGGTAGGCCTGGCCTTGGCCTGGATGGTCCGCCGGGTTCCCATGGCCTCCGGCTCCGGCATCCCTCAGGTGGAGGGCGTGGTCATCCACGGCATGCGCATGCCTGCCCTCCCTGTGCTGGGTGTACGCTTCCTGGGCGGTCTGGCCTGCGGCATGTTCGGCCTGTCTCTGGGGCGTGAGGGGCCCTCGGTACAGATCGGCGCAGCCGGTTCCCAGATGGTTTCCCGAGGATTGCGCCGAGACCGTGTGGAGGAGACCTGCCTGGTGACCTCCGGCGCGGCTGCCGGTCTGTCTGCAGCCTTCAACGCGCCCTTGTCGGGGATGGTCTTCGCCCTGGAGGAGATCCACCGCTCCTTTTCGCCAATGATTCTTCTGTCAGCGGGCATGGCCTGCCTGAGTGCTGATTTCATCGCCAAAAACCGCTTCGGCCTGCGCCCGGTTCTGGACTTCACCGCTATGCCCCAGTTGACCATCGCCCAGTATCTGCTGATGATCCCCCTTGGGCTGATGGCCGGCCTTGTGGGAGCTGCCATGAACCGTCTGCTGCTGGGCGCGCAGAGCCTTTACAGGCACCTGCCCTCGAAGCTGGGACCGGTGATCTCCCTCTTCCTGGCTCTGCCGGTCGGATTGGTGCTGCCTGCTGTTCTGGGTGGCGGCGAGGACCTGATTGGCAAGGCGGAAGGTGTTCGTGAGGTGGCTTGGTCGGTGGCCATCAACCTGCTGGTTCTGCTTCTGGTCAAGATGCTCTTTACGGCTACCTCCTTCGGCAGCGGTGCCCCCGGAGGCATCTTCATGCCCATCCTGGCAGTCGGCACACTGACTGGGTCCCTGTGCGGGATGGGTGCGGCCGCCTTGGGAATGCCTGTCAGGATTATTCCAGTCTGTGCGGTCTGCGCCATGGCGGGCACTCTGACGGCCTCGGTCAAGGCCCCCATAACCTCCATCCTGCTGACGGTGGAGATGTCAGGCTCTCTGGTCCACATGCTCCCTGTGGCCCTGTGCGCTTTTACGGCTTTGATGGTGTCCGATTTGTTGGGTGTCCAGCCTATTTACGAGGCTCTGCTGGAGCGTTATCGCCGAGGACGTGCTCCCGATGCCCGGGTTCCTGACAGGGTCACTGTGGAGTTCCCCATAGAGCATGGCAGTCCGGCGGCTGGTCGTCTGCTTGGGCAGGTTCCCTGGCCGCACGGATGTGCCGTAATTGGTCTTCGCCGGGGTGAGCATCGGCTGATTCCTGCTGGTGATCTGAGGTTGCTCGCCGGAGACGGTGTCATCCTGCTCTGTCCCGGTGATCGTCTGGATCAGGCCCGACGGGTCATGGAAAGCCTCTGTCGCTGACTGACGTTCTCTAAAGGATGGTCAGGCACTGCCCGTGGACTGCCACGGCCTGGCTGTTGTTGATGGCCACCATGGGCGCATCGTCGCCGTAGCGGTCCAGAATTTTCCTGGTCACCTCGGCGAAGGGCTCAGAATCAAGGTGAGGGAGGAGACGGAAGTCCACCAGACCCAGACCGGCGGTGGAGTCCAGATCCGGGGCGGCCGAGCGTGGATCCATGGCATCCAGGAAGCCGATATCGGGACCGGTCACCACAGCGCCGGCCGATTCGCCGATATAGGGTTTGCCTTGACCCACCTGCTGCCTGATCAGATCAGCAGCCCCTGAGCGGCACAGCTCCTGCAACAGGAAGAAGGTGTTGCCGCCGGACAGGTAGATCAGGTCGTCCTCCTCCAGGCTGCGACGTATGGTCTCCGGATCGGCTGTTGAGACTTCCAGGTCGTCGATCCGGCAGCCCATGTCGGTGAAAGCCCGGCGAGCCTCCTGGACATAACCATCCGAACGCTGTGGAAGGTTGGCCGTGGGGATGAAAGCCACCGTATGATTCTTGGGCGAGCCTTCCAGAAAGGCTGGCAACCTGTCAGCGGTAGCGGAGAATGAGGATGTAAGCAGCAGCCGACGCATAACGGCTCCTTTCATGCCAGGCGGGACTTCCGCCCCGGGCAGGTCGCAAAACGTAAGATCCGACCATTGCTGGTCTCAATATATCCAAGTAATGGTCTTCGCCTAGTGATTGACCACGTTGTAGGCTCAAATGCCTAGTCTGGGGGCATGGCAAGGCAGCATCAGGAGTTACGGCAGGGATCTGGTCAAGGCGTATCGCACGACATGTCAGGCGAGGATTCATACAGCGACGACCGCCCCGATACCGTAGCCCCAGGCGGCAGTATCCTCTTCGCGTTGCCCGGAACCCTGGTGGATTGGGACCCGCGCCGAGCCCTGGTTGGGCAGTATCCTGACGGTGTAGTCGATATGGTGCTGGATCCGAATGACCCTTGGGGCTTTGCCTGTGTCAGCAGACAGATCAATCTGGGCGTGGATCCGCAACGAGCTTTGGCCGACTATGAAACCACTCATGGGCCCGCCGTCGCCTGGGTGGTTCGCGTCTGCTTGGAAAACTGCGCCCTGGCAGTGAAGGGCCTGCTTCCCGGAGCATCTGATCTGCTGGAGGATCTGCAGCGAGCTGGCCTGACCCTTTGGGGCCTGGCGGCAACGACCCGTCAGCTGACTGAGTCGGCATCCAAGGTCCTTTCGCCGCTCTCTGCATTGAAGGACATCCTGATCTCATCCGAGGAGCATCTGGATCTTTCCGATCCTCTCTTCTATCGTCTTGCCCTGCGCCGTTTCGCCATCACCCCCGGGCACACAATCTTTGTCGATCGTGACCCTGAACATGTGGCAATTGCTGACAGACTTGGCATGAAGGGGGTTGTCGTTGACGACATCAGCAGTCTGCGTCAACTTTTTCATCGATGAAGGCGGCAGCGTATGCTCTGTGTGGCAGATGTAAAGCGAAGCGGTGGTAATTGGACATGCGACATTGATCCTGGTCCAGTTGGTTACTACGGTGGCTACCTCTGGTAGGTGATATTTTAACTATTCCCCACTCCGCAGCTCTTTCGACTTCTAGTTTGTATTATGCGGCGCTTATTGATTCCGTCCTAACCTTCAAATGATTTATTTATGCTTTATGTCTTAAGTTGATCAGATTGTCATAATTGTGCATTCTTCAGTGGTGCAAAGAGCATCAGCGTCAGTTCCGACAGTTATTGATAAGAGAATGGAATGTTGCGATTTCTGATGCGACTAACCGTTAAATTGATTATTGCAACCGGTTGCTGTATTCTTAAGGCGTCATGAGATGCAGACAACCACGAGGGAGTGTTGTTGCGTTCTCTGGCGTTATGGCTTTTACGGAGTTGCTATAGCAAGGCGGATTCCAAAGGAGGATGCCGGTTCAGTCCCCTTGACTCTGAAAGGTGTTTCTGCCGTGATTACGGCTTGATGATTGAAGGTCATGGCACCGAAAAGTGGCTAAGCCTATGCGAATGTCGTGCATGCATTGTGCGACTGACTAAGTGCAAGCAAAGGAGTTGTGCATGAGACGACGGAAAGGGCCAATTCTAATGGTCTTCCCCGGAGTTGTTCTGTTGTTCTGTTTTATGACCGTTCCGGCTTTGATGGGTATGTTTTACAGTCTGACGGACTACAGGGGCTACGGGGGATGGAAGTTCATTGGCTTATCGAATTATCAGAACCTTGTCAAAGACTCCAGCATTCTGCATAGTTACATTTTTACCCTGGGATTTGCTTTTCTTGCTGCCATATTGACCAACATGATCAGCCTCCTCTTGGCAGCGGCTTTAACGCAAAACATTAGGCTCAAAGGGTTTCTGCGAGGTGTTTTCTTCTTGCCCGCGGTCTTGGCAACCATTGTTATCGGGTACGTTTTTAACTTTATTTTTTCGCAGGCGATTACCTCCATAGGCAAAGGGCTTCATAACGATTTTCTTTCGCGAAGTTTGCTTGGAAATCCGCAATGGGCATGGGTTGCTATAGTCATCGTTGCAGTCTGGCAGGCTTGTGCGGTTACAACGGTCATCTATATGACTGGGATCGAATCTATCTCATCAGACATATATGAAGCTGCCAAGGTGGATGGTGCCAATAGGCGGCAGGTGTTTTGGAGAATAACCCTGCCTCTGGTCATGCCTTTCGTGGCAGTGAATATGGTTCTTCAGCTCAAGAACCAATTGCAGGTTTTCGATTTGGTGGTGGCTCTGACAAACGGCGGGCCGGGTACAGCGACTCAATCAATATCATTCCTGATTTATCGAAACGGGTTTCAGGGTGGTCAGTTTGCCTACCAGTCTGCGAACGCTGTCATGTACTTTGTTTTGATTCTTTTCATCTCACTTGTACAGATGCGCTTGTTCAGGTCAAGGGAGAACTGATATGGATATCAAAAGCAATACCATCAGGAGACGAAGCAACTGGCTTCTCACGGTTTTTCTGCTTTTTTGCTCGCTCACTGTTCTGATTCCTATGTATATAACCTTGACGACAGCCGTGAAGGATAGGCAGCAGAGCGCCAACAGCTTGTGGGCTCTTCCAACAAGCTGGCATTGGGACAATTTCTCCAGAGCGATTGCTGAAACGGGTTTTTGGAGGGCGTTGTGCAATAGTCTTCTATTGACTGCGATCTCAGTAATTTTGGCTGTGTTGACCAACTCGATGGTTGCCTATGCCATTGCGAGGAATATGAATCGCAAGGGTTATAAGTTTGTCTATTACTACATCGTCTCGGCCATGTTCATTCCATTTTCAATACTCATGCTTCCACTTGTCAAGGAGATGAGCCTGCTTGGATTGGATAACTTATATGGGTTAATTCCGCTGTACGTTATATACAACTTGCCGTTCAATACCATGTTCTATGTTGGCTATCTTGAAACCATACCGACCAGTCTTGATGAAGCAGCCATGCTTGATGGTGCTAATACCTGGCAGACCTTTTGGCGTATTATTTTTCCGCTCATGGGACCGGCCAATGCCACTGTCGCCATTCTGCAAACGCTCTGGGTCTGGAATGATTTCATGATGCCATTAGTCATGATCTCGAAGCAGAATCAATTCACCATTCCCCTTACTCAGTATATGTTCCAGAGCACCTTTAATACTGATTACAATCTGTCTTTTTCCTCCTACACCTTGGCGATGATTCCCATGCTAATTGTGTATCTGTTTGCGCAGAAGCAAATTATAGGAGGTGTTGCAGCTGGCTCCGTTAAGGAATGAGAGGCTCGCTTTGACGAGGACGAGCGGTCGAAGTTCGTATTACCAGAGGCGATGGGAATTCTTCGAAGGGAGTATCAACTGTTCTGCCATTCAGCAACCTAAGGAGCTTCTCTCCTATACCGTTGGCCATGTCCTCGGGGTCCTGATGAGCAGTAGTCAAGTTGAAAGGTTCAGCATAGGTTGAATCGTCAAATCCAGTAATGGAGACGGTATCCGGTATCGATAGGCCTTTCTGACATAATCGGCAGGCTAGTGGTATTGCGATTCCGTCTTGTTGGCAGCATATCGCAGTAGGCAGGTGAGGAAGCTGAAGTATCTGTGTAATAACACGTTCAGGCTCAAGAACATCGTCAACCACGTCATGTTCGTCCAAAGTCATGATACTGGTATGCACGGGGGCAATAGCATTTCGGCAGGCTTCTCTGAATCCTTGGAGCCTTTCCATAGCGCTGAAGCGAAGGGAGTTAGAAGGAGAAAACCCTATATATGCAATGTCTCTGTGGCCGAGAAAAATCAAATGATCGACGATTTCCCTCATGGTTGCGCGGTCTTTAATGAAGGAGTCCAAAGTGAGGCCGGCCTTATTTTGCATGTTGATTCCAGCAATGGGAACTCCGAGATTGCTCAGGCGGTCTATGCCCACTTGGCTGATATTGAAGGAGGGTACGACAACAGCATCTGCATTTTTCCTTGTAGGGAGGTCGCTGAAGAACTGTTCCTGATCTGCTGCATTGCGTATCCGGTAAAAAGAAAGATCGTATCCGTTTCTATGCAATACCGAATCCAAACCAGCAATGATTTGCGAAAGAAACCAGGTGGCTGGGCTGCCGGGTAGCAATACGGCAATTCGGTAGGATCTGCCCGACCGCAAGGCGCCCGAGGAGCGAGCAACGGAAAAGTCCAGATCTTTGGCAACTTGAAGTACTCGTTTCCGTGTATTGGCGGCAACGAGATCAGGCCGAGAGAATGATCTGGAGACGGTTGATATGGAAACCCCTGCGCGTTCAGCGACGTTTTGTATCGTCGCGGGCTGTTGTCGTTTCAATGGTTTCCCCGGAAAATGTATGGTCAATTAATTGTACATATACAGTGTAAGCCTCAACAATTATAGTTTTTAATCTTTAGGAAAAGTAGAAGGAGGATTGGATATATGCAACCGGTTGTACTCAAATCAAATTGATGAACAAAGATAAAGGAGACGCGAATAGTATCGTGTTTTGCCTTAAAGGTTAAACAATTTAAGGAGTTGTTGGACTTTTTCATTACTCCAAAGGAGGAGATCAGATGAAGAACTCTAGGATAGGTAAAATATTGGCATTTGCCGCTGCCGCAACGATGCTGGTGACGACAGCTGCCGCATGCGGGGATGATGCAAAGGGAGAGAATTCCGCTAATGGCAAGGTTCAGATTCAGTTTTTCCAGAAGAAGCCTGAGTCTGTAAAAATTACTAATAAGCTAATCAAAGAATTCGAATCAAAAAACCCTAATATCAAAGTTGAGCAGCAGAATGCATCTGATCCGCTAACGGTATTGAAATCTCGCATGGCTAAAAATGATGTGCCTGATGTAATAACTGCAGATGGTACATACTACAACGATCTAGTCAAGGCAAACATACTTACTGAGCAAAAAGGTACTGAGGCATACAAGGCTGTTGCTAATAAAGGATATTACGATTACCTGCGTAAAATTGGGCAAACCGACAAGGATTATGCTGTGCCTTGGTCCATTATTGGCGAAGGCGTGCTCTATAACGTAGATATTTTCAAGAAATATGATCTGAAGCCTCCTACGACTTGGGATGAATTCATCAACCTGGCGCAGAAGCTTAAGCAACAAAACGAACAGCCTTTCATATTCACGTGGAAGGATTCCGATCCAGCCAATAAGACAGCGATGGCGGTTGCTGCTCCAATGCAAGGTGACCATTTTTGGGATAATCTGCAATCAGGCAAGGAGACTTTTTCTAAGAACAAAGGGTGGAGAACGGCTGCCGAACGAATGCTGAAGCTGAGGGAATTCGCTCAAGGTGACCCGAATGGTACCGATTACAACGACGGGAATTCGCAGTTTGCCAATGGCAAGTCTGCAATGTACATAACGGGCATATGGGCCATACCTGCTATTAAGGAGGCCAATCCCAATATCAACCTTGGTTTCTTTGTTCTCCCCACCAGCGATAAACCCAATGAAACCAAGTTAATTTCCGGCACTGATGCTCTCATCGGAGTTTCAACAGCTTCCAAACATCAAGATGCGGCTCAAAAGTTTGTTACATTCCTTCTGTCTAAGAAAGCCCAAGAGGAATACACGACGGATCAGAATCTGCTTTCAGTTCGTTCGGATGTGCCTGCGGGGACCGATGTGCTTACGGCAATGAAAGCCGATTACATCGACAAGGGCAAAACCTGTATATTCCCGGATGTCATGTTCACTGGCGCGAGCGATATGAAAGGCCTGAGCCAGATTTTCCTGACGAATGGGGACGTTGACGCCTACCTCAATGGTCTTGACGCGGACTATCAGAAGAACGGTATCCGCAAGTAAGAAAACGACAGTCAATGGACGGCTCCTGCTGCTTTTGGGGCCGCCCTTGGCATATCAACTTCTAGAAAGATAAACTGATGAAATTTCTTAACGGTGCCTGGCTTGTCAAACAAGGATATGAGGTCAATTATGTTTCCAGCGTGTACAGCGCAGATATCGAATCGGATAAGCTGACTCTATATTGCCCGCTTAATCAACCGATCCATTCCTTGGGCGATACCCTGAACAAGGGGGTTTTGACCATTGAGGTCACCAGTCCCCATGCAGATGTGATAACTACAAGACTGATTAACTATAAGAGAGATCGTAGCCATCAACCAAGTTTTGAACTGAATCCATCGAATACGGCAGTGACGATTGAAGAAACTGCAGATGATTGGCGGTTCACATCAGGTAAGCTGACTCTTGTTGTAGCTAAGGGAGACAGTCTCGATTTTCAATATATTCGTGAAGGAAAGCTGGTCACCAGGGCAAGTCTCAATAGCAAGGCGGTGGTGATCGATCCGTCGGGGCAGACGTTCATTGTGGATCAGCTTGATCTTGCCGTAGGAGAGAAGATATACGGTCTTGGAGAACGCTTTACCCACTTTGTCAGAAATGGCCAAAGTGTTGATTGCTGGAATCTTGACGGAGGTTCGCAAAGCGAGCAGGCTTATAAAAACATTCCTTTCTATCTGAGCAATAAGGGATATGGTCTTTTTGTTGATACCACAGGTCTGGTCAGTTTTGAAATAGGTACTCAGAATGTGTCTCGTGTTGAATTTGCCGTTCCTGAACAGGAAATGACCTATTCGGTGATATCCGGGAACAATCTTAAGGGTGTGATCGATAACTATACTGACTTAACAGGCAAACCGCCCAAGGTGCCCGATTGGAGTCTTGGATTATGGCTTTCCACATCGATGAGTCCTTATTTCGATCAGGAATCGATTCTGGAAATGGTCGACGATATGGCAGCACATGATGTCCCTCTTAGTGTTGTGCATATAGATAGTCATTGGATGAAGGAACTGGAATGGTGCAGTTTCCAGTGGGACGAGAAGAAATTCCCCCAACCAGAGAAGCTGCTTTCCGAGCTACACCAGAGAGGTATAAAAGCTTGCGTATGGATCAACCCTTATATCGCGCAAAAATCCCCTATATTCAAAGAGGGTGCAAGGAACGGTTACTTCATCAAGAATACCGATGGGACCATCTGGCAGTGGGACATGTGGCAGCCAGGTATGGCAATCGTCGATTTCACTAATCCAGCGGCGACGAAGTGGTATCAATCCAAGTTACGGCATCTTCTGGAACAGGGGGTCGATTGTTTTAAGACCGACTTTGGCGAACGCATACCTACTGAGCATGTGGAATATTTCAATCACGCTGATCCGGCACTGATGCACAACTATTACACTCTTCTGTACAACAAAGCAGTGTATGAAGTTACTGCAGCGGTTCATGGAGAGGAGAACGCCGTCGTTTTCGCTCGTTCAGCCACTGTCGGCAGTCAAAAGTATCCAGTTCACTGGGGTGGGGATCCTACCGCCACCTATGAGGCTATGGCTGATTCGCTCCGTGCGGGCTTGTCCCTGGGCATGGCAGGATTTGGATATTGGAGTCATGATATTGCAGGTTTTGAGGACCGTCCTGTTAGGCCCACACCCGATTTGTATAAGCGGTGGACACAGTTCGGGCTCCTCTCGTCGCATTCCAGGTATCACGGATCCAATGAGTTGAAAGTTCCTTGGAGATATGGCGATGAAGCTGTACAGGTGACCAGTGAATTCGCCAAGCTCAAGAAGCGTCTGGCGCCTTACCTCTCACGCATGTCGCAAGAAGCTCATGAAACTGGAGTGCCTGTCATGCGAGCAATGATCCTGGAATTCCCCAATGATCCAACTTGCGAAGATATAGATACTCAGTACATGCTTGGTGATGATCTGCTGGTGGCTCCGATATTTGCGGATGATGGATTCGCAAGATTCTATGTTCCAGATGAGGAAGGAAACCATACGGGAGATGTCTGGAAGAACCTCCTTACAGGCGAGGAATACAAGCCCGGCCGTTGGTATGAGCAGAAATATGATTATCATACTTTGCCGCTCCTAGTCCGTCCGGGTGCTGATCCACTGCATGTGTCCAGAGGTTCTGCAAGCTGAGTTTTCACTGGTTTCTCAGTTCTTTTGTCACATTTATATGGCAAAAGGCTGTTATGTGGTCAGTGGATACGGGAGACTACAGGATAACGACTATTCAAGACGCGCGGGTTCTGTTTATTCGGAACCCGTGCGTTCCTGCGAACAGGGTGATAAACGGGACTTCACCTTGCTGAATTTAGACAGGCCCAGACTGATATCTGGCTGTTCAGACGATGCGGCGGTCAGCGGCCCAGCGGGTCAGTTCGGTTCGGTTGGATAGCTGGAGCTTGCGCAGGACGTTGGAGACGTGGGTCTCAACCGTCTTGATGGAGATGAACAACTCAGAGGCTACCTCGCGGTAGGTGTAGCCGCGGGCGATCAGGCGCATGACCTCCTGCTCGCGTGCGGAGAGCCGATCCAGTTCGTCGTCTTCCGCCAGACCGGCATCTGCTGCCTCGTCCTCCTGGAAGGCGGAGAGCACGAATCCTGCCAGCTTGGGGGAGAAGACTGCGTACCCCTCGTGAACCTGGCGGATTGAGGAGACCAGGTCCTTGGCGGAGATGGTCTTGGTCACGTAACCACGGGCTCCAGCGCGGATGACCGAGCCCACGTCCCTGGGCGAGTCGGATACGGAAAGGGCCAGAAAGACCGACTTGGGGGAGAGGGGATGAGAGCGGCTCAGGATTTCGGCGCCCCCGCCGCCCTGACCACCGGGAACGTGCACATCCAGCAGAACCACATCGGGCCGGGTCTGCCTGACCATGAGGATGGAGGATTCCACGTCTGCCGCTTGGCCCACGACGTGAAAATGCGGCTGCAGGGTGGTTATGACGCCGGTACGGAACATCTCATGGTCGTCGACGACGGCCACACGGATGCTTGCGGGCCCTCCCTCGGCTTGATGGGGCTCTGCTGCAGTCGTGGTCATGGGCGTGGTTCAGCCCGCCTTTCCCGACGCGGGGTCCTCAAGTGTGGGTGGGATCGGACCGGCATGCGTCTGTGAATGAATGGTTCACCATGCATCCTATCATTGCTGGGCCTCAGTCCCCCTTTTCAGTCTGACCAACCTTGCCCTCCTGGTGTTGGCTGGCCTCGGACAGCGGCATGTGCATCCTGACCTCGGTGCCCCAACCCGGGCGCGAGACGATCTCGACCCTGCCGCCACGCCGCCGAATCCGGCCGATGATGGACTCTCGGATTCCCAGACGGTCGGCTGGAATCGCATCCATATCGAAGCCTGATCCGTGGTCGCGTACGTAGACCTCAACCTGATTCCTGCGGGCCTCGCAATAGACGGAGATGGGTTCCCCACCGTGGGTTACGGCATTGACCAGGGCCTGTCGGGCCGCGTTGAGCAATGCATCGGTCTGGGCGCAGGGCATGGCGTCGCCCACGGTGACCACCTCGATCGGCTTGCCGGAATCGTCCTCCACCTGTGCGGCTATCTGGCTCAGCCCTGTGCTGACGGACCGGTCTGAGGGAGTGCGTTCCTGGTAGAGCCAGTTGCGCAGATCGCGCTCCTGGGAGCGAGCCAGGGTGAAGACGGTATGCGGGTCGTCGGCATGCAGCTGGATCAGGGCCAGGGTCTGCAGGACGCCATCGTGCAGATGGGCCGCCATATCGGCCCGCTCTTCCTCGCGTTCCTTCATGGCTCGTTCATCGCCCAGCTGGCTGAGGATTGAGCCTACCCAGGGCACGACCACTGCGGTCACGCCCACAAGAAGCAGGCCGGCCAAGACTATCAGGGTCAGGGCCCAATGCAGTTCCTGGGTGGAGAGCAGAAAGATCACCGCAGCAGACAGGATCAGGGCCAGGCTGCCTATCAGGGTCGGCAGGTGGTAGCCGGTTCCTTGGTTTTCCGGCCTCAGCCAGGCCAGAACCAGTCCTGCGCAGAAAAGCAGGCAGGGGACGACAAAGGCGGGGCGCATACCGCTGTTGAGCAGAAAGACCGCAGTCAGCAGAAGAATGATGCCCAGGCCTGCCAGCAGTCTGGTTATCCGCCCGGGACTGATGCCGTGATCCTCCTTCTGATCTGGCTGTTCAGTAAGGATGCTGGGTGCCAGCGGGGCTGACTTCGGGTCATTCGGTTGGACTGCCTGGGTGGGATCGCCCTGGGGGAGCGTCAACCACAGAAAGCAGTAGATTACACAGGTGATCAATTTGGGGGCCATAAGCACCATGACCAGGCGGATCCAGAAGACGGGAATGCCCAGGTGTAGGCTGACGCCCTTGCAGACTCCGCACAGGATCCTGCCCTTGTGTGGCCTCATCAGGGGCATGCGCGCAGGGTGCAGAGGAGGTGGTTCCCTCAACGTTTGTTCTTCCTGCATGGCTGCGTTCATGCCTCCATTATCGGTTTCGGATCGTACCGATAGGGCAATAAGGGGAAGAAATCAGGGTCGAATCAGGGTGTTCCCCCATGAGATTTGCGCTCGCGGGGTGTTCTAATGAAGATATGAGTAGCGACATGAACGGCAATGGCCCCGACAACGGCTGGCAGTGGAAGTTCGACAGGTTCTTCCGCGCCTGCAGGGAGTCCTATCTGATCCGTGACCAGGGATGGGTAGGCGGTGTTTGCGTAGCCTTGGCCCGTCGCCTGGGTTGGAGCGTGACCCTGGTCAGAGCCTTGATGATTCTGGCGGTCTTTTTCTTCGGTGCCGGTGCCGCCTTCTACGGCTTTGCCTGGTTCGTCCTGCCGGACCGGCGTGGGGTCATTATCGCCCAGGAGCTGATCCACGGGATTTGGCATGCTTCCATGGTGGGCATTATCATTTACTGGCTGCTGGCCATCCTGATTCCTGGAGTCGGAATCTTTTCACTGGCCTTCGGTGCCCTGGTCCTGTATCTGTTCATCCGGTGGAGCCGCAACAAGGCCCTGGAGTACCAAAGAGGGTACTGGACTGGGCCGGATGCTGGCAGACCGGTTTCGGGCGATCCTTGGGTGATGGGACCGCAGTATTCGGAACGGCCGAGTGGTGCAGGCTCGCAATGGTATCCGAATCAGCCTAACTACCCAAGCTTTTCGGGGTATGAGGGGTACCAGGATTACACAGGGACGCGAAGCAATACGCAGACAGACGGCAATGCAAGCACAGAAGGATACAGGAACCAGCCAGGGGATTCCGATTCGTATGGAACTCGGGAACAACAAGGGGATGCGACTGCTTCCGGACATATTTTTGAGACAGCGGATTCGGCAAACGCTGCCAGCGATTCTGATAATACGCAAGGCTGTGAGAATCCTGTCGCTGGTGCAGCTCCCGGAGGTTGGACGGGGGCAGAAGGACCTGCAGAACCTGTTGGGAACATGAATCAGTCATATGGATTCAGTGACTGGCCGGACTATGGCACAGCCGGGTCATTCTCGACAGGGCCGGGAATAGCCCGTAAGACTCCGTCGGTTCCGCCCCGGATACGGCGTCGTCCCGCCGGACCTGCGCTGGTCAGTCTTCTGTCAGGACTGATCCTGGTTTCCGGCGCAGGGGTCTGGTGGATGGCCACGAACCCCTATCGCGGATTGAATGTGGCCTTGACTTTCGCTCTGATCTGGGCTGGAGGCGTTACGCTGATACTTGGCGTGGTCATACTGATCCTGGGCTTGATGGGCCGCAGGTCTGGAGGACTGACCCCCATTGCCCTGATGGCCTGCTTGGTTGTCCTGATGCTGGCTTCTGGTTCGGCCATACCAGGCATTGAGCAAACCCAGAACCGCAGGATCCTAGCCGAATACGCCACAGTTCAAGTTAACGGCAACAACCATGGGCGCTTGTTGGGGGCGGACAGTGCAGACATGAGGCGTTACCGCCGCGGAATCGCACTGGTCGGAGACCCGCAGGATCAGGGAAGTGCCGTCATTGACCTGACTGGTTATGAGCAGAAACACGGCACCCATCGTGTTCAGATTATGGATGATGCGGAGAGTACAGTCTCAGGCTGTCCGACGGGCACCGTCCGCCTGGCTGTGGCCTATGCTGACGTTCGCCTGCTCATTCCTAAGGGATGCAGTCTGTCCTATAGGGAACACACCGACCTCTACAGGGTCTTGGGATCAGGCGCGGCTGACTGGATAACTGAGACGGAACAGGGAAACCGGATGTGGTGGGGCAATACGTCGCCATCAGCTGAACGACGCAATTGGGAGGAAGCCCTGCGAGCGTCCAAGGAGGATCAGTGGCATATGCCCGACGATCCCGAATTGATCGTCGATGCCAATCTCATGGCCGGTGCGCGGGTCACCGTGCAAGCCCAGGGGAGCGCTACCCAGCCGAAGCGGGCGCAGCTCTACAGCGGATCGATCAATGAATATTGGGATTATAGCTACAATCCATGGCAGTTTGGGGAGGATCAGGAAGATGACTGATATGCAGCAACCAGAAGGAGGCCATCCGCTCGATCGTCAGGAGCGCACCACCAAGGTCATGCCGGTTGAATCACAGGCACCCCCGATATACCAGGTTCGGATGCAGCCGCCGGAGCCGGTCCGTCCTAGCGGCCCCAGCATGCCTACCATCATTTTTGGCGTCCTGGTTGGACTTTTGGCTCTGACCATGTTGGCTTTAGGATTGGTCTTTCTGCGTTACGGTACGGATCTGACCCTAGTCATACCCTGGCAGCGGATTATTCCATTGATTTTTGCTGGCCTGGGCTTGGTGCTGATTGTCGCTGCTATATCAACTTGGCTGGCATCAACAAAGCGCGTTCGTCATGACTCAAAAGACCAAGATATTCCAGAAGATCAGGCTGCCAAGGATGGCCAGTGACCCCAACAGGGTTAGGGTCAGGGTCAGCCAGTGGCCAGCGCCAACTACAGCTGGTTTGCCGTCAGGCCGGCTGAAGATGGAGGTCAGGGTGCTCGCCAAGAGCAGGATGAACATCAGGCAGAGACCTGATAGTAGGAACCAGGAGAATGTCATCATCGAGGACAGATGGACCAGGCCGAAGGCTTGGCGGACCACAGTGAAGGCATAGGCCAGCAGGGCCGTTATCAGTCCTGCGGCCAACAGTCCCAGTGCCCAAAGCCGTCCGGCCAGACCTTTGCTGAAGCCGGACCGTTGTCTGACATTGCCTCGAGCCCGCAGATGTGAGTTCAAGGCTCCTATCAGGGCAGTTATGAGGGCAGCAACCAGCAGAACGGGGCCACTGGCCATCAAGGTCAGCAGGGCGGTCAGCGAGGAAATCAATCCGGAATCAGTACGATCAGGTACTTGATTGAGCTGGTGGGGCTGGCTGCCGGCGATCATGGGAGTGGACCATTGATCGGCCTGGGTGCCCAAGGCTACAGCGTTGATCCAGTCTTCCAGATTATGAGTATACCGGGGTTCCAAGGGCAACCCGGCCTTGGCCAGCCGACTGCCGGTGCGAATCTGATGGTTGGTGGGGTAGTAGCGCAGGGTCACATTGTCATTGCCGCTTGCATGAGTTCTGCGGATGATTTCGCGTGCACCCTGCTCGATTGGCATGGAGATATCCATGGTGCCGAAGTTGATCATGACGGGCATCCGCAGCTGGTCCAGATAAGGCAGGGAGGGGAAGTCGGCGTACTCCAGGCCCAGCAGGGACAGGTCCATGCTAATGAACCGGGGTATCACAGTGCGGATTCCCTTGGGCGCGCCAATCAGATCCAAGTAGTTGGTAGCCGCCATGGCCATCTGCCGCCGTCCCGGGTAGACGGGGGGCGAAGTCAGGATGGAAAAGGCGATACTGGAGTCCTTGGCGGTCATGATGGACGATATCCAGGTGCCCTCGGACTCGGCGTACAGGCCTACCTTGGTTGGATCCACACCCGGCCAGGAGCGTAGTTGGTCAAGCGATCGCTGGTAGTCGGCGGCTAAGGAATGATAGTCGCGGTGGAAGGTGGTGTAGTTATCCAAACGCTTGTCAGGCACCAGGGTGGTGATGCCGGCCGAGGCCATGGCTGAGGCCAGATCGCCATACACTTCTGAGGATTTGCCGGTTCCGGCGCCGTGGATGAACAAGCAGGCTGGCCCCGTGCCCTCTCGATCGCGCGGCTGTCTGACGATGGCCTGGATGCGGACTCCGCCATCCAGAGCAATGCTGATTTTCCGTTCTTTGACCTTATAAGTACCTTCAGGGGTGGTAGCTCCAAGGCGCGAGGCGATAGCTGTGGACCGGGTCGGAACCTTGATGTGGTCTCGATAGGGTTCCACCTGCCAGTCGGGTGTCATGGCTTGGCCCAAAAGGAGCATGACCAGCAGGATGACCACGAAGGAGGCGGCAGTGAAGCCCGCCCGTTTCAGCTTTTGCACCCGTCAACTTTACCTGACCGTTCGACAAGTTGAAGAGATTGAAGCTCCTGATTGTGGTTCAGGAGGTCGGTCCTGGGCCTGTTCGGCTTCGTCCAGGGTCTCGAAGCCGTTCATTTGCACTGTGGCCAGGATGGTTTCCTCGGTCAGGTTGCCGCCACGGGCCTCGATCTGGTCCACCATGGACTGGTAAAGATCCAGGGTCCGGGCCGAATAGGTGCCTAGTTCGCCACGCAGATAGGTCTCGAAAGAGGTGGCTTCCGGAGTGTCTTCACTGGTGCGCAGGACTCGCATCTCCTGACCTAGACGGGGGTAGCGCTCGCGAAAGTCCTTGGCCCAGGCCACCTGCCTGTCGATGATGCGTTCCTGCTGCCCCTGTCGGTCCAGGCCCAGCCGGGGCAGGTAGGGGGCGATGCTGCTGTGGTACTGGTCTGGGGCTGTGGACTCCATCATCCGCCCATACTTCTCGGTCAACAGGTTGCGCCCTTGTTTGTCGGCCTGATCCAGGTCGTCCGCATAGCTGGTCAGCAGGGGATGCGGCCAGGTCAGGAACTGGCTCAGGCGCATCTGGTGGAACATGGGCCAGTTGCCCTGACAGTTGGCCGGACCGCCCTCATTGTTGACCTGTTGGAACTGTTCCCATTCGTGGCGGACGATCCGCTCGCGCAGGGATTCCTCATTCTGGCATTGCTCGTCGTTTGCCATCCTTGGCTCCTTTCAGATGCTGTGCAGAACCGTGTCGTCACTGGAAATGTGCGCTTCGACATAGGGGCGCTGCCATTCCAGGAAGGTTTCGGGGCTGTTGGTCAGGCCCTCCGCCTGCAACTCTTCCACGATTCTTGCGCAGATGGACTCCACAAGCTCGGTGACGCGTTCGGCGGCCGGCCGGGCCCCCTTGCCGCCTTCGCCAAAGCCTTGCCCCCCGTAACAGGCAGCCGATGCCAGGCGCAGGATGTCCTCCAGCTGCTCGGTCAGGTCGGCCAGCCTGGTGGCCACTCGTCCGCTCAGCCGCCGCAGGGCCGCGAAGGTCCACTTGTAATAGGGCAGGTAACCGACGGTCAGCGGATTGTTGATCAGGAAGATCAGGGAGGCGCAGGCTTTGATGAACTCGTTGATTGACAGCATGGCTGCAGCCTCGTCGCCCCGCTGCAGACTCCGCGGCAGATTGTATTGGCCCGCCTGGGCGATCATGCCCAGCCGACGGGAGATCAGGCAGAAGCGCACATCGTCGGGCATGGCCTTGAACCCTTGCCGGGTGGCCAGCATCTGTCCCAGAGGATCGGCGAAAATCCTGCCGTTGGTGGCCGCCGCCAGTGTGGCCTCGTCCAGGAGCAGCCACTCGTGGGGGTGATCTTCCGGGGGCGCCTGCCGGTAGCCGGTCAGGGATTCGAAGAAGGCGCCGATCTCAAAGACGCCTACACGTCGGTTAGCCCCCTTAGCTCTGACGCTGTCGGTTCGTGAGCCGAACCCCATGAATTCGGTGGGCAGGGCCTCATAGTCCTTCTGCAGCTGGTCGCCGATGGTCTGGTAATCCTCGCTGGTCAGCCACAGGCAGAAGCCGGGGCCGAAATCATGATCCCGGGAGATGGCGTCGTCAAAGCCGTAGCAGTCCGATCCATGGCCCATCAGGCCTACGGCGATCCGGCCGCGATATTGGGGGTAGCGTTCCTCCAGCATGGGACGGCCCACCTGCTCCCAGTAAGTCTTGGCCAGGTCCAGTCCTTGAATATCCGTGCGGGAATCATGCTGATTGTTGTCATTGTTCTGATTCCTGGCCGGATGCCGGTTTGAACCGGTCTTTGGCTGGCTGGGTGCTGCCTGCTTAGCCTGGTCGGATTGGTCCTTGTCCCCGTTTTTATCAGCAGCGGCCTGGGCCTGGCCCAGATTGGCCTTGGTGATCTGGTAGTAGTCGCTGCCCTTACCGTATCGATCCTCAATGATGGCCAAGGCCTTGCGATAGGTGTCTGCCGATTGACTGAAGCGACCGGTCATATAACAGACTTGAGCAAAGCCGGCCAAGGCTGAGGCATAGTGTGCGCTGTTTTCCAGGTGGCCGGTTCGATAAATATCCAGAGCTGTGCGAGCCTGGTCCCAGGCCTCTTGCAGAGCCTGCGGACTGTCGCTGCGCTGCATGAGCAGAAGGGCCAGATTGGTGTGGGTGGTGGCCAGATCCTGATCCTGGGAAGGGTCAGTGCTGGAATTCTCCAGGATGCCCATGGCTTGGCGCAGCTCCTGCTCGGCCTGGTCGGGTCGGTCGGTTTCGCTGTAGAGCATGGACAGGTTGTTGTGCAGGGCCGCCAGGCGCCGATCCTTGGACCCAAGGGTCTTGGCTGCGGAGGCAAGCGCCTGCCGGTAGAGGTCTTCGGCCTGGTCGTACTTCTTGGCTGCCCGCAGACCTGTGGCTGCATTAATCAGGGTGGTCGTCCAGGCCTCGGACCCCTCAATACGCATGCGTGTGGCCAGTTCGATGGCGCGCTGGATCATCCACATGTTCTCCTGGTGGCGGCCCTGGGACCGGTAGAAGCCCATGATTTCGTTCAGCACGGTCAGCAGTCCGGCATCATTGCCCGCATTCTCCGCATCCACCAGCGCCTGCTGCAGGTAGGGTTCAGCTTCGTCGCGAGCCTTGCCCGCACTGAAGATGGCATCCAGTCCGTCCAGGAAGGCTTGGGTGTCGAAGCTGCCGTCCGGTTGCAGGTAGGACTGTTGAGGCTCTTCCCGCTTGCTGTCTGGGATAGGTGTCTGGTCCTGGCTCATTTGGCTCCCTTGCTGTCAGGGTATCTGTAGGTGCGGGTTCCTCATGGAGCCCTAGCGCCCTGGTCGCTTCTATCTATCAGTCTAGACTGATGGTCTTTGATGGACTTCAGTCGGCTATGTCGCCTAGGTCACACCTGCCCGGTGCAGTTGCCTGAATGGGTAACGAGGAGCTCGGCCAAACAGCGCTCATGATTTTGGAAGTGATGGTTTCTTCGATACAACTCGATGACACGACAGAGCTCATCCGCGTCATTCCAATATTGGTGCAAGAAAGCATACTGCTTGATCTTGTGCAGCCCCAGTTTCTCCTTGCAGAATTCGCTGGGTTTCATGTTATTGACGTGCGTCCAGTCCCTATAGGCCCCCTCTTTGATGATGGCCAGGATCTCGATCTCAGGACGAGTAGTCAGTGTAAGTACACGGGCTTTAGACTGGTACAAAGGCGACAAGTGAAAGCGTTCATTTGGCGAGTCAATAATACGGACGATATTCACGCACGAAGAACCATAGGTCACGGAAAGGAACCGTTCCTCGATTTCCCTATCTTTACGGCAGCGGGTATAAAACCGACCAGTCTGCGGATCTTCAATAAGGGAATCTTTAGGGATGATCAGTTTTCCTGCTGTCAGTAGGAGTTCAAAGATGACGCTTTCGGCAGACCCTTCGCAGATAACCAAGGTAGGTTCATTATAAATCGCTTGACTATCCATGAACCGTTTCCTTGACGTAGCTCCGCAAGGCGCTGATGGAAGCGGCTGAGGGCGCGGTTCCTTGCAGGGCACCCGACATGAACTGGACGCTCTTCTTCAGTTCACCGCGGGTGACCAGCTTGTTATACCGGATCAGTTGGAATCCAGCGTTCTCATGCCTGACAGCGAACCAAATGTTGTCCTTTCTGGTGAAATGGTCCAGCAGTTCTGGATAGTGCGTAGAAAAAACGAGTACCGCCCCATGCGGGTTAGTAGCAGGAGAGGAGAACAAGTCGATGATAGCGAAGACCAACTGCTTGTTTATGCTGTTTTCGATTTCGTCGAATAGTAAGTAGCCTCCTTGCGCAAGTGTTTCGATAGCATGTTGTGCCAAGGAGGTTCCGCGGAATGTTCCCGCCGATATCATGGCCATAGCTTGCGAGGGATCACAGTCGCGCTCAACCTTTTCATTGCGGAACTTGATATGGAACTGGTGATCGCTTACTTCCAAGTGTTCGATGGTCGGATCGAATAGACGTACCACTTGCGATGGGGGAGTGACAGGAATGGACATTTGCAGCGGATTTTGCAGACAGAGGGTGACCACGGTCTCCTTGGTGCGCAGAATCCCCGTCGTTAGAGAGCGATCGGGGGGCAAAAATCTCTTGACATCCTCGGCCAGCTCCTTTTCGTCGCCCGACTTATTCATTCCTCGAGTCGCTACAGTCCACCAGGATTCTTCGTCGCCATCTATGGTTCTTTTCAAACGAATCTTGCTCAGACTTCTGCCTGCATACTGGCAAAGCCGTTCCTTTTCGAAAACTAAGGGGGAGTCGGCGGTGGCCTCGTCCTTGTCGGCGCGACGGAGTGTGGCATTGAGCAGCCAAGCCTCGCCGTTTTCTTCGAAGATAATGCGTGCTGTAATCGTGGGCTCAAGAATGTCCATCAGCGGATCGATGGTGGAGCGTTGAGTTCCCAATGAAGCGCCTCTGGCAATGTTGATGATTAGAGAAAGCAGGCGTAGATCAGTGGTTTTGCCGGAGGCATTGATACCGGAGATGCCAATGGCTGTGACGATGCCAAGCGGTGAGGTGGTGCTCTGAAGGCGATGGGTGAAGCTGCCATCGGTAATCCTATCTTCGGCGAACAGGATCATGCGTAGTGCGCCCTTGTCGTATAAGCGAAGTCCTTTAAGGTCAAAGGCTAAGATCCGCATTATGCTCCTTTGAACAGAATATTTGTTTATATACTACATCTGAATGCTGATGATCTGTCGCTCCGTTCCGAGGAATCTCAATTATTGATGCAGCGGATATTGGTAAAGCGGAAGATTTCAGGATCGTTGGGGCTGTGATCCCAAACTGATAAAAATGCGAGAAAAAAACGAGAATCGCTTTTGCCTTTTAACTTTTGCTTTTAAGAAGAGAAAGAGCATGGCAAGGTTATTGTTCTTGCACATACTGATCTCTGAAAGTTACGAATACAGAAATTCCGGCCCATAAGGACCGGAATGCTTGTCGGGGTAGGGGGATTTGAACCCCCGGCCTCTTCGTCCCGAACGAAGCGCGCTACCAAGCTGCGCTATACCCCGTGACAACGTACTATATAGTACACGTACCGTCGGCCAAACGCTATTGTCTGCGCGGCGCGACCATTCAACCGCTTGCCTTCAGGCGGCACCCGGGGCCAAGTACTGGCTCATGCGTAAAATAGCGATTTATGAATGACTCATCGGAAGAAACCCCTCGTCTGACGACGGTCGAGCGTGCTCAGGCACTGCTTGACCAGGATATGGCCATCACGGAGAAGATTGATCAGGGCGCCCAGTTGGATGACGCCATTGATCCCGGCAACCTAGCGGAGAGCGCTGAAGGCCATCCCGAACAGGTGCGCATGCGCGTGGCCAAGAGGGCGCTCATGCTCAAGGAGGGTATTGAGCCCTACCCGGTCCATTTGGATGTGACCGACCGTATCGAGGTTGTGCGTCGCAAGTATCAAGACCGCCTTGAGCCAGGCCAGGAGACCGAGGATGTGGTTGGCATTGCCGGAAGGGTCCTCTTCCTGCGCAACGGTGGCGGACTCTGCTTCGTCCAGCTGGCGGCTGGCGACGGCACCCGCATCCAGGGCATGATCTCCAAGCGTGAGATCGGCGCTGATTCTTTGAAGCGCTTCAAGCAGCTGGTCGACTTGGGCGACCACCTCTACCTGCGCGGCCGCGTGGTCGCTTCCAAGACCGGCGAACTCTCTGTCTTCGCAACCGAGTGGAACATCGCAGCCAAAGCTTTACAGCCCCTGCCTGCCCTTCACAAGGAATTGACCGAGGAACAGCGCACCCGCAAGCCTTACTTGGCCATGATCGCCGACGAGGATGTGCGGGCCATGGTCCGCCGCCGTTCCAAGGCCGTCTCCTCCCTGAGGCGTACCTTCGAGGATCACGACTTCATGGAGGTTGAGACCCCCATGCTCCAGACCGTGCATGGCGGTGCCGCGGCCCGACCATTCACCACACATATGAACGCCTTCGACATCGATCTCTATCTGCGCATCGCTCCCGAGCTCTTCCTCAAGCGCTGTCTGGTCGGCGGCATTGAGCGCGTCTTCGAGATCAACCGCGACTTCCGCAATGAGGGCGTGGATGCCACGCATGCACCGGAGTTCACCATGCTGGAGGCCTATCAGGCTTACGGCACCTACGACACCATCGGGGAACTGACCAAGGAGCTGATCCAGAAGGCGGCCATGGCCACGTCGGGATCACTGAAGGTGACCCTGCAGGATGGCAGCCAGTACGACTTCGGCGGCGATTGGCGCCAAATCAGCATGTACGATTCCCTTTCCGAGTCCCTGGGCGAAAAGATCACCCCGCAGACCAGCGTGGACCATCTGCGGACCATTGCTGACAAACTGGGCCTGGAGGAGGAGCCTGCCGAGAACCATGGCAAGCTGGTCGAACACCTCTGGGAGCATTTCTGGCAGGACAAGCTCTACGAGCCGACCTTTGTGCGTGATTTCCCGGTCGAGACCTCGCCCCTGGTCAAGGCCCACCGCACCAAGCCGGGAGTGGTTGAGAAGTGGGACCTCTACGTTCGCGGGTTCGAGCTGGCCACGGGCTACTCCGAGCTCAATGATCCGGTGGTCCAGCGGCAGCGGTTCGTCGAGCAGGCCAAGATGGCCAGCCGCGGCGATGTCGAGGCCATGGATATTGACGAGGACTTCCTGGAGGCCCTGGGCGTAGGCATGCCGCCGGCTGGTGGCATGGGCATGGGCATCGATCGGCTGCTGATCGCCCTCACCGGCGCATCCATCCGCGAGACCATCACCTTCCCCTTGGTCAAGCCGCTGGTCTGAGACGATATGAGATGATAACGGGGGAGGGACGGTCATGAATATCAGGCTGTGGATGGATGGCATGCGTCCCAGGACGCTGCCTGCCTCGGTGGCGCCTGTCTGCGTGGGCGCTTCGGCAGCACTCCTGGAGCGGTCACGGCTCTTGGAACAGTGCACCAGTTCCTGTTCGCCCACGCCTGTCGACCCTGCCCTGAAGGCAGCCACACCGGGAAGGCTGGCTCTAATCGTGGTCCTGCTGGTCCTGCTCGCCCTGTCTATGCAGATTGCAGCCAACTTCGCCAACGACTACGCCGATGGTGTTCGCGGCACTGACTCCGGCCGTGGAGGCGAGGAGGCCGCCTCTGGCAGACCGAGGCGTCTGGTGGCCGCCGGCGTGCCGCCCAAGAAGGTGCTGTACGCCACCATGATCTCGGCGGCCTTCACCTGCCTGATGGGCCTGATTGTCATGGCTCTGACCGGTCATTGGTGGATGATCCTGGTCGGGGTCTGCTGCCTGATAGCCGGCTGGTGTTACGTAGGCGGCCCGCATCCATACGGCTACCACGGGCTGGGCGAGGTCAGCGTATTCATCTTCTTTGGTCTGGTGGCCACCCTGGGCACCGAGTACTTCCTCATTAATAGGGTCGATGCCGCCGGCATCCTGGGTGCCTGCGTCTGCGGGCTCAATGCCGTGGGCCTGCTCATGCTCAACAATTACCGGGACCTGGATGATGACCGTCAAGCCGGCAAGCACACATACGCTGTTCTGGTGGGGGCGCGTGCTGCGGCTATCTCCATCTACCTGGTCTACATCCTGAGCCTGGTCCTGGGCCTGATTCAGTTCGTTCCGGCTGTCATGCGGCGTGGCCTGCCCGGCTTCCCCCTTGTGCTGGTCCTCCTGCCTGTGGCTGTTGTCTTTCTGCTGATCTGTCGAGCCTTTGCCCGCGGCCAGGTGCCCAAGGCTTTCGGTATGGCAGGCAAGGGTACTCTGGTCTCCGCCCTGTGCTGGTCGGCGGGCCTGCTCCTGCAGCTGTGAAAATCTTGATACGCTCATAAGAGAGCAGTCCGACTTTCAAGCGATTTGGTGGATAATCAGGCAATCATGTTCATCACAATTCAGGAATACAAGGACGCACTGCGACCCTCGGCCTTGCTTTGCTCGCCCACGCCGGTGCTGATCGGCACGGCGGTGGCCCTCCGGCAGCTGTTCAGCCAAGGGTTGAGGCCGGATGCGCGCTTCTGGCTGATCGCTCTCTTGTGCTGTCTGACGGCTGTGTTCATCCACAGCACCTGCAATCTGGCCAATGACTACTTTGATGGCATCAGGGGCACTGACGAAGGCCGGAGCAGCCTTTCGGGAGCTGGCGCTGACGGCTCGGTGCCTGATCTGCCCAGAAGAGGGGTGGCCGGTGGTGTGGAGCCTCGCAAGGTTCTGCTGTCCGCCTACCTCAACATCCTTATGGCTTGCCTGTCCGGACTGACCCTCTGCTGGGTGACTAGCCACTGGTGGATGATCCTGGTCGGCATTTTCTGTCTGCTGGGAGCCTGGTTCTACACGGGAGGCAAGCACCCTTACGGTTATAGGGCCATGGGCGAGCTGAGCATCATGATCTTCTTTGGCCTGGTGGGCGTGCTGGCCACCCAGTACCTGGAGACTGGCAGCATCGACCGTCACGGGTTCATCGGCGCCCTGGTTGGCGGTCTTATCTGTATTCCTGTTCTGGAGATCAACAACTATCGAGACATTGATGCGGATCCTCTGGCCGGCAAGTACACGCTGTCTTCCTTCATCGGAGCCAGAGGCACGCTGATTCTGATGGGGTCCTGCTATGCCCTGGCTGTAATCCTGGGCGTGGTTGAGTCATGGTCTCTGTCTGACGGCTCTCTTGCGAACGTCTGGCCCCGTCTGCTCTGCCTGCTGCCTGTCCTGGCTCTGGCCATTGCCACCACAGCGGCCAGCTGTCGGAACCGCTTCAGTAGGGCCTTTGCGCTGTCGGGCTATACCGATCTGCTGACAGGGTTCTGCTGGCTGGGTGTCTGCCTGCTTTAAGTGACCGCTCTACGGGGGGGGGGCTGTAGATCCGCCAAACAGTCCCTCTTAGGTCTTAGAATTTTCACTATGACCTACAAACTAGTATTGCTCAGGCACGGCCAGAGCGCATGGAACAACACCAATCAGTTCACCGGCTGGGTGGACGTCCCGCTGACCGAGCAGGGCGAGCAGGAGGCCCGCAAAGGCGGCAAGCTGCTCAAGGATAAGGGTGTCCTGCCGGACATCGTCTTTACCTCACTGCTGCGCCGCGCCATCAACACCGCCAACATCGCCTTGGACGAGGCTGACCGCCTTTGGATCCCTGTCAAGCGCGACTGGAGGCTGAACGAGCGTCACTACGGAGCACTGCAGGGCAAGAACAAGACCGAGATCCGCGAGAAGTACGGTGATGAGAAGTTCATGCTCTGGCGTCGTTCCTATGCCACCCCGCCACCCGAAATCGACCCTGACGACGAATACTCGCAGTCCCATGATCCCCGGTATGCCGGAGCCCCAGTGCCTCGCGCCGAGGCGCTGGCCAACGTGGTCAAGCGCGTCACCCCCTACTGGGAGAGCGACATTGTTCCTGAGCTCAAGACCGGCAAGACCGTCCTGATTGCTGCCCACGGCAACTCCCTGAGGGCCATCGTCAAGATGCTCGACAACCTGACTGAGGACGAGATTGCCAAGGTCAACATTCCCACGGCCATCCCCCTGGTCTACGAGTTGGATGAGAACTTCAAGCCCATCAAGCCTCGTGGCGAGTATCTGGATCCGGAAGCAGCCGCTGCTGGTGCTGCTGCTGTGGCGGCCCAAGGCCAGAAGTGAGATTCAAATCTATCCGATGATCTCAATCGGACTTTGAATGCAGAGCGTCCAAAGTTATTGAGGTGGTGTCGTCTCCTCTTGTGGAAGGCACCACCTGTTTGCATTCCTGATGCTGGCGGGTGCCTATCTGGTTCTGATGGTCAAAGCGACACTTTGCCTAGGTTCGACTTGCTCTTCCACGCCGACTGCGGAGCCATCGTGCAGATGGACGACGCTGGCTTGGTATCGTCTGCTCTGACCGTTGAGCGTGACATCTTCCAGCATGGTGTTCGGTTGCATGGCAATTTGCAAATAGACATGCAGGGGTTCATCGGTTCTATTTGTGAAGAGAAGCGTGTTGTCTTCTTGCTCGAAATCGACCTGGCCGCCGCAGAAGGCCAGGTCCTTCCAGCTAAAGTGGCGCCAGGGTGTGTAAGGAGCGATTCTGATGCTGCGGGTTTCCTGGTCGCGCTCGACTCCCATGATGTCGTGCAGGAAGAAACTGACGAATTCACCCGCGCACCAGCCGCACTTGCCCAGGCCACGTTTGACCTTGGTGGGTTCTTGCTCAGCATGCTCGAAGGGCCACCACCAGAAGGATCCATCCAGATCGGTGGTTCTGCGCAGCTCAAGCAGGGCATCGCTAAGTTCTTCTCGGGTATTCGCCCTGCAGAGGCCATGGATCTGGCCGGGATAGGTAATTCCGTTGCTGTCGTCAAAGTCCCAGAAGTCGATTCCGCCCGTAATCGGGGCATAATACGGGTCTCTGGTGCTGTGGGCCCATCTGGCATGGTTGCGTATGCGCTCGTCGTCACGGCTGGTGAATCCGTAAACGGAGGCCATGGTCAGGTCGCTTTCCTCTCCGTCATGGACGCCGATGATGCTCCCATCCCTGTTGGCCCCTTCCACGTACATGGGGCTGCCATCAATGCTGCGGACGCATTTCTCGTTAAGTGACTGATGAAGTTCCTCGGCTATCTGTTCCAGCTGTTCTGCCTGACCGGTATCCAAGAGATCCGAGAAGTCCTCAGCCATGACCTTGGCGGCCTTCCAGGCCAGTATGTTGGACCCGGTGTGGTAGTCGCCACGTGACGGTCCGTCAGAAATGTAAAGGGTCTCATACAGTTGACCTTGCTCAGGTCGTTCGGCGATAAGATCTGCGGCCAGCCTACGGACGTACTGAGTGAATGTCCTTTGGTCTGCAGTGAACGCCTTGCGGCCATGCCGGTGAACCAACATGGAAGCCAGAACTGCAGCGAGGCAGGAATTGCCCAAGGAATGTTCGAATCCGCTGGCTTCGGGATGCATTCTGGACTCGCGTTCCCAAGCATGGTCGGGAATGCCATACTGCGCGAGGAATTCGATCATGGGATTGGCCAGGTCAGGGTTGCTGTCGACCAGACCCATGGCACAGTAGCCGAAGTCTCTGATCCATACGTCGGGGAGCGGGTTGGCGTTGGATCCCCAGAATGAGCCAGCTGCTTTGCCGTCTGCCAGCAGAAGAAGACTTTGTCGGGCTAGTTCCGCCGACCGGGTGATGAGTTCACCGTACCATGGGTCTTCCGGAATCTGTACCTTGCCCAGGCTGCCCTTACGGGCTTTCAAGGTAACGTTCAGAGCTTTCCGGCATTCCTGAATGGAGTCGAATGTATGCAGGTTATCCTCTTGCTCCGAAAAATCGAAGACACTGGCCACGCTCCGACTTTCTCCTGGAGCAAGCCGGAGCATGGCCTTGCAGGTGTCGTGCGCGACAGGACTGTCCGATTCGCCCAGAAGATTGTATTTCAAGGGTAACAGTTCCGCACCATCCTTGCCCTGCGTTGACGACAGCATAGATACATTTACGTCTAAAGGCGTCGTCCCCCTATTGGTAAGCTGACAAAGCTGAATCAGGCACAAGGGTCTGCTGGCACCTTCCTGGGGCGCGAAGACGATGGTCTGGCTGTGCAGATCACCTATCGAGGCATCGAAGACAGGTATGAGTTCGTCTATGAAGCTAAGCGCCGGCGATAGACATTGACGGTTCATGCAATCGATCTGCATTCCAATGTGCCCTTGGCAGAAGGCCAGCTTCTTGTACACATAGACACCAGGAATGGTCTTGCCTCGCATGTCCTGGCGTCCTACTGCAACAACCGCGCGTCGCACCTGTCCAGTCCTGTCCAGGGCAGCCAGAAGGCGATTGTTGGAGATGTCGACGCTGAAAGGATAATCAGTGTATCTGCCCAGGTCGTATTCCATGACCATGTCGTCAGGCCATTCGAGCCCTGCGGCGGCGAACAAGCTTGCACGATTGCCAGCGGCACCTTTTGTATTGAAACCCATGAAGGTGTTCTCTGTTTTGGTTTCTTGTTGATCCGAGGTTGGCAACGGCATCAACTGCTCCTTTCAGCAAGTCTGTGGGACGCGGGTATCGCTTCATTAGCACGCTCGAGGGCCCATCCATGGTCATGGAGTCCACATGGCTACATCCATGCTTCCAAGCACATGATAACGTATACATCAACAAAGGACAAAGAGATCTTGGCAAGTTCGCCCATTAAGTACTGAAGCTGGCGCCGGATTGCGGGGACTAAATCCTGCCCCTTGGCAAGTTAGCGGAGAGTCAGCGCTCCGGAGGGGCGGTTGTGCTGCGAACAGCCAGAAAGGATGGCTGAATTTGCATGTTCTTTTCAGGGTTCTCGCCTTCCAGCAAATTCAGCAGCGTCTGAGCGGCTGACTTTCCCATCTCGTAGGGATCCTGATGAATAGTGGTGAGCCCGATTTCACGGGCATATGTCGAATCGTCGAAACCTGCAACCGATACGTCTCGGGGAATTGTGTATCCCGAGCGCTGCATGCAGAAAAGCAGAGGAAGGGCATATTCGTCATTCATGCAGATGACAGCTGTCGGGTACTGGTCCAACCTGGCCAACTGGGATAAGGCGAAGTCTGCTCGAGTATCGTCTTTGGGTGCATATACGACTGTCGGACTGACCTGATCCCCTAGTTGGGAGCAGATCGAACGGAATGCTTGCAGACGCGCCCGACCATTCCATTTGAAATGTTCAGTCTCTGGGTCCAAGCAGACGTAGGCGATTTTACGATGCCCGAGGTTGACCAGATGATTGATGATCAATCCCATGCAGCTGGTCTCGTCTATGCCTACGGTTGCCGAAAATTCCGGAATCGGTTCGGTGTTGATCCCGATAAGCGGGATGCCTGTCGTGGCTAATTTGTCGGCCTCAGTGTAGGGTATTTGAAAGGAGACCACAAGCACAGCATCAGCATTGCGTTTGATAGACATGTCCGAAAAGAAGGCATGGCGTTCCTGCTCATCTGAAACAGCGTATAGAGCGATGTCATACCCTGCGTCATGGAGGACGGAATTGAGGCCAGCCAGAACGTGCGAGTCATACCAGGAGTCCAATTCTCCGCCAGTCAGGAAGGCGATTCGTGCCGACTTGCCCGATTTCAATGCTGAAGCAGATCGTGAAATGGTGTAGTCCAAGTCCTGTGCGACTTTGAGGACTTTTTCCCTGGTTTGCGGGAGAACCTTGTCGGGGAGGGTAAAAGTACGGGATACCGTGGCTATTGAAACCCCGGCACGATCTGCTACGTCTTGAATGGATGCGCCCACAATGCCCTCCTGTTTTTCCCTAGGGCTTTTGCCTGCAAAATCTTATCACGGCTGCTCAAATCATGGATACGTATACATCTCATACTTATTCTTTGCAAGAGAGATGTGTTTTTAAACGGGGTTCACAAGTCTGGATTAGCCCTGACATACCGAAAATTGCTGAATAGCTGGGCTACCAAAGAACTTGCAGAGCGATAACCGGCGTGCTAACGTTTACATCAGCTGGTCGGAATGCCAATGATGGTTTCTGTATGTTCCATTTCGACTGGTCTAACCACAGGTCGAGCCGTCTTATGGCAGCGCGGCGGTTCGAACGGGGCAGAGGAGAAACGTCAATGAAGATGACGAAGAACACATTGGTGCGCGTGCTCGCGGCAGCTCTTACTGCCGTGGCTCTGGCACCTCTGTCGGCATGCGGTGGATCCGGAGGCGCCAATGTGACGACGCTCAGCTTCTTCCAAACCAAACCAGAAGCAGTAGAAGACTACACCAGGATTATCGCGGACTTTGAGCGACTGCATCCGAACATCAAAGTGGTGCAGAACCAGGTCTCTTCAGCCGACACAGCCCTGAGGGCTCTTCTAGTCAAGGATCGCACGCCTGATGTTATAGCGCTGAATCCTAATGGAAGCATGGGCAAGATGGCCAAGGCCGGGGTATTTTATGATTTCAGCAACACGTCGATAAGCCATAGGATCCGCCCGGTCATGCAATCCGTGATCAATGGACTGGGTCGAGATGGCCAACAGATCAATATCGTGCCTTATGCCGGCAACGTATGCGGTATCACGTATAACATCGATCTGTTCAAGCAGCATGGCATCAAGGTGCCTAAGACCTGGAAGGATCTTGAGCAGGCAGCTGCCGCTCTGGAAGCCGACGGCGTTGCTCCATTTATCGGAACACTGGGCGACCCCAATCGCGTTTCAACGCCTTTCGACGGTCTGGCTCCCTACTATGACAACGACGGGTTCTGGGACAAAATGCGTACCGAGGGCAAAAAGGTAGGGCCGGATTCGCCCGTTTCCTTCCAGAAAAACTTCAAACCTCTGATGGAACGGCTCTATTGGATTTACCAGCATTCGACCAAAGACGTGAGAACCATGACTTACGAGGACGGAACTTCAGCCTTCGCTCGTGGTGAGGGAGCCATGCTCCTGGCAGGGAACTGGTCAATGGCGCCGGTCCTGCAGATCAATCCGAAGATGCATATAGGCTTCTTCCCTTATCCCACGGACAAGGCCGACAAGGCCATTCTCGTATCAGGCGGAGATGTGGCGATCACCATGGGTGCGCATCCCAAGCATGAGAAGGAATCCATGGCCTTTATCAACTATCTGTACTCGGACGAAGTTCAGCGTCGTTTCGTCAAGTCACAACAGCTTATTCCCTCACTCTCGTCGATCCCCGTGGACGAGAATCCGGCCATGAAGCCGGCCAAATACTGGATAGATTCTGGCAGGATCCAGGGATATGCGGATCACCAGATACCCTCCAGTATCAGCTACAACCCGATATTGAACAAAGCCATGCTGGACGGCGACCTGGATTCGGCCCTCACCACACTCGACAAAGAGTGGGGCAAGGTCGCGGCCAGGACCATCGAGTGATCGGAGGCAAACGCATGACTATGACACAGACGACAGTGGCCACAGACACTCACCGGCATCGTCGATTTGCTGAGGCTACTTATTACTGGATGGTATGGCCTTTTATCATCCTTTTCGCCATCTTCCACACCATCCCCATGCTGGCCGGCATCTTCTTCAGCTTCACCAACTATGCCGGTTACGGAAAATGGCACATGGTAGGCCTGTCGAACTACGTCAATCTCTTTGGGGATGACAGGGTTCTCCACTCGTATTTGTTCACCATTTTCTTTTCACTGGTGGCTACGATCCTGACCAATGTCATTTCCTTGGCGATTGCCCTGGCCCTGAATGCCAGGATCAAGGCTAGAAATCTGTTCAGGGGCATCTTTTTCATTCCCTACGTGCTGTCCATGCTGATCATCGGATATGTCTTCCAATTCTTCTTTTCCAAGTCAGTGCCGAAGATCTTCTCAGCAGTTCCTCTGCTCAGGGATAACATCCTGACCAATGAGCACTGGGCCTGGGTGCCTATCGTTATCGTGACGGTATGGCAGGCTTGCGCTTTTGCGATCATCATCTACCTGGCAGGTCTGCAGACCATTCCTGCCGATATCTATGAGGCGGCTTCGCTCGATGGGGCCACAGGATTTAAGGCGTTCAAGTCCATTACATTGCCTCTGATCATGGGCTACGTGACCATAAATGTGGTGCTCAATATCAAGAACTTCATGCAGGCATTCGATCAGATAGTCGCCTTGACCGATGGAGGACCAGGGATGGCTACTGAATCGGTGACTCTGCAGATTTATCAAGGTGGATTCACAGGCGGCGAATTCGCCTACCAGTCTGCTGATGCAGCCATTCTCTTCCTGATCATCACGGCTCTTTCAGTTATACAGCTTCGTTACCTTAATCCGAAGGAGGATTAAGCGCCATGACCTCAAGTCAAGTTATGAATGCCATTCCGGCAAAGTCTTCAGGCATGAATCCACATACACAACACGGTCATGGACGGCGTCTCCATAGGGTCAATTGGTGGTTGACAGCCCTGGTGGCAGTATGCTCATTGACTGTTCTTGTACCGCTGTATTTTGCAGTGGCGGTCGCGCTGAAGAGTCCTGAACAGCTGGCTAAGGGGACAGGCTTTGAATGGCCCAATCCAGTGCATTGGGGCAATTTTGCAGAGGCCTGGGCACGGACCAATTTCCCCAGAGCGCTTATGAACACGGCCATGATCACGGTGTGTTCAGTTGTGCTGACGCTGCTGACCAGTTCGGTCTTGGCCTATGCACTAGCCCGGAATATGCACAGGCCCTTCTTTAAGATCGCTTACTACTACTTCTTGGCAGCCATGTTCATCCCGTTCCCTATTGTGATGCTCCCGGTCGTCAAGGAAACGGGATTGCTTGGTCTTGATAACCAGGCAGGTCTGATTGTGCTGTATACGCTATACGGGTTCTCGATGAACATCTTTCTGTATACGACTTACCTGCATTCCATTCCCATGGAATTGGAAGAGGCTGCACGGGTTGATGGGGCATCGACCTGGAGGGTGTTCTGGCAGATTATTTTTCCGCTTCTCATGCCGATGAATGCAACCGTGGGAATTCTGACCTGCGTATGGGCATGGAACGACTTCATCATGCCGCTGGTGGTACTTACGGATCCTGGTGCTAGGACCCTGCCATTAGCTCAGTATGTATTTCAGGGGCAATACAACACCAATTACACGGTGGCCTTCGCTTCCTACCTGATGGCTATGGCTCCCTTGCTGATCGTTTATATATTCTCTCAGCGGTGGGTCATCTCCGGAGTGGTGCGCGGCTCTGTAAAATAAACAAGTTTGGGTCCGACACCACTCGAACATACAAAAGGAACGGCCCGCCACCCGATGAACTGACAGGCAGTAGGTCGTTCCTTTGTTGTTCATTCAGTCCAGATCGAGGTCGAGATCCTTGGGATCCTTAGAGGGGTCGAAGCCCGACACGATGTAGACCACACGCCGGGCCGCCGAGACGCCGTGGTCTCCCAGACGTTCCATGAACCGTGCCACCAGGACCAGGTCGATCAGCTGCTGCCTGCTCCCCTTCCAGTCGTCTGAGAGGGCATAGCTGAAAGTTTTCTGATGGAGCTTGTCCATCTGGTCATCGCTGACGATGATCTGCTCGGCTATAGTCGTGTCCCTGTCGGAGAGCATGTCAACCAGACGGTCAGCCATGACGTCAAGAAAGTCCTGCATCTGCTTGAACAGGGGAATGACCTCGTCGGGCAGGGTCGGTTCGGGGTAGGAGCGCCTTGCAGTCTCGGCGATGTGCCTGGCCAGGTCTCCCATGCGCTCAAAGGTGGCTGACAGGCTCAGCGTGGAGACCACTACCCGCAGATCAGTGGCCACAGGGCTCTGCTTAGCCAGGAGCCTGATGCATTGATCGATGATGCTGGCCTGCAGGTTGTCTATATCGGCATCCCCGTCGATGACCTCCTGGGCCGTATCCACGTCGCAGTCCATCAGGGATCGCCCGGCTTTTTTGATGGCATCGCGAACCTTGGCAACCATCCGATCCAGATCGTCGGCCACCAGCCCCAGTTCCTCGTTGAAAATCACGCGCATTGTTCTTCCCTTTCGGCCTCGGTCAACGATACGGCTCCAGTCTATGTGACCAGGATGGCAAGAAAAAGCCAGTCCTGAAGAATGTCGGGCCATGGGAGCGGCAATCGAAGTCGGATATGCGAGAATAAAGCCGGAACTGCCGATGAGACTTGGTTGATGTCGCACGTCCGGGGTCGGCGCCGGACTGGAGGGAAGTCCTTATGGGACGGTTCATGGACCGCCTATGCAGTCTTGTGGGCAACCGGAGTACGGATGGTGAACAGGCCGATGGTGGGGCATTGGAGGGCTCGACCCAGGCTCTGCTGGCGCTCATTCCTGCCGCCACGGTTGTGGTCGATGGCGATGACGAGGTTGTTCGCTCAAGTCCGGATGCATACAGGCTGGGAATCGTCAGCAACGATGAGATTGCTGATCCGAAGATCATCGAGGCCATTGCGCAGGTACGCCGTTCGGGCGGTCGACGCACCTTCAATCTGACCACGCGAACGCCTACGGAATTCGCTCTGGATGCCGCAGCCGAGAGCCGGGAATCCGATGATTGGGATGTTGACGAGATTGAGGATCCTGGGGATGCGACCCATGTTCAGGCCCAGGCGGTATCCAGAAGGAACTGGCTCAAGGTCACCCTGGGACGTATCGACAAGTCCCTGGTCGTGGTGCTCATCGATGACGTGAGCGATTCGGTCAGGTTCGTTCGGACCAGGGATGCCTTCATGACCAATGTATCCGAGCAGATGCTCAAGCCGGTTCAGGCCCTTGAGGAGCTTGCGGCGCAACTGAAAACCACCTCGCATTTGGAGGAGGATGACCCGGATCTGCTACGCAGCCACCTGCGCAGCGTCTCCAAGGATGCCTCCTCGGTCCAGCGGTACAGTGCCTATCTGGGGCATGTGCTCAAGGATCTTCTTCTGCTGATCCGTGCTCAGGAGCGGATCAAACCCAGCAGAGAGAACGTGCTTGACGTGGCTGAGCAGATAAGGACAGTGGTGCAGGATGAGCAGGATGGAGCTGATCAGGCCCATGTGACACTACGGTGGCGATGCGACCAACCACTGACGATTCATGGCGACGGGCAGCAGATCAGAGTGGCTTTGGCCAAGCTGGTGGAGAATGCTATATCCTATTCACCTTCGGGCTCGACTGTCTCCTTGGTGGCGCAGGCCTCCAAGGACGGGCACTACGGGATCATCAGGGTGGTCGACCACGGCCAAGGCATATCCAAGGCGGACCAAGGCAGGATTTTCGAACGCTTCTACCGTGCGGACAATCAGAATGAGCAGACTGCAGTGGGCATCGGCCTGGGGCTGGCCATCGTCAAGCATGTGGCCCTGACCCACCATGGGTCGGTCACAGTCTGGAGCGCGCCGGGAGAGGGGAGCACATTTACGCTGATGCTTCCTCTGGCTCAGGGTCCGGTTGCTGGGCCAGACGGCGATAATCCCAGCGATTAAAGTGCTCCCAGATCATCAGCAGGATGCCCACGCCAACCCCGGAAAGGCAGACGATAAGGGGCTTGATGACCGTCATTCCGGTCAGCGCTAGGATGCCCACTACGGCCAGCGCTAGAATCCAGGCTCCTGTGCCGAACAAAAAGATGCGTCGCAGATCCACCTGCACGGGCCGCGGCGATGGCCTGCGGGCGTCCGGATCGAAAATGGGAGCCAGCTTCATACCCCCCACTGTACCGTTCGCAATGACATGCGGCGACCCCTATCGCCTTGCCCAGGCCTCGGCCCATGTCCTATCATGACGGGGATTGGTGGGTTCGTATGCACCGGCCCATGGAGGGATTTCCCGTGGAAAGGGGAGTGCGTGTATCCGATCCAAGCTGTGGAGAAGCACTACGCCTGGGGCTCGCATGACCGACTGCAGCGCATGTTCCATTTGCATGAGTCAGTCGAAGGCCAGGAGGATACCCTGGCGGAGATGTGGTTCAGCGGGCATACCGAATCCCCCTCGCCCCTGACCCTGCCCGACGGGTCACTCATGCCGTTGACCGAGGCCATTCGCCGCAATCCCATGGCCATGCTGGGAGAGCGCGACTCTCGCCTCTTCGGTCCTACCCTGCCCTACCTGTTCAAGATCATCTCGGCCCGCATTCCTCTCTCCCTGCAGGTGCATCCCCTGGATTTCGAGGCTCGTGCCGGTTTCAACCGTGAGAATGCCCAGGGGGTGCCTGACGAGGATCCGAGGCGCTCCTTTCACGACAGTCTGGCCAAGAACGAAATGGTGGTGGCCTTGGAGCCCTTCCAGGCCTGTGTAGGCTTCGCGACCATTTCCACTCAGCTGACCCTTTTGCGTGCTGTGGATCATCCTCTGGCCGAGCTGATGACCCAGGCGCTGACCGCCCGCACCTTCCACTTGGGCGTTCCGCCGGCCCGTTTCGCTTCGGCTGATGCCATGATGCCGGTCTCCTCTTTAATCTGGCCGGATTCTCGCCGACGTATTTTCCGGGCCTTCCACGCCGCCGTGACTGCCGAGCCAGAGGCGGCCCGAGGCATGGAAGAAGCCTTGGAGGCTGCAGCTGGGCGGCTACATTCGAAACGAGCGGGTGCCGTACTGAATCATGCCCTGTGTGCCGCGCGGGCTTTCCCGGAGGATCCGGCAGTGCTCTGTCTGCTCATGCTCAACCCTGTGGATCTGGAGGAGGGCGATTCGGTCTATATTCCCGCCGGGACTCCTCACGCATACATCCACGGCACTGCTGCAGAGATCATGACCAACTCCGACAACGTGCTCAGGGCAGGCATGACCCCCAAGCATCGGGACATTCCCAACCTCCTGCATAGTTTGGACTGCCAGCCCTCGGCCCCTATTGACCCATCCAGCTCCATGATCGCCACCCTGATCATGCATAATATGGTGACCTACCGGCCCAAGATCAACGAGTACATGCTGGTCTACGGGCATGTGGAGGAGGGTGGCGCCACCTGGCCCCTGCTCAACAGACTTCAGCAGCGTTACGGGGATCTGATAGAGCGCCTAGGGCCTCGTCACCTGATGATTCCGCGCCGCGGGCCGCGCATCATCGTCTGTACTGACGGGCGAATCCGTTGCGCAACCACCGACCAGTCCTGTGTACTGGATCAAGGACAGGCTCTCTTCATCCGCTCCCAAGACGGCCGTGTCGACATCACCATGCCTGAAGATTCCGACGAAGCTGGCGGGTCCTTCCTCCTGGCTTCGACTCCGGTTTGACCTCGTATGAGCCTGGTTCGCTCAGGGTGGACCAGGCGGGGTTTAAAACCGGGGGACACGCCGTGGCGGATTGCACGCATGCCGGTTTGCTCATGTCCGCCTTATGTCCGTATAATCCTAACGTATTCCGTGGTTGTCGAAGATGAGCGGCCACCGAAGCCATGCTTGAGTACACCAGTGTGGACAATTCAGGTCATTTGGCCTGAGTTCTCGCTTGCGTTATGGTGTTCCCTTGTGATGGTCCGTGATACGGCACGAAAGTCGCGTCGGAACATAAACGGGAGTGATTCTACATGAAGCATGCTGCGCACAAGGCTTCGGCCACGCGGGGCGCAGGTGGCAGTTCGCCGACCAGCCGATCGACGGGTGCAACCCGGGAGGCCGGCATTCAGGGCGTTGATGATGTCTTGGCGGCCAAGCTCAACGAGGTGGCCCCTCGAACCCGACGCTCTATCCGTTTGGCGGCCAAGGCCTCAGCCCGTCGCTCCCATATCATGACTGGTTCGGCCCTAACTGTCCTTGTCGGTGCGGCCGCTTCCTCAATGGCTGTTAACCAGGCTCGCGGCGACTGGTCCCTGCCTATGGCCGGCAGTGTCGCGATCAACCTTGTCACCCCCTCATCCTCCGCCGGCTACGCTGATGCCAGTGACAGTTCAAGGGTCTCTCGCTCCGACTACCGCCAGCCCTTGCCGACGGCTTCACAGCGCAACGAGGGCAGTTGGGACCTGGGCGAATCGGCGCTCGATGCCGGGCAGATGTCCAAATCCTCGGCAAACAATCCGGCCGTGGCAGCGCTGATGGATGCCGACCGATCGGTTCTGCCGGCAGGGTTCAACCCCAACCATGCCACGGGTGATGTGGGCAACGCCTACGAGTTCAGCCAGTGCACCTGGTGGGCCTATGTTCGTCGTCACCAGCTGGGTCTGCCGGTGGGCTCCCATATGGGCAATGCCAAGGACTGGTCAGGCTCGGCCCGCACTTTAGGCTACTGGGTGGATGACACGCCGCGCAATGTCGGCGACATTGTGGTCTTCCAGGCCGGCCAGGAGGGTTCGGACTCCACTTACGGCCATGTGGCCATTGTAGAGAAGATCAATCCTGATGGCTCCATCGTCACCTCCGAGTGCGGCGCCGTGATGAACGGGAAGACCTATTCCCGCACTCTGACGAATGTGCATGCTCTGCGCTATATCCATTACTGATCCTTGGTTGCGCGGATCGTGTTCCCCAAAGTTCATTGTTGTTCCCTACACGTGATAGAATTGTGCACGATGAAAAAAACACGCAAGTATGTGAGCATGATGGCAGCGGCCACTATCTGTGGCACGCTCTTCATCGGTATACCCGCCGTGGCCCAGGCCAGTGATGGTAGTGAGGCCGTAGCCACTTCGTCGCGTTCATTCACCCCCGGCAGCAAGGTGCGTGCCGACCTGCTGACCGAATCGACAGCGACCACCGTCGAAAAGGACAGCCGCTGGGGCGGTATCGAGTCATTGAACGTCCCTGCCACCAAGTCCCAGGCCGAGAAGGACGCCGAGGCCAGAGCTCAGCAGGCCCAGGCGGCGGCCAGCCAGCGCCAGGCCGCGCAAGTCAGCCGCTCTGCTGCTCGTAGCGGTGCCGCTAGTAGAGTCGCTGACGTACCGGCCACCGGCACGGGTGCAGATGTGGTCAACTATGCCCTTCAGTTCCAGGGGATTCCCTATGTATGGGGAGGAACAGATCCTGCCACAGGCTTTGATTGCTCTGGATTTACCCAGTACGTGTTTGCCCACTTCGGCATTGGCCTGCCCCGCACAGCCGATGCTCAGGGTTCGATGGGTGTGCCGGTTACGGATCCGGCTCCTGGCGACCTGATGGTAGCCCCCGATGGCAGCCATGTTGGCATCTACGTCGGCGGCGGACGCATGATCCACGCTCCGGCTCCCGGCCAGAGTGTCAAGGTTCAGGCGGTCTATCAGACTTTCAACTACCGTCGTCTGGTCTGAGGCATAGGTTTTATGCAGCGTTAACGCCCCTACGGGGGCGTTTTGCATATATCAGAGTCGAGGTTTCTCGCGTGTTGGTCCTGGCAGACTTATTGATCAGACCTGCATGCGATATTCTGACAGAAGGAGCGGTGTCGGTTTGTCATCGCCAAGTGTAAAGGAGGTCGTCGGATGAGCAACGACAAGGCTGTTCTGGTAGGCGTCGATGGCTCGGACGCCAGCTATAAGGCGGCGTGGTGGGCCGCCAACTACGCTAAGCATGCAGGGTTGACCCTGCAAATCGTCTGCGCCTATTCCCTTCCCTCGTACGCGGCCGTCTCTTTCGATGCGACGTATACCACCATGGGTGACGACGTGGCCGCTCACAACGACGCCCAGGAGATCCTCTCCAAGGCCAAGGCCATTGCCGATGAGCAAGGTGTCAGTGCAGCCACGCTGATCGTTACGGGAGATCCCTCCTCGGTCTTCGTGGAGCTGAGCCGCAATTACCGGCTGATCGTCATCGGGAACCGGGGCAAGGGCGGCTTGGCCGAGCGACTGCTGGGAACTACCAGCTCCAGCCTGCCCGCTTATGCTTACTGCCCAATCGTGGTTGTTCCCTACACTGACGACGACGGCAATCTGATGCATCTGAGCAACGATATCAAGCGGGTCGCCGTGGGTTCCGACGAGTCCAAGTGGGGCCTCAAGGCCCTGCAGATAGCCGCCTCCTTTGCCGACAGCTGGGATGCCGAGCTGGATGTCATGTCTGCAGTGCCCAACATTTCCGGACTGACCGGTACGGGTTCGGCCGAGGAGCGCAGCGTCATGGATTCCTACCTGGATGACCTCAATACCCGAATCGCACCGCTTATGAAGACCTATCCGAATCTGCGCATCAACAAGACGGTGGTGCCGGGGTCGGCTGTGGAAGCGCTGACCCAGGCCAGCAAGACCCATGATGTGGTTGTGGTCGGCTCGCGTGGTCGCGGCGGCTTCACAGGGCTTCTGCTGGGGTCGACCAGCCAGGGGCTCCTGCAGCATGCAGTCAGCCCGGTCTACGTGGTGCCGCGCAAGTACGTGGAGGCCGAGGAGTCCGGGCTCAAGGCCGCAGCAGAGGCGGCGGAAAGCACGGATGTGGCTGAGATTACCGGCGTGGAGCGCATCTCCGTGGATTCAGCCAAGCCCGAGCAGCTGGCTGACCTGGAATCGACCATCGATCCCGAACACAAGGAGTAAGGGCAACGACAAGAGCGGGGATTCCCGAAGTTCCATGAACTCGGGTGTCCCCGCTCATCTATGTTGCCGGCTCAGTGGCGAACCTTGACGGAGATCCTGACCGGGGTCTCCCGCTGATAGGTGTGTGCCACGGTGCAGGACTTGGCTATATGGCGGCGGACCCGCTCCTCCAGCTTGTCGGCATCATCTTGGGCCAGCCTGGCAGAAGTGGCATCGACGTCCACCTGCTCGTCGAAGCTCAGGTAGGCGTCATCGTCGGCGTCATAGGTGCCGTCCACCACGATTTTCGCCCCCTTGCCCTTGCCCAGGGCGCTCTCCACGGCGAATTGGCTGGACAGGGCTCCGCAGGCAGCCAGAGCGATCTTCATCAGATCGCCGGGGTTGAACTGATCCTCGCCCTTGCCGAAGGTGATGTGAGCCCCATTGTCGCCATAGGCGTTCCAGGTGCCGTCCTTGTCGCGTTCGACCCAAAGTCTCTTGCCCATCTGTTCCTCCTTGTCCGGCACCCGCCCGGGTGCGTCATTCGGATCCGACCCTGTGGCCGGACCTGCTCCTCCAATCTAACCCGGACAGCGCAATTCGTCACCGGGGCGCGCTCAGCTGACCGAGGACTTGATAGTATGGCCGCATGGCCTTGACTCCTGAAGAACTGCAACGTATTCGCACACGCATCCCCGAGCGTCCAGACTCGGACATTCCCACTCCCTATGAGGACCTGGTGCGCACCATCCTGCGCGAGGGCACCCTGAAGTCCGACAGGACGGGCACCGGGACCATATCGCTGTTCGGGAAGCAGATGCGCTTCGATCTGTCGCATTCCTTCCCGCTGATTACCACCAAGAAGGTCTACTTCCGGGGCATCGCCTACGAGCTGCTTTGGTTTCTCAAGGGGTCGCAGAATGTGCGTTGGCTGCAGGAAAACCGCGTGCACATCTGGGACGAGTGGGCCGACCCGGAAACCGGGGATCTGGGTCCGGTCTATGGAGTTCAGTGGCGCAGCTGGCCCGCTCCGACCCCCGAGGACCCCGATCGTACCATTGATCAGATCGCCAAGGTGCTGGATCTGATACGCACCCACCCGGACTCCCGTCGAATGATCGTCACTGCTTGGAACCCAGCCCAGGTTGACAGCATGGCCCTGCCGCCCTGCCATGCGCTCTTCCAGTTCTATGTGGCCGACGGCAAACTGAGCTGCCAGCTCTATCAGCGTTCCTGCGACATGTTCCTGGGGGTGCCTTTCAACATCGCCTCCTACGCCCTGCTGACCCTGATGATGGCCCAGCAGGCAGGTCTTGAGCCTGGGGAGTTCGTCTGGACCGGTGGCGACTGCCACATCTACGACAACCATGTGGAGCAGGTTCTGGAGCAGCTGTCACGCAAGCCCTATCCCTATCCGACCATGCGCATTCGCAAGGCCGATTCCATCTTCTCCTACCAGTACGAAGACTTCGAGGTGGTGGACTATCACTGCCACCCCGCCATCAAGGCCCCTGTGGCGGTCTGATGGTGCGGTGAGCGGAATACGGGCACCGTCGGATCCGCAGATTAGAATGTACTCGTATATCTACTCGCTATGAGGAGTGAACACAACAGATGGAGCATGACAATAGTCGAAGCGGCTATCACGAACCCGAGCCCGGTCAGGCCGGGCTTCTAGGTGATGAGGAATGGCGGCATCAGGAAGAAGAGATAGGCCGCCGCTCATCGGTCAATATGATCTGGGCGCAGGCGCAGGCCACTGACGGTCGGCGCGGCGCGATTGGTTACCACAACGCACTGCCCTGGCATCTGAGCGAGGACATGCGGCACTTCAAGGAGCTGACCGTCTCCCATCCGGTCATCATGGGGAGGCGGACCTGGGTCTCCATGGGGGAGCGGCCCCTGCCCAAGAGGGACAATATCATTCTGTCCAGTGATCCAGGGTTTCGGGCTCCAGGCGCCACGGTGGTATCTGCAGCTGACGATGCTCTGGAGCTGGCCAGGCAGGAGGCCATTCCCGACGATGGGATGGATCGCAGCGAAATCTGGGTCATCGGCGGCGCAGGGGTCTTTAGCACCTTCTTCCCGCTGGCTGATGCCGCCTACGTGACGGATCTGGATCTGCGGACTCCAGCTGATGTCTTTGTGCCTGATATGGAGGAGCTGGTCAGCAAGCGGTTCTGGCAGGTGCGCGACGAGAGCCAGTGGATGAACCCTGCCAAACCAGACCAGGCGGCTGCCATCCCGCGGTTCCGGTACATCACCTATGGGAAGGTGCGTTGATGGGCCAGGATTCTGAAGGAAAGGCCTCACGGGGTCCCTACAACGTCATGACCGTCTGCACCGGCAACATCTGCCGGTCGCCCATGGCTGAGGTCATTCTGCGCAAGTTCTTCCAAGACCGCGGACTGGATGAGGATCAGGTCAGGGTGGAATCCAGCGGAGTCAGTGACGAGGAGTTCGGCAACCCCATAGATCGACGTGCTCAGAAAGTTCTGCGCGAGCGGGGCTATGAGGTGCCGGCTGACCACTTCGCCCACCGGATCACCCGGGAGGAGGCCGAAGATGCCGACCTGCTGCTGCCCATGACGGCCGACCATATGCGAGCCCTTCTCCGTCTGCTGCCCTCCGGCAAGCGATCCGCTGTTCACCTGTACCGCAGCTTCGACCCGGACCTGCCCAAGCCGGCACCGGGTCGGGAGAGCCAAATCGACCTGGTTGACCCTTGGTATGGCGGCCCCCATGAGTTCGAGGTGGCCATCGATCAGATCGAGCACACGGCGCCCTACATCGTCGACTGGGTGGTTAGGCAGCTGTCCTGAACGATAGATGCATGAAATATCAATTAAGCCCCTGGATTCCTCGAGAGTCTCAGGGGCTTAATGGCTGGTGGCTCCGAGCGGGATCGAACCGTTGACCTAGCGATTTTCAGTCGCTCGCTCTACCAACTGAGCTACAGAGCCATGAACAGTCGAAAAGACCCGGAAAGACCGGGCCAGACCATTCCCAGCGACTCCGGCCGGACTTGAACCGGTGACCTCCGCCGTGACAGGGCGGCGCTCTAACCAACTGAGCTACGGAGCCGAGACTGCTTGAACAGCCAAGAGGAAAGTTTACATGAGCGCCGGAGGAATGCAAGCCCCGGCGCGTCGCTGCCTAGTCCTGCTGCTGCCAGCCGTCGGTGTCGATGTGGTGGGCAGGGTTGGCCTGCCAGGCCTTCCATGCAGATTCTACGATCTCCTCGACGCCATACTTGGCATGCCAGCCCATCTCGGTGTTGATCCGGGTGGGGTCGCCGATCAGGTGCGGCGGGTCGCCGGCGCGGCGGGGCTTGACGGCCTCGGTGAAGGGCAGACCCGTCACCTTCTTTACCTCGTCCACGATCTGTCGGACGGATGTGCCCTGGCCGGTGCCCACATTGAAGGCATCGTAGCGGCGTTGGTCGCGGTCCAGGTAGTCCAAGGCGGCGATGTGGGCGTCAGCCAGGTCGGAGACGTGGATGTAGTCACGCACGCAGGTGCCGTCGGGGGTGGGGTAGTCGTCCCCGAAGATGGCGGGCGCCTTGCCCTGACGCAGCCTGTCGAAGAGCATGGGGATCAGGTTGAGGACCGCCGGGTCCTCCAGGCTGACCGGTCCGCAGCCGGCCACGTTGAAGTAGCGCAGGGCGCAGAAGCGGATGCCGTAAGGCTGCTCGCAGGCCCGCGCCATCCACTCGCCGACCAGCTTGGTCTGGCCGTAAGGGTTGATGGGGACCATGGGCTGCACGTCCTCAGGGACCACGTCGACCGGAGGCTCGCCGTAGGTTGCGGCCGAGCTGGAGAAGACCAGCTTCTTGGCGTTGGTCTTTGCCATGGCGGACAGGACGTTGATCATGCCGTTCAGGTTCTGCCGGTAGTACCAGATGGGCTTCTCCACCGACTCGCCCACCTGCTTGCGGGCGGCGAAGTGGATGACCGAGTCGACCTTGTTCTCCTCAATGATCTCAGCCAGGCGCTGATCGGCGCCAGGTGCAGCCACGTCGGCGCCATAAAGACGGGCATTCCCGATCCGGTCGGGCCTGCCATAGCTGAGGTCATCGACTACGACGACATCCTTGTCGGTCTCCTGCAGGGCGTGAACCACATGGGCGCCGATGTACCCGCAGCCGCCTGTAACCAAAACTGACATATGCATGCCTTTCCTATCGAAAACCAGACTATTGTTCGGTTTTGCAATATTTTGTTGTATTTTGTTCTGAATTGAGTATATCACGGGCACATGTGACTCTTGTGCCTGCTTGTATCCGCTTCCTAGGATATATATGAGCTGTGATGAGTACAGAAAGACAGAGCAAGGCCCCCATGAGGTCCATCGTCTCCTATGTGAGGCGGTCCGAGAAGCTGAGCGACCGGCTGGCGAAGGCTTGGGCTCGGTATTCCTCTAGATATTTGCTCGATTTGGGCCAGGCTGAAGGTTCGTTGACGGTTGACGAGGATCTGCGTTGTGATGCAGCAATGGTCAGGTCGGTCTGGGGACGGGATGCGCCGCTGATCGTCGAGATCGGATCCGGCCAGGGGGAGAACGTCGTGGCCAGCGCCCGGGAACACCCTGATCGGAACTACCTGGCCCTGGAGGTCTACCAGCCGGGATTGGCCCATACCATGCTGATGGCCGGCAAATCGGACTTGGATAATCTGCGACTTGCCCAGGTTAACGCCCCAGACCTCCTGGCCCGAATGGATCCTGGGCTGATCAAGGAAGTATGGACCTTCTTTCCTGATCCCTGGCCCAAGATGAAGCATCATAAGCGTCGCCTGGTTCAGCCGGCTCTGGCTGATGACTTGGCGGCTTGTCTGGAGCCGGGCGGCCTTTGGCGAATTGCAACCGATATCGAGGATTACGCTCTGCATGTGCATGAGGTGATGGATGAGAATCCGAGATTCAGAAACCTGGGTAATCTGCCGGTCAGTCTGCCCACCCAGCATGTAGGCAAGGGGACTGCTGATCAGGCCAAATCCCTGCCTCATGCCATGTTCATGGAGTCGGAGCGGTTCGACGGCAGAATTGTGACCAACTTCGAGCGCAAGGGGATTCAGGCCGCCCGGATCATCCATGACCTGACTTATCAGGTTTTGGCAGACTGACCATAGAGCGCACAGATGGGATATGCGTCTGGTGCTTGTAGATGTGAAGAGCGAGGGAGGCCCTGATGGCCAAGAGGATAGTGGTGGGGATGTTGGCTCATGTGGACGCCGGCAAGACCACGCTCTCGGAAGCCATGCTCTACCAGGGAGGGAAAATTCGCCGTCTGGGCAGGGTGGACCATGGCGATGCCTATCTGGACACCAACGATTTGGAGCGGCAGCGGGGCATCACCATCTTCTCCAAGCCAGCCCGGCTGACCTATCGCGATGTCGACCTGACCCTCATCGATACACCCGGCCATGTGGATTTCTCAGCCGAGATGGAGCGGGTCCTGTCAATCTTGGATTATGCCCTCCTAGTCGTCGATGCTACCGCTGGATTGGAAGGATACGTTGATACGCTCTGGCGACTTCTGACACGCTACAAGGTGCCTACCTTCATTTTCATCAACAAGTTGGATGCCCCTGGAGCTGATGCCGCCCGTATTCTTGAAAGCTGCAAGCAGCGCTGGTCTCCGGGCTGCTTCGATCTGAGCCGTGGACTTGAACATGGCGATATGGAGGATGTGGCCTTGCTCAACGAGGACGTCATGGATGAGTACCTCAAGACCGAGGGCATATCTGATGAGAGCCTGGCGCGGCTGGTTGCCGACCGTCGTCTTTTTCCCTGTTTCCTTGGGTCCGCCCTGCGTCTGGACGGAATCGACGCCCTTCTGGAGGGGTTTGAGCGGTACACCCTTTCGCCTGGGTACGGCAGAGAGTTCGGCGCAAGGGTGTTTAAGGTATCGCATGATGACAAAGGCGCCAGGTTGACCTGGCTCAAGGTGACCGGTGGCGACCTGCCGGTCAAATCCTCTTTGACCACCGAATTCCGTCATGGAGATGAACCCAACAAAGCATCGGGTTCTGTTGCGGAGGCGTACGGGACAGCTGGAGATATGGCGCAGAACGGACACGTTGAGACCAAAGAGACGGTTGATCAGCTTCGTGTCTATTCGGGAGCTTCCTATACGTTGACGGACTGCGCCCAGGCCGGAAGCATCGTGGCGGCCACCGGCCTTGACCTGACACGTCCGGGGCAGGGGCTGGGGTGCGAGCGGAAGGACCTGATTCCTGTGCTGGAGCCGGTGCTGTCCTATGCAGTGGCTGCCGAAGAGGTGGATCCGCACCACTTGTTGAGTGCCTTGCACATTTTGGAGGATGAGGATCCACTGCTGCATGTGGTCTGGCAGGAGCAGCTTCAAGAGATTCACTTACGACTGATGGGACAGGTCCAGTTGGAGGTAATTCAGGAGGAGTTGGAGCGGCGCTTCGGTATACAGGTCTCCTTCAGCCAGGGCGGAATCCTCTATAGGGAGACCATCGCGACCCCCGTCGAAGGGGTTGGACATTTCGAGCCCCTCCGGCATTATGCCGAAGTTCATCTGCTCCTGGAACCTACGGAGCCGGGCAGCGGTCTCAGTTTCGCATCGACCTGCAGCCTGGACCGCTTGGACGGCAATTGGCAACGGCTCATCATGACCCATCTGGCCGAGAAGGAGCATCTGGGCGTCCTGACAGGTTCGCCTATCACCGATATGCGCATCACCCTGTTGGACGGCCGCGGGCATATCAAGCACACCGAGGGAGGAGACTTCCGCCAGGCCACCTACCGGGCCGTCCGGCAGGGGCTGATGAAGGCAAGCAATATCCTGCTGGAGCCCTGGTACCACTTCAGGCTCGCCCTTCCACAGGAGAATCTGGGCAGGGCTATGTCGGACATCTACCGGATGAAGGGCAGCTTCTCGGAACCGCAGGCAGACGGGGACACTGTCGAGTTGGAAGGGGATGCGCCGGTATCACAGATGCGTGATTATGTCATCGAGGTCAGCACCTACACTCACGGCCGCGGACATCTGACCTGTTTCTTCAACGGGTATCGTCCCTGCCAGGACCAGGATGCTCTTGTGGATTCCATCGGCTATGACCCCGAGTCCGACCTGGAGAACACCCCTGATTCGGTCTTCTGCGCCCACGGGGCAGGATACCCGGTCAAATGGAACAAGGTGGAGGACTTCATGCACCTGCCCGGCGGCCAGTACATCTGAAACACAGCCTTGAGGATTCGAGCTCGATCGGTCACCGGCATCGAGCGGCATGGGGCAAGGATCATTCGGGGTTACCGGCCGCTGTTGGCTGACGATTTACCTAGAATTATGGACATGATTGATCATCTGACGCTGAAGGTTCGGGACATCCAGGCTTCCATCGATTTCTATAGCAGAGCCTTGGCACCGTTGGGGTACGTGGCCAAGGCCCACCATGAGCCCACTATTGGGTTCGGCGCAGAGGACGACGGGGCCCACTCGGACTTCTATCTGACACCGAGCGGGGATGGGACCGGCTCGCCGGTGACCCACATAGCTTTCAGGGCTGACGATGCTGCAATGGTGGATGCCTTCTACAGGGAGGCGCTCGCTGCCGGTGGCCGTGACAATGGTGCTCCAGGGCTGCGCGATTACCATCCTCATTACTATTCGGCTTTCGTTTTGGATCCGGACGGGAATAATGTCGAAGCAGTGGTGGACTGGTCAGGGGCTTAGGGGTAACTGCGTCAGTCCATATATGGGATTATGCAAGCATTTGAGCGCTTGGGAAAGCCTAGGATGACCGGTATGACCTATACAGCCGCATTCGACGTGGGGACCACGCAAGTCAAGGCCGTTCTTGTGGATGACCAGGGCTCTGCCAGGGTGTGCGCGTCCAGCGGTCTTCTGCCGCTCAACACAGGTGACGGGCGTATCGAGCAGAATCCCGAGGATTGGTTGCAGGCCTTCATTGAGGTGTCCCGTGATCTTTTGGCCAGGGCCGGGCGGAGCATCGAGCACTTCAAGAGCGACCAGGTCGCCGGCATCATCATGAGCGGACAGATGCAGGACCTGATTGCCCTGGATGCACTGGGGCAGCCCGTCGGGCCGGCGATCCTGTACGCGGACGGCAGGGCCGAAGAAGAGTCTGCTGAACTGACGGAAACCTATGGGTCTGAGTCCTTTCACACCGTAGTGGGGAATCCCTGCGATGGGTCCCTGCCGGTGGCCAAACTGATGTGGTTGTCCAGGCATCAGCCCGACCGTTATGCGCAGGTTCGCCATGTGCTCATCGATGCCAAGGATTATCTGATTTGGTGGCTGACCGGTGTCTACTGCGGCGATATGACGGCCTGCTCGACGGCAGGCGCCATGGATCTGCGCTCGCGGAAGTGGAGAAGGGACATCCTGGAGGCAGCAGGTGTGGATGCCGCGATCTTCCCGGAAGTCTATTGGCCATGGGAAAGCATCGGCGCCAGCACGCCGGGTGCATCCGCTGCCACGGGGTTTGCTCCGGGAACCACGGTCTATGCGGGAATGGGGGATGCTGGCGCATCCACCTTGGGCGGCGGGGTATTCCATCCCGGTCAATTCAATATCAACCTGGGCACATCCGGTTGGATTGCCACAGTGACAGACCAGGCTGTAATTGACCGCCCCGGAATGGTCAATTTGGCCTATCTGGGTACTGACAGCATCATCAATACAGTGCCCTTCCTCAATGCTGGCAACGTGCATGCTTGGGCCACCGGAGTCTTTGCAGGGGGCAGTCCGACCGTGGCCGACAGCGATCCCTATCGACGCATGGGGTATTTGTTGGAATCCAGTCCGGTAGGAGCGCGCGGCGTGATATGCCTGCCCTATCTGGTGGGGGAGCGCTTCCCTATGATGAACCCTTCGATTCGGGGAGCTTATGTCGGCGTTTCTTCCGAGACGGAGGCCTGCGACCTTGCCCGAGCCGCGCTGGAAGGTGTGTCCTATTCGATTCGTCAGGGGCTTGACTTGCTGGGCACGCCTATCGAACGCGTCACCCTGATTGGCGGCGGAACCCGCGAACCCCAATGGTGCCAGATGCTGGCGGATATCCTTGATGCGCCCGTTCAAGTGCTCGATGATGCCCATCTCATGCCTGCGGTGGCCCTGGCTCAGCTGGTCTCTGTTGGCAAACAGGCCAAGCCCTCTTCACGGCCTGATTTGGAGGGCTTGGAGAAATTGGTGGAAGCGAACCTTACAGGAGGCGTCTTTTCTCCCGACGGTGCAAACCGTCAAGTGTACGATGCTGGTTACAGCCGGTTCCGGCGTTTATATCCAGCTTTGGATGCACTTCGGTAAATGTCCATCGGATGCAGTTGTTCCTCATGTCCGGTGAGGACGATTCAGGCTGGAGTAATTTTGGCAACTATTTTGTCTGTTTTCGCATGCTCGTAGACTGCGACAAGCAAAGCCATAGAAATTCAAATAAATGTGACTTCACTATGCTGGTGGATTCTTATCGGCGATGATTATAAGTGTGTACTGTTGTGCGTACTATCTTGGTTCAATATCGACCAAAACAGCCCGATTCGAATTTTGCGCTGATTTTTTGCGAATTTGTTGAACGGCGGAATACCGCCACTTTCCAACCCTTTGCCTGGTACCCCCGGAGAGAGTCGAACTCTCGCTGTCAGATTGAAAGTCTGGTGTCCTAACCGTTAGACGACGGGGGCGAACGTGCCCATGATACCCGCCCCCTATGGACCAGGCAAACCTGGTGTGCCGTCCGCCGGTCAGTGATCCTCCTGGTCCAGCTCCTGGTCGCGGCGATGGAAGAGCTCCATCTGTTCGCGGATCCAGACACGCTCCGCAGGGTTGATATCGGCGGATTCCAGGTACTTCTGGTAGACGGGATAGAAGGCCCTGAGGATGGGGTAGATGGCGTAAAGGGTGTGCTCGGGCTTCTGCTCCCTGGTGTGTTGCGGGTGGGCATCAAAGGTGTTCTTGAAGCGCTGCATGTAGTGGCGGAAGGATGTGAAGGAGGTGTCCATCCGGCGGGCGCTGATGCCCACATTCATGTCCTTGCAGTAGACCGTCTTGAACCCCTGGTCGATCAGGTGCAGGGAGATATCGACGTCCTCGTGCATGATGTCCTCTTTGTCCCTGCAGACGTGACTGCGTATGGCCCGCCAGGCAGTGGCGCGCAGGGCCATGTTGGAACCGTAGAGCAGGTATTGCCCGTCGTCGGCCCGGTAGATGGCCCTGCGGATGGTGTTGTCGCCCTTGAGCCCGATCCTCTTGCCTGGCATGTCATAGTAGGCAACCGGTCCAGTGGCGCCCATGGCCTTGGGGTCCCGGGTGAAGATGCCGGAGACCACCTCAACCCAATTGGGACGAAGCATGCAGTCGGCGTCAATCCGGCCCAGCACATCGCCGGTTGCCCGGTCAAGTCCGTAGTTGCGGGTGGGGATCAGCCCCTGTTCACTGTCCTGGTGGAGCAGCCTGACATGCTGGTCAGGGTTCTGGTCAATGAAGTGCTGGACGATGGAGGCCGTTGCGTCTGTGGAGTGGTTGTCGACTACCAGCACCTCCTTGGGTGCCTGGCTCTGCCTGGTGGCGTTCAGGAGGCAGTCCTCAATGCGTTCTTCCTCATTCCAGGCGGGTATGACTATGGAAACGGTCAACATACCCCTCAGGATACGTGTGCCCGGATACACCGTCGGCTCAACCTGTGCCCTACAGCCCGCCATGTCAGCCATCTTGGGATAATGGAACATATGGCCAACGAGCAAAAGCAGCGCTTCGATTTCGCGACGGTCTTCCCGCCCAAGGGGGATCCGCGCCGACCTCCGGAATGGTTCGGCCGCGCCCTCCTCTATGTAGCGATAGCGGTCTTTCTGGCCTGGTTCGCTTACGCCTCCTGGTGGAAGATCGAATTCCTGGTGCTGGATGTGGTGATCGCCATCTTTGTCTCCCTTGCCATGGAACCTCTTGTGATCAGACTGGTCAGACATGGCTGGCGGCGGGGAGCAGCCTCTGCGGTCACGCTGGTAGGGCTGATCATCATTGTGATCGTCCTTATGGGGATGTTCGGCAACCTGCTGGTTCAGCAGGTCATCGGCATGGCCAACGGGGCTCCAGCCCTCTATGAGCAGGTGGCGGAATTCATCGCCAGCCGCACCCCTTGGCACCTGCCGGCCATGCAGGATCTTGGCGGTGAGATCGTCAAGAACATCCAGACCTCATGGGTGACGGACTTTGCAGGACAGGCCCTGAACACCACCGTGGGCCTGGTGGGGTCCTTCATTAATATCATGACCGTCCTGCTGGTCATCTACTACATCTCCGCCGCAGGGCCCAAACTGCGCCGCAGCCTCTGCCAGTGGCTGGCCCCCAAGAGCCAGCGCCGTTTCCTTTTTGTCTGGACCATCGCCCAGGACCAGATCTCCAGCTTCCTGTTCAGCAGAACCATTCTGGCGCTCATCTCCGCAGCCTGCATGTCGGTCTTTCTGGTCATTCTGAAGGTGCCCTACTGGCTGCCGCTGGCCCTCTTCTGCGGGCTGGTATCCCAGTTCGTGCCCACCATCGGCACCTACATAGGCGGAGCTATTCCCGTAGTGGTGGCCTGGGGAAGCCGCGGACTGCTGGTGGCTGTGATCGTGCTGGTCTACATCATCATCTACCAGCAGATCGAAAACATGATCCTGGCCCCCAAGATCTCCCAGCGGACCATGGACCTCAACCCTGCTATCGCCTTCCTCTCCGTACTGGCTCTGGGTGCGGTCTTCGGTGCCCTGGGGGCCTTCCTGGCCCTGCCTCTGGCGGCCAGCTTCCAGGCTATATTCTCGGCTTCGGTCAGGCACTATGAGCTGATCGACTCTCCACTCATGCAGGATCCCAAGCCGGTCGGCAAGTCCAAGGTGGTCGAAGGTGTCGAGGCTTTCAATGAGCACGTGGTTCAGCCGGTGGCAAGCCATGTGGGCAGCCGATCGGCCAAGGGGACCAGCGCCAGGGTCCGAGTGGACGATCCGGTCATGACGATTGCCCGCGAGCTCTACCCGACCTCTTCCCCGACGGCCAAGGATCTGGATGAGTCGGCCACGGTTCCCATACCCAAGTCCGCCTCAGCCCCCGTAAGGCACAGGCCGCTCAAGGGCACCGAGACTGCGGACGAGGCCTCCGAGGGGGAGGATAACCCCCGCAAGGAGTGGCGCTGATGGCTCTGCTCAAAGTACTGGACGTTCTGATGATGTTGCTGGGCGGGGTGGGCATCGTCTACCAGGCCATCTGCATCGTCATCTCCTTTGTCTCCAAGCCTACGGTCTTTCCCGAGGCCCCATTCGACAAGCGGTTCGCCGTCCTTATTTCCGCCCGCAACGAGGAGCAGGTGGTCGGTCATCTGATCAATTCCATCAAGGAACAGACCTATCCGTCCTCCATGATCGACATATGGCTGGTGGCCGACAACTGCACTGACGACACCGCCGGACTGGCCAGGTCCCTGGGCTGTCATGTGGTAGAGCGGCAGGATCCGAACCAGGTGGGCAAGGGCTACGCTCTGACCTTTCTGCTGGACCAGATACTTGAGCGGGGCCTTGCCTCCCGCTACGATGCCTATTTCGTCTTCGATGCGGACAACCTCCTGGACCGCCATTACATCGAAGAAATGAACAAGGCCTTCCAGTCCGGCTTCCGCATACTGACCAGCTACCGCAACTCGGTCAACTTCTCTGACAACTGGGTCTCCTCCGGCTCAGCCCTATGGTTCATCCGCGAATCCCGGTTCCTCAACACCTCAAGGATGGTCATCGGCTCCAGCTGCCATGTGGGCGGCACCGGGTTCATGTTCTCCAGGGAGGTTATGGAGCGCAACAACGGCTGGAAGTTCCACCTGCTGACCGAGGACCTGGAGTTCACTATGGACTCGGTGCTGCACGGCGAGCGCATCGGTTATTGCGGCACCGCCATCCTCTATGACGAGCAGCCGGTTACCTTCAAGCAGAGCTGGCGGCAGCGGCTGCGCTGGAGCAAGGGCTTCCTTCAGGTCTTCCGCTACTACGGGCCCGCCCTGATCTCCAGAGCCTTCCGTGAACGCGACTTCTCGGCCGTGGACCTGACCATTCTCATCTGCCCGCTGACCGTCCTGGCTCTGGTCCGCTGCTTCTTCGGTCTGCTCTTCCCGGCTCTGGGCTTCGTGACCTGGACCAGCCAGGTGACTGAACTGATCAATGGCATCGCAGCTGGAGTGCTGGGTGTCCTGGCCATGATGGGCCTGGCCGCACTGACGGTCCTGGCCGAGCGGGACAAGATCGGCGCATCCAACAAGGAGCTTTTCGCCTACTGCCTGAGCTTCCCCATCTTCATGCTCAGCTACCTTCCCATCTCCTTCCAGGCCATCTTCGCCAATCCGGGATGGAAGCCCATCGAGCACTCAGGGCATTGAGGCCAGTCGTCCCTCAACCGGCACCGAGCCAGGGGTGGGATGGGATAGACTTAAGGCCATGTCCGACGAAGCGCAGCCACCCAGGATGACCGCCCAAACGGCAATGGTCCCTCCGCCAGATCCGCAGGCAGCAGTCTCTATCCGTGCCTTGGTCAAGTGCTACCGGGGCCGGCCGGCTGTCAACGCCCTCTCTCTGGATATTCCCAGGGGGTCCTTCTACGGGATAGTCGGCCCCAATGGCGCAGGGAAGACCACCACGCTGAACATGATGACCGGCCTGCTGATGCCCGACTCCGGCAAGGTCATGATCCTCGGCAGAGACGTGTGGTCGGACGTGGATACGGCCAAGCGGGTCATCGGCGTCATGCCCCAGGGCGATCAGATCTTCGACAGGCTGACAGGTCTGCAATTGCTGGTCTACTCGGGCATGCTTCGACGGATGCCGCGCAGTGAGGCGCTGGGCCGGGCCAGGGACCTGCTGGAGGCCTTCGACCTGACTGATGCCGGCGGCAAGCGGGTCTGTGATTATTCATCGGGCATGACCAAGAAGATCTGCCTGGCCACGGCCATGATTCATTCCCCTAGGCTTCTGGTGCTGGATGAGCCCTTTGAATCGGTCGACCCGGTCTCCAGCGCCAATCTTAAGGACATCCTGGCCGAGTATGTCGATACCGGAGGAACAGTGGTGATTTCCTCGCATGTCATGGCCCTGGTGGAGCGGATGTGCACCCATGTGGCCATCATCGACCATGGTCTGGTTCGGGCTGATGGCACGGTGGCACAGGTCGCTGCCGGCGAGGATCTGGAGGATCGCTTCCTGGAGCTTGTCGGAGGCCGCCACCAGGCTAAGCGAATCGCTTGGCTGAACGGTTCCGGGTCCGAGGAAGACCAGGAGACGGAATGAGCACGGCATCCACCATCATCGCCATGCGTTGGTCCATTACCTGGGGAACCATCAAGCACTCCTCCTGGCAGTTGGTCGGCGCCATCATCAGCTTGCTCATGGCCATAGGCATCTGCTTGGCTTCGTGGCAGGTCGCGCTGACACTCGGGGGCTGGCTGCCCAGTGCTAGTCCGGGCGACCGGCAGCGTATGGGAACCATCTTGGTCCTGTTCATGGTCGGGCTGACTCTGGGAGTGATCCTGATTCAACTGGCTTTTCTGGGCCAGGGGTCGATTCTGAGCTCTTCGCGATTCGTCCTGTACGGGATTCCTGACAGCCAGCTGCAAGTGGGGCTCTACCTGGCTGGGCTGACTGGGCCTGCAGGATTGACCGGCCTTGGCTGCTTCCTCGCTCTGACAGCCATCTATGCCCGCACGGGTGTCGGAGCCACGATCATGGCTTTGATCGCAGCCCTGTTGGCTGTCATGGTGATGCTGGCCCTATCCCGGGCTGTTTTGGACCTGGTCGGTACCTTGATGGTTTCTCAGCGCTCCCGATCCGGACTCTATCTGCTGGTCACCGTGGTGATCATGCTTTTGTGTCTGCTGCCCTCTCTGCTGGACAGCGGGATTATGGATGGCATGGCAGTCGACACTGACTCCCTCAAGACCGCGGCCGACATACTGGCCTGGACGCCGCTGGGTGCCGCTGTCCGCCTGCCGGAGGATTTCCTTTCAGGATCATGGTGGGCTCTGGTAGGACGTCTGTGTGTGGAGCTGACCACCCTTGCTCTCTGTTTCATGATCGGCATGCTGTGTCTGCGTCATGACCGTTTATACGCGGGGGCCAGTGCTGAAAGGTCGTCTGCCCCCAGGGGGCTGGGGCTGCTGGGCCGGTCCCGGAACGTAGTGGATGCCATGATTGCGCGATCGCTGATCTATCTTCGTCAGGACCCCCGCAAGCTTGTCAGCTATCCGCTTCTGCTTGTTGTGGTGATTCTGTACGCGATAATCTTCCGTCAGATGCCCATGATGCTATGGCTGGGACCGATTGTGGGCGCCTGGGTGCTGGAGGTTCCCGAGGGCAACGCCCTGGCCTACGATGGGCTTGCCTTGCGCATGGAGATAGCGGCGGGAGTGAAAGGTCGTGAGGACCGGCTCTCCCGTGTCCGCAGCCATCTGAGTGTAGCTCTGCCCTGCATACTCCTGCTTGGGCTGGTGACTTTGGTATTCTCCGGGGCAATGAAGGGCGGACCAGATCTGGTCATCTCCTTGGATATGTTGGCCGCGACCATAGGATTGCTCCTGTCTGGGCTGGGAGTTGCCCAGGTCTTCTCGGCCCTGCTGATTTACCCGGTACCCTCCATGGACCAGCCTTTCACCTCGCCGCAGGGACGTGCCGTGGCCCAAGGCTTCCTGCCGATGCTGCAGTTGCTGGCTAGCCTGGTGATCATGCTGCCCACCCTTTTGGTGGCATTGCCGGCCATTATCACAGGCGGGATTCTTCCCCTCTGGCTGCCCGTGCCGGTCGCACTGGCGAACGGGCTGATTGTGCTTGCCGCAGGTGTCGCTTTAGGATCCCGGATCTTCGATCGTCGACAGTCGGCCATTCTGCTGACGCTGGATCGCTATGCCTCTCTGCAGTCCTGAGGCAGTGACAGAACCAGTACTAGGCTAGTTGGTTGGTGCCTACCGATTCGAACTCGGTTGGCGAACACAAGTCCGGGAGTGAGCAATTGGGTGACAGACATCAGCTGCGCATGACACGTCGTCGGCGGATCAAGCGACGCTGGCGGGTGGCCTTGGCCATGCTTGTGGCTGTCATACTGGTCGTCGGCTATGCAGGCATGGATCTGGCCGACCTGGTGCCCGGACCGCTGACCTTGGCCAAGACCAGCCATTCCTCGGCCCCTCCTGCGGTCATGGTAGGAGATCCTCCGACCCTCGCCGCGGACAAGCCTGGGTCTGCAGTGGATGCCGGCCAGGTCCAGCAGCTGGTCGATGCTTTCGCCAGTGCACCGGGCCTGGGCAATGGGTACTCGCTGGTCGTGCGACAGGCCGACGGACGGGTGCTGGCCCAGAAGAACGCCGACCAGGCACGCCAGCCGGCCTCCACTATGAAGACCTTGACCGCAGCCGCAGCCGCCTCTGTTCTGGACATGTCTTCACAGCTGGATACTGAGGTGGTTCTGGATTCCTCCACCCCCTCGCAGGCCACGCTGACCCTGCGCGGTCACGGCGATATGCTCCTAGGGGCAGGCAAAGACGACCCCTTGCATGTCAATGGCCGGGCCGGACTAGGGACCCTGGCCGAGAAGACGGCTCAGGCTCTGCGCCAGCAGGGGATCGACCGAGTGGCCCTGGCCTACCAAGACACGCTTTTCGGCGACGATCGGGAGCCGGAGGGCATTGCAGAAAATAATCCTGATGGAATCTACTTCCAGGTGCCTGTCTCCATGGCTGTGGATGAGGCTCGGCAGGGACGCACTGAGCCTGTCGCCTACCCGGATGCAGGGGTTTACTTGCCCAGGGTCGAAAACCCGGCGGAGGCCGCTGCCGTATCCTTCGCCAGCAGCCTGATGGAGTCCGGGATCCAGGTGGATCATGCCCAAGGGCCCGAACGGGCTGACCATGCCCAGGGCAGGGTTCTGGCCCGTATCCGCTCGGCGCGGCTCAGCGAGATCATGTCGCTGATGCTGCGCAACTCCGACAACAGTCTGGCCGAGCTTTTCGGCCGTCTGACCGCCTTGGCCCTGGGCATGCCCAACAGCCCAGCCGGGGCTGTGAAAGCCGTGACCAGCACGCTGAACAAACTGGGCGTGGACACCGCGGGCCTCAACATGGCCGACTGCTCGGGGCTTACCCCTGGCTCCGTCCTGCGGGTGGGCACCTTGGCTGACGTCCAGCAGCTGGCTCTTGCCGACAAGGGCTTGACCCCCCTAGTCAAGGGCCTGTCTGTAGTGGGCCTGACCGGCACAGCGGCCAGCCGAAAGGTGGATGACCAGGCTGATGGACTGATTCGGGTCAAGACCGGCACTCTGGATCAGGTGACCTCGCTTACGGGCAATGTGATTCGTCGCTCCGGAGGTGTTTTGGTCTTTGCTGTGGTCATCAACGATTCCGAGGATGTGGCTGCTGCCAGACAGGCTGTGGACACCTTGGTCGGATCCTTGGATCGGATTTGAGCAGGAAGAAGCCTGGACCATGGTCTATTCAGCGGCAATGAAAAAGGCGGTGGGGCTCCTGCGTTCGACCCTTGAAGGGGAGGGCCTGGGCCTGCAGGATCAGCGGTTCGCTCATCACGGGGTGCATCAGCCCGATCAGGATGCCCCATTGATTCTGGTGGCCTGCTCGGGAGGCCGGGATTCCTTGGCCCTGGCCTGTGCGGCCCACCTGGTGGCCGACATGACCGGGCTGCGGTGCGGTGCCCTGCTGATCGATCATGGTCTGATGCCTGATTCGGATCAGGTCGCAGAGCGTGCGGCTGGAACCTGCCGGAAGCTGGGATTGGATCCGGTCCGCGTCACCAGAGTGGATGTACCGGTCACCTCGGCCGGCCCTGAGGCCGATGCACGTGCAGCCCGCTACCAGGCGCTCTCCGAACAGGCCCTCAAGCTGGGGGCCAAGGCCGTCCTTCTGGCGCACACTCGTGACGATCAGGCTGAGACGGTGCTGATCGGACTGATTCGCTCACAGGGGCTGGAGGCCATCACCGGCATGGCTCGGCGTGTGGAGCGTGGGGGAATGCGTTACCTGCGTCCCTTTCTGGACCTGGACCGGAAGGATACCACGGCTATTTGCCGGCAGCAGGGGATCGACTGGTGGGATGACCCTACTAACGGCGATGATCGACCGGCTGATTCCACGCTTCCCGAGACGCTGCCGCTGCGCTCGCGGATCCGCCACGACCTACTGCCCGCCTTGAATCGCTTCGCTGGTCGGGACATGGCCCGCCGCCTGGCCCTTGGCGCCGATATGGCCCGTCTGGATCAGGATTACTTGGACACCCAGGTCGATGGGTTGTCCCAGCGGCTGGTCACCCGCCCCGATTCGGACCAGAGGGCCAAAGGGGTGCTGGCCCGCTTGGATGCCCACGGATTGGCCGACTGCCATCCGGCTCTGCGCACCCGCTTGCTGGCCCAGGTACTGAGCAAACTGGGCATACGGTTCACAGCCGTGCAGGTCCGGGCCCTGGATGATTTGGTCTGCCGATGGCACGGCCAGCAGGGCCCCCGTTTTCCCAGCTCCCATACAGCAATCCGTAAGGGTCAAGTCATTCTCATATGCAATGATGGAGACCATGCGCATCGCTGATATTCAATCCCATATCGACCATGAACTAGTGTCCAAGGAACGGATAGAAGAGCTGATCAACCGGACGGCCGAGCAGGTCAGCCGGGATTACCGGGGTAAGAACCCGATCATGCTGGCCGTGCTCAAGGGGGCTTTCAACACGCTTGCCGCCCTCTCACAGGCCGTCACCATTCCGGTTCAGATCGAGTTCATGAGCATCTCCAGCTATCCGGCAGGCAAGACCAGCGTTTCTGAGGGAGACCTGGACATCAGGATGGATCTGGACTGCGATGTGCGCGGTCGGCATATTCTGATCGTTGAGGATATTATCGATTCCGGCTACACCTTGCACTGGTTGGTTGAGCATCTCAAGGAGCGAGGGGCTGCATCGGTGGAGATTTTCACTCTGCTGGACAAGACTTCGCGACACGAGGTCGAGGTGGATGTCAAGTATCCAGGGTTCGCCATACCCGACGAATTCGTTGTGGGCTTCGGGCTGGATTACGACGAGCAGTACCGTAATCTGGACTCGATAGCCGTACTCAGGTCCGAGGAATACATGGACCCGACCCAGGAACAGGATCATCAGGATCAGGGGGAGCAGTCATGAGCTACTCGCAGGGACCGCAGCAGGGTCCGCCCAATGGGGGCAAGGACAACGGCGACAAGGGCAACAACCCCTTCAACTTTAACCTGGGCAACAACGGTTCTGGCCCCAATGGGGGCAACCGCCCCTTCTGGCGTTCCCCCTGGCTCTGGGGGATTCTGGCCGTGGTCATCATCCTAGCCATCTTCGGCTTCTTCAGCAGCCAGAACGGCGCACAGACCATCGACACCCAGGATGGCCTGGAGCTGCTGAACGACCGCAGCAGCATGGTCAAGAAGGCCGAGATCACCGAGAAAATGCAGGTCGTCGAGCTCAAGCTCAATAGCGACTTCGTCAAGGATGTGCCCGGCTTCCGCGGCAACCGCACCTCCAAGAACTTCGGCAAGGACGTGCAGTTCTACTACGTGGAGGCCCAGGGGCAGCAGGTGGTCAAGGCCGTAGAGAAGGCCAAGCCCTCCGAGGGGTACAACTCGGTGGTGCCGCAGACCAGCATGATGAGCTACCTGATTTCCTCCATCCTGCCCATGCTGATCATTTTGGGAGTCTTTTGGTTCCTGCTTTCGCGCATGTCCTCGGCGGCCGGCGGCGGCATGTTCGGCATGGGGGGCAAGAAGAACTCCGCCAAGCTCAGCGACGGGCAGACCCCCAAGACCAAGTTCTCGGACGTGGCCGGCGAGGAGGCCGCAGTCCAGGAGGTGGAGGAGATCAAGGAGTTCCTCAAGGATCCCTCCAAGTACAAGGCCCTGGGTGCCCGCATACCCCGTGGCGTCCTGCTCTATGGTCCCCCTGGAACCGGCAAGACCCTGCTGGCCAGGGCCATCGCCGGTGAGGCCAGCGTGCCCTTCTACTCCATGGCAGGCTCTGACTTCGTCGAGATGTTCGTTGGTCTGGGCGCCTCTCGAGTGCGCGACCTGTTCGATGAGGCCAAGAAGAACGCGCCGGCCATCATCTTCATCGATGAGATCGATGCTGTGGGCGGCAAGCGCGGCTCCGGCATGAGCGGTGGCCATGATGAGCGCGAGCAGACCCTGAACCAGCTGCTGGTGGAGATGGACGGCTTCGACAATGACACCAACCTGATCATCATTGCAGCCACCAACCGTCCCGACATTCTGGATCCGGCCCTGCTCAGGCCCGGCCGGTTCGACCGCCAGGTAGCCGTGGAAGCTCCTGATCTGGAGGGCCGTGAGGCCATCCTCAAGGTCCATGCCAAGGGCAAGCCCTTCGTGCCTGACGTGGATCTGCACACTGTGGCCGTGCGGACGCCCGGCTTCACCGGTGCCGACTTGGCCAACGTGCTCAACGAGGCTGCTCTGCTGACTGCGCGTTCCGATGCCCAGCTGATCGACAACCGGGCCATCGACGAGGCCATCGACCGCGTGCTGAGCGGACCTCGGCGGCGGACCAAGGGCATGGCTCTGGCCGAGATGCGCAACACCGCCTACCATGAGGGCGGCCACGCCATGGTGGCTGCGGCCCTGCACCACACCGACCCGGTCACCAAGGTGACCATTCTGCCTCGCGGGCGGGCCCTGGGCTACACCGCGGTCATGCCCACCACAGACCGTTACTCGCAGTCCCGCAACGAACTGCTGGACCAGATGGCCTATGCCATGGGTGGCCGTGTGGCGGAGGAGGTGGTCTTCCATGACCCGACCACTGGCGCCTCCAACGACATCGAGAAGGCCACCAGCATCGCCCGCCAGATGGTCCTGCAGTATGGGTTCTCATCCAAGTTGGGCGCCATCAAGTGGGCTGACGAAAATGACCAGGACGCCGGGCTCGATGCCCTGAAGCCCCACAACTACTCAGAGAAAACGGCCGAGGCCATCGATGAGGAGGTCCACAATCTCATCGAGACGGCTCACGAAGAGGCTTGGCGGATCATCACTGAAAACCGTGACGTGCTGGATGAGCTCGTTCGACAGCTCCTGGTCAAAGAGACTCTGAACAAGGACGAGCTGGCTGCGGTCTTCGCTGGTCTGCGCAAGGCTCCCGAACGTCAGCTCTGGCTGTCTGCGCCGGATCGGCCTGACTCCGAGCAGCCTCCGGTGGAGATTCCTGAGGAGCTCAGGCGCAGCGTAAACGGACCGTCTGCAGAGGACCAGCACTGAATTCCGAATCGGCTCGGTGCCAGTGAATCTTCCAAGGCGAGGGAGGAGCGTACATCATGGATTCCATCCGTTTGAGTTCCATCAAGGTCGCACCCCTGCACGGCCAGCAGAAGCCAGGGTTCAGCTACCAGGTCGATGCCGTCCTCTACCTGGATTTGAGTGAGGCAGGCAGGCTCAACGACGGCACTCAGACCGTGGACTATGTGCAGATTGTCCGGCGGATCGTCAACCTGGTCCAAAACGAGCCGGCTGATGAGATTCTGGAGTCCCTGACCGCCAAGGTGGCTGATGCCATCCTGCTCTCCCATCAGATCCGCCGCACCCGGGTCACGGTCACACGTCTGGGTGCTGACCAGGGAACAGGGGTCGGTTTCCAGGTGGGCGTCACCCTGGAGCGTGCGGCCGACGATCAGGTGGAAGGCAACCCGGCCAGCATGGAATCTGGACGAGTCAGCGGCAGCGGGAATACTGCTCTAGGGCATCCCTCCTTCCTGCTGTCTGGTCAGGCCGATTCTGGCCATGCGGCACAGGCCCGGCTGCGTCACCCCGTAACCTCCTCCACGCAGAACGGCCTGTCCTCAGATTTGGAGAATGATAACGAAGCGTCTAGTCAGCCGACTGTTGAGGGAGCCAAGCCAAAGGGCCTTCTGATGCGTGATGTGATTGCGCTGGAGGGAGCATCGGGAACCGACCGGCTGACCATGCTTCGTGCTCTCGCAGCCTTGGACGGGATCCCCGGCAGCCAGTTGGTCGGCATCTCGCCCCTATATGCCTATCGGGACGACCAGGGGGATCAGCGTCTATCGGCCGTGGTTATTCTGCAGACACCGCTGAATCTGGAGGAACTGCGGTCGGCCCTGGACATGGTGGCCGCCCCTATCAGACAGATGGGCGGATTGGATGCAGACGTGGTCGAGGTGGAGAGCTTGGATGGTTCGGCTCTGTCCTCTCAGGACCGTCCGCCTCTGCTGGCTGCCCATGCTCCATCGCGCATTTTGATTCCCTGGGCTTACTTGGAGCCTGAACACAGTCTGCCTGGAGCTGACGGATCCTGTCTGGCAAGCCTGGCCAACCGCGCTCCTGACCGGGATCGCATCAGCCTGGTCTCGGAGGACTGGATTCTGGACGGGTTGTCATGAGGGCCCGCCGCACACCGCTCGTGCACTACCTGGTCGCCCTGGTCTTGGGGCTGATGGGAGGCGCCGGCATCTCGGAACTGGGCATGTCCACCAGGACGGACCTCATGGGGGTTCCCTGGCTGGTCAGCGTGTTGCTCTTTCTGCTGGGGGCGGCCATCCTGATCATGGCCTTCCAAGTGCATCGCTACGCCAAGGGAGACCGCAAGGAGATGGATTTGCGCTTCGCGGTCAACGTGCTGATCATGAGCAAGGCCATGGGCATTGCCTGCGCCGCCCTGTTGGGCTGGTACGGCAGTCAGGCACTGATCAGCATGGGGCATGCAGGCGCGCCCTATTACACGCGGGTCATGCAGGAGTGCCTGGTCGCCTCCCTGGTCTGTCTGATCGATGTGGTGGCCGGAGCTGTGGGGGAGTGGCTCTGCCAGTTGCCCCCGGATGACGGGCCTGAGAACCCCGATCGGCGCAAATCTTCACGAAGACCCATGGCCGATGCGACCGATACCGCTGACAGGGCGAAGATAAAGGCCAATTCAAGTAAAAGGCCGGGCTGAACAGCGTTCGAGGCCGTAGCCTAAGGCATTTCCGAAGATGGCCGACCTGCTATAGACCAGGCTGTTGACTCTTCACCTTGGAAAAATACGCGATGACCTTGTGGCCGCTCAGTTTTTAGGCACCCTGATCATGGCCTCCTGAACCATGTAGGCTGCCAAATCACCCTGACGGTTGTAAACCTTGGCCATACACAGGCTGCGGCCGTGGTCGGCCACTGGGGACTCCTGAATAAAGCAGTGCCAGTCGCAAGGATCCAGATCCTGATACCACCACATGGCATGGTCGATGGAGGCGAAGGAGATCCCCGGGGTGGTCATGCTCAGCCCGGCACGGCGCAGGGCGGGCTCCATCATGATCTGATCGCATTCCATGGCCAGCAGGGCCCGGCGCATCAGCGGATCCAGGTCGGCACCTCCCTGGGTGCGGCTCCAAACGGCCTGGCGGCTCCTGCTGTCATCCTCGGAATCCCTTTTGTCTGCCTCATCTGCATCATCCAGCAGGACCGTGCCGCCGACGTGGCGCATGTCGAAGGGGCTCTGATGGGCATAGTAGTCAGCGAAGGGGGACTGGTCGGCATAGGGTTCCATCAGCTCCCGGGAGCCGGGCAGGTCCTCCGGATCGGGCAGCCCCGTCGGCATTGGGTCGGCATAGCGGATGCCCTCCTGGCCGACCTGCTGGTAGGAGAGCAGAGCGTTCAGGATGGTCCGTTCCCCCTGGTGCAGATCAACACGTCTGGAGGAGAAAGAACGCCCATCTCGAATGGTCTCGACTTCAGCTTGAACGTCCTGATCCAGAAGTCCAGTGCGCAGGTAATAGGCGTGCATCGAGTGGGGCAATCGACCCTCGGGCACGGTCCGTCCGCCGGCCATGATGGCCTGGCCCAGCAGCTGGCCTCCATAGAGGCGGCCAGTGGGGAAGTCCAGCGATTTGCCCAGAAAACGGGAACGGCCATCGTCAGGCTGCTGCTCCTGCAGGTTCAGCCCAGCGATGGCCTGGGCCAGTGCTCCATCCTCAGTGCTCATGCTTCTCCTCGGCCCTCAATCCCTTGTGGTGTATTCGTTCAGCGGGTCAGCTTGCGGTGGATGCGGTGGGGCCTGGAGGCCTCCTCGCCCAGACGCTTGACCTTGTTTTCCTGGTAGGCCTGGAAGTTGCCCTCGAACCAGTACCAGGAAGCCGGGTTCTCATCCGTGCCCTCCCAGGCCAGGATATGGGTGGCGATCCGGTCCAGGAACCAGCGGTCGTGGGAGATGACCACAGCGCATCCGGGGAAGGCCAACAGGGCATTCTCCAGGCTCTCCAGGGTTTCCACATCCAGATCGTTGGTGGGCTCGTCCAGCAGGAGGAGGTTGCCGCCCTGCTTGAGGGTGAGTGCCAGGTTCAGTCTGTTGCGCTCGCCGCCCGACAGGACACCAGCTGGTTTCTGCTGATCTGAGCCTTTGAAGCCGAAAGAGGCCACATAGGCACGGGTGGGCACCTCGACGCCGCCTACCTCGATGAAGTCCAGCCCTCCGGAGACTACCTCCCAGAGGTTCTTGTTGGGGTCGATGCCCTCGCGGTTCTGATCCACGTAGGAGATCTTGACCGTGTCGCCGACTTCCAAGGAGCCCGATGTCAGTGGCTCCAGGCCCACGATGGTCTTGAAGAGCGTGGATTTGCCCACGCCATTGGGGCCGATGACGCCCACAATGCCGTTTCGAGGCAGGGTGAAGCTCAGATCGTCGATCAGGACGCGGTCGCCAAAGGCCTTGTGGATGTGCTCGGCCTCCAGCACCTTGGAGCCCAGGCGGGGCCCCGGCGGAATCTGAATCTCGGAGAAATCCAGCTTCTTGTTGTTCCGGGCCTCGTTCTCCATTTGCTCATAGCGCTCCAGGCGGGCCTTGTTCTTGGCCTGCCTGGCCTTGGGGGAGGAGCGGACCCATTCCAGTTCGGTGTTGAGCCGCTTGGCCAGCTTGGCATCCTTCTGCCCCTGGACCTCCAGACGCTTGGCCTTGGTCTCCAAGTAGGTGGAGTAGTTGCCCTGGTAGGGGTAGAGGTGGCCACGATCCACCTCGCAGATCCATTCGGCCACGTTGTCCAGGAAGTACCGGTCGTGGGTCACAGCCAGGACGGCGCCCTTGTAGGTGTGCAGGTACTGCTCGAGCCAGAGGATGGACTCGGCGTCCAGGTGGTTGGTGGGCTCGTCCAGCAGCAGCAGATCGGGTGCTTCCAGCAGCAGCCGGCATAGAGCCACCCGTCGGCGCTCGCCCCCCGAGATGACCGAGACCGGGGTGTCCGGGTCGGGGCACTGCAGGGCATCCATGGCCTGGTCCAGCTGGGAATCCAGATCCCAGCCGTTGGCGGCATCGATCTGCTCCTGGAGCTGGCCCATCTCGGTCATCAGGGCATCATAATCGGCGTTGGGGTCGGCCATCTGCTCGCCGATCTGGTTGAAACGATCCACCTTGCTCATGATGTCGCCGAAGGCCATGCGAATGTTCTCGCCCACGGTCTTGTCCTCGTCCAGCGGCGGCTCCTGCTGGAGAATGCCTACCGTATAGCCGGGGGTGAGCTGTGCCTCGCCGTTGCTGACCGTGTCCAGGCCGGCCATGATCCGCAGCAGGGTGGACTTGCCCATGCCATTAGGGCCCACCACGCCGATCTTGGCGCCGGGCAGGAAACTCAGGGTCACATCGTCCAGGATGACGCGGTCGCCGAAGGACTTGCGCGCCTTGATCATCTGATAAATGAATTCGGCCAAGAAGCTACCTCACAGAACCATAGAAAGACAGTGCAAACTGCATTCATGGTAGTGGGGACTTCTGACTTATGCGCCGGGCTGATAAGCATGGCCAGGCCGGCGGATGGCCGCCTATAAGCAAGACCTATGACCAGACCCTGGTTCTGCCGCCGTGGTCGGGGTAGCCTTGAGTCGACGTTCCCGCCCGGCATGCGCAGGTCAAGGAACGCCGGACGGGCCTTTGCCGGCTTGGGCGGGTCCCTTCCTATCGCTGTGCGCATGAGCAAAGGGGCCGTCCGCTCTATGACGGTCGCAAGGGAGTATCAATGACGGAGAAGCAGCAGCAGGGTCGGGTTTCCACATCTCATCGGTTGCGCTGGAGGCCGCTTGACATAGCGGTCGGCGCAGGCCTGGGCGCGGTGTCGGGGTTGATTTACTGGTTGGCCAGCCTGCTTGCCTCGTGGATATTCCCGCTGATGACGGCCCTTCTGCCTGGGGCGGCGGCTCTTTTGCATGGGGTCTTCTACTTTCCTTGCACCCTGTCCCTATTGATACTGCGCAAGCCAGGCGCGGCCGTCTATGTCGGCATCATCAGCGTCCTGGTCGAGATTCTGCCTGGCAACGCCTACAACGTGCCGATGATTCTGGTGGAGGCCATCGTCGAGGCCCTTTGCGCGGAACTGGCCTTCGGAATATTCCGCTACCGTCGGTGGACCCTGGGAACGACCGTTCTGGGGGGTATCCTGATAGCCTTGGTCTATAACGCTTTTCTCCTGGCCTTCTACTATCAGGGGGTCTCCCTCTTCAGCCCGAGGGGGATCATCGGCACCATCTGCGAACTGATCAGTGGAGTGGTTCTGGCTGGACTGGTCAGCTGGTTCCTCTTCCGGGCCATCGGCAGCACTGGTGCTCTGGATCGGCTGGCATCCGGGCAGGATGTCAGGCAGGTCTGAATATCGGCATCCTCGTCCAACCGACTGTATTGACCAGATGTTTATCGACTCAGTGTTTCTTGCGCATCTGTGACAGCCCGTACCGGGCAGGAAGGGTCCTATCATGGCCAAGCTTCGTTCCTACATCGCAGCAGCGGTGTTGCCACTCATCCTGGCAGCGGGCGCCTGCGGCACCTCCCAGACTTCCAAAGAAGACCGGATTGACCCTCAGGCCGCCATCAGCGTCAACAATGCCGAACCCACTGCTCCTCTGATTCCGTCCAGCACCAACGACACTGCAGGCTGGAAGGTGGTGACCCAGCTCTTCGATGGGTTGGTCACCTTCGATGCCCGAGGCGGGATGACCCTGGTTCAGGCCAAATCGATTACTCCCAATGAGGATGCCAGCCGGTACACGATCGTCCTTAAACCGGGACTCACCTTCAGCGACGGTGAGACGATCACAGCCAAGACCTATGCGGATTCCTGGTCCTTCGCGGCGAATGCAGCCAATGGGCAGCTGGGCGCCTCGGCTTTTTCGACCATCGCCGGATACGGGCAAGTGCAGGATGAGCATGGTGACCCCAAGGCTCCCCTGTCCGGTCTTCGGGTGGTTGATGACCTGACCCTGGAGGTGACCATGGACAAGCCGGATTCCTCCTTCCCCTACAAGGTGGGAGATGTGGCCTTTCTTCCCCTGCCGGCATCCGCCTATAAGGACATCAAGGCCTTCGGCAAGAAACCGATCGGGAACGGACCCTACCGCTTCAAATCATGGGTGCCCAATCAGGGGATCAAGCTGGAGAAAGATCCTGCATACAAGGGACCGCGCAAGGCTAGGAACGGAAGCCTGGAGTTCAGGGACTACCAGAGCCTCGATGCCGCCTATGCCGATGTTCAAGCCGGTCACCTGGACGTGCTTGATACGGTTCCGGTCTCTCGCCTGAAAACCTTCCATACCGATTCGGGCCTGCAGCCCTTGATCAAGCCGGGGCCGGCCTTCCGGTCCCTGACTATCCCGCAGGGCTTGCAGCATTTCCAGGGGCAGGAGGGCGCTCTTCGCCGGAAGGCTCTGTCGTATGCTCTGGATCGCGCGAAAATAGCTGACAAGGTCTTCGCTGGTACGGTTACGCCGGCCACTGATTTCCTTGCCCCCACCATCAAGGGGAATGCCTCCGACATCGAAGGCAAAGAGGTGCTGAAGCACGATCCGGACCAGGCTCGCAAACTTTGGAAGGAGGCTGATGCCATCGCTCCCTGGGAGGGCACGCTTCGCATCGCTTACAGTGCCGACGGAACCGACAAGGATTGGGTTGACGCGGTTCTGCATGCGTACGCCCAGGTTCTGGGAATCAAGACGGCACCGAATATCTTCCCGACGGGCAAGGAATTCAATACGGCGGTTCATAACCGTCAGGTCAACAGTATTTTCAACTCGGGCATCACCTCGGACTATCCCCACCCCGAAGGCTACTTGGTTCAGGGGTATGCCTCCAGCCAGGCCGATGGCAAGGGTCTGAACAATGGAGACTACAAGAGCGCCGAATATGATGCCATCCTTTCCCGTGCCGCCTCCAAGACCGATCATGACGAAGCCATGCAGGATTACCGCCAGGCCGAAGCCGTTCTCTTCAAGGACCTTCCGGTGCTGCCGCTCTGGTACAGGAAGGTCTCCGCAGTGGCTGGCAAGCAGGTTCGCCAGGCTCCTTTCGGATACATGGGTCTGCCTGTCTACAATCAGGTCACCAAGTAGGTCCGACAACCCGGATCTGGCTGATGACGAGTCGTTTTGATACCATGACTCTGGCCGGTATAAACGGCGCGGGGCCTTAGCTCAGTCGGTTAGAGCAAACGACTCATAATCGTTCGGTCCAGGGTTCAAGCCCCTGAGGCCCCACACAAGCAAGCCCCGGAACTTTCTAAGTTCCGGGGCTTAAATTCATGGTATGAATCAAGAGTTCAAGGTTTTTATCTCAGAACTGGCCTGCGTCTTCGGTGACTGCCAGTGGAATAGCGAAGGTTTTGCGCCCCGAACTTTCTTGATAGTCTTAGTAGAAGGACCTGCCCCGGCTAATGTCGGGGCTGGTCCTCTCGCCGCCTAGCTCTAGCATCCATGATTCACCGATGCACATATGTATGGCTTCACATGTAAGCCGGGGGAAAAGAGCTAGGCGCGTTTTTTATCTCGGATCATAGAGCACCCTCGGTGTATATCCACTTCTCGGTGCCCCAAGCGTGCATACGTAGACAGCCATAAGATCTGCGCATGACACAATAATCCGGAAGCGTTTCCGTAGAACCGCTAAGTATGGGAATTTATCAGGGAAAAGAATACGGGACGTGCTCGAGTCGGAGCCGTCGGCTTATGCCGGGAAACTATACGCATGTACATCTCCTCTGGGCCTGAAAATAGTTCAGTCCCTGTAGGTCCATCGTGTATACGTCCCCCGTATATCTGTTGTTAATCATACACCTTGGAGGGGGTGTGTCAAAGCTGAACAGGGCGAGCCGAGGTGCTCTGATCAGGGTCTGCAGCCGCATTGCGTATCGTATGCAAATAGCGATAGACGCTGGGGGCGGAGATCCCCAGAGCCCGGGCAACGGTATCCACCGAGCCCTTGACCAGAAAGACCCCTGACCCATTCAGGCGCATGATCAGCTGCAGTCGCTCCTGCCGGTTCATCCGTACGGGAGGAATGCCAAGATCTGCGGCGAATTCGGCAATGTTATGCGTAACTACTTCATCTGTGTTGACCGAGAGCACTTCACGGGTCGATCGGTCTGTCCCGTTCTCGGCCTCCGATTGTCCTGGTAAGGCCCTGTCGTCCTTCAGCTCAGCAGTAGGATCGGCCAGTCCCAGAGCGTCCAGATAGGCACTGGCCCGCCTGAGCTCTTGACTGGCCTGTCGGAAGGCGGAATTGTCAAAATTAATGCAGAGAAAGCCGATCACCCGTCCCCTCGAATTTCGTAAGAACAGAGTAGAGGAGACCATAGGGTGTCCCTGGACGGTGTAGCTGGTGCAGTGGGTCAGATAGTTGTGCTGGTCGTATTCGTGGTTCTGCCAGATGTGCAGGACCAGGTCAGTGGCGGGGCTGCCTATGGTGCGTCCGCTCAAGTTGCCGTTGGCGATGGCAACCACCGAATGCGAGAAATCCTTGACGCTCTGAAGCACTACTTCCGTCTTGGGTCCGAGGATTTTCCCCAGGAAGTCCACTAGCGGGACGAAAAGCTGCAGAGAAGATGAAATGGGCTTTGATGCTCTCATTCTGTCACCCCATCCACTGACTCAAGCCAGATAGTACCATCGCCGCTCTGGTATTAGACGCAGACACTCTGATGGAGCCCGCGGCTGTAGACTGGCGGAAGGTCGCTGCGAGCACATCTGCACGGGATGAGAGGTTGACTAATGACGTACGATTTCACCAGCATCATGGATAGGCACGGCAAGGACGCCATTTCGGTTGACGGCCTGGGTGCCGAGCCTGGATTCGCCCCCGACCCTCCCAAGGAGGGCTTCGATGTCATTCCCATGTGGGTGGCCGATATGAACTTCCCTACGGTGCCGACCATACCAGAGGCCATCATCGAGCGTGCCAAGCACCCGGCTTTCGGCTATTTCAATCCCACTGACGAGTACTACAATGCCATCATCAACTGGCAGCACACCCGCAATGGCGTGGAAGGCCTGACAGCTGAAGACATCGGCTATGAGAACGGGGTCCTGGGCGGGGTTGTCTCGACTTTGACCGCCTTCGCGGCTCCTGGCGATGCGGTTTTGCTCCACAGCCCGACCTACGTCGGCTTTACCTCCTGCATCGAGAACAATGGCTACCACATCGTGCACAGCCCCTTGAAGAAGGACGAGCAGGGCGTCTGGCGCATGGACTTCGAGGACATGGATCGCAAGCTCAAGGAGCACAACATCCATGTGGCGGTCTTCTGCAGCCCGCACAACCCTTGCGGCCGCGTCTGGGAGAAGTGGGAGATTGAGAAGGCCATGGAGGTATATAAGGAGAACGACTGCGTGGTCATCTCCGACGAGATCTGGTCGGATCTGATTCTGTCGGGCCACAAGCACATCCCCACCCAGTCGGTCAGCCAGGATGCCCGCAACAGAACGGCCGCCTTCTATGCGCCTAGCAAGACCTTCAACCTGGCCGGTCTGGTCGGCTCCTACCACATCATCTATAACAAGTACCTGCGCGACAGGATTGTGGCCAAGGGGTCCAAGGCCCACTACAACGACATGAACGTGCTGTCCATGCATGCCCTGATCGGGGCCTACAAGCCCCAAGGCCAGGAGTGGGTGGATGAACTCCGGCAGGTTTTGACCGGGAATGTCGACTACGCCTACGATTACATCCGGCAGCATTTCGAGGGAGTCGAGCTCGCCAAGCCCCAGGGCACCTACATGCTCTTCCTCGATTGCACGCCATGGTGCAAGAAGCATGATCTGAGCCTGGACCAGCTGTTGAAGCGGGCCTGGGATGTGGGCGTGGCTGTTCAGGATGGGCGGCAGTTCAAGGCTCCCTGTGCCATCCGCATGAACCTGGCGCTGCCTTTGAGCCGGGTCCAGGAGGCTATGGACCGTCTGGACAAGTACGTTTTCAACGCCTGAATGATACTTGAGTGGTAATAGACCCTCGCTGTGGTGCAGAACCGATCAGCGGGGGTCCATCATATGTGGGCGAATCCTTGCTGCAGACTCACTGGAATTGCATGCCGCCGTCCACGATCAGGGTCTGGCCGGTGATGTAGTCGGAGTCGTGTCCGGCCAGGAAGGCTACGGCATTGGCCACATCCTCCGGCTCAGAGAGCCGTCCCAGGGCGATGCCGTCCGAGAAGGTGGACATGCCCCACTCGTCATCCTTGCCGGCGTTGACTCCCACCTGATGAGCGATGTCCATCATCATGGGCGTCTTGACGATCCCGGGGGCGTAGGCGTTGGCGGTGATGCCCTCCTTGGCCAGATCGCGTGCAGCCACCTGGGTCAGGCCGCGGATGGCGAACTTGGTGGAGGAATAGAGCATCAGGTTTGGGTTGCCCACCACGCCGGCCTGGCTGGTGGCGTTGATGATCTTGCCTCCGTGGCCCCGATCACGGAAGGCCTGAACGGCGGCCTGCATCCCCCAGATGGTTCCTGCCACGTTGACGTGGTAGACCTTGTCGAACAACTCCGGGGTGATGGAATCGATGGGGGTGGTCGGTCCCAGGCCGGCGTTGTTGACGATCACGTTGAAGTCGCCCAGTTTGGTGGCCGTCTTCTCTACCGCCGAGCGCACCTGGACACGATCGGTCACGTCCAGGGTGACAGCCATGGCCCGTCCCTCAGATTGATTAATGGAGTCGGCCACTGCCTGGGCCTTGTCGGTGTTCATGTCCGCCACGGCCACGGCGAACCCGTCCTTGGCCAGACGGCGGGCAATGGCCTCGCCGATTCCCTGAGCCGCCCCTGTAACGAACGCCACTTCCTGCTGCATTGCTGCCCTCCTTTGTCGCCTCGCCGGGCCGGTCGGTCCGACTGTTTGATTCTAAAGGGCGAGCGGTCCGCCACACCGGTTGGCTGATTCGGCGTGTGGCGCAAGGGGGGTCGTATTCTCCCCGGGTTGCGCTAGACTATTACGCGGTTGCCGGTTCACGTCCGCCACAGGGGCGGTCGACCCGGGGCCCTTGAATCTAGGAGTAACCATGAAGCAGGGAATTCATCCCGATTATCATCCCGTTGAGGTCACGTGCTCGTGCGGCAATACCTTCATCACCCGTTCGACCGCTCCCGGCGATCATATGACGGTTGATGTCTGCTCGCACTGCCACCCCTTCTACACCGGCAAGCAGAAGATTCTGGACACCGGTGGTCGCGTGGCTCGGTTCGAAGCCCGTTACGGCAAGAGGACCAAGTAGCACTTCCAACGCCAGTCCCTTCCGGGTCGCTCTGCTATGCCCGGTGGGGACTGGCGTTTTTTATGACTTGAACCATGCGGATGAGCGGACGGGAAGGGTGTAGATGAGCGAGGAGCAGTTTCCGGCGGCGGTGGCTGCCGTCGAGGAGTACGGTCGCCTGGAAAAGCAGATGAGTCAGCCCGAAACGGCTTCAGATCCGGCGCAGATCCGCAAGTTGGGCCGCAGGCATGCTGAGCTCGCACCCATCGTTGAAGCCTACAAGGCCTATCACAGCGCCTTGGAAGACAGCCAGGCCGCCGAACAGATGGCACGGGAGGATCCTGACTTCGCGCAAGAGGCCAAGGCCATGGCTGACCGCATACCGGACCTGGAACAGGCCCTGCGCACCGCGCTTATTCCGCGTGATCCCGATGACGGCCGCGATACGATCATGGAGATCAAGGCCGGCAGCGGCGGCGAGGAGGCGGCCCTCTTCGCTGGCGATCTGATGCGCATGTATGTGCGTTATGCCGAAAAACGCGGCTGGACCACCGAGATCATGAGCGAGAACCGCACCCAGCTTGGTGGGGTCAAGGATGCCCAGCTGGCCATTCGCGCTCGCGGTCAGGTGGCTCCTGCCGATGGCGTCTGGGCTTCCCTCAAGTACGAGGGCGGCGTGCATCGGGTCCAGCGCATCCCCGTCACCGAGTCCCAGGGCCGTATTCAGACCTCAGCTGCGGGGGTCATCGTCTTTCCAGAGGCTGACGAGGACGACGACGAGATCGAGATCGACCCCAAGGACCTCAAGGTTGACATCTTCATGAGCTCCGGCCCAGGAGGACAGTCCGTCAACACCACCTACTCGGCTGTGCGCATGACCCACATCCCCACCGGCATCGTGGTCTCCATGCAGGATGAGAAATCCCAGATACAGAATCGTCAGGCCGCCTTGCGGGTGCTCAAGTCCCGTCTGCTGGCCATGAAGCACGAGGAGGAGGCCGCCCAGGCTGCCGACATGCGCCATTCCCAGGTCCGTTCCTTGGATCGGTCCGAGCGTATCAGGACCTATAACTTCCCCGAGAGCCGGATCGTGGATCACCGTACCGGCTACAAGGCCTACAACCTGGAGCAGGTCCTGGACGGCGACCTGCAGGCCGTCATCGACTCCGACATTCAAGCTGATGAGGCCCGCAGAATGGCTTCACAGGGGTGAATCAGCAGGAGCATGGGACCAGTCTGGCCGAGCTGGTTGACATGGGTCATCACTTGCTGGCCCAGGCCGGTGTGCCTACTCCGCTCAATGACGCCAGGCTGCTGCTGGCCGATGCCCTTGGGTGCGATCTGCATAAGCTGGATCAGGCTCTGCTCTTGGACCGGACAGCTGAGGAACTGTTGACGAATGAAGGTGGTCGCAGACAGGCTGGTGGTTTTCAGTCGGCGGCCCTGGAACGTTATCGGTCCTATCTGCAGAGGCGAACCGGACGCGAACCCCTGCAGTACATTCTTGGCCACGCCTACTTTCGTTATTTGGATCTCCGCCTGGGGCCGGGGGTCTTTATCCCACGTCCTGAGACCGAAACGGTGGCTCAGGCAGGTATCGATGCCTTGACTGGAGTGGATCATCCACTGGCAGTGGATCTGTGTTCCGGCAGTGGAGCCATCGGCCTGTCCTTGGCCACAGAGGTTCCAGGTGCGCGGGTTCGGGCCGTGGAGGTGGACAAGGAGGCATATCGGTGGGGTGCGTTGAATGCCGCCGCTCAGGAGGCTGCCATTCGGGAGGCTGGATCCGACTATCAGCTGCTCTTGGCTGATGCCACGGATTCCGCCGCTCTGTCTGATCTGGATGCCCATGTGGATTTGGTCATCAGCAACCCTCCCTACGTCCCCATGGATGCGATTCCTAGCCAGCCCGAGGTGCGTGACTGGGATCCGGACCTGGCCCTCTATGGCGGTTCACCCGACGGGTGCCTTGTGCCCTGCCGCATTCTGGACAGGGCCATGGTTTTGCTGGCACCCGGCGGTCTGCTGGTCATGGAGCATGACGCCTCCCAGGGGGCGGCCATGGTTGCAGCTGCACAGGAGCGAGGGTACCTGGATGCGCACACACACCGGGATCTGACTGGCCGCGACCGCTACCTGACAGCCCGACGGCCAGGGTGACGGGACGCAGATCCGCGGTTCTTCAGGTCCTGGCGGGCTGCCGGGGTCCTGGGATAGATTGGTAGCTGGTCACATGAACATGTCGAGCCGAAAGGTCGTGATGCAGGGTATGAGCCGGGTGATGACCTATGACAGTCGGTCGCCGCAGTTACTGGCCCAGGTGGTGGCCGCCGGGGGGCTGGCGGTCATTCCTACCGACACGGTCTATGGCATCGTCTGCGATCCATGCAATGACGCGGCCATCGATAGGCTCTTCCAGGCCAAGCACCGTCCCAGGACCAAGTCCATCCAGGTGCTGTTGGATGGGGTCCAGGCCATGGACCGGCTGGATCTTAGCCTGCCTGCGCCTCTGGATCGCCTGTCCGATGCCCTGTTGCCGGGCCCCTTTTCGCCTATTGCCCTTGTAGGAAGTTCCTGCCCTCTGCGCACCCCTCGAAGGGAGCCCGAGGGTCCCACCCAGGCCGTCAGGGTGCCTGACTCGTCCATTTGCCGGGCCCTCCTGCAGGTGACCGGCCCCCTGGCTGCTTCCAGCGCCAACCGATCCGGCAATCCCAGCGTGGAGACCGTCCAGCAGGCCGAATCCGAGCTGGGTGACAGCGTCGATCTCTACCTGGACGGGGGGCCGACCCCAGGCTCAGTGGCCAGCACGGTGGTGGAAGCCGACAGGACCGATGCTGACGGAATACACGTGCTGCGGCAGGGCGTCATAGGCGAGACTCGGGTCCGCGCAATACTGTCCAGCCAAACCAGCGGAGGGGAGGGTCGGTGAGGGTATACCTGTTCATTGCTGCCATCGCTGGCGGAGCCACCTGGCTGGTCATGCCCATGGTGCGTCATCTCGCCATCCGGGTTGGTGCCGTAGGTGTGGTCCGCGCTCGCGACGTACATAAGGTGCCCACCCCCCGTATGGGCGGCCTGGGCATGCTGATCGGCTTTGCCGTGGCCATGTGCTTCGCCTCCCGCATCCCCTTCATCACAGGCCTCTTCCAGTCCGGTCATCAGGCCTGGGTCATTCTGGCCGGGGCCGTGGCCATCTGCCTGCTGGGCATAGCCGACGACCTTTGGGATCTGGACTGGATGCTCAAGCTGGCCGGCCAGTTGCTGATTTCGGTCTTCGTCTCCTGGGGCGGCATCCAGATCATCTCCCTGCCTTTGGGATCCCTGGTGGCGGCATCGCCCAGCCTGTCCATGGCCATCACGGCATTTCTGATCGTGGCCTCCATCAATGCGGTCAACTTTGTGGACGGACTGGACGGCCTGGCTGCGGGCATCGTAGCCATCGGGGGCATCGCCTTCGCCATCTACTCATATATCATCGCCCGCATCTCGCCCGACTACGCCTCCCTGGCCACGCTGATCGACGTCGCCATGGTGGGCATTTGCGTGGGATTCCTCCTGCACAACTGGCATCCGGCCAAGCTCTTCATGGGCGACTCAGGATCCATGCTGCTGGGTTACTTGATCACCTGCGCATCCATTGTGGTCACCGGACGGCTGGATCCAGCCACCATTCATGCCAGCATCTATCTGCCGGCCTTTATGCCCATTCTTTTGCCCATCCTGGTGCTTTTCCTGCCTGTTCTGGACATGTGCTTGGCCATTGTCCGGCGGCTCAGCCATGGGCAATCACCCATGCACCCCGACCGCATGCACCTGCACCACCGTATGCTGCGCATCGGTCACACGGTTCGTTCCGCGGTCCTCATTCTCTGGGGCTGGGCCGCCCTGATTGCCTTCGGCTCGCTCTTTATTCTTTTCTTCCCTCTGAGATATGTCCTGATCGGTCTGGCCCTGGCCGCCATACTGCTGACCTTCGCTACCCTCTACCCCTACTACCGTCGTCGCCTTCCCGAAATCAGGCGTGAGAACGCTCTTCTTGCCGCCCAAGGTTCGCAGCATGCGGCCAGACCGCACTGGCATCGCAAGAGCCGCCACGACAAGGATGAGGACGATATTCACCCAATGAAATAGTGCGGACACGGTGCAGTGAACGGTCAAGAAGCACTTGTAGCATGGTGCTATGGCTATGGAAAACCCACAAAGCGAACCCTCCTCCTACACTCAACTTCCCGACGCCTTCCAGAAAATCGGTCTGGCCTATGACGACGTCCTCCTGCTGCCCAACGAATCCGATGTCATCCCCTCCGAGGTAGACACCACCACCCGGCTGACTCGGAACATCACCATGAAGTCCCCGGTGCTTTCGGCCGCCATGGACACCGTAACCGAGGCCGCCATGGCTGTGGCCATGGCCCGCAACGGCGGCATCGGCGTCCTCCACCGCAATCTCAGCATCGAGGATCAGGCCAATCAGGTCGACATCGTCAAGCGGTCCGAGTCCGGCATGATCTCCGACCCCCTGACCGTCACCCCAGATGCCACGCTGACCGATCTGGACAAGCTCTGCTCCACCTACAAGGTCTCCGGTCTGCCTGTGGTGGACCGTCGGCAGCGGCTGGTGGGCATCATCACCAACCGCGACATGCGCTTCGTCAATCCCGCTGACTTCGACCGGCTCAAGGTCAGCGACATCATGACCAAGGACCACCTGATCACCGGTCCGTCCAACATCACCAAGGAGGATGCCCACGAGCTTCTGGCCAAATACAAGGTGGAGAAGCTTCCTCTGGTCGATGATGAGGGCAAGCTGACCGGGCTGATCACTGTCAAGGACTTCGTCAAGACCGAGCAGTACCCCGAGGCCACCAAGGATGAGCGTGGCCGGCTTCGTGTGGCTGCAGCCGTGGGCTTCTTCGGCGACGCCTGGCAGCGCATCACCGCCCTGGCTGATGCCGGGGTCGACATCCTGGTCGTGGACACCGCTCATGGCCATGCCAAGCTCATGCTGGACATGATTCGCAGGATCAAGGCAGATCATGCCTTCGACCATGTGGATGTGATAGGCGGCAACGTGGCCACCCGTGAGGGCGCCCAGGCGCTGATCGATGCCGGCGTTGACGCGGTCAAGGTCGGTGTGGGCCCTGGCTCCATCTGCACCACCCGCGTGGTGGCCGGTGTGGGTGTGCCCCAGCTGACCGCCGTCTACGATGCAGCCCTGGCCTGCCGCCCTGCCGGGATTCCCCTGGTGGCCGACGGCGGAATCCATTACTCCGGCGACATCGCCAAGGCCATCGTGGCCGGAGCTGATTCGGTCATGCTGGGCGGTCTGCTGGCAGGCACCGAGGAGGCCCCTGGCGAGAAGGTCCTCCTGCATGGCAAGCAGTACAAGGTCTATCGGGGCATGGGCTCGCTGGGTGCCATGGCTCCGCGCGGCAAGAAGAGCTACTCCAAGGACCGCTACTTCCAGGCCGACGTCACCAGCTCCGACAAGGTGGTGCCCGAGGGTGTCGAAGGCGAGGTGCCCTACCGCGGTCCGCTCAACTACGTGCTCTACGAGCTGGTCGGCGGCTTGCATCAGACCATGTTCTACACCGGCGCACGAACCATCCCCGAGCTGCAGCGCAAGGGCCGGTTCATTCGGATCACCGATGCCGGTCTGCGTGAATCGCATCCCCATGACATCGTCATGACCAAGGAAGCCCCCAACTACTCAGGCTTCCACAACTGAGCCTACATAGGCAGGTGATCGGCGCAGGATCTCATCAGGACCTGCGCCGATTGCATCTCTCATGGCAGTCATGATCCAGTTGGTTGTGTTGGCGATCCCTCTGTCGGTCACGCGCTGGCGGTATCTTGTAATGTTCCGTCCAAGGCGGCGGAAGGAGCGATCCGGTGCGCAACCCGGATCTGAAAGGCGTACAGATGAGCGATAAGAATGATCTGACTTTCTCGGCGGAGGAATCCCGCATGATCTGGATAGACTGCGAGATGACCGGTCTGGATATCTTCCATGACGAGCTGTGCGAGGTCTCCGTGGTGCCCACCGACTTTAACATGAAGGTCCTGGACAAGGGCATCGATCTGGTCATCAAGCCCTCCCAGGCGGCCCTGGATCACATGGGGGACTTCGTCAGGAAGATGCACACCTCCTCGGGCTTGATCGAGGAGATGAAGACCGGCCTTGACCTGGAGGATGCCCAGCGTCAGGTGATCGAGTACGTCAAGCCCTTCCTGCCCAAGAACGGCAAGGCCCATCTGGCCGGCAACTCCGTGGGCTCCGACAAGAAGTTCCTTGACAGGTACATGCCTGATCTGATGGATCTTCTGCACTACCGGGTCATCGATGTGAGCACCCTCAAGGAGCTGTCCCGCCGTTGGTACCCGGACGTCTACAAGAACAAGCCGGCCAAGCATGGCGGCCACAGGGCCCTGGCTGACATCATCGAGTCCATGGACGAACTGCGCTACTACCGCTCCATGTTCTTCCTTCCGGCTCCCGGACCCGACCAAGCCCAGTCCAAGGCTGGCGCGGAACAGATCGAGCAGACCAGCCTGCTGCGTCATTACGAAGAATCCGGCAATCCGGTCGAGGATGCCAACAAGCCCGAGAAGACCGACTACTGACAGGCGTGCCATGTACCTCTGCGGTGGCACCATGGAGGCATGCAGCAATCCGAAGCCTTGACCATACTGAGTGCGGGGGCCAATGCCTTCATCACGGGTGCCCCCGGGTCAGGCAAGACCTTTGTGCTCAATGAGTTTGTCGCCCAGGCCCGTCAGGCCGGGGCGGTTGTGGCGGTGACCGCCTCGACCGGCATCGCCGCCACGCACATCAACGGCCAGACCATCCACTCCTGGAGCGGAGTAGGCATCGCCACCTGCATGACCGAATCACTCTTGAAACGGATCAAGACCCGCCGTCGCAGACAGATCGAGAGCACCGACATCCTGGTCATCGATGAGGTTTCCATGATGCACGCCTGGCTCTTCGACATGGTCGACCAGGCCTGCCGGGCCGTTCGCCACAGCCCCGAACCATTCGGAGGGATCCAGGTGGTCCTTTCCGGGGACTTCTTTCAGCTGCCGCCGGTGACGCGGTCCAACCGAGCTGCAGGAATACTGCCCAGCCCTGAATTCCAGACTGCCCGGGAACGCTATGCCCAGGCCGGCAAGGACCCGGATGGGTTCGTCACCGAATCACTGGTCTGGCAGGACTTGGACCCGGTCATCTGTTACCTGACCGAGCAGCACCGCCAGGACGATGGCCAGCTGTTGACCGTCCTGACTGATATCAGAGAGGGTGGCGTCACCCAGGAGGACCATGAGGTCCTGGCCGCCCGTGTCGGCGCAGTGCCCGCCCCCGGTCAGGTGGCGGTCCACCTCTTCCCGGTCAACAAACAGGCCGACACGCTCAACGACCAGCGCCTGGCCTCCATCGACGAAGAGGCCCACCATTACCAGGCCACATCCCGAGGTGAGGCCAGGCTGGTGGAACGGCTGAAGAAGAACATGCTGGCCCCCGAGGATCTGGCCCTGAAGACCGGGGCCGCGGTCATGGCCCTGCGCAACGACCAGGACCATCAATATGTCAACGGCTCCATCGGCACCGTCAGTGGATTCACCAGCTCGGCCAAGGGGGGATGGCCGATCGTCTCCTTCCAGAACGGCAACGTGGTCACCATGAAGCCGGCCGCCTGGGAGACCATGGATGGGGACACCGTCTTGGCCGCCGTCAACCAGGTGCCGCTTCGCTGCGCTTGGGGCATCACCATCCACAAGTCCCAGGGGATGACTTTGGACAGGGCCGTCATGGATTTAAGACGGACTTTCGCGCCAGGGATGGGGTACGTGGCCCTCTCCCGTGTGGAGAGTCTGGATGGGCTCTACCTGACGGGCATCAATGAGCATGCCTTCCTGGTCTCTCCTGATGCCGTCGTTCTGGATGCCGGTTTGAGGGCCGAGTCCAAGGCGGCCTGCGCACGCCTGAAGGATGAAGGACCCGAGTCCTTCACCAAGCGCGCCGTCGGTCAGGAACCAGAAGACGAATTCAGTCAGGATCAGCTTTTCTGAAGGGTCGCCCTTACTGGTCTTGGCCGGGTGTGGCCATTCGGGCCGCTAGAGATGCCATGACAGGCGGACCATGTCCTTAAGTGTGATTCCGTTCTCGACAATGGGATGCGCGTAGCGATTGACGAAATAATCCCGTGCAATGCTGTCCATGCGAAACCCGCATGTTTGGTAGAAGCAAAGGGCCCCAAAACTGGTGGATCCGGTGCCTACTTCCAGTCTTTCCAGCCCCAGTCTGACAGACTCCATCTTGGCTCGGTCTATTAATCGGCTGCCAAGTCCCTGTCGGCGATAAGCGCGATCCACGCTGAGATTGGCGATTTCCAAGCTATCCGTGTTTGGTCTGACAAGCAGCATGACACCGGCCAGAGCTTGTCCCACTCGGATTTCGTAGGCACGGGAACGGGTGAAAACGTCATGAATTATCCGTTCTGAAGGATCGGCCTCCAAGAGGAGTGTCATGTGCTCTGCGTCGAGGTTGGTAAAGGTCTGGATGGTCACACCCGGCTCTGATGACATAGGTGCCCGCCTTGTCCTGGTAAATCAGAAAACCTGTTCGATATACAACCACTATATCTTGGCTGTCTTGATGGAGGGGGCTTGGAGCTGGATGGATGCCAGGTTATGAATTGACCGACTTGCACCTGCCTATGCTGTTTGGTTTCGGGCTTGGTTGCGCGAATCGTCATGTAGCTTCCCCTGCAGCTGCTTGTCCCTTTGCGCGCATATCTTTGGGAGGTATGAGAACCAAAGCCATGCGCATGTCAACCCTCTTTCTGCGGACCCTCAGGGAGGATCCGGCCGACGCCGATGTGGACTCGGCCAAACTCCTGCAGCGGGCCGGTTATGTCCGCAAGGTGGCCCCCGGCATCTTCACCTGGCTGCCGCTGGGGCTGAAGGTCCTTGACAAGGTTCAGGCCGTGGTCCGGGAGGAGATTAACAGCATTGGCGCCCAGGAGGTTCACTTCCCGGCCCTGTTGCCTCGCGAGCCCTACGAGGCCACCCACCGCTGGGAGGAGTACGGGGAGAATCTCTTCCGTCTCCAGGACAGGCACGGCGCCGATTACCTGCTGGCTCCCACTCACGAGGAGATGTTCACCCTTTTGGTCAAGGACATGTACTCCTCATACAAGGACCTGCCGGTGGTGCTCTACCAGATCCAGACCAAGTACCGCGACGAGTTCCGTCCCCGCGCCGGGCTGATCAGGGGACGCGAATTCATCATGAAGGACGCGTACTCCTTCACTGTGGATGAGGAGGGGCTGAAGAAGGCCTACCAGGATGAGCGCGGCGCCTACGAGCGAATCTTCAAGCGTCTGGGTGTCAAGTACGTCATTGTCCATGCGGTTTCCGGACCCATGGGGGGATCCGAGTCCGAGGAGTTCCTGGCTCCGCTGCCCATAGGCGAAGACACCTTTGCCCTGGCTCCCTCGGGGAAGGCATGGAACGTGGAGGCGCTGACCACTCCGCGTCCTGAGCCCGTCGACTACGCTGAAACCCCGGCCATGCAAGAGCTGGACACCCCCGACTCGACCACCATCGACACCCTGGTAGAGCGGTTCAACCAGCTGCATCCTCGCGAGGATGGCCGTGACTGGACCGCTGCCGATACTCTGAAGAACCTGATCGTGGCCGTCAAGCACCCTGCGGATGATGACCATCCCGAGGGCTGGCGGGAACTGGTGGCCGTCGGCCTGCCGGGCGACCGTCAGGTGGATATGAAGCGGCTGGAGGCCCAGTTCGCCCCTGCTGAAATCGAGGAGGCCAGCGAGGCTGACCTTGCTGCCCATCCCGAGCTGGTCAAGGGATACATTGGCCCCCGTGTTTTGGGTCCTCAGCGTTCTGACACCGAGTCTGCCGCTCATATCCGCTACTTCCTCGACGCCCATGTGGCCCCTGGCTCAGCCTGGGTGACCGGGGCTGATGCCCAAGGCATGCACCTGGCCAATGCGGTCTACGGGCGTGACTTCCAATCCGACGGAGTGGTGGAGGCCGCCGAGGTCCGTCACGGGGACATGAGTCCTGATGGTTCCGGGCCGCTCAGCTTCGAGCGTGGCGTGGAGATCGGGCAGGTCTTCCAGCTTGGACTGAAATACTCTGACGCATTGGGGCTGAAGGTCCTGGACCGCAACGGCAAGGCGGTGCCGGTCTGGATGGGCTGCTACGGCATCGGCATCTCCCGTGTTCTGGCCTGCATTGCCGAGATGCATCACGATGACAAGGGTCTGGCCTGGCCCAAGGCTGTCGCTCCTGCCGCGGTTCATGTGGTAGCCACCGGCAAGAAGCAGGAGGCCTTCGATGCCGCAGAGAAGCTGGTCGCCGATCTGGAGGACCGTGGTGTGGAGGTCATCTACGACGACCGTCCCAAGGTATCTCCCGGGGTCAAGTTCAAGGATGCGGAGCTGATCGGGGTCCCCCTGGTCGCCATCGCCGGTCGTGACACCATTGCCAACGGCACCATCGAGATCCGCAACCGCGACGGCTCGGATGTGCAAGCAGTTCCTGCTGATCAGGCTGCTCAGGTGATCGTGGATCGGATCGCCGATCTGCAGTAGGGTATGCCTCACCCGTAGTTGCTTATCGCAACTGATACAGGAGGGTGGGGTCTTGGTCACGTCATGATGTATGCGACCAAGACCCCACCCTTCTGGTTGTATCGGTTTGGGTTCAGGAATCTATCAGGTCAGATGCGCAGCAGAATGGGCAGATGATCCTGGCGCTTGCCGGTGTCCACAGGTTCACTGGTGTCGACCTGGTCAGCGATTCGGTTGGAGGTCAGCCAGTAGTCGATGCGCCAGCCGGAGTTGTTGATCTTGCTCTTTGGGGCCCGCTGGGCGAACCAAGTGTAGACGCTGCGGTGATCGTCGTAGAAGCCGGCGGCATCGCCATGGATCTTTCGGAAGGTGTCGGTGAAGCCCGCATCCAGCAGAAGGCCGAACTTCTCGCGCTCCTGGTCGGTGAAGCCGGCTGAGTGATGGTTGGAACCGGGGTTGGCGATGTCAATCTCCTCGTGGGCCACGTTGAAGTCGCCACAGGCCAGGACCGGTTTGCGGGCATCCAGCTCTTGCAGATAGCGGCGGTAGCAATCGTCCCAGACGCCACGTGGTTTGAGCCTGACCAGTCCCGATCCGGAATTGGGGGTGTAGACCGTGGTGACGAAGCAGTCCGGGAACTCCAGAGTGAGCATGCGGCCCTCGTCGTCCATGGTGTCCGGAGCGCCGATGCGGGGGCGGGTCACGGTAGGCTCCGGCAGGATCTTGCGGTAGAGCATGAGCGTGCCTGCATAGCCTGTGCGGGCCGGGGGCTCGGAGCGGCGGTCCACCTCCTGGTAATCGGGAAAGTAGCGCATGAGCGCCTTCAGGATGCCTGCGGATTTCTTCTGGTCACCGTTGAGCTTGGTCTCCTGGATGGCTACGACATCAGGGTCCAGATCCCGGATGGTCTCCACCACCTTCAGGGAGAGGGCGCTGCGGCTACTCTTGCCCAGCAGGGCGGCGTTGAGCGAATCGATGTTCCAACTGACCAGCGTGTGAACCATGACTGCGGGTCCTTCCAAACCGTGCCGATGTATCTGCTCTCACAGTGTAGCCCAGGACCGATGTTCGATGTCCTTGCGCAGTGAAAGAGCCATTGCCAAACCAGTCGTGGGCAGGGTTGTCCACCACGCAAACAGGCCGAGCCCATTCGACCACAATGCCCTCCGGGTCGGGTGCACGGAACCTGTGCGGAGGCAGGATGGAGTCACCGTTCGACGGAGGGTTCCTGGCCGGGGCCAGTCCCTTCCCCCGCTCCGATTATCCGCGCTCTGGCTAGGGATTCTCCGTGGGACGGCTTCACTGCTATGCAATGAGTAATCGACCGGCAGGTTTACAGCGTCGGATTCATACCATCGACAGAGAGGTTCCGATATGTCCATCAACGAAATAAAAACGACGGTCTTCGGTTTTATGGGGACCCAGCCGGCCCGTCTGGGACAGCCGGGAGCCACACCAGTCTGCTCCTTCAGGCTGGGCTCTACACCGGCCTATTACGATGCTGCGGCTGGGGTATGGAAACGAAAATCCACTACCTGGCTGACAGTCAAGGCTTTCAGGACTCTGGCGGTTAATGCTCTGGCCTGTCTGCACAAGGGCGATCCGGTCATGGTGACGGGATCCTTGGTGACAGAGGAGTGGACCAGCGACGGCCAGCCGCATAGCAGCCTGGTCTTGGTAGCGGATGGCATCGGTCACGACCTGGCTAGGGGACAGGATACCTTCACCAGGATCCGATCGGGCACTGCATCTATCGATGAGGGGGCCGCCGGTGCGGATCCTTGGACCACTCCGCTGACATCTTCACCCTCTGAAACCGCCCCAGCATCATCGGTATCATCTGCAGCCGAGCGGACACCAGTGAGGGCTTCCAATGCTGGATGAGCAATGGTTGTTTCGGCCGAGCAAGACGAAGGCGGAAGGCCGGCTGATTCCAGTCGACATCCCGCCTTGATCAACAGGCTGATTGAAACCGTCAACCGATGATTTCAATCAGAACAGGCTTACCAGATCTTGACCCGTGCTTCGGGTTCCAGCCACATGCCGTCCTCGGCGGTGACCCCGAAGGCCTGGTAGAAGCGATCCACATTCCTGACGATGCCGTTGGTGCGGAATTCAGCAGGGGAGTGGGGGTCGATCTGCAGATACTGTTCGGCCAGCTGATCCCTGTTCTTGGTCCTCCAGATGGAGGCATAGGACAGGAAGAACCGCTGCAGGCCAGTGTAGCCGTCCATGACCGGAGCCGAGGCCAATGCCTGATCCATGGCCGCGTCGTCTGACCTGGCCGTGCCGCCCTGCCGCTTCTGCAAGGCGATGGCATAGGCCTTGATAGCGATGTTGACGCCTCCCAGGTCTCCTATGTTTTCGCCGATGGTCAGCGCCCCATTGACATGAGGTGCCTGCTCGGGCTTGTCGGCGTACTTCTCGGCAAGCTGCTGGGGGACGAACCCGTTGTACTGTTCGATGAGCGCCTTGGTCCGCTGCTCGAAGTTCTCACGGTCCTGCGGGGTCCACCAGTCCTGCAGACGTCCGTCGCCGTCGTACTTGGAACCCTGGTCGTCGAATCCGTGGCCGATCTCATGACCGATGACCGATCCGATGCCTCCGTAGTTGACGGCATCGTCGGCTTCAGGATCGAAGAAGGGCGGCTGCAGGATGGCTGCCGGGAAGACAATGACATTCAGGGTGGGCTCATAGTAGGCGTTGACCGTCTGAGGGTTCATCAGCCACTCTTCCTTGTCCACAGGCTGGCCGGCCTTGCCGAACTGATAACCGGACTCGTAGAGGTTGGCCCGCCGCACGTTGTCGACCAGGCCCAGCTTCTCGTCCACAGCCAGGGCCGTGTAGTCGCGCCAGTGCTCGGTGTAGCCGATCTTGGGCGAGAATTTGTCCAGCTTGGCCAGAGCCTTGACCTTGGTCTGTTCGCCCAGCCAGTCGCTGGAGGTGATGGAGACCCGGTAGGCGTCGATCAGGTCTGAGACCAGGGCCTCCATGCGGGCCTTGCTGGAGGCAGGGAAGTGCCGACGCACATATTCGCGTCCGACCTCCTCGCCGCAAATGCCGTTGACCAGGGAGACGGCTCGCTTCCAGCGGTCCCGCATCTTGGTCGTGCCGGAAAGGACCTTCCCGTAGAAGTCGAACCTGGCCTGATCGAAGTCGCTGCTGAGCAGACCTGCCCACTCGATCAGGGTGTGCACGCGGGCCCAGAGTTTGAGATCCTCCAGATCGCTGGTCTTCCATAGCTCGTTCAAACCCTGCAGGAAGGAGGGTTCGTGCACGATGGTCCTGGACAGGGCTGCGCTCAGTTCGACTGGTTGCACATTGGCGACAGGGCTGGCTGCATAGGCCTTCTGCCAGGATTCGATCCAGGTGTGCAGATCGAAATCGGCGAGCGTTGACTCCAAATCAGCCAGGGTGGTGGGATTGTAGGTGCGATCCTCATCTCGAGTGGATACGTTGTCCCAGTGGCGTGCCGCTATGCGCGTCTCGACTTCAAGGAAGGACTCCGCCTGCCTGTGGGCACCCTCCTGGTCGTCGGCGTAGCCGGAGAGCCTGAGCAATGAGGCGACCATGTCGGTGTAGGCCTGGCGGACTGGAGCGTAGCTCTTCTCCCGGTAGTAGGCCTCGTCGGGGAGTCCCAGCCCAGCCTGCTCCACATGAGCCACGTTGACGCCAGCATTGCCCGGATCGCCATAGATGGCGATGCCGAACAGATCGGGGCCGCCAGTCGGATTGAGCTGGCCGAGCAGGCTGGTTAACGCTGTCTTGTCGGGTACATCATCAATGGCCTGCAGGTCGGAGCGGATGGGTTCCATTCCCGCAGCCTCGATGGCATCGGTGTCCAGGAAGCTGCGATAGAGCAGGGCCGATTTGACTGCCGGAGATTCCGGATCCTCGAGGATTTCATGGATCTGTGCTTCGGCATCCTCGGCAAGCTTGTCGAAGGAGCCGAACCGGGAGCGGTCCTCGGGCAGACTGTAGGTGTCGATCCAGGGGCCGTTGACGAAGCGGAAAAGATCGTCCTGAGGGCGAATGACCGAAGAGAAGGAGGCCGGATCAAGTCCGGAGGAGGTCGTGGATGCTGTAGATTGTGCCATGGTACAAGCCTAGCCATCTTTGGTGACATGCCATACCCTGTGGTCACCGGCAATCGACGGACTGGCGAATCCTCCGCCGAAGGGAAAAGCCGCGATTGCCTCCGTTGGTGATTTACACTTGGAAGACGGTAACGGGACGGCCCATAGGCCGCCCTGAGCGAGCGAAAGAGGACGGTATGACGGATCCCATGCAGGGCGGTCAGCCCAATCAGTACGGTGGTCAGGATTCTGGGCAGAATAGCGGCCAATACCAGAATAATTATGCCCAGTATGGGCAATACCCCGGCTATCAGGGGCGCCCGCCGCGGATGGATCCTTTCTCCATGATCGCTGAGGACCTGGGATTCAGAACCCTGCGGGCCATCCGCGTCATCATGGGCGTCATGGGCGTGATTGGAGTCATCCTGGGCCTGGCCCTGCTGCTCAGGCCGGACAAGACCCTGATTGCCGTGACCGTGGTGCTGGGTATCTACTTCATCATCTCCGGCGTGGTTCGTCTGGCCACCTCCATCGTGTCCAAGGGGCTTCCTGGCGGCTGGAGGGTGCTGGGTGTCCTCTTTGGCGCCCTGATTGCCGTCGGCGGCATCGTCATCGTCAGGAACACGGCCCTGTCCGCTTCAGCGCTGACCCTGCTGGTCACCATCATTGTGGGCATCAGCTGGATCATGGAGGGCGTGATGAGCCTGGCCGCCTCCTGGGGGCTCCCGCATTCAGGCTGGGCCATCTTCTCCGGCATCGTCTCCATCATCGCCGGAATCATCGTCATGATCTACCCGTTGAGCTCCGTCATCTTCCTGGTTATCTTCAGTGGGTGCGCTCTTCTGGTGCTGGGAGTCGTCTCCATTATCAGGGCCTTCACCTTCGGCCGGAACTGAGATCCGGACTCGTCCGAGTGACCCGATAATACTGAGAGGTAGTACTTGGGCAGGATCCTGAGGGGCGGCACCCGCGGGCACCAATCATGAAAGGACGCAGAGGATGATCGAGCTCAAAACCAAGCAGGAGATCGAACAGATGAAGCCGGCGGGGAGGTTTGTCGGCAGCATCCTCAAGGAGCTCAAGGCCATGAGCAAGCCTGGGGTCAACCTCCTGGAGCTGGACGACTACGTCAAGGACAGGATCAACTCCCGCAAGGGAGCCACTTCCTGTTATGTGGATTATGCGCCTGATTTCGGCACCGGACCCTTCGCCCACTACATCTGCCTATCCGTCAACGATGCCGTCCTGCATGGGGTGCCTTATGACTACAACCTCAAGGACGGCGACCTGCTCTCCCTCGATCTGGCCATCAACGTGGACGGCTGGGTAGGCGACTCGGCCATCAGCTTCGTTGTGGGCGAGCATGCCGATCCGGAGGATCTGCGGCTGATTCGGACCACCGAAGAGGCCCTGAAGGCCGGCATCGCCCAGGCTCAGCCCGGTAACCGCCTAGGCGACATCTCCGCTGCAGTCGGTGAGGTTGCCCATGAAAACGGATACAGCGTCAACCTGGAGTTCGGCGGCCACGGGGTAGGGCGGATCATGCATGGCGATCCCCATGTGCCCAACGACGGCACTCCCCATCACGGCTACAAGCTGCGCCCGGGTCTGGTCATCGCCATTGAGCCTTGGTTCCTAGCGACCACCGATCAGATTTACCAGGATCCCAAGGATGGGTGGACCCTGCGTTCTGCAGATGGATCGCGCGGCGCCCACAGCGAGCACACCATCGCCATCACCGAGCAGGGGCCTGTCATCCTGACGACCAGGGACTGAGCCAGAAGGCTGTCCGAGGCCGAATCAGGACTATAAGGGATTTAGGAATGTCCACAATGTGGATGCTCTTGGATCCTTTTTTGATGCCGACCCTGTTTGATGCCTGCACTTGCTTCATTGGCCTTGTGCCCGCAAGCTGGTGCGGGAGCGAAGACGGCACTGGCTTGGAGCTGCGCATCGTGGGTGGAGGCTGCGGATTCCTGCTTGCGGTTACAAGCCGGTAATCGAAATCGTGATTGTTTCTGTTAGCATGTCGGCAATTCCAAGCCGGTACAGGTGCCGGTAGCCTGATCTGGCATGGCCGTCGACGCTCACTGGCACCTCACTGGTTGATTGACAGGAGGTGCGTGGTGTCTACAGCACGGTTGTCCATCGGTTCCGACCAGGTTGATTTGCCGTTGGTTCGCGCCACCGAGGGGCCCGACGGCATTCTGGTCTCCTCCCTGCGCAATGACGGCTGGGTCACGCTCGATCCCGGCTTCCAGACCACAGCTCAGTGCGTTTCGGGAATTACCTTCATTGACGGCAAGCGGTCCATACTGCGCTACAGGGGCTATGCCATAGAGGACTTGTGCGCCCAGTCCAATTTTCTCGAAGTGGCCTGGCTGCTGTCCCATGGCGAACTGCCTGATGCCGAGCAGTACCAGCGGTTCCGCAGCCATGTCCTGGGTTACACGGTCGTGGGTGAGGACTTCCGCCATCTGCTCTCGTCCTTCCCCCGCCAGGCTCACCCCATGAGTGTGCTGGCCGCAGCGGTCAACGCACTTGCAGGCTTTCATCCTGACACCTGCAATGTTGATGATCCTGATCAGCTGGAGGAGGCCAGCGCCATCATCATGGCCAAGGTGCGCACCATCGTCTCCCTGATCCACCGTCGTCGCCGCGACCAGCCTCTGCTCTACCCGGACAGAACCTGGGGCTATGTGGAGGACTTCCTGCGGATGAGCTTCGCCATGCCCTACCAGCCTTATCAGGCCGATCCTCTCAGGGTGCAAGCCTTGGACAAGCTCCTGATCATCCATGCCGACCATGAGCAGAACTGCTCCACCTCAGTGGTGAGGATTGCCGGCTCGGCCCGGGCCAACCTGTATTCTGCGGTGGCCGCCGGCATCAACACTCTGTCAGGCCCCCTGCACGGCGGCGCCAACGAGGCCGTGCTGCGCCAGCTGAAGAACATACGGGATTCCGGACTGGGCGTACGAGGCTATGTGGACCAGGCCAAGAACGAGGGGCGGAAAATCGCGGGTCTGGGCCACCGGGTCTATAAGTCCTATGACCCGCGCGCGGCAATAGCCAAGCAGTGGCTCTACAAGCTCATGGACGAGCCCGACCAGGACAGGAACGCCGAGGATGCAGAGCTCTTCGACGTGGCCCTCCAGCTGGAGGACCTGGCCCTGCATGACGACTACTTCGTCGAGCGGCACCTGTATCCCAACGTGGATTTTTACACCGGGCTCATCTACCGCGCCATCGGCTTCGACCCGGAGATGTTCACCACGCTCTTCGCCTTGGGTCGCATCCCCGGATGGATCGCCCAGTACCGGGAGATGCTGGACGATCCTGACACGAAAATAGGTCGACCCAGGCAGGTCTATACCGGTCAGGGGCCACGCGACTACCTGCCTATAGAAGAGCGCTGAGTCTTATGACCGCCTGGGTTCAGTTGGCGTGCAGTCGTTCGTTCAGCTCGATCCCCTTCTTGCGGGGCAGGGCTCTGACCTGGCCCGTGCGGGAGTCGCGGATGAAGAGCAGATGATCCCGTCCGCTGAGTGCTGCCCCCTTGACCTCCTCGTCGCCCAGGCCGATCTTGGTGCCGGCGGTGACATAGAGCCCGGCTTCAACCACGCAGTCGTCGCCTAGGGAGATGCCGATGCCGGCGTTGGCTCCCAGCAAGGAGTGCTGACCAATGGAGACCCGGTGGCGGCCTCCTCCGGACAGGGTGCCCATGATGGAGGCTCCGCCACCGATGTCCGAACCGTCGCCGACCACGACTCCCTGGGAGATCCGTCCTTCGACCATGGAGTGGCCCAGCGTGCCAGCGTTGAAGTTGACGAAGCCCTCGTGCATGACTGTCGTTCCCGGCGCCAGATAGGCGCCGAGCCGAATCCGGTCGGCGTTGCCGATGCGTACACCCTCGGGAACCACATAATCCACCATGCGGGGGAACTTGTCCACGCTCAGCACCGTTACCTGTGTCACCGGGATGCCTGGCATGGACCGGCTGGTTGCGGCCATGACCGCTGACCGGCGCAGGGCGAAGTCCTCCACGGCAAAGGGTCCGTAGTTGGTCCAGACCACCGTGTTGAGCTGTTCGAAGATCCCATCCAGGTTCATGCTGTTGGGAAGGCTCAGGCGCATGCTGAGCAGATGAAGCCGCAGATAGGCATCGGCGGCATTGGCTATTGGGCCATCCAAATCGGCCACGGTGAAGACCGGAACCTTTCGGATGCCGCGGGCGTCGGGCTGGTTGTTGACCTGGTCGCCAAAGTCGTGGTTGGGACGGTTGGCCGGGGTCGGCGGTGTCGAGATCTCGGCCTTGGGGTACCAGGTGTCCAGGGTCCGGCCCTGCTCGTCCTGGCTGGCCAAGCCCCAACCCCATGCGGTGCGTGCTGTGCTCATCGTTCCTCCTTCAGGCTGTGCAGTCGTATTGTCATAGGTTGTCTTACAGGATAAACCGGTCGATGCTCAAACAGCGATGGTCCGTCCGACAGTCGGGTCTGGATGGTCGCCAGCCAGGTCCCAGCCGGTAGGTAAAATTATCAATCATGAGTGCCTACAGTCATGAGCGCGAGCGCCGGGAACGTCGGCGCCGCAACACAGCCAGGGCGGTCTGCCTGGTCATTGCCGTGGCTTTGCTGGCCAGTCTTGTCATTCCCGCCATCTTCAGCGGCCTTTGACCCGGTCCGTCCGGTCGGCGGGAATCCGGCCGTCACAGTCAAAGGCAAATGGGAATGAAGACGGCGACCGACTCGCGTGGAGCCGGTCTGGAAAGCGGTGAGACGGTATGGCAGAGATGGATTTTGCCCAAGCATTGGATCAGGCCAAGGCCAAGTACGAGATGATTTCCAAGGCGCTGGACCCGGAGGGTTTGCGCTCGCGGATTGCTGATCTGGAGCGTCAGGCCAGCGCGCCCGGACTCTGGGATGATCAGGAGAATGCCCAGAAGGTGACCAGCAGGCTCTCGGCCCTGCAATCCCAGCTCAAGCATCTGGAGTCCGCATCCTCCCGGCTGGAGGATGTCCAGGCTCTGGAGGAGCTGGGCCAGGAGGAGCATGACCAGGACACCCTGGTGGAGGCCCGCAAGGAGATCGACTCCTTGAGGTCCGACCTGGCTGACATGGAGATCCAGACCCTGCTGGACGGGGAGTATGACGAGCGCGCCGCCGTGGTCACTATCCGCTCTGGCGCCGGCGGGGTGGACGCAGCTGACTGGGCCCAAATGCTCCTGCGCATGTACATGAGGTGGGCTGAGCGGCACGGCTTCTCCACCAAGGTCATGGATACCTCCTATGCAGAGGAGGCCGGCATCAAGTCAGCCACCTTCCAGGTGGATGCCCCCTACGCCTACGGTCGGCTGTCGGTGGAGGGCGGCACCCATCGTCTGGTGCGGATCTCGCCCTTTGACAACCAGGGCCGACGGCAGACCTCTTTCGCCGCCGTCGAGGTCATCCCCCTGGTGGAGCCAACCGACCACATCGACATCCCCGATTCGGATATCCGAGTGGATACCTACTGCTCTTCCGGCCCCGGCGGCCAGGGTGTCAACACGACCTATTCGGCCGTGCGTATCACTCATTTGCCGACCAATATCGTGGTCACCATGCAGGATGAGCGCAGCCAGATCCAGAACCGTGCGGCTGCCATGGCCGTTCTGCAGTCCCGTCTGCTGGTGCTGCGGCACGAAGAGGAGGCCAAGAAGAAGAAAGAGCTGGCCGGCGACATCAAGGCCAGCTGGGGGGACCAGATGCGCTCATATGTGCTGCATCCCTACCAGATGGTCAAGGATCTGCGCACCGGATACGAGACCTCTGACACCCAGGGCGTTTTCGACGGCAACATCGATGCCTTCATAGAGGCCGGCATCCGCTGGCGGCATCAGCAGCGGGTTCAGGCCCGTGAGGAGGAAGCCAGCAAATAACCCTGCGCTCGGCCTCTTCCGGGTCGGTGTTTCATGAGCGTGTGGTGTCGGTCTTCTTGATAGCCTCTGTAGGGGAATACCGAGGAACGGAGAGTCAATGGCGTTGATTTCGCTCAAGGACGTGACCAAGATCTACCCCAAGGGGTCCCGTCCCGCCTTGGATGACATCAGCCTGGATGTCGATCGTGGGGATTTTGTCTTCCTTGTGGGCGCCAGCGGGTCGGGCAAGACCACCCTGCTTCGCCTGCTTCTGCGCGAGGAGGAGGCCACCGAGGGGGAGATCCGTGTGGCCGGCAACGACCTGCGACGTCTGCGCAATCGTGAGATTCCCGGGTATCGGCGCTCCATCGGCTTTGTGTTCCAGGATTACAAGCTGCTCAACAACAAGACCGTATGGCAGAATGTGGCCTTCACGCTGGAAGTCATCGGCGCTCGCCGGTCCACCATCAAGACTCTGGTGCCTCAGGTGCTCAAGACCGTGGGGCTGACGGGCAAGGAGCAAAACTACCCGCACGAGCTTTCCGGCGGCGAGGCGCAAAGGGTGGCTTTGGCCCGCGCCTACGTCAATAATCCGGAAATCCTGCTGGCTGACGAGCCCACAGGCAATCTAGATCCCACAACCTCCCTGGGCATTATGGAGGTTCTGGATGCCATCAACCGGACCGGCACCACCGTGGTCATGGCCACCCACAACGAGGAGATCGTCAACTCCATGCGCAAGCGGGTGGTGGAGCTGCATACGGGTCGGATCATGCGCGACGAGGCCCACGGTTCCTACGATTCTTCGCGCTTCTTCCCCGATGCCGAGGTTGCGGCGCGCTCCCATCATGCCATCGGGGATCCCGCCGACGGCGATGCCCTGGACCGTGCTCGTGAGGTTGGTGTTGGAGGGCGCCGTCCGGTGCAGGTTGTCGTGCAGGATGGGAATAGCTCGGCTACCGAACCCATCGCGGATGGAACCAAGGGGGCCAAGCAGGTGGTCCAGGCGGCGGCACAGGCCGTCGACCAGGGTCAGTATGGCGATGAGGGAATCGCACGGCTGGCCAAGTCCATGCATTCGGGGAGAACAGGACGTTATGGGCAGGTCTTCACCTCGGTGGAGGACACCCTGACCTGGGGGAAGGGCCTGGGCAGTCTTGAGTCTGCGCAGGAAGATTCCAGTCAGCATGGAGAAGCCTCTGCGGGGCAGCCCGATCGGAAGGCCGACTCCGATTCTGACGAACGATTCCGCAGACCTGCACCGGTGTCTCAGGGCAGCCAGGATCGACCGGGTCAGTCGAGTGAAGGTTCCGGTGACAAAGACCAGGGCAAGGCAGGAATTGATCGCGCCGAATCCGGGAATCGTCCCCAAGCAGAACCTGCAGAACCTGCAGAACCTGCAGCCTCCAGGAAGTCTCGGAAGTCCGCTCGTGGTTCGGAAGCTGCTCCGCGGCCCGAAGATGCGGGCAGTCAAGAGCAGGATAGGAACCCAGGTCGTGACCGCAAGGGTCTCGCGCATGACGATCACAATCATGACCATGGTCAAGGCGGGCCCAAGAAAGATGACAAAGTCAAAAACCGCCAACCGTTGAAGGAATCCTCTGCTGAGGCTTCTGATCGTGAACAACAGTTCAAGAGGCCCGATGTATCCAGCCCAGCCCAACCGACCGGCGAATCCGGTCAGGCTGCGGTCCGCATGAAGCAGGACGGCGCGCAATCCTCAAAAGCACCCTCCGGCAAGAGCAGGACCAGTAAAAAGGACTCGACGAATGAAATAGATCATGATGTTGAGTCTTACGGTGCCGAGTCCATGGGGGCCCCGCCGGCCCCGCCCGCTCCCCCTGAAGCCCCCAAGGCGGCCAGGAAGCCCCAGCAAAAGAGCGGAGCACAGGCTCGGGACGAGCGTCATGACAAGAAGAAGGCGGCACGATGAGACTGCGGTTCATCCTTTCCAGCACCTGGGACAACCTGCGGCGCAACGGTTCCATGATCCTCTCGGTCATGCTGGTCACGTTCATCTCCTTCCTCTTCATCGGCGCATCGGGACTCATGCAGGCCCAGATCAGCAAGGCCAAGGGGGACTGGTACGACCAAGTAGAGGTAGTGGTCTGGCTATGCCCGGACGGTGCCAGCCAGGCGGCATCCTGCGCGACCGGCAAGGCGCCCACCAACGACGAGATCGTCAAGCTGGAGAACACCATCAATACTGAGCTGCGCGACTCTGTGGCAAAAATCACCTACCAGAGCCGGGAGGACTTCTTCAAGAACACCTTCCTCAAGCAGTACCCCAACGGCACATATGAGGGAAGGACCATGACCGCAGCGGACATGCAGGCCTCCCTGCGTCTCAAGCTCAAGGATCCAACCAAGTACCAGGTGGTCTCCGAGGTGCTGTCCGGACGCGACGGCGTAGAGGAGGTGTCCGACCAGCGCCAGATATTCGATCCGGTCTTCAAGATCCTCAACAGGGCTACGGCAGTCACCCTGGTTCTGGCCGTAGTCATGGTGATCGTGGCCATCCTGCTGACTGGCACCACCATCAGGATGAGCGCCGCCTCGCGTCGCAACGAGACCGAGATCATGAGACTGGTGGGAGCCTCCAACTGGACCATACGGCTGCCCTTCATCCTGGAGGGCGTGGTGGCATCCTTGCTGGGGTCTCTTCTGGCTGTCGGCGCTCTGAGCGCCATCGTCAAGCTTTTCATCACGGATTGGCTGGCCCGGACGGTCCAGTGGATGCCCTACGTGGACCAGTCCACGGTCCTGCTCATGGCCCCGGCGTTGATCCTGGGGGCCATGCTCTTGTCCGCATTGGCCTCTTCCATCTCCCTGCGGCGGTATCTGAGGATCTGATCCGCAGCGACGGGCCGGGTTGACCTTATGGGCACGAACTCTGCCATAATGATGACTAGCATGGATAAGTGATAGTGAGGACTTGACCATGAATCGTACGAAGCACTTGGAAGCCATCTGCGGCCTGGTGGGGTCGTTGGCCATGATGCTGGGCGGTGGGATCCTGGGGTTGACGGTGGCCCCTGCGCCGGCCCGGGCCGATTGGAGTAGCTATCAGCAGAAGGTGCAGAGCCATGAGGCTCTGAAGAACAAACTGGCAGGTGTCAACAGCCAGCTGGCCGACCAGATTCTCAGCCTCAACGATCTGACAGCCAACCAGATCCCGGCGGCTCAGCAGAGCGCTGTCGAAGCTCAGCAGCAGGCCGAGCAGGCCGACAGTCTGGTTCAGGCCACCAACGACCGACTGCAGGCGGCCCGCAAGGATCGTGCCGACCTGGAGGCCAAGATCCGTCAGACCGGCATCGACTATGACGATGCCAAGGCCGGTGTGGCGCAGATGGCGAGAAAAAGCTTCCACGGCTCTGAGGCTTCCCAGGTCATGGATGTGGTGACCAAGTCCTCCAGCACCAAGGACTTTGTGGACAAGATGCAGTCCGATGCAGCCGTGACCCGATCCGAGGCCAACACAGCCAATGATGCCGCCAACACCCTCAATTCGTCCATGAATCGCAAGCAGCGTCTCGAGGCCATCGAGGAGCAGATCAGCACATTGAAGGCCAAGGCCGACCAGCAGCAGGCGGCAGCTCAACAGGCGGCAGCCGCGGCGCAGGCCAAGCAGGACAGTCTGCAGGCCTTGCGCGACCAGGGAACTGCAGCACGCAAGCAGCTGGAGGGGCAGAAGGCTGCCCTGACCACCCAGTCAGCCCGTGAGGCCGCTGACATCGTGGCCACCGAGTCGATGATCGATTCCCTCAACACAGGCAATGCCGGCGGCGGTGCAGATCCCCATGCCGGCGGCGCCCAGCAGGTCGGCGGTGGCGGCTCCGCACCATCGCCGGCTCCGCAGCCGGCTCCGCCGAGCAACGGGGGCGGTGGAGGTGCCTCCGGTATGAATTACGGGGTACCTGGCAGCTGTCCTGAGGGTTCTGGGTTCTGCTACGGCCATCCCACCGGCAACTCGGTGGGCGGCAGCGCTTATCCCCCCCGTCAGTGCACCCTCTGGGCCTACATCCGCCGCTCGCAGCTGTCCCTTCCTGTGGGATCCTACATGGGCAACGGGGCTGACTGGGCCAATACCGCACGCAGTCTGGGCTACTTGGTCAACAACACTCCACACGTCGGAGCCGCCATGGTCTTCGCCCGTGGCCAGCGTGTCGGTTACTGGAACGCCGACTGGACCTATGGTCATGTGGCCGTGGTCGAGCGGGTCAACGGGGACGGGTCCGTGCTCATCTCCGAGGGAGGCACCGGATTTGCCTCGTTCCCTGCCTATGAGACGGTTTACGGGGCTGGCAACTACCAGTACATTCATTACTGACATCGAAGCGGACCAGGTCCGCCACCTGGGACGCCACTCCTAGCCGTCCGGCCTACCAGGCGACATGATCGGCATGGTCCGGAGGAGGACATCATGGCTAAGGAGACTGGCACGTCGATGATTGCCCAGAATCGCAGGGCCCGTCATGACTACCAGATCGAGGATCGGTATGAGGCAGGCATCGCCCTGACCGGGACTGAGGTCAAGTCCTTGCGCGAGGGGCGGGCCTCCCTGGCCGAGTCATTCGTCAGCATCGACCGTCGGCACGAGGTCTGGCTGGAGAACGCGAATATCCCTGAATATCTCAACGGCACCTGGAACAATCATGCCCCCAAGCGCAAGCGCAAGCTGCTTCTGCATGCCAAGCAGATCATTCGCCTGGAGCGGCAGATTCAGGCCAAGGGCTACACCATCGTCCCACTGAGCTTGTATTTCAAGGATGGCAGAGTCAAGGTGGAGATCGCCGTGGCAAGGGGCAAACGTGAGTATGACAAGCGTCAGTCCCTGCGGGAGGAACAGGACCGCCGTGAGGCCCAAAGGGCCATGCGCTACCGGAACCGTCGGGGCTGAGATACGTGCTTATGCACTTTCCGATGCTCAGATGACTCTTGGATAGGGACGGTCGTCTGGCTGATATTCCCTTGCACTATGCAGGTCGACACGCCCGGGGCTAAGGCGATTGGCGGTGTTCTATAAGGTCCTGAAGCTTGATCTGGAGCCAAATTCCGCCCTGCAGAGCAAACCGCAATGGAAGACCAACAGTCAGCCGCGTGCATAAAAATACAAATGTGTGCATAATAGTGCATGTCGATCAAGGGACACGGAGGGTCGCCTCGGGGCGGTCCGGAAGAGGAGAAGACATGGGCAAGATCAAGGCGATGCTGACGGCGGCTCTGAGTGTCGCCCTGCTGGCCTCCATCGGGGCCTGCGGAACCACCGACGAGGCGGACAACAACAGTGCGTCGGGCAAGGCCACAACAAGTTCCCACCCGGCGGCTTTTGATGTCAGTGGCATCAAGAAGGATCCGGCCATCGCGGCCAAGGTACCCGAGTCGGTTGCCAAGGACGGCAAGCTGACTGTGGGCATGGAGACCTCGTATGCGCCCGGTGAATTCATGAATGAGGACGGCAAGACACCGATCGGCTATGACATCGACCTGTCCAACGCCATTGCCAAGGTGATGGGGCTCAAGGGGGAGATGGTCAGCGCCTCCTTTGACACCATCATCCCAGCCATCGGCAGCAAGTACGACGCAGGTATCTCCAGCTTCACCATCACCAAGGAGCGGATGCAGTCGGTTGACTTCGTCACCACCTTCAAGGCAGGCACGGCCTTTGCAGTCAAAAAAGGCAACCCCAACAAGATCAATCCTGACGACATCTGCGGCGTCAAGGTCGGTGTGCAGACGGGCACCATCGAAGAGCAGCAGGCGACCGACAAGATCTCGGCCGAGTGCAAGGCCAAGGGCAAGAAGCCGGTGGATGTGCAGTCCTACAAGCAGCAGACCGATGCCGCCACAGCGGTGGTCAACGGCAAGATCGACGTCTTCTACGCCGACTCCCAGGTGACCGGGTATGCCATCAAGCAGACCGACGGCCAGCTGGAGAAGCTGGGCAAGGATACCGACATCGTCCTGCAAGGCGCCGCTCTGAAGAAGGGCAGCGGCATGGCTGAGGCCACCCAGGCGGCGCTCCAGAAGCTGATCGACGACGGCACCTACGCCAAGATCCTCAAGAACTGGGGCGTCCAGAGCGGGGCAGTCGAAAAGGCGGAGATCAACCCTGCGGTCTCTGACTGAGACAGGCCTCTAGGCGAGGGTCGGCTCAACAACCGGACTGCGCCTAGCGGTTGGCCCGGCTGGATAGGCTGGGCCTGAATACGTTCAGCGGTGCGGAAGGAAGCAGGAGATGCATACCAAGAAGGGGACGGACCAGATTCAGATCCCCGGCAGAATAGAGGCCAGGCCGGTGCGCAAGCCGGGGCCGATCGTGGCTGCCGTCATCGTGGCCATTTTCGTGGCCATGCTGATCCATGGCATGGTGACCAATCCCAACTTTGATTGGCCCACGGTCTGGAAGTACCTCTTCAACGAGCATGTCCTGGACGGTATCAAGTGGACCCTTCTGCTGACTGTCTACGCCATGGTCCTGGCCACAATCCTGGCCATCATCCTGGCAGTCATGCGCAAGTCGTCCAATCCGGTTCTGCGCTGGGTCAGCTGGTTCTTCATCTGGTTCTTCCGCGGCACTCCTGTATATACCCAGCTGGTCTTCTGGGGCCTGCTTTCCGTGCTAATACCCAAGCTGGCCATCGGCATCCCCTTCGGGCCAGAGTTCTGGAGCATCGACACCAAGACCGTGCTCAACGCCACCGTGGCCACGGTGCTGGGTCTGGGACTGAACGAGGCTGCCTACCTTTCCGAAATCGTCCGTGCCGGCATCGAGGCTGTGGACCCTGGCCAGGAGGAGGCCGCCAAGGCTCTGGGCATGCCGCCCTCCATGATCATGCGGCGGATCGTCCTGCCTCAGGCCATGCGCATCATCGTGCCACCTACCGGCAATGAGACCATCGGCATGCTCAAGACCACATCCCTGGCCCTTGCCGTGCCCTTCACCCTGGAACTTCAGTTCGCCACCAACGCCATCGCCAGCCGCATCTACAAGACCATCCCGCTGCTGATCGTGGCCTGCATCTGGTACCTGGTCATCACCTCCGTTCTCATGGTCATTCAGGCCCAGCTGGAGAAGCACTACGGCAAGGGCTTCGACTCGCGGCCCCTGGCAGGGTCGGGGAACAAGGACGGCAAGGATGGCGAGGACCCGCAGACCCGTCAGGAAACTGACAAAGTCAACAAGGTCATGATGGCCGGGCTGAACGCCTGAGCGCAGGAGGAGAATCATGGACGAGGACAGGCAGACCAAGAAAGATGGTCAAGGCAATAAGAATCCGGCCATCGTCATCAGGAATGTGCATAAGGTATTCGGCGACCAGCATGTACTGCGGGGAATCAACCTGGAGGTCATGCCCGGCACGGTAACGGCCGTCCTAGGGCCTTCTGGTTCGGGCAAGTCAACGCTGCTGCGGCTGATTAACCAGCTGGAGACCCGCACAGCCGGCGAAATCTATGTGGACGGCGAGCTGACCGGATACCAGAAGATCGATACCGGCAAGGGCCCTGTGCTGCAGACCCTGGACGACAAGGCCATTGCCAGGCAGCGCTCCAAGATCGGCATGGTCTTCCAACGCTTCAACCTCTTTCCTCATATGACTGCCTTGGAGAACGTCATGGAGGCGCCGGTCCATGTGGGCCGGGTTCCTAAGAGCGATGCCCGCAAGGAGGCACAGGCCCAGCTGGAACGTGTAGGACTGGAGGACAGGATGGACTATTATCCTGCCCAGCTCTCCGGCGGTCAGCAGCAGCGTGTGGCCATTGCGCGAGCCCTGGCCATGCACCCCGACATCATGCTCTTCGACGAGCCCACCTCAGCCCTGGATCCTGAGCTGGTGGGAGAGGTTCTGGGGGTCATGCGGCAGGTGGCCCAACAGGGCATGACCATGGTGGTGGTCACCCATGAGATGGGCTTCGCCCGCGAGGTGGCTGAGCAGATCGTCTTTATGGACCAGGGTGTCGTGGTGGAGCAGGGAGGTCCTGACATCATCGACCATCCGCACTCCGAGAGGTTCGCTGAATTCTTGCACACCGTACTCTAGGCTCAGGCGCTGTTCAGGTTGTAGAAATTCCGGCAAGAAGCCTTCCGGACAGGCGACGGCGGAGCTCCCATGGCTAGACTGGGGTCCATGTGCGGAATCGTCGGTTATGCGGGGTCAGTACGGACGGCCTGTGGCAGGCCCCTGGAGGTCTGCCTCAAGGGTCTGGAACGTTTGGAGTACCGGGGCTATGACTCGGCTGGAGTGGCCCTGGCTGCCCCGGGAAAGACGCAGGTGGCCGTGCGCAAGAAGGCGGGGCGCCTGGGCAATCTGGTTGCTGATCTGAAGACCAAGCCCATGCCCGAGGCCACCGTGGGCATCGGGCACACCCGCTGGGCCACCAATGGCGAACCCACTGATGTCAACGCTCATCCCCACACCAGCCGTGACGGCAAGGTCGCGCTGATCCACAACGGGATCATCGAGAACGCCTCCAGGCTGCGGCTGGACCTTGAGACCGAGGGATACACCTTCGTGTCCTCTACGGATACTGAAGTGGCGGCCAAGCTTCTAGGCAAGATTGCCCAGGAGATCGTCGACGCTACCGGCCGGCCCGACATCTTCGAGGCCATCAGGCGGTTGGCCCGCATGCTCAAAGGAGCTTTCACCATCCTGGCTGTGGACTCACGTCAGCCTGATCTGGTGGTGGGCGTCCGACACGATTCGCCGCTGGTGGTCGGCCTGGGAGACGGGGAGAACTACCTGGGCTCCGATGTGGCGGCCTTCGTAGCCTATACACGCCAGGCCATGGAGCTGGGGCAGGACCAGGCTGTCTGCATCAGTGCGGACCAGGTCCTGGTCACCGACTTTCAGGGGCATCCGGTGGAGCATCCGCGCCGCTACACCATTGACTGGGATGCCTCGGCCGCCGAAAAAGGAGGCTGGGACTCCTTCATGGACAAGGAGATCCACGAGGATCCGGCGGCCGTCTCCAACACCCTCTTGGGCCGGTACGATGAGTCAGGCGACCTGGATCTGGACGAGGTTCACATCGATGAAGAGGTCTTCCGCCAGATCGACAAGATCATCGTTGTGGCTTGCGGGACGGCCTCTTACGCTGGCCTGGTGGCCAAGTACGCCATCGAGCACTGGGTGCGCATCCCGGTGGAGGTTGAGCTGGCCCATGAGTTCCGTTACCGCGATCCCATTCTGACCCCGCGCACCCTGGTTGTGGCCATTTCCCAGTCCGGGGAGACCATGGACACGCTGATGGCGCTTCGGCATGCACGGGAGCAGGGTTCGCGGGTTTTGGCCATTTGCAACACCCAAGGGTCCACCATCCCCAGGGAGTCCGATGCGGTGCTCTACACCCACGCCGGCCCGGAGGTGGCTGTGGCCTCGACCAAGGCTTTCCTGGCCCAGATCGTGGCGGCCTACCTGCTGGGGCTCTACCTGGCCCAGGTCAAGGGAACCATGTATCGAGACGAGATCCACCAGACCATCGACAGCCTCAAGGCCATGCCTGCCAAGATCCAGAAGGTGCTGGACGGACAGGCCGAGGTCATCAGCCAGACGGCTGAGCGCATGTCCAAGGCCCGTTCCTTCCTCTTCCTGGGTCGGCATGTGGGCTACCCGGTGGCGCTGGAGGGGGCGCTCAAGCTCAAGGAGATCGCCTACATCTTCACCGAGGGGTTCGCCGCTGGCGAGCTCAAGCACGGTCCCATCGCTCTGGTGGAGCCAGGGGAGCCTGTGGTGGTCATCGTCCCCAGCGCACGGGGCCGCAATGTACTGCACGACAAGGTCATCTCGGCCATCGAGGAGGTCAAGGCCCGTGGTGCCTTCACCATCGTCGTGGCTGAGGAGGGCGACCCGGATGCCGACCGCTATGCTGACGTGGTCTTTTGGCGGCCGCCCTGCCCGACCCTGCTCAGCCCCCTGGTTGATGTGGTCCCCCTGCAGCTGTTCGCCTTGGACATGGCCCGGCTCAAAGGTCTGGATGTGGACAAGCCCCGCAATCTGGCCAAGTCAGTCACGGTGGAATAGGGTCCCATGGCTGTCGGGTCCGGGCAGCGGGGGCACCGGATGGTCCTGAAGGAGCCGCAGATCCCCTTCGAACCCAGAATCATATACGAGGACCAACGCATCATCGTGGTCGACAAGCCCCATTTTCTGGCCACTATGCCTCGAGGGATGTGGTACGCCAGTACCGTGCTGATCCGGATGCGCCGGCTCTACGGGGAGCCCGCCATCATACCCGCCCACCGGCTGGACAGGGCTACTGCAGGCGTGCTGGTTCTGGTGCGAGATCCGGCTGCCAGGCGGGCCTATCAGATGCTCTTCCAGGAGCATCGCGTGCGCAAGGTCTACCAGTGCCTGGCGCCGGTAGGACCCATGGCTCGCCCGCGGACCGGCACCGTGCAACACCTGGATCCACCACGGGTCTTTCCGCTAGAGCGCCGTTCCAGGGTAATCAAACGCCGAGGGGTTCTCCAGGCCTGGGAGGAGCGAGGGCCTGTCAATGCGGTTACTCGGATCGATTTGACGGCGGGCCAGGGATGCCTGGCCACCTACACCCTTTACCCGAAGACCGGTAAGACCCACCAGCTTCGTGTGCACATGAACGCTCTGGGGCTGCCCATAGTGGGCGACGATCTTTACCCCCGGATCCAGACCCGTGCCTATGACGACTTCTCCCGACCACTGCAATTGGTGGCCCGTCGCTTGGAGTTCACCGACCCCTTCACCGGGGTTAATCGCATCTTCAACTCTTCTGTTCCCTTGGAGCCTCAAGGAGAAGTCTGAACAGTCAGCCTGGTGGGCCATAATGGTCAAGGGGTTCCGGAGCCGCGGGACGACGTGGACGCGGCAGGCACCCCCGTCCGAGGATTGAGACGGACCAGGAGGTTCTACCCATGAGCAAACCGACACGGCGGGCCTATCGATGGCCCAAGCATCTCAAGGGTCAGCAGTCCCTCTGGTACGGCTGCGACTACAACCCCGACCAGTGGCCCGAGGATACATGGGATGAAGACATCAGGCTGATGACCAAGGCAGGGGTCAACGTGGTGGCCCTAGGGGTCTTCTCCTGGTCGCGCATAGAGCCCAGCCAGGGTGTATTCGACTTTGACTGGCTGGACCGGATCATCGACAAGCTTGGCCGGGCGGGCATCGGGGTCAACCTGGCCTCGGCCACAGCCTCGCCGCCGCTCTGGCTGACCCAGGCCCATCCTGAGGTTCTGCTCAGGGACGAGCGAGGCGACACGGTCTGGCCCGGGGCCCGGCAGCACTGGCGGCCCACCTCGCCGGTCTTCCGCTCCTACGCTTTGAAACTCTGCCGGGCCATGGCCGAGCACTACCGGGACAACCCCTATCTGGTGGCCTGGCATGTGGGCAATGAGTATGGCTGCCACAATCGCTTCGACTATTCCGACGATGCCATGCGGGCCTTCCAGCGCTGGTGCCGCCGCCGCTACAAGGACATCGAGGCCGTCAACTGCGCCTGGGGCACGGACTTTTGGTCACAGCGGCTGAGCGACTTCTCGCAGATTCTGCCGCCGCGCTTTATCGGTCAGGGGAATTTCCAGAATCCGGGCCGCATGCTGGACTTCGAGCGATTCAGCTCCGATGCCCTCAAAAATTTCTACATGGCTGAGCGTGACACCCTGGCTGAGATCACCCCGGACATCCCCCTGACCACCAACTTCATGGTCAGCGCCGGCGGATTCGCCCTGGACTACGACGACTGGGGCAACCAGGTGGACTTTGTGGCCAACGACCACTATGTGATGCCGGGCAGGGATCATCTGGAGGAGCTGGCCTATTCCTCCAGCCTGGTGGACGCCATCGCCCGCCGACGTCCCTGGTGGCTTATGGAGCAGTCCACCTCGGCGGTCAACTGGCGGCCGGTCAACCTCCGCAAGGAGCCTGGACAGCTGGAGCGCGACTCCCTGGTCCACCTGGCACTCGGTGCTGATGCCATCTGCTACTTCCAGTGGAGGCAGTCCCGGGCCGGCGCGGAAAAGTTCCACTCGGCCATGCTGCCTCATGCCGGCGAGGACACGGCAGTCTTCCGCGACGTCTGCCAGTTGGGAGGGGACCTGCAGGGCCTCTCGCAGGCTGGTTTGGCTGGTACCACGCTGGCCAAGGCCCCGGTGGCCCTGGTATTCGACTATGCAAGCCAGTGGGCCAGCTCTCACGCAGCCTCACCCAGCGACCGGGTCGAGCATGGCCAGGAGCCGCCGGTCTGGTACCGGGCCTTTCTGGACAACGCCATCCGGCCTGATGTCCTGCCGGTCAGGGCCGGATGGGAGGAGTATCCGCTGGTGGTCCTGCCAGCCCTCTACCTGATCGACGCTGACCTCTCCAAGCGGCTGCACAAGTATGTACATGGTGGGGGGCGGCTGATCGTCACTTGGGGTAGCGGTATCGCCGACGAGCAGGACCGTGTCTGGACGGGAGGATATCCGGGGCCGCTTCGGGACCTGCTGGGTCTGTCGGTCGAGGAGTTCGCACCCATGGCCCTCGGCACGCCTGGTCTGCTGGACCATCTTGACCTGACCAACGGGGTCAGGGCGCAAGATTGGGCCGATGTCATCGGCCACCTGGACAAGGGCACCAAGGTCCTGGCTAGCTACCGGGCGGATCCCTGGACAGGTATGGATGGCATGCCGGCCATGACCGTCCATGACTGGGGTCACGGCAAGGCCGCCTACCTGGGCTGCCGTTTGGATGCCCAGGATCTGCCCAAGGTCCTTCCTGCTCTCTTGGAGGCGCTGGATATCGCTGATATGAGGTCAGCCCAGGGCGACCCCGATCTGTTGAGAGTTGAGCGAGTCAGCGGAGATGATCGGACGCGCTTCGTCTTTCTGTTCAACCGGACCAGGCATCCGGTGCAGGTTCAGCTGGAGGGCCAGGCCCTGGTGGGCTCGCTGGCCAGCGTCGACGGGGATGGCAAGCAGGCCAGCCTGCAGGTCAATGGCGCGCTGGTGCAGCGTGTGGTCGGCCATCGGCATTGAGCTGGTGAATCCTGTACATGCCAGCGAAGATCAGCTCGGGATCGTAGACCCCGATCAGGTCAGTGTCCTCTGAGAAGGTGCGACCCATGCCGCCCGTGGCTACCACGTGGAAGTCTCGGCCGATTTCGCTGCGGTATTGGCGAATGATCCGCTCCAGGCCGCCGAGGAAGTTGTAGTAGAGTCCGGCCTGCATGGCCGTCCTGGTACCCGTGGCCATGATGGTCTGAGGACGGGTGATTTCCACCTGGGGCAATTGGGCGGTCTGTCCGGCCAGGGCCTGAGCCCCCGAACGGATGCCCGGCACGATCAGGCCTGAACGGATGGCGCCCTTGTCGTCCACATAGTTGAAGGTGGTGGCTGTGCCGAAGTCGATGACCAGGACCGGCCCTCCGTAGCGGTGGAAGGCGCCCACGCAGTCGGCCAGGCAGTCGGCGCCCAGGGAGCGCGGGTCGTCCAAACGAATGTTCATGCCTGTCTTCACGCCGGGGCCTACCACCATGGGGTCGATGGAAAAGAAACGGATCAGGCAGGATCTGACGGCGTGCATGACCGCGGGAGCTACTGACGAGATGATGGCGTCCTGCACGTCCGCAGTCTTGTAGCCTGCCAGGGCCATGAGCTGCCCCAGCAGAAGCCCGAACTCATCGGCCGTGTGGTCGATTCTTGTGGTCAGCCGGTAGGAGGCGGCGACCTGGTCGCCCTCCATGAATCCGACCTCGATGTTGGTGTTGCCGATGTCGATGGCCAGCAGCATGCTTCTTCCTCCCTGCCGTCGTCCGGGCGCGTGGCGCTTTCTGGATCCATCCTAAGCGCATAGACCCGGGTGATGGCTTCGGGGAGTATGCTGGTGGGCGGTGATCGACCAAAATGGCGGTCAACCGCAGCATAAGGATTCGTCAATGAATGCAGATCGACACGGCACGCATGCCCACGGCAGCGTGACCGCAACTGATACAGACTCGGCCCAGGAGCCAGGCCCCAGCACTGACCCCGAACTCAACGCCAGGATCAGGCCTATGAGGTCGGGTGGCAACACCCTGCCCTGGAAGCTGCTCAGTCTCCTGCTGGCCCTGGCCTTGGCTCTCTCGCTGTGGACCGGGCATCGTGGACCTATTGGCCAGGCCGAGGGAGGAACCGTTGCGGACACGGTCACGGTGGGGCTCAAGCTGGCTCCCACCAATCTGGACATCCGCAACCAGTCGGGTACGGCGCTGGATCAGCTTCTGATCGGCAATGTCTATCAGGGCCTGGTGTCACGGGATTCCCGGAACCAGGTGCGCCCGGGCCTGGCCAGAACCTGGAATGTCTCCGAGGACGGCCTGGTCTACACCTTCCACCTGTATGAGGGCATCCGCTTCTCCAACGGTCATGCTCTTCGGGCCCAGGACGTGGTCGACTCCATTCGCGGGCTCATGGCAGGCCACTATCAGGGCAGCGAGATGCTGGAGGGCTTCCAGGGCGTTGAGGCCACAGATCCGCTGACAGTGCGCCTGACGCTGTCCAGACCCTACCAGGACCTGCTCTGGCAGCTGAGCGGCCGGGCTGGCCTGGTCTTCGACCGGCGGGCTCATTACGACATGAAGACCCAGGCCGTGGGATCCGGCCCATACCTGCTGGAAAGCTTCCGGCCAAACGATTCGGTCACCCTCAAGGCGGATCCGCACTACTGGGGCAGCGACAAGCCTAAGACGCCAACCATCGTCATCCGCTACCTCAATGACGACAACGCCGCCGTCAACGCCCTGCGCAGCGGGGATGTGCAGGTGCTGGCTCCGGTCACCGAGAACCTGGCCAGTCCCTTCCGCAAGAACCCGGACTTCCAGGTCAAGGCGGGCGACGACACCGACAAGTACGTCCTGGCCATGAATGGCAAGGGTGCCGCCACATCCGACCTGCGGGTGCGTCAGGCCATCCGCCATGCCATCGACCATCGGCAGCTGATCGCCTCCCGGGGCGGATCGGACAGGGCCATGGGCGGCCCAATATCCTCCCTGGATCCCGGCTATCAGGATCTGACCGGGCTCTACCCCCACGATCCGGAGCAGGCGCGGCGGCTTCTGGCCCAGGCAGGGTACGGTCCCGAACACCGGCTCAAGCTGCGGCTGACCTACGCCAACACCTACGGCAGCGAGTTGGGCGATCAGCTGCGCTCGCAGCTGCGTCAGGTGGGCATCGACCTGGATGTGCGGGTGGTGGAGTTCTCGGTTTGGCTCCAGGACGTCCATGCCAACAAGGACTATGACCTGTCTCTGGTGGATCATGGCGAGAGCCACGACTTCCATCAGTGGGCCAACCCCGGCTACTACTACAACTATGACAATCGTCAGGTCCAGGAGCTCTATAGGCAGGCCATGGCCACGACCTCCGCCGATGACTCCGACAGGCTCCTGGCCAAGGCCGCCCGGATTGTCAGCAACGATGCGGCGGCGGATTGGCTCTTCAACTACCGGGTGACCACGGCCTGGCGGACGGGATTGGAGGGCTTCCCGGTCGATCTGAACCAGTCCCTCATGCCCTTGTCCGACGTGACCTACAGGCGGGGATAACCATGGCCAAATTCCTAGTGCGGCGCCTGGTGCTCTTCATCTTGGCGCTGATGGGCATCTCCCTGCTGATCTTCCTGGCACTGCGCATCCTGCCCGGTGACGTGGCCGCCGTCATGGCCGGACTGGATGCTCCGCCTGCGCGTGTTGACCGGCTGCGTCGGCAGATGGGCCTGGACCGCTCCTACCCAAGGCAGTATCTGGACTGGATCAGCGGCTTTCTGCAAGGGGACCTGGGCAGGTCCATTCTGACCAACCGTCCCATCGCCTCCCAGGTTGGTGTCCGGGCCCAGATCACCTTCCCGCTGATTCTTCTGGGGCTGGGTGTGGCCCTGCTGCTGGGTATTCCCCTGGGCTGCGCGGCCGCTTTGGCGCGCTCGCCACGGATGCAGTCCTTCAGCCACATGGCCGCCATCGTGGGCGGATCCATACCCGCCCTCTGGTCAGGACTGCTGCTGATCATGCTCTTCGCCAAGGGCAGCGGCCTGATTGGCCTGCTGCCCTCCCAGGGCTTTCCTGCTCTCGGCTGGGCTCAGCCGGGTCAGGCCTTGGCTGCTTTGATTCTGCCTGCTCTGTCCACCGGCATCATCGTGGGTGCCGGCATCATGCGGTACACCCGCTCCTTGTTGGGCGACATGCTCTCTTCGGGGTATGTGGACATGGGCATGGCCTGCGGGATGACCCGGACCCAGGCCGCCCTGCGTATCGGTCTGCGGCTGGCTTCCCCCCAGCTGGTTTCGGTGATCGGGCTGACCATGGCCGAGATGATCACCGGGGTCATGGTCAGCGAGAACCTGTTCGCCCTGCCGGGACTTGGCTCCATGCTGATCACCGATGTGGGCAACCGGGATCTTCCGGCTGTTCAGTCCGAGCTGCTTCTTCTGGCGGCCTTCTTCCTCTTCCTGGGACTGCTGGTGGACGTTATTCATAGGCTGATCGATCCGCGTTTTCGAGGTGCGGCCAGGCAGGAGGTGGCTGACTGATGAGCTGGGAACACGCAGACAGGCCGCGCTTGGGACCCAGGGCCACATTCCCCGGGCAACTAGGATTCTTCGGGCGGATGCGGGTGGTGTTGTCCAGCATGTGGCGCAAGGCCTCGGGGCGATACTCGATGACTGTTCTGGCCATATGGATCCTGGTCTCCCTGATCTCCAGGTTCTGGACACCGGTTCCTATTTGGACTACCGACGGGTACCGGATCTGGCAGGCCCCCAGCCGCGACCACCTGCTGGGAACGGATGGCACCGGGGCAGACATTCTCTCCTGGCTGATGGCGGGATCGGCCACCAACCTGGCCATCAGCCTTCTGGCGGTCCTCCTATCAGGCGTTCTGGGGCTTCTTCTGGTTATGGCCATGGTCTCGCGCCGTTCAGGAGTGTCGCAGACCGTCGTGGTCCTGGTCGACGCCCTGATTTCTTTGCCCACAGTTTTGCTGGCTCTGATTCTGGCTGTCCCCCTAGGCCCCAGCATCGCTGTGGTCGTCGTGGCCTGCGGATTCGGTTACGGACTCAACCTGGCCCGGATCGTACGGCCCCAAGCGCTTCTGGCAGCAGAGTCGGACTACGTGCGATCCGCCCGGCACAGCGGGGTCGGATCCTTCAGAATCTTCTGCACCCATCTGGTGCCCAATGTCATTCCGGTCCTGTGCGTACAGCTTTCCATGTCGGCGGGGACCTCTGTGCTCGCTGAGGCAGGGTTGACCTACCTGGGGGTGGGCGTTCCCTCTGGTCTGCCCTCCTGGGGGCACTCGCTGACCACCTCGGTCAAGTTCATCAACGTCTTTCCGCTGACTGTGCTCTGGCCTGGCCTGGTGGTCACGATGGTGGTGGTTGCTCTGAACCTATTCGGCGACGCTCTGCGTGATGCCATCGATCCGGTTACCATCCCCAGGCTCAGGGCTGCCGTAGCTGCCGCCGGAAGGTCCACTCTTCAATCCGGGCAATCAGATGACGCTGATCATCATGTCGAGAATGCGGTCCATACAGGCGAGGGAGGCCAATCATGTCGCTGAATATTGACGGCCTGAGCCTGTCCATCAATGGCCGCACCATTCTCGACCAGGTGGACCTCAAAGTCGGGAACGGCCAGCGGGTAGGCCTGATCGGCTCCTCAGGCTCCGGAAAGTCGATGATCGCCCGCAGCGTTTTGGGCACCACACCACTGACGGCCTCCCTGTCGGGATCCATTCTGGTGGACGGGCTCCAGATTCTCGGTTCGGACGACCGGTCCCTGGCGGATCTGCGCGGTTCCCGGATGGGCATGATCTTTCAGAATCCTTCCACGGCCCTGAACCCGGTCAAGAAGATCTACAGCCAGGTTGAGCTGCCTCTTCGCCGCCACTATCGTCTGAGCGTCCAGGAACGGCGCAGGCGGGTCATGGAGATATTGGCCCAGGTCGGGTTGGATGCGGATCTGGCTGGATCCTATCCGCATGAGCTGTCCGGGGGACAGCAGCAGCGGGCGGCCATAGCCACGGCCTTGGTCACCAAGCCCAGACTGATACTGGCAGACGAGCCGACCACGGCCCTGGATGCCATCACCCAGCGGCAGATTGTGGATCTGCTGGTTTCCCTGGTCGATCAGAGCGGGGCCTCCCTCCTGTTCATCACCCACGACTTCTCCGTACTGGCTCGGGTTGCTGATTACTGCTACATCCTTGATGCTGGGCGAGTGGTGGAAAGCGGACAGACGCAGAGCATTCTGCGTAGTCCATCCAGTCCGCAGGGCAGGACCCTGGTGCGAGCGGCCAGAGAGTTGACGCTGAGCACAGATGGAGGTAAGCATGAGGCTGACTGACGGTGCACATGCCGATCCGATCCTGACAGGGAAGGGCCTGACCAAGGTCTATGCCTCCACAGGAAGTGGAACGGCTCGAAAGGCTGCGGTTGACGGCATCGATGTCTCCCTTCTGCCAGGGGAGTGCCTGGCGATCATAGGGGAGTCTGGTTCAGGAAAAACCACGCTTTCACGTCTGCTCCTGGGCCAGTTGAGGCCTGATGCCGGGCAGGTGGCATATGAGGGCGGACCCGTTCTACATGGTTCCCAGGCCGCCAAGGCACTTGTGCGGGACTCTGCTCTGGTCTTTCAGAACCCCTTTGCCTCGCTTGATCCCCGGTGGACAATCGGCCGATCGGTCGCCGAACCTCTTCTGGCTGCCAGGCTCAAGGCGAGCAGATACGGCTGGCATCGGTATCAGAGGGAGCAAGACCTCGCTGATCGGGTGGCCAAGGTCTTGTCAGAGGTTCAGCTTGACCCAGGCAGAATCATGACGGCTTATCCTTCAGATCTGTCTGGCGGCCAGGCCCAGCGGGCGGCCATAGCCCGGGCCCTGATCGTCAAGCCCCGGATACTCTTGGCCGATGAGCCAATGAGCGCCATCGACGTCTCGGCACGCGTCGGAATTCTCCATACCCTTCAATCCATCATGGCCCGGTCCAGGCAGCAGAGCGATCCGTCCAATGGCATGTCCATGATCATCATTTCCCATGATCTGGGTGTGGTCCAGCACATCGCGGACAGGATCATGGTGCTCAGCCGGGGGAAGGTGGTGGAGGAGGGTTCGGTAAGGACCATCCTCGATTACCCAAGTCGGTCCTATACCCGTCAGCTACTGGCAGCTGCAACCCTCTAGGTACTGGGACTCGTCCGGCATCCCGGCCAGGCAGAATTACATGAGGACATGCCCGTCCTTGCCGGAACGAAAGAGGGCGGCAAGAGCATACGTGCTGAGCATGAGCAAGCGGGCAGATTAAAGCTGCATCTGAATTGACGGTTGGGAAAACAAATCGTAGACTGTTGGTTAGTTACTCAAGTAACTAAGTAATAAACAGTAATGCAGATCCTAATTCGACGCCCCGAATCAAGGCAGACAAGGCGGTCAAACGATGGCGATCGAAATACCGGATGGTCGGCCCGTTTTCGTGAAGGTGGCAGACCGGTTGACCGAAGCCATAGCCGAGGGACTGGTCGCCGATGGTGAAAGGATTCCCAGCACCACGGAAATCTCGACTGCCTACCAGATCAACCCGGCCACAGTCCTCAAGGGGATGAACCTGCTGGTCGACCGGGGCCTTCTGGAGAAACGGCGGGGGCTGGGCATGTTTGTCACTGCCGGTGCTGGCCGGAGCGTTCGTGAGCGTCGGAGGAGGGAACTTCTGAACGGCAGGTTCCAGGATCTGGTCGAAGAAGCCAAGGCTCTGGACGTATCCCGTGAGGACTTGGACGCCATCATAGAAAGGGTCTACCAATGAGTCTGACAGTTTCCAAGGTGGACAAATCGTACGGAAAGCTGAAGGCCCTGGATGAGATCTCGCTCTGCTTTGAGCCTGGCAATATATACGGACTTTTCGGGCGGAACGGAGCCGGCAAGTCCACCCTGTGCAATCTGATGACGGGCAGGACACTTCCTGACCAGGGGCTGGTTCACTTGGATGGAAGCGATCTGGTCAGCGACTCAAGAATCGCTCGCCGCGTGGCCTTGGTCAACGAAACCTGGCCCTATCCATCCCGACGACACATTAGACAAGCATTCGCCATGGCCGAGGGGTTTTACGGTGATTTCGACTGGCACTTGGCTGAGCGTATTCTTAAGAGCTTCGCATTGAGGCTGACTGACACTTTTGCTTCCCTCTCCATGGGGCAGCGTCAGGTGGTCAAGGACGTCATCGGACTCTGCCTGCCTGTGGAATACCTCATTCTGGATGAACCGACAACAGGAATGGATGCGGCGGCCAGGGAGAGGATCTACTCATTCGTTCTGGAGGCCTATCAGCAGCGCGGACCGACCATGATCATCGCCACCCATATCATCAACGAGGTCAGCCAGCTCATCTCCCGCGCCACGATCATCGACCAGGGGCGGGTCCTGCGATCTTTCAGCGTGGATGATCTGTCAGCCCTGGGGACCACTGTCACTGGCCGTCCGCGTGACGTGGAGGGCTACCTTGCCCAGGGCGACCCACAGCTGCTGAGCAGGCAGCGCATCGGCGACCTGCTGCGCGTCAGCTTCGAGGGGCCAGTGTCCGACGAGCAGCCCAAGGGGCTTATTGTCGCCCCCATGGATCTGCAGACCTACTTCGTCCAGATAACGGAAGGAGCGGCACAATGAATAACACGCAAGTTGCGGGGGTAGTGCGGACGAAGACCAAGCCGGGGTCAGATAGCCCCGGCCTAGGTGCTGGACCTGCTGAAGGCTGGGCTCGTATCAAGCGCTTTCTTTCGCCTGCGGTGCAGACCCGGATGGCCCTGCGCGTACAGGTGATGCCGAGGCTGATCGTCTTTTTGATTTGGGCTCTCGTCCTCGCTCTAGGAGTTGTGGGGTTTATTCCCCTAAGCTCTGGCTTCACTGGTCTGTTCACCGAGATGGTGTTCATGGCCACCGCCCTTGCCTGCTCACTGGCGACTTTCCGGCCCCTGATCTCCAACGCCGTGACCCGGTCCACGATCGCATGGACCCAGATCATCTCCAATGTGGTCATGGCCCTAGCGACAGCTACTTTCATGATCGCGATCGCCATGATCAGCAGCCTGGGTCAAATCGGATGGATGCCCTTTACGGAAAGTTACCGAAGGTTTCTCGTACAGGGCTGTTCGTCTTGGAGACTGACTCTTGATCCCTGGAGTGTGTCATGTTTTAACCAGTCGTATGCCCAGCAGCCGTCCCGTTGGCTGGCTCTGGCGCTGCATGTCTTTATGGTGCAGGTAGCCTTCGTTCTGCTTGGCCAGGTGCTGGGTGACCTGGCCGCCCGTCTTGATCGAAAAGGCAGATGTCTGCTGCTGGTAGGGCTGTTGATCTGTGTTGGTTTCTGGCATTCGATTTCCGGCTGGAATTTCTGGGGGTGGCAGCAAACGGCGGTTCAGATGATCAACCTTATGCGCGGCCATTGGATGTACAAGACCTTAAGCCCCTTCATGAATGTTGATTTATGGGGATACGTCACCGTGTATTTACTCTGGCCCCAAGTGGTCTTCACATTAGTCTTCTCCGCCATATGCATCCTGTTCAGCTACTGGCTCACCAGCCGTCGGCAGCTACCAGCTATCCAAGGGTTCAGCATTCTGAGTTAGTAGCAGGATGGCTAAGAATTCCGGCAACGATTGACCACATGGTCGTTCGCCCACTGCTTGACTCCTGCCGGGGCAATAGACTGGGGAATCATGGTGGACATCCAGGATGCAGGGCAGGCGCTGAAGAGGTATTTCGGATATGAGTCCTTTCGCCCGGGTCAGGAGGATTTGGTCAAGGCTATCCTGAACGGGCAGGACTGCCTGGGTGTTATGCCGACCGGTGCCGGCAAGTCTATTTGCTATCAGATTCCTGCCACTCTTCTGGATGGTCTGACCATCGTCATCTCTCCCTTGGTTTCTCTGATGAAGGACCAGGTGGACGGGTTGGAGGATGCCGGCATACAGGCCTCATTCGTTAATTCTACCCAGGATATGGATGAGCAGTCCCTGGCCCTGGCTCAGGCTGCACAAGGGCGCAGCAAGATCCTCTATGTGGCCCCAGAGCGGCTGGACGCCCCCAGATTCAGGGAATTCGCCCAACATACAAAAATTTCCCTGCTGGCTGTGGACGAAGCCCACTGCGTATCCCAGTGGGGTCAGGACTTCCGCCCTGCCTACTTGGGCATCGGCGATTTCATCAGATTCCTGCCCAACCGGCCCACGGTGGCAGCCTTCACCGCTACGGCGACCGAGAAGGTTCGACGTGACATCGTATACATGCTGGGCCTGGACGACCCTTACGTAGCGGTGACGGGTTTCGACAGGCCCAACCTCTTCTTCGACGTGATCAAGCTGGAGAGCAAATACAAGAATCGCTGGGTGGTCCAGTACGCCCTGAAGCATGGCGAGGACTCAGGCATCGTCTACTGCGCGACTCGCAAGGAGACCGAGGCCCTGGCCGATGACCTGACCAAGGCCGGTGTAAGCGCTGTCAGCTACCACGCTGGGATGGATGCCCAGGACAGGGAGCAGGCGCAACGGGACTTCGTCAACGACAAGGTGCAGGTGGTTGTGGCCACCAACGCCTTCGGCATGGGCATCGACAAGTCCAACGTGCGCTATGTCATCCATCACAACATGCCTGAGAGCATCGAGGCCTACTACCAGGAGGCCGGCAGAGCTGGACGTGACGGCGAGCCCGCCCGCTGCTCGCTGCTGTGGAACGAGAGCGACATCGTCACCCGCAGGCGCCTCTTGGACATGGACAACGGCAATGACAGGCTGACCGGGGATCAGACTGAAGCAGTCAGGGCTGAACACCGGCGTCTGCTCAACGTCATGATCGGCTACTGTCGAACCACCGGCTGCCTTCACCAGTACATGCTGCGGTACTTCGGTGAGGAGATGGACCAGGCTGCCGCGGGCCTTTCGCCTGCCGAGGCCGATAAGGGCAATTCCGTCCCGGTCGGGCATCCCGACACGTGTAGCGGCGGCTGCCAGAACTGTTCCAACTGTCTGAGCACCTTCACGACCATCGACGTCAGCGATGTGGCCCGTGCCATCAGCAGGTGCGTGCATGATGTGAACCAGGGATTCGGCTCCGGCAAGATCGCGCAAATTCTCCGAGGTTCGCGCTCGCAGGATCTTCTTCGTCGAGGGTTGGATCGGTGCCCTAGCTATGGCGCTCTGGATCAGGTTCCAGAGGCGCGAATCCGTGACGTGCTCAACCAGATGGCCTCGGACGGGTATCTGTATATCACCGAAGGGCGGTTGCCCATGGTCCATTTCGGGCCCAAGGCCGCGCAGACGGTCAGTCCGGACTTCCATTACGAGATCAAGCGGACGGAACGCCCACGCGCCTCGGGCAAGGTTTACGGCGGCAGGTCTTCTTCGACTGTCGACGATGATGGTCTCGATCAGGCCGCTGCTAACGATGCCAGCCCAGAGGATGAGGAACTTTTCCAGAAGCTGCGCGATCTGCGGACCAGCATAGCCCGCAAGATTGGCAAGCCTCCCTACATTGTCTTCTCTGACAAGGCACTGCGCGATATGTGCCGTCTTCGTCCGGCTGATGATGCAACCTTCCTGGCCGTCAATGGTGTGGGGCAGCACAAGCTGGAGCAGTATGGACCCCAGTTCATGGGTGTCATCTCCGAGTTTTCGGCCAGAGGAGGGGTGGATGTGGTCAGGGGCACTGCCGAATCTGATAGGTAGGTCGGCCTACCATGAGACATACACGACTTCATCAAGGTTGCCTTTCATACCGGGCGCCCGACAGGAAAGGAAATAACAATGGCTGACAAACCTATTGTAGAGAGCTTCCAGCTGGATCACACCAAGGTCAAGGCGCCCTACGTTCGTCTGATCGACGAGGAGAAAGGGCCCCAAGGAGACATCATCTCCAACTATGATCTGCGCCTGGTCCAGCCCAACCAGAACGCCATCCCAACTGCCGGGCTGCATACCATCGAGCACACCATCGCTGTGCTCCTGCGCGAGCGCATCCCCGGTTACATCGACTGCTCGCCTTTCGGCTGCCGGACGGGCTTCCACCTGCTTGCCTGGGGCCGTCATTCGACCGAGGATGTGGCCAAGGCCCTGAAGGAGTCGCTGGAATTCATCGCCGAAAAGGCCACCTGGGACGACGTGCCCGGCACCGAGATCACCTCCTGCGGCAACTACCGCGACCATTCGCTCTTCTCGGCCAAGCAGTGGAGCCGCGACATCGTGGCCGCCGGCATCAGCTCCGATCCTTTTGAGCGCAAGCTGGTCTGATCGCTGACAGGCAAACAACTGGGCCTGAGGAAGGGTATGTTCCTTTCCTCAGGCCCAGTTCGATCTAACAGACGAAAGCTCAACTACGCAGTATGGTTTCGATCTGTTTCATCTGGTCGTCATCAATCTGCATGGCAGGTTCGCGGATTCGTGTGCTGATGGGCAGACCCTGCAGTCGCACGGCTCCCTTGATGGCCGACACGAACAAATCCGCAGTGTCGTAAATCGCCATCAAGTGGTTGATGCGTCGGGCCTTGTCTAACGCAGTCCGGTAATCGCCCTCTTGATAGGCCCGATGCATAGCAACGAAGGTTTCCGGCTCCACGTTGGTCAGGCCCGATAAAACACCGTTGCCTCCGCAGATGCGATTGACCATATAGTATTCGTCGAATCCGGAGAACACCGAGAACTCAGGGCTGACACGTCTGACTGCTGATACAACTCGGCGTGTGTGGCTGATTGTGTCTACGGTGTCTTTGATACCAACGATATTTGGACATTCCTGGGCCAGTCTCGCGACCAACTCCGGGGAGCAGTCGTTACCTGTACGAGCAGGGAAGTTGTAGAGGATCACCGGTACAGCCGAGGCCTGGGCGATGCTGGTGAAATATCGGTAAGCGGTCGGTTCCGAAGGACCGAAATAATAGGGGCTGACAGCCACCACGGCATCGGCGCCGATTTCTCCGGCAAACTTTGTCAGATCCATAACCCGGTCCATGTCAGTGTCGCCTACTCCGACGAATACTTTCATGCGCCCCCGTATATGGTCGACGGCGAATTGCAGGGCTGAGCGCTTCTCTTGGAGATCATAGGCATAGAACTCGCCGATGCTTCCGAACAGGAGCACCCCATTAATGCCAGCTTGGATCAGATGGTCCAGATGTCGTCCCCACAGGTCGGTGTCGATGACTCCTTGATCGTCGCTGACGGTTATCGACGGGCAGAATATTCCCTCGAATTTGGCTGATGATGTGCTCATGTTCACCCTTCCACAGTAAGCATATCGGCATCGATCCCATAGGCCCTCATGGCATTGTGCTTGAAGAAGTCCTCATCAGGGCCAAAGGTATCCAGCATCAGTTGCCAGTGTTCCTGGAGTGAGGAGTGCACGGTGACGACCGGCCAGTTGGAGGCATAGAGGATCCTGTCCGGGGGAAATGTGTCCCTGACGAAGGCGACGATGTCGCGATCGACCGGCAAGTCGCCTGACACCTTGATATAACAGTGCGGCAGCGCCGCCATGGCCTGCATGGCCTTTCTGCAGGCTGGCGACAAGTCGGGCATGTTGCCCAGATGGTCCATGATGACAGTCAGGGAAGGAACCTGAGAGAATGCCTGAGCCATGTCCGGCAGTTCTACCCCCCGGTTGCATAGCTCAAAGGGCAGGCTCTTATCAGCCATGGCGCGAAGCCCAGCGATGAAGGAGGGTTCCATGCAACGGCCGCGAGGAGCGGAGTCCGTATGCAGCGGCTCTCTGATGCCCGTAGCATTGATGGGCACCCTCATATAGGGCCCTACCTGGGCTCGTAGCATTCGGGCAAGAATTTTGGGGTCATCGTTCTCATAGACCAAGCGATCCTCTAATAGGGGGTCGTCCGAGTCTACTTCCACATAGACTCCGCCCAGAAATTCCACTCCCAGCTGCTCGTATTCCCTTTCCAGCTCGTGAAGGGGAAAGCTCCGGTTCAGTGAGGGCATTCCGTCCAGCCAAGGCAGATGCTGCCGCGCAAGATCCCACATATGGAAGTGAGCATCGATGACCTGTAGTTGTCGTGTCATGTCAGGCTCCCTGCTTAAGACCTATGCGGCACCCGCGGAAGGCATACCAGGCGATGTAGAGGAACCCGGGCACGGTCACCAGCATGGCGATTTCGATGCCCATGGCATCCTGAATGGCACCCAGCAGCAGCGGGATCAGGGCTGCTCCGACGATACTCATGACCAGCGCCGAAGAGCCGGTCTTGGCGTCGTTGCCCCTGATGCCCTTGAGTGTCAGCGAGAAGATGGTGGGGTAGCCGATCGATATGAACAGGTAAGCAATCAGGAAGCAGATGACCGAGAATCGTCCCAGACCCAGGAATACCAGAACCATCAGCACGGCTGTGACGCACATGTAGATGCCCAGTATCTTGCCGGCATCGAATTTGGTCATTAACGGAGTGGTCAGGAACCGGCCAAGGGTGAACAGCAGCGACAGCAAGGCCAACAGTGTGGCAGCCAGACCGGCGGTGATGCCGGCGCCCCAGTGTTTGAGAGCATAAGCGGAGAACATGGCCATGCCTGCCACCTGCAAGCCGATAAAGATGAACTCGGCTATCACGCCCAGTACGAAGTAAGGGCGTTTCAGCAGGCTTGAGGTGCCGGAACCGGTGCCAGTTTTCCCTTCCTGCTCGTCATCGCCGGGTGGTGTTGGCAGTTTGAAGACGATGAAGACGGCCAACACCAACAGCAGAACGATGCCGATGACGATATAGATCATCCTGGTATCAGACAGGAACTTGACCTTGGCTTGCTCAAAGCCTGGCTCTTTTGGGGTCAGGGTTTTGGATAACACTCTGCCCAAAATCAGAGGCCCCACCACGTTGCCGACGCCGTTGAAGCTCTGTGCCAGATTGAGTCTGAAGGATTCGCCTTTTTCATCGCCCAGCTTAGTGACGTAGGGGTTGCAGTTGGTCTCCAGAGAGGAGGCTCCCAGCGCTACCACGAACATGGCGAATAGGAAGAGTCCGTAGCTGGCCATATTTGTGGCCGGCACCACGATGAATGCTCCGACTGCGAACAGTATCAGTCCGGAGATGACCCCGCCCTTGTAACCGAAGCGCTTGGAGATGATTCCGGCTGGGATGGCCATGACGAAGTAGGCTCCGTAGTAGGCCACCTGCAGCAGTGATGCCTGGGTACTATTCAGCTCCATGTAGTTGCTGAATGGGCTGTTGAGGGCGTTGACCAGATTCATGGTCAAACCCCAGATGAAGAAGAGCCCGATGACCAGGGTTATGGCGACGGTGGCCTTGGATCCGCTCTTGTTTCGCGTATTTGTATTTTCCATGGCAGAGCTCAATTCAGTGCCCGGTCCAGGTGGACGTATCCGCCGTCGACGAACACCCATTGGCCGGTGGTGTGTGATGCGCGATCAGAGAGCAGGAAGGTGGCGGTGTTCCCAATCTCCTCGGGTGTGGTCATACGATGCTCCAGAGGAATCTTGTCTGTGATGACCGACAGACGGGCTTGCTGGGCCTTTTCATCGCCAAAGGTCTTGATCCAGTCGGCATAGAGCGGGGTCCAGCATTCCGAGACCACGATGGCGTTCACTCGTACGTCATCGTGCACCAAGGCCGCAGCCCATTCTCTGGTCAGGCCCAGAACTCCGCCCTTGGCTGCCGCGTAGGCGCTGGTCTTGCCCTGACCGGTCACGGCGGTTTTGGAGGTGATGTTGATGACGGATCCGTGGCTTTCCTTGAGATAGGCACAAGAGGCATGCATGAGTTCGTAGTAGTGGGTGAGATTGCCGTGTACGGAACGCTCGAACTCCCGCCAGTCAGTGGTTTCCAAAGCCTTGTTGTCGTTGACTCCAGCGTTGTTGACTATGCCATCGATATGGCCGAATTCCTTGTGTACCTGCTCCACAATGGGTGCTATGCCGTCGGTGTCGTTCAGATCCAAAATGAAGGTCCGGTAGGTATCGGTATAGGCCTCGATGTCTTTGCAGAACTGGTCCTTGGCTGACTCGTCACGGTCTATGACTGCGGTTATGGCACCCTCCTGGGCCAGTTGTAGAGTGATGCCCCTGCCGATGCCCTTGAAGCCGCCGGTGATGATGAATACCTTGTTCTTGAGATGCAGATCCATGAGAACTCCTTTGTCTATATGGATGGATGATTTGTTAGAGGTCCAGTGCTTGGACCGGATTTTGATTGAGGTGGGCCGCTCTCACTCCTGGTGCAGGTAGCGCTGTGCGGTTTCCACGGTCATTTCAGCCCCATTGCCGGGAGCGGTCGGTGCTTGATACATGCCTTGGCTGATATGCACGGGGTTCACGAAATATTCGTGCTGATTGTCCACGTATTCGATCATTCGGCCCTGTGTAGTGCATGAGACGGCTGCGTAGTCGAACATGGCGAAGTGGCAGACCATCTCGCACAATCCGACTCCGCCGGCGTGTGGGCAGACTATCTTATGGAACTTGCGAGCCAGCAGGTATTCCAGAACTATCTCCTGGGGGCCCGCCACTCTGGTGGCGTCGATCTGCATGATGCCGAAGGCGTTGGCCTGCAGGAACTGCTTGAACATGATGCGGTTCTGCATCTGTTCGCCGGTTGCCACGGGTATGGGATTGATGGCTCTGGCAATGGTTGCGTGGCCGATGATGTCGTCGGGGCTGGTGGGCTCTTCGACCCATGCCAGGTCGAAGTCATGGAAATGGTTGATCCAATCAATGGCTTGCGGGACATCCCAGACCTGATTAGCGTCGACGGCCAGGCGGACGTCGGGACCGATGGCATCCCTGGCCAGTCCCAGGCGGCGTATGTCATCATCGAGGTTCTGGCCTACCTTGAGCTTGATCTGCTTAAAGCCCTTTTCCTGCGTCTCCCGTTTAGCGATCTCCACCATTTTTTCGTCGCTATAGCCAAGCCAGCCTGGTGCTGTCGAATAACCTGGGTACCCGTGCTGGCGAATGTCCTCGATGCGCTCCTGCTTGCCGGATTGCCCATCCTTGAGGATGTCTATGGCCTCCTCGGGGCGCAGGGCGTCAGACAGATATCGAAAGTCCAATGTGCTGACAAGATCCTCAGGATCCATTTCAGCCAGCAGCAACCACAAGGGTTTTCTCGCCCTTTTGGCTTTCATGTCCCAAAGGGCGCTCAGCAGTGCGCCAATGGCCATGTGCTCGACTCCCTTTTCGGGCCCCAACCAGCGCAGCTGTGAGTCATGGACCAATAGGTCCCAGGCCAGGCCCATGCTGTCCAGCAGACGTTCAACCTCCAGGCCACGCAGAGTCTCTCCTATGGAATCGATGGCTCTGCAAACAACATCGTTGCCTCGTCCGATGGTGAAGACCAGGCCACAACCTGTGATGCCGTCGTCAGCCGAGGTGTGTATTTCCACATAGGCGGCCGAATAGTCGGGGTCCTTGTTCATGGCATCCGACCCTGAAAGGGTCAGAGAAGTGGGAAAACGAAAGTCATACGTTTTCACCGCAGTGATAGTACTCATCGTGGCTCCTTTGCCAATCTTGTGAACGTATACCTCAGTATAGGCGTAGAAATAGAAATTTGAAAATTAGAGATGTAAAAATTCTAAATCCGACATGGATGGTTTCGGTGCTTCCTTGGTTACGATTGGTGGGTAATGGAAAGGACGCACATGGCCAGACAGGAACCAGGCAATCCGCACGTTGGCGCCATAGCCGAGCAGCTCGGCATCTCTGCTTCGACCGTCTCCAAGGTGATCAACGGTCGACCGGGCGTGGCGGCAAAAACCCGCCGAAGGGTCGAAAAAGCGTTGGCAGATGAGGGCTATGCGCATCCGCTTGTCAGCACGAAAATTGCTCAGACTATTGAGCTGGTCGTGGATTATATTGCCAACAATGGCACTATCGAGATGATACGTTATGCCTCAAAGTGGGCTTTGGATGCCGGTCTGGCGCTGACAGTGACACAGACTGATCACCAGCGGCGTGCCGAGGAATGCCTGAGGGGGATCATTGATCGCAACCCGCTGGGGGTGATCACCCAGATGTCCTCTATAGATCAGGAGGGCAAGAATGTGCTCAAGGCAAGGGGCATTCCCCTGGTGGCGGTCGATCCGGTGGATTTGGTCAATGATGAGGACATGAGCATAACGCTCGACAATTGGACTGGAGGATACCAAGCGGCCAAATGCCTTCTTGACGCCGGGCACCGGAGCATTGGCGTCATCGCCGGACCGGCGAATGTGCAATCCGCGCAGGCCAGACTGGCTGGATACCGAGCAGCATTGGCAGCCATTGGTGCCAGTCTGCCGTCAAACATGGTTCAGCAGGGAGACTATTTGCCCGACAGAGGGTACCAAGCCGCATGTGATCTGCTGGACCGCGCTGACCGTCCAACTGCGATTCTGGCCTGCAACGACTTGACAGCCGTCAATATCTACAGAGCAGCGCGCGAACGTGGGCTGGAGCCCGGGCAGGACCTGTCTGTGGTCGGATTCGACAACGTCTATCCATCCTCTTACTTGATGCCCGCCCTTACCACGGTGGACCAGCCATTCGATCTCATGGCTAGGATGGCGGTGGGAATGATCATCAATGCACGCCAGGGCAAGGAGTTCCAGCGGCATGTGGTCATGCCAACCCGTCTGGTCAGCCGACATAGCGTGGTCAATCTGACCCGTGCTCGCCGTTTGCGCTCGGAAGACCGGGTTCAGGAGAGTGCACAATAGCCCAAACTATTCCCCGATTCGCTCAATGCGTACTCACTTCGTGACTGCCTGCTGATGGATACACTCGTACTTCGGCAATCGCGGGGGCGGGTCTCGTCCCTGCCGCACCGGTCGAGAAAGAGGTAGCCACAGTGAGCAGGTACGCGATGGAGACTGCACGTTGGATCCGTCATGCCACCATGGACGACTTTGAGGCGATCATGCCTGTCTACGCCTACGCCAGAAAGCGGATGGCCGAGACTGGCAACCCCCGTCAGTGGGGGGACAAGTACCCCCTGCCTGAACGCATCCGCGAGGACATCGCCGGGGGTCACACCATGCTCTTGGTTGACGATGCGGATGGCATGGATCAGATTCCTGACGATCCTGCCTACCCTGAACCTGAGTTGGACGAGCACAAGGGCAGCCACGAGCGCATCATCGGCGTTTTTGCCCTCTTCCATGACCCGGAACCTGATTATAAGGTCATTGACGGCAGCTGGCTGGACGACCGGCCCTATACCACCATCCATCGGGTGGCCGCTTCCGGCCTGGGACGTCACGCGGCTGGGGACCTGCTTGACTGGAGCATGCGCAGGTACGAGAACATCCGCGCCGACACGGGATTGAAGAACTACGCCATGCAGCACATCCTGGAGACTCATGGCTTCACACGCTGCGGCAACATCATCATGCCTGAGAACAAGGAGATCGAGAACGTGCGGGTGGCCTACCAGCGGCACGATCGGCCTCTTGACCTGGCTGGGCGCGAAAGGGCCGCCAGGCGCTTGGTTGCCGTCTGAGGGCGGAGGCCGACCGTCGCAGCGCCGTCGCACAATGGAGCCATGACATTGAGCGCAGCACCGGCATGGCGGTTCTCCGGGCCCGAGGGCCAGCGGCATTACGAGCAGGCTCTTCGGGCCTATCCTGGACAGATCATCGTGGACTTGCGGACCTTGAAGGCCAATATGGCCACCCTGGTGAAGCTGGTTCATTCCACGAACTCCGGTGCTGCAGTCATGGGTGTGGTCAAGGCCGATGCCTACGGCCACGGGCTCATCCCCGCCGCCCTAGCGGCACTGGCGGGCGGGGCAACTTGGCTGGGAACGGCACAGTCCAGCGAGGCCCTGCGTCTGCGTCGTGCAGGCATCGGCCCCGACCGTTGCCGGATTCTGTCCTGGATGTTCAATGGGGACCGCGCCCCCTTTGATCAGTTGATCCAGGCTGACATCGATCTGGGCATCGGTTCCCTAAAGACCATGGACATGGCAGCCCAGGCGGCAGATCGGGCCGGCAGACCTGCACGCGTCCATATCAAGGTGGACACCGGCTTTGGACGCAACGGCTTCACCCCTGAAGCCTTCGGGGATGCCCTGCACGAGCTCTCCCGCCTGGCCGCCAAGGGGCTGTTGGAGCCTGTGGGGCTTTTCAGCCATCTGGCAGTGGCCGACATGCCTGGCGTGGACGAGTTTGTGTCGTCCACTGACGAGCAAATCGCGCTCTTCGAGGAGTTCTCCGACAAGATGACGGCCGCAGGCATGAAACCCGAAATCCGGCATTTGGCCAATACCGCCGCCACGCTCACCCGTCCTGGGATACGTTACGATCTGACCCGTCCGGGCATCGGCCTGTACGGATACGAGCCTGATCCCTCCATGGGGGTTTCGGCCGATTATGGTCTGCGTCCGGCCATGACCCTCCAGGCTCAGCTGGGCACCGTCAAGGATATGCCGTCCGGCCACGGCATCTCCTATGGGCGCACTTATCTGACGGAGAAACCCACCAGCACGGCCATCATGCCCCTGGGCTACGCCGACGGGATCCATCGGTCTGCCTCGGGCTTTGACCGCCAGGGCGCCACGGGCCGGGAGCACCGGGGCGGACCCGTCCGTCTGATGACTCGTCAAGGGCCCAAGTTGGTTCGCGTCGCTGGCAGGGTCTGCATGGACCAGTGCGTACTTGACCTCAAGGGCATGGCTTCCGACTTGGGAGTGAGCGAAGGCGATACCGTTGTTCTCTTCGGTCCAGGCAGTGGAGTGGATCAGGCCGAGCCAACCGCTGATGACTGGGCCCGGGCCGCCGACACTATCAGCTATGAGATCTTCACCTGCCTGCGCAGCCGGATTCCACGGCTCTACTTGGGCGTGCATGAGGTGATCGACCCTGCCGACCTGCATCTGATGGCCGCTGAATCCATTCTTTGAGACCACTATCACAGGTAGAACCTGGGCTTGGGGCCTTGTCAAGGGGCAATATAAGTGGTGAGATGAGGTTATGACTACATATACAGGAAATGAACCCAGCAATATCTCATACACAGCCGTAGCTGACATCACCGGAGGCCGCGAGGGCCATGCGGATAGCCACGAGCCCGATCTCTCCCTGGACCTGGATACACCCAAGGCCATGGGGGGCAAGGGCCAGGGCACCAACCCCGAGCAGCTCTTCGCCATCGGTTGGGGAGCCTGCTTCCAGGGAGCTATGGGACTGGCCGGCAAGGAGCTGCGTGTGCCAGCCACCAAGTTGGCCCAGAGCAAGGTGCGCACTCATATCTCCCTTGGCGACCAGGGCGAGTCCTTTGGCATCAAGGCTCTAATTGAGGTCTGCCTGCCCGGCGTCGATCGTGATCTGGCCACCCGCCTGGTGGAACGCACCCAGGAGCTCTGCCCCTATTCCAAGGCAACGGCGGGCAATGTGCCCACTGAAGTGGTGGTTGTGGACAATCTGGACTGAACGGAGCGGGTGCGCCTGATGGGCACTGACGAGGAGGGCGGATCCCGCCTGCTGGCCGAGGGCTACTCTGCCCAGGATCAGGAACGGTGGGCCCCAGAGCCTCCAAAGACCAGTAGCAGGACCGCCTTTGAACGCGATAGGGCGCGCCTGGTTCACTCGTCGGCGCTGCGTCGGTTGGGGGCCAAGACGCAGATTCTGGTCGCTGGAACTGACGACTTTGCCCGTACACGGCTGACCCACACCCTGGAGGTGGCCCAGATCGGCAGGCAGATTGGCACCATGCTGGGCTGCGACCCCGACGTGGTGGACTGTGCCTGTCTGGCCCATGACCTAGGCCATCCGCCCTTCGGCCATAACGGCGAACGTGCCCTGTCCTCGCTGGCCTCGGATATTGGGGGATTCGAGGGTAATGCACAGACCCTTCGATTGCTGACCAGGCTGGAGCCCAAGGTCTTCCATCCGGACGGACGCTCGGCAGGGGTCAATCTGACCAGGGCTGCCTTGGATGCTGCGGTCAAATATCCCTGGACCCTGGCTGAGGCCTCGGCTCATCCCAAGGGGGAGAGGACGGCCAAGTTCTGCGTCTACCCTGACGACCAAGAGGTCTTTCATTGGCTTAAGCAGGGGGCGCCGCAGGCCAGCACTCCTATGGAGTGCCAGGTCATGGATTTGGCTGATGACATCGCCTACAGCGTCCATGACGTGGAGGATGCCATCGTGGTCGGTTCTTTCGTGCCTGAGCGACTGGCTGAGCCCAGGATCATCGATGGTGTGGTCCGGGCCGCCCGATCCTGGTATGGCGACCGCTGGGATGCCGACCAGCTGGTACGAGCTTTGGAAACTGTTCGTGGCATGTTGCCGCTGGGCTTCGACGGTTCACGTCGGGCCCTGGCTACGTTGAAGAACACCACCAGCTATCTGATAGGGCGCTTTGCCGACTCCGTGGAGGCGGCCACCCGAAGCCGCCATGGCCAAGGTCCGCTGACCAGGTACTCGGGGGGGCTGGTCATTCCTCCCCGGACCTCCTATGAGATTGTGGCCTTGAAGGGGATTGCTGTCTACTTCGTCATGGCTCCCCGTGAGAAGGAGCCCTTCCATGCAGAGCAGCTGAAAATCGTGACCGACCTGGTTGAGGTGATGATGGCCGACTCGCCAGCACCTTCGGATGCTCTGGAGGATGTCTTCCTGGAGGATTGGCGCCATGCGGGTTCAGACGGGGGGCGCCTGAGGGTGGCCATCGACCAGGTGGCCTCTCTGACCGACGGCTCGGCGTTGGCCCTGCATTCCCTGGTCTGCCCCTAGGCCTGCGGTATTTATGCCGGGCGCAACACATCGGCCTGGCCCGGTAGGCTGGGTGTCATGTCCGGAATGATCAAGAAGGAAGACATCGAGAAGGTCAGAGCCAAGGCCGATCTGTATGAGATCGTCTCTGAAAGCGTGACTCTGAAGCCTTCAGGTTCCGGCACTTACATGGGCTTGTGCCCCTTCCACGATGAGAAGTCCCCGTCCTTTTCGGTACGTCCGTCCATGGGGGTCTGGCACTGCTTCGGCTGCGGCCTGGGCGGCGATGTCTTCACCTATGTCGAGCAGGAGGAGAACGTCGAGTTCGGTGATGCCGTCGAGATTCTGGCAGACAAGTACCAGATTGAGCTGCATTACGAAAACTCCCGCCAGGACAAGCGCCGGGGGTCCAAACGTTCCCGGTTGCTGGAGGCCAACGAGGAGGCCCAGCGTTTCTTCGTCTCGCAGATCATGAGCAAGGAGGCGCTGGCGGCGCGCAAGCTCTTGGCGGGCAGAACCTTCTCCCAGGCTGACAGCGCGCATTTCGGCTGCGGATATGCTCCACGCGGATGGGACAATCTGGTTCGCCACCTGGCTACCAAGGGTTTCACACAGCAGGAGATGCTGGATGCAGGTCTGGCCAGGCAGGGGCAACGGGGGGTCTATGACTATTTCCGGGGCAGGGTCACCTGGCCTATCAGGGATTCCACGGGCCGTACCCTCGGCTTTGGCGCTCGCAAGCTCTACGAGGACGACGGCATCAACGCCAAGTACATCAACACGCCGGACACCCAGCTCTACCGCAAGAACCAGGTGCTTTACGGCATCGACCTGGCCAAAGACGCCATCGTCAAAAAGCGGCAGGTGGTTATCGTGGAGGGCTATACCGACGTCATGGCCTGCCACCTTGCCGGTGTCGATACGGCTGTAGCCACCTGCGGCACTGCATTCGGCGAGGATCATGCCAAGATCGTCCGCCGGCTCATCTCCGACGACGCCCTCGGCGCCATCCAGCTGATCGGGCCGGTCCAGGGTTCCCGGGTGGTTTTCACCTTCGACGGTGATGCCGCCGGGCAGAAGGCCGCTCTGCATGCCTTTGGCCTTGACGGGAGCTTTCTGACGCAGACCTTCGTGGCGGTGGCCCGGGAGAATCTGGATCCATGTGATCTGCGCATCCGCTATGGCGATGAGGCCGTGCGTTCCCTGGTCGAGCATGCCCGGCCGCTCTATGACTTCGTCATCGATACCGCTGTGACCATGTTCGATACCCAGTACACCACCGGGCAGATGGGGGCAGTCAAGGCCGTGGCGCCCATCCTGGCCCAGATCAGGGACCGCTCCCTGGTGGGGGCCTATACCCGTAAGACCGCCAGAAAAATCGGCGTGGATCTGGATCTGCTGCGTCAGGAGGTCAACAGAGCACGTCGTAAGCTGCATGTGAAGGACCAGGATGCCTATGCGGTCCGCACTCCTCGCCACGGCGCGGGTGAATCTGAGGGTCGTGCGGGCCAGGGTAGTGACGATGCCATGCAACGCCGCAGGATACAGCGTGAGGATGCCCTCCGACAGGGCTATCATCACATCGATGATGCTGTCTTCATCTGCGAGCAGCAGTTCATGGGCGTGCTCATCCAGATTCCCAGAGCGGTCGGGTCGGATGCCTTCGCCCAGCTCAGCCCGGACAGTTTCGAGGTTCCGATTTTCCGCTCGCTCTATCGGGCTGTGCAGGCAGCCGGAGGGCTGCCCGACAGGAAGACGCCCCAGGGGCTGTGGATGCATAATTTGACCAAGGCTGGCGGGCCCATGCTGGAGTCGGCCATCAATGAGCTGGCCGTCATGCCCCTGCCGCTGAATCTGGATAAGCAGGAGGATAAGCAGCGGGACTCGGGACCGGGCTCCAAGAGAGGCAATAAGAAAGAAGACCGGGGCGAGGGCTCCAAAGAAGCGGATGTTCAGTTGAGGCAGCCTAGCCCGGAGGAGCGTCAGTATGCCTCCGAGCTGTTGGCAAGGCTGTTGGATGCCACCTACATGCGGCTGATTGCCTCGGTCAAGCATCAGATGAATCAGTTGCCCGACGGTCAGGAAAAGTTCGACCTTCTTGGCCAGCTCACTCAATACGAGACCCAGCGCAACAACTTGCGCAACCAGGTCTTCGGCAACGCCGAGTGATCTGGTGACCAGATAAGCTGCCCCCCCCCCCCTGTTCTTGTTGGTGTTTTGACTGTCGGCAAGCCCTGCCGATAGGGTGAATGCATGAACATGGAGCATCAAAAGGAAGAAAGTCGTGCCGAGTCGACTGGCAAAACTCGGTCTGTTGAGGATCGTCGACCGCTTGCAGTCTTCTGGGATATGGACGGAACTCTGATCGACTCAGAGCCCTACTGGCATCAGGCGGAGGTTGATTTAGCGCGCAAGCATGGAGGGGACTGGAACACTGACATGGGTTGGCAGGTTTCGGGCAAACCCCTGCCCAAAGTAGCAAGGGTGATGCGCGAGCGGGGTCTTGACCTTCCAGAGGATCAGATTCCGGATCTGCTGATTGACGGGGTGATTGCCATGGAGGAGCATCACATGCCATGGATTGAAGGAGTCCGTGACGTCTTGGCAGACCTAGTTGAGGCTGGCATCACCTCCATTCTGGTCACTACTTCGCCACGCCGCATGGCTCAGGCTGTGGTCGCCAAGGCTCCTGACGGGGCTTTTGCTGACTATGTGTGTGGGGATGACGGACTGGCGCAAAAGCCCGACCCCGCCCCCTATCTACATGCGGCGGGTCTGCTGGGCATTACAAGTCCTGATCAAATGGTCTCTTGCTTGGCCTTCGAAGACACCCTGACTGGTATTACTTCTGCTGTGGCATCGGGAGCCACCACTGTGGCCTATACCGGCAGCAACCCGGTCGACACCTCTTCAGGTCCTCAGTTCGTTTCCATGAATAGCTATGCTGGAGTCACCTTGGATGATCTGTCAGCATTGATCGCCAAGCGACTCGAACAATCTGGGTCACCGGCTGCGCAGACCTGCTGAATCAATCTGTCTACTGCAGGGGCCGATATTTCCGGCTGGAACCGCGTGAAGTGGCCACTGGATACCGGTTGGCCGTCCTGTGCAGTTTGTCCATGATGATCCGATCCATGTCCAGATTCAGCCGATCCGCCAGCTGGATGCAATAGGTGAGCACGTCTGCCAGTTCGTCGGTCACGTGGCCTTCATCTCCGTCCCTGGGATCATCCCCCCACTGATAGCATTCCAAGAGCTCGGCAGCTTCGATGCAGATTGATTTGGCCAGGTTGGCTGGCGTGTGGAATTGATCCCAGTCGCGCTCGTGTACAAAATTCATTACCGCTCTGTCGGTTTCCTTGCTGATCATGATTTCGAGCCTATCAGTCGGCCCTCCTGCATTCAGATTGGTGTGGGTTCGTGGCATAGTGAAAACCATGGATTCATCAAGCGCGCCGCAGCCTGTGGTGATGACTCTGCCTTACAGCGATTTCAGGGATGAGGATTTTTCCAAGGCCATTATAGAGTACAAGCAGGCGAAAGCTGATGGCAGCCAGGGCAGTAATTTAGAGGAGAGGCTGCTTGAGGAGCTGTTCCTACGATATCCCACCGTGTATATCGTCTCTGCCGACGAAAGGGACAGCAGCAAAAAGCATGGCGGTGAGCCTCCTTATGTGGTTTACGTCGGGGAAACCAACGATATCCGTTCTCGAACCAGGCAGCACATTGAGCTGGACCCACGGACCCGGACGGATTGGGAACGCCTGGTGCGATTCATGCGCAATCATCAGGACAGAGTCAGCCAGTACATCATCGGCGATCGCCACTTCAATAAGTCCTTGACTCTGGATATGGAAAATCGGCTGATGGGGTATATGCAGAGCGTCGACGCGGTCAAGCTGGTTATGAACCGTAGAACCAACGCTCAGGACATGTACTACACCAGCGATGAATTCGACAGCATCTTTTCCAAGGCTTGGCAGACTCTGCACGAAATGGAGCCCGATCTGTTCCCGGAAGAGAAGGCGATCTTGGACTCTGCCCTGTTCAAGGCCTCGCCCTTCCGCAAACTCACCGACGAACAACGGCGGGCTGAAGAGGCTGTTCTGCATGTGTTGGAGTCGGTGATTATCCAAAACCCTGGCGAAGGTTTCCACTCGATGACGGAGTCGACGGGTCCGGTGCAGATTGATGGTGACGCCGATACCCAGGTCATTGTCGTTCAGGGTATGTCAGGGACTGGCAAGACCGTTTTGCTCAGCCATCTCTTCTATCAAATATGTGCTAGATATGGCATCTATGGAAACTTGAACGGCGATGACGATAACCATTCGTCAAAGGCCAGGCAACGTTCTTATATTATTGTCAACCAGACCGAGCAGGCTAATGTCTACAACCAGATGGCTCTGAAGCTGGGATTGCAGAAGAAGCGCGGTCAGTGCGTGGTCGGGGCTGTCCAGTTCATCAACCGGTTCAGCAAGCACACCAATCGAAATGGCCGGTCCACGGGCAGGGCAGCTGACCCCATGAATAGCGTCGATGCCAAGGCGGATGTGGTGCTGATTGACGAGGCGCACCTGTTGCTGACGCAAGGGTCGCAGAGCTACTCCGGAAGCAACCAGCTCTATGACATCCTACGGCGGGCAAAAGTAGCCATCGTGGTCTTCGATCCCGAACAAGTCTTGCGTGGGTCCCAGTTCGTGGATGCCCAGGAAAGTCGGCTTCTGGGATTGACTGGTTCCGAGCATGACAAGGCCTTCTCGCAACCAATGCATATCCGCGAAAAGTCACGGGACGGTCAGGCGCACGAGGATACCTTCCAGGTCAGTCATGTTCGTTTGGATCAACAGATGCGTATTCAGGCTGACCCTGCAACCTGCGCCTGGCTGGATCGGATGACAGCCAAGGATGGTGTCATTGAACCACTGCATCCGGATCCTTGGGAGCATCCTTATGAGATTAAGGTTTTTGATTCGCCCAAGGATTTAAGGGAGTTTATTCGTTATAAAGACAGGGAGCAAAGGGGAGAGGGCTCCTTGGGCCTTTGCCGACTCCTGGCCACCTATGACTGGCCTTACAGCAGCAAGAAACACCCGGATCCACTGGATTCGTCCCGTCATTGGCAGGTTGTACTGCGCCAAGGGGATTCAGGCCAGTGGGTGTGGGCCGAAGAGGGTCAGGAAGGGGATGGTGAATTCGCCATGCCTTGGAATTACGAGCTATATGAGGCCCAGGGAAACTCTGCTGCAAATCACCGGATTGCCTGGGCCGAGCTGCCCTTCACCATCGATGAGGTGGGCTCCATATTCACCATCCAAGGTTTTGACCTCAACTACGCGGGGGTCATCATTGGACCATCAGTCACTTATAGGAATGGAAAGATCAAATTTGAACCGAAGTTCAGTTGCAACACACTGGCGACTAATCATCGGTCGGAGCCAGAGATGAATCCTGTGGATAACCTTCGTCATGAGTTCAATGTGTTGCTCAAACGAGGGGTGCACGGATTGGGGCTATTCGCAGTCGATCCCGAGCTTCGGAATCGACTGGCCTGGGCAGTTGGTGGGTTCGCCCGCGTCCAGGTCTGACCAGCTTCACGCGCCTACAAGGATTGAATGCCAATCAGGGGTATCATGTCCTGGGCCATGATCCATGGCCCAGGACATATTCATGAGAAAGGCGCAGGCGAGTATATGACGACGCGCAAGATCATCCTGGACTGCGATCCAGGTCATGACGATGCGGTGGCTATCCTTCTGGCAGTAGGCGATCCGCGGATCGACCTGATCGGAGTGACTACGGTTGGGGGCAACCAGAGTCTGGACAAGGTTACCTACAACGCGAGGGCTGTGCTGGAAAAGGCTCATGCGCGCCAGGTGCCGGTCCATGCCGGATGTGATAGGCCCTTGGTGCGTCCTCAGGAAGTAGCCGCCTCCATCCATGGTCAGACGGGTCTGGACGGTGTCGAGCTCCCCGAACCTACCCGCCCCCTGGATCCTGGCCACGCTGTCGATTGGATCATCGAGACCATCATGCGCGAGGAGCCAGGCACGGTGACTCTGGTTCCCACTGGACCCCTGACCAACATCGCTATGGCCGTTCGCAAGGAACCCCGCATTGTCGATCGCGTTCAAGAGGTTGTGCTCATGGGTGGCGGCTATCATGTGGGCAACTGGAGCGCTGTTGCTGAATTCAACATCAAGGTGGATCCCGAGGCCGCACATATCGTCTTCAACGAGCCCTGGCCGGTCACCATGGTGGGGCTGGATCTGACTCATCAGGCCCTGTGCACCCCGGTGGTCCAGCAGCGCATTGAGGGCATCGGCACCGATCTGGCCCATTTCGTCAGCGGGTTGATGGACTTCTTCCGCAAGTCCTACCAGGACAACCAGGACTTCGTGGATCCGCCTGTGCATGATCCCTGCACTGTGGCCTATCTGATCGACCCCTCTGTTGTGAGCACCCGTCGTTGCCCGGTTGATGTGGAGCTGCGCGGGGACCTGACCTGCGGGATGACCGTGGCCGATCTGCGCGGCCCTGAGCCCTCTGCTGAGGACTGCCACACCCAGGTGGCTGTCAAGCTGGACTTCCAGGGATTCTGGGACCTGGTGGTCAAGGCCATCACCACGATTGGATGAAATCAATGAAGACTTCGAACGCAGCTGCACCCAAGACTGACAAGCCCGCTGCCACGACCGCTGGTGGCTCTGGCGCTTCTATTGTCGCCTTGATGACGGCCCTGATGGCCGCCGTCTTCGCCTTCCAGCTCAACGCCTCCATGCTCTCGCCGGCCCTAACGACCATGGAAACCGAGCTCAATGCCAGCAGCTCCAGCATTGGTCTGACACAAACGGTGTTCTTCACCTCCTGTGCCGTCTTCTCCCTCTTCCTGCCTCGGCTGGGCGATTTGGCCGGCCGCAAGAAGGTGCTGCTGAGCATGCTGAGCCTGACGGCGCTGGGATGCGTGGTCTCCGCCCTGGCTCCCAATGTGACGATGCTGATGATTGGGCGCGTCATTCAAGGAGTGGCCGGTCCGGTCGTACCCATGACCCTGATCATGCTGCATGCCGAAGTGACCGATGAGGCCCGCTACGCCAAGCTCATGGCCGTTTTGACGGCGGTCAACGGTGGCATCGGAGGCGTGGATGCCATCCTAGGCGGTTGGCTGGCCGGCACCTTCGGCTTCCGGTCGGTCTTCTGGTTCATGGTGGCCATTGCAGTGATTGCTGTCCTCCTAGTAGCAGTTTTCGCCCGCGAGAGCTATGCAGACGATCGTCCCCGCATGGACTGGGCCGGCGTGGTCTTCCTCTGCATAGCCTTCCTGGCGGCTTACCTGGCTATCAATGAGGTCGAGAAGCTGGCTCAAGCGCGCTGGATCCTGGTGGTCGTCGAGATCCTGGTTGCTGCGGTCTTCTTCATGATCTTCTGGAAAGTCGAAAGCACCACGTTGGCACCCATGGTCACCACCACCTACCTCAAGCAGCGGCGCACCTGGGGCCTTCTGCTGACGACTCTGACCACCATGGTCGGCGTCTTCGCCATCATGAACGGGATCGTTCCGGCGCTTGCTCAGGATGGCGAGGTCGGCGTCGGCTTGAAGGCCAGCATCGTCTCCTTTGCGACGCTGACCCCATATGCCCTGGTCGGTCTGGTCTTTGGCCCTGTGGCTGGGATGCTGGCCTCGCGCTTCGGCTATCTTAAGGTTCTGAGAGTCGGTCAGCTTGTCAGCGTTCTGGGACTGGTCTTTGGCATCTACGTCTGCCTGGTTCCCAGCATCTGGAGCCTGGTGGCGCTCTCCCTGATCCTAGGTGTCTCCTACGCAGGGACGGCTAACATTATGCTCAATGGGCTGGGCGTGGTTCTGTCTCCTGCGGACAACACCGGCTATCTGCCGGGACTCAACGCCGGAGCCTTCAACCTGGGTTCAGGCCTGAGCTATGCGGTCCTCTATGCATGCATGAGCGGCTTGGCGGCATCCGGCGGAGCCCGTACTGGATACATTGCGGCTATGATCGGCGGCGGCGTGCTGGTGCTGATCGCCCTGGCTCTGTCCTATCTGATTCCCGAACCGGGACAAATGAACGACAGGTAATATTCCGGTGTGATAGGGGTCCTGCGGATGTACTGATTCGCAGGACCCCTTTCCATGTCTCATAGGCATCCGACTCTATGCGTATCCGACAAGGGTCAGAAGTCGGGGCCAGTCAAGCTAGCAGCCAGTAGCGCCGAGTGTCCCGACCTTGGGCTTAGGGGCGGAAAATAGCGCCTGGAGAGGTCCTGTAAGCCGGGGGCGGGCGCGTAAACTAAGTGAGGAATTCGTTCGCCGGAGGTGACCATGCAACATCGGGTGATCGGACTGCTGAAAAACGAGACCGTCCTGGTCGTCGCGGCAGTCATCGCTCTCGTATCCTGCATCCTCATTCCTCCCGACCGGCAGTATCTGGGCTACATCCACGTCAATACCCTCACCCAGCTGGGATCCCTCATGATGGTGGTCTGCGGATTTCAGCGCATCGGGGTCTTCCATGCCATTGGTGCCGGCCTGCTGAGTCTTGTCCGATCGGTGCGGGGCCTGGCCTTGGTGCTGGTTTCTCTGCCTTTCTTCTCCAGCATGTTCATCACGAACGATGTAGCCCTGGTTACCTTCGTGCCCTTCGCCATTGCTGTTCTCATCATGGCCGGCCTGGAGAACCATGCCCTGCTGATCGTCACCCTGATGACCCTGGGCGCCAATGTGGGCAGCATGCTGACGCCCATCGGCAACGCCCATAACTTATACCTCAAGGCCCGCTCCGAGATGCCTGCCGGTGAGTTCCTCCTCCTCATGGCGCCTTATGCCCTGGCTGCAGCTCTGATGCTCTTCCTGTGCTGCTGGTTCGTCTTCAGGAATCAGCATCTGAACAAGTTCGAGGGCATGGATGCGCAAGAGATTCGCCGCAGCATACTAGCGCCCAGGGAGGAGGGGATACAGCCTCAGGTCAAGGAGATGCAGCAGTCCAGCGGATGGCGCATCACCGTCTACCTCCTGCTCTTTCTTGTCTGCCTGCTTGGTGTGGCCAAGCTGATTCCCCAGTGGGCCATGGTCCTGGTGGTGGCGGTGACCTTTCTGATCTGCGACAGGCGGGTCTTTCTGCATGTGGATTGGGGACTGCTCCTGACCTTTGTGGCTTTCTTCATCTTTATAGGCAATGCCAGAAGGATCCCCCAGTTCTACAACCTGGTCAGTGGCCTGGTCAATATCCACCCTTTGATTACCTCGGTCCTGTGCAGTCAGGTCATCAGCAATGTGCCTACAGCCCTGCTGGTCTCAGGTTTTTCGACAGCCTGGCGCCCGATCATTCTGGGTACCAACCTGGGCGGGCTCGGCACCCTGGTTGCTTCGATGGCCTCACTGATTTCCTACAAGGCTGTGGTCAAGCAGTATCCGGGCAAGAAAGGCGATTACCTGAAAATCTATACCGCTTTTAATCTGCTCTTCCTCGTCGTGTTGGTTGGCATGGCCCTGCTGCTGGAGGAGACTACCCCCATCAACCAGGAATGGTGCCGCTGATATTGAGAGGGAGGCAGCAACGGTGGAACCGGATCCGTGCGCGTCTAAGCCTAAGAACACAGGGATATTGACCAGACGGAATCTTGGGGTTCTGATCGGAATCATGTCCTTGGCCATCATGTCGCGGTTTGACTCCATCATCTCTCCCTCCGTGGCGGCCATTCAGGCATCCTTTCCTCGCGCCGATCCTTCCACTGTCGAGTCGGTGGTTTCCATAGGCTCCTCGGCTGCCATAGTTTCAGCTCTTCTGTTCGGTCAGCTCTTGACCAGAATGAGTTTCAGGACCGCTGCCTGCATCAGCTGTCTGTGTGTCGCCCTGGGCGGCTTGATGCCCTTGGTTGTGCATGGCAGCGTGAGTCAGCTTCTTCTCTTTGCTTTGGTTGTCGGGTTTGGCGTGGGTATCGCCACTACAGTTCTCCCCAGCCTGTCGGCCAGGTTCTTCCGCGGGAAGCAGTTGGCGGCGCTGATGGGGCTGGTCCTGGCTGTTCAGGATGGCTCTTCCATGCTGGTCCTTGCCCTGGGTGGTGTTCTGGCCAAGGGAGGTTGGCTGCACAACTATTGGCTCTATTTTCTGGCCTTGCCTGCCTTGGTCTTGGTCATCTTCATGGTCCCCGGAGTCGGTGCCGTCGAGGAGGAGTCGGAAAAGGCCGTAAGATCCGAGGCATCATCCTCTCAAAAAAGCGGACAATGCTGGTGGGCTACCATTTCCTGTATTCTCATCGGGTTTCTGAGCATTTTCCTGGTCGCGGTCCTGTACAACAAGCTCGCGGTCTACATAGCCAAGTACGGCTTGGGCAGTACCAGTGCAGCCGGGGTGGCCCTGATGTTCAACACGGGTTCCTCGGTCGTGGTCGGGCTAAGCATCAACGGCATCAAGCGGGTATGCCGGCAATGGACCATTCCGGTCGCCTTCCTTCTGATGGCCTTGGGCGCCCTGCTTTTCCTGACCACCCGCTCATTCCCGCTGGTTTGTTTATCGGCGTTTCTGATTGGGTCGGGCAGCGCCATCAATATGGCCACCTGCCCCTTCTATCTGTCCAATCTGACTGAGCACAAGCGCTATCCGCTGGTCATGGGGGTCTTTTCAGCCACAACCAGCCTCGGTTTTACGGCATCCACCTGGGTCTTCAAGGCTTTCTCGTCAGCGTTTGGTCTGGATCCGGTGACCGGCAGTTTCATGGGCATGCTGATCATCGCTCTGCTGGCTGCTGTCATGCTCTCGCTTGTCCGCTTCCAGAGCTGTGTCGAGTCACGCTTCATTGAGCAATGACCCACGCTGTTAGACCGTGGGAGCCAACAGTGAAGCATTTCGCTTGCTTATCGAGACAGATAGGGATTGCCTGTGATGACGAACCTTCGCAGAGTCTCTTTGGCGCGAGATATGCCTATTCGGGGGGTTGCCTTGATGGTCTCGTCCTGGGCCAGCCCGGCGGCTGCCAAGCGGATGGGCGGTGTTCTCAGGTCATGGCCGTAGTAGCGCTTGTCGATGTCCAATGCCTGACAGAGCTTGGCGGGACCGTTGGTCAGCTCCCGGTCCGGGTGACGGCCGTGTCTGTGATTGCGCAGAAGGTCCAGACCTTGCACTGGCTGGCAGGCCCGAATCAGCACACCGGCGCCGAATCCGTCCTCCTGGCAGGAGATGTTCAGGCAGTAGTGCATTCCATAGGTGAAGTAGACGTACATGTGTCCGCTGGGGCCGAAGAGGGCAGCGTTGCGCGCCGACCGCCCGTGATAGGCATGGCTGGCCGGATCATTCTGATCGTAGGCTTCGGTTTCCACGATCCGAACCCTGGCCTGTTCGCCTTCCGGATCGTAGTCCCGAATGATCAGGCAGCCCAGAAGCATCCGGGCGGCCTGATCCACAGGGCGGTCCAGAAAGTCTGGGAAGACCAGGTGATCGTCCAGGCTTGAACCGGTCTTCATTCCGTCTGGTCCTTGCGGACCCAGACCGCGCGCTGGCCGCGTGATTCCGGCTGAAGGCAGACGAAATTATCCTGGTGGGGCAGGGCGGCGACCTGTGGATGGTCGTGATCGTAGGGTCCTTGGGCCTGGGCGCCGCCAGCATCACCGACCTGGGAAAAGAAGTCTTCGGAGGCATCCTTGAACCAGGTCCATTCCTCTGGCAGGTCCTCTTCATAGAAGATCGCCTCCACGGGGCAGACGGGCTCGCAGGCGCCGCAGTCGATGCATTCATTAGGATTGATGTACAGGTTCCTGGGGCCCTCGTAGATGCAATCCACCGGGCATTCGTCCACGCAGGCCTTGTCCTTGACGTCCACGCAAGGTTGGGCAATCACGTAGGTCATTGCTTTGCTCTCCTTTTTGATTGGTTGTCCGCTTTTGCTACTTTCAGGAAGCATCCTTTTGGCGATGACAGGGGTTCCAACACTACATTGGCTTTTTTGTCGCCGGCCTCCTTATTGCTGCCGTCCGCCAGCCCTTGGATCATTCCTAGATGAATCTTGCAGATAATGGGATGGTTGCTGACACTTTCCAGAAAGGGGCATGCGGTCAGATACAGACTTGCTGAATCCGGCCGCGCTCTCACCGGTGCAAAACCTAAGGTGGTCAGAGCATCCAGCAGTGTCTGCCTCATGCTCGATGGCACGCTTTTTCCTGCATTGATCTTGTCCTGCCGAGCCAGAGTACGACCCCATGCCTGCCCCGCTTTCAAGGCGGCCTCATTCCTGCTCCTTGTATCGGGACAGGCAGTTTCCAGTGCCAGGCAGAGCGAGGAGATCATATCCTCCCTGGCTTGGTTCATGGATGTGGGGGAGTAGATGACAGCAGGTCTGCCTCGACCGGTTGACTGGCTGTCACTGCCTGTTCTTTGACGGACTGCCTTACCCTGTTCGACCAGGCGTTCAAGATGGAAACGAGCGGTCGTCGGATGGATGCCGAAGACTGCTCCGATCTGCTGCGCGGTTAGTCCTGCACCGGTCTGTTCGGCTGCCGCACGCAGGTAATCCATGATTGCGGAGCGGATCTCCTCCCCGCTTCTGCGCTTGGCGGGGGCTTGGATCCATTGCTTGCGGGCTTGAATTTCCTGACTCATCGATTAAATTGTATAACTATCAAATTAATTATCAACCCAGGACAAGGCGGACAGACTCATGCAGGATGACCAGAAGATGCGTAAGTCCGGCGGCAGAATGGCCGTGCCCAGATCCAGAATGGTCCTCCTCATCGGCGCAGGTCTGGCTGCGCTGCTTGGTCTTGTAGCGGCGCTGATCCGCGCGGATCTGATCCACCTTTCAGACAGGGTGCCCCTGGCTGACCTGCACGGCGGGCTCATGGTCTATGGGTTTTTGGGCGCTGCCATTGGCCTGGAGAGGGCAGTGGCTTATCGCAGCGGCGGATCCAGCAAACCCTCTTGGGGATTTTTCGCTCCTGCCTTGGGTCTGCTGGGGTCTCTGCTCTGCCTGTTGTCGCTGATAGTTTCCAGCCATGGTGGTGCCCCGGCATGGGTCAGGGTGGAGCTTGTTGGCGGCATTCCATGGACTTTGTCCATGTTGGTTCTGACAGCCATGTATGTGGCCATCTGGCGTCGGCAGCCTTCTGCAGAGGTGCTCATACAGGTTCTCGGATCCCTGGTGGGTCTGGTCGGGGCCGCTGGCTGGGTCACAGGATTGGATGCCTCGGTTCTGACTCCAACCTGGCTCTTCTTTCTGATTCTGACCATCGTGGGGGAGCGGGTGGAGCTGGCCAGGGCGGTCTTTTCGGATATTCGTCTTGAATCGGGAATCCTGGGTCTGAGCCTCCTGACAGTCCTGATGCTGCCGATCCAAGCCATGGCGCCTTCGGTCGGCTATCCGCTTCTGGGGCTGTCGCTGGGACTGCTCCTCCTGGTCATGGCCAGTCATGATGTGGCCAAGGGCACCTTCCGTCATGGCGGCCTGCCGGGATTCATGGGCACCTGCATGCTGTCGGCCTACGCCTGGGGACTGCTGGCTGCCCTCATCTGGATGGCGGCACCCCTGGATTCCAGCACCTACTGGGGGGACATGGCACTGCACGCGCTGGCTGTGGGATTCATCATGACCATGGTCATCGCCCATGTCTGCATGATCGTCCCCTCGGTCATTCGCAGGCCTCTGCCCTTCCATCCCCTCCTTTGGGGTGCCTGGGCGCTTATGCAGATTGGCTTGCTGATCAGGCTCCTGGGAGCCATCCGACTCTACACACCCTTGTGGAAGGCGGGGAACCTGCTGAATGTTCTGGGAATCCTCTCCATGATGCTGACTGTGGTCTACCTGGCTGCTCGTGGCAAGCAGATCCTGGCGTCCAAGCGCTACCGTCGGCGCCAGCCCGGGGGTTCGCAAAACGAACGCGTGGGGACTTTGGCACTGAGAACGGACCTGATTGCCACCTCGGCTGCTGTGCTGGTCCTCGTGGCCGCCGTGACTGTGATGGCCCTGCGGCCGACATTGGCTGTTTCGGTCGGGGCGGCGCCCAGTGCCGGAGGCGTCCAGGAGGCATCGTCGAAGAGCGTCCAACCAACGGGTCACACCAGCAGAGCTTCAATCAAGGTAAAGGGGATGGCTTTTGTGCCGGATGTCATCACCATCAAGGCAGGCGACCGGCTGGTTGTGGATTTTCGCAACACCGGAGATCAGCGGCACGACCTGGTTTTCGCCAATGGCAAGAGCACAGGATCCGTCCCTGTAGGTAAGAGCGTCTCGGTCGACGTGGGGGTCCTAGGTGCGGATACCTTGGGATGGTGCTCACTGGCAGGACATCGCCAGATGGGCATGGAGCTCAAGATCGAAACACAGGGCGGAACTGTTGCCGAGCCAGGTCAGTCCTCCACTGGGAAGACAGCCCTAGGCCATGTTCCATCAGCCGCCAAGCTCAAGTTGCAGGCTGAGAAGAGCGACCCGGTCAAGGCGGCTCTTCCACCCTTGGATGACCATGGGAAGGCAGGAACCAGAAAGTACACGCTGGAGGTCAAAGAGCGCAAGGAGCAGGTGGCAGCAGGGCTTGAGCGCACGGTCTGGAGCTTCGACGACGCGGGCGATCCACGCGATAAGGGGTCGCGGCCCCTGGCTCAGGGTCCGGTGCTCAGAGGCCGGGTGGGAGACACCTTTGAAGTCACCATAAGGAACAAGGGAAGCATGAGTCATTCCATTGATTTTCATGCCGGTCCGGCCGTCCCCCAGACCATGATGCGCAATATAGAGCCAGGCAAGGAGCTCCTGTACACCTTCACCGCTGATCGGGCTGGCATTTGGATGTACCACTGCAGCAGCGACCCCATGTCAAACCATATAGCCAACGGCATGTATGGGGCTGTGGTGGTCGATGACGGCACCCTGCCGCCAGTGGCTGCCGAATACGTTCTGGTCCAGTCTGAAATCTATCTGGGGCCCAACGGAGGGACTGCCGATGCGGAAAAAGTGGCGGCCCTGACCCCGGATATCATGACCTTCAATGGACGGGCCTTTCAATATGACGCCCACCCCCTCAAGCTGGAGAAGGGGCAAAGGGTTCGCATCTGGGTTCTGGACGCCGGACCCAACCAGCCGCTGTCCTTCCATATCGTGGGAACCCAGTTCGACACGGTCTGGACCGAGGGCCGCTACCTGATTGGCGGAGGCGCAGGAGGGAATTCCGCTGCTGCCTCATCCTCATCAGCGGGAGCGCAGGTCCTGCCGCTGCTGCCGGCCCAAGGTGGATTTGTCGAGCTCAAGGTCGATCAGCCCGGCGACTATGCCATAGTCAATCACGTCATGAGCCTGGCTGAAAAAGGCGCGCATGGCATCCTGCGGGTGTCGTGACGCGAACAATCGATGTCCTGTGCAAAGCAGGTTCCTAAGTTCTTGCTGGAGCCTCTTGACCTGACCGTCCTTCTGTCTTCAGGCGAGTAGGTCGTGCATGAGGGAACAAATGCTGCTATGGCGACATGCACTAAACGGGAGATTCCCTGTGCCTGGGCAAATGCAGGGAGCGTTATTGGTGACCCCGGAGAGATTCGAACTCTCGACCTACAGATTAGAAGTCAGTTGCTCTATCCAGCTGAGCTACGGGGCCAAACCCTTTCATTGTACCCGCCTGGGTCCACCGGCGGGTCAGATCTGTGAAGCCTGGTCGCCAAGGGCATCCGATATGGCTTGCCTCATTGCAGGAACGGTCATGCCATACCTTTCCAGCAGGGTGGCCTGGGGAACCCGGTCGTTGAACTCCTTGGCCGCTCCGAAGGTCAGGGTGCGAACCTGGCTCGGTCCGTAGTAGGCTGCCACGGTCTGCCCCCAGCCGCCGTCCAGCTGGCCGTCCTCGATGGTGACCACCAGGGAGTGGGTGCTGGCCAGGTCATCCAAGGTCTGCTCATCCAAACGGTCATAGCGATGAGGATCCACCAGTGTGGGCTGTACCCCTGTGGACCTCTCCAAAGAATCAGCAAGGTCACGGCCCAGCGGCAGGGCATCGCCGAGAGCCAGCAGGGCTACCGTTCTGCCCCCTTGCAGGATGCGATAGCGATCCCATGGAGCATCGTCTGATCTGCATTCGGCACCGGTCTTCGAGGAATCTGGAGACCCCGCTATCGGCTTGCCCGCGCGTTCTGCAGCCAGCGTGCGCTCGCCGGGCACCCTGATGACCACAGGCTGCCGGGCCGGGCCAGTAGCCCAGGCCAACATGTCCAGAAACTCGGATCCGTTGGTCGGGGCCAGGCAGGTCAGTCCGGGGATGCCTCGCATCATGACCATGTCGGCCGTGCCGGAATGTGTGGCATCGGTTTTGGCGATGCCGGTGGAAAAAACCAGCAGGGTCACCGCACTGCCGTTCAAGGCCATCTCCTGCTCGATCTGGTCGTAGGCCCTCTGGAAGAAGGTAGCTGAGGTGGCGACCACGGGAGTGCCTCCGGCCTTGGCGATGCCAGCGGCATAGGCTATCGCGTGGGATTCGGCGATGCCCACGTCCCGGTAGTGGTTGCCGGCCCGCTGGCGGAAGTCGGGATCGATGCCGTTGGACAGCGGTGTAGCGGGGGAGATGACCGTCAGACCCGGCTCTTGAGAGAACCTGGCCTCCAGGGCCTGCATGGCCATTCTTCCGTAGGTCTTTCGTGAGTTGGGCAGACGGTTAAGGGAGTCCAAGCCGTCCTGCCAGTGGTTGGCCTCCACCGGACCCTCGGCGGGCAAATCTGGCAGGGAAGTCATATGAGCTGTTTGCCCATCGCTCTGGGCCATCGAAGTCGATCCTATCTGTCCTTGGCTGCCCTGACCAAGTCCCAGTCCCTTGCGGGTATGGATATGAACCACCACCGGATGGTCAGTGTCTTTGACCTGGCGGAAGGCCTTGATCAGGTCCTCAATGCGGTTGCCCTCCTCCACGTAGCGGTAGTCCAATCCAAGGGCGCGGAAGGGATTGTTTGAGCTGTGTCCCCCGCTGGCACGCAGGGCCGCCAGACTCTTGTAAAGCCCTCCGTGGTTTTCGGCGATGGACATTTCGTTGTCATTAACCACGATGATCAGGTTGCCGCCCTGTTCTGCAGCCCAGTCCATCCCCTCGAAGGCCGGTCCGCTGCTCAGGGAGCCGTCACCGATGAAGGCGATGATGTTGGCCCTGCCTCCGGTCGCATCCCGGTGGGCAGCCATTCCGCAGGCCAAGCCGATGGAGGTGCCGGTATGCCCCAGCATGAAGTCGTCGTAGGGGCTCTCCTTGGGCGAGGTGAATCCGGAAAGATCTTCCTGGGACTCCGGGTCCGTGTAGGCCCGGCGCCGACCGGTCAGGATCTTGTGGGTGTAGGCCTGATGGGAGACGTCGAAGATCAGATGATCATGAGGCATATCGAAGACATAGTGCAGGGCGATGATGGGCTCGATGGTGGCCAGGTTGGAGCCCAGGTGGCCGCCGTGACGTCGACAGAAGCGGATCAGCAGCTGACGGATCTCGTCGGCTAGTCGATTCAGCTCTTCCAAGGAGAGAACCTTCAGATCCTGTGGGGAGTCGATGCTGTCCAGAAGCTTGCCCATAACCCTCCTGTCGGTTTCTGTAATGCAATCCAATGATTCTAGGTCTGGGAAGGGGGTTTGGAACCGTTGAAAGCCCGATGTTCACCAGGCCCGGCCCTTACATTCATAGGACCGTCACGATTAATCGGCTTCTCCCCGGCCTTGCGTAGTATCGGATGTGCATGAACATTGGAGGGCCGATGGCTGACAATACACATGAAGGGGCACGCGTCGCAGTGATCATGGGATCATCGAGCGACTGGGAGACGATGAAGGAAGCCTGTCGGATGCTGGACCGGTTCGCTATCGTCTATACCAAGGAGGTCATCTCCGCCCATCGCACACCTGGGCGCATGGCGGAGTTCGCGCATCAGGCCCGGAGCCAGGGCATAGGGGTCATCATCGCCGGGGCCGGAGGAGCAGCCCATCTGCCTGGGATGGTGGCGGCTCAGACCACGCTGCCGGTCATCGGGGTGCCAGTGAAATCCCACGCCCTGAGCGGGGTTGATTCACTCCTGTCCATCGTGCAGATGCCCGCCGGCATTCCTGTGGCGACCACAGCTATTGGGGCGTCCGGGGCTACCAACGCCGGCCTGTTGGCGGCTTCGATTCTTTCCATCAACGATCCAAGGCTGGCTCAGGCCCTGGATGACTACCGTGCCGAGCTGGCCCGATCCGTGGAGGCGTCCAATGCCCAGCTTGTCTGAGGAGACCAAGGGAAGAATCGATCATTTGGAGCCGGGGTCCGTCATCGGTATCGTGGGCGGTGGCCAGCTGGGACGGATGATGGCCCTAAGCGCCCGCTACCACGGGTTCCGCATCGGTGTGCTGGACCCCACGCCCGATGCTCCCGCGGCCCAGGTAGCCGACTTCCAGGAGACAGCCGACTATGGGGACTTGGATGCCCTCAAGCGGCTTGCCGAACGCAGCGATGTGCTCACCTACGAATTCGAGAACGTGGATGCCGACGCACTGGATCAGGTGAGGGACCATGTGGCCATCCCCCAGGGGACCGACCTGCTCAGGGTCACCCAGGACCGGGTCCACGAGAAGACCTTCATCAACCGCCATGGCATCGATACCGCCCCTTGGAGGCAGGTTGACAGTCTTGACCAGCTTGACGCAGACCTAAAAGAGCTGGGAATGCCCGCTGTGCTCAAGACGCGAACCGGCGGCTATGACGGCCACGGGCAGGCAGTCCTGCGCACCAAGGAGGATCTGCAGGCCCTGAAAGGACGGATGGAAGGCCGTGACTTCCCGTCCTCCGTGCTGGAGGGGTTCGTGGACTTCGCCTTCGAGGCCTCCATACTGGTTTCAGGCAACGGGAAGGATTATGTGACCTTCCCCATGGTGCGCAACGAGCATCGTCACAACATCCTGCACATGACTCTGGCGCCGGCGAAGGTCGAGCCTGAGATGGCTGACCGGGCGCGTGACATGGCCTTGACTTTGGCCGGCGGTTTCAAGCTGGCCGGGACCTTGGCCCTTGAGCTCTTTGTCATGCCCGACGGCGGTCTGGTGGTCAACGAGTTGGCCCCGCGCCCTCATAACTCCGGTCATTACACTATCGAGGCCTGTTCCATGGACCAGTTCGATGCCCACGTCCGGGGCATCGCTGGGTGGCCCCTGCCTGACCCTCGCCTGCTCAGCCCGGCGGTCATGGTCAACGTTCTGGGCCAGCATGTGGCTCCGGTCAGGAGGCTGCTGGGTGAGCACCCTGAATGGTTCCTGCATGATTACGGCAAGGCCGAAGTGCGCACCGACCGCAAGATGGGGCATCTGACGGTGCTGACCGACGATCCTGAGCGTACTGCCCAGGATCTGGAGGCCACAGGCTGTTGGTCCGACCTGGACTGAACCGAATCCTCACATCTGCCCTGGCAATCCGGATGTAGGCTTGGTGGAGCCCAAGGAGTGTGTCTCATCATGAACGCTGGCTCATCCGTCAGTCGCCGGACGCGGCAGAAGAACGCCATCTGGAAGGTTCTTCAGGCCCAGAATGACTTCGTCTCAGCCAAGGAGCTGCACAGGCTTCTTCGGGATTCGGGCCAGCGAATCGGCTTGGCCACGGTCTATCGTCAGTTGGGTTCCCTGCATATGTCCGGCAGCCTGGACTGCATTGAGCATGGAGGCATCCGCCTCTACCGGGTCTGCCTGGCCCAGCGTAGGCACCACCATCATCTGGTCTGTGAACGCTGCGGCAGGACCGTCGAAATCAGCCCGCCCGATGATGGCTGGCTGAAGTCCGTGGCGGCTGAACATGGCTTTACAGTCTCCTCGCACACCTTGGAGGTCTACGGCCTGTGCAGCAGCTGTCGTGATCGATCCGATCAGGCGGATGTCAGTGATCCTCCCGGCCCTTGGGCATGATGGTCTTGATGGCATCCCAGGCCTGCGAAGCCTTGAGATTGGGCAGGTAGGCCTGGACTACAGCTAAACCGATCTGGGCCAACTGGGCCGGGTCGGGATAGCAGATATAGACCGGGTGTTCGCTGGGCTGGAACTTCTTCTTGAAGAAGAAGAGCGAGCGGAAGCCATAGGCTGGCTCCATCAGGTCGGCCACCAGATGCAGGGCGTGCTGCAGGAAGGCAGTCCGATCTTCGCTCTGATCATCCCCATCGTCTTCGCTGCTGTCCATGCCGGCCAGGGGAGCGGCTGACAGGCTCATGAATTCCGCCGTGCCCTGGTCGCGCAGTCGTTCGGCCATGCGCGCTATCAGGAACTCCATGATCCCATTGGGACTGTCGGTCCTGTGTCGCATGAAGTCCAGGGTCCATCCAATTACCTGGCCCTGGCGGTAGGTGGGCATCCAGCTGGTCACGGCCAACACCTTGCCTTGGTCGTCCACGGCGTAGAGGATGGCCATGCGCGGGTCCCTCAGCTCATCCAGGCCACCCAGGGTGAACTTCATCTCGGGCAGGGCCTTGAGTTCGGCCCACTGCTCGGAGATGTCAACGATCTGCGACTGGACATCCCATGAGGCATCGTTGAATGTGGTCAACACGTCGGTGATCTTGTCGCGCTTGGCCTTGTTGATGGCTGTGCGAATGTCCTGCCACTTCTTGCCCTTGGTCTGCCAAAGGCTGGGGGTGACCACCATCTCCGAACCGACCGTCAGGGTGGACCAGCCACGGGAGGCGAGCAGATCGCGCTGAGGCTTGTGGACGCTGTAGAAGACCGGTGACCAGGAGTGGGCGCTGCAGAAGCGCGTGAATTCGTCCAGGTCGTCTGCATACTCGTCAGTGTCGCCGAATGGGCCAGTGGTGGTCAGGGCGATGCCGTGCAAAAGCCGGTAGGCAATGGCCGACCGGCCGCTGGGCGAGAACCAGTAGCTGTTGCCCTCCCAGGTGGTCATGAAGGACATGCTCTCGCCCCCGTACTCGACCAGCCGATCGGCCTCCTGGCGCTCGCTGCCGTTCTGGATGACCGAGCTGCGCATCCAGGAGAGCAGAACCACCAGGACCGCCAGCCAGAAGATCAGTCCAACCCCGTGGCTGACGATCATCCCCGTGGGCGTGCGTGGGACCAGGGTTGGGCGGAAGCGCGAGGCCACTCCATTGGGCAGATAGAGTTCGGGCAGCTGGGAGAGCGCTCTGCCGGTGGTGGGCCAGGGGTGGAAGGATCCGGGGCTTGCGGCGGTGAAGGCCAGATAGCCCATGGCTGTGGCCAGGAAGGCCAGGACGATGGCTGCCCAGCCCACCTGCAGGCGCGAGGCCTTGGTTCGCACTAGGAAGATGTGCAGGTTGCGTGCCAGGAACCAGTTGAGAATCAGCGGCGGCAGGGTGATGATCATCAGGGAGGGCAGGGCGCCGTGGTGGATGACCCGAGACAGGCCGTCGCCGATGGTCAGGGGGAAGACCAGGAAATAGAGCACGGCCAGGACGATGGTCAGGGTATTGAGCACCAGACCGGTGACAGCGGCAACTCGGCGGCCATGGTAGATGCCCCAGGCCACCACCAGTAGTACCAGGGTGGGCATGATCAGGGACGAGACGCCGGTGGGCGCTCGGCCGGCGACCAGACCATACTGGGCATAGCAGCTGGCCTGGTTGTTCTCGGCCAGGCAGCGGGACAGGGCAGCGCTGCCGCCGGGGTCCGAACCCAGGAACATGCCCAGCGGAGTGAAGAATCCTGCGCGGATCCTGGAGGAGACAGTGACCAGAGGGCCAAGAGCCAGAACCGTGGAGATGGCCCCCAGCAGGTGGCGGGTCTCATAGGATCCGCTGCGGCCATGCGGATTGGCGTCCTGGACCGGTCCGTGCCAGAGGTGGCCGGTCAGATGGCCGATCAGGGCTGCAGCCAGGGCGCAATAGTAGCCGGGATTGCCGGTATACAGCACCATCAATATCAAGGCCGTGTAGCCTATGGTGGCGATCCTGCGTCGCCAGAGGAAGTCGCTGAAGGGGATGGAGGCCATCAGGGATCCGACCACCAGGATGATGGGGCTGAGCGTCATGGGCACTCGGATGAACCAGGCCCAATGGTCTTGGAGTGCATTGATCAGGGTGCAGATGATCAGCCCGACAGCCACGCCGCCTACCGTGCTGATGACTGCCGCCAGCACGGTGCGCCTGCGACCGAGTCGGGTCTCGGCGATGCACAGCATGACCAGGACCAGGGCCACATCTATGGCCAGTTGCAGGGGGCCAGGAGTGATGACCAAGGATACCAGCAGCCGACCGAACTGGACCAGAAGCGAGGGGCGGCCCGGGCCGTGGACCGGATGCGGAACCTGGTGAATGATCAGGTCGGACAACGGCATGCCCAGCCGTGTCCTGCCGGGGATGCGCAGCAGCCAGATCAGCAGCCAGCTGATCAGGTTGAGCAGGACCAGTGCAAGGCTGAAAGCCAGTGCAAGAGCGTGACGTCTGACCCACCGGGTCAGGTCCCGCAGAAGCACGGTCTTGGCCGAAGGCTCCATCAGTCCGGATCCCTTATGTGTTGTCTCCATGATTGCGGCGGCTCTTTCTGCTTATCGGTTTGGACGCTCTGACCTGCCGGCGGTTCAGCCGATGTGTGTTTCGGTAATGTTCGGGAAATCTTCAATTGGTCGGGACATAGGACCTAGTCCCATGGCTTGGCCCACCCACTCCAGCCCGGGTTTCCAAGCGGTCTTGACGGTATGCCAGTCATGGCCCGACCCCTGGGTGATGACGGCCCGCACCTTCATGCCTGCCTGGTTGGCGGCCTTGGCGATGACCATCATATTGTGCTGGGACTCCTTGTCATTGGACCCGGCTGCGGTGAACAGAAGCTGGCGGGATGGCGCCCGCTCCAGCATGGCCCTGGCCGGAACCTGGGCCAGGAAGCGCTTTCGGTCGCCGTCGAAGTAGTCGCGGATCATCTGCTCCTGCCGACCCTGGGTCGGTTCCAGCTCTCCGTCTGCTGGGAGCATGTTTCCGTAGACATGGGGATGCCGTGCCCCAAGCTGGGTGGAGCAGGTCCCGCCCTGGGAGAATCCGCCGATGGCCCATTGCCGGGGCTGGCTGGCGACGGGCAGTTCAGCGCGGATCCAGGCGGGGACGTCACTGCTCAGGTAGGTTTCGGCCTTCCCGTAGACGGGGGAGTCCACGCATAGGCTGTTGTGAGAGGATGCACCGTTCTGGTCGGGGGAGACCACTACTGGTGCCAGACCGTCGTGCTGGGCGGCGTAGGCATCCATCATGGCTGGAATGGCTCCGGCGGTGAAGAGGCGATCGGGGCTTCCTGGCTGGCCGGCCAGAAGCACGAACACAGGCAGCGCGGGTGGTTTGTCGCTCAGGGCGGCAGGCGGCAGGTAGATATCAGCTGGCCGTGCTGCGAATCGGGAGCGGCTGTTGGGGATGCGCATGCTGTAGGAGCGGCCGACGCTGGGATGCGAGGGCAGTTTGCCCCGTGAGGCCAAGGATCGCCACTGTGCCACGCTCATGGCCGGTTTGGCTGCCTTATGGTCTCTGTAGTCGGGGTAGAGGGAGACGCTGAACAGGGATCCCAGCGTGGTGAACTCCCCGTAGATGATATCCACTCGAAGCCCGGTGGACAGCAGGCAAAGCAGGACGGTCAGGGCGGCCAGAATCCGGCGCCAGCCACGTGCAGTGATCAGGATGCAGACGGCAAACCCCACTGCCAGAAACCCCAGGGCCACGCTGATGATGACCATCCAGCCCAGGGAGACACCGAAGAGCATAAAGACATCGGAGACCAGCCAGGTGGCCAACAGCCCTAGGCCTCCTATGCCTAGGGCAATGGCCACTTGGCGCAGCAGGGTCCGCCAGCGTCCGTGCGTCAGCCCGGTCAGCGTCAGCACGATCAGGGCCAGGGCTGTCAGCGAAAATATTGACGCAGGCAGCCACCCCTGGGTCAGATGGACCTTTGCCAGCCATGCACCCATGCCATTCCTTCCAGCCAAAATACATCCGCAGTTCAGTATAGGGAGTGTCCGGTCGCATGGCAGCCATTTGAGCAGTCATTCATGCTCGCCAAGACCGCATCTTCAGATTCCGGTCATGGGTTCGTCTATGGTAGATTTATTGATAATCAATCTCAGTAACGGTCGGCGAGCCTGACGACAGGTCCGTCCCATGCTGCCGCTAGGAAGGAACCCCCCATTCATGCATGCCAGCAGCCCACGCCTCCGCCGGACCCGCACCTTGGTCGCCGCCCTCCTGGCCGGACTGACCCTGCTGATCTGTCTGACAGGTTGCGGAAAGAGCGAATCGTCCTCGTCGTCCACGGGATCCCGCCCCTTGCAGGTGGTGGCCAGCATCAACCAATGGCAGTCCTTGGCCGTGGACCTGGGCGGCGACCAGGCCCGTGTGGATACCGTTCTGAGCAACACCTCGACTGATGCCCACGACTATGAGCCGACAACGGCGGACATCGCCCGGATCAGTCGTGCAGATCTGGTCATCGTCAACGGGGCCGGCATCGACGACTGGGCTGCCAAGGCCGCGGAAACCGGACAGGCCAAACTGGTGGACGTATCCAAGGCAGCAGGGCGCAAGACCGGCGACAACCCCCATCTCTGGTTTTCCTCCGAGGGCAGGGGGGCAGCTGCCAAGGCCGTGCATGAGGCCTACCGGCAGCTGCGTCCAGACCGAGCGGCTGGCTTCGACAAGGCCTACCAGGACTGGCAGGGTCGGCAGGCCCGGTTGGACGATCAGATTGCCGATGCGCGCAAGCACACCCAGGGGCGTCACTATGCGGCCACGGAATCGGCTGCCTACTATCTTTGTCATGATCTGGGCATGGAGGATCTGACCCCCGAGGGGTACCTGCGGGCGGCCGCCAACGAGAGTGAACCCTCCCCTGAGGACCTGGTGGCCTTCCGCCATTTGCTGACGTCCGGACGCTTGGACATGCTGGTCCTCAACACCCAAGAAGTCAATCGAACCTCCAAGGAGCTGGCTGTTGAGGCTGGCAAGGCGCATGTGCCGGTGTTCGAGGTCAGCGAGCAGCGCCCCGATAAGTACCGGAACCTGGAGGATTGGATCAGCGCCCTGGTCCAGCAGGTGCCGGGCACCAAGGCCTGATGAGTCCGCTTGCGCTTGATGTTCGCTAAGGGGTGTTTTCGTGGGGCTTGTCGTCCTTGATGGGAACAATGGCACAGGTATGGGTAAAGGCCCAGTGGGCCCAATCGCCAAAGTCAGGAGTATGCGGTGAAGGATCGTAAGCGTCAGCCCGGCCGGTGGACATCCTGGATGCAGAACATGACCGGACGTCTTCGGGTACGCGGGTGGGTCTACCTGCTCGCCTTCATCCTGATTGACTTCCTGTCGGTGGGCATCCTGCAGTGGGGGGTCTCTCTGAACAGCTCCCGCGTCGAGCTGTCCAACCCGCTGATTGGATTCTGGGGCTTCATCTCGGCCATTTGGACCCAGCGTCGGTTCGTCCTGGTGCTCAACATGCTGGCTGTGGGCCTGGTCTACCTGGCTCTGACCTACCTGACCAATCGCTTCTGGGCGGCATCAGGCCTGATTCTGGCCATCTGTGCGGTCATTGCGGTCATTGAACGCTTCAAGGTGCGTGCCCGTTATGAGGCCATCCTGCCCTCGGATCTGGATTTCCTCCATGCTGATGCGGCCAACCTGGTCTCCTTCCTGCCGGCCCGGTCCCTGATCATGATCGGGCTGGGTGTTGTGGCCCTGATCGTCCTCGGAGCGCTGTGCTGGGTGCTGACACGGATGGATGCCCGTCGTGGCCGTCCGGTGGCTACTGGCAACAAGCCTTTGGGCGCCGGGCTGCGTACGGCAGGGGTCCTGGTTCCGGTTCTGGTGGTGGCGGTCTTTATGTCTACTGTGGGCACGTATGGCAGTCCCGCCTATCGTTTCTCGCAGTTCATGGGCGACATACCCTCCATGTGGGACTCGGTCTATGACGCCCAGCGCAACGGGGTCTTCGTGTCATTCTCCCGGCAGCTGCGGCCCAAGGTCATGGACCAGCCCGCGGGATACAGTCGTGCCACCATGCAGTCCCTGGCCCATCGCTACCAGCTTTCGGCGGACCGCATCAACCATGACCGCAAGGCCTATATGAATGAGTCGAGCCTGGTCTACATCCTCTCCGAGTCGTTCTCGGATCCCACACGAGTGCCGGGCGTCGCGCTCAACCAGGACCCCATGCCTCATATCAGATCCATCAAGGGGGGGACCACCAGCGGGCTCATGCTCTCCTCCGGATACGGCGGGGGCACGGCCAATCTGGAGTTCCAGGCCATGACCGGCCTATCCATGGCCAATTTCGATCCCTCGCTGACCTCTCCCTATCAGCAAGTCATCCCTCACCTGAACTGGATACCTACGGTCAATCAGGCCTGGGGGACGCCATCCAGGTCCCTGGCCTTCCATCCTTATGAGTCCTCCATGTATTCCAGGGCCGAGAACTACAAGAAGTTCGGCTTCTCGCACTTCTACTCGCTGACTGGCCCTGACCAGATAGCCCACCAGGACCGCATCGACCGTAGCCAGTATGTGGGGGATCGCTCCGCTTACGAATCCGCCTTGGAGCAGATGGGCGACGACAGGGGCAACCAGTTCGTCGAGGTCATCACCATGCAGAATCACATGCCTTACAACGACTGGTATGACAACAACGGCTTCTCGGTCAGTTCATCCGACCCCAATAGACCCTTGGGCGACGATGAGATGCAATCCATACGCACCTACGCCAAGGGGGTCAGCCTGAGTGATCAGGCTACCGCCGATTTTCTGAACAGCCTGGACTCCCAGAGCAAGCCGGTCACCGTGGTTTTCTACGGGGATCATTTGCCCGGCATCTATGGCACGGCAAGCTGGGACGAGCGCAACTCCCTGGCCCTGCATCTGACCGATTACTTCATCTGGTCGAACAAGGCTTCGGATGCTTCGGGAGCACAGGTCAGCAACAGTGCCTATTCCTCGCCCAACTTCTTCCAGGCCCAGGCGGCCGAGCACATGGATGCCAAGGTCTCGCCCTTTACGGCCTTCCTGACCGAGCTCCACGAAAAGATCAGCGCCATTGAGCCTCCGGTGGCCAACCAGATCCAGGACTGGAACAGAATACCGGCAGGGCAGACCAACTATCTGAATGCCCAGGGCCAGCCCATGAATGCCCGAGACTTCGACAAAGCCACTCGACAGCTCCTGAACGACTACAAGCTGATCCAGTACGACATCATGGCCGGCAAACACTACCTGCAGGGGACGGGCTTCACTGCCACGCCCACCCGCCGCTCCGATGCTGCCCGACAGAAGGCTGAAAAGAAGCGCCAGGCCAAAGAGCAGGCCAAGGAGCAAGTCCGTCAGGAAGAGCAGAACCGGGACAAGGACCGAGAGAGCTCGACCAGTTCGGCCAACTAGGCTTCCAGTCCGCGGTGGCCGATGTCGTGTCGATAGAAGAGTCCGGGCATCGACAATCCGTCCAGCCGGTCATAGACTCGCCGGGCGGCCTGGGCCAGGTCGTCGCCTTGGGCCACGACCAGGGCGGTCCTTCCCGAGGAGGACGTCAGGCCAGTGGAAGCCGAGCCGGACACTCCGGCGTAGTAGGCTCTGAGATCCTGCTCCGGGGCGATCAGCGGCACGGGCACCCCGGTCTTGGGATTGCCGGGATAGCCCTGGGCTGCCAGAACCACTCCCAAGCGGCTGTGGGAGTCGTCCCAGGTGAATTGCGGCTCTTCGCCCTCCATCAGCGTGCGGATGGCCGTGCCCAAGTCGCTGGTCAGCGCAGGCAGCACCACCTCGGTCTCCGGATCCCCCAGTCGCGCATTGAATTCGATGACCTGGGGGCCTTGGTCGGTGACCATCAATCCTGTGTACAGGACTCCGGTGAAGGGGCTACCTTCCTGGGCCAGGGCACGGACGGTGGGGGCAACGATGGTATCCAGGGCCTTTTGGGTCAGTTCCGGGCCGAACTGCGGCAGAGGGGAGTAGGCCCCCATGCCGCCGGTGTTGGGACCACGATCCTCGTCATAGGCGGGCTTGTGATCCTGGGATAGGGGCATGGGCCAGAACTGCTCGCCTCTGACGAAGCACATGAGCGAGCACTCCTGGCCCACCAGCCGATCCTCGATGACCACCTGGGCTCCAGCCTGCCCGAACTTATGATCGATGAAGATGGCATCCAGGGCCTGCATGGCCTGGTCAAGGTCGGCGGCCACCGTCACGCCCTTGCCGGCTGCCAGCCCGTCAGCCTTGATGACTACCGGCGCCCCGTGCGAGCGCACATAGGCCTTGGCTGTCTCCATGTCGTGGAAGACCTCATAGTCGGCGGTAGGGATCCCATGCCTGCGCATCAGATCCTTGGCAAAGCCCTTGGATCCTTCGATGCGGGCCGCAGCCTTGGTAGGACCAAAGGCGGGGATGCCGGCAACCTGCAGGTCGTCTACCAGCCCAGCGGTCAGTGGGGCCTCGGGTCCGACGAAGACCCAGTCGATCCCCAGCTCGTGTATAGCAGCGATCAGTTGTTCAGGCTGCGAGGAATCCACCTGCAGCAGGCTGATGCCGTCCGGCTCCATGCCGGGGTTGCCCGGGGCGCACCAGACATGATCCACTCCTGGCCCGGACAGCAGGGTGGTGGCGATAGCGTGCTCCCTGGCTCCCGACCCGATGACCAGTACCTTGTCCGTCATGATGGGCTCCTCTCGCTATTTACTGACGACCGTTTTCATTGAGGATGACCTGCTGGCCGTTTTGAGCATCTGTCACCCGTCCGATCAGGGCGTAGGGCTCCTGCTCCTCATCCAGGACTGCGCGGGCCTGGTCCAGCTGGTCAGGGGAAACCACCAGAACCATCCCAATGCCCATGTTGAAGATGTTGTACATCTCCAGATGGTCGACCCTGCCCATCTCTTCGATCATGGTGAAGATGGGCGGCACCTGCCAGGCATTCAGGTCGAAGCTGGCGGCCAGTCCTTCGGGCAGGATCCTGGGCACCTTCTCCACGAAGCCGCCGCCGGTGATGTGTGCTGCGCCCCTGAGCAGGCCCGAGGCGAAGAGCGGGCGCAGGGCCTTGACGTAGATGCGGGTGGGGGTCAGCAGTTCCTCTCCCAGGGTCCGTCCGTCAAGCTGGTAGGGCCGATCCTCCAGCTTCATGCCCCCCTGGTCCAGCAGGACCTGGCGGATCAGGGAGAAGCCATTGGAGTGGACGCCCGAGGAGGGCAGACCGATCAGCTGGTCGCCTTCCTTGATGGCCGAACCGTCCACCAGGGACTCACGCTCGACCACACCCACGGTGAATCCGGCCAGATCGTACTCGTCGGGCTGGTACATGTCGGGCATCTCAGCGGTCTCGCCGCCTACCAGGGCGGCCCCGGCCTGGACGCAGCCGTCGGCCACACCCTTGACCACCTGCTCCAGCAGAGCCGGGTCATTGTGTCCGCAGGCGATGTAGTCCAGGAAGATCAGCGGCTCGGCCCCCTGGGCGATGATGTCATTGACGCACATGGCCACGCAATCCTGGCCTATGGTGTCATGGCGGCCGGCTTCCCGGGCTACCATCAGCTTGGTGCCCACGCCGTCAGTGCCCGAGACCAGGACCGGGTGGCGGTAATTGAGCGCAGACAGATCGAAGTCGCCGCCGAAGCCGCCGATGTCGCCGGCGCCCGGCCTACGGGTTCTAGCCGTATGGGAACGGATCCTGTCGATCAGTTCGTATCCGGCCTCCACCGATACCCCAGCCTGCTCATATGCCTTCGGCATGGATGCCCCTTTCTCTGCGCTGTCTGTTTTGCTCTTCGCTAGTGCTCATTGGTCTGTCTTCTGCCCCGACCCCGCAGGCATGTCAAGCCCGTAGGATCCCTTGGAGGCTTCCAGCCGGGCCCGGTCCTCTGGGGTCAGCGAGGCCAGGAAGCCCTGCTCGTAGTCGTCAAGCCGCGTTGGGTAGTCTCCGTTGAAGTAGGCCACGCAGAGTCCCTGGTAGGGTGCATCACGACCCAGGCCGATGGAATCCACCAGACCGTCCAGACTCAGGTAGGCCAGGGAATCGGCCTCAATGGCTTCCCTGATCTGCTCCACGGACTTCTTGGCGGCAATCAGCTCGGAGGTCCGTTGGATGTCGATGCCGTAGTAGCAGGGGTAGCGCAGGGGCGGGGAGGCGATGCGCATGTGCACCTCGCTGGCCCCGGCCTCCCGAAGCAGGCGGACGATTCTGCGCGAGGTGGTGCCCCGGACGATGGAATCATCGATGACCACCACTCGTTTGCCGGCCACGACACCGCGCACAGCGGCCAGTTTCATTCTGACACCCTGTTCGCGCATGGCCTGGCTGGGCTGGATGAAGGTGCGTGCTACATACTGGTTCTTGATCAGCCCCATCTCGTTGGGCAGCCCGGCCGCCTCGGCATATCCTGAAGCGGCGGACAGGGAGGAGTTGGGCACCCCGATGACCATGTCGGCGTCCACCGGGGCCTCACGGGCCAGCCTGGCCCCCATCCGCTTGCGGGCCGAGTGGACATTGACCCCATAAATATTGGAGTCGGGCCTGGCGAAGTAAATGAACTCCATGGAGCATATGGACAGGCAGGTCTGATCGGTATAGCGCTCGATGCTGTAGCCTGAGTCATCCACCCGGACGATTTCGCCGGGGCCGATGTCCCGGACCAGCGTGGCGCCGACCAGATCCAAGGCGCAGGTCTCCGAGGCCAGGACATAGGCCCCTCCTGGCAGCTGGCCCAGGGAGAGGGGGCGGAAGCCGTTGGGGTCCATGGCGCCGATCATGGCGTCTTCGGTCATGAGCAGGTAGGCGAAGCCGCCATGGACCTGGCGCAGGGCCTGCTTGAGCGCCGCCATGAAGTCCTTTTCAGGGCTGCGCCGGATCAGGTGCATGAGCACCTCGGTGTCGGAATTGGAATGGAAGATGGCCCCCTGATCCTCCAGCTGTGCCTTGAGGCTGGTGCAGTTGGTCAGATTACCGTTGTGGGCCAGGGCTATGTCACCGTCGTGGAAGCGGAAGACGAAGGGCTGGATATTCTCGATGGATCCTGAACCGGTCGTGGCGTAGCGCACATGGCCGATGGCTCGGTTCCCGGTCAGCGGCGCCAGGCTGGACTCGTCCGGGAAGACCTGAGTGAGCAGGCCCAGGCCCCGCCGTCCGATCAGGTGCCCCTGGTCGTTGGAAACGATGCCGGCACCCTCCTGGCCGCGGTGCTGCAGGGCGTGCAGGCCGAAGTAGGTCATTCGGGCAGCATCGGGGTGTCCCCAGACCCCGAAGATCCCGCACTCCTCGTGGATGCCTTCAAGCTCCAACGACATGGTCTACGTCCTTTCCCCTAGGCGGCAAAGTAGTCCACTCCCGATTGGAAAAGCGGCTGCGTACGTTTTCCGGGCACATTGAGGTACAGGTCGGGGCCGCTGCGCTCCGTGTGGCCCATCTTGCCCAGCACCCGGCCGTCCGGGCTGGTGATGGCCTCGACGGCCATCTCGGATCCATTGGGGTTGACCAACGGATCCATGGAGGGACGGCCCTGCTCATCTACATACTGGGCGGCCACCTGTCCTCGGTCGATCAGGGTGCGCAGGAGGCCGGGCTCGGCCACGAACCGCCCTTCGCCATGGCTAATGGGCATGGTGTGGATATCGCCCACCCGGCAGGCGCTCAGCCAGGGAGAGCGTGTGGAGCTGATCCGGGTGTGGACCAGACGGCTCTGATGGCGGCCGATGGCGTTGACGGCCAGGGTGGGATCCTCGGGTGAGCCGGTGACGATTTTGCCATAGGGGACCAGACCCAGTTTGATCAACGCCTGGAAGCCGTTGCAGACGCCCAAAACCAGCCCGTCCCGGTCCTGCAAAAGCTCCTGGAGGGCATCGGCAACCTGGTTCGAACGCAGGAAGGATGCCACCAGTTTGGCCGAACCGTCGGGTTCATCGCCGCCGGAGAAGCCTCCGGGCAGCATCAGTATCTGGCTGTTGCGGATGGCCTGGGCCAGGCGGCGTGAGCTCTCGGTCACATCCTCGGCATTTAAGTTGCGGATGACCACGGTATCCACCTGGGCTCCAGCATCCCGGAAGGCCCGGGCGGAGTCGAACTCGCAGTTGGTTCCCGGGAAGACGGGCATGACCACCCTAGGGTGTGCGGTCTTGGCAGTCCCCCTGGTTCTGCGCGCTGCAGGCCTGCCGGGTTCACGGTCGGTGCGTCCAATGGCCGGCACCGGGTCGCCTTGGCCTCGGTATGGGAAGACGGATTCCAGACCTTTGGCACGGATTTCCTCAAGCTCGGCCAGGTCCAGATCCTCGCTGCCGCAGCGCAGGCGGTAATCCTCACGGGTGTGCCCCAGGAGGTGCAAATGTAGGCCGGAATCCTGAATAAATAAGGGCTCCGGACCAGAAGCCTCCAGGATGAAGCTTCCATAGGCGGGACGGAAGAGCGCCGATATAGCAGTGTTTGCTGCCATATCCAACCCGATCTTGTTACCCAGGCACATCTCCATCAGGGATTGGGCGACGCATCCGTAGCCTGGAGTGGCAGCCGCATCCACCAGGCCCTGGCTGATCAGCGTCTGCACCTGATCCATGACGGTCCGCAGGCTCTCCGGAGCGGGCAGCAATCCGTCCTCCTGGTAATCGGGCGCCAAGAGATAGACCTGGCGGTCCGCTGCCTTGAATTCGGGGGAGATAGCATCCTTGGCCTGCCCCAGGGACACAGCAAAGCTAATCAGGGTGGGCGGCACATCCAGGTCCTCGAAGCTGCCGGACATGGAGTCCTTGCCGCCTATGGCCCCCACCGCCAGGTCCAGTTGGGCCTGGAGGGCGCCAAGGACGCCGGCCACTGGCAGACCCCATCGCCGTGGGTTGTCGCCGGGCTTGGGGTAGTACTCCTGCAGGCTCAGATGGGCCCGGGAACGGCTGAAGCCGCTGGCCACCAGCTTGGCCAGGCTCTCGACCACGGCCAGGTAGGCGCCGGTGTATGGATCCTGGCTGCTGATCCAGGGGTTGAATCCCCAGGCCATGGCCGAAGCGGTGGTGGTGTGTCCGTCCACGGGCAGCTTGGCCACCATGGCCTCGGCCGGTGTCAGCTGTCGGGCTCCGCCAAAGGGCATGAGGACGGTGCCTGCACCGATGGTGGAGTCGAACTGTTCGGCCAGACCCTGCTGGGAGCAGACGTTGATATCTGCAAGCAGGGCCTTCATGCGCGCGTCCAGGTTGCCTTGGACCTCGAAGGGGGCATGGTAGGGAGCAGGGACCGCCACCTGGGCATCGGCCTTATGAGGGGCGCCGTTGGAAGCCAGGAAGGATCGGGGGATGTCCACGATGGTCTCTGATCGCCAGGTCATCCGCAGCCGGGGTTCTTTGGTGACCTCGGCGATGACGGTGGCCTCGAGGTCCTCTTGCTGGGCGTACTCGATGAAGGCGGGCGCGTCTTCGGCAGCCAGGGCCACGGCCATGCGCTCCTGGCTCTCGGAAATGGCGATTTCGGTCCCGTCCAGCCCCTGGTACTTGAGCGGCACCCGGTCCAGGTCCACGTTCAGCCCGTCCGCCAGTTCGCCCACGGCCACGGCAACGCCGCCGGCTCCGAAGTCATTGCAGCGCTCAATCAGCCTGGCCGCCTCCTGACGGCGAAAGAGGCGCTGGAGCTTGCGCTCCTCAGGGGCATCGCCCTTCTGCACCTCGGCTCCGCAACGTTCCAGACTTTCTTCATTCTGGGACTTGGAAGCCCCGGTGGCGCCGCCGATTCCGTCGCGGCCGGTCCTGCCGCCCACCAGGATGATCAGATCGCCGGGTGCAGGCCGCCGGCGGATCACATGGTCGGCCGGGGTGGCGGCCACTACAGCGCCCACCTCCATCCGCTTGGCCGCATAGCCGGGGTGGTAGATCTCCCGAACCTGCCCGGTGGCCAGCCCGATCTGGTTGCCATAGGAGGAGTAGCCATCGGCCGCCTGACGGACGATCCGGCTCTGGGGTAGCTTGCCCGGCAGGGTCTGATCCAGGGGCTGGCGGGGATCCGCTGCCCCGCTGACCCTCATGGCCTGGTAGACGTAGCCCCTTCCGGACAAGGGATCACGGATGGCTCCACCGATGCAGGTGGCGGCACCACCGAAGGGCTCGATCTCGGTGGGATGGTTATGCGTTTCATTTTTGAACAGAAAGAGCCAGTCTTGATCCTGGCCGTCCACGTCGACCTTGGTCCGGATAGTGCAGGCGTTGACCTCCTCGGACTGGTCCACGTCGTTCAGGATGCCGCGCTTCTGCAGGTACTTGGCTCCGATGGTGGCCATGTCCATCAGGCATTCCGGCCGGTCCTGACGGCCCAGCTCTGCGCGAATGGCCCGATAATGCTCCAGCGTGGCCCGGACTCGGGGGTTGTCCGCATCGATCCGCTCCAGCCTGGTATTGAAGGTGGTGTGCCGGCAGTGGTCGGACCAGTAGGTGTCGATCACCTTGAGCTCGGTCAGGGTGGGATCCCGCTTTTCCTGGCGGTAGTGATCCTGGCAGAAGCGGACATCCGGCAGATCCATGGCCAGATCCAGCTTGTCAATCAGCGCTTCGAGTTCAGGATCATTCAGATCGCGGAACCCGTCCAATACGGGCACTGGATCCGGATCGTCATCAGGCATGGCCAGGGTCTTGGGCTGCTGCAGCCCTACCACCCGTGAGTCGACCGGGTTGACCAGGTAATTGCGAATGGTCTCGATCTGTTCGGCATTCAGATCGCCCTGGAGCAGGTAGACAGTGGCTGTGGCCACCAAGGGGCGGGCGCCCTGGCCGATCAGCTGGACACACTGGGCTGCGGAGTCGGCTCGCTGATCGAACTGGCCGGGCAGGGGGGCCACGGCGAAGAGCATGGGGGAGTCCAGCGGCGGCAGGTCCTCGTCGCCCTTCATGCGTAGTGCCTGCTCCAGCCGGGTGGCCACCAGGTCGGTCTGGGGCTGGGCGAAGACCGTGGGCAGGCAGCGTTTGAAGAGGTCTTCGTCGATGCCTTCCAGATCGTAGCGGTTGAACATGCGCAGGCCGGTCAGCCCTTGCACGCCCGGCAGGGTGCGCAGCTGTTCGGCAAGCCTGTCGGCGGCCTGGTCGAAGCCCCGCTTTTTCTCGGTATAGACACGGAAGAGCACAATGGATCCTTTCGCGATGGACTGGTTGGGGACCAATGAAAAACCCGGAGGCGATATGCTCGCTTCCGGGTCCACCGATTCAGCTGTTCGATTGGCTTTCGCGCTCCTCCAATTCGGTCAGCCCATCCAGAATGGTTTGATAAGCCGGAATGATGCTGCCCAGGTCCCTGCGGAAGATGTCCTTGTCCAGGTGGGTGACCTGGCCGTCATGATTGTTGCCGATGGCCCAGAGCCGGCAGGTGTCGGGGGTGATCTCGTCGCCGAGAAGGATGATGCCCGATCCGGTCTTGCCCATTTCGATCTTGAAATCCACCAGCTCCACGTTGATGGCGCGGAAGATGCTGGTCAGGGCCCCGTTGATCTCCCGGGTCTTTGCTGCGATGATGTCCAGATCCTGCTCAGTGGCCAGTCCCAGGGCCAGAATGTCGTCCCGGTTGATAAACGGATCATCCAGAGGATCGGACTTGTAGAAGAATTCCAGCACCGGCTGCTTCAAAGCGGTGCCTTCCGCAACACCGTACCGCTGGGCGAAGGAGCCTGCGGCCCGGTTGCGCATGACGATCTCCAGCGGGAACATGTCCAGCCGGCGGTTGAGCTGTTCGGTATCCGAGATGCTGCGTACGAAGTGGCTAGGGATACCCCGGCGGGCCAGCAGGGAGAATATCACCGTGGTGATCCTATTGTTCAGTCTGGCCTTGCCTTCGATATTGGCCTTCTTGGCCCCGTTCCCCGCGGTGGCCTGGTCGGTGTACTCAACCCAGAGTATGTCCGGGTCATCCGTCTCGTACAGTTTCTTGGCCTTGCCTTGATAGCGCATTCCCAACTTTTCCACTGTTCGCCTTCCTCGAGTTTGTTGCGAATTGGAAACTTCTGCACTGCTTGGGACACGACCACCATAGCAAGCCCGGGTTACATCCCCGCGCCCACCCGGGGTTTCAAATCGCGGACCACGGCTTCGGCACGTTCGGTGGCAGTCTGCAAATCTGGCCCCAAGGCCAAGGCCACGCCCATGCGGCGTAGACCATACACTTCGGGCTTGGAGAAGATGCGCAGGTCGGTGCCAGGGTGGTCCAGGGCCTGCGGCAGGCCCTGGAAGCTGACCGGTCCCTGGCCCCTGACCAGGATGGGTCGGCTGACCGCGCAGGTGCCCTCCGGCAGATTCAGGGCCAGATCCTCCTGATGGACGGGAATGCCCAGGATGGCCCGGGCGTGAAGGTCGAACTCGGTCAGGCGTTGGGAGATCATGGTCACCATGCCGGTGTCATGGGGGCGCGGGGCCACCTCGTTGAAGAGCAGCGAGCCGTCGCGCAGGACGAAGATCTCCACTCCGTAGATCCCCCAACCGGTCTCGTCACTCTGGCGGGCCAGGGAGGTCATGGCCTCAACCAGCCGGGTGGCCATACTCCGGGCCTGCTGCAAGATGTCGGGATTCAGCGCCGCCGGTTGCCAGGAGAGCCTGTAGTCCCCGTCCTCCTGACGCTGACCGATGGGCGTGCAGGTGGCCACGCCAGCCGAGGAGGCCACGGTCAGAACAGTCAGCTCATGGGCCAGGGGGGCCAGAGCCTCCACAATGACCTCGGCTTTGCCCTGGTGCTTGGTGGCTGCCCGGCCCTGGGTCAGTGCCGAATTCCAGGCTTGCGACAAGTCATCCTTGCTCCGCACCAGGGTCTGTCCGTGTCCGGAGGAGCTCATCAAGGGTTTGACCATGCAGGGGTAGCCCACCTGGTCCGCCGCACTGGCCAGCTCTTCGGGTGAGTCGGCGAATCGGTAGGGGGTAGTGGGCAGGCCTACCTGTTCGTGGGCGAAGACGCGCAGGGCCCTGCGATCCATGCACATGGCCGCCAGGGGGGCGGCAGGCACTACCTGGATGCCCCGGGCCGCGGCACCGACCAGGCGGTCTGTGGCGATGGCCTCCACTTCAGGCACAATCAAATCAGGCTGGACCTTGTCGATCAGGTCCTCAAGAGCCTGGGGGTCACTCATCTTCACCTGGTAGCCGGCATGGGCCACCTGGGTGGCCGGTGCGCCAGGGTAAGAGTCCGCCGCACCTACCCAGGCACCCAGCCGCATCAGACTGATGGCGATCTCGCGGCCGAGTTCGCCGGCTCCCAGGAGTAGGACTCGTGTAGGTCTTGGCCCCAGAGGAGAGCCGAACGGTCGCTCCCCGGGATTGATGGTGTTGATAATCCGCTGCTGACCGGATGCGCTCATACCCATATTCTGCCACCGACCCATCGACCAAGCAGGCAGTTTATCGATACATGCCTATAAACGACATCTATAGAGGTCTTCTTGTCCGCTGACCGCCAGGACGATTACCATGTCATGCAGTCGACCAGGGAAGGCGGGAATGTGAGCGAGCGGACACCGGCGGTGCGGATGGAGCACCTGACCAAGACCTATCACAGCGACGACGACGAAGACAAGACGGCACTGGCCGACATCGATCTGACCGTCGAGACTGGGGATATTTTTGGCATCATCGGACTGAGTGGGGCGGGCAAGTCCACTCTGGTCCGCTGCATCAACGGGCTGGAGGATTACGACTCGGGCAGCGTCAAGGTTCGCGGCCGTGAGGTCAAGGATCTGTCACCGGCTGAGTTGAGGGCCTTGAGGCGTCGTACCGGCATGATCTTCCAGCATTTCAACCTGATGCCCTCCAGAACGGTGGCCGACAATGTGGGCCTGCCTCTGCGGGGGAGCGGCCGCGACCGTGCATCTCGACGGGCCCGGGTGTCCGAGCTTCTGGAGCTGGTAGGGCTGACCGAGCTGGCCGACCACTATCCCGCCGAGCTCTCCGGCGGCCAGCAGCAGCGCGTGGCCATCGCCCGAGCCTTGGCCAATGAGCCGGATATCCTGCTCAGCGACGAGGCCACCAGCGCGCTGGATCCGACCACCACGCGCTCCATTCTTCAGCTGCTGCGTGACCTGCACGACCAGCTGGGCATCACCGTGGTCATGATCACCCATGAGATGTCGGTCATCCGGCAGATTTGCAACTGGGTGGCGGTCATCGACCAGGGCGTCATCGTGGAGCAGGGCAGGGTCTTCGATGTCTTTGCAGACCCCAAGGCCCAGCTGACCAAATCCTTCGTGGCCACCACCTCCAACCTGGATAAGGTCAAGGATCTGATGGCTGCCGATTCGCCCCTGGTGGCCCTGGAGCCCGGGCAGATTCTCATGCGCATGTCCTATGTCTCCAAGGAGGTCTCCGAGGCCCTGGTCTCCACCATCAGCCGTCGCTACAACCTGGACGTCAACATCATCTTCGGCGACATCGATGTGGTGGAGGGGGCGCCCCTGGGCGGTCTGGTGGTCAGGATGGGCGGCGACGCTGACAATATCCGCCAGGCCATGGAATACCTGCGCGCGCGCAACATCGGAATCGAGGTTCTCAAGTCATGACGTCCCTGCTTACCACCTGGTTCCCCAACGTCATGAGCCGGCTGCCGGAGTTTTTCAGCAGCATGGTTCAGACCCTGGTCATGGTCGGCGTCTCCGGGGTGATCTCCTTCCTGCTGGCCCTGGTCATCGGGGTGGGGCTGATCATCAGCCGACGTGACGGCATCCGCCACAACGGCCTGGTCTTCACTATCCTGGACAAGCTGATCGACCTTTTCCGCTCCATCCCCTTCATCATTCTGGCGGCGGCCCTGGTGCCGGTGACCAGGATGCTCATGGGCACGGCCATCGGGCCCAAGGGGGCGATCTTCCCCCTGGTCGTGGGCATCACGCCTTTCTTCTCCCGACAGATCGAGTCGGCCCTTGCCGGTCTGGATCCTGGGTATGTCGAGGCGGCGGAGTCCATGGGCATGACCACCTGGCAGATCATCTGGCATGTCTACCTGCGTGAGGGCATCCCCTCCATCATCCGGGTGACCACCATCACCATCGTCAGTCTGGTGGGCGAGACCGCCACCGTGGGCATCGTGGGCGGCGGAGGTCTGGGCGACTTCGCCATCCGTCTGGGCTACCAGCGGTCCATGAATGACGTGACCATCGCCACCATCATCGTGCTGGTCATCTTCATCGCCCTGATCGAACTGTTCGGCCGGCTTCTGGCCGAGGTCGTCGAACACTGAGCAACCGGGGAAAGGTCAGATTATCGTGGTCGGTCGTAGTCGCGTCGGCAAAAAGAACAAAGCCAAGATCCAGCTGGCGGCGCTCAGCCTGGTCATCGTCCTCCTGCTGGCGTTGGTGGTCGGTACCGATGTCCGTCTGAACCGGGTGGGTGCCGATGTCAAGGTCGTCAAGGTCGGCGTCATCGGCAGCTCGGACGACCAGATCTGGAAGGCCGTCCAGGCAGAGCTGGATCGGCGTGGCGAACGCATCAGGATCGAACTCAAGCCCTTCCAGGACGCCATCTACGTCAACCAGGCCACATCCAACCGCGAGGTGGACTTCAACGCCGCCCAGCACTATGCCTACCTGGAGGACGATGTAAAGACCAACCACTACCAGCTGGCCGTGCTTGGCAATACCTACATCTCGCCCATGAATCTCTACTCGCAGCGCTATGCCGAGCCCTCGCAGTTCCAGGACGGCGACCGGGTGGCCATTCCCAACAACGCCACCAACATGGGTCGGGCCTTGAAGGTCCTGGCCGATGCCAAGCTGATCGGGCTGCGCGACCCCAAGGCCACCAACCCGCTGCCCGAGGATGTGGTGGACAATCCCAAGCATCTGAGTATCGAGCAGGTGGATCCGGCTGGCATCCTCAATCTGCTGCCTGACTATGCGGGCGGGGTCACCAATGCCAACTTCGTGGTCGATGCAGGGCGCAGCGTGCATGATGCCATCCACGAGGTTCCCTACGACCTGCAGAACCCGGCCAACAAGCCATACATCAACATCATCGTCACCACCAAGGATCAGCGGGACAACCCCACCTACGCCGCAGTGGTGCGCGCCTATCATTCCAAGCCTGTGGCCGACACCATCGTCCGTGTCTACAAGGGCGCCTGCCTGCCGGCTTTCAAGGTTTCCTGATGCGATAGGTTCCATCGATGAAGGAGGACGGATATGAGCACCAGAAGAACCAGAGCCAAGCGAGAGCTGGCGGCAGTTTCGGTCGTCATCCTGGTGGTCGCCGTCCTGATGGGCGTGGCTTATGTCAAGGTCAACCAGCCCGAGCGCGACCAGCGGGAGATCAGCATCGGTCTGGTGGGCGACGCCGATGAGGAGATCTGGAAGGCCGTGCAGCACGAACTGGACCAGCGCCGGGCCGGCATAACAATCAAGCTCCGCTCCTTCCAATACGGGCGTTACGCCAATCAGGCGCTGGCCAACAAGGAGATCGATCTGAATGCCTTCCAGCACTACGCCTTTCTTGAGCAGGAGTCCAAGCAGCATGGGTACCGGTTTGCCGCCATTGGCGACACCTACATTTCACCCCTCAACCTGTACTCAAAGAAGTACCGGAGCATCGACCAGATAGGGCATGGCGAGCGGCTGGCCATTCCCAGCGATCCCATCGACCTGGGACGGTCCCTGAAGGTGCTTGCCAGCGCCGGGCTGATCGGTCTGCGAGACCCCAAGGCCACCACGCCGGTTCCTGAAGACATCGTCGACAACCCGCGCGGGCTGGTCCTGGACCAGGTCGATCCGCCGGGAATCGTCAAGGTCCTGCCCGACTATGCGGCCGGCATTACCAACACCAATTTCATCCTGGATGCCGGCATGAAGATCCAGGATGCCATCTACCAGGTGCCTGGCGATCTCAAATCGCCAGCCAATCACCCCTATGTCAATATCATCGTGGCCAGGCAGGCCGACAAAAATGATGCCGCCTACAAGGCCCTGGTCTCCGCCTATCACAGCCGCTATGTGGCTGATGCCATCAACCGCTACTATCGTGGGGCGGCCGTCCCGGCCTTCTCCTACTAATAGTGGGTGCAATCGGGTCGTTGCTCTGTCTTGGTTCGGCCCAAGTCTGCTGATGATGAACAGCGGAGGGAACGCTGATGAGGGATCCTGCTCGCCTGACGCTGGCCTTGGTCCTGGACTCCTTTGGCAACAGGGGCAACGGGACCTCCAACTCCGCCATCCAATACGCCCAGGGTCTGGAGGCTCTTGGGCACCGGATCCGTCTGGTGGGGGTGGGATCGACCGAGTATCCGGCACGGGTGCATCGAATTCCTCTGGTTTCCCGTGTGGCGGCCAGGCAGCAGATGAGCTTTGCTCGTGCTGATCCGGAACTCTTCCGAAAGGCCTTTACCGGTGTTGACCTGGTTCATATTTATGAGCCCTTCGCCTTCGGCCGGGCCGCCCTGGAACAGGCCAGATCCATGGGCATACCGGTGACCGCAGGGTTTCACATTCAGCCTGAGAACATCACTTATTCCGCAGGCCCATTGCGCTGGCTGCCCGGGGTGGATGCGGCCGTCTACCGGCTCTTTCGGTTTTGGCTCTACGACCATGTCGGGCACATCCACGTTCCCACTCAGCTGACGGCCGACCTGCTGCGCTCGCATGGGTACAAGGCCCGTCTGCACGTCATATCCAACGGGTACCAGCCTAGGTTCAACCCTGGTGACCGATACGAGTGGCAGCGATCCGGTCGGTTGATCCAGGTCGTGGCCTCTGGCAGGCTGGCTCGGGAAAAGGATCATCTGACCCTGATCCGTGCCCTGGCCTTGTGCAGGAACAAATACAGGATCCGCTTGACCGTAGCAGGTACAGGTCCCATGGAGCGCCGGCTGAGAGCGGAAGCCGCCCGGCAGCTGGCCGGCATGCAGGTTTCAATTGGATTCCATCAGAACGCGACCATGCCTGATCTGCTCAGGCAGGCCGACCTGCTGGTCCACCCATCCATCGCGGATCTGGAATCCGTCAGCGTCCTGGAGGGGATGGCCTGCGGCGCAGTCCCGATCATCGCCCAGTCTGATCTGAGCGCCGCAGGGCACTTCGCCCTGACGCAGCACTCGCTCTTCCCGGTCGGCAAGGCTCAGGCACTAGCTGCGCAAATTGACTGGTGGATAGACCATCCTGATGTCTTTGCAGTCTGGTCCAGACGCTACGCCGAACATACCAAGGAACACTACTCCCTGGATGCCTCCGTCAGGGCCTTTGCCCAGATGGCCGTGCAGGCCGTCAACGATCAAGAGCCGGGCCAGGTATAGGCCTGACCTGGCTTAGATCTCCTGCTTGGATATGATCAGAGCCGATCCGAAGATGGCCACCAGGACCACGCCCACGGATGCTCCGGCATAGATCCAGGCCTGATCGGCCTTCAGAGTGTTCAGAACGATCTGTTCACCGAACCCGACGAAGTCGAAGTATTTCAGCCACTGCCATTTTGCTGTCAACTCTACGAGGCCGATCAGCACGGGCCATATCACGATCACCACCGCTGGGGCTACCAGGGATTTGGCAATGATCAAGAGGACAATGCCCAGACTGATGATGACGGAAATGCAGAAGCTCACCAGTAGGGTCATGACGGCCACATCCTTGCCCAAGACGCCCCAGTCGGCCCCCGGCTTCCTTCCTAGAGCCAGACCGGTGATCAGGATGGTGATGAAGTAGCACAGGGTCAGGAGGATGATGTCAATCAGGATGGTCACGTACTTGCCTAGGATGAACTGTATTCGTGAGATGCCTGATGTCAGCGTGTTCTTCAAAGTGTGCTGGCTGTATTCCGAACCAATGACGATAACGAAGACCGCGATGTAAAAGTAAACCAGGGACGAGGCGGAGGCGGCACCTGCTTGCAGGCCTGTTCTGACTGTCCAGCCCTGGCGTTCGATTGCCGACAGTTGATGAGCGTATTCTTCGCCTCCGGTGGTGATTCCTATGGTCGTCTTGCCCCATGTGGTCACTATGCCGAGTGCCATAGTGGCAATGAGCAGAATCAGCATGCCGATGGATCTCCGCTGCCTGTAAAAGTCGGCC
>NZ_VMHK01000002.1 GCF_007559275.1 Bifidobacterium apousia
CCCATTCCGAACCCGGAAGCTAAGACCCAGCACGGCAATGGTACTGCACCCGGAAGAGTGTGGGAGAGTAGCACACCGCCGCCACTAAACGTGATTAAGGGAGGCATCTCCAGGACAATATCCTTGGAGATGCCTCCCTTTTTCATATCCGCAACAGACCTGGGCTTAAAGATTCATGCCTTCTCGCAAAGCCACATTCCAAGTAACTGAACGCGGTTAAGCGGAATATGAAAAAGCTGCTTCGTACTCATGCTGACTTGTATTTGAGCGGCCTGCGATTTGATATTCGAAATCACTGATCCGGAAGCTCTGGCTTGTTTTGCCGCCTGTTGTTTCTGGTCCAGGACATCTAGAATGAAAAGCAGCCGAATCTGGCGCACAAAAACACATATGCGAAGAAAGCGGATAAACATGGGCAAAAGAATCATTCTTGTAGGAGCCACAGGCAGAGTAGGTGCATTGACCTGCGCTGATCTGGTAAAAGCCGGTCATGAAGTGGTTGCCTGCGCACGAGGGGCCTCGAAGATTCCCGCCAGCCAGCAGGTGAAACCAATGACTCTGGATTTGCATGACCCGCTTTCCCAGGTAACCGACGCATTCCGCAAGTCGCATGCGGATGCTGTCGTCTTCACTGCAGGATCGCGTGGCAAGGACATCAACCAGATTGACGCCCTGGGAGCCATGAAGACCATAGAGGCCGCTAAAGCGGTCGGCATCACGAGGTATGTCATGCTGGGAGCCATGTATGCAGCCGATTGGCTGCGCTGGGAGCAGCCCCAGGTCAAACCTGCCATCGACGCCCTTGCTGACTATTACGTGACCAAGAACATGGCCGACCAATACCTGATCAGCTCCGGGCTGGACTACACCATTATCGAGCCAGGCAGCCTGACCGAGCAGGAAGGTACAGGAACCATCCAGGTCGAGCCAGACGGGCCCGGTCCCATACCGATCGCCGATGTGGCACAATGCCTGGCCGACTGCATCGACCTGGAGCAGACCATAGGCAGGATCTACAACATCATCGGAGGCAGCACGCCCATCAGCAAGGCCCTGACTGCAAACCAGTAACAGAACCCGCCAATTCCTCAAGAGCAACGTCCGCCTACAGACTATAGCGTGTCTGCAGAGCAACAGGAATGGTACCTTGGTTGCATTGCTTGTTGCCTTTATGCTGTTGATCGCGCGCTGGCGCATTGCGTCCCAGTGACCTTTATGAAGGTGGGGTTGACGTGGGGACTGGGCGCAACCGAAGGAGGTCGTCAATGAACATCACCAATTTTCGGGATCTGGGTGGCATGCGGACCATCCACGGCCGCCGGGTCCGCCAGCACAAGTTCATCCGATCAGGGCAGCTGGTCGGCCTGGACGAAGATACGAAGAGGGAGTTGGTCGACCGCTACCAGGTGACACAGGTTGTGGATTTCCGCCGGCCCTTTGAGAGACAAGAAAGTCCGGACGACAGGATCGATGGTGTGACCTTCACCAACATCGATCTGCTGGAGCAAAGTGGCACCAGCGGCACCAGTTTGGACGATTTCGCCTCGCTGGGTTTGGCGGATCAGGTCAACGGCCACATGTTGAATGTCTACCATGACCTGGTGATGAATCCTGCGGCCCAGCAGGGGTATGGGAAGTTCCTGCGCATCGTCGTGGACAACATCCAGGGGGCTACGCTCTTCCACTGCTTTGCCGGCAAGGACAGGACCGGGTTCGCCGCGGCCTTGGTGCTCTGGCTGCTGGAGGTGGACGACACCCAGGTATTCGCGGACTATCTGAAGACCAACCAAGAGAGGGTCGCGGCCAACAATCAGCTGCTGGACCGATTCCGCGCCAAGGGCTTCGACCAGGATTCGTTGGACGCGCTAGAGATTGCGCTCTGCGTCAAGAAAGAATACCTGGCTCATGCCCAACAGACCATGATCGAGGCCTATGGGGACGTCTTTACCTATGCGCGGCAGGCCCTAGGGTTCGGGCCAGACCAGGTGGAGGCCCTACGTCGCAACCTGCTTGAGTAACCGCATAAGGCTGGAAGGCGGCTGGAGCGGGTAGACTCGAGTCTAGACGTTAATTGCGAGGAGGACATTGTGCGATACATGAACTTAGGACGGTCAGGGTTCCGGGCCTCCCGTGTGGCCCTGGGGGTCATGCGGATCGATCAGAAGAGCCGCGAGGAAGCGCGGACCATTGTGGAGACGGCCATGAATGCGGGCGTTGACTTCTTCGACACTGCAGACTGCTACCATGCCGGGGCCAGCAGCCGAGCCCTGGGACAGGCTCTGAAGGATCTGAGCGTAGACCGTGACAGCGTGGGCATCCAGACCAAGTTCGGCATCTTCCGCAACCCGGACAGCGACCAGATCACCCGCTACGACTTCTCCAAGGATCACCTGCTGAAGGCCCTGGATGAGGAGCTGGTCAACCTGCAGACCGACCATGTCGACTTCGTGCTGCTGCATCGTCCCGACACCCTGGTCGACTTGGACGATCTGGCCGAGGCCTTCAATGAACTGCAGACCAGTGGAAAGGTTCGGCACTTCGGCGTCAGCAACGTCAACCCCATGCAGGTGGAGCTACTGCAGAGCGCGGTAAGCCAGCGGCTGGAGGTCAACCAGCTGCAGTTCGGCCTGGGGCACACCGGCATGGTCGACCAGGAGATCCACGTCAATATGGGCGACGATCCCAGCCTGGATCATGATGGCGGTCTTCTGGCCTATTCGCGGCTGAAGTCCATGACCATTCAGGCCTGGAGCCCCTTCCAGACTGGTTACTTCGACGGGGTCTTCCTGGACAATCCCCGCTATCCCGAACTCAATGCAGAGTTGGACAAACTGGCCAAGCAGCATGGGGTAGCCAAAAGCGCTATTGCTGTGGCCTGGATTCTGCGGCATCCCGCCGGCATACAGGTGCTTCTGGGATCTATGAACCCCGGGCGCATCACGCAGATGGCCGCTGGTGCGGATGTGGATCTGACAGCCCAGGAATGGTACGATCTCTACCTGAGCGCCGGTCACGACCTGCCCTGATCTGTGCTCTAGGGTCGCTCACGTCCACCCGGCTTTAACTGCTTCGGGTTATGAACGATTGCGCCCTGCCAGTCTGATCTTGCATCATCGGCTTGCGTCATCTGGCAGGGCCTGTCTGGCCGGGCGTTGGGCGCTATGAGTGTATAAGTGCGCAGAAGGAAAGTCAGATCGGTTTCGAGGTAGTCGTACGCTGTCATGCATTATTTCACCCCACGACGTTGCGCTGCTACGTCCAAGATCATGTATCACGATCGGGCCAAGGCCCAGCAGGCCGCCGACCGCAGCATGGTCGAACGCAACGTTCTTCTGTGGGTCTACCGTTGCGACTACTGCGGAAGATGGCATCTGACCAGTCATGAGCCGGGCTCCTACCAGCGCACGAGGATGGGCTCGCGAACTTTGAAACCGCATAGCCGCAAACGTGGGTACAAGCCTCGTCGCAGGTGAGGCAGTCATTGCCGAGTTGATGCTGATTGACTCTGCCGGCCCCTAACAGCAAGATCGGATTCCGCTGATCTCGCTGTTAGGGGCCGATTGGGCTTTGTCTGTTCACCTAAGGCCGGTGAACTAGGCTGGTGAACATATCAGGTGAACTCTGCAGTTGTCTGGCCAGCAGGGATTTCGTTGCCCTAGCAGGCTGGGTCGAAGCCCTGTCGGCGAATCGAATCCAGCATGGGTTCATGGCCGGAGGCGGGATTGCGAACCTTGTCAGCCATCATGGCGCTGAACGAGCGGTGGGGGTCGTCCAGGTGCCGGATGTCGCGATAATAGCGGGTGACCGTCTGATCGAAGTCAGCCAAGGCATCCTTCATGTCTGCATCATCGTCGGCCCGCTGATAGGTGTTGGTAAAGATTTGCGCCTGACGAGGCATCCTGGGCTTGGGATCCGGATCCTGGGCCGGATGGCCGATGGCAAGACCCAGCACCGGATAGACCAGTTTGGGCAGCTTCAGCAGATCAATCAATCTGTTCGTGTCATTGATGACGCTGCCCAGAATGACGCCGCCCAGGCCCAGCGCGTTGGCGGCGGTCTCCATGGCGTGCAGGGCCAGGACTGCGTCGTTCTGTGACTGCAGGAAGACATAACCAGTGTTGAGCAGGGTGGTGTCCGGATCCAGATCATCGGCGAATCGCCGGACCAGATCGGCATTGCGGCGCTGGTCGGCCAGGAAGATGTAGAGCAACGGGGCTTCGGCTACATAGCGCTGATGAGCCATATCGGCGATAGCCAGCGCCTCATCATGATCCGTGATCCTGACGGCCGACCATTCATGGAAATATCGGCTGGTCGCTGCATGCTGGGCCGCCTGCTCCAGCAGGGCGATAGTCTGGTCGTCAACCGGTTCGTCGGTGAATCCGCGGATGGAGCGTCGCTCAAGCAAGGTCCGTATGGTGGGATTGTCGGCCGGATTCGAGGCCGGGGTTTTCTGTGAATTTGATAAGGTCATTTTGACATTCTGGCCGTCAACGCCTGCCAATGCAAGACCTTGTCGTCAAAATCACGCAATCAGCGTTATCAGGACCAGCCTGGTTATCAGTCAGCGTCCTGTGCTTTCAGCTCTGATGGCGGCGATCGATCAGAGCCTGGGAACCACGCTCGAACAGGCCTGAGACCAGAGCGATAACGGCTGCCGACAGAACGCCGAAGAGAAGACCGTCAGTAGCACTCTCCTGATCCTCTTCAGGGCTGTCCACGCCTCCATTGCGCTTGCGGACCAGCCCGCTCCAAAAAGCCTGGAAGAGCTTGCCAGCCAGCAGTGCGGCGATGCTGGGAAGCGCAAACTTGACCAGCTTGTCTGTCAGCGATTCCGGGTCCGATTCAATCGAGTTGCGCATGTCATTCACCTTGCCATCCACCTGATGAAGCATGCCGACCACTTGGTCGGCCATCCCGCCAGGTTCCCGTCCTGAGTCCGTCATGGGTCCATTATCCCACACGCCTGGGTGTCTGGGGCGTGACCGGACCGTGGGTTAAACTGCTATCCATGGACATTGCGAAGAATACGTCGGGCAATGATGCCTCGACCGAGAGCGAAGGCTACGCTGTGCTGCTGCGGCATGGTCAGACAGTTTGGAGCGAAACCGGACAATATACGGGGCGCACTGATATCCCCCTGACTGACCAAGGGTGCGAACAGGCCAAAGAGGCGGGTCAAAGGCTGGCTAAGGCCTTCCCCAACGGGTTTGACCCTGACTGCATTTTTTCCAGCCCCCTGCAACGAGCCAGACAGACAGCCGAGCTGGCCGGTTTCCCTGATCCGGCGCCGATGGATGAGATCTTGGAGTGGGATTACGGTCCGGCCGAGGGGCACCGTCCTCAAGACGTGGTGGCCAGCCTTGGCCGTGACTGGAAACTGTGGATTGATGGTCCGCATGCTTTGGGCATCGATGAGCTGGCTGGCGACCGGGTGGTCGATCTGCCTTCGGGCAGCCCCGTTTCCGTACATGTGACTCAGGGCGAAAGTCTGGATCAGGTAGCTGCCCGTGCGCGTGGGATCGTCGAATGGCTCGAGCCCCTGGTTTGTTCGGGGCGGCATGTGCTCCTAGTAGCGCACGCCCACATCCTGCGTATCCTGACGACGCAGTGGCTTGACTTGGACCCCCATAAGGCCCAGCTGTTCAGGATGAATACGGCGCATTACGGTGTTCTCGGCATCTACCAGGGCAAGCGTGTGCTCAGGCAGTGGAACGCGTGATTGAGCTGAATATCGAATTGTCTCTTAGTGGGTTTGACGATTTCGATTGAGTCTGAACGGGATACATCAGCCTGGTCGAGCAGTAATTCATGGTGCGTTATGGTTGTCGTCCAGATGCGAGGCTTTCAGCCTCATGCCTTGGACGAGATGTACTGCTGCGTAGAATTAGCCTCGCAGGTACTGTTTCGCAAGGGTTAGTTATTTTCTTGCCCGCAATAAGGTCTAAAGCTTTCTTGGCGGCAATCTCTCCAAGTCGTATGGGATCCTGATGGATTGTAGTCAATCCGACTTCATGAGCGTACAGGCTGTCATCGAAACCTGTCACCGAGATCGTGACAGGTACCTCAATGCCGCTCTTCTGCAATTCAAACATTAAGGGCACGGCTATGCCATCCTCTTGGCAGGCTATAGCAGTGGGAAGGGATGAAAGGCTGAATATTTGCGTTAAAGCATCATCTATCTGGTCATGGCTGTCTGCAACCTTGATAATGGTGGGTTCCACTCCATTGGCTCGGCAGGTATCGAGAAAGGCATTAACGCGCTTTTGCGCACTGAAATGAAGTACCGAAGCATACATCTCCGTAATGATGAAGACAATATTTCGGTGCCCCAATGACAGGAGATGACGTGCCAGTAGCATGCCTCCTTGCACGTCATCAATATTGACTGCCGCGTCGAACAGCTCCGATAATGATGAATTGATGCCGACAAGAGGAACATCTACTGAATGAAGTCGTTCAACTTCGTCCTTGTCTATGTCAAACGAGGTTACGATGACTGCATCAGCGTTGCGCCTGATAGGGAGATCACGGAAGAAGTTTTGTCGTTCTTGAAGGGTCAGAATTCGACGTATAGCAATGTCATAGCCAGCCGGGTTAAAGATTGTGTTCAGCCCTTCCAAGATTGAAGAATTGAACCAGGACTGGATAGGGCTGTTAATCAGTAATGCGATACGTAGCGACTGTCCTGATTTCAGTACAGTCGCTGATCTCATGATGGAGAAGTTCAGTCGGCGCGCTGCCTCAAGTACCCGTGCCCTTGTCTTGTCGGATACCAATGAAGGGTTGTTGAAAGCTCGTGAGACTGTGGAAACCGATACGTGTGCCGAGGCGGCAACATCCTGAATTGTCGCATTCACAGGGTTGCCGCCTTTCAGTTGTTCCCAGCGCTCGCAGGCCGAGCTCTCCTTCTAATGCGGGGATCGGTCGTAAATGTTCACTCTAATAATATCCATGCAGTGGCATCTCGAGGAAGAAGGTTGTCTACGATTTCTACTGAAGCAAGAACTACGCTACCGGCAGGTAAAGGAATGGGGCGTTCGCCGAAATTGGTGATGACTGCTAGTTTGCCATTTCCGCTGCTGCATGATCGGGTGTACGCAATCACTTTCGGATCGTCATAGTCCGTCAGCCAGGTCAGAGATGTATTAGGCATCTCTGTCAACAATCGTGCACGTTTAGCTATGGCCTGTCTGTAGAGACTCAACATGGATGATGGATCTGACTCTTCGCGATTAACGCAGAACCTTGCGAACCACATGGGTTGGGGCAGGTGAGGCTTTACGAATTGCCCGGATTTGCATGTGGAGAATCCGAAGGTTCCATTCTGCCCGAATTTCTGATTCCATGATGCTGGCTCGGGGGAGTCATGGTCATCCCAAGGCAAGGGGACACGGCAGCCGTCACGTCCCTTTTCTTTTAAAGGTCCTTTGGAACGTACGGCTGTTGGATCCTCTAAGCGCTCCCACGGAATGTCTGCCACCTCAAAGAGACCTAATTCCTCCCCTTGATAAATGTATATAGACCCAGGCAAGCCCATTTCAAGTAGGATAGCGGCCCTTGCCCTCTGTGTACCTAGCACGCGGTTTTCTTCATAGGACTTGCCGTTTCGTAGCACCCAGTCCTTAGCTAATTGATGCTGTGTTCGGGAGTGGATCTGCGGCAACGCATAACGGCTGGCATGTCGAACCAGATCGTGGTTGCTCATTACCCATGTAGCCGTTGAGCGGGAGCGTTCGGCTGTTTGGAGACCATCCTCAATCGCATTCCGAATTTCTGAGGAATCCCAATTGGCCTTGGCAAATTCGAAATTGAATACCTGTCCTAATTCATTCTTGGAGGCATAACGGTATTGGTGATCCGGCTCGACCCAAGCTTCTCCAACCGCAAACCGAGCCGGTGTATATTCATCAAATACTTTTCTCCACTCGCGGTAGATGTCATGAACCTCCGGACGATCCCAGAGAGGATTGCTCCCATCTGGATTATCTTTGTTTTGCAGGGTCCATTGGTTTAGCTCTTCCAAAGGCCGGTTTAATACGTCTTTGGCCAGGCCATGTGCGACATCGATGCGGAACCCATCGGTTCCATGATCGGACCAGAAGCGAAGCGTGCGCTTGAAGTCTTCGCGCACATCCGCATTCTTCCAGTTTAAGTCGGGTTGTTCGGAAGCAAATATGTGCAGATACCATTGGCCGTCTTCAACTTGTTTCCATGCAGAGCCACCGAATTCTGATATCCAGTCAGTGGGAGGAATGGAACCATCAGGACCTCTGCCGTCACGGAATATATACCGGTTACGGGCCTCAGACCCTTTTGGTGAGGCAAGAGCCTCCTGAAACCAAGGGTGATGATCCGATGTATGGTTGGGCACAATGTCAACAATGACTTTGATCCCATGTGAGTGAGCTGTTGCTGTCATGGTATCGAAATCCGCCATAGTTCCTAGACGCGGGTCGACATTGCGGTAGTCAATGACATCATAGCCACCGTCGACCAGTTCAGAAGGATAGAAGGGTGAAAGCCAGATGGCATCGACTCCTAGGTAATCCAGATAGCTTATTTTACTCGTAATTCCAGCGATGTCGCCAATCCCGTCTTTGTTCGAGTCTTTGAAGCTACGTGGATAAATTTGATAGACGACCGCTTGTTTCCACCAGTCGTCCTGTTTCTGCATCTGCTGCATAATGCTCCTCCTGTGACATTGTGCTGCGGCAACAGGTAAGTGGCCTCACCGATATGCCTAGTCTCATGCCGGCTGCACTGCCAACCTGTACGATTATTGGATGGATGTCTCTATCGGATCGATCGAAAAGACATACCGATCCGTATTGCTTTTATTTGCCGCCTATGGCCTCCTCTTTCAGCAAGTGGTATACAGATAACCTATACTATAGAGATGACAACGATTGCAATTGAGAGTTGCAACAACTTATTATGCCATGCAATTATTATAAGGCATCTGATCAGCTATGAAGACTCATTACCGAAACTATAGAACAATAAAGGGGCTTGAATATAAAAATAACCCCGACTGACTGCCATTGAAGGCAATAAAATAGAGAAGTAATGGAACTGATGCATACGTTGTTTCTGTTTTTGATAGAAGCAAATAGCTGCAATATCAGCTAAATAAGAAGTCCTTTTGATTTTGAAGTGCTGATTATCTTGCTCATATTTGACAACGGTTGCAATAGATGCCATACTACAAGTGTCCATGAGAATTCGCAAAGGAGCGTGAGCAATATGCACAGCGGTATCGTGAAAAGTATGACTGTCATGACCACGGTAGCCATGCTGGCGGTTGGTTTGGCGGGCTGTGGTGGTGGTTCGTCCGCTTCCGGTTCCGACAAGGGAAGAGTCTATTTTCTAAATCACAAATCTGAAGTAGCCGATCAGTACCATCAACTGGCAAAGGATTTCACAAAGAAGACCGGCATCAAGGTTGACATTGTCACGGCCGCGACCAATACACTAGACCAGACCACACAGTCGGAGTTGGCCAAAAAGGATGCGCCGACCATTCTGAGTATTGGCATGGATAACTTCCCGAAATTCAAGAAGTATCTGCTGCCTATCCAAGACACTGATGTCTACAAGCTGCTGGATAAGAATGGCAAGGAGTATTCCATGAAGGATGGAAACGATTCCTTCACCTTCCCCTTTGCAGCTGAATATTATGGCATCATTTACAATAAAAAAATCATCAATGAATATGGGACTAAGCCCTACGCAGTAGTTAAAAGTGTCGACGAAATTAAGGATTACGCGACATTAAAGAAAGTAATTACTTCAATCCAGGAGCACAAAGACGATTTGGGTCTGCAAGGTGCAGTGACTACGCCGTCGGTAGACGCTTCCGATGAGCACAGGTTCGTATCCCATATGTCACGCATACCGCTTTACTACGAATATCGGGACTCCAATACAACTTTCAAACCTGAATTGAAAGGCACTTATTTGAAGAATTACAAGGATCTTTTTGATCTCGAAGTTGCTAGCAGTCCGTCAAATCCAAAGACAGCCAGCAATAAGACTTATGATGACTGCGTCGCTGAATTTTCCCAGGGACAGGTTGCTTTCTTCCCTGAAGGGGTCTGGGCCTACCCATTGATTCGCAATAACAAGGTAGCGGATGAGGATATGGGCATGCTTCCCTATTGGATGGGCATTCCTGGCGAAGAAAAAATGGGACCTGCGTCTGTATATGATGCTTCATGGGCAATTAACAAAAAAACCAGCAAGGCCAATCAGGAAGCATCCCTGAAGTTCATCAAGTGGATGGTTACTTCCGAAGAAGGCAAGGAAACTCTTTCGCATAAGATGAGTTTCTCTGTGCCTTTCTCAGCATTCAACGACAAATACCAGCCCAACAATGTTCTTACTTTGTCTGCGCGAGCCTATGAGAAGCAGGGTAAGCCGCTGGTTCGCAGTTTCAACCTCCCCAGCACTCAGTGGGGCGATAACCTGGCCAACGCGCTCTTGGAATATACCCAAGGTACCAAGGACTGGAACAATGTTGAGCACAGCTACATTAATGGTTGGCAGAAGGACTGGAAGCTGGTCAAACAGACAACCGGTGCCTTACCGACTGCCACTAAACTTCACTAATTGATCGCAGACGAAAGTGGTCGTCTGAATAACAGCATCGCCGACGGGGACAGACCCTTAATGCGTGCGAAACGCATGAATCTGCCCCCGGCTTTGTCATGAACGAAGGCTCATAGCTATTCCGAACAAAGTGGGCGACCACAATACGTCAGAAAGTCAGCAACATAATGATATCGATGATAGGCAAATCCATACGCAAATGGTGGATGTTGTTCTCCTTGCCGACCTTGGCAGCTTTTATGGTGGGGTTTGTAGTGCCTTTCATTCTCGGCATCTACTTAAGCTTCACAAACTTCACTACTATTACTGATGCTGAGTGGATTGGTGTCGGCAATTACTCAGGTGTCCTTAGTGATCCGGAATTCATACATTCCCTGGTCCTTACTGTTCTATTTACAGTGATAACTACCGTCATCATCAATGTTGTCGGGTTCATGATCGCCTATATGCTGACTAAGAAAATCAGCGGGTCGACATTGTTCCGCAGCATCTTCTTTATGCCTAATTTGATTGGCGGTATCATTCTGGGATACATCTGGCAGTTGCTGCTCAATGGCGTGCTGTCGTTCTGGAACCGGTCTATCACCTTCTCGGCGACGTATGGATTCTGGGGCCTGGTGATACTTACCTGCTGGCAACAAATCGGCTACATGATGATTATTTATATTGCCGGGTTGCAGGCTTTGCCGGGGGATGTCATCGAAGCTGCGCAGGTGGATGGTGCCAGTCAAGGTCAGACATTGCGGCGCGTGATTCTGCCCCTTATGATGCCCAGCATCACGGTGTGCACATTCTTGACCATAACCAACGGATTCAAGACATTCGATCAGAACCTTGCATTGACTAATGGTGCTCCATCCAATAATTCCGAGCTGATCACGCTCAATATCTATCGAACCTTCTACGGAACCGCTGGTATGGAGGGGGTCGGGCAGGCCAAAGCTGTCATATTCTTCATCATTGTCGCGATAGTGGCGATTGCTCAAAATCGCCTCTCTGCAAGGAAAGAGGTGGCATTGTGAGCAAAAGCACCCTGCGTCACGGCCGTTTGTGGACCGTGTTCTTTTCGCTGGTCTCATTGCTATGGATTTATCCGTTGATACTAGTGATTATCAACTCCTTTAAGAAAAAGGCATATATTTCCACAGAAACTTTCAGCTTACCCAATGCAGAAAGTTATGCAGGACTGGAAAACTATCGACGCGGCATTGATCGCACAAATCTTTTAGTCAGTTTCTGGTGGACCATTATTCTGACCGTAGGAAGTGTGTTGTTGGTCCTGCTATGCACATCTATGTGCGCCTGGTGGATAGTTCGCGTTAACAACAAATTCGCAAAGCTCATCTATGTGCTGTTCCTTTTCAATATGATCGTACCTTTTCAGATGATCATGTTCCCACTGTCCAAAATCACCGACATGCTCGGGTTGAACACGCCCTGGGGTTTGTGGGTAATCTATCTGGGCTTCGGTGCCGGTCTCGCAGTCTTCATATTTACAGGGGCTGTGAAATCGCTGCCAATGGAAGTCGAGGAATCAGCCATGATTGATGGGGCATCGGTTCCACAGACTTTCTTCAGAATCATCCTGCCCATGATGAAGCCGACGGTCATGAGCGTGGCCATTCTTGAAACCATGTGGATCTGGAATGACTTCTTGCTGCCATATCTGACATTGGATATCAGAAAATACAAAACAATATCGATAGCAGTGCAATATCTAAAAGGCGGCTATGGCGCTGTCGATCTGGGCGCCATGATGGGCTGCCTGGTCTTGGCCATCATACCGGTCGTCGTATTTTATGTGCTCTGCCAGCGATACATCGTTGAGGGTATCACTACTGGAGCTGTAAAGGGGTGAGCTGTGGGTGAAGTAACCAGTAGGAAATCGAGCGGAATAAGAGGCTTCCAACCAATAATGGGCCAGTCGGTCTCTATGGGCTATGATGCCAAAGGCGGTGCTCGTAACCGGTCCTCATTGTATGCTGCGGCAGGATTGGAATGGCCGAACGACTATATTCCAGAGGATGAGATACCTCGATATAATGATTACCCATTTTGTGTAGATGTTTCTAATAATCGACTTCTGGCTTCGCTAGATCGTTCGGCATTCGTTCGGCGTGCAGTAGTCGGTGTGGGGTCTCAGGATGCGCGGGGTTCTGATGCCCCAGGCGTATACACTAAAAAACAATTGGCTTACTTCGATGGTCATTGTGGATTGTGCATGTCGATTGACGGCAGACCTTTGCAACAGCCTTCCCTGAGCTTCGAGAAGGGGGTGGTTCCTGTTTTTGGCTTCTGCCGGCGCGACGTCGAAGTGATGCTGCGGGTATTCGTGCCAGCTGTCTATGAGGCAAAGGCGAGTGCTGTTTTCCTGCTGGCTGAGGTGAGAAATCAGAGTGATTCGTCCCATGCGCTGGGTATTGAGTTGGATTACGAAGAATCAGGTCAATCAAAGTGGCCGAATTTGGCAACGGACGTAACGCTGATTGTTGAAGGTAATACCGATAACCATGGCAGCTGTCAGATGAGTATTGATGCCGGACAGATAATACAGATCGGCTGCATTTGCAGATTCGGTGTAGGCGTGCTTCCACCACCTCCAGTGGTAACTCTTGAGGAGATGGATTGCGCACTTGCGAAAGTTTTGGAGTCCGTGGGCTCACAAGGAGTGCTAGAAGTACCAGAAGAGCCGTGGGCTGGTGAGGAGCTGACACGAGCGGCTGAACTTGCTAGGCAGAGTGTCCTTCAACTTGCTAACGGTGAGGTCATAGGCTCTTTCTGGGGGTCTAATGTCAATCCGAAGCCTGATGTATGGATGAGGGATTTTTCCTACACGGCTATTGGCTTAGTAGATACGAATCCACAGTTGGCATATAGGTGTGCTAAATATCTTTGCGCTGCCAGTGCTCCTGGCGAGCCGTGGGGCACCACTGAAGAAGGCCAAGCAGGTGAATTATCGTATCGGCACTCTTTGGGTAACGCCTGCATGGGCGCAGTTGTCCTCTCGATGATTTATCGACGTTATGGCTACGACTTGGTGGATCAGCCTGATTCGGTGATTGTCGATTATCTTCATCAGCTTGCAAGGTGCATGATCGTCGACCGGCCTGATCGAGGATCATTGTATGCCACGCGTTTTATTTCCGATGGCTTGTCTCGCGGGGACTTTCATACTGGTTCCAATATGCTTGCATGGAGAGCTGCAGATGCCTTAATTGAAGATTTTCGTGCTCTGTTTGATAACAGCACGATCGAGACGCTGTCGTCGATTCGTTCACAACTCGTGGAGACCATTGAAACGCTGTGCGTGGGGTCTTTCGGTCAGGGTGAGCAGTTCGTGGAAGGTGCATATGCCGATGGCACTCTAGTGCCAATTCATGATGCTGAGGAAAGTGATTTAGCGCTTGCAAGCGTTTATGGTTTTACCAAACGTGATGATCGCCGCATCATCAACCATATGTATTGGGCTCATAGCACAGGTAATCCATATTATGCCCGGATCTCCCGCGGCATTGATTTCTGGGATTTCGACGGAAGCAATGGCGTTTCATATCCTGGGCACCTGTGTTTACTGAAGCGGACAAGGAATCGTGAAGATCTTCGGCAGGCTTTTGCAGCAATACGTAGGACAACCGATTTAGATGGGTCGTTTTGGTGGTGGCCGTTTAAACATGACGAGACGGATGCGAATCGAGTAAAACGAGGTCTGGGAAAGTGCGGCTGGTGCGGTGGTGAATTCGTGAGTCTCATACTCCATGACATTCTCGGAATACAAACCGATGCGAAAACCAGCTCTGTAAGCTTTGCACCGTATCTGCCTTGGCGCAAGGCTAGCCTCACCGGTTTCGCTTTTCTGGATGGCACAGTGGATTTTGTGGTGGACGACAAAAAGCTTAGCCTAGTAAACAACACAGGTCGCGATATCCATGCTCGTCTACAACTTTGCATGCCCGCAAATTCCATGCTTGAAGATGTCAAAATCAATGGTTCGAGCAGGAGGATGGAAGCTCAGCTGGTCAGGCTGTTCGACAGTTCTTCAGTAGTTTTGAAAGAGATAGTGGGCCCACGGAAGCGGATTGATATGACTATCGCGATTTCCTAAGCGATCAATAGCCGACATACAAGTTTGGACGAATCAGAAAGCGAATGGTGCGATTGATGGTGCAAGCATACGAGAATGACCTGCTTTATCGCCTGCTGAGGCCCAGGCATGGTGTGACTAGGTGCATAAATGGGGAAAATCCTCAGGGGGGCAAAGGGGAAGCTGGAAATTCAAGCAGTCGTTTAGGGTTTACCAGAAAAGGGCATCCCAGTCTGCCAGTTCTGCGCCGCGGCGAAACAGTCACTATTGCAGATATTCAGGAGCCGGGGATCATCAAGCATATGTGGTTCACTGTCACGGATGCCACTTCGCCACAGGGCTTGTATGTTCTTCGGAATCTGTTAATTAAAATCTATTGGGATGGTGAAGAGAGACCGTCGGTCGTCTCTCCTTTGGGTGATTTCTTCTGCTGCGGACATGGACGGAGTGCTCTGGTGGATTCCTTACCTATCTGCGTTAACCCAACGAGAGGATTTAATTGCTACTTCCCCATGCCGTTCAGCTCGGCTAGAATCGTGCTGGTTAACAACCACGACGAGGATGTGCAATCAGTCTTTTATCAGATCGATTATGAACTTAATGATGCACTGCCTGACGAGCTGATGAGGTTCCACGCTCAGTGGCGGCGGGAACCTGTCACTACTAGACAACAGGATTACACCCTGCTTGACGGTGTAGCGGGTAACGGAATATACGTGGGTACCTATTTGGCCCTTACTGCTTTGCAATCACGATGGTGGGGCGAAGGTGAGTTTAAATTCTTCATCGATGGAGATAACCAATTTCCTACCTGGTGCAGTACTGGTGCTGAGGATTATTTCGGTGGTGCTTGGAGTTTTCGATCGGAAACAAATAAAGATGCCATGCATGAACAGACCTATAATAGGGCCTTCATGGGCTACCCATTCTATTCGCGGACATCTGGGGGTGAAGCCAGTGATTATTGGGATGACTCAGGTCCTGTAGTTCGGGGAATGTATCGATGGCACCTAATGGACCCAATTATCTTCCATCAGGATTTGCGGGTCACATGGCAGCAGATAGGAGGCCGCGAGAGCGGAATGTTCGAGCGGGAGGATGATGTGGCCACTGTGGCTTATTGGTATCAAACAGAACCGCATCTGCCTTTCCCGACTGTTGTCGAAAAGCCTGATCCAAATCTGCTGATGCCTAGGTGACGTCGAAAAGAACATCATGCATTTTCTGTCGCCAGAGTCTGCCTTCATGCGTGGACTATCTACGGTTATTGATGCAGTATGGATAACCATCTTGATGATTGTGGCATCGTTGCCCGCAATTACTGCAGGCTCTGCTCTGGTCGCTGCGAATTATGCGGCCAGGAGATCTTTGGCGGGCATCGGACATGTGACACGAGATTTTTTCGCTGCCTTTAAAAGCAATTTTATGCAAGCAACCATCCTGTGGCTGATTCTTGGTATTCCTGGTGCTGCTTTGATAGTCCTCTGGATTGTTGTGCGTTCATGGGCGTTACTGGCTCCACAGCTTATTGCTACCTGTTTTTGGATAATCAGTTTTGAGTGGGTTTGGTGGTTACAGGCGCGATTTGCCAACTCTCTTGTGGGAACATTGAAGAATTCATTGATTTTCGGGCTGACTAAATGGCCATATACCGTAGTGATCGTAATGCTTGACTGCTTCATTTTCGTACTTCTATTCGCCTCGATGGCTGTTATGCCCCGCGGTCTTTTTTTGCTTGCTCTGGTGGCGCCTGGAGGCTTGGTCATGGTTAAGAGCGCAATTTTAAATTATGCAATGCGTTCCTACGTCGCATAAGAAAGTGACCATCTGAAACTGATGCAGGAGTCGTTTACTTAGTTGGGAATAATATTTGCCAGAAGAAGTTGAGTGATGTAGGCTCAAGTTTCGGAGTGGTCATGATGGCTGCTTGCCCGGGCCGACGGGAGCCGGCCATCGGGACCACGAACGAAGCGCGAGCGGAGAACGTGAACGATGAGGTGCAGGGCCAGACCCTGCGCCCCAATTTCATCAGGAGGTAACGAGTATGGCACGTGCAGTTGGCATTGATCTGGGAACCACCAATTCCTGCATTGCAACCTTGGAGGGCGGCGAGCCCACCGTAATCGTCAACGCTGAGGGCGCGCGGACCACGCCATCGGTGGTGGCGTTCAGCAAGTCCGGCGAGATTCTGGTCGGCGAGGTGGCCAAGCGGCAGGCAGTCACCAATGTGGATCGGACCATCAGCTCGGTCAAGCGCCACATGGGCACCGACTGGTCCGTCGAGATCGACGGCAAGAAGTGGACCCCGCAGGAGATCTCGGCCCAGATCCTCATGAAGCTCAAGAGGGATGCCGAGTCCTACCTGGGCGAGCCCGTCACTGACGCGGTCATCACCTGCCCTGCCTACTTCAACGACGCACAGCGTCAGGCCACCAAGGACGCCGGCAAGATCGCCGGCCTGAACGTCCTGCGCATCATCAACGAGCCCACCGCCGCGGCCCTGGCCTACGGCCTGGAAAAGGGCAAGGAGGACGAGCGCATCCTGGTCTTCGATCTGGGTGGTGGCACCTTCGATGTCTCCCTGCTGGAGATCGGCAAGGACGACGACGGCTTCTCGACCATTCAGGTCCAGGCCACCAACGGCGACAACAAGCTGGGCGGCGACGACTGGGATCAGAAGATCATCGACTGGCTGGTCACTGAGGTCAAGAACAAGTACAACGTCGATCTGTCCAAGGACAAGATCGCTCTGCAGCGGCTCAAGGAAGCTGCTGAGCAGGCCAAGAAGGAGCTGAGCTCCTCTTCGTCCACCAGCATCTCCATGCAGTACCTGGCCATGACCCCCGACGGGACCCCCGTCCACCTGGACGAGACCCTGACCCGCGCCCACTTCGAAGAGATGACCTCTGACCTGCTGGGCCGCTGCCGCACGCCGTTCAACAACGTGCTGCACGATGCCGGCATTTCGGTTCAGGACATCGATCACGTGGTGCTGGTCGGCGGGTCCACCCGTATGCCCGCCGTCAAGGACCTGGTCAAGGAACTGACTGGCGGCAAGGAGGCCAACCAGACCGTCAACCCTGATGAGGTCGTGGCTGTCGGCGCTGCCGTGCAGTCCGGCGTCATCAAGGGCGACCGCAAGGACGTCCTGCTGATCGACGTGACCCCGCTCTCCCTGGGCATCGAGACCAAGGGCGGCATCATGACCAAGCTGATCGACCGCAACACCGCCATCCCGACCAAGCGCTCCGAGGTCTTCTCGACCGCTGAGGACAACCAGCCTTCCGTGCTGATCCAGGTCTATCAGGGCGAGCGCGAGTTCGCCCGTGACAACAAGCCCCTGGGCACCTTCGAGCTGACGGGCATCGCTCCGGCTCCGCGCGGCGTTCCTCAGATCGAGGTCACCTTTGATATCGACGCCAACGGCATTGTGCACGTCTCCGCCAAGGACAAGGGCACCGGCAAGGAGCAGTCCATGACCATCACCGGTGGTTCCGCCCTGCCCAAGGACGAGATTGACCGCATGGTCAAGGAGGCCGAGGCCCACGAGGCTGAGGACAAGCAGCGCCGTGAGGACGCCGACACCCGCAACGCCGCCGAGTCCGCCGCCTACCAGACCGAGAAGCTGGTCAACGACAACAAGGACAAGATCTCTGACGAGGTGGCCAAGGAGGTCACCGACAAGGTCAACGCTCTGAAAGAGGCTCTGAAGGGCGAGGACATGGACAAGATCAAGAACGCCCAGAGCGAGCTGATGACCTCTGCCCAGAAGATCGGCCAGGCCCTCTACGCCCAGCAGGGCTCCGCTGACGCTGCAGGCGCTCAGGGCGCTGCAGGTGCCGCCGGTGCTGCCCCGGGTGCGGACTCCTCCGCGTCTGCTGATGACGACGTGGTGGACGCCGAGGTCGTGGATGACGACGACAAGAAGAAGGACGGCGAGTGACATGTCGGCCTTCGACAAGGATGATACCGGGCCGCTGAAGGGCGACCCGGCCGCCGCCGGCGAACCGGACGGGAACGAGGCCAAGGCCTCCGACGCCGCTTCGACGCCCGATCAGGAAGCGGCTCGCGGCCGTCATGCCGGCAAGAGCGCAGCAGACGAGAGTCAGGCGGCCGACAAGGCTCCGTCGGATTCCTCCGCCAAGGACGCGTCGTCAGCGGATGCTCAGGCTGACAACAAGACTGATGCTGACTCGGCCAAGGAGGAGAGCACCGACAAGGGATCAGATGGGTTGACGCCCCTGGGACAGGCCAAGAAGGAGGCCGCCGATTATCTGGAGGCCCTCCAGCGTGAGCGGGCCGAGTTTGTCAACTTCCGCAACCGTGCCAAGAAGGAGCAGGACATCTTCCGCCAGCATGGCATTGTGGATGTGCTGACCGCCCTTCTTCCGGCCCTTGATGACATTGACCGGATCAAGGAGCACGGGCAGATGGACGACTCCTTCCAGGCTGTGGCCAAGAAGATCGACAAGACCTTCGAGAAGTTCGGCGTCGAGAAGTTCGGTGAAAAAGGCGAGGACTTCGACCCCACCAAGCATGAGGCCATCCTGCACAAGCCGGACCCCGAGGCCAAGAAAGAGACTGTTGACACGGTGGTTGAGGCAGGCTATCGGATCGGCGACCGGGTGATTAGGGCTGCCAGGGTAGTGGTGACCTCGCCCGGGCAGTAGCAGGGACGGCGATTGCGGACCTTCCGCAGGCTGAATCGACGCCTTCGCATGCGGCGGCTGGGTGGGGTACGGTCCCGCCCGCCGCCGCACGCGCAAGAGCGGATTCCAATTCGATATTCGTAGCTTATGAGGAAAGGAGACATGGATGGCTGAGAATGAATGGCTGAGCAAGGACTACTACAAGGTCCTTGGTGTCTCCAAGGACGCCAGCGAAGCGGAGATCACCAAGGCCTACCGCAAGCTTGCCCGCAAATACCATCCCGATCTCAATAAGACCAAGGAGGCCGAGGAGAAGTTCAAGGACATCTCCGAGGCCTACGACGTGCTCAGCAACAAGGAGCAACGTCAGAAGTACGACGCCATCCGCCAGTTCGGCATGGGGGGAGCCCGGTTCGCCGGGGGTTCCGGCCAGGGCGGCTTCAACACCGATGCCTTCTCGGACATCTTCGGCTCCATGTTCGGTGGGGCTGGAGCGCCTGGAGGCACCCGTATCCGTTTCGGCGATGGTTCGGGGCAGCCGGACTTTGCTGACATCTTCTCCTCCTTCGGCGGGGGTGCCGGTGGTGGCGGTCGGACCGCCTATCGGGAGAGCAGGCCCAGGCCAGTCAAGGGCGAGGATCGCAATTCGCGCATCGGCCTGTCCTTCCGTCAGGCGGTCAAGGGGGCCACGGTCTCCCTGAGCGTGGGCGGCAAGCGCTTCAAGACGCATATCCCCGCTGGGGTTCACAACGGCCAGCGGATCAGGCTGGCTGGCAAGGGTCGGCCTGGCAGGGACGGAGGCGCCAATGGCGACCTCTACCTGCAGATCAGCGTTCAGCCCAGCCAGCGGTTCACCATGGAGGACAGGGATCTGGTCATGGCCCTGCCGGTGACGGTATCTGAGGCAGCCCTGGGGGCCAAGGTCCAGGCCCGGGACATCGACGACCAGGTCGTCACCTTCAAGATCCCGGCCGGCTCCTCCAGCGGCGACGAGATCCGCATCGCCGGCAAGGGGGTTCAGGACCGGCGTGGCAAGGGCGACCTGGTGGGGCGGCTTGAGATCCGCATGCCCGGTCGGTTGGGCATGGCCCAGAAGAAGGCCATGCGTGACTTTGCCAAGTCCAGTGGCGACTTCGACGAGCAGATCGCCGGGGAACGCATGAAGATATGACGATCCTGATGCAGGATCAGGTTGGAACGAACAGCGGAGAGGAGTGATGATCATGGTCAGGGTGGATCCCGAGACCAGGCGGATCTATCTGGCCTGCGCTCGCGGGCTGGTGGCCGGGCGCATCAGTCTGGATGCTGCCGACGATGCCGGCTTGGACATCGAGTTGCCGGTCTTCAGCGTCGGTCAGGTCGGGCAGTTGGCCAACATCCATCCGCAGACCCTGCGCCAATATGACCGGCTGGGTCTGATCGTGCCGGAACGGACCGAGGGGGGTGCACGACGCTACTCCCTGCGGGATCTGGACCGGCTGGGTCAGGCCCAGCATCTGAGCCAGGACGAGTCCATCAATCTGGCCGGGGTGACCAGGATCCTGGCCCTAGCCGAGGAGAATCGTCAGCTGAGGCGCCAGCTGCGCCGCTCCCACCAGTCACAGGGATCCAGCATGTTCGCCGCCGCTGCCGACGGCCGGGTCGTCGAAGTCAGGCGGTCCAGCAGGGCCCGGCTCTGGCGGCAGGACACGACGCATGACGAGGCCGATCCGACCGAGTCCAAATCGCTGATCGTCTGGAGCGTACGCTCCTGAAGCAGGTGAGGGCCCTGTGCTATGGTGAACAGGTTGGCCGCTCGCTCCAGAGCTGCGGCTGATCGTCGCCTGAATGCTTTGAGTACGGGGAAACCGCTTGCGCGAAATTCGTCATTCTCTGCTTTGCACGCGGCCTGCGAACTGTCGACCGACAGTACCGTTTTCTTCCCTGTTGTGAAAGGTCATTGTGACTGCTTCATCCATGCCCGATTCCAATTCGTCCAATTCCGGCCATTCTGCTGCAGAGCCTATGGCTGCAGAACCTATGACTTTTGACCATCTAGGGGTGCCTGAACCCTTGGTTCGTGTCCTGCGCAAGGACGGCAAGACCAGCGCCTTCCCCATCCAACGCGACACCCTGCCTGATGCTCTGGCTGGCCGCGACATCCTGGGTCGGGGCCGGACGGGTTCCGGCAAGACCCTGGCCTTCAGCATCCCTCTGGTGGCTCGACTGGCTGACGACGAGGGGGGACGTGCTCGCCATGGCCGCGGGGATGCCGCCAGATCAGGCAGTCTGCCCCGCCCGCGCGGTCTTGTCCTGGCCCCTACCCGCGAGCTGGCCAATCAAATCGACGAGGTTCTCAATCCGCTGGCTCAGGCTTACGGCATGCGGACCTGCACCGTCTACGGCGGCGTTGGCCAGGGCCGTCAGGTCGATGCTCTTCGGCGCGGGGCCAAGATCGTGGTGGCCTGCCCGGGTCGCCTGGAGGATCTGCTCCGTCAGCGCAAGCTCAGCCTGGAGGACGTGGAGATCGCCGTGCTGGACGAGGCCGACGAGATGGCTGACATGGGCTTCCTGCCTGCCGTGGAGCGGATACTGGCCCAGGTTCGCCCGGGTGGTCAGCGCATGCTTTTCTCGGCCACGCTGGATCATGGAGTGGATGCCGTGGTCAAGCGCTTCCTCAAGGATCCCAAGATTCACGAGGTGGACTCAGCCACCCAGCATGTGGATCTGATGACCCACCACATCTTCCGCACCACCCAGGCCGTCAAGCATGATCTCGTGCGCAAGCTGGCCTCGGGCGCCGGACGGCGCATTCTCTTCACCCGGACCAAATTCCAGGCCAAGAAGCTGGCCAAGAATCTGATCGACAACGGCATCCCGGCCGCACAGCTGCATGGCAACCTTTCACAGAATCAGCGCGATCGCAATCTGGGGGCGTTCTCCCGGGGCGAGGTGAAGGTCCTGGTGGCTACCGACGTGGCCGCCCGCGGTGTGGACATCAGTGACGTAGACCTCGTGGTTCAGGTAGATCCACCAGCCGATCCCAAGTCCTTTCTGCATCGGTCAGGGCGTACGGCTCGAGCCGGCCGTTCCGGCGACGTGGTCACCTTGGTCCTGCCCGACCAGTGGCGCGACACCAGACGGATGCTGCGCCTGGCCCATATCGATGCCAAGCCGGTTCAGGTGACCGCTGACTCGCCCGAGGTTACCGAACTCGTAGGGCCCGTAGCCAAGCCGGTGCACGGCTGGTCTTTGCAGGCCGAGCAGCCGCAGGCCTCGGGCGGCCGGTCTGCCCATGGAGGCCGTGGCGGCCGAAGCGGACATCGGGATCGTCGGCCTTACCGTTCCCGGAGGTCAAGTGACCGACCGGCACTCGATCATGAGGATGGTCCCTTGGACGGCCGGACCAGAGGCCATCGTCATTCCGGCAGCAGCGAGCGGACCCGTGGTCACGACCATGGCCGTGGCAGCGGCCGCGCTGGCTCTCGTTTTGACGCGGACCGTCGTGGGTTCCGCCGCGGTCATCGTCGTCATCGTCGCGATGGCAACCCCTTCCGCTCTGCCGCCAAGCGTTGATCCGCTGATGGGCGTGTTTCAGTAATGCGCCCATCGTGGTTGTCGGCTTCGCTGAAGCTTTTCTCTGAGCGTTTGACGAGGAATCGCAATCCAATCCGGCCCTGGCCACGTGCCAGGGTTCTTGCTTATAAAGCTGCCTGATGCCGCTATGCATCTACCTGCCTGATTGATCCTGGCAGAAGAGCGATAGCGATGCAGTGAAAAACGGCATAGGAAAAGAAGAAAAAGTATCTCGACACTGTGGAGCTGAGGGTAGTCGAAACCCCGACCTCTTCGATGCGAACGAAGCGCTCTACCAACTGAGCTACAGCCCCATTCGTTGCCCGACCGTAGCCGAACAACAGAAGCTTACTTTAGCGCGTGCCCTGGCCAAACGCAAAATATCTCAGATCAGGTGTCAGTCCGCCTTGGCGCTGGTTTCCTCGGTGGTCGCCTTCTTGCGGCCGAACTTTGCCTTGAGCAGGCCGATGACCGTGGGCAGGACCGAGATGACCAGGATCAGGATGATGACCAGCTCGAAATGCTGTTGGACTGCGGGGATGCCGCCGAAGAAATAGCCCAGGAGGGTGAAGAGGGTGGACCATATCAGGCCTCCCAGGACACTGAAGGGGGTGAAGCGGCGCCAGCGCATTCCGGAGATGCCCGATATGAAGGGCATGAAGGTTCTGATGAAAGGGAGGAAGCGTCCCAGGACCACGGCCAGGGGGCCCCACTTGTCGATCAGGCCCTCGGTCTTGGCGATTCGTTCGGGGGTCAGTGACTTCACGCGTCCCGAACGGACGATGGCCCTGCCGAAGAAGTGTCCGATGAAGTAGTTGCTCTGGTCGCCCAGGATGGGGGCCAGCCAGACGACGGGCAGGAGCACGTCCAAGGCCATGCCGCTGGATGGGTCATGGGCGAAGACGCCGGCGGCGAAGAGCAGGGAGTCGCCCGGCAGGAAGGGCATGAAGACCACGCCGGTCTCAATGAAGATGATCAGGAAGATGAACCCGTAGGTCGGCACCAGCCCCATGGCGATCCAGCTCGCGATGGCGCTGCGCGGATCCTTGAGCAGGTGTATCAGCCAGTTGACGAACCCCATGAATCGTGTTCCATTCCGTCGATGTGTGCTTTTCCAGAACCGAGACACACTTTAACAAGCTGGCCTTGGTACTCGGTACTCCCCGGTCTGATTCCTTGCGAGGACAACACAACCCATCGATGCCGGACTTATCGGCTGTCGGCCACGGTCCTGTCGTCGGTCCTCCTGTGCGAAGATAGGCAGGAAGGGTCACACAATGGAGGAGTGGACATATGGTCAATGACGAACGGCTCGCCTTCCCTGAGGACTTCACCTGGGGCACGGCAACGGCATCCTTCCAGGTAGAGGGTGCGGCGTACGAGGACGGCAGGGGGGACTCCATCTGGGACGTCTACTGCAGGCAGCCAGGAAGGATAGCGGATGGATCCAATGGCGATGTCGCCTGTGATCAGTACCACCGCTACCCGGAGGACATTGCGCTGATGAAGCAGATGGGGGTGGGGGCCTACCGGCTGTCTGTAGCCTGGCCTCGTATTGTGCCCCAGGCAGGCGGTGCCATCAACCAGGCTGGCTTGGATCACTACCGGCGGGTGCTGGACATGCTGCTGGAAAACGGCATCAAACCTGTCGTCACCCTCTACCACTGGGATCTGCCTCAGTACCTGCAGGAGGCTGGAGGCTGGGCCAACCGCGACACCGCCCAACGGTATGCCGACTATGCAGCCGTCCTGGCCAAGGCTCTGGGCGATCGGGTGCAGACTTGGACCACCCTGAACGAACCCTGGTGCTCGGCCTATCTGGGTTACGGCAATGGCGGCCATGCTCCAGGCATCTGCGACTACGGGCAGGCTCTGGCAGCAGTCCATCATCTGAACCTTGCTCATGGGCTGGGAGCCCAGGCCATTCGTGCCGAACTGGGTGACAGGGCGCGCATATCGGTGACCCTGAACCTGCAGGTCAACCGGGCCGATAGCGACGATCCGGCGGATCTGGCGGCCAAGACCCGGGCTGACCTGTTCGCCAACGAGGTCTGGCTGGGCCCCATGCTGGCCGGCACCTATGACCAACGCATCCATGATGCCGCCGAGGGCCTCACTGACTGGAGCTTTGTTCGTGACGGTGATCTGGAACAGATCCATCAGCCCTTGGACGTGCTGGGCATCAACTACTATTCAACCAACCACGTGGGGGGTCGAAGCGGCGCTGGTTCCGAGCGCAACCCCATGCCCGCCCAGGATATGGTCGAGACTCTGCCTCCTCAGGGGCCGTTGACCGCCATGGGCTGGAACCAGGAGCCTCAGGGGCTGACCGATCTGCTCATGGAGGTCTCCGGCCGTTTCCCCAAGCTGGATCTTATGATCACCGAGAACGGATCTGCCTGGGAGGACCAGGTCAGCCTGGATTCATCCTTCCCTGGCGGCAAAGGGGTGCACGATCCCCAGCGGGTGGCCTATCTGGAGGAGCACCTGCGTGCCGTGGCCCGCGCCATCCATGCAGGTGCCCGGGTGACCGGTTACTTCGCCTGGTCCCTGCTGGATAACTTTGAGTGGGCCCTGGGCTACACCAAGCGCTTTGGGCTGATCAGGGTCGACTATGACACACAGGAGAGGATCTGGAAGGATTCCGGTCTGCGGTACGCGCAGATCATTCATGATCGTGCAGTCTGAGCACGACGGCATACAAACGTTGCTGCGAGGCGGTCGGGCGTCCCTGTCCGGCCGCCTCCTTTGTCTTAGATCCAGCTGGACAGCCACATGTGCATGCGCCAGAAGTCATAGGGGATGGGCATGGCGGTCCACAGCGGGTAGAAGAAGACTGAGGTCAGGCCTAGCAGGGTCAGGCCCATGATCATGGTCTGCCGGTAGAGGACGCTGTCCGAATTCTGCCGCAGCCAGTTGGCCACATAGCAGATTGCCAGAATCATCCAGGGCAGGATGACGATGGAATAGAAAGTGAAAGTGGTCCGGTTCATGTATTGGATCCAGGGCAGCCAGCCGGCCAGCATGCCTGCCAAGACCCCCCAGATCCGCCAATCTCCGTGCTTGACCACGACGGCGATGACGATGGCGAGAACCATGCAGATGCTTCCCAGCCACCAGGTCAGGGGATTGCCCAAGGATGTGACAGCAGCCACGCAGGGGGAGTCCTTGGCCAGTCCGCACAGGCCGGGGAAGCCTGTGATCTTCTGCCAGTAGAAGCTGGTGGGTCTGATCTGCAGGGGCCACGTCAGGGGATTGGCCATATATGGATGGCGGGTATGCAGGGTGGTGTGGAAGTGCCACATCTGCCGGTGGTATTCAGCCAGGGACCGCAACCCCTCCGGCAGCCAGGTCAGACCCTGTCCAGGGTGCTGGGCCGCCCAGTTGTGCATGAAGGAATCGCCGTGCAGGAACCATCCCGTCCAGGAGACCAGATAGGTGCCCGCCCAGACGGGGATCATAAGCAGGGCCGCCGGCAGCCCGTCCCTGAACACGGCGCTCTGCAGCCAGGATCCGTATCCTGCCTGATGGCGTTCCCAGCCGTCCCAGAGCACTGAGATCAGGGCGAAGACGGCAAAGAAATAGGCGCCTGACCACTTGGTGCCGGTGGCCAGGCCCAGGAGCAGGGCGGCTCCTGTCCGCCACCAGGACCAGGCGATGAAGGGGCCGGTAGTGGCCACAGGCAGTTCGACACGGCTTTGCTGTCCCTGCTGTCCATGTGACTGAATGACCTTCACCCGGTAGTGCAGACGAAAATCAGCCTGATCCTTGACCCAGGATTGTCGCAGCCTGGTCCGCGCCCAGTCCCGATGGCCCATCAGGCACAGCCAAGCTCCCAGGACGAAGATCATGACGAAGTTGTCCAGCAGGCCGGTACGGCTCATCACGATGCCCAGACCATCGATAGCCATGAGGAAGCCAGCTGTCAGGGCGATGGGCAGGTTATGGAAGAGGCGCAGGGCTACTCGGCAGAGCAGCAGGATGGCGATGGTGCCCGCCAGGGCAGTGGCCACTCGCCAAGCGAAGGGGTTCCCGGCTCCGCCGAACAGTTTGAGACCCAAAGCGATGCACCACTTGCCCACCGGCGGGTGAACCACGTATTCGGCCTGGGGCAGCCAGTCGCCTGTATGCCCCTGGGCAAAGAGCTGGTCGATGGGAAGGTCAAGGGGACCGGCTTTTTTTGGCCAGTTGCGCGGCTCGCCGGTCATGAGCATAGTCCAGGCGTCTTTGACGTAATATGTCTCGTCGAAGACGATGGCCCGAGGGCTGCCCAGCCGTACAAACCGCAGAAGCCCGCCCAGAAGAGCCATGAGTATGCATGCCAGCCAGCTGCTCTGCCTACGGGAGAGCCTGGGTATCGTGATCCCTCGTTTGGTGTGCTGACCCTTGGGCGTGCTGAAGATGGACAGCATGGCAGGGCGACCGGACCGGTGGGCGGCGTGCCTGCCGTGTCTGGAGGAGCGATGCTGCGAAGAAAGCCCTGCCAAAGATGTCATCACCCCTAGATTAGGCCATACTGAAGGCATGAGCAGCATGAATGGCCGGAGCGATGGACATATACAGGGTGGAGAAAGCCATGCAGGGTCGATTTCGCCCAGTGTTTCACGTGGAACAGTGGTGCTGGCGGCCACGCCTATAGGCAATGTCGCCGATGCCTCGACACGCTTGGTGGAGCTCCTGCAGTCGGCGGACCTGGTGGCAGCAGAGGACACGCGGCGGCTCTATGATCTGGCCAATCGTTTGGGGGTGCGCGTAGGCGGCAAGGTTATGGCCTATCACGATCATAACGAGCGGCGGATGGCCGATCCCATCCTGGATCAGGTGCGTGACGGAGCCTGCGCACTGGTGGTCTCAGATGCGGGCATGCCCACCATCAACGATCCGGGCATGGCCATCGTCAGGCGGGCTATTGAGCGAGGCATACCGGTCACCTGTGCCCCAGGCCCCAGCGCCGTGCTGGATGCCCTGGCCCTCTCCGGTCTGCCGACCGACCGATTCTGCTATGAGGGGTTTCTTCCCCGTCGACATCAGGAGCGGTTGCGGCATCTGCGCACCCTGCGCAGCGAGGAGCGGACCATGGTCTTCTACGAGACGCCCCACCGCATCGATCAGGCTATGCAGGACCTTCAGGAGGTCTTCGGCCCCGACCGGCTCATGGCCCTCTGCCGGGAGCTGACCAAGGAACATGAACAGATTCGGCGGGGCACAGTCGATGAAATTGTGCGTTCCCTCCAGGAGGATCCTCCCCGTGGAGAGATGGTTCTGGTCGTGGCTGGTGCATCCGCCTTGGAGGCCAGGCGCAACGATCCTGAGGCCATGGATGATCAGCAGCTGGCGGTTCTGGCACGTGATCTGGTTCGAACCGAGGGACTGCGCCTCAAGGAGGCCATCGCGCGGGTAGCTGCCGAGCACCCCCTGGCTGATGGCAGCCTGCCTAATCGCAAGCGGATCTATGCCTTGGCCGTTCAAGAGGATGAAGAGGACTGATTTCCGCTCCCCTCATTCAGTAACACCTCTAGTGCTCTGCGCACACCGGGCCCGCCCAGCTGGGAGATGGTCTCCAGCAGGGCTGGCGAGGCAGCGGGATTGGCCACCAGCCACCGGCGCAGCTGAGGCTCTTCTCGGGCGATGGTCCAGAGGATGCTCGGGTCGGTCGCGGGGTCTGTGGCCATCAGCGCCGTGGGCACCAGGGGAGGTTCTGGTGGTGGGGCGCGCATCTCGGCCATGGGTTGGATGCTGTTGGGTTCGTCTTGGCTCAAATCGTCTTCTGCCGAGGATCGCGACCGGCTGCTGATGGCAGTCATGAGTCGGACCATGCGTTCAGTGGCAGAGGACCCACGATGGCCCCGGACCCTGCCTCGGTGCCGATGATGGCCATGTGCACCTCGGGCGTCCCTCACTGGCAGACTCATAGGATCGCCTTGAGTCTTTTTATGGTCTCCAGCCCTTGAGCGTGGCCAGGCCAGCGGGGGTTGGAGGACAGAAGCGCCTCACAGGATCCGCAGCTGACCTGATATCGCTCCATGAGCTCATGCAAGACCGCTATGGTCTCTTCTCCGTTGCACTGGCCCGAGGGATCGCAGGCCAGATCGCAGGCCGTCCAGAGCGGCGAAGTCACCCAAAGTTTCCCAAGCTTCATCAGATAGCGGGCATCCAGCTGTCGCTGGTGGGGGTGCAGAGGCCTGCCGTGAACCGGCGTGCGGAAGTGGGAGTTGGAGATAATGTCCAGCGTGTCGGGGAAACGGCCGTTGATCCATATCCAGAGCGCCAGTCCGCCGCATGCTGCTGCGCCGTAAGGGACCATGGGCATGACGATGGAGGCGCGACCGTAGAGTCCCTCAGCCTGTTCGTTCAGGTAGCAGCAGGATCGGTCCAGACAGGTTACGATCCCCTCATTCACCAACAGGCTGAGACTGAGCGGGCCGGGCAGATCTCCGGTTTGGATCAGACTGGGCAGCGGTTTGGGATCGGGTGTCAGGGCCCCAAGTTCGGTCGTAGGAGGACGGCCGCGGGTGCGCATCGGCGCTGCTCCGGCTGGTGGTCCGGGCCACTGTTGAGCGGTGTCGGCGTGTGGTGTTCGGCCTGGCGGCTTTGTTGTAGCTCTGAGGGTGTGGCTGGCGCCATAGGCAGTGGTAGGCGTCCACGTCACTCCCCCGAGGACGTGTTCTCGATTCATGGTTCGACTGTAAACGGCTGGTCCCGAATTTGCCCGAGGGAGGGCCAAATTTGTGCACTTGTGGATAATCTGCTTGCTCGACGGCAGTCCTGTGGACGAGCAGGGGGATTGTAGGCCTGAGCCGATAATCTTGCTGGTATGAGTCATATCCTTGTTTCCGTCGCCTGGCCCTACGCGAATGGGCCCCGTCATATCGGCCACGTCGCTGGGTTCGGCGTCCCCTCGGACGTCTACGCACGCTACGAACGCATGAAGGGCAATGATGTCCTTATGGTTTCGGGGACTGACGAGCACGGCACTCCCATCCTGGTGGAGGCTGACGCCGAGGGTGTGGGTCCCCAAGAGATCGCCGACCGCTACAACCGGGTCATCGTCAAGGATTTGTGCGATCTGGGGCTCAGCTATGACCTTTTCACCAGGACTACGACCGGCAATCACGAGAAGGTGGTGCAGGAGCTCTTCCGCCAGTGCAGGGCCAATGGCTACATCTATGAAGGCCAGCAGAAGGTGGCCATCTCGCCTTCCACTGGCCGGACCCTGCCGGACCGCTATATCGAGGGGACCTGCCCCATCTGCGGTGCTGACGGCGCTCGCGGCGACCAATGCGACAACTGCGGCAACGAGCTGGATCCGGACGAGCTGATCAACCCCGTATCCAAGATCAACGGGGAGACCCCCCGGTTCGAGGAGTCCAAGCACTTCTTCTTGGACCTGCCCGCACTGGCCGAGGCCAACCTGGCCTGGTTGAAGACCCGCAAGGGCTGGCGCAGCAACGTGCTCAACTTCTCCCTGGGGCTGTTCAAGGAGGTCAAGCCGCGAGCCATCACCCGCGACATCGACTGGGGCATTCCCGTGCCTGTGGACGGCTGGGTCGACGACCCCAACAAGAAGCTCTATGTTTGGTTCGACGCCGTCATCGGATACCTGTCGGCGTCCATCGAGTGGGCCCGCCGTCAGGGCGACCCCGAGGCCTGGCGCAAGTGGTGGAATGACCCCAAGGCCCTGGGCTACTACTTCATGGGCAAGGACAACATCACCTTCCACTCGCAGATCTGGCCCTCGGAGATTCTGGCCTACAACGGCCAGGGGTCCAAGGGCGGACAGCCGGGATCCTACGGCGAGCTCAACCTGCCCGAGCAGGTGGTGGCCAGCGAGTTCATGACCATGGAGGGCAAGAAGTTCAGCTCCTCGCGGGGCATCGTCATCTACGTCAAGGACATCCTGGCGCGCTACCCGGTCGATGCAGTCCGCTACTACATTTCCATCGCTGGTCCGGAGACCTCGGACTCGGACTTCACTTGGGCGGAGTTCGTCCGGCACAACAACGAGGAGCTGGCCGCTTCCTGGGGCAACCTGGTCAACCGCGTGGCCAACCTGCTCAACAAGGACTTCGGCAGCATCCCCCGCATCGAGGAGGACTGGCTGACCGAGGAGGATACTGCCCTGCTGGCCCGCAGCCTGCAGGCCTTCGATACCGTGGGCTCCCTGATCGAGCACCATCGCCAGAAGGCCGCTCTGGTCGAGGCCATGGCTCTGGTGGGCGATATCAACAAGTACATCTCCGCCCAGGAGCCCTGGAAGATCAAGGATGACCAGAACCGACTGGCTGCCGTCCTGCACACCGCAGCGCAGGCCGTGCTGGACGCCAACACCATGCTGGCCCCCTTCCTGCCGCATGCTTCTCAGCGGGTCTGGGAGACCATGGGCGGCAAGGGCACCTTCTCGCCCCTGCCTCGTGTCGAGGAGGTTGACGACCTGGATCGGTCCGGCTTCCACTATCCCATCATCACCGGCGACTACCGGCTGGGGGAGACGGTCCACCCTTGGGCGCGTGAGCCCCTCAGGGACGGCACGCCGATCGAACGGCCCATACCCATCTTTCCGCGCATTCCCAAGGAGGCCGTGCAGGAGGAGCTGGATCGTTTCCAGGAGCAACTGGACCGCCGCAAGGCCAAAGAGCGCGCCCGATTCGAGGCGGAGCAGGCCAAGCTGGGCGACCAGGGCAAGTGACGGTCGACGCGCCCGTGACGGCATTCGTGATTCACAGAGAACTTTGAGGTTTTCGGGCACTTCCTCCAAGGTAGCGCTGGTTATATTTGTTCTGTCGGTTGAAGTACTGGCCGATGGGGGTCGTGCGGCCCCGATAACTGAACCCCTTCTTCTCTCTCTCTTCTCGCCCGGCGGCTCTTCGAACCGCCGGGTTCTTTCGTCATGGAAGACCCATAGGATGAGTAACCATGAAGATTGCCCAATTCGCCTGTGTGCTCTTCGATCTGGACGGGGTGCTGGTGCCCACGACCATCCTGCACAAGGCCGCCTGGAAGGCGTTGTTCGATCAGGTCCTGCCCGGGAACGTCCCGGCCTACACGGAGCAGGACTACTACGCCTATGTGGATGGCCGGCCCCGCTATGATGGCGTCGACGCCCTGCTGCGCAGCAGGGGCATTGAGCTGGACTGGGGCAACCCGGATGACGATCCGCAGCTGGACACCGTCTGCGGATACGGCAATCGCAAGAACATGACCTTTGAGCGGATGCTGAAGCAGAAGGGCATCGATCCCTACCCGGACACGGTGGATCTGCTCAGGCACCTGCGCGCCGACAAGAAGCGTCTGGCTGTGGTGTCCAGTTCGCGCAACACGGCCCAGGTACTCCAGGCCGCAGGAATCGCCGGATACTTCGATACAGTGGTGGACGGCAATCTCAAGGACGAGATGGGCCTTCAGGGCAAGCCGGCCCCGGACACCTACGCCTATGCGGCCAAGGTGCTGGGCCTGCGCAATGAGGATGCTGTTGTGGTCGAGGATGCCCTCTCAGGCGTGGCCGCTGGTCATGCGGGCAGGTTTGGCCTGGTCGTGGGCGTGAACAGGGGCGCCGGCCGCGAGCAGCTGCTCAAGGCGGGTGCGGACCTGGTGGTGGATCAGCTGATCGAGCTGATCGACGACGATGCCGGCGAGCGTGGGCAGGGGGAGGATCCCAGTCTGGATGAGGATCGCTTCCCTGTAGAAGAGTGGGGCCTGAGCGAGATCGGGCAGCCCGATGCCGTCAGCGCCACAGTCTTCTCGGTCACCAACGGCTCCGTCGGTGTCAGGGGCGAAGGTGGCGGGGAGCGCTGTCTGGGCAACGGCACCTTCCTGAGCGGCTTCCATGACACCTTCCGAATAGCTCACCCCGAAAGCGCCTACGGATATGCCAAGGTAGGGCAGCTGATTCAGGGAGTGCCCGATGCTTCGGACTTCACCCTCAAGGTGGAGGGACTGCCTCTGGGCAGGCCGGAAAAGACCACGCAGCGTCTGGACTTCCGAACCGGAATCGCGACCACCACCAATCTGTACGACCTGGGCCACAGCATCCACCTGAAGACCGTGCTCACCCGCATGGTCTGCCTCTATGACCGCAGCCTGAGCGTCTGCACGCTGACCGTTGAGTCGCCCGACCGGGACATGGCTGTGGTGGTCGAGGGCCCGGTCAACGCTGACAACCCCCGCCATGTCAACTCCAGTGACCCCCGCAAGTCGACCTTTGTGGACGGCTGTGGAATCCATGAGGTGCTGGACAATGCGGTCTATGGCGAGCTGAGCGCGGATTGCAGGGTCTTTCGCTGCAATAATTCACGGCTCAGCCTGGCCTTGGGTGTCCGGCAGTTCAGGGATGGTCGGCCTGTCGAGGGCTCCGGATGGCGCATGGACGTGCCCAAGGGCGGTTCCACCCGTCTGGTCCGTTACGCCGTCTACCGCAGCCACCCTATTCTTCCGGCTGGCACCAGCGGCAACGGTCTGGTCGTGCAGACCCGCGGCGAGGGGACCAGGAATCTGGTCGAGGACTGCAGAGATCGGCTGGAGGAGGTCAGCACCCTCTCTGTGGAGGAGCTGGAGCGGCGTCAGCGGGAATGGCTGGATCGGTTCTGGGAGCGTCAGGATATCCGCATCCAGGCCGACGATGGGGGTCGTACCCAGCAGATGGTGCGCTGGGAACTGTTCCAGCTGGCCCAGTCCACGGCCCAGATCGAGAACGGCGTGGGCGCCAAGGGTCTGAGCGGATCCGGCTACAGCGGCCACTACTTCTGGGACACCGAGATCTACATTCTCCCCTTCCTGATTTACTCGGCGCCTGCTCGGGCAAGAGCCGTCCTTCACTACCGCTACCTGATGCTGCCGGCGGCCAGGCGCAGGGCCTGCGCACTCAACCTGAACGGCGCCCTCTTCCCCTGGAGGACCATCGACGGTGAGGAGGCCTCCGCCTACTTCCCCACGGGCACGGCCCAGTACCACATCGATGCCGATATCGCCTACGCGGTGGCCCAGTACGTGCAGGTCACCGGGGATGAAGACTTTCTGCAAGCTGAGGGCATCGACATCCTGGTGGAGACGGCCCGTCTCTGGATGAGCCTGGGGCGTTACAAGGAGGACGGCCGCTTCCACATCCACTGCGTGACCGGCCCAGACGAGTACACGGTCCTGGTTGACGACAACCTCTACACCAACCAGATGGCCCGGTTCAACCTCCTGGCCGCTTACAAGGGCTACCAGCACCTACGCGAGAAGCATCCAGATCTGATCGGCGGCATACGCGAGAGGCTGCACTTCGACGATGGTGAGGCCGACAAATGGTCCAGCGCAGCTCAAGCCATGTTCGTCCCCTTTGATGATCAGGAGGGAGTCCATGCCCAGGACGCTCAATTTATGCAGCGACCCCGTTGGCACTTCGACCGGTTCACGGCCAGGCCCCTGCTGCTGCACTACCATCCGCTGGTTATTTACCGGCACAAGGTGCTCAAGCAGACCGACGTAGTCATGGCTCTCTACCTGCTCAGCTCCTGGTTCACTCCGGAGCAGAAGCGGGCCGACTTCGACTACTACGATCCGCTGACCACTGGGGATTCGACCCTGTCAGCAGCCTCCCAGTCCATCCTCGCCGCCGAGGTGGGGCATGACCAGCTGGCCATGCAGTACTTCCGTCGGTCCTTGTTTACGGACGTGGACGATCTGCATGCCAACACGACGGACGGCATCCATTTGGCTGCCTGTGGAGGCGTCTGGTCCAGCCTGGTCTGCGGCTTCGGCGGCCTGCGGGACACCGGCGGAACCGGGCTAAGTATTGACCCCCGCCTGCCTTCATCCTGGCGCTCGATGACCTACGAGCTGGAGGTGCGGGGCACCAGGTTCCAGGTTGCTGTAACGACAGACGGTGTCGATCTGAAGCGCGTGTCAGGACCCGAGCTGGATCTTCTGGTCCAGGGGCATCCACGCCATATATGATCTCCGGATTCTGGGCCTAGACACACCCGGGATCCGCAGGTGCACCTGATGCAGACTCCAATGGATTAAGTGGATGCCGGACGGATCGAGGATAACTGGGACTTGACGCTGGGGACTTGAGTGGGTCTGTAGCTTCGGGAACAGTCTCATGAAAAACGAGAAGTGAACATGTCCTGATTTGGCTCACTTCTAGCCCAGGTCTGAGTTTTACTGGCCGCGTTCCCTGTTGCGGTACAGGTGGAGGCATTGATTGGAGCACTTACGCACGATTATGGGATTTTATTCGTGTAAGGCTTCGTCATGGTTGCCTGCATGCTGCCGCCGCTCAGCGGGTCAGGGTCCGTTTCAGAACTCGGTACTCGCTCTCGGTGATGGGCATGATGGAGCCGTGGCGCTTGGTCAGCCGGCCGAAGTTCATATCTGTAACCAGGGCCCAGTCCTGCCGCCGTCTGGATGACAAATCCGCCGAGCGGAAGGGCAGATAGCCCCGGCCCTCGGCGAACTGGTCGCAGATCAGGCCGAAAGGCATGGTTCGGCCGTCGGGTCCTGCGGCGTCAGCATCGTTGTAGAGAAAGAGCTCGGGGCCCTCCAGATACCGCGAGGAGTAGCGCCCCTGGCCGAAGATGTCGGTCAGGTTGGACAGGTATGACCAGGCCTGGTCGTCGTCGGTACGCACCAGCTCATGGGTGACCGCATAGGGGTTGCGGGTGCGTTCCAGGGTGATCTGGTCATCCTTGGAGGCCCGGTACCACCAGCCGTCGGGCGCCTTGAGCATGGTCGTGTCGATGATCCCGTTGCTGCGGTCAATCCACTTGACCGGGCGGGAGAAGGACACCAGATCGGTGCTGGTGGCGTAGTACATGTTGATGCCGTCACCCAGCTCGTTGGCCAGGTCGGCTGCGGCCGGGTCCTCGGCGCTGTCGGCGGCCGCCGTGGCCCAGAAGACTATCCACTGCTCCCTGTCGGCGTCCCAGCAGGCCTCCGGCGCCCAGGCCATGCCCGCCTTGGGAATGGCCGAAGCCACGTCCACCAGGCGGGGTCTGCCCCAGTGGGCCAGATCCGGGGAATCCCAGATGACCAGGCCGGTGGATCCATCCACCGTGGACCGGCCCTCCTGCCAGCCACCCCTGTGGTAGACGGACAGGTCGGTGGCGATGATGTGGAAGAGGCCGTCAGGGCCTCGAACAATATAGGGGTCGCGTACGCCGCCCTCGCCCTCGCTCCAAGTCAGAACAGGGTCTCCCTGGGCGCGCAGGTCATGCCAGTGCAGGCCGTCCCGGCTGAGGGCGAAGTAGAGCTGCTCATCCGTCTCAGCCTGTTCATAGCCGGTGAAGTGGACGAAGAGGTAGGCGCTGGTCGCCTCGAACGAGGGCTGCCAATCCATAGACATAATCCACCTTTTCTGCCTTCGGCAACGGTACCGCGGCGGCGGGGGACTGGCAGACGGACGACGGCTGCTTCTTCGTTCTTCCTATCCGGCTGGTCCTGGGCCGTCAGAGGTGATTCTAGCTGCAGTCCTCCCTTTTGGCGGAGTCGGCCACCTGGGCGGGTCGAAGATTGGGCCGCACAAGACCTTAGACTGTGGACCATGAGCAAGCATCATCGCAACCGCAGCTGGGCTCCCGATCCCGAGCCACTGCCCGAAGGCATCGGAGTCATCGACGATCACACCCACATGGCCTCCGTGGTCCCTTTCGCCCAGGAGATGGACCGGCAGGCCAGGGAGCGCGGGCAGGATCCGGTCCCCGTCCGCACAGTCGACCAGCAGCTGGAAAGGGCCCGTGCTGTGGGGGTGGTTGGGGCCATCGACGTGGGCTGCGAGCTGCCCAACCTGCAGACGGCTGTGGATCTGGCGCTGGCCCATCCCGGGGTGGTTCACGCGGCCTTGGCCATCCATCCCAATGAGGCCGTCCTGCACGGCCATCGAGGGGTGCCGGGACCGGATGGACTGCCGCTGCAATATCAGCCCTGGCATGAGGTTTCTTTCGAGCAGGCGCTTGAGGAGGTCGCCCGCCTGGCTCGGGCATATCCCGACCAGGTGGTGGCCATCGGAGAGACGGGCATGGACCTCTTCCGAACCGGCCAGGGGGCCGAAGAGATCCAACGGCAGGCCTTCCGCGACCACATCGCCCTGGCCAAGGAGCTGGGCCTGCCCATGCAGATCCACGACTGCGACGCCCATCGGCAGGTTATTGAGACCCTGCTGGAGGACGGCGCTCCCGAACGCACGATCTTCCATTCCTATTCGGGGGATGCGCAGATGGCCCAGGTGGCTGCCGAGCACGGCTGGTATCTGAGTTTTTCGGGGACGGTCTCCTACAAGGGCAACGAGGGAATCCGCCAGGGCCTGTCCGTGGTCGGCATGGACCACATCATGGTGGAGACCGATGCGCCCTACCTGAGTCCCATGCCCTACCGGGGACGCACCAACTCCCCCTACATGATTCCATACACCCTGCGCGCTATGGCTGATGCCCTGGATCGCCCCCTGGCCCAAGTGGCCGAAGCGACAGCAGCCACCACGCGCCGGGTTTATGGCCTGTGAAGGATGTTCGACGCATAGTGCCAGGGCGGGATTAAGCTAATGGTGTGTCGCGGTCTGAATCGCCCCTGCCGAGTGTGGGGGGAGAGTGCTACGGTTGTCGTCGCACGTGTGCGCAAACAGCAACATACGGCACCCGGAAGTAGATGAGTGAAGGCTTTGGCCGATGGAGGGCTCTATGGCGGATGAGCGGCATGAGTTGGCGGCTCAGGATGATGGCAGGGGCGCTGACGAACCACCCCGGTTATCCGGTGAAAAAAGGGCGAAGCCGACGACGGCCCGTCGCAAGGGTCAGCCGACGAAAGAATCGATACTTCCTCAGGAGAGCTTCACCAAGGCTCCCAAGATCTCGGCCAAGTCCCGCACCCGGGAGGAGGAGAACGAGCTCAAGCGGGTCCGGCGCGAGGCCCAGCGGGCGGCCCAGCGTCGCCGCACCCCGCCAAAGGGCCCTCTGGGCCGCTGGTGGCGGCGGGTGCAGTCTTCGCCAGACAGGATCAGCCTGGGCATGTGCATTGTGGCCTTGGGCGTGGTCTACGGCGACATCGGCACCTCACCCTTGTATACCATGCAGGCCTTCGTGGCAGGGCAGGGCGGCATGGCCCGTGTGGACAGGGCGGCCGTGCTGGGCATGCTCTCCCTGGTTTTCTGGTCCATCACGCTGATCACCACGGTCAAGTACGTGCTGGTGGCCATGCGGATCGACAACAAGGGCGAGGGCGGCATCTTCGCCCTGTACACCCTGGTCCGGCACTATGGCAAATGGCTGGCCATCCCGGCCATGGTCGGCGGCGCGGCCTTCCTGGCTGATTCGGTGCTGACTCCTGCGGTCTCCATATCCTCGGCAGTCGAAGGACTCAAGACCATCCCCGTCCTGACTCCGATCTTCCGTGAAAACGGGAACCTAACCATGGTCATCACCTTCGTGATCATCCTGATCCTGTTTGCGGTCCAGTCGCGCGGAACCGAGCGGATCGGCAAGGTCTTCGGCAGCGTGGTCATGGTCTGGTTCGCCTTCCTGGCCCTGATCGGCATCTACTGCATCGGCAATGACTGGTCCATCTTTGAGGCCCTGAACCCGGTCTACGGGATTCGCTTCCTCTTCAGCCCGCAGAACCCGGTGGGCCTGACCATCATGGGCACGGTTTTCCTGTCGACTACGGGAGCCGAGGCCCTTTACTCCGACATGGGCCATGTGGGCCGTGGCAACATCTACGCCACCTGGCCCTTCATCAACATCGCTCTGGTCTTCAACTACTTCGGCCAGGGGGCCTGGATCCTGCGCAATCGCGACAATAAGGCCCTGCAGGGTGTGGATGGGCTCAACCCCTTCTTCCAGATGATGCCTACCACCGTGCGGTACGTGGCGGTGATCCTGTCGGTGACCGCTGGCGTCATCGCCTCGCAGGCCCTGATCACGGGTGCCTTCACCATGGTCTCGGAGGCCACCGGCCTCAACTGGATGCCCCATCTTCAGGTGCGCTACCCGGCGCGCACCCGCGGCCAGCTCTACATCCCCACCATCAACTGGGTCCTGTGCGTAGCTACGCTGACGGTGCTGGCCATCTTCAAGGATTCCGAGCACATCTCGGCCGCTTACGGACTGGCCCTGACTGTGACCATGATCACCACCACCGTTCTGCTGGCCGACTACATCTGGCACGACGGCAAGCGCGTGTTCTCTCTGCTCTTCGCCTTGGTCTTCCTGGCCATTCAAATCCTCTTCTTCATGGCCTCCATGGCCAAGTTCATGCACGGCGGCTGGTTCACCATGCTGCTGACCGCGGCCATCCTCTACATCATGTACACCTGGGATGTGGGCACCAAGGTGGAGCGCTCACAACGCCGGCATATGACGGCCAAGGAGTGCCTGCCCGCCCTGGAGATGCTCCACAACGACTTTCGCGTTCCTTATTATGCAGACAACCTGGTTTATCTGACCTCGGACGCGGAGATGCGGCGGCTGGACACCGACATCTTCTTCTCCATCTTCGCCAACCGGCCCAAGCGGGCCCGCGCCTGGTGGGCCGTCTCGGTCCAGACCACTGATGCCCCCTACACCCGCAAGTACTCGGTGGAGAACTTCGGTACCAACTACCTCTTCCGCGTGCGCATGAGATTGGGCTTCAAGGTGGATCAGAATGTGGCCACCTACCTGCACCAGATCATGCACGAGCTGATCGACAGCGGCGAGCTGCCCAAGCAGCCCTCCATCTACCCCAAGGTGGACGAGGACCCGCAGATCGGCACAGTCACCTATGTGCTGGTTCATAAGGCTCTGATGCCCGAGTCCAAGATCGACTCCCGCGGCGCCTTCTCGCTGAAGGTCAAGTACGCCATCCGCAAGGTGGCGGGCTCGCCGATCAAGTGGTTCGGCCTGGCTCCCTACAACCCCATTGTGGAGGTGCAGCCCCTGTTCGTCTCCACCAGGGCGGTTCCCAAGCTGACGCGCGTGGTTCTGCCCTCCCGCAAGATCAAGGGCGGCAAGCACCACAAGGGCTGAATGAGTGGAATCTCACCCCGGGGAGCTTGGCCCAAATCGAGTCCGGGCCATAGAATTGACGGCATGGAACCTGGTGCCCGGCCTTTCCGGGCTACCGTCGAAAGGTGATGTGATGACACAAGCTCAAGCCAATATCGGAGTCGTGGGTCTGGCCGCCATGGGTGCCAGCCTGTCCAGGAACCTGGCACGGCACGGCAATACCGTAGCGGTCTACAACCGCCACTATTCGCGCACCGAGACCCTGATCCACGATCATGGCCAGGAGGGCCGGTTCGTCCCGGCCAAGACCCTGCAGGAGTTCGTGGCCTCGCTGACCAAGCCCCGCACGGCCATCATCATGGTCAAGGCCGGGGATCCCACCGACCAGATGATCGATGACCTGGCCGACCTGATGGAGCCCGGTGACATCATCGTCGATGCCGGCAATGCCTACTTCAAGGACACCATCCGCCGGGAGAAGGCCATCAGGGCCCGCGGGCTGCACTTCGTGGGCTGCGGTGTCTCAGGTGGCGAGCAGGGCGCCCTCCTGGGGCCCTCCATGATGCCCGGCGGGACCGATGAGTCCTGGAAGACCCTGGGGCCCATCCTGGAGTCCATCGCCGCCAAGGTCGATGGCGAGCCCTGCGTCACCCATATCGGCACCGACGGTGCGGGCCACTTCGTCAAGATGGTCCACAACGGCATCGAGTACGCCGACATGCAGGTGATCGCCGAGTCCTATGACCTGATGCGCCGGGGCCTGGGCATGGAGCCTGAGGCCATCGCCCAGGTCTTCGAAGAGTGGAACCAGGGGGATCTGAACTCCTATCTGGTGCAGATCACCGCTGAGGTGCTCCATCACACCGATGCCGCCACCGGCAAGCCCTTCATCGACATCGTCACCGACCAGGCCGGCATGAAGGGCACCGGCACCTGGACCGTGCAGACCGCCTTGGATCTGGCCGTGCCCGTGACCGGCATCGGCGAGGCCGTCTTCGCCAGGGGACTGTCCTCCTCGCCCGAGCTGCGCAGCCAGGCGGCCCAGGAGGATCTGAAGGGGCCGCAGCCCAAGGCCGTCATGGCCGACCTGGCCACCGACCCTGAGGCTCGCAAGTCCTTCATCGAGGACATCCGCCAGGCGCTTTATGCCTCCAAGATCGTGGCCTATGCCCAGGGGTTCAACGAGATGCAGGAGGGCGCCCAGGTCTACGGCTGGAAGCTGGACATGGGTGCCATCGCCCGCATCTGGCGCGGCGGCTGCATCATTCGGGCCAAGTTCCTGAACCGGATCTCCGATGCCTACGCCGCTGGCCGTGAGCCGGGCTCCCTGCTCTTCGACCCCTTCTTCAAGCAGGCGGTCGAGCAGGCCCAGGATTCCTGGCGGCGTGTGGTGGCCCGCGCCACCCAGGCCGGCATCCCCATCCCTGTCTTCGCCAGCTCCCTGTCCTATTACGACGGGCTGCGTTCCGATCGGCTTCCCGCCGCCCTGATTCAGGGCCAGCGTGACCTCTTCGGTGCCCACACCTATGGGCGTGTGGATCAGCCAGGTGCCTTCCACACCCTCTGGGCCGAGGACAAGTCCGAGATCAAGCAGGACTGAGCTTCTCGCCAGAATCGCAAGGGTCCGCACAGCCGCTAAATCGGCAGCGCGGACCCTTTTGTCAACCTGTCAACGGATCTTGGCTGTGGATTCCCGGACCACCAGCCGGCAGGCTGCAGTCGTCCGAGTGGGAGGACGATTATCGTCGTCGCCCTGCAGACGGGCCAGGAGGGCATCCACCGCCTTGCGGGCCAGATCCTCCTTGTCGGTGCTGATGGTGGTCAGCGAGGGTATGTAGAACGCTCCTTCCTGGATGCCGTCGAATCCCACGACGGCCAGGTCCCGAGGGACCTCCACGCCGCATTCGTGCAGTCCTCGAATCAGGCTCAGGGCCAGGGAGTCGGTCATGCAGAAGACGCCATCAAAGGGCAGGTCGGACGTGTCCGCCAGATGATGGCCCAGGTCGCGGGCCATTTCCCCGTCCCAGCGATCCAGAGGAAGGAAGTCTTGGGGACGGGCCTTGATTCCGGCGGCCTTCAGAGCCTTCAGACAGCCGGCTACCCTGCGGCCGCGGACCGCGTGCCGCTGGGCCGGATCGGTGCTGGCCGTCATGTCGGCACCCACCACGCCTATTCGCCGGCATCCGCAGTCCAGCAGGTGCTGCACAGCCATGGCAGCTCCCTCGGTGCTGGCCGTCATGACCGAATCGAAGACCGGCTCGGCTGAGGGGTCGTCCAGCAGGACCAGAGGCTTGCCGTCGGCCAGCTCCTGCATCTCTTCGTTGGTAATGCTGCCTGGACTGAAGATGGTGCCGTCGCAGAGCTGGCTGGTCACATGCCGCAGGATGGAGATCTCGTCCTGCTTGGAGTTGGAGGTCTGCTGGATGATGGCTTGCATGCCGTGGGCGTTGATCTGCTGTGAGATAGCGGCACTCATCTGCGCAGGGTAGGGCTTGTCCAGCTCGAAGATGGCCACGCCGATGATGCCGCTCTTACCTGAGCGCAGGCTTCTGGCTGACAGGTTGGCCGAATAGCGGAGCTTGCGGGCGGCAAGCAGGACTCTGCGCCTGGTGTCATCCGCTATGCGTGTATCGCCTCGAAGGGCATAGGAGGCAGTGGCCCGAGAGACCTGCGCCTCCTTGGCTACATCGCTCATCGTCACCATCTCGCACCTTTCCCGGGGTTTAGCCATTATCTTAGGCACGCGGGGTGCCTTAGCAGAATGTGATTGACACGATTCAATCAACGTGCTATACCATATTGTGACAGCAATTGAATCGTGTCAATTCCCGGGTCTCGATGTTGAACAGCCCGGACGGATGTTCAGAGGATTGATTGCAAGGAGGAGTCATGAAGCTGAAGCGAGCATGGAAGGGCATAGCTGCGGCGCTGGGGGTCGGCATAGTGATATCGGCCATGGGTGCCTGCGGGGCTGGTGGCGCTGACGGGTCCAAGACCACGCTGGGATGATCCTGTGCAAGTCGATCTTCACCTCGGTCATCGGGGTGATCCTCATGATCGCCTTCGTTATTCCCACCCAGTCCACCCTGATCCCCCTCTACCGGATGGAGTCCAGCGTGGGGCTGGTCAACACGCTCCTGGGCCTGATCATCATGTACCTGGGCGGGGCAGTCTTCTGCTACTTCCTGATCGTGGGCTACATGCAATCCCTGCCCTTCGAGGTCATCGAGGCCGCCAGGATCGACGGGGCCGGTCCCTTAAGGATCTTCTGGAGCATCGTGCTGCCCCTGATCAGGCCCATCCTGACCACAGTGGTGGTCTTCCAGACCATGTCGACCTGGAACGACTTCATGACCGCCAACGTCTTCATCAGCAGCTCCAGCCTGCGCACCATCGTCCTGCAGGTCTACAACGCAGTTGGCCAGTTCACCACTGATTGGCCCAGCTTCATGACCATCACGGTCCTGGCTCTGATCCCGGTCTTCGTCTTCTTCATCTTCTGCCAGAAGTGGATCGTCTCCGGGCTGGTTGCCGGAGCAGTCAAGGGGTAAGGCGACCAGTCGGAAGGTCGCAGTCAATGGCGGCGGTCGGAGGTTCCGGCCGCCGCACTCGTAAGGAATCGGAGTCACAGTCCATGGAGGAATTCGCAAGCGCACATCAAAGATCGAAGAGGACGAGTTTGGCGAGCAACCCCCTGCATCGCTACTGCGCGGACCCGGATCTGGTCATGATCGGGGACCGCTGGTACCTGTACTGCACCGAGGACGGTCTGCCTGAATGGTCCTCGCACGCCTTCTATGTCTATGAATCCGGGGACCTTTGCCACTGGAGCCGCAGAAAAATCCTGGACTTGGACCAGGTTCCCTGGTGGCATGGGGGACAGGGTGCCTGGGCTCCCTGCCTGCTGGTGCGCCAGGGACGCTGCATCCTGTATTTTGTGGCCGACGGGCAGATTGGCCAGGCTGTCGCTCCTGGGCCGACTGGACCCTTCCGGGCGGCCCAGGAGCCATTTATCGCCCGGGGGGACTACGACTGCCTGCCCATCGATCCCTCGGTCTTTGTGGATGACGACGATGTGCCCTATCTGCTCTGGGGCAATGGCCGTGCCTACATGGGGCGGCTGAGCCCGGACGGCCTGCGTCTGGAAGAGGGTTCGGTGCGCTCCGCTGTGCCCGACAACTTCCGCGAGGCCGTCACCATCTGCCGACGGGCAGACACCTACTATGCCTCATGGTCGGAGAACGACACCAGGGATCCGAGCTACCGGATCCGCTGGTCCAGTGCGCCATCGCTGGACGGGCCCTGGACCGAGCCCCAGGTCTTGATCCAGGCTGATCATGCCAAGGGGATCCTGGCCACGGGACACCACTGCATCACCCGTGTGCCGGGCGGGGACGACTGGATTGTGGCCTACCACAGGTTCGCCAGGGACGGTCGGGGCGACGGCTGCCATCGCGAAATCGTCTTCGCTCCCTTGGATTTCGACGACGACGGCGCCATGGTCCAGGTTCGTCCGCAGGTGGGATCCTACTGGTACCCGGCTCGGGATCTGGTCACTCCCTGACGATGGGGTGGCCGCCGAAGGCGCTGCGCAGGGCGGACACCACCTTCATGGTCATGGGGTCCTCGATCTTGGAGGACTGGCGGGCGTAGAGGGCCGAGGTGATGGCCGGTGTAGGCACACCCAACTCCAGGGCATCCGCAATCATCCACTTGGTCTCGCCGGTCTCATCGGCCTTGCCGGCGATTCCGCTCAGGTGGGGGTCCTCCTTCAGGGCCTGGGCCAGCAGGTCCAGCAACCAGGACTGGATGACCGAACCCTTGCGCCAGGACTCCACCACTTCGCCCGGCTCCTTGATCAGGTCGGAGGCCTCCAGGACCGCATACCCCTCGGCCAGGGCCTGCATCATCCCGTACTCGATGCCGTTATGAACCATCTTGGCATAGTGACCCGCGCCGGTTCCTCCCGCGTGGACCAGACCGTAGTCGCCCTCGGGCTTCAGAGTGTCCAGAATGGGCTGAATCCGAGCCACGTCCTGATCCGAGCCGCCGACCATCAGGGCGTAGCCCTTTTCCTTGCCCCAGATGCCGTTGGAGGTGCCCACGTCCACCAGGCCTATGCCCTTGGCGGCCAGGGCTTGGGCGTGCTCCTGGTCCTGGGTGAAGCGGGTGTTGCCCCCGTCCACGACCAGGTCGCCGCGCTCCATTAGATCGCCCAGCTGATCGAGCGTGGACTCGATGGGCTTGCCGGCCGGGACCATGACCCAGATCACTCGTGGTGCCTGGAGGGCCTGGACCAGGGCTTGCAGGCTGTCGACATCCCTGCCCGAGTCCGGCGCGATGTCGTAGCCGACCACCTGGTGGCCACCGGTGCGCAGGCGGTCTGCCATGTTCTTGCCCATGCGTCCCAGGCCGATCATGCCAATCTTCATAGTGTCAGTTCCTCTCCCTTGACTGCAACAGTGTGAAGTTGACCGCGTAGGTTGGTGGTCGGCCGCGGTCGGGCCGAATTGTCGATGCTACTGGCGGGCTGCCTGCCGGGCGCGCTCGGCCTGAACCTGAGCGGTGTGCGCCTTGACGTCGCACTGCAGCCCCAGGGTGTCGATGACCTCCTCGGCCTCGATCTCGGGAGCCATGCGCAGACCCACGTCAATAGTCAGGTGGACCTCGTCCGGTCCCAGGGGCTCCAGGTCATCGAACTGGGAGCGCAGCATCTGTGGCTTCATGAAGTGGCCCTTCCGCTTGGAGAGCCGTTCCATGATGGAGTCGTAGTCCCCGCTCAGGTGAATGAAGACCACGCCCGGCATCCGCAGCCGGTCACGATAGATCCGCTTCAGGGCCGAGCAGGTGACGGTTCCGGGCACTCCTCGCCGCATATGGTCCTCGATCCACTCATGGATGCTGTCCAGCCAGGGCCACCGGTCTTCGTCGTTCAGGGGGATGCCGCGGGCCATCTTGTCGATGTTGGCCTGGGGGTGGAAGTCGTCGGCCTCGGCCATGTCCCAGCCCAGCTTGTTGCCCAGGTGCTCGTTCATGGTGGTCTTGCCGCAGCCGGCGACTCCCATGATGACCAGAACGGGGGTGCGGCCTTGGAAGTAGTCCGGGGGAACCGTATTGTCCACTGCCGAGGGGACCTGGGGCTCCGGGTGATCTTCTGCGCTCAGCGCGTCGGAATTCTTTGACGATGTGTCGACCATGTGTAACCTTTCTGAAAAGTAATCTGACAATGGCGCTCAGGCGGTGATGGGCACAAAGATGCTGGCGATCATGACCAGGACCAGAACCACTACCGACAGCAGGCATTCCAGAACCGACCAGGTCTTCAGAGTCTCGCCAACGCTCAGGCCGAAGTACTCCTTGATCAGCCAGAAGCCTGCGTCGTTGAGGTGGGAGAGGAAGATGGAGCCGGCGCCGATGGCGATGACCAGGAGCGTAGTGGCCGTGGAGCCGGCATGCATCATGGTCATGGCGTTGCTGAGGATGCCGGCCGTGGTCAGGATGGAGACGGTGGCCGAGCCTGTGGCGATGCGCACGAAGACGGCGATGACCCAGCCCAGCAGGAAGATGGAGATGTTGGAGTGCTCCACAAAGGTGCCGATGATCTTGCCGATGCCGGTGGAGACCAGTACGCCCTTGAAGCCGCCGCCTGCGCCCACGATCAGCAGGATGCCTGCCACAGCGGGCAGCGAGGCTCCCAGGGAGTCATTGACGGTCTTCCAGGAGATGCCCGAGGCGGCCTTGAGGACCAGCATGGAGACAATCAGTGCTATGGCCAGGGCCATGACCGGGTTGCCGATGAAGTTGATGGTCTGGGCCAGGCCGTCCGTGCGATCCTTGAAGCCGGGAATGGCGATCTCGAAGATGGAGGTCAGCAGCATGAGGACTGCCGGCAGCAGGATGCAGCAGACCGAGATGGCGAAGGAGGGCAGTCGGGTCTCCTCCTTGCCCGCCTGCTCGCTCTTGGCCACAAAGTCGGTCGGTGCCTGGATGGGCACCCAGCGGGAGGCCAGCCGGGAGAAGCCCGGGCCCACGACGACCAGGGTGATCAGGGCGAAGGGGATGCCGAACATCATGGTCAGGCCCACATTGCCGGTCTGCTTGAACTGGCTTAAAGCGGCCAAGGGGCCAGGGTGAGGGGGCACGCAGGCGTGCATGATGGACAGGCCTGCCAGGGTGGGGATGGCCACCCGCATCAGCGGGAGCTTGGTACGGCGGGCCACCAGAATGATGACCGGGACCAGGATGACCAGGCCAACCTCGAAGAACATGGGCAGGCCGATCAGGGCGCCGATCAGGGCCATGATCCAAGGGATGGTGGCGGGCTTGGACTTGGCGACCAGGGTGTTGACCACCTGGTCGGTGGCTCCGGTGTCCATGAGGACCTTGCCGATCATGGCTCCCAGGCCAATCAGAATGCCCACGGAGCCCATGGTGGAGCCGAACTCGCCGGTGAAGCTGGTCAGGGTGGCCACGGGACCATAGCCGGAACCGATGCCGACCACCAGGGCGGCACCCAGCAGGGAGACAAAGGGATGAAGCTTAACGACAGTGACTAGGAAAATGAGCACCGCCAGGCTGAGCACCAGACTGATGCCCAATTGGGTGGTGTTCAGGGAAACGGCCTGACTCGCCGCCAGGGTCAGGTACCCGCCGGCTGTCGGCTGCGACGCTAAAAGCATGGCTGCCTCTTCTCTGAGGATGCGAACCGTTCGGCCTGAGCAGCTTTCCGGCCCTTATTTTTGCATTACGTAATATCGACAGCGTGATATTACGTATGCCTTAACAGACCATATCTTACACGCACCTGGGACGGTTTGGAAGTTGAGATGCCAAGAGTTGGATTCAATTTCGGCTGGCTCGCTCATCCTTCTGAACCGTTTGAAAATGAGCCCGGTTGCTAGAGTGGCGTTTGTGGAAAGATCAAGGACACCTGATGACGGAACGGCTGCAGAAGGCACCCTGCATGACCGGCTCCTGGACCAGTGGGGGGCGGCCATCGTCGATGGCGCCATCGCCCCGGGCGACCGGCTGCCCGTTCCGGATCTGGATAGCCAGAGGCCTTCGCGCACGGTGACCAGGGAGGTCACCAGGGTTCTTGAAGCCATGGGTCTGGTCACCGTCAAACGCAAGGTCGGTGCCACGGTCAACCCCCGTCGGCTCTGGAATATCTATGATCCGCGGGTGATCGAGTGGAGGCTGCGCGGACCTGGCCGGGGGCGGACCCTGCATGAGCTGTCCGAGCTCAGGGCATGCGTGGAGCCCATGGCTGCCCAGCTGGCGGCCAGCCACGCTGATCAGGATCACTGGGCGAAGCTGACGCGGGCCGCCATTGACATGGTGGCCAACGCTGACCGGGCCGACGGGCCGGACTATCTTCGGGCTGACGAAACCTTCCATCGAACCCTGCTTGAGGCATCGGGCAACGCTATGTTCGCGGCCCTGGGCGATGTGATTGCTTCAGTGCTGTCTGGGCGGACCCGGCATGAGCTTATGCCCAGGAAGGCTGATGAGAAGGCGCTGCGGCTGCACGGGGACGTGGCTGCGCTGATACGGCGGGGCGATGCAGAGGGTGCCCGCCACGCCATGGATTGGATCGTCGACGAATCCGATCGGGCTATCGAACAAATGACTAGAAAAGACTCCGAAAGCTCCGTCCGTACTGCGGATGAGGAATCTTCGGATTCCTGAAATCTGTAGAGGCTCTTGTTGCTGAAGGCTCAGCGCAGTTTCGAGGCGGCATCAGCGTCCAGGAGCCAGAGGGTCTCCAGGGTGCCCCTGGCATACGAGGAGGGGACATGGGGGTCGTCTGTGGTTCCCAGGGCTGCAGCCACGGCCGAAGCCTTTTCAGTGGTTGAGGTGAAGAGCCAGACCTTGGGGGTCCGGCGGATGAATGGCGTGGTCATGGTGACCCTGAGCGGCGGCAGCTTGGGGGAGTTGCTGACGCCCGTCACCAGCAAATCATCGTCCTGTAGCTTGACCTCGGAGCGGTCGGGGAAGAGGGAGGCATAGTGGCCGTCGGGGCCCACGCCGAAGATGGCTAGATCCATGTGTCCATCAGGGCCGAGCTGGTCGATGATCTCCTGCTGATAGGTGGCTGCCGCCTGGGTCAGAGCCCGTTCGTTCTCCTCCTGGTCGGCGGCTTCAACTTGAGCTGGGCTGCGGGTATCCACGGGCATGGGATGCACGTTGGCCTGGGGCAGCAGCCCCTGGTCGATCAGCGAGCCATACCAGGCTCGCCGTGCCTGTTCGTCGTTGCGGTCCGGGTCTTCCAGTCCCACGAACCGCTCATCACTCCACCAGAGGTGGACCCGGCTCCAGTCCACGCTCTGGCTCAGGGGATCGGCACCCATCAGGGCATAGACATCCGCCGCGTCCCGGCCGCCGGTCAACGCCAGGTCGGCCCGATCCTGACGGGCCAGGAGGTCGCCCAGCTCCAGCAGGATCCGGGCTGCGGTGGCTTGATTGAGCAGCTTGGTTGTGGCATAAGTCACGACACGACGATCGGTCATCTGATCCTCCTTGCATGCAGGTGAAGCTGGCCTCAGCCTACACCCAGACGTTTGCATATGAATTGAGTCACTGCAGAGGTCTACTGGTGGTCAACCATTTCCCAGCCGGTGTGGATGACATCCTGATAGACCTCGTCAGGATCCAGTCGACCCAGTTCCTCGCTCATGCAGTCCACGGCAGAGCGCAGGGGCATGGAGATGGTCTGCGAGGCCTGACCGGGCTGGTTGATCCGGGCCTGGTCGTCATGGTGGCGCTCCATGCTCATGACCCCGTCCGGACGTTCGAAGTAGACGCCGGTGACCGCCTGAGCCTGCGGGTCGCGTTCGACTGTGACCGGCACCTTTAGCTTCAGGGCCAGCCAGGAGGCCAGCAGCTCCAACGGCAGGTAGTGGGCTTGGCCGGTTACCCTGACCGAACGGATGGGCAGGTGGGGCGGCTGCTGCACCATGGAGGTCAGCAGCGCTCGCCAGATGGTGATCCTGGTCCAGGACAGGTCCACGTCCTCAGCGTGCGAATGGGCCAGCAGCCCGGCGAAGGTGGCCTGGCGATCGTCGGCCTCCATGGCATCGGTGATTCTGCTGGCGGCCATGGTCCCGATGGGATCCTGCGAGGGATCCAGGGGCGGATTGGTGGGCCACCAGACTACCAGAGGCGCATCCGGCACCAGGAGGGGAATGACCAGAGCGTCGGAATGGTCCAGCAGGGCTGCCACTGGTCGCAGGACCACCACTTCGCCGGCACCAGCATCCGAGCCGAAGCGTATTTCGGCATCCAGCGTGCGATCCCCGTTGTGGTCGGTGTTCTTGTAGGAGACGCAGTCATCAGAGGTCTGTGCTGCAGCGGTCCTCTGGTCCGCATCCTGCCCGGCCTGATGGTCTTCGGCATCGGTCACTATGGCGATGACCCGGCAGGGATGTTCGCGGCTTGCGGCGTTTATGGTCTCCAGGGCTGTCTCCAGATGGGCCTGCTCGGTGATGATGACCAGGGTCAGCACCCGTCCCTGGGCGGCCTCCCCGCGTTCAACGTGGAGTTCGTCGATCTCCCGGGCGATGGCGGAGGTAGTGGTGTTGTTCAGTCTGACGATCATGGCATCCTCCAGTGGTATCCGTCGCGGGCCAGCATCAGATCAGCCTCCCGCGGACCCCAGGTGCCGGCGCGGTAGGGCTGGGGCTGGCCCTGTCCGGCCCAGAACTCCTCGATGGGGTCCAGGATCTTCCAGGAGAGATTAACCTCCTCGGTGGTGGGGAAGAGGGGCGGGTCTCCCAGGAGCACGTCCAGGATCAGCCGCTCGTAGGCCTCGGGGGAGGCCTCGGTGAAGGAACGCCCGTAGGAGAAGTCCATGTTGACGTCGCGCACCTCCATGGCCGAGCCAGGGGTCTTGGCCCCGAAACGCATGGTCACGCCCTCGTCGGGCTGTACGCGGATGACTACGGCGTTGGCGCCCAGTTCCCGGGTGGCTGTGGCCTCGAAGGGCAGGTGGGGGGCACGCTTGAAGACGATGGCGATCTCGCTGACCCGCTTGCCCAGGCGCTTGCCCGTACGCAGGTAGAAGGGGACGCCGGCCCAGCGGCGGGTGTCCACATCCAGCCTGATGGCCGCATAGGTCTCGGTGGTGGAGGAGGGGTCGATCCCGTCCTCGTCCAGGTAGCCGACCACATGCTGGGAGCCCTGCCAGCCTGCTGTGTACTGGCCTCGGGCGGTGTGGGCCGCCAGATCCTTGGGAATGCGGACCGCGGAAAGGATCTTGGTCTTCTCGGCCGTCAGATCCGACGCCGAGAAGGAGACCGGCTCCTCCATGGCTGTCAGGGCCATCAGCTGCAGGAGGTGGTTCTGGATGACGTCCCGGGCTGCTCCGATTCCGTCGTAGTAGCCGGCCCTGCCGCCAATGCCCATGTCCTCGGCCATGGTGATCTGCACGTGGGAGACGTAGTTGGAGTTCCAGACCGGCTCGAACATCATGTTGGCGAAGCGCAGGGCCAGGATGTTCTGCACGGTCTCCTTGCCCAGGTAGTGGTCGATGCGGAAGACCGAATCCGGTTCGAAGACCTCGGAGACCACCCGGTCAAGCTCCTTGGCCGAGGCCAGGTCGTGACCGAAGGGCTTCTCGATGATGACGCGGCGCCAGGCCCCTTCCTTGGAGTGGGAAAGCCCCGACTCGGCCAGCTGACGGGCCACCTGGGGGAAGGCCTTGGGCGGCACCGACATGTAGAAGGCATGGTTGCCGCGGGTGCCCCGGACCCGATCCAGCTCCGAGACAGTGGCCGACAGGCGGCGGAAGGCCTCGGCATCGTCGAAGCTGCCCTTGACGAAGCGCATGCCCTGGCTCAGATGCCGCCAAGTGGATTCGTTGAAGGGGGTGCGGCAGTGGGCGCGGACGTTCTCCTCCGCAAAGGCGACGAACTGCTGGTCGCTCCAGTCGCGCCGTCCAAAGCCGATCAGCCCGAAGCTGGCTGGAAGCAGCCCCCGGTTGGCCAGGTCATAAACAGCTGGCAAGAGCTTTTTCTTGGCCAAATCGCCGGTGACGCCGAAAATGACCAATGAGCTGGGGCCCGCGATGCGCGGCATGCGCAGATCGCGCGGGTCCAGCAGGGGGTTGTGCCAGGGCGCCTGTCGGCCGCCGTCCTCGTCTGGAGGAGCGGGCTGGTCGGCGGAGCGCACAAGTGGTGAAGTGTCCATAGTGCTCCTCGTGAAATACTGTGGCTCCTAGTGTACTGTCGGCGGCAGAAGGGCAGGGCCGATTATCCGCTGAAGTGTGCATAAGCGTCGCAAAGGTCACATTTGCGGCAGGAATCCCTAGAATGGTCGGTATGATTCCCAATGTTCCCATGGCCGAGGCCCTGCACCGTCAGTATGCGCCCTCCCAAGCCGCCTATGAACTGATACATACCCACTGCCAGATCATTGCCGCCCTCGCGGTGCGTATGGCCGACCAGGTCAACGAACGCCTGCTGCGTGATGATGATCCTGACGGGGTGCTGCCCGAGCGGCCTCTGGACCGTGACCTGGTCCGCACGGGTGCCTTGCTGCACGACATCGGTACCTACCGGATCCTCAAGGACGATGGTTCCCAGGGCCGCCCTCTGACCTTCCAGGGCGAGCGGTACATCGAACATGGGCTGGAGGGTTACCACTTGCTGCTGGACGCTGGGGTGGACGAGTCGGTGGCCCAGTTCGCCCGCAACCATACCGGGGTGGGGCTGACCCGCCGCCAGGTGGAGGAGGAACATCTGAATCTGCCGCCTGACGACTACCTGCCGGTCAACCCTGAGCAGGAGGTGGTCATGTATGCGGACAAGTTCCACAGCAAGCACCAGCCGCCCATCTTCGTCTCCGAGCCCACTGCCGCCAAGCGCACAGCTAAGTATGGTCCTGACAACCTGGCCCGCTGGAGGCAGCTGGTGGCCCGGTATGGGGTGCCGGATCTGCAGCCCCTGGCCAAGCACTACGGCATGACCATCGTCTGATCCGGCCGACCCGGCCCCCAGGAACTGCGGAAGCGGCCGCCGAATTCGCGCAGCATCCACGGGTCTGGTTGATAGGGGTCGACTGGATCGGTCCGGCAGGTCGCTACGGCTTTTAAGAACGAGACCATGCCCTGCGGCCCGTAAGCGTAAGGGGCTGCGCACCAGACCGGGTTTCCCTCCAGGATGAGAGGCCGATCCGATCCACGGAGGAAGGCCAGATCCACGCTGATCGGAGCAGGCGATCGACCTTTGGCTGCCTGGAGGGCGCAGTTCTCGGCGATCGTTCGATGCCTGGGATCGAAGATGGCGCCGTCGAAGACCGTGGTAATGGCTCGAGAGCCCTCGTCCTCATGCAGGCAGTATCCGCTGGAGGCCGCGATTCGATCCCTGTCGATGATGACCCGCCACTCCTCATGGATATTGGGCAGGTGGGTCTGGATTCGAATCAGCGATTGCGCAGGGGCTGTCCGCAGATGGCTCTGCAGGCCTTCAAGGGTCCGTCGGGCCGCAGGCAGGCCCGATACCCGGCCGGCAGCCAGCTGCGACCAGGGACGTTGTCCCAACCCCGATGGCAGCCGACGCCAGGTCAGGATGGTTGCTGCCGTCACAGTCAGAATCCGGCGTTCGGTCAGGGACTGATCCAGTTCATCCAGCCACATGGTTGGTGGTGCTGACAGGGCCCAAGGGGGACGGCCTTGGGATGCCAGCCAGGCGTTCTGAGCGATCAGCAGCCCTGGGGTAATCCATATGGCTTCCTTGACGCCGACCTCCCGAACAGGTCCGAATCCATGGTGATGGTGCAGGATGACCCTCCCTTGCCGGCGTGGGTCATTGTTGCATGAACCGATTTGGTCGGTCATGACCCGGGGTATCCACTCCTCATGGGTAATGACCGAACAAATCAGTGCAGTGCTGTCCGTCCCCGGTCGGGAAGGCTGGGGCTCAATCGACGATGAATCGGTCGTCGTAAGTGCCCTCGTCCACGGTGTCAGAACCGCCGGAGGTCAGGATGATCACTGCGCAGTCATGACGGCGGGAGACCCGCTTCAGGGTGGCCAGCAGGGTGTCCCAGTCGCTCGGCTCCAGCCCCTCGGTGGGTTCGTCGGCGATGAGCACGTCGCACTCGCAGCACAGGGCACGGGCCACGGAGGCCAAGCGGAAGTCCAAGTGGCCCAGATCAGCGGTCAGCTTGTCCTGCAGGCGCTCCGGGAAGCCCACTTCGTCCAGCAACTGACGGGCCAGATTGTCCTTGGGGCCCAGGAAGGTGCGTCCGCTGGCCTCCATGGTGTAGACAAGATTCTGTACGGCGGTCAGGTCGCGCCTCAGGGCATCGGTGCCGAAGATGGCTCCGATCTGATGGCCGCGATAGTCGGAGGCCAGCAATTGGCGAAGGTCCGTGCCCCGGAAGAGCACGCTGCCCTGGGTAGGAGCGCGCAGACCGGTCATTAGGGCCATCAGAGCGGCCCGTCCGGAAGGCGTAGTGGTCTCCACCGAATAGATGCGGCGGCGCTGGAATTCCAGATCGACATCGTCCAGGATCTGTTCGGGGCGACCCTGGACCTTGCGCGTGTAATCCACATGCTTCAGGGAGAGCACCGGGTAGCCGCCAGGAACCAGAATCCGCTGTTCATCGGTCTCCAGCAGCGGGTCCTCCTCCTGACCGCCGTCGGGATCTTCGGCATTTTCCTGCTCGATGACCACCTTGAAGGCAGCCATCGACACGTCCTCTTCAGAGGAATCATCCTCCTCGGACTGTTCGCCCGTCTGAGAAGCTGCTCCTTCCTCGGATTCGGGCAGCGGTTCGGTGCTGGTGTTCTCGTCGGTTTTGTGCTCAGCATCGGCCGTTGTCTGAGCGGCTTGCTTCTGATCGGTCTGTTTCTGATCAGTCGTTGCCTGGGACTCTTCGTCTGGCTGCTGGTCCGATGTCTTTTCGCTCATGCCTCGTCCTCCAGGTCGTTGGTGTATAGCTGGGCGGTTCTGAAGGCCGCTACCCTGGCGGCTGCTGCCAGAGCGAGGACCAGGCAGACGGCCAGGCCAATCAGGATCATCTTCCAGATCAGACCAGCATGAGGCATGCTGGCCAGGCTCCCCAGCCGGAAGAGCGACCGGCCCAGCGGCCGACTGATCGCGGTTCCCAGCGCCAGGCCCAGCACCAGTCCAGGCAGGGTGAGCAAGAGGGTCTCCAAGGCGAACTGCCAACCCAGCCGAGCCTTGTGGACCCCGATGGTGATGGCCATGCCGATTTCATTGGCACGGCTGCGCAGCATGAGGAACAAGCAGCCCAGCAGAACCAGCCCGCCCAGCAGGCAGACCAGGATAATGGTGGTCCGCGCCTGGTCGGCGGCCTGGTGGACAGGCTCCATCCGCCGCTGGTAGTCCTTCAGGCTGGGGGAGTCGATGTCATATTGTGAGGCCTTGAGCCCGTCCTTGCGCAGCTCCTTGATGAACTTCTGGTAGGTGCTTGGCGAATCCAGGACGAAGGCGACGAGCAGTTCATGGCCAGGGTCTCCAGGTTTGCTGGCTGCGTCCAGCCCCAGCATGGCAAAGGTGGGGTAGGCCGTGTAGATGGCCCGGTTGGCGGCCGGATCCACGGCCTTGCGATAGTGGTAGGTGCCGGAGATGGTCAGCTTGACCTGCTGATCCTGCTGGCGGGGATCCTTGATGGTCAGGGTGTCGCCCACCTTGAGCTTGTTGGCCTGCGCCATTTGCTTGGAGATCAGCACGGTCTGGGTGCCGGAGGCATTCTGGGAGGCGTAGTCCAGCCCCTTGCCCTGATCCACTGCGAAGGGGCCGTGAGGCAGAGTGGGTTCGGCCTCCTTGTCGGAGACCCCCACCAGGGAGTAAGCGCCTGACTGGGGCAGTCCCTCCGGGCTGATGTCGGCGGTCTCATGGAAGTAGGCCTTGTACTGCATGCCGTCCATCTGCAGGCGCTGGGCGTACTTGGAATACTCGTTCCAGCCCAGGGGAGAGGCCTTGGTTCCCTTGCGCGGGCTGATGACGGCATCCACCTGTTGGGATTCGTAGTCTGTGGTGCGTGCCTTGGTGTCAGCCTGGAGCACGGTGGCCGCCGTCGTGGCCAGAGCCGCCACGACCAGGCAGGCCAGAACCATGACCAGGCTCCGCGCCGCATGCCGCCTGATGGTGAACCAGGCGTTCTTGAGAACGAACATGACACCCTTCCTGATAGCGTTCCAGGGATGACCGGGCGGCCCACAATGGCGGGCCTAAAGTCCGGTCGCCGTCCTCCAGTCTAGCCAGGGACGCTCCCAAGCTAGCGGTGCGAACTTGGAGCTTGCTGAATGTCTCGCTCGGTCTCCGGCTGCTCGGCGTGGGAGAAGTTGCGCACCTTGAGGGAGACGGCCAAAGCAGCCAGAATCAGCACCAGGGTGAAGATCAATCCGTGGTGGGTGCCCCTGGTGAAGGCCTGGGCTTTATCAACCCCGGCTGCCTGCCCCTCGCCCATGGCCAGCAGGGAGGTGGTGATGGCCGTGGCCACGGCTCCCACAATCTGTTGCATGGTGTTGATGATGGTGCTTCCGTCGCCGGACTGCGGGCCGCTCAGAGAGTTGAGCGCATAGGTCTGGGCCGGTGACATGGCCAGTGGGCAGCCGATCATCAAAATGATATGGGCAGCCACCACCAGGGCCACAGGGGTGTGCGGACCGGTGAACAGGAGGATGACCGTGCCAAGCAGGGCGACAAGGAATCCGCAGCGGACGGGCATACGAGCCCCGAAGCCGTCGTAGAGCCGGCCGGCGAAGGCCGAGACCAGGGCGTTGATGGCTCCGCCGGGCAGCATGAGGATGCCGGTCATGGCCACAGGCAGGAGCAGCCCTCGCTGCAGGAACTGGGGCAGCAGATACATGGAGGAGAGGATGACTGCGAAGTCCAGCATGACCAGGGTGGCGCCGTAGCGGAAGGCCGGAATGGAGAAGATGCGCAGGTTGAGCACCGGGTGTTCCAGACCCAGCTGACGACGAATATAGAGGACCAGGGCTGCTAGGGCCACGACCAGGATGATCAGGGTGACAGGGGAGAGCCATCCGTACCGGCTGGCCAGGCTGACGCCTGCCACCAGTCCGCCGAAGCCGACAATGGACTCCAGAATAGAGGCCAGGTCGGGACGCTGGTGGGTGATGGTCCCCACATTCTTCAGGAAGCCGACGGCGAAGATCAGAGCCACCACCAGGAAGGGGGTGAAGAACCAGAAGATCCAGTGCCAGGTCAGCTTGCCTAGGATGATCCCGGTCAAGGTCGGGCCGATTGCCGGGGCGAACATGATGACCAGAGCGCACATGCCCATGACCGTGCCCAGACGGGCAGGCGGGAAGATCAGCATAGCCACGGTGAACATGAGCGGCAGGATCAGGCCGGTGCCGATGCCCTGGATCAGCCGTCCCGTCAGAAGGACGGGAAAGGTGGGGGCCAGGGCCGAGACCACCGAGCCCGCCAGGAAGGCGACCAGGCCGAAGATCACGGTCTGCCGGGTGGTGAACCACTTGGAGATCAGGCTGGAGAAGGGCAGGACGATGCCGATGACCAGCATGTACCCTGTGACCAGCCATTGCACGGTGGCGGCGGGGATCTGGAAGCTCTCCATCAGGTTAGGCAGGGCGATATTGAGCGAGGTCTCGCTCAGCATGCCCACGAAAGCCCCGATCATCAGCGCGGCGATGGCCGGCCAGGGATGGGGGACGGCCGGTCGTGACCGGTGAACAGAGGTAGAGGTGGACGTGTTGTGCACGATAATGATCTCCTTCTTCAGACAAACAGCACGCCATCTTAGGGAGGCGGCCATTTTTTCGTAAGTCGGCATGTCTACTCGCTTCGCCGAAGGCGTGCCCCATCGGGATGGAAAAGGTTATGCTCGGGAATGGTCGTCAGCGACCATAAGGAGGGTGCGTGTGGATTGGCATGCAGCGGTCTACGGGTCAAGAGCCGTTGGTTCAGGAGGCCATGGCTTCTATGATCCGGGCGACGACGAGGAGGGGCGGACTTTCGGTGATCCAGACATCATCTCTGATGCCGCTCTGCGTCGATTGGGCGGCAAGGCTTACTTCCGCGCCCACCAACTGCTGGATGACCGCCGCTTTACAGACCTGCGCCTGCGGCACCTGGGAGCTTTGACCGTTCTCAAGGGACGTGTGCCTGCCACCTATCAGCCGGACGGTGACTGCATGGTCCAGGCTCGGCTGGATGAGCAGGCCCATCGGGTCATTGACTCCTCCTGCACCTGCCGGGCCTTTGGGCGCCAGGGTCCTGCCTGCAAGCATGTGGTCGCCCTGATCATGGCCTACAACGAGTCCAGCCAGTCCTTTGCAGGATCGGATGACTGGGCCGGCGACCAGGGTCGGTCCGGTTCCGCCCGGTCGACCTCGGGACCCCTGGCAGCCTACATGCACCGGCAGGAGGGTCGGCGGCGGCAGGCCTTTCGTGACCGCCAGCTGAGCCTGCTCAAGCAGGAGAGCGGACCGGTTGGCGGCCGTCACCTGCCCATCGGCTCGGTCGGGCTTATCCCCGATCTGACCAGTGAGCGCGGCGGCTGGCTGGTCCGTCTGCACATCACCCTGTCCTCCCACGGGGTCGCCTACCTGGTCAAGGACCTTCCGGCCCTGCTGCGCGCCGTGGACCAAGGCGCATTCATGTCTTACGGACGGCGGCTGGCCTTCATCCATTCCCGTGACACCTTTGATGACCGGGCCCAGGCTCTGCTGACCATTCTGGAAAGGGCCGGCGCCATCCGCCGTAGCCTGGCCGAACAGGAGGGGGGCATGCGCCGCCGCCTTGCACGCGCAGGATTGGCGGGGATCCGGCTCAGCGACGACGAGGTGGCGCAGATCCTTGACCTGTTCGTAGACTCTGGACTCACCCTGGACTACACGCCTCCCGAGGACTCCTTCCTGCAGACCATGCCTGCCCCCGTCCTCGACGGCGACCCGGACCCTGGCATCGCGGTCAGCAAGGAGGCGAATGGCTATCGGATCACCCATGCCCTGGCCGTGGAGCGCTTCATCGTAGGCCAGGCCTCCTCCTTCGTTATCGTGCGCCCTTCGCAACCCGGCTTAGGGCTGGATCTGGGGCCTGTCATCCACCGCTGCAGCGCGCGTTTCATGCGTCATCGGGACCTGCTGGAGACCCTCTGCCGCCCTGGCGAGGATCGGGATCTGCATCTGGATGCCGACGATCTGGATCTGTTCGCGCGGACCGTCCTGCCTGACCTGGATCAGGGTGCCCAGGAAGGATCCGGGATCTCCGCCAGTCTGCCTGAGGAGTTGGATGCCAGGCGGCGGCCGCCCTGCAGGATCGAGCTTTACCTGGACAGGGATCGGCAGGGGGTCACCTGCGATCTCAAGGTCCGCTACGGGGACCGTTTTCTGTCCGTCGGCGCTGACCCTGCCTCGGAGGATGAACCCGGCAGGGATCGGGAGAGCGAGTCTTTGGCCCGGCAGACGGTCCGCCGCTATTTCCCCCTGATGGAGGAGGGGTTGGCCCGTATCCCCGAAGAGAACGAGGAGGCCATCCACACCCTGTTGACCCGGGGCCTGCCCGTGCTCAAAGGTCTGGGACGGGTCTTCTCCACCCCGGCCTTCGATGGGCTGAGCGTCGTCTCTCATCCGCAGATCCGCGTAGGTGTGCGGGTGCGTTCCGGACTGGTCGAGATCTCGCCCATCGCCGATGAGGTGCAGCCCGAGGAGGCTGCTGCCATCCTGGCCGACCATCGCCGTCGTCGCCGCTTCCATCGGCTGCGCAACGGGGCCTTCGTCGAGTTGGCTGATTTGAATACGGATGCTGTGGACACCCTGGCCGAAGACCTGGGCATCGACCCGGCTGATCTGGTCAAGGGGCCGGTCCGGGTGCCTGACTTTCAGCTCGGCTACCTGGATGCGCTGGTGCCCGAGCAGGACCGCGATTCCAGCTTCCGCAACTACCTGAAGGAGCGCAAGCCCGATCCTCAGGGGTTCAAGGTCCCCGATGGGCTGCGCGGGCAGCTCAGACCCTATCAGGTCGAAGGGCTGCGTTGGCTATGCACTCTGAGCGACCGCGGATTCGGCGGCATCCTGGCCGACGAGATGGGCCTGGGCAAGACCATACAGATGCTGGCCTACCTGCTCTCCCGTCGGGATCAGGCCAGGAATCGGGGACCTTCGCTGATCGTCTGTCCGGCCTCCTTGGTCTACAACTGGGAGGCCGAGTGCCGCCGCTTTACGCCGGATCTGCGGGTGGGGGTCCTGGCGGGAGGGCGCGGCCAGCGTCAGGCTCTGCTGGATCAGGCCGGGTCCTACGATCTGCTGATTACCTCATACGATCTGCTCAGGCGGGACCTGGACCGGTATCGGAGTCTGCCCTGGTATGCCTTGGTTCTGGATGAGGCCCAGTACATCAAGAACCATGCCACCAAGGCCGCGCGGGCCGTACGAGCTCTGGACAGCCTGCACCGGTTCGCCCTGACCGGCACGCCCATCGAGAACCGGCTTTCCGAGCTTTGGAGCATCTTCGACTTCCTGATGCCTGGGATGCTGGGTCCATACTCGCGGTTCAGGGACCGCTTCGAAATGCCCATACTCAGCGGCGACCAGGATGCCCAGTCCAGGCTCCAGGCTCTGGTGGGTCCCTTCATTCTGCGCCGGCTCAAGTCACAGGTGCTGACGGATCTGCCCGAGAAGATCGAAAACGTGATCAGCGTGCCTCTGCAGGGTCGTCAGCGCAAGCTCTACGCGGCCCTGGAGCAGGAGCTGAGGGCCACCCTCAACAAGGAAAAGGACCAGGAGTACGAGGTTGGCAAAATCCAGGTCCTGGCCCAGTTGACCAGGCTGCGGGAGGTCTGCTGCGATCCGCGTCTGGTCTACCAGGATCAAGGCCGGGATCGGCGCGGCGATTCGGCCAAGCTGGATGCCATTGAGGACCTGGTGGTCTCCTGCCAGGATGCAGGACGCAAGATGCTGATCTTCTCCCAGTTCACCTCCTACCTGGACCTGATAGCCCAACGGCTCCGTCGGCTGGACGTGTCCTACGATCTGATCACCGGCGCCACCTCCAAGAAGCGGCGGCTGGAGCTGGTGGAACAGTTCAACAGGGATGCCACGCCGGTCTTTCTGATCTCCCTGAAGGCCGGCAACACCGGGCTCAACCTGACCGGAGCCTGTGTGGTGGTCCATGCGGACCCCTGGTGGAATGCCGCTGCCCAGGAGCAAGCCAACGACCGCGCCCACCGGATCGGCCAGACCCAGGACGTCAACGTCTACCAGGTCGTAGCCAAGGACACCATCGAGGAACGCATCCTCAACCTGCAGCACAGCAAGAGCGACCTGGCTTCGCGCTTTGTCGATTCGGCCGCATCCACCGGCGCCGCCGGCGTAGCCAGGCTGAGCAGAAAAGACCTCCTGGCCCTTCTGAGCTGATCCCGAACAGCAGCTGATCTATTGGTCAGTGGTCATGAATGCAGCATCACCGCTGGCCGAGGCCCTTGGGTCATGGCTTCGGTTATTCTTGATGTATTAGTCAAATCGAAAGACTATATGGGTGAGCAGATTGACCGTTGCTCTACCGGTGGATTTGTCGATTTGGCAGCAGTCGACTATTCGGGTTATGGGAGTCTGGTCACCTTCAGCTCCTTTGATGGCAGGAAGCTTGGAGAGCAATCATGATCAGCGGCGTGCAGATGTTCTGCTCAGAGTTTATGGGCACGGCCCTTATGATGGCCATTGCGGTCATGGTCGCAGCCAGCAGGTCGCTCCCCAGGACAGGGGCCTATCGAGCCGACTGGATCAACGCTTCGGTGGGCTGGGGTCTTGCTGTATATATAGGCGTATATGCGGGGTGGAGAACGGGCGGGCATCTCAATCCGGCCGTGACCCTGGCCAGGGTGGTCGGTCACTGGATTGATCCACAGGCGACCTTGAACGGACTGGCCATGGGCAAGGGTGGCATTCCGGTCACCATGGCCAATGTGGCCACCTTCATTTCCGCCCAGTTCTTGGGGGCCTTCTTGGGTTCCTGCCTGGGCTACCTGGGCACTCGCAAGCATTTCGAACTTCCCACCGATTCAGATACCAAACTCATGGTTTTCTGCACCAAGCCGGCCATACGGTCGAATTTCTGGAATCTGACGTCGGAGGCCATCGGCACGGCCATTCTGGTTGCCTGGGTGTTCCTCAATGGGGGGACGCCTACCCAGGTCGGGCCCCTGGGCGTGGCCCTGGTCATCACGGTTCTGGTCATGGCCCTGGGCGGGGTTTCCGGTGCGGCCATGAATCCTGCACGTGACTTTTCCGCTCGATTGGCTTACTGCCTGCTGCCCATGTCCGGCAAGAAGGATGCGGACTGGAGCTACGCCTGGATACCCTTTGCCGGGCCGATCATCGGAGCCTGCATCGGTGTGCTAGCTCCTGCTTGGATGGGGCTGCTGCCCTGATTGTCAGCATGGAAAAGCCCTCGGCCCTGTCAGGGGGTTATTACGACAGGACCGGGGGTCGAGTTGGTTAAGGCAGCTCGAACTCAGTAGCTGGCTGAGGTGGGCTCCTGGAAGCGGACTGTCAGCCCGCGGCCGTGGTGAAGGAACATCTCTGCACCGTGGCGGTCGACGTCGCGATGGGTGAAGAGCATGCGGATGGCGAAGGCCGTCTGGACATCATCAGGCAGGTCCAGGAAGGCCTTGTGGGCATCCCATCCATCAGCTGCGACAGCCTTGTTGGGTACGTAGGCGTATCCATAGCCGTCCTCGTCCACGTAGCCCAGGAACGGCAGATCCCATGCCTGGTGGTAGCTCAACTGATCCTTGTAATCCTCGACCTTCTTGAGGGCCTCGTCGCTGATGCCGTATTTGCGTGCGACCTCGTTGGCCTTGGCGGTTTTCGCGTCGGCATCTTTTTCGAACATGGAAGTATCAACAACAATGACTGTATCGTCTGCCATGACTGACCTTTCTGTGTGACGGCCTGCACGTGTGGCAATCGACATCATGACCGTGCAGGGCCATGACCGTTCAGGTGACCGTCCATCGTCGACGGTGACCTCTGGATGCAAGATTCCTTCCACTTGCAAGAATAGCAAATTTCGTCTGCAGATAGGAGCAGGGAACCGTGAGGTTCACCATAGGTGCCTGTCACTAGTGAAGAAGAGGCCCAGCTGTGTTCTCATGCGGCGAACGATTAGCCCAGGTCAGCATCCTGATCCCTGCGATGCCGAAGCATGCACATCAGTGCCAGGCCGAGGACGGCAGTGCCGATAGCCAGCGCTACAGGCATGACTATGTCTGAGCCTGAGGCGGCTAGGGCTTGGGAATCTGCAGATGGCTTTGCTTGGTCATCAGAAGATTGGTTTCCTGCTGCCGGTTTTTGGCTATTGGAACTGGTTTGATCTGGTTTGTTGGATGCATGATCGGACTCGCTCGGCTTGTTCGGCTTGTTTGGTTCTACCGGCGGATTTGGCTTGTCACGTCCTCCAGAGTTGCCAGAGTCGTCGGGGTTATCCGGCTTGGCCTGGTAGGTGTTGGTGAAGGTGGTGTCCTTGCTGGTGATGGTGGCTTGGAGCTGGCCTTGCTGGTCGTCGGTGACGTGGACGTCGACCGTGGCCGTGTGCCGGTCGTAGGTGATGCCGGGCAGGCTGCCCTGGTCCTCGCGGATGGTGTAGTGGTAGTCGCCGGGCTGGTCCAAGGTCAGGTCGTTGAAGACGATCCTGCCCTGGGCGTCGTTGGATGCCGAGCCCGCTTCATGGCCGGTCTCCCCGTCGTACAGGTGGAAGGTGAACTCGTTGGCCTTCAGGTCCCGGCCCTGCAGGTGCTTGGTGGCGGTGATGACGGGCTTGGCCGGCTTGGCCTGGTATGTGTTGGTGAAGGTGGGGTTGTTGCCGTCGATGGTGGCTTGGAGCTGGCCTTGCTGGTCGTCGGTGACGTGGACGGTGATCCGGTGCGTCTTCTGGTCGTAGGTGATGCCGGGCAGGCTGCCCTGGTCCTCGCTCACGGAGTACGTGTAGTCGCCGGCCTCGGTCAGGGTCTGGTCGGGGAATGCGACGGCCCCGTCGGCCTTGTTGGATGCCTGGGCGAGCTGCTTGCCGTCCTTGGACAGTTGGAAGCTGAACTCATTGTCTTTCAGGTTTCGGCCTTGCAGGTGCTTGGTGGCGATGAGGTTCACCGTGGCCGGCTGGGCCTTGTAGTGGTTGGTGAAGACCGCCGTGTCTATTTTGTTGCCCTTGCTGTCAGTCCATTGCGCCTTGGCGGTACGGTGCAACTGAGCCGCATCGGTCGTCAAAGTGATGGTCAGGATTGCAGTGCTCTGATCATACGTCAGGCCAGGAATGGAGCCGGTTTCCTGGTGTATGCGATACTTGTAGCTGCCATCGTCGGGCAGAGCATACACATTGACGGGCACCTGGGAATCTTGATTATTGGCATTTACGATGATTCGGCTAAGCAGGGCTGCAGAGGGTGCACCATGCAAGGGTTCGACAGTCAGTGCGAAGGAGTCTGAGTTGAGCCAGTTCCTGCCTTGAATCTGTACTTTGACTCCTGCAGACACTTCATTGGTGTCCATTGGTCCTGTCAAGCCACAGTTGTTGAAATTCAGGGATTGGCTGGCTGCGTCCACCATATCCTCGGCCTTCTGGAACTTAATATCCTTGATGACGGCGCCGTTCATGGTTCCGTTCTCCAGTATGTCGCTGGCTGAGGAGTTTTCGCTCGGGCTGGCTCCGCTGGCCTTTTGGATTGTCGTAGACAGGTGGGTCCAGTTCGTATTCGGAGCGGGGTCGAACCGCAGGTGGAATTGCCCTGCCGGTATATTGGTCAGTTCGTACTTGCCCTGGGAATCAGATTTTGTGCTCAGATCATCATGTGGGGTGACGACCGACTTGGCGGGCTTGTCGTCAGAATCATTGAGCAGGGTCACTTTGACATTTTTAAGCAGAATATCTTCCGAAGAGCGGGTGCCGTCCCCATTGACGTCGTACCATACGATGCCACTGATGGAACGTTGAACAACCATGGCCTGGGCAGGCATTTGGTTCAGTGCATTGCCCCAGCGATTCCGATAGAGGTCGCCGGAGGAGTTGTTTCCGGGGTTTATATGGAAAGTAATGTCATAGCGGAATTGGTCGGGCTGCCCATCGATGATGAAGGCCCAGGCGACCACGTTTTCAGGCATTTTCACTTCGCCACTTGTTGTGTCCAAGTCAGCCTTGTCCCAAGAGAGGTATTCCTGGGATTGTATGGAACTCGTGTCATTCACCCGCCATCGAGAATCTGTGGTGTAGCGGATGGTGATTCGGCTCAGACTAGCCCCCGCCGAAGCTTTTATGCTCATATCGGCAAAAGTGGGTTCCCCGTGGAAGTCGGGTTTGCCGCTTGTCTGTTTGTACGGCATGATGTCGATGGCATAGTGATGTTGCTTGCCGCTGCCTGAGGTGCTGCTCAGCATGTTGGTGAAGCCGATTGGTGCACCGGCTTCATTCGTATCCTGTACGGCCGAAGTGGAAAGGCTGGTGGTGTTGGTCCGCCAAGCGTGGATAGTGAAGGAGTCGGCAGTCTTCAAGTATGTGTTGGGCTGGGACATATTCTGTTTTGACTGAACTGTGGCAGAGGTCGTCAGGTCTTCGTTGGAGCCGATGTCTTTGCTAGGGTCAGTCAGGTCACCCAGGGAGGTGGAGAAGTGGATGACGCGGTTGTTGCCGTCCACAGGGATGTTCGTCAGTGTCCAGGACAGAGTGGTGATTCCGGTTACGGAGTCCGTGCTCACTGATGGCTCACAGGCGGTTCCGCCCTCTATGTGGCCCATTTCAGGCGTGGCTTCCGTATATGTGCCACCCAATCGGGCGCTGCCGGGGATGTAGTGGAGCTTTGCCGGTAGTTTGTCGGTGATGTAGAGTTCAGTTTTGGCGCCCTTGTTGGCTTGGGAAGCTGATGTGCCGGTGTTGATGGTTAGCCGCCAGTCAACGAACCGTTGATCGCTGTCTATGTCAAAGTATTCTTTGGGTTTGGAATTGGTGCTTTTTTGTGCCACGGCGTTGGAGATGGTGTTGGTTTCGCCGGCTACATAGAGGCTGTCCCCGTGTTCATTGCCGCCGGTGTCTCCGCCCAGGTAACCGTTTATTTGGTCATAGCTGGCCTTGGTATAGCCTCCGACCGACGTGGCTAAGACGGGGGGTTTGGCTTTGGCCAGTTCGTAGGGGTTCTGTTGCTTGGCCCAGTCCTCCCATTCCTGATCGCTGGAGTTCTCGGGGCTTAGCCCGGCCATAGCTGCTAATTGGCTGCGGGTGAAAGTGCGTGAAACTGATGTCAGCTGGGCTACCGAACCTACTTTGGCATCGGGGAGGACGTTGATCACAAATCCGCCGAAGCCGAATCGGGAATTCTCTTCGGCAAAACTGGTGGGCGCGGCGGTGTGCCCGCCCAGCAGCATGCCTACAACCGTGCCATGCTTCTTTGCATCCTCCTGCGTGCTATAAAAGTTCAGATCCTCTATGTCGGCATTGGCTTGCTCAGTGTCGTTTTTCCAGTCCTTTCCGTCGGGTTTGGTGGCGTACATGACCAGTTCCTGTGATGGGTTTTGATCGCTCGTTCGCTCGTATTTATCGTATTTGCTGTTCTGCCAGATGCCATTGACCCAAGGAATATCCAGACCTGCGGGGTCTGGCAGTCTAACGACCTTTGGGTCGATCTTGACCAAGGACATTCCCAGCAGAGGCAGATCGGCCTTGCTGGTTTTGAAGTTGAAGCCGGCCGTTACCCGCACTTTGGTCCCTGCGACTGCTGAGTCGGTCCCCCGTAGGTTGTCAGGAGCATTCCACCACCCGCAGTCCACGCCGTCATCAAAATAGTTAGGAGCCGTCATACAACTGTACTGAATGATGTTGCTGATGCCTGCCTTTATTGTGCTGGAGCCTAGCGTGAAGATGACGTTATGCCACATGTCATCGGACTGGTCGGTTTGGTTTGACGTGTCCGTGGGGCCGGTGGCAGGGGGTAAAGACTGGTTTGATAGCGATTTCGCACTCAGGTTGCCGTCGTCGACCTTGCTCTGCAGGCTGAGGCCGGTCTGTCCATAGTAGTTGGCCACGTCCTTGCCGTCGACAGTGGAGGGGTTGAAGACATATAGGTAACCAGTGGAGATTTCGGCCACTTCTTGTCGCGTGCAGTCAGTCGAGGCCAGGGCAGGCGTGCACTTGGCGCCTGGTGCATAGGTGTGTCCCAGGTAGGGGAAGGGGTCGTTGGTTTTATAGTCCTTCAAAGTCAGGTCCAGCCTGAGGCCCTGGCTGTTCCGCTGTTCAGCCACGGTGTATTGACCATTGCCTTGGACTTGGTCCTTCCCGGCCGTGCCACCCGTGGATCGGGCATAGCCATAGTTGCTGAGAGTGGGTCTCCAGCCCTGATCACCGGTGTTGCGTCCGCTGTTGTTGAAGTCGCCGTCGATGGTGCCGATGTCCCAGAAGTAGGGTTGCAGATCCGCTATCTTCGGGTAGGCATCTCCGCCAGCGGTCTGCCACAAATTGCTCAGTGACAGGGAAAAGGTAATGGGGCCAGTGGGAACCTCCAGACCCTTGAGACCCTTGGTTCGATCGGGCCAACGCATGTCAACGGCCCAGTTGAACTTGCTGATGATCCCCTTGCGCTTACCCAGCTCATGGTTGGGGTAATTGCTGGCGGCTGGGGTGTTGAAGTCGAAGGTTTGGTTGCCGGAGCCTTCATTGGTTCCGCCAGTGATTCGCAGGTTCAGATTGAGCTTGGCTGATACGGTGACCGGATCGGACGTGGCCGAAGCAGGATCGGTCTTGGTGACAGTATCCGGAGCGCCCCAGGCCTGGATTTCGGGGGCGAATTTGCTGCCATTGGCCATGCTTCGGACCCGGAGGACCAGAGTGACGCTGGAGGATCCCGGAATAACGGTAGACAAAGTCGGTGTTGCGGTGAGTAGCCTGTAAACGGTAAGCACCTGTGTCGGATGACCGTCGATGGTCTCTGTGGTTTGCTTTGGCTGGTACCCCGGCGTATTGTCCACCCAGCCCATGGAATCCACATCAAAGGTGACCTGGTCTTCAGGCTGGCTCAGTTTGAATTGGAAGCCTATTCGGCCCCGGCGGTAACTGGTTGTCTCGTTGCGGGTATTTACGGCGAAAGAGTAGGTGTAGGACAACTTATCGAAAGTGCGCACTATGTCATTGTCCGCATCGTGGTCATTGCCGGGGTTGTTGTCGTTGTCGAAAGGAGCCGTGCCGGTGGAGCGTGAGGCCTGGGACAGTGTGGTGACCACGGCGTCGTCGGTGTCCAGCATGTCCTTGATGACCGATCTGGTGGTCGGCTTTCTGCTGGGTTGTACGGGCGCGGCCTGGTTCGAGGCGGTTGACTTCGACTGCTGAGTGGTTTGGGCTGCCTCGGATGCGGCGGTGTCTAACTGCGGAGTCGAGGTCTGGATCGATGTGGACGATGCCTGGTTTGTGGCAGTCGCTTGCTGTGCATGTGCCGTTGGAGATGTCGACGTGGAGGCCGTGGTCCGGGCATCCGCTGTTTGCCCGCCATCAGCCAAGGCCATAGTGGGTATCAACATGGCCATAGTCATCAGGCCGGCCAGGACTTTTCCGCTCAAATTACCCTTTGCCACGTTTCTCCTTTTGAGCGCCGACGACCGCCTGGGGCGTCGGGCCGGGCATCCCTTTCAGGTCATCCGGTCGACTGTCTACGATGGTTATTGAGTCATCCGATAATAATGCTATAGAGCAGTATACAAAATCACTGGTTATGATCCCGCTATTGATATGCGCCTCCGAAGAAAAAGGGTCAACAATGGACAGAGCAAGGAGGCCCGCATGAGTGAACGGGATCATCGTGAGCCTTCGGCGGTCGGTCCTCCAGGTCACGGAATGCGCGAGCGGTCGGTTGTTTACGGGTTTTTCATCATTATGGGTATCGGTACTTCGGCCTGGATTTCTCGTCTGCCAACAGTCAAGAGCAGTCTCGGTCTGCAGCCTTCGGGCCTGGCTCTGATGACCATCCTGGGCGGATGCGGCGCTCTGGTCGGCATGCTGGTCTCGGGAGTGCTGACTGATCGGCTGGGCGTGCGCCGGGCCATGCTGCTGGCAGCCTCCACCTGGTGCCTGGGGATGGTGATCGCGGCCTTGGCCGTCACTCTGCGTTCGGTGCCAGGGGTAGTTTTGGGCCTGCTCTTCAATTCGGCGGGAATCAGCCTCTGGGGGACGGTCAACACTGTCGAGGCCGGTGCAGTGGAGCGCTTCTCCTCTCGGTCCATAATGCCGCGCTTCCATGCCTCATATAGCCTGGGCATGTTTCTAGCCCTGGGTCTGGGTTCGCTCCTGTCTCATCTTGGTGTAGCCATAGGCGCGCACCTGGCGGTCAATGCGCTGGTCAGCCTGGCTCTGGTGGTCGCCTGCGTTCTGCTCTGCCCGGCTCAGCCTCTAGGGGATTGCAAGGGCGGCGCTGACGACGAACGTTCGGATCGGCAGGAGGGGTCAGGGCAATCGTCCGCCTTTGGCAAGCAGTTGGCGGCTTGGGGCGATGCCCTGGTGCTCATGCTTGCCCTGATCAACGTGGCCCTGGAGGCCAGCGAGGGTGCCGTCAACGACTGGAGCGGTATTGGCCTGGTCGATGCCTTCGGCGTCCCTGAGTCTCAAGCCGGTCTTGCTCCCACGATTTTCGCTGCGGCCATGATCGTCTCAAGGTTGCTGGGTACGCACTTGATCGAAGGATTGGGGGACATGCGCTCGTTGGTCCTGACCCTTCTGGTCTCAGCTCTGGGCATCCTGGTCTACGCTCTTTCGCCCTCTTTCGTGTTGAGCCTTGTGGGCACTGGGATCTGGGGCGTCGGAGCAGCTCTGGGCGTACCTATCGTCACCACGCTGGCAACCAAGGATCCGGCCATGGCAGCCCAGCGCGCTTCGGTCATCTCCACCGCCTACTACGGAGTCTCCTGGATCATTCCCCCGGCCATCGGGTTTTTGGCCGACCATACCGGTGTCAGGCCGGCGCTGTTGCCCTTGGCGTTCTTGCTGGTGGCGGTCACCCTCCTGGTGCCCCCGGTGTCCAGGCTCACTCGGGAATAATGCCCTTCGGTTGGCAAAACTCCGCCAACCGGTTGTCGGGCGAAGTACGGTCTTTGGGCAGATATTCGGATTCAAACAGCCGTTCCCAAATATTGCCGTACGTGTCAGCGAATCTTATGGATGCAGCATCCAGTCGGCACCGGCCCTGAGGATTGTCAATAGGTCAGATGGATGCCTTTCCCTGCCAGATTCTCCAAGCACTCCTGCAGATAGGTTGCATCGTGCTCGGGATAGATGGGGTCCGTCAACGGCGCTGCAGTTAAATTCTTGTATGGCGGGCAATGCCTGCCGCGGTAGAGCGGGTCATACCAAGCGGGATCAGGATGGTAGCCGCGCTCGCGCATCATTGCCATGACCAGCAGATGAAATTGAAAGAGCTTGTATGGGGAGTAGCAGAAGACATAGTCAACGGTGGCATGCCGTCGACCCCATCCAAGGCCCCGCAGGGCGGTGATCTCCCTATGCTGGCCCAGCAGCTGCTGTCTGGGAAGCAGTGGGATTAAATCTTGATGCCACAGTCGCATGACACCCCCCTCGTTGGGGGCATAAGTGAACCCCTCCCTCAGCCTAGCCGCTTGCATTGCTGTGAGGCGGACTGGCAGAAGAAGGGGTTGGGGCAAGTCCTTAATGGAATTCCTTACTGGGCGATGAATCCGCCGTCCACAACGAATTCGGCACCCAGCGCAAACTTGGATTCGTCGCTGGCCAGATAGACGCAGATCTCGCCGATGTCCTGAGGCTCGCCGATATGGCCCAGGGGCGTCAGCTTGCTCATTCTGTCTTCAAGGCTCTGGCTGATCAGAGGGGTCTTGATGAATCCAGGATGGACCGAGTTGACGCGAACGCCGTAACCATTGTTGGCGGAATCCAGGGCGGCGGACTTGGTGAGCAGCCTGGTGCCGCCCTTGCTGGCGTTGTAGGCTCCGGCCCGGCTCAGGCCCACGAAGCCCTCGATGGAGGAGATGTTGATAATGGATCCGCCCCGGCCTTTCATGACCCTCATGCCATGCTTGGTGCCCAGGAAGGTTCCGTTCAGATTGATGGCGATGATCTTCTTCCAGTCATCGTAGCTTTCCTCGTCCATGGTGACACCTTTGTCGCCGACGCCGGCGTTGTTGACCACGGTGGTCAGCTGGCCCAGCTTCTTTTCAACGGTGTCGATGGTGGAGACCCACTGGTCCTCGTCCGTCACGTCCAAGGTGTGGAAGACGACCTGCCCGGGATGCTCCTGCATGAAGCTGCGGGAGGCATCGGTCTCCTTGATGTCGGTAAGGGCCACCTTGGCTCCCTCGCGGACGAAGCATTCGGCGATGCCCACGCCCATGCCGCCGGTTCCTCCGGTAATGATGGCTACCTTACCTTGTAGACGATCAGTCATATCCACTCCTTTATAGAGATGTGCTGTCGTATTTCATCCTATGCGATGGCATGCCCACGCTGACGGCTGCTGTATGAGCCATTCCGGATGATACGTCTCCTGCAGTCGGTATGTGGATTTGCGTTATTGCTTTGTCAAGCCTGCTGGCTGTAACTCGATGAGATTTTTCGACCTCAAAAGCGATGATTTATGACGTGAATCAGCATGATGCCAACTGAATTGTTCACGAGTGAGTTTTGAATAATAACGTATCCGCACTCATCGACCTTTGTGGCTTTGTACCCTATCATTGAAAAGCAGCAATACAGCAATTACTGTAACAATGATTTCATGCATATATGTTGCCTTTCCTGTGGCCATCGACCAGCGGAAGAGAGCCAGTTGTCAGAGCTGCTACCATGATCAGCGCGCTCAAGATGAACAGTATGGCATAACCATGTGGCCGGTCAACAATTTTATGCCCCAGAGGATCGCTGCGACGGCTGAGGCTGCGGAACCGGCCATCTGTATGCAGGCATCAATCTCCGTATAGTCCAAGGTGCCGAAGACCGAGCGCACCAACAGAGGTGTTTCGACCGTCGTGCAGGTATATACGAATCCAAATCCGAAAGAGCCGAGCAGCAGCAGGATGCCCTGGTTGGGGAAAGCTCATATCGCAAAGATGCCCATCAGTCCGCTACTGATCCCCCCCCCCTAAACCAAGGATCGCATTCCGGTCGTTGATGAATCCAAGTGTGATCTCGCCGATTGCTTGTCCAATCATGCAGGAGGAGGCAATCAGACCTGCCATGGAGGCCATGGAGGGAATGGATGTCGCATAGGGGGGGGGGCAGGAATTGGTAGACAGTCTGATCAATGGTGATCAGTGCGGCAGAATATCTCCAAGGATTAGAAAGCCGGGGTACGCATGGCCTGATGTGCTGTTAGCCCTTGCTCGTGGGTTTTGCTGCAGATCTAGGTCTGATGGATGTGAACGGACGACGAATATGGTAAATGGAAGAGCGGCGACCTGGATGATAAGTCCAACGGTCAGGCATCTACGTCTCCATCCGTCGGGTGCGGATTGGATGATCAAGTTGCCTAATTGGTTGAAAATAGCACCGCCTACACCTGTGAAGACCATGCACAAACCTATATTGAATCCGATGCGCTTGCAGAACCATGCGTTGATCAAGATGGGTACGGCTAGGTAAAGTACAGCCGGCATGCCCACGCCTATGATGAATCCGCAGACGTAGAACTGCCAGACAGCCTAAAACCAGCAAAAGGATGCTTGCGCTTAGCATAGCGCGCAGGTCGAATTGCGTAGGATGATACCAGTATGTTGTTGCGGAATCTGCGATGAGGATGCCTATATGGGCACGAATTATTCTAATAAGATTTTTAAATGTTGAAGAGTAGCGAGCACTCAGTAATTACCGTTTTGACGGCGGTACTGTATAGGAGTCATGCCTACTTGATGTTTGAAAGTGTTGCACAGGATCGATATCGAGGAGAATCCGCACTGTTTGCGGATTTCGTCCAGGGAAAGATTGCTGTTGACGAGTAGGAACTTGGCCACATCAACACGTGAAGCCGTGATATATGCGTGAGGTGTCAGTCCTGTCTGTTTTTTGAAGATACGAATGAAGTGGTATTCGCTCATATATGCCCGTTCGGCCAGTGAGCTCACCGTTAGTGACTGATCGAGATTATCGGCGATGTATGCTATCGAGTCATCGATAGTACGTGAGCGCTTTGCTGTGACTCCAGGCTTGTTCTCTACAGCAAATTCCGTAAGCAGATCGGTAATATGACGAGCCATCTCCGGTTCGGAGTATCCACCTTGATCCGTCGCCATATCGTGGATCTCACGCAACTGAGTCCGCGCATACGAAGGGTTGCGAAGGCTAATTACGTTTCCAAGCTTAGCTGTGATCAAATCATAATAGGGCCGCGCAGTTATTCCGTCGAAATGCATCCACAGTACGTCCGTTTCAGTGTCAGTCCCATAACAATGACGGGAATAGCAGTCAACGAGAACGAATTGATCAGCCACGGCCCGTAAATGACCTGTAGGCAGATCCAAATCCATGGATCCTGAGAGCACTAGCATGACGAGAAAACTGTCAAAGGAACGGCGATCAAGGCGATAGCCGGGCTGGTAGCTGAACAGGCCAGATCTGAGCAGATAAAGAAATGTACGCCGGGCTGTGGCCGAAGGAATTCGCATGACGAAGTCCGACTTGGCCAAGTCGATGAAGTGCTCGGCGGGTTTCATGATTACTGTTCCTCTTTGTCCATATTCCTTAACGATAGGCTATAAGTCTGGTTCTTAAGTGGGTAAGGATGATGGCAGGAACCGTATGGCATGACCCCTGCCATCATCAAAATGCCCGTGTAGGGTCCCAGTTTCAGTTCTCGCTCATGTCTTCTAGCGCCACGCCGCTGGTTTCAGGCAGGGCCTTGGTGACCAGAAGGAAACCTACTACGCCGAAAAGGGCGAAGATCACATAGGACCAGCCCAGGCCAATCCCGTCACGCATGGAAGGGAACACCCAGTTGCAGGCGGCTGAAGCTATCCAGCAGAAGAATGTTGCCACTGACACTCCTATGGCGCGAATGGAGTTTGGCAGCACTTCGGAGATGACGACCCACATGCCAGGTGCCCAGGTCGCGGAATAGCAGAACCAGAATACATTGGCTACGATCAGCAGGAACCAGGCCCAGCCTGTGGTCACGTTCACTTCACCGTTGACCACTTTGCCGGTGAAGAACCCTACGGCCATAAGAGCCAGACCAATGGTCATGGTTACGGAGCCAATCGTCAGCAGCTTGCGCCGACCGATCTTGTCGATGTAGGCCATGCCGATCATGGTTGCAATCAGGGCAAAGATCGTGCGAATGAACGACATGTGCAATGCGCTTTGCTCGGAGAATCCGACCATCTGCCACATGGACGAATCGTAGAACATGATAACATTCGTCCCTTGGAGCTGCTGTAGCATGGCTACTCCGATTGCCACCCACATAACCTTGCGCAATCCGAAGCAATCGCCCCTCAGATCAGACAAGCGTGCCGGACGTTCGAGCATGGTTCCACGTATTTCCTGAACCTTGTCGTCGGGATCGGGCTCGCCTGTGATTTCGGAGAGGATAGTCCTGGCCTTCTCGTTCTGCCCTTTCATCACCAGATATCTCGGGGACTCCGGGAGCATCAGTGCCACCACGAACATAAGTATGCCCGGCAGAGCCATAGTCATCAGCATCCATCGCCAAGCCGCCAGACCCAGCCACCAGGTCTTTTCGGCACCGCCTGCGCCCATGGCATACAGATCATTGAGGCCTAAAGCTGCAATTTGTCCAAGAACGATGGCGAACTGTTGCATGGAACCTAGCATGCCGCGCAGATTCTGAGGAGCGATCTCCGAGATGTACGAAGGGCCGATGACAGAGGTAAAGCCGACTCCGATTCCTCCTAGGAATCTGAATATGAAGAACACCCAAACGTTGCTTGTCAGGCCCGATACCAGGGCGCAGGCCACGAACAGTATGGATGCGCCGATAAGAACCTTGGTGCGACCGTAGCGATCGGCGAGTTTGCCGGCAAACCAAGCTCCTACAGCGCAGCCGACAAGTGCCGATGAAACCGTGAATCCGGACATGAAGCCTGTGACGCCGAATCCGGAATCCGGACTGGTCAGTGCCTTGACGGCGCTGTTGATGACGGATGTGTCGTAGCCGAACATGAATCCGCCGACGGCAGCGGCTGCACAAACGATAATGAGTTTGATCCTATTGCCGTTGGATAAGCCTTTTGCCGGCGGTTTGCCGGTTTTAGTTGGATGAGACATGTGAGAAACTTCTTTCTATGTTGTTGACGGATCGCTGTTGTTTCAGGAGATGATGCTCGTTCGGTAGCAGATTCTGGCGGTAAAAATGTCGCCTGCTCTCAAGATGGGTTTTATGGGGTCGTCGCTGTTGATGGCGTTGGGTACAAATTCGCACTCAAGCGCTATGCCTTCCCTGGGCCCATAGCAGTGGCCATCCCTAGCTCGGGTGTTACTCAGATAGTCACCGGTGTACATCTGGATTGCGGGTAGATCGGAAAAGACGTCGAGCCGAATGCCGGTCTTCGCGCTGGCTAGTGTGGCCATATGGCCGAACTCACGGGGGCTTTTGTTGATCGGGTAGGCATGGTTGTAGCCGTGTCCAAGCCTGATCTGATCGAAAGCCGGATCGCGCCGCTCACTGATGCTGCAGGGTTTCCTGAAATCCATCGGAGTACCGGCCATGGCCTGTCGAGAGCCTGTTGGTATGGCATCCTCACTGAGGATCGGGCAGAACGTATCTGCATTTATCTGCAGTGTGTGATCCAGAATATTGCCAGATTCGTCGCCGTCCAGATTGAAGTAGGCATGATTGGTGAGATTGCATATGGTGTCTGCATCCGTGGTGCCTTCGAAGGTTATTTCGAGTCCGTCATCCTGAAGTCTGTAGCATACCGTGATCGACATGGCTCCTGGAAAGCCTTGATCGCCGTCTGGGGTATCCATCCTCAAGGTGACATGCCGGTCATCGTACGAATCAGTCGTCCAAAGTCGGTGCTCGTAACCGTCAGGACCGCTGTGGTTGTTATTCTTGCCGTCGTTCGCTGCTAATCGGTATGTGCGTCCATTCAGCTGGAACTGAGCATTGGATATCCTGTTGGCATTGCGTCCGATGGTGGCGCCCAGACAACAGGCGTCAGCGCAATAGCTCGCTAAATCCGGGCATCCCAGGACTATTTGCCTAAGTTCTCCTGCACTGTCCGGGGTGAGGAAAGAGACAAGCCGCGCTCCGTAATCGGTGATTGTTGCCGATTGCCCCTGTCCATTCCGGAGCTTGAACAGGTGTGCGGCTCTATCATCGTCTAATCTGCCGAATTCGTCGGTAGACATGTCCGTTGTCTTCATGCTGTCGCCTTAGTTGCAGCGGAACTGTTCATCAATATATGCCGATGGGAGAGTTCGTCGCTAAATAGGTTGACCTGGATGTGGCTGGGATCTTCGGACATAGCCTTGGCAAGCAGATCCGACGCCTTTTGTGCCTTCCCCAATCCGATATTGGCTAAGGCCATGACATACAAGCAATGAATATGGTTCATTCTTGTGTAATCTTTGTCATAGATTACGAAGTCAGGAAGGGATACTGCGAAGTATTCTATAGCTGCTTGATCGTTCAGATGCTGTTCGCCGAAGTCCAGCAGGCGGTAGAACCTGGCATTGGCAGGTCCGTGTTCACCCAGTGCAGCATGAGCTAGGCCCTGGTATAGGATCATTTCTGCAGGCTGATCGTTATAGAACATTGCACCCTTGACTTCGTCGGGTCCGATGGTTGCTTGACGGAATTGGGCTTTTGCCGCATCATCATGGCCCATGTGTGCCTCGATCAGGCCTAAGAGATAATGCAGATCGTTGTCTTTCTGTCCTTCGAGCTTGCCCTCGCCCAGATTTTCTGGATAGGACTGGGCCTTGGTCAGTAGATCCTTAGCTGTTTGCCAGTCTTGGGCATTCATTGCATCCTTTGCCATAAGCGTCAGGCTGATGCGGTATTGGGCTGTGATCTTTCCTTCTCCGCCTTCCCAAGGGTGGAAATGCCGTTTACCCATCAATTCATAGGCTTCGCGATAGTTACCGGTCATGTTGAGCACTGTCAGATACTCGATGTACAAGTCATCGCGCTCTTGAACGGCGTTGAGATTGCGGCGGTATTCGACCAGACGCTGGCTGTAGGTCCATCCAAGCATCCGGCGGAGTTGATCCAGCTCCAGGAAAATGCTGGAATCCGTTGGATCGAGGCTGAAGGCCTTTTCCATCTGCTCCAGGGCACCGGCTTCATCATGTCGCTTGTTATAGTATGCCAAGGATAAGTTGCGGTGGACGGTGGGGAAGTTCGGATCGTTTCGAGCGCTGGTCTGCCACAGCTCGATAGCCCTGTCTGATTGGAGCTTGTCGTAATAAAGGCATCCCAGATAATAAGGTGCCTTGGCGTTGGCGCCCATCTTCATCGCAGTCTGAAGGACCTGAATATCGTCCAAGGTGTTGGGGAAGCAGCAGTAGCTGTCGTCTTCTTCGCCTTTCAGGATCGCTTCTTTGGCTTGGTCGGGATGATTCATGGCTGCCAGGTAATAGCCTTTGTAGTAATCCAGCATCGGATCCTGGCCTTTGGCTTGGTTCAGCATGGCCAGGGCTTCATCGTAGGCTCCGAACGATGCGTATTCGCGAGCTGCCTTGATATGGTTCTTCGTGACTCCCCGGGTAAGGTCCAAGTCGCGTATGTTGCTTGTGCTCAGGTAGTGTTCATAACGTGAGACGAAGTCAAATGCGTCCAAGGCGAGGTTCTTCTCCACCTGGCTGGCGGCCTCGTCAGTTCGGCCCAATTTACGCAACAAGTAGGCTTTGAGCCCTCTAGCCCTGATGTTCTCGGAGTTCTTCACCAGGCTTCTATTGACGAAGTCCAAGGATTGAGACCAGTCGCCGCGGCGTGCGCTGATTGCGGCGAGATAGAAGAAGCCCATTTCTTGCTGGGAATCATCCCAGGTCGACTTGTAAAAGGCATCGTATGCCTGATCTTCCAGTCCCAGATACCAATTGGCCAAGCCGAGATTGAAGTATGGTTCTGAATCATAGGGGTTGGGGTTACGGCTGGTTATGCGATCGATGGCCTTTTGGAAATGTTCCTTTGCTTTTTCGAATACACCACGTCGTAGCAGAAGCAGGCCATAGGCATTGTTGATCCTGGCATCGCCGGGGTCACGTTGCAGTCCTTCCAGATAGTAGGGATCGGGACGATATGTGGCATGGCGGTATTGTTCGAGATGGGTGCCGATTAGGAATAGCTCCTCATTGGTGGCGACATCGCTCGGTTTGGGTGCGGCTTTTGCGGGGCTGGGCAGTTTGTCGATAGTATCTGGTTCCGGAGTGTAAGAGACGAGTTCCTTGCCGGTGTCTTGGTCAGTGACCGATACGGTCATGTCTGTGGGAGCCGCCCCATGAGTGTCGAACTCTTCAGTGAGGATATTGACGGGGCTCAGTCGAGTGGTTCGTTCGAGTAGGGTCTCGCCTTTACGATTCGTGACCTTGACCAGACCATGGTCTACAAGGTGTGTGGCGTACACGGTTACCCGGCCCTGCCCATCCGACAAGCCGCTGCCATCGACGCCTTCGGTCTCTCCGGCGGCTTTCGCGGGATCAACAGGGCCAAACTCCATGTTCACAGCAGCGTCTAACGTAGCGTTTTTTACCAGACCGCAGGCCTTATATGGCATGAAATACTGGGTGAAGCGTTTGGTTTCGAAGGGTTTGAGCCAGCTGAAATCCGGCTGGTTGTCGGTGAATACACCGGTCATGAGTTCGGCATAGGGGCCATTGTCATCGGTCAGGTTCCGATCCCAGGCATGTCCAAAATCACCGCTACCCCAGACCCACTGCTTCTTGCCGGGACTGATGTGATGGTCGGCATAATGCAGGATGCCGGCTTGAGCTGCGTAATCGTATCCGCCAACGAAGTCGTACTTGCTTCCAGCGGCCATGTAGGAGGTGGGAACGGGGACGTTCTTGTACCTGCCGATGTCCACGCCTTCTGAATAGTCGTGCTTGTAATAAGTGCCCGTGGCGATAGGATATCTGCTCACGTCACGTTTGCCGTGATCCATCACCGCTGTCACATCCGGAGGCATGACCGTCTTGGTATGGGCGTTGACGGATACGGCTGGGTTAGCCCACCAAAGGAAAGTCTGGGGAAGGCTTGTGCCATTGTAGAGATCTCCCGTGATGGCTATGTACGCCTTACCTGGATAAAGGGCGATTGTAGTGACGACCTCGGTGCCGTACATCTGGTCGACATCGTGGCATTGGACTCCCTTGCCGCCATTGGCGAGATCGACAAGACGGTAATCGACTGGACTGAAAGTAGTGGGGCGATGGTGCTGAGGCCAGTTAAATTCGATGCCTCCCGAGATCCACGGTCCCGTAAGGCCGACCAGTGCAGGCTTTATGACATCGTTTCGGTAGACGAAATCGTACCCGTTGGTCTTATCCTGGGCATATTGGATTCTGCCCCCTAGCTCGGGGAGTACCGTTACCTTTATATATTCATTCTCAATGATGACAGCTTTGTATGACTTGTCTTCCTTGGTGTCTTTGATGGAAGTGATTACCGGGTATGGATAGACCTTGCCCGAGGATCCCTGATAGACGCGTTTTTCAATAAATTGAGGATTCTTATCCGGTTTGCCGACTCCGTAGGTGGGGATGACCAAGGTGGTGTCCGAAATTTTGACCTGTCCGGTTGATGACATTACCTGCTCCTTTGTCTTTTAAGGTTATGTCTGGGGGAGTCGAGCGGCCCGAAGCAGCTCCGATGCTGTCTCCTTACGTCTCACACTAAGGCTGGATATTTGGGTTGCGACCAGTAAAATTGTCCTCTTATTTCGGATTCTTGCTCTTACAAGGAGGATTTGTGGCCTCGCGCCGGTTCGGTCTGTCGATTCTGAAATCACAGACTCTGATAGGTAAGTCACATGTGGCCCACTTTTAACTTGCACTTCCAGCGGCTCGAGGTTGTACCATCAGGCCGATTGAAGATCAAGGAAAGGTGGGACTGCTATGACAGTTGCAGATAAGACAGTGCTGATCACTGGAGCTTCGTCCGGCATCGGGGAGGCCACAGCGAGGCTGTTGGCACAGCGGGGGGCCAAGGTGGTGCTGGGCGCTCGCCGCAAGGATCGGCTGGATACAATCGTCAACGACATCGTTCAGGCGGGTGGCCAGGCGGCCTCCATGGCTCTGGATGTGACTGATCGACAGGCCAATGAGAACTTCGTGGCTTTCGCCAAGAAGCAGTTCGGCGGAGTGGACGTGGTATTTCTCAACGCCGGGCTCATGCCTAACTCGCCCTTGTCGGCTCTGCATGTGGACGAGTGGGACCGCACCATTGATGTCAATCTCAAAGGCGCACTGTATGGGATTGCTGCGGCCCTGCCGGAGTTCGTCGGGCAGCGTCACGGGCAGTTCATCGCCACCTCTTCGGTGGCTGGGCTTAAAGCCTATACTGGCGGAGCGGTCTACGGGGCAACCAAGTGGGGCCTGCGTGATCTGATGGAGGTGCTCAGGATGGAGTCCGCCCAGGAGGGGACGCATATTCGTACCTCTACCATTTATCCGGCGGCCATTAAGACTGAACTACTGGAGACCATCACAGACAAGCAGACCCTGGCTGATATGAACAAGACCTACGACAGCTACCAGATCGACCCCGAGCGAGTGGCTCAGGTGGTGGCCTTTGCCATTGATCAGCCTGAGGATACCAATGTATCGGAATTCACCGTAGGCCCCACCATCCAGCCCTGGTGAATTCCTCTGTCGTTGCCTTTAGTCGCCGTTGGAGGAAAGAAGACGAATGCCGGCTTGGGCCATGGCCTTTCGAGCCTCGACGCCCTGATCCTCGCTGACCGGGACAGTCATATCCTCGAAGACCGTGACCTGGTAGCCCAGCTTCGCGGCATCCAAGGCCGTTTCCTTGACGCAATGCGATTCGGCGATGCCGACTACATCCACTTGGTCGACGCCAGCTTGCGCCAAGGCATCGGCCAGGGTGACCCCTGATGACTTGGCCGCAGCGAATTCCTCCCTGCTCTGGATCCGATCAGTGTTGTCTTCGATGCCTTCGAACCCGGAGTAGGCAGCTGAATACTGACCTTTTTTGAAGTGATGGGTGATGCCCAGCCCACGAATACTCGGATGCAGTTCTGCCCCGGGCGAGCCCGCTACGCCATGTCTGGGCCAGGTGTCCACAAAATCCGGGTGATCGGACCAATGAGATCCGGGTTCGATATGCCAATCCTGGGTGGTGGCCATGTAGGCGTAGTCCTTGGCATGGCTGTGGACATAGTCGGCGATTTTGCCAGCTGTGGCGTTACCTCCCTCGACTCCCAGTTCACCTCCTTCGCAGAAGGTCGGTTGAACATCCACGACGATCAAAGCCTTGGACATGGTGATCACTCCCTTGGTCGATGCTGACGGTAGGCAGAGGGAATACCGGGTGAAGCTCCACGAACATTCCTCTTATGCAGCAGTTTACTTTTCGTGGACGGGTCAGGCTTTCGGCTTTGGGTCATGTGGACGAATATGCCTAAGAATTGCCCTCATGTGTACAAGATGGCAAGGCTGGTAACAACGGGGATTGAATGTGAGCCTTGTAGGTGGATTCATGCGGATTGCCAGGGTGTTTGCTTGGTATCCTGAGTGCCAGGATTGTACGGGGTTATGGCCGGTGCTTCTTTTTCAGCCTGTCTCTTCACTGCCAAGGCGGAGTCAAGCATCATCCCAAAGGAGAAGATGCGAATATGAGGATCAATGAGTTCGGACAGCCCATAGGTGACGCGGTTTCGTTTGCGGGGACCATGATGCCGAAACCTGTCGAGTTGATAGGCAGGACCGTTCTGGTGGTGCCTTTGGATGCGAACCAAGGCAATGCCTTCTATGAGCGGATTTTCGGTCCGGATTGTGACGAAGCCATCATGACCTACAGCACCCACGATCTCTACCCTGATAGACCAGCATTCGACTCAGACTTCACATCCATGATTGAAAGCCGGGATCCGCTCTTCTTTGCTATTGTCCGCAAGCGGCCTGCATCTGAACCTGGTGTCGGTCAGTCTGCAGGTGTGAAGGACGTGGATATACGGAAGCATGTGCAGTTTCATGATTCGTCGGATCTGTTGGGCATGTATGCTCTGATGCGGATTCGGGCGGATATGGGGAGCGTCGAGATGGGCCATGTCATCTATACCAGGGAGCTGCAGAGAAGCAGACAGGCCACCGAGGCCCAGTATCTGATGGCTCGGCATGTCTTCGAGGACTTGGGCTATCGCCGATACGAGTGGAAGTGCGACAGCCTCAACGCGCCCTCGCGGGCAGCTGCGCTGAGGCTGGGGTTCAAGGCTGAAGGCCGGTTCAGAAACGACATGGTCTATAAGGGCCGAACTCGCGATACGGATTGGTTTTCCATATTGGATAGTGAATGGCCGGCAGTGAAAGAGCGGTTGGAGACCTGGCTGGATGATGCCAATTTCGATGAGGATGGCAGGCAGAAGCGCCGTCTGCAAGATTGCTGAACTGTTGCTGATCTGAATGCAGCTTCTTATGATCGCACTGCTGCATCCTTGATAAAGTCAAAATAGGCATTCATGGCTCGGGCTGTGGGAGTGTCATTGCGGCGCATCAGTGCAAGCGGAGCCCCTTCAAACAGCACCTTGCCTCCATCGTTTCCAGCTCCTGGACCCATGTCGATTACCCAGTCGGCCTGACCTATGAAGCGCAGGTTATGTTCTATGGCGATGACAGTAAGACCTTTGTTGGCGATGAGGCTACGCAAGAGGGCAATCTGCTGCAGGATGTTGGATTCATGCAGGCCGCTGGTAGGCTCGTCCAAAATCATGGTCTCATGCATTCCTTCCTTGAGCAGTTTGGCCAGTTTGAGGCGTTGCAGCTCACCGCCCGAGAGCGTATCGAGGGCCTGCCCAATGGACAGGTAGGACAGCCCGACATCCTCCAGGGCCTGCATAGCTGGTCCCAGCGCCTCACAATATTGGTGCATGGCCTCGCTGGCAGTCAGTTTCAGCACCTGGGCGATGTTGAGACCGCGGTATCTGGCGGACAGAGCCTGCGTTGAATACCTGGTTCCGTGGCAGCTTTCGCAGACAGTGCTGGTATCACCCATGTAAGCAATATCCAGGGTGACGACTCCCTTGCCCTTGCAAACCGGACAGGCTCCAGCAGCGTTGAATGAGAAGAGTGAGGGGGAATTACCTGTAGCCTTGGCGAAGGCTTTGCGCAGCTGGTCGAAGACGCCCAAGTAGGTCAGCAAGTTGGAACGTCCGCTGGCCTTGATCGGCTTCTGATCCAGGAGTATGGCATCATGCTGAGCCATGAAGCCTTCCTTGATCAGGGTGCTCTTACCTGAGCCGGCCACTCCGGTCACCACAGTCAGCATATGCCTAGGTATCTTGGCGCGGGCTTCTCTGACGTTGTGGGCAGTGACCTTGTCTATTGCATAGAAGCCTTGTGCAGGCGCTGCCGGTTCGTTTACTATGCCTGGATCTGACAGGGCTCTGCCCGTGGCTGTGCCGCTTTCCAACAGAGACCGGTGGTCCCCCTCGAAGACGATCTGTCCGCCTTCCGTGCCTGCTCCTGGCCCCATATCGACGATATGGTCGGCGATGGCGATGAGTTCAGGGTCATGATCCACGATTACCACCGTATTGCCCTTGTCCCGCAAACCTTTGAAGATTTTCCTGATCCCGGTCAGGTCATGGGGGTGCAAACCAACACTGGGTTCGTCGAAGATGTAGAGCACGTCATTCAAGGGGCTGTTCAGACAGTTGGCGATTTTCAGACGCTGCGCCTCTCCTCCGGAAAGCGTAGATGTGTCGCGCTCCAGGCTCAAGTAGCCCAGCCCAACCGTTATCAGGTTGGCTATCTTGCGTTTCAGGTCCTGCAGAATGGTCTCGGCCTGATTGTCGTGAATCTTCCCGAGCCAGTCCTGCAGGTCGGTCACGCTCATGGCGGAGCAGTCAGCTAAGTTCAGTCCGGCGATCCTTGCTGAGCGGACCTTGGCGTTGACTCTGGTCCCCTGGCAGTCGGGGCACCGGGTGATTCGTGTAACCTCCTCCAGCTCATGCTGGTATTTGCCATTGCTCTGGTTGATGAAGGTCTTGGTGATTCGGGGCACCAATCCTTCATACATGGCCGTCTTGTGCCAGCTGGGGCCAGGGTGTGCCGGTTTTTGCTTCTTGCCATAGAGCAGGAGGTCAAGGTCGCTGCTGGTCCACTCCCGTAGGGGCAGATCGTTGTCAAAGTAGCCTGAATCCGTATATCTGGTCAGTCTCCAGCCGCCCGGCTGAAAGGTGGGAAAATTGATGGCTCCCTGGTTCAGCGAGAGACCCATGTTCAGCAGGCGATCAAGCACCAGACTGCGTACAGTTCCCAGGCCCTGGCAGGTCGGACACATCCCCGCAGGATTGTTGAAGGAATACATCATAGAGTAACCGATGAAGGGCTGGGCCATGCGGGAAAACAGCAGGCGTAGGGCAGTATAGATATCGGTGTAGGTGCCCACGGTTGAGCGGGCATTGCCTGAGAGCTGCTTCTGGGTTACGACAATGGAGAAGGGCAGGTTGTCGATGCGCGCGACTTCCGCAGGCTCATACTTGGGCATGAGCTGCTGAATGTAGGAGCTGTAGCTGCGGTTGATCATGCGCTGTGACTCGGCTGCCAGCGTGGAAAACACGAGAGACGACTTTTCTGAACCCGACAGGCCGGTGACCACGGTGATGGCCCGCTTTGGTATGGCCAGCGAGACTTGCTTGAGGTTGTGCGTGGAGGCCCGATCAATAAGAATGCACTCGGTCTTCATCGGTCGACCCGCTCCTGGCGCAGCTTGGCGATAAGGCTGTTGGCAAGAGCTGTGAACTCTTCCTGCTCGTCTTCGGACCAGACCTGTCGGGCATCCTCCTCGAGGGTCTTGTGCTGTTGATCGATGATGCCGAGCATGTCCCGGCCATCCGGGGTCAGGCTGGTTTCCAGCTCGCGCCGGTCATGAGTATCGGGCGTTTGTTTGATATATCCGAGGTCGCGCAGCGTGCTCAGGTTCTTGGAGATCTTGGATCGGCTCATGCTGAGCCGTTGGCCAATCTGTGAGGGAGTGGACGCTCCTGTGCGCAGAATGGTGAGGATGTCGAACTGTTGCCAAGTAATGTTCCCCGGATTGACCCTGTTGCGCTCTGCTACGAATTCGCACTGCAGATACATGAGCGCATCGTAGAGGGAGGACGGCTTATTTGATTTCATTATAGAAACTATATCATATCGGAAACTATCTATTGCCCGGATAGGCAGTTACGCTCTGGCTTCGGTCTTGTCTGACTGTATCGGACCGATGAAGTCGGGTCTCAGGAGGTTCGATATTCGCTGTGTTTTGTTGAAATAGCGCAGGATATTTCATGGAACGCTTAATCGACTTTCTGTGCAAAGGACGCTCTTGCATGCCTTCATTGTTGCTTGTAAGAGCTTCTTGCATGAGAGTAGGCGTGTGTTTGCCGGGTGGATCCCTTGAGGCGGGTTAGCGGTTCTTTGTGTCGGTTGCTCCAAGGCAAAGAGGGGCTATGGGACTCAAGGCTCGTGATTTGTTGACAGGGGGTGGTGGGACGGAGTGTCAACTTATCGCCCTATCAGTTTTGCTTAGTCGGTCGGTTATGCAGAACAACGATACTGACACCTCAATGCCAGGTAAGCCAGCATGTCCACCGGTCGGAGAGGCTGAGCTATGGCTCTTCTTTGGCTCGAGCATCCCCTTGCCTCCTGTATTACGAACGTTGTTGGATAGGTTTTGTAGTTCTTTGATTTGACAGCCAGGCTTTCTTTGTTAATAATGTAGCACGCTACATTTTAGGGAGGCGGTAACTTTTGGAGCTCTCGGAGAAGCGGCCAGAGGGACTGGTCAAAATAGCCAACACTCTGCTGGAAAAGCACATGAATGAGTGTGTGCGGAGCATCTTTCCCAATCTGACTGGTCCTCAGTTTGTCATGGTCTATTACCTGTATGAGCAGGAGGGCCTGGAGGTGACGCAGAAGACGGTGGGCGACAGGTTCCGTTTGAGCCATCCCACGGTTCGGGGAGTTGTCAAACGGCTGGTCAAGGCAGGATGGTTGACGGCAAAGCCTCAGACTGATGACCGACGTCAGATGGTTCTTGAGCTTACCGGACATGCGCGCAATGAGCTGGATGCCCACCAGGTCGAGATCCGGCATGCATTGGAGGCCACGGGCAAGCTTGCCTTGAAAGGGTTCGATGAGCAGGAGAGCAGACAGCTAGTCGGCTACCTGGAACGAATCATTAGAAACATGGAATCCTGATCTGCTTTTAGTTGGATCACGTAGGCTTCGGACCGAGTCGGTGAAGGACAGGGAGGATGCGGTATGAATAAGGATAGCGGCGAAGGGGAAGGCAGCCAAGGCGGGGCTGAGGGAAGTCGCACTGCGATGATGGGCACGCTTTTGGCAGGGGCTTTCCTGGCCTTGATGGCGGAGACTTTCCTTAACAATGCTCTGCCCACCATCATGGCGGAATTCCATGTGTCCCAATCCACTGCTCAGTGGCTGAGCACCTCCTACCTGTTGGTGGTGGGGCTGATGATACCCGTATCGGCTTGGGTGTTTTCCAACTTCCGATCCAAGCACACCTTTATGGTCCTGATGGCTATTTTTCTGACCGGCTCCCTGGTCTGTGTCTTCTCCGAAGGGCATTTCGCGCTGTTGTTGGCGGGCAGGATCATCCAGGCTGTGGCCGCTGGATCGTTGATGCCTTTCATTCAGAATGTGGTGCTGCTGCTTTTCCCGCCGGATAGGCGCGGTGTGGCCTTGGGCATGGTGGGCCTGGTGGTGGCCTTAGGTCCTACGGTTGGCCCCACGCTCTCAGGGTTTGTTTTGGAGCACTGGTCCTGGAGGGCTTTGTTTGTGCTGCTTGCTGCCTTGAGCGCTGCGATTCTGGTGGCCTCGTTCTTCTTGGTCTACACGGTCAACCGCCAGGTGAGAACCCGGCTGGACACGCCTTCCGTGGTTTACTCCTGCCTGGGTTTCGGGCTCATTCTGTACGCCCTGTCCGCCATTGGGGAGGCGGGCGGTGCCTCAGTGCTTGACCTCGGATTGCTTCTGGCCGGCTTGCTGGTGGTGGCCCTGTTCTGTCGGCGTCAGCTGCTTCTGGAGTCTCCGCTGGTGAATTTGCGAGTTTTCACGAATGCCATCTTCAATCTGACCAGTCTGCTGAGCACCCTGAGCAACATCGCCATGGTCGGTGTGGAGCTGGTCCTTCCTCTCTATTTGCAGAATACGCGCGGGTCAAGCGCGCTCACCTCTGGTCTGGTCATGCTGCCGGGAGCCATTGTCATGGGCATATTCAACCCTCTCTCTGGTCTGATCTATCAAAGAATCGGAGCGAGGAAGATTTCCCTTTTGGGGTACACGGTGCTGCTGGCCGGAACCTTGCCGATGATATGGTTCGGCACCACTACCAGTCTTATTGTGATCGCCTTCTCTTATGCTCTGCGCCTGGCAGGAGTGGCACTGGTCATGATGACCACTTTCACCGAGGGCATCAACGCTCTGCCGACGGAACTTACGGCTCATGGCAACGCGGCTGCCTCGACTGTCCGTCAGGTGGGCGGTTCGCTCGGTACGGCCGCCGCTATGATGATCGTAACCATCGGTTCCCAGCGTGGCAGTCTCAGTGGAGCCACGACAGCCCAGGCTCTCGACCAGGGCTACCAATGGGCTTTCATCTTCCTTGCAGTCATAGCCCTGATCGGCCTATGCGGCTCGCTCTTCCTTAAACCGAACAGAACTACGACTGAGTAAGAAAGGTGTCTTTTCGCTTTCAAAGCAGGGACCGTTGCTGACATCGATTGGCTCATGATGCCAACGAGCAGGGATACAGGCATCGGTCATAATTTGATACTTAAAAAGGTATGACGCTTATATAGATGTGCGAAATGGAAATTGATATGATGCCGATCATTACATTTGCAGATCGTATAACCTTCAGTCTGCTGTGGACGCACTCAGCGCTCAGACCAGAAGAGGCGCCTATCAGCCTGTCCAGGAAGCGACCGGTGATTCGCTTAAGTAAGATCACCCGTCGCAAAGATCTATGGGTGCCAACTTGTAGCCGGTGACGGGGCTGAGCGTATCCTCTCTCGCGTTTGCCGTAAGTCTTCAACGGCATGGCCTTGAACTTTCTTTGTCTCGCCCATGCTCGCAGCGTCTGGTCGCCTCCGGACATCACTGTCTTGCGAGGCACTTAGGTGATGAGGCCTCTTCTGGCAACAAGACCGCCTAGCTCACTATATTAAACGAACGGATAAGATCAAACAAAGTGGAAGATCAGGGGATCGATAGCGTAAAGGATGACAATACCGATATTCTGCATACAAAAAGAGTCTTGGGCCACTGTCCAAGACTCCGCTGGCGGAGGATACGAGATTCGAACTCGTGAGGGCGTGAACCCAACACGCTTTCCAAGCGTGCGCCATAGACCACTAGGCGAATCCTCCAAGGCTGCAATGAATGGGGCCGTAGCCTACGTGACCCTGATCAAGGCAACTAGGAAATAATAACACAGGGCGGGGATTGCAAGCCAGTTCAGACGTGTCGCCGACAGTTCCCGCCCTGTTCTTGTATTACTTGATCTGATCCATGGAAAGGCCAAGAGCCTCAGCCACGCGCTGGCCGTACTCCGGGTCAGCCTGGTAGAACTGCCTGGTCTCGAGAACCTGGATCTCCTGGTCATCGACAGAGCCCAGGGTGTTCTTGATGGTCTGTATCAGGCGGTCTTTCTCTTCCGGGCTCATCAGCCTATAGAGACGGCCGGCCGCGGAATAGTAGTCATTGTCATAGGGGCGGGAGTACTCGGTCTGCCCTTGGACGGCATCGCTGTGCATTTTGGCATCGTTGTCTTCCACGGGGCCGCCCTTGCTGTTGGGCTCGTAGTTGACCGATCCATCCTGACCCTGGGACATGAACCCATCGCGCTCGTAGTTGTGGACCTCATTGACTGGGCGGTTGATGGGCAGCTGTTCGTAGTTGGCGCCCAGACGGTAACGTTCGGCGTCCTTGTACCCGAAAAGACGGCCCTGCAGCAGCTTGTCGGGGGAAGGCTCAATGCCAGGGACGAAGTTGGCGGGGGAGAAGGCGGCTTCCTCCACATCATCAAAGTAGTTGGTCGGGTTGGTGTCCAGCACGAACTCGCCTATCTCAATGCGCGGATAGTCCTTCTTGGAGACCACCTTGGTCACGTCGAAGATATCGTCCTTGTAGTCCAGGCCCTCCTGGTAAGGAAGGATCTGCACGCAGACCTTCCACTTGGGGTAGTCGCCCCTGTCGATGGCATCGTAAAGATCATGCAGGAGGAAGTCCGTGTCCTCGGAGGCGACCTTGGCGGCGGTCTCGTCGGTCATGTTCTTCACGCCCTGCTCGCTCAGGAAGTGGTACTTGACCCAGAACTGCTCGCCTTTCGCGTTGACCCACTTGAAGGTGTGGCTTCCGTAGCCGTTCATGTTCCGGTAGCTGGCAGGGTTGCCCCTGTCACCCATCAGATAGGTGACCTGGTGGACAGACTCAGGGGAGTGCGACCAGAAGTCCCACTGCATCTCCTGGCTGCGCAGGTGGGTGGCCGGGTCGCGCTTCTGCGAGTGGATGAAGTCGGGGAACTTCAGGGGGTCGTTGACGAAGAATATGGGCGTGTTATTGCCCACCACGTCGTAGTTGCCCTCCTGCGTGTAGAAGCGCAGGGCGAAACCGCGCACGTCACGCAGGGTGTCGGGATAACCGGATTCACCGGCCACCTGGGAGAAGCGCAGCAGAATGGGCGTGGTCTTGCCGGCTCCGTTGAATACGTCGGCCTTGGTGTAGGCGCTCATGTCCTTGGTCAAGGTGAAGGTTCCCTTGGCCCCAGCCCCCTTGGCGTGGACTACGCGCTCTGGTATGCGCTCGCGGTTGAAGTGGGCCAGCTTTTCGAGGAGCTGGTAGTCCTGCATGAGGATGGGTCCGCGGGTGCCCGCCGTCTGGCTATGGTTGTTGTCTGCCCAGGGCTGCCCTTCGTTGGTAGTAAGTTTGTCGTTCATGTTTGCTCGATTCCTCTGACCTCTATGAGTTTTGCGATTGACAGTCCCAAGCTGGCCAGGTCTGCGACCCAGCTCCTGGTTGACCACTCGATCGCTGATGACAGGACTCTTGATAAAATCCTGCTATTCTCCACCGTATCTGACTGGGGATTGAGTTGGTGGATATGCGCGCTGAGCGAGAGTCAGATATGTCACTAATCGAGCAAGATGCTCATGACGACGAAGAGTGATGTGTCTGTTGCGGGCGGAACTGCAAGAGAGCCGCCGACGATGCCTCATTCAATCGGCAAACGGCGACGGCTCTCATCAGAGCACTGGTGCTCAGAGCATCTGTATCAGTTCGCCCACATCCTGGATGACCAGCTGGAGGTTAAGCCCGGTCAGGATAGCCACGACAATCCAGGCCAGGAAGGCCATCCATCGAGGGTTGGCATACTTGCCCATGATCTTCTTGGAGGAGGTGTACCAGACCAGGGGGATCATGGATATGGGCAGGGCCACGCACAGGAAGACCTGGGAGTAGACCAGCAGACTATCCAGGGCGGACTCCTTGCCGCCGAAGGCGATGGTGCAGATCAGCACGGGGATGATGGAGATCACACGGGTGACCAGCCTGCGCAGCCAGAGAGGAATCCTCATGCGGATGAAGCCCTCCATGACGATCTGTCCGGTCAGAGTGCCGGTAATGGTCGAGTTCTGACCGGAGGCCAGCAGGGCCACAGCGAAGAGGGTGGAGAGCAGACCGGAGGCGACCGGGCCGGCGATGGTCTTGTCGCCGAGAGCGTTGTAGAGGGCAGTGAAGGTATCCAGCCCCTCGCCGTGTCCGAAGAACATGGCTGCACCCAGCATCAGCAGCAGGCAGTTGACCACGAAGGCGGCGGACAGCTGGATGTTGGAATCCCAGGTGGCGAAGCGGACCGCGTTGGCAACCTGACGGTCGTCGCTGCGGTCGAAGTCGCGGGTCTGAACGATGGATGAGTGCAGGTAAAGGTTGTGGGGCATGACCGTGGCGCCCACGATGCCCAGAGCCATGGTCAGCTGTCCGTTGCCCAGGATGGCCTTGTCGGGGATGAAGCCGCGGAAGACTGCGGGCATGTCGGGCCTGGCCAGGAAGACCTCGTAAAGGAATACCGCCATGATGACCAGGATCAGGGTGGCCACGATGGCTTCGATGCGGCGGAAGCCGATCTTGGTCAGCAGCAGGAGGATGAGCACATCCAGCACGGTCAGCGTCACGCCCAGGATCAGCGGAATGCCGAAGAGCAGTTTCAGGGCGATGGCCCCGCCGATCACCTCGGCGATGTCGGTAGCCATCACAGCCAGCTCCGTGCAGATCCAGAGGACGAAGCTGAGCCGGCGGCTGGTGTGCTGGCGGGTGGCCTGGGCCAGGTCCAGACCAGTCACGATTCCCAGCTTGGCCGACATGTACTGCAGCATCATGGCGATCAGGCTGGAGATCAGGATGACGCTCATGAGCAGGTAGCCATACTGGGCGCCGCCGCCAATGGAGGTGATCCAGTTGCCGGGATCCATGTAACCGACTGCCACCAGGGCGCCCGGGCCGGAGAAGGCTGCCAGGTTCTTCCAGAAGGAGGAGGTCGAATTGGGTACGGAGACCGTGGCGTTGATCTCCTCCAGGGAGCGCCCATTGGCCGTCTCAATGATGGGATGGGATTGGTGCTGCCGACTGGACGGCGGAGTCCTGACTTCGGATCCGGCTGGACTGGCGGACCCTGAGGCGGGTCGGGTCTGAGTGTTCGGCATGTCACCTTCCTTGATTCTGGACCGTGGTGGTCGTGTGGCTGGCTATAGACTTCGACCCTTCGAAGTCTAGTGGCGCTCGATGAAGAATACCAGAGGTGATCTGTGACAATCTCAAAATATGCCTGCGGGGGTTGCTCGCGGGTCGCGCCATGGATCTGTGCTATAGACTGTGGAACATGGGAATTGCCGAACTGTCTTCTAGCGCCCAGGATTATCTCAAGGTCATCTGGGATCTTCAGGAATGGGACAAGGGCCCTGTCCAGCCCACTGCGGTGGCCGAAAGGACGGGCATGAAACAGTCGACGGTCTCGGGCGCGCTGGGTCGTCTGGTCGATGCCGGTCTGGTCACTCACAGGCCTTACGGCAAGGTGGAGCTGACCCAAACCGGTCGTCGCTATGCGGTCACCATGGTCCGGCGCCATAGGCTGCTGGAGACCTTCCTGGTGCAGGTTCTCGGTTACGGATGGGATGAGGTGCATGAGGAGGCGGACAGCCTTGAGCACGCCGTCTCTGACAAGATGGTGGACCGCATCGACGAATATCTGGGACACCCCACTGCGGATCCACACGGGGATGCCATACCATCGGCTGACGGAGATCTGCCTGATATGCCGGCTACCAGTCTTCTATCCGAGGTGCCGATAGGCTCAAAGGTCTGCATTCAACGAGTCAGCGACGAGGATTCGGACATCCTCAGGTATCTCGTTCGTCTCGGTCTCGTGCCTGGGAGTATTCTGCGTGTGGAAAGCAGGGAAAACAAGGACGGGATTGCGAAGTTTCAGGTGAGTACTCTTGCGCCTGCTGCTCCGGCAACTTCTCCCACGGAGTTGGGCAGTAATCCGGCGACGAATTTGGAAGCGCAGAATGAGGATGCTCAGAATGTCGTCGATGTGGACTTAAAAGCCGCTGATCTGATTCAGGTCAGTATGGCATGATGGTGATGGCTATAGTCAGATGCCAAGAATCTGTGCGGGTCAAATCCAATGCCAAGGAACAGTCAGTCGGGCAGATTCCGGCGTAATCCTTAAGGGTGCAGGTATGGATGCAGATACGAGAAAAGATCGCGACCTGGGCCAAGAAAAAGTGGTTGGCTCATCTGCCTTGGTAGCATGCCCGCTGGCACGTGATCGTGCCATTCGCAGATCGGCAGATACAAGTTCCTCTTCGTTTTCTCGGTTGCATAGACATGCCCATATATATGCGGGACTGTTCGGAATTCTGATCGCCTTGACACTGGTGCTGGTTTGGTTCTCTCGCACTGGAGATATTTGGTTGTCTCCGATTCAGGAAATCGATGCCCCTTCTCATTATTATTTCATTCGTAAGCTGCTTAGGAATGGTCTATCGGTTGCGCTGACTCTGAATCCCAATGACTCGTTTTATCCGCCTTTGTTTCATCTTCTGGTTTACGGGATCATGCGGTTGTGCGCATTGTTTGGCATCGACATCACTATATTTGCTGGTGTCAATCTGATTTGGATTGCTTATGCCGGTTTGATTTTTCCTATGGGCATGCTGCTCTGGACCTCGTATTTCCTGGATGGGCTGTGTACTTGGCAACGTTGTCTGCTTTCTGCCGCTGTGCCCATATTGTCCGTCATTTCAGCGGCTTTCCCATATTGGACTCTGAGTGCTGGTCCCCTCTTTGCCTATGGTCTGGGGACTGCTTTGCTGCCTTTTGCGCTTTATGCCGGTCTGCGACTCATTGATGCTGTGACTGCTGAACGTGCAGATGGCCCTCGTCATATATTGCAGTGGGCGATCGTCAACATCGTTTTTGGATTGCTTGTCATGCTGGCTCATCCACGTGTTGCCTTTACCTACCTGGTGCTGATAGGGTTTTTCGTTCTCTTCAGATTGCCGTGGCGTTGGATTCTTGCGGCTCTCGGAGGTCTGGGAGTCGCGGTTCTGTTCTTTGCCTTGTATGTGATGCGCCGTGATCATGGGAAGGATTTCCTGCATCCGTCCAATTGGTTTCACACTTATCAGCCTACGCGGAGCCTGTCTGAAGCCTTCCGAATTGTCATTACTGATTTTCTGCCTGGTATTTCCGGCCTGGCAATGGCTGTCTGCCTGGTGCTTTCCATTGTGTCTGCACTGGCTCTGAGCGGCAGACGGTTCAAGGATGGTTTGGCACTTGTTCTCTCATATGTACTGATAGGGGTGATTTTCGTATGTGCAGCTGCGGTTAAGGGGCCACTGGCTAATGTGCTTACCGCTGCTTGGTACCGAGGAGAGACTCGGCCATTGACAATGATCCCGCTTGGCGTTGTGCCTCTGTTGGTTTTCGGTATGCGATGCCTATTCCAATACAGACCGGACACAAATAAGAGGTCTTTCGTGTCGGTTCTCTATAGAGAGTACGGATCGAATTTTGTAGTAGTTCTTCTCTTGGTCTGCTTGACAACTGCGGCCTGCTTCTTTAACCCCACTCGGGAGGCGGTAGCATCGAGCGTGGCTCGAAACACGGGTTTTACTAAGACTGACCAATCGGAGCAGCTTACCGACCGGAAACGTCAAGTGCTTTCTCAAGTCAACCAATTGGTGGGGCCGCATTCCACTGTAATTGCTGATCCGCTCAACGGATCCATGTATGGGATGACACTGTATGGCATAGACATGCTGTACCCGGTATATAACCCCATGGATACCAAGAATGGCAAGGTCTTTGGTCAGGTAGAACACGCGTTCGCTTCCGGGGATCCCGAGCTCATGTTGAGCACGACTTGTCCGGTCACTACCAGCTATGACAAAGGGGCCGAAAACAGGACTGCAACTCCAACGAATAAGTACCTGCTTACTATGGGCGATCAGGCATCTGATCTGCAAATGTTCACCTATAAAGCCCAGTATTATCCGTTCCATAATCAAGCACTTTTCGATAGATACATAAAATCGGGGGCTCTTCAGAAGATCAAGGACTTCGGGTCACCTGTTGGAGGTAGTCAGCCTTGGGAACTCTACCGTTTATCGTGCAGCTAATAAATGCCAACACCAGGCGGTGCGTGTTCATTGATGAGGGTAATGAGTGTACAAGATCACTGTGGCCTATTCCGGGATATGCCTAGATCAATGAAATTGGGCTTCTGAGGAAAGACGGCAATAGCAGTTAGTGCCGCTTCGATAAAGTGCAATAATCAGTTGTATTGCCTGTTAATAACACTACGGGATATGGTACGCTATAATCAGTTAATTCACGAACATGGTCGTTAGCAGATATAGGCAAGTATGTTTTATCATTCCGTATACTCTTCGAGAGTAGCTGAAGCAGGGATGAACTATTGACCAGGGTAGAAGTCGTGCAGTGTTTCCGGCCGGTCAGGCTGAGATAGTACTTCATTCCGGTAAAGGGTAGATTATGATAGTCGAAGTATATTTGCCTTGTTATTGTGCTGTCATTAGCGGCTTCCCTTGCAGGGCGAAGAGAAGATGCGAAGGAGTAACAAGCGATGCTGTACGGTTTGACGATATCTCTGGTTATGCCATGCCGTAATGAGGCAAAGCATCTGGCTCGGATGGTTGCCGCTATTCCCGATTTCTACGACGAGATAATCTGCGTCAGCAATAAATCCACTGATAATACGGTTGCAATTGGTCGACAGCTTGAAAAGTTGTATCCACGTTTCCATTTACTTGTTGATGATCGTGTAGTCTCTGGAATCGGTTATGGGTTTGCTCATATGACTGGAATCAGTAGAGCCAAGAGTTCGATTATCGTATGTGCAGATTCCGACGGTACTTATCCTATCGAAGATCTTCCGCGTATCTTAGGCATTATGAAAAACCGTAGTCTGGTCTTTGCTTCCTGCTCACGGTATCCAGATAAAAACATTCCTTTCACCCTGCAACTGGGGGTAAAAGTCCTGAACCTTGAAATTTTCTTTCTTTATGCAATCATCATTCATGACTCCCTGTCTGGGATGTGGGTATTCGAGCGTAGTGTTGTCCCTTCCCTGCATTTGACGGAGGGCGACTGGAACCTTTCTCCCCAGATCAAACTTAATGCTCATAAATATCTGGGTGATCGTTTCGGCGAAATTAAAGTTACTCAGCGAACTAGGCTTGGAGAGACAAAACAGTCCTACGTAAAAACCGGGCTGGGTCATTTGAAATGGATCTTCAAAAACCGCTTTACTCAGCGTGAGGGTATCCAATCTGCCGATTAAAACGGTAATGTAACTACTCACATCGATATCAAAAATTACAGGCCATAATCTTCTACGAAGCTGGACGTCCTTGGGTCATTAATTTTAGATCGCCTCGGTATTCTGACTTTTCTTCGTGGTTTCCTCTCCAGTTTCCTTTATTTTTGGCGGCTGTGTCTTATTGGATTCTGCTTTGGAATCTTTTGTGGCAGTGAGGTTTTCGCCAGGGGCATGGAAGACGATGCAGACTAGGAGGGGAAGAAAAGGTTCAAAGTACCTGGCCTGAATTCCCTTGATGGAATCACCAATCCTCATCAGAGGCAGTGTGTTCCAAGTGAGCATCATTGCTGCATAGACCATATAAATAAGGAGGAGGAAAGCAAAAGCCGAGGTGATCTGGTATCGATATATGCTTATAAATTCTCGAGTTGAAGTAACTTTGTATCGGGGACGGGGGAAGTTGTGGATGAGCAATCCCAAGGCCAGACCAATTATGACTACTAGGAGGATTGAGGGAGCGCCTAGTCTAAGCAGCTGCATAGGTTCTCTCATGAAGTTCCACGCCACAGCTATGAACATCCTCAATGGATGGCGAATCATGAAGATTAAATTCTGAGAGACGGATGCTTCAGCCCAAACAGTTGAGTACAAGGATGACCAGGTACTATACACTGCCAGTATGATGAGGGCGGAGAAACCCAAATAAAGAGCTTTCCGTTTGGTCGAGAGAATCCGTCGAGGCAGGACGAGAATCAATATAACAAGACTTGCGTAGACCGTTTTGCACATGAACAAGAGCACTGTGAGCACCGATACGGCTATCATCTCCGTCCTTGTGGCGGGCTGGTTACGTGTGGTGATGGCCATGAAGAGGGCGATAAATACGGCGCACAGGCTGATAAAAAGAGAATCTGCCATGAGACTCGATGCGATGAACATACCATGTGGCAGTGCACCGATGATAGCCAAAAATATTTTCCCTCTAGGGATGATAACAATGGCTAGGCAGAACATGATGGTGTAAACCAGCAGGTTGCTCATCCGACCCAATTGCCAAGTCTGGTAAGGGGATTGATGCGTATGAAGGCCCATCCAGATGCCCATAGCCTGCGGCAGGAATACAGCCGGGAAATATTGGTTGGCGCGGTTCGTGAGTTTAAGGGAATCTGTGGTGACTTCCCTGCTTGGTGCCGAATTATTAACAGCCTTTTGAGCCTCAATTGCTGGATCATAGTCTGCTGTCTGGTTCAGAAGAGTCGCTACTAATGCGTTCTGGCATCCCTGAAGACTTAGAAAGCGGGAATCGCCGTGAAGCTGCTGGATTTTGGTTGTATTACCGTAGTGATCTACGTGTAGATCGGGTTTGTTGAGAATTTGTCCGGTGGCAGCGGCGTACGAGGCATAGGCATGAATATTTGGATCGGGTAAGGACAGCGCACCCACTGTCGTGATATAGAAGCTGCCTTGGAGCAAGGCGAACATAAGAAAGAACAGCAGAGCCCCTTTGCTCTTTTTCAGGGCTCGTATTGGTTGCTTTTGCATGTTTGGGCTCCTGCCGATAAGCATATTAGAAGATAATAAGTATGCGCTGATGCTGGACGATAAAGTAGGCATTGACGATGCCGAGGATCACGGCTATTGCATTGGAGAAGCATTCTCTGCTCTGGGAGTTTCCTCAATAGAATCGGTCGGTGTCTGCGGGGCTCGAGTGGTTGATGTCTTCTCGGGCGGGAAGAAACAGATACTGGTCATGAGGGGCAGAAGCGGGGTGAGATACCTCCCCTGAAACCCCTGTATCGCATGGACGGTCCTCATGACAGTCATATCGTTCCAAGTGAGATCAATGAAGAGGAAGGCCAGGAAAGCTGCGCAGAAGAACGCGACGATGGAAACCCAGACGTACCGGTATCGACGTATAGAAGCAGACGGAGAGTTCTGGCCCGCCGCCATATATCTGTCGGAAGTGAACAGAATGATCCAAGCCGTCAGCACGACGAGTGTAGGAACCAAGGCAGTTGGACCGATTTTCAAGAGCTTTTTGGGGAACTCTATAAGATTCCAAGAAATAGTGAATATGACCTTTAAGGGGTGCCTGAACATGAAATGGGTGTTGTCAGCAATGCTAGCGATTGCCGGTACAATCTGATAGAACGAACTCCACAAGCCATAAATTGGGAGTGCAATCAGGGCTGATATGCCTGTGAATTTGGCCTTGCGTTTCGTTGTCATTAGTGACTTAGGTAGTGCCCATACCAACAGAGCCAGTGCCACGTACACCGTTTTAAAGAGGAAAAGGCAAACAGTGAGTCCTATAAGGATTCCCATCTGACCTCGGGTTACCGGTTTATCGTGGGTTGAGAGGGAGAAGAAATAGGCGATGAAGCATGTACAGATACTGATGAACATGGCATCTGCCATGAGGCTGGATGCTATGAATATGGTTGGGTAGAGCGAACTCAGTATGGCTATGAAATACTTCCCTTTGGGAATCATTGTGATGGCCAGGCTGATTAGGAGGAGGTAGAAGGCAAAATTCGCTATTCTCCCGCATTGCCAGACGTTGTAGGGACTAAGGCCCGTGTGGAGTCCGATCCATACACCTATCCCTTGTGGCAAGTAGACCAGAGGGAAGTATTGGTTTGCACGCGAAGGAAATGTCTTGTCAGGGAGAGTGACTTGGGAAGACGGCCTCTGATCGGCCAAGCGTTGATTGCCTATGTAAGGGTCGGTGGCCATGGGGTCACCGATGATGTCCATCACTAACGCGTTGTTCATGCCCTTGTTGTGGAGGAATCGGGAGTCACCTGAAATATGCTGGCTCTTTATTGTGTTTCCGAATGTGTCCGTATGACGCTCTGGCAAATTCATTATTTGCCCGGTTGCCATGGCATACGAGGCGTTGGCATGCATGTCACCATCTGGCAGGGTCAGGGCTCCGACATTGGTCAGAAAGACCATGCCCTCGAATATGGAAATAATGAGGAAGAACAATACCGCAAAGGTGCTGTGACTGTTTAATCGTTTAGCTTGCAGTTTCACGCAGGCCCCCTTGCTTAGCGACCATAGAGGCCCGTAGCTGAATACAACAGAGGTACATTAGCACACCTAAAAAAGGAAGTAGCATTATCGTATAATAGTTCGCATGGCAGATTTCTTTTCACCCAGTAACATCCTTGTGACCGGCGGCTGTGGATTTATAGGCTCCAACTTTGTTCACTATGTAGTTGATCATCATCCTAATGTGCACGTCACCGTATTGGATGCGCTTACCTATGCCGGCAACCTAAAGAATATAGAGGGGCTACCGAAAGACAGGGTCGAGTTTGTTCATGGCAATATCTGCGATGAAGAGCTGTTAAATAAAATCGTACCCGACCATGATGCTATCGTGCATTATGCTGCAGAGTCCCATAACGACAACTCGATAATGAATCCCGAACCCTTTGTACAGACAAATGTTGTGGGTACTTTTAGACTCCTCGAAGCTGCTCGCAAGTACGATGTCCGTTATCATCATGTGAGTACAGACGAAGTTTATGGCGACCTGGCCCTTGATGATCCATCTAGGTTCACAGAAGAGACACCCTATCGTCCTTCAAGCCCATATTCGTCAACGAAAGCTTCTTCGGATCTTCTGGTCCGTGCCTGGTACAGAACCTTTGGGGTTCGAATGACTATTTCCAACTGCAGCAACAACTACGGTCCTTACCAGCACGTGGAGAAGTTCATTCCCCGTCAGATCACCAATATTCTGGATGGAATTCGCCCAAAACTCTACGGCGACGGTCTCAACGTCAGGGATTGGATTCATACCGAAGACCATTCAAGTGCTGTCTGGACTATTCTGACCAAGGGTCGTCTGGGGGAGACCTACTTGATTGGAGCAGACGGGGAACGCAACAACATCGATGTTCTCCGCGACATCCTTAGAGTAATGGGCCAGCCTGAGGATGCCTTCGACAAAGTCAAGGATCGTCCGGGGCATGACCGCCGTTATGCAATTGACTCCACCAAACTTCGTACCGAGCTTGGGTGGAAGCCTGTGCATACAGATTTTGAAAGTGGCTTGGAGCAGACAATAGATTGGTATAGGAATAACCGGGATTGGTGGGAGCCTGCTAAGGCAGCCACCGAAGCGAAATATCGTCGCAACGGACAGTGACCGTGAGGACAACACGTCGGGATGCGAAGTTGCTTTCTGCGTTGCTCGAGTGATATTCGCTTCCCCCTAGTGATGAAAGATGATCGATCCCGTAAGAAAGTGACTAAATAGTAACCATGTCTTTTGATTTCGAAAAAGAGTTGAAGGTCACCAAGACCAACATTCCCGGGCTTTTGGTCTTTGACCTGCCAGTGCACGGTGACAACCGAGGCTGGTTCAAGGAGAACTGGCAACGGGCCAAGATGACGGAACTCGGTCTGCCTGATTTCCACCCGGTGCAAAACAACATCAGCTTCAATGCCAGCCGTGGCGTTACCCGCGGTATCCATGCCGAGCCCTGGGACAAGTTCATTTCCATCGGGAGCGGTGAGATTTTCGGTGCCTGGGTGGACCTCCGCCCAGGCGAAGGGTTCGGACAGGTGTTCACCACCCGGCTGGATCCCTCCAAAGCCATCTATGTACCTAGGGGAGTGGGCAACAGTTTCCAGGCCCTGGCCGATAATACGGTCTACACCTATCTGGTCAATGCCCACTGGTCCCCGGAGCAGAAGAAGACCTATACCTTCGTTAACCTCGCTGACCCCCGGCTCGGCATTGAGTGGCCCATACCGCTTGATCAGTGCGAACTGAGTGAAGCGGATAAAAACCACCCCATGCTGGCCCAGGCCAAGCCCATGGCTCCGCGCCGAACCCTGGTGACCGGCGCTAGCGGCCAGCTGGGGCGGTCCATCCGTCAGTATGTGCAGGACCACGATCTTCAAGGGTTCGAATTCACGAACATCGAGGACTTCGATTTCTCCGATCCTGAGGCATACGACCAGTTCGACTGGAGTCTGTACGGTACCATCATCAATGCGGGTGCCTATACCGCGGTCGATATGGCTGAGACGGACCAGGGGCGGCAGGATGCTTGGAAGTCCAACGCCGTAGGGCCGGCAATGCTGGCCAAGGTCGCGGAAGAACACAACATGACCTTGGTGCATGTCTCCAGTGATTACGTTTTCGATGGGCATCAGGAGGAGCACACTGAGTCCGAGCCCTTCGCCCCTCTCGGCGTGTACGGTCAGACCAAGGCCGCAGGGGACATAGCGGTTTCGAATATACCCCGCCATTACATTCTCCGCTCCAGCTGGGTGATTGGTCAGGGGCATAATTTCGTTAAGACCATGATGAGGCTTTCCGACCGAGTGGCTAATCCTGATGACGGTCTCGACTCAGTTACCGTCGTAGACGACCAAGTTGGCAGGCTGACCTTCACCGATGATATGGCTGCAGCCATCTTCCACCTCCTGGATTCGCGGGCGCCATACGGTACCTACAACCTGACCGGCTCGGGGTCTATCGCCTCTTGGGCCGAAATTGCAAGTCGCGTCTTCGAGCAGACCAATGGCAACGGCGACAAGGTGAAACCGGTATCGACCGAGGACTACTATGCGGGAGCCGCCGGCCCTATTTCCCCGCGTCCGACAAACAGTGCCCTCTCTCTGGATAAAATCAGAGCCGCCGGCTTCCATCCCAAGGATTGGGAGGGCGCCCTAACGGATTACATCCAGTCCATTCTCGACTCCCGCTGAGTATCCTGCTCCCGGCCAGACCGCTATGCGGGGGAACCGCAGAGATTTTGTCACTCATCGATTCCTGCTGGCGGTCGGCAGTAAGCTGTCTTAAGTTTGACACGGATGTAAGAGTCTTAAGAAAGGCGTCACGTGATGAGAGGCATCATTCTTGCAGGCGGTTCGGGCACGCGGCTGTATCCGCTGACCACCGTCACTTCCAAGCAGCTGCTTCCGGTGTATGACAAGCCTATGATCTATTACCCCCTGAGTGTTCTCATGATGGCGGGAATAAACGAGATACTGATCATTTCCACCCCGATGGACATAGGTAATTTCCAGCGACTCCTAGGCGATGGGAGCCGGTATGGCATTAGACTCTCCTACAAGATCCAACCCAGCCCGGACGGTCTGGCCCAGGCATTCATCCTGGGTGAGGACTTCATCGATGGCGAACCCTGTGCCTTGGTTCTGGGCGACAACATCTTCTACGGGAACGGCCTTGGTCGCACTTTGAGGAGTGCAGCCGGCAACCAGCACGGGGCAACGGTGTTCGGCTATTACGTGGACGATCCGGAGCGGTACGGCGTGGTCGAGTTCGACAAAGACAACAAGGTCGTCAGCATTGAGGAGAAACCAGAGCATCCGGCCAGCAACTATGCGGTGACCGGACTGTACTTTTATGACGAGAGGGTCACTGAGTTCGCTAAGCAGGTTAGGCCCTCGGCACGCGGTGAGTTGGAAATCACTGATCTGAATCGTCTTTACCTTCAAGATGGATCACTATGTGTTCAGACACTGGGACGCGGCTATGCATGGCTGGACACAGGGACCATGGATTCCCTCTATGAAGCCGGCGAATTCGTCAGAACTGTTCAAAAGGCTCAAGGCCTGCCTATCGCTGTTGTGGAGGAGGTGGCCTATGAGAATGGCTGGATCACCCGTGAAGAATTGGTTGAAGCAGGCCAGAGGTATGGCAAGTCTCCATACGGGCAGCATCTGTTGGATGTTGCCAACAACAAGATCATCTTCAAGAAACATGTGGATCAAGCCTGACGATTCAGGAACCTGCATCGAGAGGTGCAGATTCTGTGCTCAGGAACCACTGGGGAGATAGCATTGAAGATTACAGAAATTTTCAACAAAAAGAATCGACTGTTGCTCAAGGCCATGGTCTCCACAGACTTTAAGTTGCGGTATCAGGAATCTGTCTTGGGGTACCTGTGGTCGGTTCTCAAGCCTCTTATGCTCTTTGCCATTATGTATGTTGTCTTTGTGCGCTTCATGCGTTTCGGAGCAGACGTGCCGCACTTTGCAGTGGCGCTCTTACTTGGCATCATACTATGGAACCTCTTCAATGAAACAACGACAGGAGGTATGCTCTCGATTGTAGGGCATGGAGACCTTCTGCGTAAGATTTACTTCTCCAAGTATGTGGTTGTTGTCGCATCATCTATGAGTGCCCTGATCAATTTCGGATTCAACTTTATCGTTGTCATCGTCTTCGCCTTGATCAATGGTGTCAAACCATCGTGGTCTAACCTGCTCATTGTACCAATTGTATTTGAACTGTATCTCTTGGCCTTGGGCATCGCTTTCTTTCTTAGTGCGCTCTATGTTAACTTGCGCGACCTGAACCCTATCTGGGAGGTCGTGACTCAGGCCGGGTTTTATGCAACGCCAATCATCTATCCGATTAGCATGATTTCCTCCAAGGCTGGCATCTATGGCCCTATTTTTGCCAAGCTGGACCTCTTACTGAACCCTATGGCCCAGATAGTGCAGGATGCCCGACATGTGCTGATTTCCCCGGCTAACCCCACATTATGGGAATGGGAAAGCAACTTTTTTATCGCCTGCTGGCCCGTCGTTTTTTCCCTGCTGATCTTCCTGTTAGGCCTGAGGTTCTTTACTGTTAAATCTAAGTACTTCGCGGAGCTGGTATAAATGAAGTTTTCAAATAAAACCGACAGCTTGCCTGAGGATGTGGCTCTGAGGGTTTCCCATGTGTCCAAAGACTTTAAACTGCCCTATGAGAAGACCAACAGCCTTAAAGGTGTCGTCTTCAACACTATTCGTCGTCAGAATGGATACACCATTCAGCACGTGCTCAAGGACATTTCCTTCGAGATAAAGAAAGGCGACTTCTTCGGTATTGTCGGCAAGAACGGTTCCGGAAAGTCCACCCTTCTGAAGATCATCTCCCGGATTTACTCTCCCAACAGCGGTAAAGTCCAGGTCAATGGGAAATTGGTGCCTTTTATCGAGTTGGGCGTGGGATTCAACCCTGAACTTACGGGCAGGGAGAACGTATACCTGAATGGCGCCATGCTTGGGTTTACCAGGGAAGAGATCGATGATATGTACGATGATATCGTCGACTTTGCTGAGTTGGGTGACTTCATGGAGCAGAAGCTGAAGAACTACTCCAGTGGCATGCAGGTGCGGCTTGCTTTCTCTGTAGCAATCAAATCTCAGGGTGACATCCTTGTTTTGGATGAGGTACTGGCTGTAGGAGACGAGGCTTTCCAAAAGAAATGTCAGGATTATTTCTTCGAAGCCAAGCGTGAGAAGAAAACCATAATCCTGGTCACCCACTCTATGAGCGATGTGCGCAAGTTCTGCAATAAGGCCATGCTGATACAAGATGGAGTAATCTCCAAGTTCGGCATGCCGGATGACGTGGCCAGCGCATATTCCGATTACTTCCTAGAGCAGCAGCAGAAAGCCGTGCAGAAAGACAATGAAGCCGTTCGCCTGGAGCATGGTAACGGAATCCGGATGGTTGATGTACAGGTCACAACCAACGGGAGGAGCACACAGCTCCTCGATATAAACCAGAACTTCACTATAAAGATCGTGTTCGAGTGTGATCGGGATATACCTCGTGGAGTCTTCGCCATCAACCTAATTGATCAGCAGGGCAGGGTGGCTCTGGCCACCTCGAACAAGGTCAATTCGGACAAAGACACCTTCACTAAGGGACGTCATGAAATTGTATTCGAAATCGAGAATGTGTTGGCTTCTGGAGATTATCACGTCAATATCGCAGCCGCCTCAGGAAACGACCTTCTACTCAAGCAATCGACTGTGTATCAGTTCCAGGTTCGCAAGGCTAAGCTCTATGACCAAAGCTTGACTCACCCTAGGATCAGTGTAAAGCTGATTTGATGATGACATCTAGGCGAATGCAGGGCAAACGTGTACTCATTACCCAGAGCTCTTTGGATCGCATAGGAGGTAGTGAGGTCCAAGCTCTAGAGCTGGCCCGATATCTTCAGAGTGTCGGATGTATCGTTACGGTCTATGCCTGGATTGTCGATGATCTTGTCGGTTCCTTATTCGCTCAGTCCGGTGTTCGGATCATTACCAGCAATATGGTGGATTCTGCAGACTTGCACATGACGGATTTTGACCTCATCTGGGTACAGCATGAGGTCCTGCCTAAGACCTTTTTCCAACAGCTCGAAGGACTGGGTTCCGGTCCGCGCCCGTGCGTGGTCTTCTCTCATATGTCTCCTTATCGTGAAGTCCATCTGGAGCAGCCCTATACATATGATTTGGAGAACCGGATTGCGGATCGGATCGTATTCAATTCCTCAGGAACTCTCGAGGCTCAGCAGGGGTACTTTTCCAAGGACGATTCACGCCTTGCCATATATCCCAACCCTGCACCGATGAGCTTCGTCGAGAAGCGTCATACCATTCGACCTGACTTGGGCAGAATTCTCATTGTCTCAAACCATACACCGTCCGAACTTCTCCGAGCAGTTGACTCCCTCAAAGCGCGGGGCCTAATGGTGGACCGGCTGGGCGATGTGACCGAGCAAGCCAACTCTTTGACGACGCCGGATCTGCTGGACAGATATGATTGCGTCGTAACCATCGGTAAGACCGTGCAATACTGCCTGGTTCAGGGCATACCAGTCTTCATCTATGACAGATTTGGCGGACCAGGCTATTTGACGGCGGAAAACTATGAGCAGGCTGCTCGGTTCAATTTCTCTGGCAGAATGGAGGGGTCCTGCCCATCCTTGGTTGATGAAATCAATCGCCGGAGCATAATCGATGGCCCGACCTTAGCGGCTCAGATTCTTGAGGGATATACTGCCGCCTGCGATTTTCAGACAGCTCGGCACGATGAGTTCATTCGTCGCTTTGCCATTGACGGGGCCGTGGACCGGGTAGTTGGCGACATGTCTGCCAGACCAGAGTCTTTAACAGGCATAGATAAGGGTTATGTCGATTATCTATTTCGGAACAGCCAGATGGTCGAGGATTATGTCCGCTCCAACCAACTAGCCAACAACCCCAGATTGGCTTTTTACCGGCAACAGATCCAACTGTTCCGAGGTAAGAATAGAGCTTTTTCTATTGACGACCAGACGACACTTTGTGAATCCATGCATGAGGAGAACCATCTTGAAATACCGGCGGGGGATCATAGCATCTTTCGAATCGATTTTGGCGAACTGCCATGCCTGATTACCGATCTAACTGTCCATGCAGCTGCTGCAGCCAAGGTGAAAGTTAGCTCAAATGCCTCTTTTGAGAATGCGGGTACTCTGTTCTTTCTCTCTGCTGATCCTCAACTTTATATTGAAACAGATCCGCCGGGCAGGGAGGTATCACTGACTGCTCGCGTATATCCTCTTGACCATGTCCCTCCTCAGCCTCTGGCCATATTGACCGAAAGGATCCGAAGGCATCAGGACAGCGACCGTGCTGATCTTGAGCGGTGGCAACGATTCAGGAGTCAGACGCTTGTGGCCTTATTGATCAAAATCCGTAGGGCTCTCAGAAGTGCGAAGACGAGGAAGAAAAAGGATGATCGTTCATAGCGCCACAAATTATGAGATTTCCATTGAGGATCTGGTGAGAAACCCCACGGCTGGCACCGTAACGGTGTCCGGTTGGGCTGTGGATACCTATCGCAAGATCGAGTTGGGCATGCGATCAAAAGATAAGGATGTAACCGTTGAACGGCAGGCCAGACCGGACATCACCACGACTTTTGAGCTGGAATCGTCGGCTCGACCAGGATTTGCTGCTGTAGTTCCCGCTGACAAGAAGTCATTCAGTCTTTTCTTCATGATTAATGGTGCTGAGCGACCGATTCAGATAGACCTGTCCCGCTTGGAACAGAGACTCAGAAAAGATAGGAAGAGGCAACGCCTGAAGCAGATTGCCTACCGTCTTATTCGAGATTCCTTCTCGGCCAATGTGAGGGCTTTGTTGAAGCATTTGAAGAGAAAGGTTACCAAGCGGCAGAAGTTCTATGACGAGTGGATACGGACCCACGAGGTAGAAAATCCCGAGACGGCGAAGCGTGCCATAGAGGGGTTTGCCGAGAAACCACTAATTTCGATAGTGATTCCCGTGTACAACGTGGATGAGCAATGGCTGCGCAAGTGTGTGGACTCCATGAGAGACCAATGGTACTCAAACTGGGAACTGTGCTTGGCTGACGACCACTCTTCTGATGGGTCAGTGCGGACACTGCTGAAAGACATATCCGCCAGTGATCCTCGAATCCACGCAGTGTTCAGGGAGAAGAATGGTGGCATAGCTGCTGCCACGAACTCTGCAATCGAGCTAGCCAAGGGGCAATATATCGGCTTCATGGACAATGACGATGAGCTTGCCCCCAACGCCCTCTACGAAGTGGTCGTGGCGATCAATTCAGATCCCACCATTGATTTTATCTACACGGATGAGGATAAAATCACAGAAAAAGGAATCAGATTTGATCCCTTCTTCAAGCCGGATTTTTCTCCACACCTCTTGCTGAGCCATAACTACATTACCCACTTCGTGACCGTTTCTAGAGCCTTACTGCAGAAAGTCGGAGGCTTGAACCCAGCCTTCGACGGGAGCCAGGACTACGACTTCGTTCTCAGAGCGACCGAGCAGGCGAAGAAGGTTCACCACATTCCACAAATTATGTATCACTGGAGGACCCTTTCCAGCTCCGTGGCGGGGGACCCCCGTAGCAAGATGTATGCTTATAAGGCTGGCAAGTCTGCGCTCGAAGATGCTCTTGAGCGTCGGGGGATCGATGGCAATGTCAGTATGCTCGATAACCTGGGCACTTACAAGATCGACTACCATGGCGAAACACCCTCAGTGGCTGTTGTTGCTTCAGGATATTCGGAAGAAATGCTCCATGAACTTGAGGCAAGAACAGACTATCCTCGGGTGAGGTTTGTGCCGACTGGCGGGAAAAGTTGTGACGAAGTTTCGCGCGGCTGCGACGAGGACCTCTTGGTTTTCTTGGATAGGAAGAGCCCCAAGAGAGCTGACTGGCTGACCGAGATGGTCAACTATATCCGTGACAATAAGGTTGGCGTAGTCGGTGGCAAAATCATGGATGATCAAGGCCGTGTTGCCAATGTGGGGGTTACTCTTCGGGCAATGAAAGCAGGCCGGCCTTTTGAAATGCGAGGAGATTGGGATCAGGGCATCGGTTACTACTTCCGTGACCTTCTACCTCGAGATATGTTCGCCGTTACGGAGGACTGCATGGTCACTAGACGGCAGGATTTCGAGAGAATGAGAGGGTTCGATGAGTCTCTTCCTGCAGGTCTTCAGGGCATTGACTACTGTGCGAGACTGCAGCAGGAGCATGGGCTTACCGCTCTCTGGCAGCCTTATTCCCTCTTTGTCGACAAAACAGAAAATCTGACGGAGATATCCCGCGACGACTTGGATAGATATCTGGCTGCTCATAAGGACTTGGTTGATCCTTTCGCCTCGGCTTTCTTCCCCTCCCTGGAGCCAGGCCACGCCCCCGTCGAGGGATCCATTGACCAGATTCTGATTTCTTCGGATTCCTCCGCCATTACGGTTACAGGTTGGGCTGCTGACTTAGAAGCGCATGAGCCGGCGTTGATCGACATATCACCCGATGAGAATGTCCGTCTGGAAAAAATGGAGCGGGTACTTCGTCCAGACGTGAATATGGCCATGGCCATGCCCATCGATTCAGAGCTTGGGTTCAAGGTAAGGATCGGTTTGCCAAACGGGCTGGCGGCCTTTCGCGCTGAGCGCCCCGCGCTGGTCTTTTCAGGCCCTTCCGGTCAGGTTTCAATGGCTTTGAAAGTGCCTCACTCACGGGCGATGTCAAGGTTCGAGGATCTGCTCAGACGGGCTGCTGCTATAAGGCATCCGCGTCGTCTTGCCCGGCGCATTTCTGATCGCTTCTTGGCACCTCGCCGGCAGAAGAAAGCTTACAGAAAGCTCATCGCTCGCACAGAGCATTACGATAGAGCGGTTGTTGAGTCCAATATCGAAGGGTTCGCATATAAGCCTCTGATCTCTATCCTGGTACCTGTCTATAACGTCGAGCCACGGTGGTTGCGTGCCTGTGTGGATTCCGTCCGCAACCAGTATTACTCCAACTGGGAGCTCTGCCTGGCTGATGATTGTTCCACGGATCCACGTGTGGCTGAAGTTCTCAAACAACTGAGCACAGAGGACGAGCGTATCAAGGTTGTGTTCAGAACAGAGAACGGGCACATATCGCGGGCAACCAACTCAGCCCTCGATGTTGCAACCGGAGAATTCATAGCTCTAGTCGACAATGATGATGAACTGTCTCCTCAGGCCCTTTTTGAGGTGGTTAAGCGACTCAATGCAAAACCTGAAACGGACTTGGTCTATAGCGATGAGGACAAGGTGGACGAGCAGGGTCATCGGTTTGATCCGCATTTTAAGCCTGACTACGAGCCTGATCTTCTCCTGAGCACAAACTACATCAGTCATTTGGGTGTTTACCGAAGGTCTATTGTCAATAAAATCGGTGGTTTTCGGACGGGATATGAAGGTTCCCAGGATTACGACATGCTTCTGCGGTTCATTGAGCAGACCGAGTCTTCAAGGATCCAGCACATAGCAAAGGTGCTCTATCACTGGAGAACTCTGCCCACCTCGACCGCCTCCAGCAGTGGTGCCAAAGATTATGCATCCGAAGCAGGAGTACGTGCGCTTCGCTCGGCCATGGGACGCAGGGGAATTGACGCCGAGGTGGTATCCGCGGGCCCAAGTGGCATTTACGACGTCCACTATGGAATTGACAGCTCGGCCTTGGTGTCAGTGATTATTCCCACCAAGGATGGCTATGACAATATTGAGCGGTGCATGGATTCGCTGATCGGGAAGACCCAATACCCCAACTATGAGGTGCTCATTGCCGATAACGGCAGCAGGAACCCGGCCATGAAGAAGCTGTATGCCAGGTACAAGGAGCGCCTGGGCGACCGGTTCAGGGTGCTGGAACTGGATATTCCCTTCAACTTCTCCCGCATCAACAACCTGGCCGCCAGGGAGGCGAGAGGGGAGTACCTTCTCTTCCTGAACGACGACACCCAGGTCATCAGTCCGCTCTGGATGACGCGCATGGTCTCCTTCGCCCAGCTGCAGCGGGTGGGGGTTGTTGGCGCGAAGCTCTATTACCCCGTCAACACCATCCAACATGCCGGCATTGTTCTGGGGCTTGGAGGCGTGGCCGGGCATATCATGGTCGGTACGCCGCGGACCCACCTTGGCTATTTCGGCAGACTCATCGAGAACGTCAACTACTACGCCGTAACGGCGGCATGTTGTATGGTCAAGGCCAAGGATTTCCAAGCTGTGTCCGGTTTCGACGAGGATCTCGCGATTGCATACAACGACGTTGATTTGTGTGCGCGGATTCATGATCAGCTGGGCAAGGACAATGTCTGGGCCCATGAGGCTGAGCTCTACCATTTCGAATCGGTGACCCGGGGAAGCGATGCCAAGGACAAGCAGAAAAGGGCGAGGTTGGAAAGAGAGTCGGAGGTTTTCCGGCGTAAACACGTCGAGGCGGTTGAAAACGATCCCTACTACAATCCCAATCTCTCCAGAACTTCAGGTAACTTTTGGATCCGAGAGGACTGAACATCCAGCCGGCTAGGCCATATTCTTGATCCGGGCGTCATAGACCAGCTTTTCTAGATGCCTGACCCAGGTCGAGATGGTGCAACGGATTCTCTGGAAAAGCCCCATGCTCTGGAAGAGGGCATCGGCTCGCTTCCGGTCTAGACGCAGTTTCTGCTGGTTTTTCGGGTCTGACCCTGCTGCAGCGGTTTCCGACCGGAGTCCATCCCAAATAGAGTAGTAGCTACGCATAGGGGTGATCCCACTGTCCAGAGCTAGTTTGAAATTTGTCAGGCCTGCAGCGACGTTATCTCGGTAGAAGTTCATACTGCGGAGGGCATGCGTTACGGACGAGGGAGACTGCAGCCAGTAGTACAGAACCGTATCAATGTCTGCTACCTTAGACATTCGTCGGTATAGCGGGCCAGCCACCATGATGTCCTGCGCATAGCGGCCGGGGGGGAAGCGGATGCCTTCCCACAGCCCAGCTTTGTAAAGTCTGCACCAATTGGCCTCGTTGAAATACCTGGCCTCACCAGATTTGCCCGTCATGTCCATAAAGATCCGAAGACTCTTGCAGAAGTAGGTTTGATAGGCCTTGAGGGGGTTAGTGAAAACCTGGATGCTTCGGGGTGTGGCAGCACCGTGAGCAGCTTCATTGACAATAGATCCTATTTGGGAAGAGCCAAATTGCTGCCATCTGGCTTTGCTCATGTCGGCATCAGTAGATTTCAGGGCGTGGAGAAGTAGCTCGATGTTTCTCCTGTCAAGGACATCGTCGTTGTCAGCGAAAGCCAAATAGCGGCCCTTGCTGGCATCAAGACCTGCGTTTTGGGCTATGGAGATGCCTTGGTTTTCCTGGTGTATCACCTGGATGCGATGATCTCGGGCCGCGTATCGGTCACAAATGTCGCTGGATCCGTCTGTGGATCCATCGTCCACGAGAATAATCTGCAGGTGTTGGTAGGTCTGCCCGCAGATGGAATCAAGGCAGTATGGCAAGTACTGGGCCGAGTTGTACACAGGGATGATGATGGATACCAGGTCTTGGCTAACTGTCATAGCAGCCAGTCTAGTGGAGCCTTCTCATGATCTTGCACTGTGCGGAGAACCGACCGGTATTTAATGCTTGTAAGCTTCCTCCTTCTCCATACCGATTTGTCTCTGTTTTACAGCGGCTACGGCAAATCGTAGATGGATGGTTTCTAATGGGATGTGAAGCAAATGGTTTTTGTTCAGCATCCTTGCCGTGGTTCAGTCCGGCTAACGGTATATTATAGAAACATTGTTTGGTGGTTCCGGCGTTACATACAAGCCGGTCCGCCGGCTTTAAACACCCTCCTGTCACGGAAGGTCCGTGACCTGTAAGTCCAAAGGAGGTGGGTGATGTCTGCGCACAAGTATGAATTGATGTTCATTGCCGATCCGGCCATGGATGAGCGCTCGCTGAAGAAGCTGACCGACCAGTATCTCGAGGTGGTCACCAAGGAAGGCGGCTCCGTCGACAACATCGATGTCTGGGGTCGTCGCAAGCTGGCCTACGAGATCGACAAGCACAAGGAAGGCAACTACGTGGTGGTCGAGTACACCTGCGAGCCCTCCGCCAGCGCTGAGCTCGATCGTGTGCTCAACCTGAACGAGTCCGTCATCCGCACCAAGATTCTTCGCAAGGATGACAAGTAAGCAAACAGCAAAAGGACATAGAAGCGTCGGCTGACGTCCGGCCCTCGCGTCGAAAGTCCAAGGGTGCGGGATTCGCCCCCAGGAGGCCCATTCCCAAGTCCTCACTCCGAGGAAAGGTCGTGACATGGCGGGAGATACATACATCACCGTGGTGGGCAATCTCACTGCGGATCCGGAGGTGCGTACGACCTCCAACGGAGGCACGGTGGCCAACCTGACCATCGCGTCCACGCCCAGACAGTTCAATAGGAACTCGGGGCAATGGGAGGATGGCGACTCGCTCTTCATGCGTTGCTCGGCTTGGGATTCCACCTACAGTCCCATGGCTTCCAACATTCAGGCCAGTCTGACTAAGGGCATGAGGGTAATCGCCCAAGGTCGTCTAGTGCAGCGCTCCTATCAGGATCGTGAGGGCAACAACCGCACGGTTGTGGAGCTGCGTCTGGATGAGATCGGACCTGCACTGACACGGAACACCGCTCAGGTCACCAGGAACGCCAACACCGGTGGCGGAGGATCTCGCGGCGGTTTCGCCGGCTCCAACAACGGCGGCTACCAGGGTGGGGCATCCTACCAGGGTGGCGCCGGCGCGGCATCGGCCCCTATGGGTCGTCAGCAGCCAGCGCAGAGCCAGCAGGCCCCGGCCCAGGATCCTTGGTCATCGACCGGATCCGGCGATTCCTTCGGATCCTTTGGGTCCACCGGCGAGTTCGGTGGTTCTGGAGACGATCCCGAATTCTGAAGTTTCATAGCGTCATCATTTATTTAAGGAGTACCAATGTCACGTAAAAGGCCGCAACCGCCGGTCAAGCCCTTCAAGAAGAAGCCGAATCCTCTGAGGGCTGCCAAGATTCATACCATTGATTACAAGGACGTGGCTCTGCTGCGCAAGTTCATCTCGGACCGGGGCAAGATCCGTTCCCGCCGCATCACCGGTGTTACCGTCCAGGAGCAGCGCGAGATCTCCAAGGCTATCAAGAACGCCCGCGAGATGGCCCTGCTGCCCTACGCCACCAACGGTCGCTGAGGGAGGTCCGGATTATGGCAAAGGAAACCAAGGTAATTCTGACCGATACCGTGACCGATCTGGGTCATAAGGGCGACGTTGTCGGGGTCAAGCCCGGCTATGCGCGCAACTTCCTGATCCCCCAGGGACTGGCTTTCGCCTGGTCCAAGGGCGCAGCTGCACAGATCGAGTCCCTGCAGCGGGCACGCCGTGCCAAGTCCATGGCCACCCGTGAGGATGCCGTGGCAGCCAAGACCGCCATCGATGGCCAGACCGTCGAGATCGCAGCCAAGGTGTCTGATTCAGGCAAGCTCTTCGGCGGCATCTCCAATGATGCCATCGCCCAGGCTCTTCGCCCCTTGGCCGATGTGGATCCCCGAGCCATTTCGGTGGAGACCATCAAGACCACTGGCGAGTTCCCGGCCACTGTGGCCCTGCACCCCGAGATCTCGGCCGCTTTCACGGTCAAGGTCGTCGCCGAGTAGTAAATCTGATCTACTATCCCATAACGATTCTTTTTGCAATAGGGATCTGGGCTTAAGCAGGAGGCCTTCCCGCAGCAGATATATGCGCGGGAAGGCCTCCTTATGTGTTACGGCGGTTCGTTCGCCTAGAAATTGCCGCCATTCCAGCCCCAGTCGGTGGTGGCCGTATAGCGGATGTAGGTGCGGTTCTTGGGGATGGACAGCTCAGATTCCAGCGTGTCCATGATGGTCTTGGTCAAGCTTTCCCAGGCGGACTTGGGTACGTCGCTGCCGAAGACGTTGACCTCGACATAGGCTGCAGGCTTGCTGTCGTCACCGCCGAAATAGATGGGCATGTCCGACTCGAAGGGGCACATGAGCCAGCCCTCGGACTTGCCAGGGACAGCGGTGATGGCCTTGCCGTAGGCGGTCTTGATCCGTTCGCGCTGTTCTGCAGTGATGGGTGTGCTTACATGGGTGTGGATGACGGGCATGGTGCTTCCTTTCCGGTCCGTCCGGCATGACCAATCAGAATGATTCGGTTCGTCTGGCGGATGGCTGACTATTCCCGTCCCATAGTAGCCTCGACCGGGCCGGCTGGCTTAGCGCCAGCCGAAGGGACGATGACTCAGGGACCAGGCCCCCAGACGGTGAGCCACAGAACGGGGGTCGACCGGCTTGCCGGGGGCGGGAGCATCCAGCAGCCACTTGCGGATCAGGAAGTTCCAGATAGCCACCACCACGGTGGCTGTGATCTTGGCGATGTTGGCGTAGAGCAGGTAACGGGCGTGCATGGTGGTGATGGCGTCCGGCGGCAGCATGGCAGTGCCCATCCACAGGATCACCTCATTGATCCCCAGGCCGATCACCGAGGAGACCAGAAAGACCGCCATCTCCATCCACCGGGCCATGTCCTCCCTATGCTTGAAGACGTAACGCATGCTGGCCAGATAGTTGAAGACCAGGGAGATCAGGAAGGAGATGGCCCCAGCTAGGACATTGTTCAGGTGCGGCCCCATGATTAGCAGATTCATGATGCCGATGTCAATCAGGAAGGCGATGACGCCCACGATGCCGAACTTGAGCAGCTGTCCGATTAATCTACGCACGATAGCCCATTCAATCATTCCTGCTGTGCTCGCGGGGTAGCGGGAGCCGCTTGTGCGCAAAAGCCTTACGTTGCGCCCTCAGGCGGGCAGTTCGGTCAGAATGGGTTCCTCGGTGCTGTTTCGGATTTGACGGAACCCTACAAAGGCGATGGCCAGCGAGGTCAGAGCCAGAGCAGTGACCACCCCGAACCCGCCTTGGGATCCGTAACGGTCGATGAACTGCCCGGCCACAGCCGAACCCGCTGAGGACCCGATCGAATTCATGGCGCTCAGCCAAGCCATGCCTTCGGTGAAGCGGATGGGCGGCACCAGGTGGAGCATGAGCTGGTTGCCGTTGATCCAGGTGGGTGCCTGGCAGACGCCGATGATCAGGTAGATGATCATGATGGTCCACAGATTCCTGGCGAACATGAAGGTTCCGATGCCCAGGTTGACTACCAGCAGGCAGAAGTAGAAACGCTTCCAGAGGGGGATGGTCCAGTTCTTGGCCCCGTAAAGCAGGGCACCGACCAGGGAACTGAAGGAGAAGCAGGCGAAGACGAATCCGGTCATCTGCTTCATCCCCTGTTCGGTGGCGAAGGCGATGATAGAGATGGATGCGGCGCTCTGGAAGGCTCCCAGGCCGAACCAAGTGGCGCAGACGGCAATCATGCCGGCGCTCCAGAAGGCCCCGCTGCGGCTGTTCCCACCCTCCTGGTCCCGCAGACGAGCCACCTGTTGAGCCTGATGCTCCCGGTACTCCTTGCGGGTGATGCCCTGGGCGCGGGACATGTCCGTCTGCGAGGGCGGCTCGGTCTCTCGGCAGGATAGGAACATAAAGGCCCCGACCAGCACACAGATCCCGGTAAAGGAGAAGGCCAATACGCCTGAAATGACCGCCAGGATGGAGGCCAGCGGGTTGCCGATCACCCACATGGCCTCGTCGAAGACCCCTGACAGGGACAGGGCCTGGTTGGTGGCTCGGTGGTCGCCGCGCAGCAGATGCGTCCACCGACTACGGCTCATGGCTCCCCAGGGCGGAATGGCCGCCATGAACGGGGTGACCAGGTAGAGCACCCAGGTGGGGGCGTGGGCGGTGATGGCTGTGATCAGGACCGTGGCTGCGACGATCCAGACCAGAACCGTGGGGATGGAGACCTGTCGCTGGCCGAACTTGTCGACCATCTTGCCCAGCATGGGGCTGACCAGGGCCAGGGCCACGGCCTGGATGGCGGTCAGGGCTCCGGCCAAGGAGTAGCTGCCGTAGTAGTGCTGCACCGAGATGGTGATGGTCATGCCCACCATGGGGAAGGGCATGGAGGCGATAACCGACCCCACTGCGAACCGTGCCGTGTGAGGCAGTCGCAGGAGCGCCGAGTATCCCCCGAAGACCCTGTGACCGGCTTCGACCAGAGCCGCTTTCAATTGCCGTGGCATGGGTTGTTCACCTCACATTCCTTAAGTGTTTTCGCAGTCCCGAAGCATGTTTTCTCCAGAACCTTCCAGATGCATGAAAGGGATATAGGGCTGCTGGGGGACTGCTACAGTGGTAACCATATCGGCGCCTGATGGGCGCCATTGGGATACTGATAATTCTACCCCCCGCCATGGTCTCTAATCGGGTCTGCCGGGGAGCTTGGGAGGTGGGTCGTGCCTGCGACGACCATTCATTTCGTCCGTCATGGCCAGGTTGATAATCCCGATCATATTCTCTATGAGCGATTGCCGGGATTCCATTTGTCCGACAGAGGCAGGGCCATGGTCGAGGCGACGGCCCATTTTATGGCCGAGGCTCCTGGCATGCGCGATCTGGAAGCCGTTTACTCCTCTCCGCTGGACAGGACCAGGGAGACCACAGCCATCCTGCTTGAGCAGATCAACCCAGCTCGTGTCCAGCACGGTTTGAAACCATTGGAGCCTGTCTATGACCGTCGTCTGATCGAGGCCGGCAACGAATTCCGCGGCAAGCGTATCGGACGCGGGCAGGGGGCCCTCTGGCGGCCCTCCAACCTGCGGCTGATCCTGGACCTGCGCCGACCCAGCTGGGGGGAGTCCTATCGGCAGATCGCCCGGCGAGTGGGGGATTTCGTCCGGCAGGTGGTCCGTAGCCATCCTGATGCGCAGATCCTGGCCGTCTCGCATGAGTCGCCCATCTGGTCGTACCGTCATCTCTTGGAGACCGGCCACCCCGAGCACAACATGTTCCTTCGAGCCACCGCTCTGGCCTCGGTGACCTCCATCACCCTGGATTGTGACACCGGCAAAGTGCTGGGAATCACCTACGCGGACCCGGCGGCAGGCGTGTGAAGACTGCTTGCACGGCCTAGGATGGCTGAGGATACTGTCGTGGATGACTGTCCGAGAACCCGATGAAGGAGCGTGATGATCATGGTGGCTGTAGAGGGAAGCCTGGAGGCCATAGCCGGGCGGCCCGCCGTGGCCCAGGCGGCTGAACAGGGGGCCAGGCTGGTAGACCTTTGGCCCTTGACGAATGCCGAACATCTGGCCAACGACGCCAAGTATGCGGAGGACCTGCAGGTGCGCATCAGCATGGTGCTGGCGCAGTTGATGACGGGAGAGGATGTGACCATCCCCGACGCTGAATACGTCTATGAGGGCGCTGAGGACATTCCTGGTCGTCCGCAGGATCTGGTGGATGCCCTTATGGCGGCCAATGATGCCATCGAGGCGGCTGCACAGGCGCAGGAAGACCGGTCCAAGATGCTTGCGGATTTGGCTGAAACCTTGGGCAGCGGCTGGGATCAGGCTCGGCAGCAGGATATGGCCGCCGGCGTGGCCAAGGTCGAACAGTCCTTGGATGGCCAGAGCACATCCCCAAAATCTCCGCAAAGCAAGGAGGGAGTGGCCCGGGCCCTGGCCACCAGCCTGGCGATTTGCCGTGATCTGCTTCGGCGTGCAGGCGCTGACCCTGATCACGCTGCGGCCGCTGCGCCAATACTGGTCTATGTCAATGAGCTCAACGAGCGGCTGGGCATTCCCCGGGCTTTCCTGTCCGGCGAGGATGTCGTCCGAGCGTTGGGGTTACTGGATGATCCGGAGGCTTTCGCAGACCTGCTGGCTCCTCTGGCAGGTGCCGAGTGGGACCATCATCGTCAGGAGGTGCTCTGGGATCCCGAGGAGGCCAAGCGCAAGGCCAAGGAAGATGACGAGCGCAAGAGCCGCGAAGCCCTGCAGGCCAAGTTCGCCCATGTGCCCGAGGATCCCAACAAGCCTCCTGTGGAGCTCTGAGACCTTCTGCCCTTCGCCTTGCTATCGTCCAAGGCGAAGGGCTGGCTGGACTCAGCGATCGAAACGGGCTCCTCGTGGATCGCTGGGTCGGGCCAGCAGAATGATCCCGGCGACGGTTCCGGCGATCATGATCAATGCGCCCAAGCCAAGCAGGGAGAGCGAGGATCCCGGATGCCCATCAATAATAGCCAAGATGGCGAAGACCAGAGGGATGGCGCCCACCAGCTCGCTTGCAAAGGGCAGGAGTATCCAGTAGCCGGACATGTTGGTGTCGTGAAGCCGCCGTATGCCTACAGCCAGATTGGGTATGAAAAGTCCAAGGGTGACCAGGAGGGACAGAATCCGTCCCACAAAGATGGATCCTGAGGTGATGATCGAGATCGCAAGGTCGATGAAAAAGATCATCAGAACAACCCACCAGAATTCTCCGCGGGAGGCCCTCCCGGAGAAGACGGAATATTTGACGAAGAAACGCTTGCAAGCGTTTACGAAGTCAATGCCGTACCAGGGTGCGTTCAGTGGCGGCTCGCCGTTGAATCCGGCATCCGCATAGGGGTAGGCCGGATACTGCGGGACCTGGGGGCCGGGTTGGTAGCTGGCCTGTGGCCAACCCGCGGGCGATTGATAAGGGTTGCCCGGCGCATAGCCAGTCGGAGGGGTTGCGCCATTGGGCTGACCATTGGCCTGGCCGGGATTCGGCCCTTGACCATAGGGTGCCTGCTGCTGCCCGTAGTACTGCTGACCATAGGGCTGTTGCTGGTTGTAGTCTGGCTGTTGACCCTGCGGCTGTTGACCGTATGGCTGCCCTTGGTACGGCTGTTCCCGGCGGTAATCGTCGGCAGGTCTTTGGGCTTCGCTGATCGGATGGTACACGTCGCTTTGGTCTGAAGCTGCCGGCGCATGGCCGGATTGTCCTGGCTGAGGCTGATTCAGGTAGACTGCGGGCCCTGAGCCGGTTCCGTCTGTGTGGTCATTCTGGGGCCAGCCGTTGGCCGAACCTTGGTCATTGGGGGTCTGGTTCCCGTTGTTCGTATCATCTGGATGGCTCATGGATGTCGTCCCTCTCATCTTCTATTGATATTCCTGAATCTGACTTTTCCGTATGTTCCTATTATGGCAGGCCGGTTCTTCCGCTTGATAGCCATGAATAGTGCAGGGGATGGGGGACTCTTCACTCGTCGTCCGGATTGACCATATGATCATCGCCGGCATCGCCCAGCAGTAGCCGTTCGGTCAGGGTGATCAGGGCCAGTAGGACGGCGGTCAGCAGGATGATGACCAAAGTTGCTGAGAAGATCAACGGGGTTCTAAAGGAATTGAAGGCCGACTGCAGCCATATGCCCAGGCCGTTTCTGGCGCCCAGATACTCTGAGGTGGCCGCTGTGGCGAAGACATAGGCGGCGCTGATGCGCAAGCCGCCGAAGATCTGCCCGGCGGCCACCCGAAGCTTGACGTGCCAGAGGGTCCAGGTCCGAGTTGCCCCGCAGTTCAGGGCCACGTCCTGGTAGAAACGGGGCACGGACTTGAGGCCTCGGTAGGTCTGGACCACGATGGGAAAGAGGGCGAAGACGGCCACGATGACCACCTTGCCCAGTGGCTCGAATCCGAACCAGATCACGAACAGGGGGGCGATGGTGATCAGCGGGATCATCTGGGCGCCGGCGATCAGGGGGTAGAGGGCATCATGCAGGGTGCGCCAGCTGTAGAGTGCCAGGCCGATCACTATTCCCAGGACCGAGGCCAGCAGGAAGCCCAGCAGACCCTCAAGGGCGGTGATGGCGGTAGCGGGCAGCAGATCCTCTCGGGACTGCACTGTGGCAACCAGGATTCGGCTGGGCGCCGGTAGGGCCTGTTCGCTGACTCCTCCCAGGCGGGCTGCCAGCTCCCAGATGATCAAGAGCGCCAGCAGAGTGAGGGTCGGAGGCAGCGCCCGGGTTCTGCCCTGCTTCCCTACCTTCATCGACCGGCTGCTTCCCGAACGTAGCGATCGGTCCACAGGTCAGTGGCCTGAGGGGCTTTATTGGGATCGCCCTTCTTGGCGCCCTTGTAGGTGCCCGCCTTGAACTGGAAGTCCAGATAGTCCTGGGCATCCTTGACATTGATCAGCCCGCTGATGCTCTTTTGATCCGGGCTGTCGACCCAGTACCCCTCCTTGACGATGCTCTCCATGGAGCGCTTGGCCAGGGTCGGGTCGATGGCTGATCCCTTGGTCTCCTTGACCAGGATGTCCGCCGCCTGGTCGGGATGGCTCAGGGCGTAGTTGTATCCCTTCAGACAGGCCTTGACAAATGCCGTCAGGGCGCGACGGTGACCGGCCTGCTGCAGCCAGGAATTCTTGACCACGAAGCCCAGCTGGTCGGGGTTGCCGGGCACTCCCCAGTCGGCCTGGGTGAAGCAGTGCAGAGCCGGGCCCTTGAGCTCGCTCTCCACTCCCTCCCAATTGGCGTAGAAACCGGCGAAGTCGCCCTTGCCGCTGGTCAGGGTGGCGAAGGTGTTGGTGCCGCTGGTCACCCGCTTGAAGTCGCCCTTGCCGCCCGCATAACGGATCATCTGCTTGACTACGGCTGTCTGCTCAGCCGAACCGAAGCTGACGAAGGTCTTGTCGTCGAAGTCCTTGGGGGTCTGGATGTCGGTGCGCGAGGCCAGCGAGCACCACCGCGCCACGGAATGCTGGCCTATGTTGAAGACCTGCCGCAGGTCGGCTCCCTGGGAGTTGAAGGTGGCCAGGTTGCTCAGCTTGGAGAAGCCCACGTCGGCGACCCAGTTCTGGACGGAGGTCTCGGCTCCTGCCTGGGCCGTCGGCAGGATGGTCAGCTTCAGGCCGGCCTTGTCGAAGTAGCCCAGGTGCCGGGCCACGTAGATGCCCACATGATTGGTGTTGGGCGTCCAATCCAGCATGAAGGACAGTTTGGAGCCGTCATCGGCCTTGTCGTCTGCCCCCTTGGCCCCGCAGGCTGCGCTCGTGGCTGCCATGCAGAGCGCAGCTGTTAGGGCGAGCGCCCGCACGATCAGGTTGTGGCCGGGAACTCTCCTGAAGCCACTGTTCCTCGACATGCTCATCACTGTCACCTTGCCTCTCCGGCACCCCTGGTGCCCATCCGCATCGGGGCCGCTACGGGAAGGTGAGGAGCCCGCGCGACGATCCGGTACGGTCTTGACCGATGGAATTCTGCGATATGTGCCACGGCTGCTGCCACCAGCCGCGCGAACAAGACCACTCTAGTCCAAGCCAGCCGATCCTGCCTCGCCGTGATGAAAGGTTGCATCATATGCCTCTATACTGGGAACTCACGAGAGGTTCGTGCAGGCCGGCCGCTGTCGGTCTCGTCCGAAGCAAGACAACCGATCTCGGTAGGGGTCGACGGAGGGTTCCCATGTCGGTGACCATCAGTGATGTGGCCAAGCAGGCGGGCATGTCCGTATCCACGGTCTCCCAGGCGCTCAACGACAAGGGGCGCATTTCGCCGCCCACCAAGGACAGGGTCCGCAGGGCGGCCATGGAGCTGGGCTATATCCCCGACAGCCGCGCCCGTTCCATGCGTTCCTCGCGCTCGCATGCCGTTGGCCTGCTGGTCCCCGACATCCGCAACCCTTATTTCTCCGAGCTGGTCTATGCCGTCCAGGACCAGCTCTACTCGGCAGGCTATGCGCCCCTGATCGGCGTGTCCTCTTGCCAGGCCAGCAGGCAGGAGGACTATTACCGCATCCTTCTGTCTCGGCATATGGACGGCGTTTTGGTCGTGCCTGACGGGCCCACCTCACCCATGTTGCGCACCATGTTGGCAAGGGAATTCCCTGTGGTTTTCGTGGATCGTCCCGACCAGACCCTGCCCGGTGTCCCTTTGGTGGATTCCGATCCTGTGCCTGGCATGGAGGCTGCCCTGGACGCTCTGGTAACAAGAGGAAGCAGACGAGTGGCCTTTGTTCCGGGCCCGGAGAGCCGCTCCTATACTTTTCGCGAGCGTGAGCAGGCTTTTCTGGACTGCGTAGATGTCCGTCAGGGGCTGACAGGATTGGTGGTCCGCCAGGGGTTTGAGGATCGTCCCCGGGCGGCTGCGACCATGCACGGCCTGCTTGGCCAAGGGGTTGACGCTGTCATCTTCGGATACTCGGCTGATGCCATCAAGGCCGTCGCCATGGAGTGGGACGGCGATCTGCGCTCGCGCGTGCCCATGGTCTCCTTCGACGACTTGGAGGTTTTTCAACTGATCAGCCCCCAGGTGTCGGTCATCTCCCAACAGGTGGATCGCATGGGCCGCCAGGGCGTTGATATGCTCCTGTCCATGATCGAGCCGGGGCGGCAGGCTCCGGAGGGCATGGGCGTGGATCGCCGTCTGCGCACTCAAACACTCTTCGTGCCAAGGGGTCTGTTGGCTTAGTAATCTCTTGCGTTCATACGTTCTCTTCTGTTCGTTTATAAAAACCTGACTGTTTGGATATTGTCGGACCGTGCCGTGTCGGGGGGGGGGTAGCTTTTTGCCCTGTGAACCAAAAGGGTTCACGACTCCACGGGATCGAGTGATCTGAAGCAGAGTCACTCTTACGCGGATGGGCGGTGTCGCCCGGGTGCGTTGAAGCACCATCAACCTTATAAGGAGATTTGCAATGAAGTGGCTCTTGGACTACTTGGGTATGTCTCGAAAACAGTTTGGTATTTTCATAGTCATTACCTTATCCACCTGTATCTATTGGTTTTCCAGCATCAAGAGTGTAATTTACGAACCCTTTCGCCAAGCTCTGGGGGTTTCTAATGCCCAGCTTGGATTTTTGCTGGGTCTCATAGGTTTCGTGCAGATATTCGGTTACGCCCTGCTGGGTTGGTTGCAGGATCTGCTGCCTATCCGCAAGCTCATCGCCGTGGATCTATGGGGTTATGGAATATTCGCCCTCATTCTCGGCCTAGTGCCCCATCTGCCATACTGGTTCCTGGTACTGGCTTTCGCGGCCTTCGGCTTTTTCGGCGATGCCATCTATTGGCCAACCATTCAGAAGTCGACTAAGAGTTTGGCCACGGAACGGACGCAGGCTGCCGCTTTCAGTACTCAGGAATGTATCCGTTCCGCCATCGGACTGGTGCTTAATGCCTGCACCTTAGGATTGTTCACTCTCGGCGGTTCGCAGATCTTCGGTGCTCGCATCGCTATGTGCACCTACCCGGTTTGCATGATGCTCTTCTCTTTTGTCGTGCTTCGGTTTATCCCGAAGGACTTCCTGCATGAACAGGCTGGCACAGTCAAGAGCAAGGCCCACAAAAGCAACGGGGCTGCGATGGTCTTGCAGGCTATGAAGCTGCCAATAGTTTGGACTACCGGCTTCGGTGCTGCTGCCACTTATTTGATCTATGTGGCTGCCAACACTTACTTCCTTCCTTTCGTGCAGGCCTCATTCAAACTGTCTGATGCGGCTGCTGGTCTTTTCGGCATAGTCAATTCCGGGCTTATGGGTCTGATCGCAGCGGCTTTGTCCGGTGTGCTAGCCACAAAGAGGTTTAAGACAACTCCCCAGTGGATGGCGCTGCTCTATGTCATTGTTTGCGTCATCAGCATATTGGTCATCTTTACGCCCCGGAGCTCGGGATGGATGATCCCCGTGGTTGTCCTCTGCTGCCTCGTGACTTTCATCTGTGTGGCTTTGCGCGCCGTTTACTATGCACCAATAGGTGAGTACGGGGTAGATTCAGAGATCTCGGCCACGGCCATGTCCATTGCATCCTTCATCGGGTATTGCCCATCGTTCTTCGCTTACATGCTTTTTGGAGCCATTATCGACAATTTTGATACCCAAAAGGCATACAACCTGATCTTTGGCATGCTGGCGGTCTTCAGTATTTTGGGGATTCTGGTCTGCATGGTCGGCAACAGGGTCATACTTCGCAAACGCCATGCCGAGTCGCATGACGTCTCTGCCCAAGCATGAATATTTCCATCCATCACAAAGGAGTATGAGCAATTATGAAATTTGAACATCTAGGGACAGCTGCAGCCGAAAGAATCCCTGGCATTTTCTGCATGTGTGATCTGTGTAAGCAGGCTAGACGCATTGGAGGCAAGGAAATTCGTACCCAGTCCCAGGCATTGGTCGACGATGCACTCCTGCTCGATTTCCCTGGTGATACTTACTGTCATTATATTAATAATGAGAACTTTGATCTGCCGGCAATCACCCAACTCTTCATCACTCACTGGCACTCTGATCATTTTTACGGTGAAGATCTGGCTTATCGCATGGATTCATATGCTGATGACAATCCCACCCATATGGATGTCTATGGCTCTGAAACCGTCAAAGGCTTCTACGAGCGAGCTTTCTTCCTGGAAGAGCATTACGATTACGGCAAGTTGACATATCACGCTCTTCATCCTGGTGACAGTGTCACTGTGACGGCTGGGAATGGCAGGACATACACGGTATACGCTTTTGAAGCCAAGCATGGCCATCATTTCGGCGATTGTCTCTTCTATGGGCTGACAGACGGTCAAGTGGGGCTGCTGTATGCGCATGATACGGCCTACTTCTACGAATCAACCTGGAAGGATCTGGCCAAAGCTGGGCTAAAATATGACTACGTTTCCTTGGATTGCACTCATGGGTTGACTGATTTCAGTTCCGACGTCCACATGAACTTTTCTGACAATCTGCGAGTTAGGGATCGCATGGTGAAGATGGGACTGGCCGATTCGCACACTATGTTCGTGTGCAACCATTTCTCTCATCACGGCAATGCCAGTTATGAACATATGCAGGAGGCTGCTGTCAGAGAGGGGTTTGTCAGCTCTTATGACGGAATGGTGACGAACATCCAACCTCAAGCAGTGTAAGCGTTAGGTTTTGCAGGCGGCGCTGGCCATTTTGGACAGGGCCGCCTTTCTATGTCTGCACCCATGGAAGCTGGGGTGGAGACGATGGACGCCTTGTAGCGAGGCCTCGACAAAAGAAGTACATACCGTGCGGAGTGTCGGGCGGCTGTGTCGTCTCTGTCAATGACCTCTACTGACCTTTCGGCCATTTGCCGCCCTTGTCCAGACCCTGCTATTTGTGATGCAGTTCACAAAACACGGAAATTACTACATGTAGGCTACGAATCATCCTCAGGCACTACATATGGTGGTCACGGCGTGATAGAGTGAGTCTTGTCAGCAAAGAATGACATCCATGTGATTCGCCGTTCCCAGCATGGAATTTGGGAACGCCAAAGCAACTGCACATGAGTAACCGTATGAATCGTATGAGGAGTGACGATGGATACTGAGGTCATGACCGATAGCGTGAAGGAGCGTGGCATTTCGGATCGCGATGCTGTCGATGGCATTCTGGTCGAGAAGCGCGACGGCCGGATCGTCGATTTTGATCCCGTCAACATTATGAACGCCATCGAAGCCGCCTTCAAGGATGTCAAGCACGAGGTCAGCCCTGAGGATCGCCAGCAGATTCGGGACATGGCCCTGACCGTCCAGTCTGAGATCACCGATCGCTACACCAATCCGGTCAAGATCGAGGACATCCAGACCTTGGTCGAGCACGCCCTGGTCAATGCTCATCTTTACGAGATCGCTCGCTCCTATACCTCCTACCGTCTCGACCGCGACATTCAGCGGGCTAAAGCCACCGATGTCAATGAGGCTGTCCACCGCCTGACCAGCAAGGACGAGACTCTGGTGCGCGAGAACGCCAACAAGGACGCCAACGTCTACGCCACCCAGCGTGACCTGCTGGCCGGCGCGGTCTCCAAGGCTTCAGCCTTCGCCATGCTGCCCAAGGATGTCTCCAACGCCCACATGAAGGGTGACATCCACTTCCATGACGCGGACTATTCGCCCTTTACGGCTGAGACCAACTGCTCCCTGCCTGACTTCGGCGACATGCTGGCCCACGGTTTCGAGCTGGGCAACGCCATGATGGACTCGCCTAAGTCCATCGGTACGGCCGCCACGCAGATCACCCAGATCATCAAGGACATCGCCGGCTCCCAGTACGGCGGCCAGACCGTCAACCGTTGCGATGAGATGCTGGACAAGTACGCGCGTCTGGACTACAAGAAAAACTATTCCATGGCTGAGGCTGTCCTGCCGGACGAGGAGCCCATCGACGTGGCCAAGGATGTCGTCCGCGGCCTCAAGGCTCGGGAGGCTGACTGGCTCCACCTGGACGATCGTGCTCCCATCGGCGAGGATGCCCCCTTCGATCTGGACGCTCCCCAGATTGTTCGGCTGCGTCAGGTCTATGCCAAGATCCTGACCCGGAAGAACATCTACGACGCCATGCAGACCATGGAGTACCAGATCAACTCCAACCGTGTCTCCAACGGGCAGACCCCCTTCGTCACTGTGGGCTTCGGCCTGGGCACCTCCTGGTTCGCCAGGGAGATCCAGCGGGCTATCTTCCTGATCCGCATCCGTGGACTGGGCAAGGATCGCCATACCGCCATCTTCCCCAAGCTGGTCTTCACCATCAAGCACGGTCTGAACGCGGACGAGGGCGATCCCAACTACGACATGAAGCAGCTGGCTCTGGAATGCTCGACCAAGCGCATGTACCCTGACGTGGTCTTCTATGAGAACCTGGTCAAGATCACCGGCTCCTTCAAGGCCCCCATGGGTTGCCGCTCCTTCCTGCAGGCCTGGACCAACCCCGAGACGGGCGAGGACGAGGAGGACGGCCGCATGAACCTGGGCGTCGTCACCGTCAACATCCCTCGGATCGCGCTTGAGTCCCGCGGCGACAAGGATCGCTTCTGGAAGATCTTCGACCAGCGCATGGAGGTGGCCCATCACGCTCTGCAGTTCCGCATCATGCGCTGCAAGCAGGCCACGCCCATCAACGCCCCAACCCTCTACCAATACGGCGCCTTCGGCAGGCTGAAGCCGACTGACAGCGTGGACACCCTCTTCCGCAACAGCCGCTCCACTGTTTCCTTGGGCTACATCGGCCTTTATGAGGCCACCAGCGTCTTCTACGGCAAAGACTGGATGAAGGACCACTCCTGGGATCCAGAAGGCAAGGAATTCGCCCTGAGCATCGTGCGCCGGATGAATCAGCTCTGCAAGCAGTGGGAGAAGGCCGAGGGATACCACTACTCGGTCTACTCCACTCCGGCCGAGTCGCTGACCGACCGCTTCGCCAGGATGGACAAGGAGAAGTTCGGCGTAGTCGACGGCGTGACCGACCACGACTTCTACACCAACAGCTTCCACTACCCGGTCTGGCTGCGGCCCACGCCTATGGAAAAGCTCAGCTACGAGCGAGACTTCCCCTACCTGGCCTCGGGCGGGTTCATCAACTACTGCGAGTTCCCCTCCATGCAGCAGAACCCCAAGGCCTTGGAGGCGGTCTGGGACTACGCCTACGACATCGGCATCGGCTACCTGGGCACCAACACGCCCATCGACCATTGCTTCGTCTGCGGCTATGAGGGCGACTTCGAGCCTACCGAGGAGGGCTTCAAGTGCCCCGAGTGCGGCAACGACGACCCTGACAAGTGCAACGTGACCAAGCGCACCTGCGGCTACCTGGGCAACCCCGTCCAGCGGCCCATGGTTCACGGCAGGCACGAGGAGATCGCCCACCGCGTCAAGCACATGGAGGGCGAGACCGGTCACGTGGTCCTCAAGGACGGATCCACCAAGGAGTGGTTCGACGACAAGGCCGAATAGGCTCTGACAAGACGCAGTTGATGGCGGGCCAGGTAGTTTGCGGCCCGCCATTGTCATGAGGAGGACCAGATGACGGACAAACAGGGGGTCATGAGAAAGACGGGTGGCCACCGTGACTTCGCAGCTGATGAGCAGGGGCGCGGTCCGGGGGTTCCTTCCGCGCTGACCAACAATCCCAGGGCCGGTCAGTGGGACGGTCGCAGGCTCAGTCGGGGAATCGTGGCGGACTACAAGCGTCTGGTCATGACCGACGGCGAGGGGATCCGCTGCTCCCTCTACGTCAGCGGCTGCCCCTTCCGCTGCCAGGGGTGCTACAACGCCTCCATATGGGACTTCGGCGCCGGGCACCCCTATACCCAGCAGCTTGAAGACCGCATCATCAAGGATCTATCGCTGTCCTATGTGCAGGGCATCACCTACCTGGGCGGGGAGCCCCTGCTCAACACCCCCATGCTGCTGGGCCTTTCGGAGCGGATCCGGCGCGAGTTCGGCCACGAGAAGGATATCTGGTGCTGGACCGGCTACACCTGGGAGGAGCTGAACCGGCCGGGGGAGACCCCGGACAAGGCCCAGCTGATCTCCTACCTTGACGTGCTGGTGGACGGACGCTACTTGGAGAATCGGAAGAACAGCCTGCTCCAGTTCCGAGGCTCGGACAACCAGCGGATCATCGACGTGCCACGGTCCTTGGAGCAGGGCCAGGTGGTCATCTGGCCTAAGCTGCATGACCAGACCAGGTTCATCCCGGAGACCTACAGCAAGGACCGGCAGCAGGAGCAGCAGCGGGGCTGATACCGGCTTCCTCTCTGAATTGGTCTACGTCGCCTTGCCGGGGCACAATGGGTGTCATGACTGATGAGCATGATCATGACGCCAAACCCGACCTCCCCAAGGATCTGAGGGTCCGCTTCTGCCCTTCGCCGACCGGCACCCCGCATGTGGGCATGGTTCGAACCGCACTCTTCAACTGGGCCCAGGCCCGGCACTCGCACGGCACCTTCGTCTTCCGCATCGAGGACACCGATGCCAAGCGCGACAGCGAGGAGAGCTACCAGCAGATCCTGGACGCCCTCAAGTGGCTGGGGCTGGACTGGGACGAGGGTGTGGAAGTCGGCGGTCCGGATGGCCCCTACCGGCAGTCCCAGCGCGGCGACATCTACCGCGATGTGGCCCGACAGCTGCTGGATGCCGGCTACGCCTATGAGTCCTACTCCACCGCTGAAGAAATCAAGGAGCGCAACCTGGCCGCTGGCCGTCCGGCCGCTTTCGGCTACGACGGCTACGACCGCGACCTGACTGAGGAACAGCGCCAGACCTTCCGCGAGCAGGGCCGGCAACCCGCCCTGCGCATCCGTATGCCTGACGAGGACATCGCCTTCGACGACCTGATTCGCGGGCATATCGAGTTCAAGGCCGGGTCCGTGCCCGATTATGTGATTGTGCGTCCCAATGGCGACCCACTGTACACCCTGACCAATCCGGTCGATGATGCCCTCATGCGCATCAACGTGGTCCTGCGCGGCGAGGACCTGCTCAGCTCCACCCCCCGGCAGATCGTTCTCTACCGGTACCTGATGAAGCTGGGCATCGCTCGGGCCATGCCCCTGTTTGGGCACCTGCCCTACGTCATGGGTCAGGGCAAGAAGAAGCTGTCCAAGCGCGACCCTGAGTCCAACCTCTTCCTGCACCGTGAGCATGGCTTCATTCCCGAAGGTCTGCTCAACTATCTGGCCCTGCTGGGCTGGTCCATCGGCCCCGACAGCGATGTCTTCTCCATGGATGAGATGATAGAGCACTTCGATATCCGCGACGTCAAGGCCAATCCGGCCCACTTCGACATCGACAAGGCCGTGGCCATCAATGCCGAGCACATCCGTATGCTGGAGCCGCAGGACTTCCTGAACCGGTCCCTGCCCTACCTCAAGCGCGACGGGCTGGTGAGTGCCGAGCGCTGGCAGGATCTGAGTGATCGGGAGCAGCGAATTCTGAGTGCTGCCGCCCCCTTGGTCCAGCCTCGCGTGCGTCTGCTGGGCGAGGTGTCCGGCATGGTAGGCAGTCTGCTCAGCCAGGAGGAGTACTTGGAGCCTGAGCCGGATGCCCGCAAACAGCTCAAGGACTCCGCAGGACAGGTTCTGGACCTGGCTATTGCCGCCCTGCAGGATGTGCCTGAACAGGATTGGAAGACCGATCACCTGCACGACCTGCTCACTCAGGCGCTGGTGGATGAGGGCGGCTATAAGCCCCGCCTGGCCTTTGGCCCGGTCAGGGTGGCGGTCTCGGGGAGGCGGGTCTCCCCACCTCTGTTCGAGTCCCTGGAGATCCTGGGCAAGGGCACAACACTCCGAAGGTTGGCTAACTTGCGCCAAAACCTCTGAGCGGGTATATTTCTTTTTTGTTGTGCTACTGACCTGCTGAACCGGGTTCGTACGCGGCGAAAAGTGAAGCCCCCGTCGTCTAGCGGTCTAGGACTACGCCCTCTCACGGCGCCAACACCGGTCCAAATCCGGTCGGGGGTACGACATGTGGCAACCGTCCAAGCGGTTGTCGCACAGCCAATTGGGGTATGGTGTAATTGGCAACACAGGTGATTCTGGTTCATCCATTCTTGGTTCGAGTCCAGGTACCCCAGCAATAGAGACATAAGGTCTCAAGGAGCGGAACACCGACACAGTGTTCCGCTCTTCTTGTTTACGCATTACCATGGATTCTAGGAATGCTTCTGGTCTGCAAAGCGGCGGACGGAGGCGTCCACGAGAGTTGCTCACGGTGTGAGCAAGCAAACAAAAAGAGGAGGCCCGACAGACTGCTATGTCAGAGTTTCCGATGATGGAATCTGATACTTTGAGCATAGAAGCTTGAGTGATGAACCCAATCATCGGCTGATCGGGCAACATCACCCGGTATATGAATCATTGTACGATTTTTTCGGTAAAGGTGTGTGATTATGACGACAATCATGGTGTTGGGAGCTGGTTACGCGGGTCTTCGCGTGGTCAAGAAGCTGGCTCATGCAAAGACTGATGCCCATATAGTCCTGGTCAACAAGAACGAGTACCACTACGAGTCCACCCAGCTGCACCAGGTGGCGGCGGGAACCAAGGAGCCGGCGGACGTGGTCTTCGACCTGCGCAAGTCCCTGCCTGATTCGGTGGAGCTGATCGTCGACAAGGTGGTCGGCATCGATCAGGACAACCGCCGGGTCAGCCTGGAGCATCACGATCCTCTCTCCTATGATTACCTGGTCAATGCCTTGGGGTTCGAGTCCGAGACCTTCGGCATCAAGGGTGCCGAAGAGTACGGATGGCCGCTCGTTGACGTGGATACCGCTCTGGCGGCCCGCAAGAAGCTGGAACAGACGCTGGCACGCTACCAGACCAGCCATGATCCGCTGGATCTGAGCATCGTGGTCTGCGGTGCCGGCTTCACCAGCATCGAGTACTTAGGCGAGCTGGTCTACCGGTTGCCTCAGCTCTCAAAGCGTCTGGGCTTCCCCATGGATCAGGTCAAGGTGGACTGCATAGAGGCTTCGCCCAAGATCCTGCCCATGTTCAGCAAGGACCTGGTCGACTGGGCTGTGGATTACCTGCGCAAGCGGGGAGTCAACTTCCACACCTCGACCCCCATCACCGAGGTCAGGCAGGATGCCGTGGTCTCCAATGACCAGGAGTTCAAGGCCCATACAATCATTTGGACAACGGGTGTGCGTGGTAGCCACGTTATTGCCGATTCCGGGTATAATCAGAAGCGTAACCGTGTAGTGGTCAGGGATGACCTGTCGGTGGAGCAGCATCCAGAGGAATTCCTGGTGGGTGATGTCAGTGCCGTTCCCGACCCCCAATCGGGTCGGCTCTATCCAACCACTGCGCAGATTTCGATGGCCCAGGCTGATACCGCGGCCGCGAATGTCCTCGCCAGAATGCGGGGACAGGAGCCCCAGCGGTTCACCTTCCGAAGCCTGGGGACCGTGTGCTCTCTCGGTCCCCACGACGGGGTTGCCGAAATCGACCGTATGGGCACGCTGAAGCTCAAGGGCAAGGTGGTCTCGGTTCTGAAGTGGATCGTGAACGAGCGGTCGGTCCTGGAATTGGCTGACGTGCGTACCATGTTGGAGAGCAACTGAACCAGCGTCTCAAGGGACGCAAGGGGCTAGACGACGAGGGAGAGGAGGACGAACATGATTCAGGTCATGAGAATGCGGCGCATGTTCGTCCCGTTCCAGCCTCGGATTGGATCGTTCTGGGCGACGATGGCCATCGGCCCTGCGTCCATCGACATCATTGACTACCTCCTGCTCCTCCTCATTCCGGCGAAGACCGTGGCCGACTGTGGCCTCCGCCAGAATGTTGGAGGCCCCCGTGCCCGTGCGCGGATCGGCAGGAGCGAGAGGAGAGTGGCATTAGCATGAGTTTTCTACAAGGTTTGTGGTTCTTTGTCATCGGCCTGCTTTTTGCGGGATTCCTTCTGCTTGAAGGATTCGACTTCGGCGTTGGCATGGCTACCAGGTTCGTGGCCCGCGATGGTGATGAGCGCGCCACCTTCATGAGGGCTATTGGCCCCCACTGGGATGGCAACGAGGTCTGGCTGATCACCGCCGGCGGCGCTATGTTTGCTGCTTTCCCACTCTGGTACGCCTCCCTCTTCTCCGGGTATTACCTCCTGCTCTTCCTGGTGCTGGTCTCCCTGATCCTGCGCGGCGTCTCTTTCGAGTTCGCCTCCCACGCGCTGACCAGCCGTGAGCGTGGTGTCTGGCAGTGGGCCAACTTCATCGGCTCGCTCTTTGCGCCATTCTTCCTGGGCATGATGCTGACCAGCCTGATCCAGGGCATTCCCATGGATAAGAACGGCGATGCGTGGCCCGGGTTCTTCGACGTGTTCAACTGGCTGTCTGTGGTCGGTGGCATCGCTGTCGTCTTCTTCAGCTTCGTTCATGGCCTGCACTTCCTGAGCCTGAAGATGGGGGTCATGGATTCCCGTCGGATGCTCAACGTCAGCGAGAAAGCTTACTGGATCGCCTATCCGGCTCTGGTCGTCTTCGTGCTCCTGGCCATCTTCAACACCGACTTCTACAAGGCTCGTCCGCTGTCCACCTGGCTGATCACCGTCATCATCCTGGCATCGGTTATCGGAGGCCACGTTGCCGTCTTCAAGAAGCGTGGCGGCTACGCCTTCACCTGCTCGGGCATCACCCTGATGGCCATCATCGCTTTCATCTTCAACGGGCTCTTCCCGCGCGTGATGATTGCTGATGATCCGGCTCACAACCTGCTGATTCAGGATGCCTCGGCATCACCGCTGACCATGAAGATCATGACTGTGGTGCTCTGCATCTTCCTGCCCATCATGCTGGCCTACTTCATCTGGAGCTATTTCATCCAGCGCAAGCGGCTGGACACCGATGGTGCCCATCTGACCTCGCCTGTGGCCCCTTCGGCCACCGTGGCTGAGACCGTCTGAGCGCCAAAGGAGGCAGGGGGGCAGTGCTGGCAGGACCGGAGCGCATCCTGAGGATAATGCATTGATTGACAAAAATCTTTTCCGTTTCGACGGAGTCCGGTCTACCTTGGGCCTGCTGGCCGCACTGTCCCTGTTCCAGGGAATAGGTGTGGTGGTTCAGGCCTACGGGTTGACCTTGGCTCTGGTGCGTATTTGGCACCTTCAGAACCTCAAGGTGTTGGTGGTGCCAGTGCTGATCTTTCTGGCTGCCTACACCTGCCGACAGCTCTGCGATGTGGCCAAGGATCGTTGTGCCACTGACCGTGCCGATGCCATCGTAGCTGAGCTGCGGCCCAGCATTCAGGACAAGGTCTTCTCGCTGGGGCCATCGGCTCTGGCTCGGCGTGGCACAGGCTCGGCCGTCACCATGTTGGTGGATGGACTTGATCAGGTACGCACCTACGTACTGACAGTCCTGCCAAAGATGATGGATCTCATTTTCATTCCATTAATCGTTCTGGTGGTGGTTTGGACCCAGGATGCAGGTTCAGGGCTGATTCTCCTGCTCATGCTGCCCCTGCTCATCTTCTTCATGGTCATCCTGGGTCTGGCAGCCAGGGATCGCTCCAGCCGGCAGTATGCCCAATTTCGCAAGCTCAACACCAGGTTCATGGATACAGTCTTGGGCCTGCCGACTCTGAAGATGCTGGGTATTGACAAGGAATACGAGGACGAGATCTATTCGGTCTCGGATCGCTTCCGCAAGAGGACCATGAGCGTTATCCGGGTGGCCATGACTTCCACCTTTGCTTTGGACTTCTTTGCAACCTTGGCCATCGCCATCATGGCCGTCTTCTTGGGCAACAACTTGATCAATGCCAAGGTGGAGCTCTTTCCAGCCCTCTTGGCCCTGATTCTGGCTCCTGAGTACTTCATGCCCATCCGCCAGTTTGGCGATGATTTCCACGCCACGCTGAACGGCAAGAACGCCTTGGACGATATTGCGGATATGCTGGCCCAGCCAGAGCCGAAGCGCATGGAGGAACTGGACTGGTCCGGATGGAAGGAAGACAGCCACCTGCGTCTGGAAGGAATAGACTTCGCCTATCCTGGCCCCAAGCCGGTAGAGAGCAGTGCTTCAGCCGGGGCACAGATGGATGCCATGGCCAAGTCCGAGAGCCAAAAGACCAGCAAGAAGAGCCGCAAGCGCAAGTCTTCCATAGTTCAAGGCGGTAACGGGGGGGCGGTCTCGGCTGAGTCCGGTTCTACAGCACCACAAGGAACTGCAGTCGAGGCGGTCGCGGATTCACGGATCAGTGAGTCCGAGGAGGGGTCGCAAGAGCAGCCTCTGGCTCTGAGCGGTCTGGACTTCAACCTGCATGGTTTTTCCAAGGTGGCCATTGTCGGTCGTTCTGGAGCTGGCAAGTCCACGCTGATGGATCTGCTGGCCGGCTTTGACCAGCCCAAAGCGGGCACCATCGACCTGGATGGTCATCAGCTGGAGCATTGCAACGTGGCTGCCTGGCAGCGGCACATCAGCTATATTCCCCAGAACCCCTTCATCTTCCATGGCACCGTATCCGACAATATTCGCTTTTACAACCAGGAAGCAGACGATGCCCAAGTGGCCCGTGCAGCCGACCGGGCTGGACTGACCGACTGGCTGACAACATTGCCCGACGGTCTGGGCACTCAAATCGGCGAGGGCAACCGCGGCATCAGCGGCGGCCAGGCACAGCGAATCGCCCTGGCCAGGGGCATCCTGGACCCCTCACGCGAGATTCTGTTCTTTGACGAGCCCACCGCTCACCTGGACATCGAGACCGAATACGACCTGAAGCAGACCCTGCTGCCCATCATGGACGGGCACCTGGTAGTCCTGGCCACCCATCGGCTGCACTGGCTGGCCAACATGGACTGGGTGATCATGCTGGAGCATGGACGAATTGTAGCCCAGGGCGATCCGCGCGAGCTGATCGGTCAGGGCGGGCCCTTGGATGCGCTGATCGATGAGATGGGAGGGAACCAGATTGCCGACTACCAGCAGGACTGAAACCGCCGGAAGAGAAGGCGCGGGGACATCGAAGACCTCCCGCCGCGGCCGTGGGTTGTCGGGCTATATGCATATCTGGCACCGGGATCATTGGTTCTGGCCCTACCTGCGTGAGAACAAGGGGCTGCTTGCTCTGATCTTCTTCCTGGGGACCATCACCTTCGTGTGCGCGGCCGGACTGATGTTTACCTCGGGCTTTCTGATCAGCAGGTCGGCCCGTCATCCCTTCAATATCTTTGCCGTATACGTGCCGGTAGTGCTGACCAGGGCCTTCGGCATTGGGCGGCCCACATTCAAGTACCTGGAGCGCATCAAGAGCCATGACTGGGTGCTCCGGGTGGTTTCCAAGCTTCGGGTTCAGCTTTACCGCACCCTCTCGCAGGACGCGGCCTTCCTGAACGAGCATGAGCGCACGGGCACGGTCCTGGGCATGCTTTCGGACGACTTGGACCATCTGGAGAATTTCTACCTGCGCACCATCTTCCCCACGGTCGTGGCCTACATGATGTGGGTGGTGGTCACCATCGCCGTAGGCGTCTTTTCCTGGCTGACCTCGCTCCTGCTTTTCCTGCTTTTCGCCCTGATTCTGATCCTGGTACCGCTGGTCTCGCTGGCTTATTCGGACGGGCGGTACGACATGGAGAAGGCACGGCGGCAGGATCAGTACACGGCAGTGACCGAGAGCTACATGGGCCTGGGAGATTGGGTGATCACTCGCCGTCGCCACCGCTTCGTGGACACGGCGTCCGGCGACTTCAACGACATCGCCGCCGGCCGCAGAGAGCAGAAGCGGTTCGAACGCTGGCGCAACTGCGGCATCCAGATGATTTTCGCCCTCATGGTGGTGGCTCTGATTGTTGGAGCGGATCTACGCATGACCAGCTCCACCTCCATAGCTGACTTCGCGGCAGCCGTGGTCCTGGCGGTTTTCCCCCTGGTTGACTGCTTCATCGTGGTCTCCCAGGCTGTGGCTGAGGTTCCCCTGTATACTGACTCGCTGGACCACCTCAATGATCTGACCGAGCGCGTCGAGTCCCGGCGGATTGAGCCGAGTGCCCAGACCAAATTGGAGGGGCCGATCAAGTCAATTGTCTTCGACCATGTCAGCTTCTCCTACGGCCCTGATGACCCCCTGCTGCTGGACGACTTCAGCCTGCGAATCGAAGGTGGGCAGCGTGTGGCACTGCTCGGTCCCAGCGGCGAGGGCAAGACGACGGTCCTGCAGCTGCTTCTGGGCGATCTGCGCCCAACCAGTGGCCGCATCCTGATCAATGGAATACCGGTCGATGCCTTGCAGGATCAGCGTCCTGAGCTTTTTGGCTACCTGAACCAGCAGGCCTTCCTCTTCAACACCACCATCGCCTCCAATGTGCGTCTGGGCGCCCCCCAGGCTGATGATGATCAGGTTCGCCAGGCTCTGAAGGCTGTGCAGCTGGATCAGGTCGTAGATGACATGCCCCAGGGAATCGACACGCCGGTGGATGAAGCTGGTGGCCGTCTTTCGGGCGGCCAGCGCCAGCGTCTGGCCTTGGCCAGGATTGTGCTCAAGCACACGCCGATCATCCTTCTGGACGAGCCCACCATCGGTCTGGATCCCATAACCGAGCGGCGGCTCATGGCCATGATCTTCAAGGTCAGCCAGGATCGCACCCTTCTTTGGGTGACCCACCATCTTCAGGGGCTGGAGGAGGCCGACCAGGTGATCTTTATGCAGGACGGGCACATCGCCATGCAGGGGCGCCCGGTCGATCTGTATCGGGAGAACGCCCGTTTCCGTGAACTTTATCGCATGGACGTCTCGGACGTGGACAAGGGTGCCGGTCAAGGGATATACTTGGAGAAGCAGTCAGATTCAGATGGACGGAACCCTGTTGAATGACCATCAGGCTGTTTCCCGAGCAATGAATGTTGCACGGTTGTCGGGTCGCCGATCTTGGCGGATGGCTTCCCGGCCGGTTGCTGTGCGCCGTCGGTTCATGGACTGGGCGGCATGGAAACCGGAGCCCGTGGAAGCGACCAGGTGGCGAAGTCGGGGAGAGCTGAAGGTTCTCGTGGGCACAAGCTTGGTCATATCTGAATCCGTCCGGATTCGACCCGTGTACCCGCGCCCGACGAACCCTGCAGAGATTGGGAGGAACGATGTTCACTGTATTGGGATTGTCTAGATTCCAGTTCGCCATGACGACGATATTCCACTTCTTCTATGTCCCTATGACCATCGGTCTGGCCCTGGCGGTCGCCATCATGGAGACCACCTATGTAGTGACCAAGAAGGATGTCTACAAGAAGATGACCATGTTCTGGTCCAAGATCTTCCTGCTTTCCTTTGCGGTCGGCGTGGTCACGGGCATCATCCAGGAGTTCCAGTTCGGCATGAACTGGTCCAACTACTCCAGGTTCATGGGTGACATCTTCGGCGCCCCCCTGGCCATCGAGGCCCTGCTGGCCTTCTTCCTGGAGTCCACTTTCATCGGCGTGTGGATGTTCACCTGGAATAGGTTCAAGCCGGCCGTGCATGTGATCTTCATCTGGCTGACCTTCCTGGGTTCCTCCATGTCGGCAATCTGGATTCTGGCTGCCAACAGCTTCATGCAGCACCCGGTTGGTTTCGAGATCAACCAGGCCACTGGTCATGTGCGGTTGCGCAGCTTCGGTGACGTCATGTCCAATCCCCAGCTGTGGATCGAGTTCCCCCACGTCTTCTTCGCCGCCGTCTGCACAGGGGCTTTCGTGGTCATGGGCTGCAGCGCCTTCAGCCTGCTGAGAATGCACATGGGGAACAAGGACCAGGCCGTGGCCGCTGTCGAGGCCGACTCCGAGAAGCAGGCCAAGGTCAACCTGTTCACCAAGTCCATCCGCCTGGCCGCTCTGCTTGGGCTTATCGGTTCCATCTGCGTGATCACCTACGGTGATTTGCAGGGCAAGTTCATTGTGACCGATCAGCCTATGAAACTGGCTGCCACCGAGGCCATCTACGAGGATACCGGCGATCCCGCCCCTTGGAATGCCGTGGCTCTGATCAATGAGAAGGACCATAAGATTGAGGGGTCCGTCGAGATTCCCGGAGCCATGTCGCAGCTGGCTTACGGCAAGAAAACAGGCGCCGTCAAGGGCATGAACACCGTGAACAAGGAGCTGCACGAGAAGTACGATGCCAAGTACGGCAAGGATATGAACTACTACGTGCCGGTCACCACCCTATTCTGGGTCTTCCGCCTGATGGTCGGAATCGGGTTTGCCTTTGCCCTGATATCGGCATTGGTGCTCTGGTTCACACGCAAGAAGAAGAATACGCTCTTTACCACACGTTGGAAGCTCTGGATCATGGGCATCTTCACCTTTGCCCCCTTCGCTGCGACGACCAGTGGCTGGCTGGTGACGGAGCTTGGACGCTATCCTTGGCTGGTCTATGGTTTCCAGACCATTGCCGATGGCGTTTCGCCCACCAGTACGGTGCCGAACCTGCTCTTCACCTGCATTGTCTACTTCCTGCTCTTCCTGGTTCTGGGCGGCGTCATGGTCTTCTACACCAGGAGGACCCTGCACCAGGGACCCTTCTACAAGCCGGATGACGGCAATGGGCCGCAGCCTGCCAAGGTGCATGGCGCACCGGCTCGGGTAGCCTTGGCATAATGGCCAGCTGACCTCAAACCCTTCCTTCCCTTCGGTAAATCCCCCGTTTCGGACCGTATGGTTCGGGACGGGGGATTTACTGTCATAGGGTGTTTGCCACCAGCGGCAGCCAGCGGTGGTGAGATGCACAAAAGAGAGCAACGCCTAGCATGGAACGGGGTTGTGATGCCTATTCGACGTATAGCTGAAACCGTACTGACTGCACTCGTTCAGGATTGGCCGAGCTGGCTCAGTCGTGCGAATTCGGTCAGATCTGGGCGGTCAGCTTGACGGTAATCCGCTGCAATAGGGAACGTACGTCTTTGTTCATGGGGGAGTCCTTTAGGCTGTCCGCAGCCCGTTGCAGATAGTCCTTGGCGGTTTGCCGGCTGCCCTCCATCAACTGGGGATGGGCTTTGAGGTAGTCGATCACCCGGTCGGGATCGTCTTGCTGCACCAGTGTTCTGAAGTCCTCATCCTCCTGGAATCCCAGCAGAACCGGCAGAGTGTAGATTCCGTCGCGAATATCCTCCAGCTTGGGCTTGCCGGTGTCACGATCCAGATCAAAATCGTTGATGTCGTCGATGATCTGGAAGGCCATGCCTAGATTGCCGCCGAAGTCTCTGGCTGTCTGCTCCAAGGCCGGGTCAGTTGGCTGGCCATCAAGGCGGATCCCGGTCAGGCAGGCCAGGCGGAAGAGGGCTGCGGTCTTGCCTGAGATGGCTCGGTCGTAATCGTCAATCGTGATGTGGGTGTGGTGGCGGTCTGACTCTTGGTAGAGTTCGCCGCCTACGATCTCGCAGACCGTACCGGCCTGTTCGCGGATAAAGGCTGTGTCAGGAGCGATGGAGGCCATGATCTCCATGTAGCGCGAAAGGATCAGGTCTCCTAGATAGATGGCAGCCTTGTTGCCTCGGATGGTGTGGACCGTGGGCTTGTTGCGGCGGATGGGGGCGTTGTCCAGAACGTCGTCGTGGACCAAGGTAGCCAGATGAAGCATTTCGATGGCGGCGGCGCCAGTGATGACGGTGTCGTCCAGGCGTCCTCCGTTCCGTGCTCCGGCCCGGGCAAAGAGCACCACCATGGCGGCTCGAATCATCTTGCCGTGGTTATCCAGCAGTCGACGGTAATCCTCTTGATAGGGTGCTACATGGGTACGCTCCTGGTGCAGGCGGTCGACAACCCTCTCAAGATCCTTGCGCAACAGGAGCTCTTGTCCTTCTGCCATGGAGGTACGCTCCCTCTATCTCGTTAAGAATCGCAACGTATCCAATATACCAAGACCGGAGCCAGGTCTGAAGATTGTCCGCCCGGTCCTGGCTGTCGTCGTAACCACTGTGGTCAAGCTAACACCAGGGTGTCGCTGTGCTGGCATGACGCCTAGGTCTGCATCCGATTCGTAAGGGGGCTGCACTGATGGTCCTAGGAGCGAAGCAGGGTGAAGTAGGCTAGACGTATGAGTCAGCATTACCACGCGGATCAGGTCTCCCCACAAGGCGGCGAGGGAGAGCATGATCGACCGCTGTCCGTTTCGGCCCGGCTGGGGCGACTTCAGTTCCACTACTCGGGCAAGTTCAGACTCCTGCAGCTGGCTGACGTCCAGGAGGGTCCCAAGGTCTCTGCGGACACAATCAGGCTGATAGCTGCGGCTTGCGATGCTGCAAAGCCCGATCTGGTGGTCTTCTCGGGCAATCAGGTAGCCGGTTACGACACGGCCTACGAGCGCACCTTCCGTAAGAGGCGCTGGAGCACCCCCTTGGACGGCATCTACTCGGCTGGTCTGAGCATGGGTGGCGCTCTGGGATTTGGGGGAGCCTCCCTGAAGCGCTCTTCCAAGCCTGAGGATGGTCAAGCAGCCGGCGACCGCCGGGAACCAGACCGCAGGGATGCCGAGCGTGTACGCCAGCAAAACATCAAGCACACCGAAGATCTGGTCCGCAGAACCGTTGGCCTGATCACCGGCCCACTGGTTGAACGCGGGATCCCCTTCGTCGTCACCTATGGCAACCATGACTTCCAGTGTGGGCTGGACACCGATCAGATGGACGCCATCTATCGGGAGGTGCCCGGTTGCCTGAACCCGGAGGCTACGGTCGCCCATCCTGATCGGGTCCATGCGCTGATCGGGTCGGCCCTGCCCTCCCAAACAGCCTTCGTCTGCGCTCCGGGCACCTTCGCGCTGCCTGTAGCGGATTGCGACGGTCACGGGGTGGTCATGGGACTGGTCCTGCTGGACTCTGGCGACTATGCCCGGGCAGGCGGCTATGGCTCACCGTCGACGCAGGCCCTGGACTTTCTGGCGGCCGCTCCCGATCTCCTGGGCAACCGATCCATCGTCTTCCAGCACATGCCCATTCCCCAGTTCTACGATCTGCTCAAGCCGGTGCCAGCCACCACAGCCTATGCGGTCCAGGGCTACCGAAGTTTCGACTCCCGTTGCTACATCCTGGACGAATCGCGCACCTGCCCCGGCTCCTACCTGGGCGAGGGAGTCTCCTGCCCGGATGAGGACAGCGGCGAGTATGACCTGCTGACCCGGAACCGGGGCTATTTCGCCCTCTTCGCCGGGCATGACCACCGCAATGGCTTTGTTGGTCGTAGTGGAGATCTGACACTGGGGGCCACGCCCACCTGCGGATTCGGCTCATACGGTCCGGTGCCCAGCAAGCGGGCGGCACGGCTCTTCGAGTTCGATATCCGCCATCCCCATCATCCTCGCACGCAGCTCCTGGAGTTCGGGCAATTGGTGGGGCGGCCAGGATCCCACAAGGTCTACACCTTCGCCATGAGCCATATGCCCACTTCTACCGGGGACGCGGTCAACCTCTTGCGTCGGCCCGGATTCTTGGCGGGCGGCCTGACGGCTCTTGCCGGGTTGATCGCCTCCTGGGGATCAACCAGACGGCGATCAGGGCCAAGGGGTTAAATTCCCGCTCAGACCCTACGACGGGCGGGAGATGAGGCTCGCAGCAGGGCTTCGGTCAGATATTTGCCGGCGGCCATGACCAGGGGGGCGTAGCGCCTTCCCGGCGTGGTGGACATGCGGTTGACCGGGCCGGAGATGGATATGGCGGCCATGACCTGCCCGGATCCGTTGCGGATGGGGGCCGAAATGGAACAGACGCCTTCTTCCCGCTCGTTGATGGATTCGGCCCAGCCGCGCTTGCGGACCGTGGCCAGGGTCGCTGCGTTGAACTTGGCGTGTCGCAGACCCTGATGGAGGCGCTCAGGTTCCTCCCAGGCCAACAGAATCTGTGCTGCCGACCCGGCCTCCATGGACAGCAGGGCGCCTACAGGGATGGAGTCGCGCAGGCCGGAGGCGCGTTCCACCGCGGCGATGCAGACACGGACTTCGCCTTGGCGGCGGAAAATCTGGGCTGACTCACCCGAACGGTTGAGCAGTGTATGCAGGATGGGTCCCGAGGCGGTCAGCAGTCGATCCTCGCCAGCGGCAGCGGCCAGCTCGGCGAAGCGGGAGCCCAGGACGAAGCGGCCGTGTGCATCCCGCAGCACGAAGCGGTGGCGCTCCAAGGCGATGGCCAGTCGGTGGGCTGTGGGTCGAGCCAACCCGGTGGCGTTGACCAGCTGGCCCAGGGTCATGGGCCCGGTCTCCAGGGTATCCAGAATTCGCACCGTCTTGTCCAAAACGCCGACGCCCGAATGAATCTCCTCCTGATGCATGTTCGGATCATTTGCGGAGGGATATCTGTCGTCGTCGTTCATAGAAGGTGTGTCCATGGTTGAATTATGCCATCTCAGTATATGAAATGCAAAAGTTCATAACAGTTGGGCAGTTCCATACTCGGTGGTAGGAGGCCGGCGGGGTGCCGATGAGATTGGTGCCCCGGCCGGTCCTAGGTTTTCAGGAGGCGATATGGGACGCACAATGGCGGAAAAGGTCTGGGCCGATCATTTGGTCAGAAAGGGCCAGGGAGGCGAGCCCGATCTGATCTACATCGATCTGCAGCTTATGCACGAGGTGACCAGCCCACAGGCCTTCGAGGGGCTGCGCCTGGCAGGCCGCAAGATCCGTCACCTGGACCAGGTCATCGCCACCGAGGATCACAACACCCCCACCATCGACATCGATCGGCCCATCGCCGACAAGGTCTCGGCCCTGCAGATCTCCACCCTGGAGCGCAACTGCCGGGAGTTCGGGGTTCGTCTGCATCCCTTGGGGGATGCCGATCAGGGCATTGTCCACGCTTTTGCACCCGTCCTGGGACTGACGCAGCCCGGCATGACCATCGTCTGCGGCGATTCGCATACCTCGACCCACGGGGCCTTCGGGGCCCTGGCTTTCGGCATCGGCACCTCCGAGGTGGAGCATGTTCTGGCCACCCAGACCCTGAGCCTGAAGCCTTTCAAGACCATGGCCATCACCGTCCGCGGGCAGCTCAAGCCGGGCGTGGGCGCCAAGGACGTCATCCTGGCCGTCATCGCCAAGATCGGCACTGGCGGCGGCCAAGGGCACGTTCTGGAGTACCGGGGCGAGGCCATTCGGCGCATGTCCATGGACGCGCGCATGACCATCTGCAACATGTCCATCGAGGCCGGGGCGAGGGCCGGGATGATCGCGCCGGACGATACCACCTTCGCTTACTTGGAGGGCCGGCCGCACGCCCCCAAGGGAGCCATGTGGGATCAGGCACTGGACTACTGGCGTACCCTGCCCACCGATCCGGACGCAGTCTTCGACAAGGAGGTCATCCTGGATGCCGACCAGCTGACCCCCTACGTGACCTGGGGCACCAATCCCGGACAGGGTCTGCCCATTGCCGCTGATGTGCCTGTGCCCGAAAAGATCGCCGACCCGGCCAAGCGCCAGGCGGCCCAGGAGGCCATCGACTACATGGGGCTGAAGCCGGGGATGCCCATCCGGGACATCGCCGTGGACACCGTGTTCATTGGCTCCTGCACCAACGGGCGCATCGAGGATCTGCGCGCGGCTGCGGCCATCATGAAGGGGCATCACAAGGCCAAGAACCTGCATCGCGTCCTGGTGGTTCCGGCCTCTTCGCGAGTTCGCATTCAGGCCGAAAAGGAGGGGCTGGATCGCATCTTCGAGGACTTTGGAGCCGAATGGCGCAACGCTGGCTGCTCCATGTGCCTGGGCATGAACCCCGACCAGCTGGTGCCGGGGGAGCGCTCCATCTCCACATCCAACCGCAACTTCCAGGGTCGTCAGGGCAAGGGCGGCAGGACGCATCTGGCCTCGCCCGAGGTGGCTGCTGCGACGGCTATCAGGGGAACCATCTGCTCCCCGGCCGATCTGTAAGCCCATCAATCATTCGTCATCGTCATCGCCATCCAGCAGGCAGGAGGTCATCATGGAGCCACTTTCCGTTGTCACCGGGGTCGGGGTGCCCTTGCGCCGCTCCAATGTCGACACTGATCAGATCATTCCCGCTGTATTCCTGAAGCGGGTGCAGAAGACCGGCTTTGAGGATGCGCTCTTCTACGCCTGGCGAAGGGATCCGAATTTCGTGCTCAACCGGCCCGAATATTCAGGTGCCCGAGTTCTGGTGGCCGGGCCGGACTTCGGCATCGGCTCCTCGCGCGAGCATGCGGTCTGGGCTCTGCGGGACTACGGCTTCCGCGTGGTCATCGCCCCCCGCTTCGCCGATATCTTCTATGGGAACACCGCCAAGAACGGTGTTCTGGCCGCCATCATGCCCCAGGAATCAGTGGAGTTGCTCTGGAAGCTCCTGGAGGAGGACCCCGGCACCGAGATGACCGTGGATCTGGGCGCTCGCACGGTCACCTGCGCGGATGTGACTCTGCCCTTCCAGGTAGACGACTACGTGCGGTGGCGGCTCATGAACGGTTACGACGACATTGATCTGACCCTGCAGCACGAGGATGACATCCGTGCCTATGAGCGTATGCGGGCCGAGCGATTCCCCTTCAAGCCGCGTACTCTGCCGGCCCAGCACATGCCAGAAGAGCCGGTCACTTCAGCCAGGGAGGGTCAAATCGACTGGCCTGGACCCCTGGCTGACCGCGGCATCATTTGACCGACGGGCCGTGAGCCCTCATATGAAAGCCGTTTGCTCCCTCTTCGCTTACCATGGAATGAGACAGCCATTGATCGCCTGTGACTAGTTGGCGAGTGAAGAGGAGCGGTTATCATGAGGCACAGCAGCGGCGATGTGCACGACTGGGGCGTTAGACGGGCAGTGAATACCCTAAGTGCTTTTGCCTTCATTTACGTGGCCATCGAGACCCTGGCAGGTCTTGTGGGGGGCAAGGTGGTTCTGCCTGCTCTCTTTCCGCACGCTTCCAAGGCGCAGATCAACGGCCCTCTGGGGGACTGGTCAGTGGCCACCTCCGTAGTGCTGGCCCTGCTGTTTGCCTTGATCAGCCAGTGGCCGGTCATCGTAGGCCGTGAACGACATGGCCAGGATCAGGTGCGGTGGGTCACTGCGCGCCGATTCAGCCTGTTGGCCTTGATCATTGCCTTAGCCTGCTTCTTCCTCAGTCAGCTGGTGGCAGGGGCGGCCAACTCCGGACTGAGCGCCGTTCTGTCCAGTACCGGGCTGCATCCGCCGTCCGCACCGGGTGATGGCGACATGGAAACGCCGATCATGCTCTTCTATGGCATTCTTTTGGGGCCCTTTGCCGAGGAGCTGGTCTTTCGCGGGGTCATCATGAACGGTCTGCGCCGCTTTGGCCGAGTCTTCGCCATTATTACTTCTTCCCTGCTTTTCGGCTTCATGCATGGTTCCTTGGTTCAGGGTCTGTTCGGTTTCATTTCCGGCCTGGTTCTGGGCTATCTGGCCATGGAGTATGGGCTGGTCTGGTCCCTGCTGGTGCACATGCTCAACAATGCTTTCTCTTCAGGCCTGCTGGCCAAGTACATGCCTCTGGCACCCGAGGTGGTTCGCATCGGCTTGGGCTTTCTCATGATCCTGGTACTGCTGATTGGTGTTATCGGGCTGCTGTTCAAGATCAGGACTCTCCGTGATTACTGCCGCAGCAATCGCGCTCCCAAGGGAATCTACGCTTCCTGGCGGGCGCCCTGGTTCCTGCTCTTCTGCCTGGCATGTCTGCTGATGGCCCTGAGCGAATTCGTACCAGGGCTGGCCTGACCAGACAGTCGGTGGTGCCGGGCCATTGTCGGGATTCTGTCGAAGAAGGGCGGGGTCGGGCTAGACTCGGACATGTAGTGTTGTGATATGAACGTGGGGAAAGGTTCGTGTCGCTGGACGCCCTTGACGGTCGTACGGTAGTGCATGAAGGGGAAGGATCATCGACGGATGAGGGATGATGAGGATCGCGACAGCGGCAGCGAGTCCGCCGATGCCCATAGCGATCAGGGGCGCTGGAAGGTGTCGCGCTCCTCTCTCGCCCTCATGACTGCAAGCCACAGTGCCAGCAAGGACTACGCCCGTCATTGGGATTATGAGGAAGGATCCATCGACCTGCCGCCCTTGAGCCTGCCGGGGGAGGCCGTGGATGATGGCTTGGCCTACCCGGGAAGGATAGCCCATAGAAAGACCGCGGTTCTGGGTGATGAAGGAGCTGGCGGCAAGGGTGCCAGGCCAGTCGGCGAACGACCTTCAGTGCTTCCAGGATCTTATGATTTTTTGGACTCGGTCACCATGGCCAGTCAACCGGGAGTTCCCGCATTTCCTCCTGAGGATCTGCCAGCTGACGGGCACGGCGGAAAGGAACCTGACAAGGAGTCGTCTCCGCGGCGTGTGGTGGTTCATCGAGAGCCGGAGGTTGCCAAAGCCGCGGAGACCTCGGGGCAGCCGGGGCAGCCTGCGGCCAAGGTCGTCTGGTCCTGGACCAAGCCCGAGACGAACAAGGGCCCGGTCTTCTCTTGGAATATGCACAAGCGCCGTAAGCCTTCCGCTGCCAAAACGCCATCCGTTCCCGCTTCTTCTGCAGTCGAACCAGCTGTGCCCAAGTCGGCTACCCCGGCCGGGGTGTCCACGGCCGGGACCCCCCCGGCCTCTGTTCATGCGTCAGCGGCCCCTGTGGTATTCGCCGACCGGCCAGTCGTAGTCCGTCGCTCGGATGCCGACTGGGATTCCCTGGTCACTGGTTCATCGGCTTCTGTGGAGAACGGTGCTGCTGTACAAGCCGCGTCCAGCGAAGCCGATCATCAGGGGCGTCGGGTCTGTTCGACTCCACGGGTAGTTGCCCAGCCTGCTGCAGTCGCCGGTGACGGTACCGGCGGTCGGGTCGTTTCGTCAAAGACTATTGACGGACAGGAGTCGGCTGTCGCACAGAGGGATCATGTCGGCCAGCCTATGCAGACTGGCCAGGCAGAAATTGCCGTTCAGCCTGCCCCATCCGAATCTTCAGAGGCTGTGAAGGCAGCTCCAGCGACGCAGTCGGTCGTCCAGTTCGCGTCTTCGTCGACATCTGTATCCGCTCCAGGCGCTTCTGTGGCTCTCGCCGCCAAGGCTGCCGAGGCTGCAGCAGCTGCTGTGGCCGCCAAGGCCAAGTCCTCAGAGACCGAGGAAGCTGCGACGAACGCAACCAAGCCGACCCGTTCTTCGCATGGTCTTCATTTCGGCCTTTCTGTCAGAGGCCGTGAAAGGAAGAGAGGAGTCCGTCGGTCGTCCAAGCGGCGGGCTGCTCGCAACCGTACCCGTCCTTCAGCCGAGTTGGCAGCCCCGCGGGTCGTTTCCAATGCTTCGGCAGGACCGGTCACAGGAACAAGCCGACCGGAGTCGGTCAACTCGCAGCCGATCGCTGTTCCAAGTGAACTTAATGCGGTCACGCCAGCTGCTGAAGTTGCGGCCCAGCCCCAGCTTCAGGCTCAGGCACGACCGCAGGCGGCCAAGCCCACCACCGGCAAGTCCAACACCTACACAGCCAGTTCCGGGGTCCTCCACGCCGTCAACGGACAGGCTGCCTTCGCCTTCGTCTATCTGGCCATATCGGTTCTGGTGCTCATGGTCGGTTCGGGGATGATCCTGCCAGTCATCATGGAGCAGGTCAAGGACCCCAGATCCATCGCCTTCCTATCCGATGGGATTACTCTCCTGTCAGTCCTGCTGGCGCTGACCTATGCCTGCATTTCAGAGTGGAGCGTCATTCGAGGTGTGGGTCAGCGAGGACAGGACGCCGTCCGCTGGCGAACAGATAGAAGAATGACTCTGGCGGCTCTGCTGGCCCTGGTCGCGGTGCTCCTGCTGGGCCAGGGGATGGTTCATGAACTGAATAAGTTCTTCAATCACTTCGGTCTGCTCCTGCATATTCCCTCCCTGGCCTCGCACAGCCTGCTGGTCACCGGCGCTTCCTCGCCGATGATGGCCCTGTATGCCCTCCTGGCGGTTCCCCTGGCTGAGGAGCTGGTTTTCCGTGGCGTCATCCTCAACGGGCTGCGTCGGTATGGCCGGGTTTTTGCCATCCTGACCTCATCCCTGCTCTGCGCCCTGCTGCAGAGTGACCCGGTCTCTGGGCTTTGGATCTTCCTGCTGGGGCTGGCGCTGGGATACTGCTCCCTGGAATATGGTCTGATCTGGGCCGTCGGAGCCCGTGTGCTCGGTGATCTGCTCTTCAGCGGCCTGCCCAATCGATATCTGATGAGCGCTCCGAGAACTGCTCGTCTGTCGATTTTGGCAGTGGCGCTGGTCTTGGTTCTGGCTGGGTTGCTCATGTTCTTCCTGCACCGCGCCAGCCTCTTGGACTACCGGCGGCGCTATCGAGCCCCTAAGGGCACATACGTTTCCTGGAGGCAGCCTTGGTTCTTGCTCTATTTGCTGCTCTGCCTGCTGCTGACAGTCTTCAAATTCGTGCCTGGTCTGCTCTAGAGCATGACGCATTGATGCCACCGGTGGTGGCGTAAACTTGGACCATCTGGAGGTCAATGCCGGATGGCCAAACCTGCAGAGGATCATGAAAGGGCATGGTGACATGGGGCAGACAGCGACGACAGCCGACGCGTCAGGGACTGGGCAGACTCAAAAGCCCAGACGAGGCATGGCGGATCGCGCATGGATGAGTAAGGCCAGAGGTATGCTCAACCGCCAGGCCGCCCTGCTGCTGGTCTACCTGCTCATCATTAACAGTGTCGGCCTTCTGTTCGGTGTTCTGGCTCAGATGGAGTGGAATGCCGTGTTTGATCCAGTGCCTGCCCACTCGGGATTTATCTATGTGATGAGCCATGCCGACAAGGAGTATGGGGGCATCATCAATCTGATCGCCGCCTGCACCGGCCTCTGCTTCCTGGTTTTCACACGACGTCGGCAGATCTGCGATTCCGGTCCCTTGGGCATCTTCCACACGGATCTGCACCCCATGACCTGGCAGGTGCTGCTGGGATGCTTTGCGCTGACGCTGACCGGGCAGACCCTGGCCGACTGGTATCAGTCAGGCATGGACTGGACCACGGTGCGGCTGGGAGTGCAGCAGTCCTGGACCACGACTGAGCAGATCCAGCAGGCCTCGGGTACCATTCCCATGTTCATCTACGTCAGCCTGCTGGCCCCCGTCATCGAGGAGCTGGTCTTCAGAGGTGCCATCCTGCATGCGCTGAAGCCCTACGGCCACGTCTTCGCCATCGTCACCTCCGCGGTCATGTTCGGTTTCTTCCATGGCGACCTTGGCCAGGGGTTCTTCGCTTTCATCATGGGTCTGCTCCTGGGCTATCTGGCCTGCGAATACTCCATCTTCTGGTCCATAGCCCTGCACGTGTTCAACAACCTGGTTGTCAGCGACGGGCTGGAACTCCTTCTCGGGTTTATGAGCGACAACATGGCCTCCTACGTCAACGTGCTCATGATGCTGGCAGGATTGCTGGCGGCCGTCCTGGTCCTCTACTTGGGCCGTCATCGGATTGTCGCTTTTCTGTGTGAAAACCGCACCTATACGAACGTCTACGGTGCCTGGGCCTGCCCATTTTTCATCATGCTGCTGCTGATCATGGGCTTCACGATGCTGACCCCCTTCGTTTCAGCTGGCGCCTGACCAGTATCTGACTGGGTGGACGCTCTATGCCCGAGGCGACAATTCACGGTGTCCCCACACCCCTTGTGGCAGACTTGCAGATAGGGCCGATGATGTGCCAAAGCCCGGCTCTGAGCAGATATGAGAAGGAAGCCGATATATGCCCAAGGTGAATACACAGAATGATGTGCTGCATGTGGTGGGCGGCAGACCCCTGCACGGTACCATCCAGGTCCGCGGGGCCAAGAACTTCGTCAGCAAGGCCATGGTGGCGGCCCTTCTGGCTCCTGGTGTTTCAGTGCTGAAGAACGTTCCCGAGATCCGCGATGTCCATGTGGTCTCGGACCTGCTGAGGCTGCACGGGGTCAAGGTGGATGTTCGTCCCCAGGAGGGTGTGGTCACCATCGATGCCAGTCATGTGGAGCTGGCCGACGTGGCTGATGTAGACACCCTGTCGGGCTCTTCCCGTATTCCCATCCTCTTCTCCGGACCGCTTCTGCACCGGATGGGGGAGGCGTTCATCCCCGTTCTGGGTGGATGCCGCATCGGCAGCCGGCCCATCGATTTCCATCTGGAGACCCTGCGCAAGCTGGGGGCTAATGTCGACAAGGAGCATGAGGCCGGCATACACATCACAGCGCCCGATGGTCTGCATGGGGCCAAGATTCACCTGCCCTACCCCTCGGTGGGCGCCACGGAGCAGACCCTGCTGGCAGCCGTCATGGCCGAGGGACGCACTGAGCTGTCAGGGGCGGCTACCGAGCCCGAAATCATGGACCTGGTGGCGGTCCTGCAGAAGATGGGCGCGCAGATCTCCGTGGACGTGGACCGGACCATCCGCATCGAGGGTGTGCCCTCCCTCAAGGGATTCACCCATACCTCCCTGCCCGACCGGATCGAAGCCGCCTCCTGGGCCTCCGCCGCCCTGGCCACCCATGGCGACATCATGGTCAAGGGCGCCCACCAGCCCGACATGATGACCTACCTGAACGTCTTCCGCAAGATCGGCGGCCAGTTCGACGTGCGCGACGACGGCATCCGCTTCTGGCATCCGGGCGGCGACCTGCGGCCCGTGGCCATTGAGACCGATGTGCACCCCGGGTTCATGACCGACTGGCAGCAGCCCCTGGTGGTCGCTCTGACCCAGGCCAAGGGTCTTTCCATCGTTCACGAGACCGTCTACGAGAACCGCTTCGGCTTTACCGAGCCGCTGATTCAGATGGGCGCCACCATCCAGCTCTACAAGGAGTGCCTGGGATCCCTGCCCTGCCGCTTCCAGCAGCGCAACTTCAACCACTCGGCGGTCATCTTCGGTCCCACCCCCTTGACTGGCCAGGACATCGACGTGCCCGACCTGCGTGGCGGCTTCAGCCACCTGATCGCCGCACTGACGGCATCCGGCCCCTCCACCGTCCACGGCATCTCCCTGATCGACCGCGGCTACGAGGACTTCCGCGACAAGCTGCTGGCCCTGGACGCGCAGATCGACTGATCCGGCAGGCATAGATGGCTTCCAAAGGCAAACCCTCTCCACGGTCTGCGGTGCCCGCTCTGTCCGACCAGCAGGTGGCGTTGCTGGCGCAGCGGCACAGGTTGATGGATCCAACCCGCTACTATCCCACCGGACACCGCATACCGGCCCTGGACGAGATAGACGGCCAGCACCCTGTGGGGACCACCCGTCTGTTGCGCGGGGTCTCCCAGGTGGTGCGTGACTCCTGCCGGGTCTATGCCTGGGGGTTGGAGCGGGTGCCGGAGACCGGGCCCTTTATCACCGCAGCCACCCATGTGACCCAGTTCGACGTGTTCATTCCCATGATGTCCCTCTTCCACCTGGGTCGTCGTCCCCGCTATATGGCCAAGGCCGAGATGGCCCATTGGCCCCTGATCGGCAGCTGGTTCCGCATGGTGGGCATGCAGCCGGTGGAGCGCAAGTCCGGCAAGGCCAGGTCGATTGAGGAGGAGTCGATCAGCATCATCACCTCGGGCAGGCCCCTGACCATTTGGCCTGAGGGAACGGTGACCCGTGATCCTCTGAAGTGGCCCATGTCGCTCAAGCCTGGTGTCGGATTCATCGCCCTGGAGGCCTCGCGGCAGTTGGGTCGCATGGTTCCCCTGTATCCCAGCATCACCTGGGGGGCGGCTTCGATCAACCACAAGTGGCCCTGGCCTCGGAAGAACGTGGTCATGTGCTATGACCGGCTCTTTGACTATGCCGACCTTCTGGAAGACATGGATCAGTGGGGCGCGGAACCCCCCAAGCAGTCCGTGCATGCCCTCTGTGTCCGCCTGCGCAACCGAATGGAGGAGGTCATGGCCGAGATTCGCGGCGAAGAGCCCCCAGCGGCTGGGTACTTCGACTACGTGACCATGACCCGTCGGCCTAGAAGCGAGCAATAAGGCCGGAACCCACATCCAATTCCCCTGTCCGGCGGTCGTGTCATAGGATGGTAGAGACAAGAATGAGGCTGCTGGTCGGCGTTCCCGTGCGCACGGCATTATGCAAAGGAGAATGATGACGAAGATCGCGGTATTGGGAGCAGGCGCATGGGGAACCGCTTTTGCCCAGGTATTGGCTGACGCAGGCAATCAGGTGGTCATGTGGGACATCGACCCGGATGTCGTGGACGAAATCAACAGTAAGCATTCGAATGCCCGCCGCCTGCCGACCGTGGAGAAGCTGCCTGATGCCATCAGCGCTGAGAGTGACCGGGCCAAGGCTGTCTCGGGGGCAGCAATCGTGATCGTGGCCATAGCCGCGCAGCACGCCTGTGAGGCCTTGACGGAATTCAAAGGGTTGCTGGGTCATGATGCCATTGTGGTCTCCCTGATGAAGGGGATTGAACGGGGCACTGACCGGCGGATGGATCAGGTGGTCTGTCAGACGCTGGACCTGGACCCGGTCAGGTTTGCGGCCGTCTCCGGCCCCAACCTGAGCAAGGAGGTGGCCGCACGTGAGCCCAGCGCTACCGTGGTCGCCAGCGCTGATGCCGATGCTGCCATGAGCGTGGCCCGTGCATGTACGACCGACTATTTCAAGGCCTTCGTCTCTGACGATGTGATCGGCCTGGAGATGTGCGGGTCGCAGAAGAACGTCACTGCACTGGCCGTGGGGATGTCACGGGGGGCTGGGTTCGGGGAGAACACGGCCGCCATGATTCAGGCCAGGGGTCTGGCTGAACTCACGGCCCTGGGGGAGGCCTGCGGGGCCAAGTCCAAGACCTTCGCCGGTCTTGCCGGAGTCGGCGACCTGGTGGCCACCTGTGGTTCGTCCTTGAGCAGGAACTACACCTTTGGCTTTAATCTGGGTCAGGGCAAAAGCATTGAAGAGGCTACCCGCGTCAGCAAGGGTGTCGCCGAGGGCGTGCCCACCACCGATGCTGTCGTCGCCCTGGGCAGGCGTTACCAGGTGGCGACACCGCTGGCTACGGCCATGAGCCATGTGCTGAGTCAGGGTCTGAGCTGCCGGGGCATGATCGACGAGCTCTTCGGCGGGCAGATCACCACAGAGTGAGTCTGGTGGCCGTCAGAACATTCTGAAGGCTATCGAGGGTGCGAAGGCTTTGAAGCCGGTGCTCTCAACCTTCTGCTCGATGATAAACGGTTTTCCAAATCAATCGCGTGTCTGACTTATCTGGTCCTTGCTTCTGCCCCGTTACGTCCGTTCGTGCCAAGCTTGTGGATGAGCGACCCTGACCAGGCCTTGCTGCCCGCCAAGGGGATATTCTGCTGTCTTGAGTGGTGTATCTGCCCGAGCAGATGCGTGAGGTTCGAATGCATGTCCAGGATGAGGAAAGCCGAGGGATGATGGTCAGGAAACGTGTTGTGGTGCTCTATGGCGGGCGTGCTGACGAACATTCCATATCCTGCGTGTCAGCGGCCGGCGTGCTCAATGCCATTGATACCGACCGATACGAGCCTATTCCTATCGGCATCACCAAGGACGGTCGATGGACCATCGGCGGCCAGGATCCCAGGCAGTGGGGTCTGGGCGATGCCAGTCTGCCAACCGTACAGATAACCGAAGGCAGCCGTCCGGTCATCCTCGACATGGCTCGCGGCAGGGATGGGTTTCTGATTGGTGACCATGCCGATCTGGTTTCTGGAGCAGAGCCTTCCAGGACCGTCGGTTCCCTGGAGCCTTTAGGGTGTGTTGACGCGGTCTTTCCGGTGCTGCACGGCCCATACGGTGAGGACGGCACCCTGCAGGGCCTGCTTGAAATGATGGGCCTGCCCTACGTCGGATGCGGGGTCTTCTCCTCTGCTGCATGCATGGACAAGCACTACACCAAGATTCTGCTCAGCCAGGCCGGCATACCTGTGGCTCCTGGCATCACTGTTGACTCCCGTGAACAGCGATCCGGAGCCGACCTGCTGGCCGCTGTGGAGAAGGCAGAGCTGCATTACCCGCTCTTCGTCAAGCCCTCCCGCGCAGGATCCAGCTTTGGTGTGGTCAAGGTAGAAGAGCCCAAAGGCAAAGCCCTGGCTGCTGCGGTCGCCGAGGCTGCAAGGCATGACTGGCGGGTCCTGATAGAGGAGGGCATTGAAGGGCGGGAGATCGAGTGCGCCGTGCTCGCCTCAAGCAAGGACAGAAAGCCCCGTACAGCCTGGCCTGGCGAGGTGGTGCTGGACAAGGCTGATCGGGACGAGGCCTTCTACGACTTCGACAGCAAGTATGTGGACTCCTCCGCCTCTCACGTGGAGGTCCCCGCAGACCTGCCAGAGGAGACTCTTCAGAAGGTTCGCGACCTGGCTGCCAAGGCCTTCAGAACCGTGGATGGCGCCGGTCTGAGCCGTGTCGACTGCTTTGTGACGCCTGAGGGCAGAGTCATTGTCAACGAGATCAACACCATGCCTGGTTTCACGCCTATCTCCATGTATGCCAAGGCCTGGGAGGCCACTGGGATCACCTACACCGATCTGATTACCGATCTGATTGAGGGTGTATCTGCCTGACGCGGAGTCGCCTGCGGAGTTTGAGGCGTCTCGTGAGAGGAAAGATGCCGTTTTGCATTTCTTCCGCAGGATGAGAGGATCATCTGGTTAATACTCAACGTCTTTTGTTTGGAGCTCGGCCTCCTGGACCAGGTAGTCCTGGCCGGCCAAAGCGCGGGTGGCGGCATCCTGCATATCGGCGGCGATGACACCCTGCTTGGCGAACATGACCACCTGGCCCTTGATGCCGTAAGGGGTGAAGCCCTGGAGCTGAACGATGGGTGGGTTGGCTGGCATGGCCATGCCCTTGGTTGCCTGGGCCACCACCTGTGCAATGGAACGGGAGGACTTGGCTATATTGGCATCCCCCCGCAGGGTGAAGGGAACCGTGGTGGCGGCCTCGCCGGCCTCGGTGATCTTCTCAAGCGCCGTGGTGTTGAGGATGGAGTTGGGGATCAGCAGCTGGTTGCCGGTCCTGTCGATGACGATGGTGTGGCGCCAGGTCACGTCGCGGACTGTTCCGGTGGTGCCTTGGATGGTGATGATGTCACCGGGCTGGACCACCTTGCTGACCATGAGCCCGAAGCCGCCGACGATGTTGGCGATTGTATCCTTCAATCCGAAAGAGAGCGCCAGGCCGCTGACGCCTAGGGCGGCGACCACCGTGGATGGGTTGATTCCGAAGACGGGTTGCAGGATTGTGGCAGCGGCGAAGATCCAGATCAGGGCGCGGACGATGTTGACGAAGATGGAGGCACTGGGCAGGTTGGTTCGTTCCAGGGCACGTCGCATGGCCGCCGCTACGATCTTGGAGATCAATGCGGCGCAGACAGCCACGACGATCAGAAAGATGATCTTTCCGAAATTCTGGCGGAACCAGTAGATGACGGCATCGCTGAAGCTGGAAATGGCCTGTTCGGATCTTCCCATGGGATCCTTGTCCGGATTGACGCTTGTGCTGGCAAAGTTGACGGTCTGGTTCATGAGGCTCTGTCCTCTGACTCGCAGCCAGCATTGTTCGTTAGAGGCTTGTCCATCCACATATGCGGGCATCCCTCGTCCTGGTCGTGAATGCCCATGTCCCTATAGCCTAAAGACTTATAGAAGCCTGCTACCCGTTCCTGGGCATGAAGTGTGAGCTGGTCGGCCCCGTGGCTCCGAGCGGTTTCCTCAGCCTTGGCTACCAAATTGGCGCCTAGATGCTGACCGCGGTAGGATTTCAGCACCGCCAACCGGCCAAGGGTCCATGTCTGGCCCTGGTCGGGGAAGACTCGGCATACTCCGACGGGTTCATCCCCTTCATAGGCCACGATATGGAGGCTGGCATCGTCGGTTCGGTCGAATTCGTTGTGAAAGCCCTGCTCCTCTACGAATACGGCCTTACGGATGGCCTTGGCATCCTCGGGAATGGCCTCGCTCACCTCATACCACATGCTTCCTCCTCGCCATGGTCCTCCGCTGTCTCCAATCTACCAAGCTTGACCCTCGGCATGAACGGATGTCCGCAACCGGACGACGAACGATCCCTGCGACTGTCGGCTGTCTGACCTAGACGATTACATGGATGAGGACTCTGCAAGCAGTGTGAGCTTGCAGCAATGACACTGAAGTGACGCGGGAACGATGGGATGGCCATGGACAAGGACTGGAAACTGACAGGTGCGACTGCCGGAGCCGCTAAAGGGAATCGGCGCTCGCAGCGGGAGCGGATGCTATCTGGCGAGCTCTATGATGCCTCGGATCCTGAATTGAGCCAGCTGCGGGTCAAGGCCCACGAACTTTGCCGTCTTTTCAACGCATCTTCTGAGCAGGAGCGGGACCTGCGCAGCCGGCTTCTGGATGATCTGGTGCCCGAACACGGTCAGGATGTCGACTGTATGGGGCCCATCTACTTCGACTACGGATGCTTCACCAAGCTGGGCTCGCGCATTTTCGCCAATTTCAACTTCACTGTTCTGGATACCTGCCCTGTACTGATCGGCGATGATGTGATGATCGGCCCCAATGTCACACTGGCCACCCCCTTGCATCCCCTGCGGTGGCAGGAGCGGAATCTGAGGCGCCATGAGGATGGCTCCCTCTATGACTACGAGTTGGGCGCTCCAATAACCATCGGATCCAACTGCTGGCTGGCATCAAACGTGACTGTGGCCGGGGGAGTGACCATCGGCGATGGTGCGGTTATCGGGGCCGGATCCGTGGTCACCCATGACATTGCGCCCGGCTCCCTGGCCGTGGGTGTGCCCTGCCGGGTAATTCGTACCATCACCGAGGCTGATCGGATGGAACTGCCAGAGGAGGGCTGAAGGCCTCCTGGTTTGGCGCAGCATCCATGCTGGCCAGCTGCTGGGCTATGGTCTGTGGGTCTCCGCCCGGGCAAGCAGCCTGAATGCGCCCGTCCTGGAGGAAGATGACCCGGTGGGCGCGGGCGGCGATGTTGGGGTCGTGGGTCACCATGAGAATGGTCTGGCCGCTGCGGACGGCCAGGTCGAACAGGTCCATGACCTCCCGCGAGCTATGGGTGTCTAGGGCGCCGGTAGGCTCGTCGGCCATGATGATCTCCGGGCTGGCGGCCAGGGATCTGGCGATGGCCACGCGCTGCTGCTGGCCGCCGCTCATGTCAGCTGGATAGGTGTTGGCATATCCCTCTAAGCCGACGTTCGACAGGGCAGACAGGGCCGCTTGGGTGGAGATTTTCCTGCCGCCGAAGAGACTGGACAGCATGGTGTTCTGTAGACAGGTGAAGGCGTTGACCAGGTTGTAGTCCTGGAAGACGAAGCCGATATGGTCGCGCCGGAGTCGGGTCAGCTCCTTCTCTTTCATTCGCGTCAGATCCTCCCCGGCGATGGCCACCCTGCCCTGTCTGATCTGGAGCAGGCCCGCGGCGCAATAGAGGAGGGTCGATTTGCCGGCGCCCGAAGGACCCATGATGGCCGTCCAGGTCCCCGCCTGACATTCCAGACTGATTTCGTCCAGCACCCGGGCGCCCTGCTTCTGCCGCGTTCCGTAGTCGTAGCAGATCTTGTCCAGAATGAGCGGTTGCGCGTATGGATCCTTGATCGCCCGATGCTGCATCGTTGCCTTCCTTTCAGTCATCATCTGCCTGGTTCCTACCTCTATAAGACCATGGACAGAGCTCCTGTCAGGGTGTTTTCAGGGTCGAATCGGGGACGATTCAGGGTCGTGGTCTGCAGGATTCGCATTCCCTCCTGAAGGGTATGTATCGTGAACATAGAGGGGACGTATTGCTTGCCGGAGGGGGGCTGATAGGGATTCAGCGACCACCTGCTTCCTTGGAATTGCAAGGATGCAACCGTCGGTTGACAGAAAATATTGGTGTCTTTGTCGGGTGCAACCCAAAGCTGGTGGCGGTCGGAGCCCTGCACGTTTCATCATGGTCTCGTTGCTGGTTGAATCGGCAATCTGCCGATCTGGAGAAAGAACATTATGAGTTTCAGAACCAATGTGCAATATCTGCGTTCGCAGCGCAACATGACTCAGGAGCAGCTGGCCATGCTGGTGGGGGTATCCCGTCAGGCGGTGTCCAAGTGGGAGTCGGACAAGGCCTATCCTGAGATGGACAAGCTCCTGGCCATCTGTGACCTCTTCGGCTGCACTCTTGATGACCTGGTTCTAGGCGATGTTCGGCATCCGGGTTCCGGGCAGCGTGCGTCCAAGCCTGACCATCAGGATGCCGCGCAGACGACTTCGACAACGCACACGACTATACCTGTTCAGTCTGCTGCGGAAGACGTGACCGGCTACGCCTCCTTCAGCAATGCCTACAGCCTGCGGATGGCTTTCGGCATCGCCCTTATCATGCTGGGACTGGCTTTCGGTGGTCTCTTCGCCGCAGTCAGCCAGCCGACCGACGCACAGAATGGTCTGGCCTTCCTTGCTCTGATGATCGGCATCGTCCTGGGCCTGGCCTGTCTGATACCGGCGGTTTCCGCTAGAAGGGATTTTCGCCGCCGGCATCCCTATGTAGCGGATTTCTACACCGATGAGGAGCGCTCGCGAGTTTACCGGCAGGCAACCTGGGAGCTGGTCTGCGGTCTGGCTGTCGTGCTCTTGGATGTGGGGATCAACTCTGCCGGATACCTGATCTGGGGCTGGTCCGATCAGGTCAGAGGGTTTGTCTTCTTCCTCCTTCTGGCTCTAGGGATCTTCCTGCTAGTCCATGCGGGAACGAGCCATAGAATGATGAACCTCCGGGCCTACAACAGGCAGATTGATTCCGTTGATGACGGTCGCTGGGACACCTATCGGTATGAGCACCGGATAAGCAATGCCATCAGCGGAACCATCATGGGTCTTTGCACGCTGGTGGCCCTGACCATGCTCTTCTCCGGCAATTACGACAACCTCTTCGGGTGGCGCATCCCATTCTGGGCCATTTGGATTATCGGCGGGGTATTTTGCGGAGTGCTTCAGTCCCTGATTGGCATCTTCCGCAAGCCTCCTCGTGCCTGAGACAGCTGATTTGCCTTCTTTGATGGGATGTAGTAGTCTAACAAAGTTGTGTGTTCATCTGCAGCCTTGCGTTGCGGGCAAGAACACCTGGGACGACTTGGAAAACAACGTAAAGGAAGTCAACATGGCAGCTCGTTGCGCGGTGTGCGGCAAGGGCCCGCAGACCGGTTACAGTGTTTCTCATTCGCATATCCGGAACAAGCGCATCTTCCGCCCCAACCTGCAGTCGGTGCACACCACCGTTGATGGCCAGAACGTGCGTCTGCGCGTCTGCGTCAAGTGCCTCAAGGCAGGCAAGGTGCAGCGCATCGCCGCCTGAGTGCGGTTTGTCGGTCGTATTGGGACCCCCGGGGGCAAAGCTCCGGGGGTTCTTGTCATCCTGAGGGATGATGGTCGGCGCATGCGGGAGGTGATCGGGTATGTCGGCAGTGGCTCGTGTTGGTCTGCACAGCACCGTGGCCTCGCTGGTGGCCAACAGGCGTAGGGTGAGTGCTCTCAAGGCTCTGGGCGTGGTCACAGTCGGGGATGCGCTGACCTACTATCCTTTCCGCATCACTGATCCTATGCAGGTCACCACTATTGCCGGCATTCGCCTTGGCGAGCCCTGCGCCTTCGCCGCCCGGGTGGATCAGGTGCGTCTGGTGCCACTGAGTGGCCACCGGGGTTTTCGGCTGGACGTGATGGTGGACGATGCAGCCTTCGTCAGTAGCCAAGGCGGCACTCCGCTGGCGGTCAGACTGGTCTTCTTCTCCCATAAAAAGCCCTATATGGACTGGATGGTCCGTCGGCTGCAGGTAGGGGCGGATCTGGTCGTGGCCGGCGAGCCCGGTGTCTACATGGACCAGCTCCAGTTCACCCATCCGGAGACCCTGGTTGTTGCCGATGCCGATCGGGAAGTTTTGGCAGAGGCTTCCCGACCCGATGCAGCCAGCCTTGACGAGGCCTTGGAACGCGTCCGTCGACCGCGGCCGGTGTATCATGCCAGCTCCCGCATTTCCTCGGACCATATTCACGACGTCATTCTGGGGTTTCTGCGTCTGCTGGCACAGGCTGGTGATTCACCTGAATCCTTGCCTGTAGCGGGTGCCCTCGAAGAGGGGCAGCCCAATGCCGAGGTCCGCATTAATCCGGAAGCCCTGGGCCGAGCCATACCTGATGTGCTGCCCGAGCAGGTCCGTGTCGACCAGAAGCTGATGCATCGTGCCCGCGCCCTCTTGGGCATGCATGCGCCCGACAGCCCTGACGACTTCGCTGCGGCGCGCAAAACCCTGCGCTACGAGGAGGCTTTCGTCTCGCAGACGGCGCTTCTGCAGACCCGTCGCCAGACCCAGCAGCAGCCTACTTATCCATGCGCGGATTCGGGCGCCGACCATCCAGACACCCTGCCTGCCCGTTTCATCGACTCCCTGCCGTTCCAGCTAACCGATGGCCAGCGTCAGGTCATCAATGATATCGGTGTCGACATGGCCAAGGATCAGCCCATGCAGCGGCTTCTGCAGGGCGAGGTCGGCTCTGGCAAGACCGTGGTGGCCCTGGCGGCCATGCTCCAGGCGGTCCAGGCCGGTCATCAGGCTGTCTTGGTGGCTCCCACCCAGGTGTTGGCCGAGCAGCACTATGCCTCCATCGGCGGCATGCTTAAGACCATGGGCACTGATGTGACCGCCACTGCCGTAGAAGGCCGCCATAAGCCTGTGGACAACGTCACCATGATTCGTATGACGGATCAGCTGGTTCTTCCTCTGGTGCTGTTGACCGGCGGTATGAGACTGGCCCAGCGCCGTTCTGCCCTGGCTGTCTCGGCTTCGGGCCGTCCCTGCATTGTCATCGCCACCCATGCGGCCTTCTCCAAGACCTTCCAAGCCCCCAATCTGGCTCTTACCGTCATCGACGAGCAGCATCGTTTCGGGGTTGAGCAACGTGAGGAGCTGCGTCGCAAATCCGAACGCGTTCCCCACCTGTTGATCATGACCGCCACGCCCATCCCGCGTACAGCCGCCATGACCTGGTTCGGCGACCTTGACATCTCTACCCTGACCGAGCTGCCCAGCAACCGCAAACCGGTCCGTACCCACGTCATCGCCGAGTCCGACGGAGCGACCATGGGTGCCATGTTCCTGCATCTGCGCCGACGGATCGAGGCTGGGGAGCGGGCCTATGTCATCTGCGCCCGCATCGACGAGGAGGACGACCTCTCGGCCGCCTCTGACCGACCTGGTCAATCTGGCGGATCCGATGCTCAGCCTGAGCTTCTTGTTGAGGAGGGCCAAGGTGATGGCCAGCGCCCGCCTCTGCACTCGGTGGTCGAAATGAGCCAGCGCCTGGCCGCCCTGCCGCAGTTCCAAGGCATTGCCATGGCCACGTTGACCGGACGAGATGACGATGCCACCAAGAATGCCGTCATGGCGGACTTCGCCTCGGGTCGCACGCCCCTGCTGGTAGCCACCACTGTGGTGGAGGTGGGGGTGGATGTGCCACAAGCCTCCTGCATTGTCATCTTCGATGCCGATCGGTTCGGACTCTCCCAGCTTCATCAGCTGCGCGGCAGGGTGGGGCGCGGCGGCACCGATTCATGGGCCTTCCTGATCTCGCGCGCTCCTGCGGATTCCCCGGCTGCCGAGCGGCTCGAGGTCATTCGCGACACTACTGACGGGGCCAAAATCGCCGAGGAGGACATTCGCATCAGGGGTGCCGGCGACGTGCTGGGCGATGCCCAGTCCGGCGGTCATTCCTCCCTGAAGCTTCTGCGGGTGGTCACCGATGCGCCCATGATCGTCCGTGCAAGGACCCAGGCAGGCCAACTCCTGGAGTCCGACCCCACCCTGGCCGGACAGCCCGAGCTGGCTGGCGCCGTTCTGGATTTCATGAGGGGCAACGAAGGTTTCCTGGTCTCCAGCTGAAAGGACAACAGACCATATGCACATCATCGCCGGCCGCTTCAAGGGATTCCCCATTCCCACAGCCCTCAAGGGCACCCGGCCCACCACCGATCGCACCAAGGAGGCCATCTTTTCCCACTTGGAGTCCGAAGGCCTGCTGTCCGGTGCTCGGGTCCTGGACCTGTTCGCCGGCACCGGGGCTTTGGGATTCGAGGCCCTTTCCCGCGGTGCCCAGAGCCTGGTGGCTGTGGAGTCTTCTGGTCGTGTCGCTGGGCTGCTGTCACGTTCGGCCGCAGGGCTGCGTCACCATCCGGCTTGGGACCCAGCCATGGATATTCGTGTCAGCAGAAATCGTGCCGAGCGCTTTGTTCGTCCCCTCTCTTCTGGCCATGAGGATGCCGGTCTGTCCGAGGCCTGTTTCGACCTGGTCTTTATGGACCCGCCTTATGACCTGTCGACTGAGGATTGCCAAAGTATTATGACCGGTCTGACTGGCCGAGGAATGGTGGACGATAGGGGCATGATCGTTCTGGAACGATCGACACGCACCCCGCCGCCCACAGCTCCTGAAGGATGGGCGATTGATCAGGCTCGCAGCTATGGGGAGACAGCAGTCTACTATCTGACGGCCCGCTGATAAGCCCTGCAAATTTGACGGCTAATCAATTTGAAGGCTGGTCCACAGGTCTCGGATGGGTTTCCCTTGTATCCCAGCCCAGGTCCTCCAAGAGACGGCGGTCATGCTTATCCAGGGTAGGGCAGTCCAATCGGGCGATCAGGTCGGGACGGATCCGACTGGTTCGCTTGATGGCTTCATCGCGTCGAAACCGGTCCACCTTCCCGTGGTCACCGCTGGTCAGTATCGCGGGCACGGTCATGCCACGCCAGGTGGTGGGGCGTGTGTACTGGCGATATTCCAGCAGCGGCTCATCACCTGTGTAAGATTCCTGCACGATGGATTCGGGATTGCCCATGAATCCGGGCAGAAGACGGGTGATCGCCTCCAGCATCACCGAAACGGCCACCTCGCCCCCATTGAGCACATAGTCGCCGATGGAGTACTCCCGGACGTCGACCCCCTGATTCCGGTAGTAGTCGGGGATGCGTGCGTCATAGCCTTCGTAACGGCCGCAGCCGAATATCAGCCTCTTCGCCCGTGACAGCGCGGTCGCATCGGCCTGGGTGAACAGGGGTGCGGATGGGTTGGGGAAGATCAGGACTGGACCGGCCGCACCAGCCTTGTAGCTGTCTGCCGGTGAATCGGCCTCGGCTGCTGTGCCATCGCTTTTCTCGCCGGACCTCTTCATCGCTTCTTTTTGTCCATTAACATCAGCGGTGTTGGCTGTCTGGCCCGAAGGCGGTTGTTGCTGAGTCGGTCCATCTGGCATGCCCAGCAGATCGTCCAGGCACTGACCCCAAACTTCGGGTTTCATGACCATACCTGCTCCGCCGCCAACCGGCGTATCGTCCACGGAATGGTGCACGTCATGGGTCCAGTCGCGCAGATTGTGGGCGCGGATGGTTACCAGGCCTTTTTCCTGGGCCTTGCCAAGCAGGCTGAGTCCAGTCACGTCAAAATACTCGGGGAAGACGGAGACGATATCGATTTGCATGTCATCAACTCTACCCAAGCCTGTTTAGGTCCGAAGTGGACACGGATTGGTGCCTTTGCGGGTGCTACACTAGCTGGGTCTTCAAAAGTCGTGGAGGTGAACCGGCTCGCCGCAGCATGCGGCTGTCAGTCCGGCGCCACTTTGGGAGACGTCATCAACGCAGCCAGAGAGCTATAACCGTTGCGTAAACAGCAATGAGAGCGGCATCTGATGATGCCATGCCGTACGGATCCGTGGTGATGGCTATGCGAACAGTCTGATGCGTGAGGAGCGGACGGTCCATGGTCGACCATGTTGATAAGCGAACACAACTGCTGATTACCGGCACTGCCGGGCTCGCCTTCTGCGGGGTCCTTTTGGAGACCTCGCTCAATGTCACCTTTCCGGAGATGACCCGGTACTTCAACACCGGGCTGGGCACGGTCCAATGGCTGACTACCGGCTATCTGCTGGTGGTGGCCTTGACGGTTCTGGCCGCTGCCTGGCTGGAGCATTCATTCACCACCCGCGCATTGATTCTTGCCAGCGTGGGAATATTCCTGGGCAGCGACCTGATGTGCATCCTTGCTCCATGTTTTCCCCTCCTTATGGCGGGGCGCCTCCTGCAGGGCATCAGCACTGGTATCGTTCTTCCTCTGGTCTTTTCCCTGATCATGAAAAAGATACCTCTTCACATCCAGGGTCGTTACGTGGGCAGCGCCGGCATGGCGGTAGCCCTGGCGCCCTCACTTGGGCCGACCTTTGGTGGAGCCGTTATCCAGGCCTTATCCTGGCGGGCCATCTTTCTGATCGTGCTGCCCATCGAGCTGGTCTTCGGGCTCATCGCCCTCATCTCTGTAGACAGGGAGAGCGCCCATGTCGGCCCCTTCGCCTGGCTTCAGTTCCTTCTTCTGGGTACGTTCCTGACCGGTCTGACCCTGTGTCTGAGCACCTTGGATGTGCACGGTCCTATCACCTGGCTGTCCATGTTCGTCGGCGTTTTGGCCCTGGTCGCAGGGGTTTGGATCCTTGGGCATCAGCGCACCAGGCTGATCAACATTGCGGTCTTCCGCAACCGCACTTTCACCCTTGCTCTGATCCTCTACTTCCTGGTCCAATTCGTTCAGATTGGCCTGACGTTCATCCTGCCCAATATGGCCCAGTCCGTCCTAGGGGAGACCTCCACCGTGGCCGGCCTCTTGCTGCTGCCGGGGAGCCTGCTCTCAGCCCTCTGCCAGCCCATCACAGGCGGTTATCTGGACGGTCATGGCCTGCGTGAACTGCTCGCTGTGGGAAGCACGGCCTTCATCCTCTCCGCCTTAGGCTTCATGATCCTCAGTCGGCGCTTGTCTGTCCCCCTGATGGTTCTTCTCTACGCCTGCTACATGGTCGGTCAGGCTTGCGTCTTCAACAACCTGCTTACGGTCGGTCTGCAGCATATCCCTGCGAAACTGGTGCCTGACGGCAACGCCCTCTTCAACACCCTTCAGCAGTATTCAGGCGCGGCTTCGACTGGGGTTTTGGCCGCCATCATCACTGGCGTGCCCAAGGCCAGAGGAATCCATGGCGGCCCTCAGGCCTTCCAGTTCGGAGCCGTCTGGGCTTTCGTTTTCGTCTTGCTCATCGTCCTGGGCATCCTTCTGGTGGCATGGTTCCTAGAGCGCAGCCTGGCCGGTCAGGATAGGGAAGAGGTTCAGGTTGTATGACCGCTGATTCCTTCTGGAAAGCCACCGGTGTCAATTCAGGAATGAGATGCCGACCCAGACGGCCCAGCCCAGTGCAAGGACCAGGTAGGGCCACCAGTGCATGCGGGTGATGGCCACGAACTCTCGGATGAAGGCAGTCGGCCAGTAGTAGCCCTTGGTGTGCGAACCGATGCCGTCGGCATTCAGCCCGACCTTGCTGGCGTATTCGCTGGCCCGGAAGACGTGGTAGTCGCTGGTGACCAGGGCCACCCGGTAATGCTCAGGCCCGGTGCCCGTCTCGTAGCGGTCATCGAGGATCTGCTTGGAGTAGCGCAGATTCTCCAGGGTTGTGGTCGATCTGTCCTCCATGATGATGGCCTCGGCTGGCACCCCGCAGGAGTTACGCAAATACTGAGCCATGGCCCTGGCCTCGCTGATGACCTCGTCCGGGCCTTGCCCGCCGGAGACCACGAAGCGCCCCAGGCGTCCCTGCCGCTTCCAGAGGTCTACAGCCTTGTCCAGCCGTCCGCGGAGCAGAGGGGTGGGTTCTTCGCCGCGCAGGCCGGCTCCGTGGATGATGATGTAGTCGTAGCGGCGCTTGCGGGGCAGCAGCCTGTACAAGCTGGAATAGAGCAGCAGGGCCAGGAAGGAGAAGAAGAACCAGGTGGCTTCCAGGTCGATCAGCCCAGCCAGCTTCTGCAGCCATGAGGGGGCGCCAAACCCAGCCAGGAGGGGCGAAAGAATCATGTAGGCTACCACGGCCAGTGCCAGCAGTCCGGGCAGCAGGGTGGTCAGGGAAATCCCCTCATGCCGGATGACGATGACCGTGTTGGCCAGCAGGAAGGCGACCACCAGCAGGGGCGAGGCAATGAGCAGGATGACCAGGGGCAGAATCAGCCAGCGCATCCCAAACTGCAGAAGAAGCGCTCCGCCCAGGGTCAGCAGCAGGAGCAGGAACCAGATGGCATTGCGGAACTGCCGTGGCTCCTTGTGCAGGTCCCAGAGGAAGAGCAGGCCGAAGATGATGGCGGGTGCATAGAGCAGGAGGAGCTGCAGGTAGTTGGTCATGCCGTGATTCCCCTTCCCGAGGACGAACTGGCAGGGTTGTATTCCACTGTAGCGAATAGATGAGCCGCCGCTCGTCCTTGACATGCCACCGCTTCCCAGCCTGCCGTGGTACCATATATGTGGTAAATCTCACACGTTCAAAAGCTGAGGGTGGGCGATTCCCGACGGTGCGAATTCCAAGTCGAGACCATGATAATGATGGGTCCTCTCAGGATTGCACATCGGTGCCTGCATGGGCGTGGTTGGTCGCAAGGCAGCGATGCGTTGGGAGGATCAGGGGTTCAAGTGATGTTGGGTTCCTCCGCGCTCAGGAGATGGTTCGGACCTGGCGTACAAGGCTGTAGAGAGGTGTGGTAATGAAAGTAGTGATATTCTCCACCTGCGTGGTGGACCTCATGTTTCCGAACGTGGGGAAGGCCATGGTGGAAGTGTTGGAGCGGTTTGGCTGCGACACCTACCTTCCCAAGGAGCAGATCTGCTGCGCCCAGCCCACCTTCAACAGCGGGTATGTCAAGGAGAGCATGCAGGTCATGCGCAACGAGGTCGATGCCTTGCTGAGCGTGGATGCCGACTACATCGTGGGTCCAGCGGGCTCCTGCGTGAATATGCTCAAGGAGCTGCCCTTCCATCTCAAGAACGACCCGGTCTATGCCGCCAAGGCCCAGACCATGGCTGACAAGACCTATGAGTTCTCGCAGTTCCTCTATCGTGTGCTGGGTGTGCTGGATGCGGGCGCTGAGCTTGATACCGTGGCCACCTACCACCGCTCCTGCCACATGACCCGGTTGCTGGGGGAGCGGACCAGTCCCTTCGTCCTGCTTGACCATGTCAAGGGCCTGACCATGATCCCCCTGCCCCATATCGAGAACTGCTGCGGATTCGGTGGCATGTTCTCCATGAAAGAGCCTGAGATCTCCAAGCAGATGGTGGATGAAAAGGTGAACGACGTGCTCAGCACCAATGCCAGCGTCCTCATCTCCTGCGATCCGGGCTGCCTGATGAACATCGGCGGCCGATTCAACCGGCGTGGCGAGAAGATCACCATCATGCACCTGGCTGAGGTGCTCAATCACAACGTGGACATGAGCCGCGTCAAGTACGTGGAAGGCCGCTCTGCTGGCGATGGGGCTGTGGGTTCGGTCAGGGCTGCCAAGGAAGAGGGGGCTCTGGTATGAGCAGCATGGTCAATGGCAAGAAGGCCGCGCAGTATCTGCGGACCAGCAAGGCTCCCTTCCTGACCAGGGTCAAGGAGTCCGAGCAGGACAAATTCGCCCAGCAGGCCGTGGCCAAGGCCCAGGATGCGCAGTGGGTCAAGCGCGAGGCCGCCCGACAGGAATTGGGCAACTGGGAACAGTGGCGCGACCTGGGCGAGCAGATTCGCCAGCATGTCATCCGCTACCTGCCTGACTACCTGGAGGAGTTCTCCGACAACGTGGAGAAGCGCGGCGGCCATGTCTTCTTCGCCCAGACCGACGACGAGGCTGCCCAGTACATCAAGCAGATCGCCATCGAAAAGAAGGCCAAGCACGTCGTCAAGAGCAAGTCCATGGTGACCAGCGAGATCAACCTGGACCCCACGCTGATGACTGTGCCCGGCCTGGAGGTGCTGGAGACCGACCTGGCCGAGTTCATCCTGGAGGAGGACGACTGGGACCAGCCCACACACCTGGTCTTCCCCGCCCTGCACAAGAACCGCGAGCAGGTTCGGCAGGTTTTCGAGAAGAAGCTGGGTTACAAGGGTGACAACGACCCCCAGCACATGGCTCGCTTCTCGCGCAAGGTTCTGCGCAAACACTTCCTCGAGGCGGACATGGGCATCACCGGCTGCAACTTCGCCGTGGCTGACACGGGCATGATCAACCTGGTGACCAACGAGGGCAACGCCGACCTGGCCATGTGCATCCCCAAGACCCAGGTGGTGGTCATGGGCATGGAGCGCCTGGTGCCGACCATGAAGGAGGCCGAGACCATGGACAACATGCTGGCCCGGTCCGCCGTCGGCCAGAAGCTGACCTCCTATTTGACCTACACTGCGCCGCGCACCGGCCAGGAGTCGGACGGACCGGACGATGTCTATGTGGTCATTCTGGACAACGGCCGCTCCAACGCCCTGGGGACGGTCTTCGAGCCCATCCTCCAGTGCATCCGCTGTGCCTCCTGCCTGAACGTCTGCCCCATCTACCGGCACATCGGCGGTCATGGCTACGGATCCATCTATCCGGGTCCTGTGGGCTCGGTGCTCTCGCCGGTATTGGATGGTGGCTACGACGACTTCGGGGACCTGCCCTACGCCTGCAGCCTGTGCGCAGCATGCACGGCCACCTGCCCGGTCAAGATCCCCCTGCATCAGCTCATGATCGAGCACCGGCGGATCATGATGGACGACCAGTCCCAGGCCAATCTGATCGACGACACGGTCATGAGGGTCATGGGTCTGGGCACCGGCCACTCCTCGCTCTTCCGCACTGCCCTAGGGGTGGATCACACCATGTTGACCCCCATATCCAAGAAGCAGCCGGAGACGGCCAAGAACCTTTTTGCCAGCGATCGGCACGTGGAATGGATGCCCTTTGTCTTCGGCGGATGGACCAAGGTTCGTGATCTGCCGGATCCGCCTAAGCACGGGCAGAACTTCCGCAGTTGGTTCGCTCATCATAAGAAGGAGCAGCAGGCATGACCGATCGTGAGGTATTCCTGGACTACCTGGCCAAGAAGAGCGGACGGCCCCGCCACCAGCTCAAGGACCACCCTCTGGTGCCGGTCAACGATCTGCCGGAGACCACCCTGTCAGGCCACACCCAGGACGAGCTGCTGGAGATCGCCCGGAAGAGCAGCGAGGCCGTCCATGTGGACTTCCGCACCTGCACCAAGGCCGAGTTGCCCACCGCCCTGGACGAGTTCATCGATTCGCGCAAGGACGACAGCGATCATGTGATGCTGCCCACCTCCGACCTGTTTGCGGATTTCGGTCTGGAGGAGTGGAGGGACGGTCTGAACCCGCCCGCCACTTTCTGGAAGCCGGGAGCCAGCCGCGAGGAGAACATCAAGACCGCCGACGAGTCCGGCACAGCCATCGCCTTTGCAGATTTCCTGCTGGCCGAGTCCGGCACCATCACCGTGGCTACTACACCGGGTCAGGGTCGTGCCTTCCACTTCCTGCCAGTGCACTATCTGAGCATCATCCGCAAGTCCAAGATCCTGCCCCGAACCCGGCAGGCCATGGACTACTACGACCCGGCTCTGGTCTCGGGCGAGCTCAAGACCTCCAACATCAACTTCATCACGGGTCCCTCCAACACGGGCGACATCGAGATGGTGATCGTGGTGGGCGTACATGGCCCCCTGGATATGACATATCTGGTGGTTGAAGATATGTAGCTCTAATAACATTTCCTGCTTAGGCAGGCGCATTTCCCGTAAGTGGGGAGTCAGCGGCTCGAAGAAGGACGCTGACTCCCCACTTACGGTTTCAGCCCAGACCGGGCAGAAGCCCTCCAGGCGGATCGATGGCCACGTACCCGTTTTCAATGTCAACCTGGGGCACCAGGGCTTCGACGAAGGGTATCAGCCCTTCCGCATCGTCGTCGCCTTCTTCCGTGGTCATGCGGATCTGCAACTGCTGCTGGGCTATACCATCCAGCACGTCGCTGATGTGGCCGACCGCTCGCCCGGACGGTTCACCCAGCGAGTTGCCCGGGGCCATGCGAACTTCGAGCCCGATCAGATCCTCGGGATACCAGGCATCCTCCTGCGCCAGCTCCTCGGCTGGATCAGCCTGGACATACAGTTCGAGGCCGTTCAGCGCTTCGGAGGCGTTCCTGTCTTCCACCCCTTTGAAGAGGACGATCCAACGCTGTTTGAAGCGGCGGGAGGAGACCACCGTAAAAACCTGTCCGTCCTCGGTCTGCAGCTGGGAGCCGGGGGCGAAGCGTCGCTCGGGCTCGTCGGTGTAGGCATATACGTTGACCTCGCCCTTGAGTCCCTGGGCGCGGCCAATACGGCAGACCCTCAGCAACCTTCGCTGCTGAGGGTCCGGACCCTGCGGGTCGTGATTGGTGGACCGGCTGGGGCTCACCGGCGCACGTCCATGATGTCGACGCGCACCTTATGGTCGGCCAGCGCCTGGATCACGGTGCGGATGGCATTGGCGGTCCTGCCGCCTCTGCCGATCACGCGGCCGATGTCCTCAGGGTTGACCCGCACCCGCAACAGCTCTCCGCGAGAGTTCTCGTGGGACTTGACCGACACGTCATCGGGAAAGTCCACGATGTTCCTGATCAGGTGCTCAACGGCCTGTGCAAGCATGATAGCCGGTCCTTCCAATCCTCAGTAAATGTGCCTTACTCAGCTGCCTGCTCGGCCTGGGCGGCATCTGCCGACTCATCGGCCTTGGGGGCTTCCTTCTCCGCCTGGGCCTTGGCCTTGGCGTCAGCCTCGGACTTGGCAGCCTTGAGCTTCTGCGCTTCGTTCTGTGCCTGCTCGATGCGGGCCTGGGCGTCGATCTCGGCCTGCGGCACCTTAAGGGTGCCTTCCTTGCCGGGCAGATCCTTGAACTTCTGCCAGTCGCCGGTGATCTTCAGAAGGTTGAAGACAGGCTCGCTGGGCTGAGCGCCTACACCCAGCCAGTACTGGGCGCGCTCGGAGTCGATCTTGATTGAAGAGGGCTGGGTGTTGGGATCGTAGGTGCCGATCTCCTCGATGACCTTGCCATCGCGCTTCTTGCGGGAATCGACCACGACCACGCGGTAGAAGGGGTAGAACTTCTTGCCCATTCTCTTCAGACGAATTCTGGTTGCCAAAACGGCTCTCCTTGGTACTTGGTGTGCCCGGCGGCGTCTCCATGTGGGGCATGGTGGCGCTCCTGGCGTGTTCCTCACGGCCGTCGGAATGAGAGGGCTCCTCCGGACATGAATAACAGCAAAAGTATACCTCAACCGTAGGATTAAGGGTCTGCCGGGGCATATGCCTCAACAGACCCTTAATCTGGTTTTCCTCCAACCTGTGCTGACCTAAAGTCTAGGCCTCGGTCTCCCTGTAGACCGGGGCCTGGCTCTTGTCGTCTAGGCTCAGGGTCAAGGTTCGCTCAGGCAGGACCAGTCGGATCCTGCGATAGACAGGCTTGAATCCATGATGGGTCACGGTTACCGAGCACTGGCCCTGGTTCTCCATATGGATCTGATAGAGGTTGTAGGCCCCCTGCTCGTAGTCGAAGCTGTATCCGTCATCCTGATAGTGGGTATAGTCGCCATGTTGGCCGAAGAGTCTGAACGTCATGGACTCCTCGGGCTGGTCGTCCATGTGCTCCACCAGTCGACCCCAAGGCAGCACGGAGTCGGCCCTGACGAAGACGGGCAGTTGGTCCAGAGGGGCCTCAACCAAAATATCTCGGTGGCCGCCGTAAGTGACCATGGTGCGTAGGTCCACCCAATCGCCTTCGGGCAGATAGACCATTCGTGAGACCTGCCCTTGCTCTACCACGGGTGCCACCAGAACCTGGTCGCCGACCATATATTCGTCGTTCAAGTTCCGCGTGCGTGCATCCTCCGGGTAATTCAGGACCAGGGGACGCATAACCGGCAGGCCATCGTTCATTTGCTTGGCGAAGCAATCGTAGAGGTAGGGAATGAAGTGATACCTCAGGTGCAGGAAATGCCGGTAGATGTCCAGGACTTTCGGACCAAAGACCCAAGGCTCCTGGTCTCGTGCCTGGAGAGCGGAATGGTTGCGCAGAAGCGGGCTGAAGATGGCGGCCTCAATCCATCGGGTCAGCAGCTCCGGGGTCGTATCGGCGCTGAATCCACCGATGTCGGCCCCGGCGAAGCTGAATCCGCTCATCCCCATATTGCAGAGCTGAGGGATCGACATCTGCAGATGTGGCCAGAGGCTTTGGTTGTCGCCGGTCCAGACCGTTGAGTACTTCTGCGTTCCCGCGTAGGCCGCGCGTGTGATGACGTAGGGCCGTCTGCCGGTGGCTTTTTTCAGTCCCTGATAGGTGGCCTTGGCCATGTTGTGACCGTAGACGTTGTTCATCCTGGCAAGGTCGGACTTCTGATCTTCATCGCTGAAAACGGTGTCCTCTGGTATCTCTCCGTCGAATACGGCGGGTTCGTTCATGTCTGTCCAGATGCCGGCTGCCCCGCTGTCAACCAGGAAACGGCAATGCCCGGCCCACCAGTCGCGGACCTCGGGTCGACCGAAGTCAGGAAATACCGATTTGCCGGGCCAGACCCTGTTGACATAGACGCTGCCGTCCGGGTTGGTCGCAAAGTATCCCTTATCCAGACCTTCCTGATATATCCGGTAGTCGGGATCCTCTTTGACTCCTGGGTCCAGGATGGGAATGACCCTGACTCCCCGCTTTTTCACGTCTGCCAGGAACCCGGCGGGATCCTTGAAGATGTTCTTGTTCCAGGTGAAGACGCGGTAGCCGTCCATGTAGTCGATGTCGAAGTGGATAGCTTCCAGGGGGAGGTGATACTTGGCAAAGGTGTCGACGATCTGCTCCACCCGGTCCTGGCTCATGCTGTAGCCCCAACGAGACTGCTGATAACCCAGCATCCAACGCTGGGGGAGAGGGACCCGGCCGGTCAGATAGGTGTAGTTGGAGACCACCTCCTTCAAGGAGGACCCGCCCAGTATGTAATAGTCCAGGTTTCCATCCACGGCCGAGTAGAAGTAGTAGTCAGCGTTCTCCCTGCCCAGGTCAAGATGGCTCCGGTAGGTGTTGTCGAAGAAAATCCCCCAAGGGCGGCCTTTTTTCAGTCCGAAGAGGACGGGGATGGACTTATAGAGGTTGGTGAAGGTCTCGATGTGCGGGCGCGGCTCGTCATAATTCCAGTTGTCATAGTGATAGGACCGCTTGTTCAGATAGCCGGTCTTGTCGCCCAGACCATAGAATTGCTCGTCGGGATCCAGGGCCTTGACCACCTGGTAGTAACGGTCCTCGGTTTGGCTGACGCCAGAGACCTCGTGGCCTTCGGCCCGCATGATGCTTTGGTGGGCGGCATCAATCGTCTTGGCGATGGGGCGCCTCTTGCCACGGTAGTCCAGGATCAACGGGTTGCCCTGAGCGTCGAAGACGTCCAAGAGCAGATCAGGCCCGACTGTGACGGTCAGTTGCCCTGTGGACAGTTCCAGATGGTCGCCGACCTCTTTCAGATCGAAGGGAGTCTCTACCTTCTTCTCGCCTTCGATGGCGTAGGAGTTGGTGTGACGGCCCCGGTCCTGGAAGACCCGGATGATCTGGTCCGTCAGTACGGTCAGGATCAATGCTCCCTGGTCGGAGGTCAGGGTGACGGTCTGACCTTTCACGGTGTAATGCAGGTTCATCATGACAGACGTTTTCCTTTCGTAATATTCCTTAGGCCTCGTTGGGTTCGGGTTTCCGGCTCTTGATGATGTCCATCAGGGCTGCGCCGATCAGCCAGGAGATGCCCCCGATCAGGAGCATGGTCGGCATCGATCTGCCCACCAGCGGGAAGATCGCGAAGCTGCTGACTGAGGCGATTATCTGCGGGAGGCAGATGAAGATGTTGAAGAGTCCCATGTAGGCCCCGTCGTTGGCCCCGTCGGTTTCCGTGGTGAAAATAGCGAAAGGCTCGGCATGCATGGTCAGGAAGCAGATGCCGATCAATGTGAAGGAGCCGATCAGAGCGTACTGGTTGTGGGAGAAAGCGGTCCAGATCATTCCCAGACCCCCGCAGAGCAGGCCAATCCGGTACCAGAACTTGCGCTTGTACTGGCTGGTCCTGGATAGAACCAGGAATCCGTAGATGATGCCCACGATGGACTGTACGAAGGTGAGGATGCCATACCAGTTGCCGGCGGCCTGGAATCCGGCTGAGGATGAGTCGGCCGTGTGCCAGACGTTTTGGGCGATGGCTCCGGTGGTGTAGGTCCAGAGGTACTGGACACCGAAGTAGGCGAAGAACTGAATGACTGCAACCTGCCAGAAAGTGCTAGGAGCCTCCTTGAGAAGGGTCCAGTAGGACTTCTGCGGCTTCTTCTCCTCATATTCGAAGTTGTGGTATTGGGCGTAGGTCTTAGGATCGTATTCCTTGACCGAGAGGATGGTGTAGATGGAGGTGGCCAGAAGGACAGCCGCCGCGATGTAGAAGGAGAGCCGGACAGACATGGGGACCACTCCCTTCTTGTCGATGTTGGCTATGCCCAGCCCGGTCAGGAGGAAGGGGCAGAGGTTGGCTAGGACGCCTCCCAGATTGCTGAAGGACTGTTGCCAGGACCAGGCCTGATCCTTCTGCTTCTCGTTGACCATGTCGCCGATGATCATGCGGAAGGGTTGCATGCAGGCGTTGTTGGACAAATCCATAAGGACGATGGCTGCCGCCCCGAAGCATAGAGCAGTCAGGGATCCGTAGCCGAAACCGAAGGAACCGGAATTTGGCAGCAGGACCATGACGATGGCAGCCAGAGGGGCGGCCCAAAGCAGGATGGGCATCCGGCGGCCGAAGCGTGGAGACCAGTGGCCGTCGGAAAATCGCCCCAGAATAGGTTGAATGATCATTCCGATCAGGGGCGGCAGTATGAAGAAGAATCCAAGCTTGCTGGGGTCGGCTCCAAGCGTCTGGAATATGCGGCTCATCTGCGAGGTCTGCAGGGAGAAGGCCATGTTGACGCCGCAGTAGCCGAAGGTAATGGCGAACATGGTCTTCATGGTGATATCGGGTAGCGAATGCCGTTTCTTGGTAGAGGCATCACTCGTCATTTGAGGTGCGCTCAAGGTATCTCCTTTGATCTTTTGTAAACAATTACTGTAAACGTTTACGGTATGAGTATACAGCCTCATTTATCCTTTATCATGCCCGGGCGTGTGGCTATGATGGCCGATGACATAGCAACTGGGTCCGGCATGGGTTCGGCAGAGGGAAAGATGGAGGTCATGGCTGAAGCTTCCAGAGTGACCTTAAAAGACATAGCACAGCGGTTGGGGCTGTCGACGGCCACTGTCTCGCGTTCGCTTTCCGACACCGGTGAACACAGGGATCAGACCGTACGTCTGGTCAAGGAGACCGCCAAGGAGATGGGGTATATCCGCAACACAGCGGCGGCCGACCTCGTACAGGGCAAGAGCCATGCTTTGGCTGTCATCCTCTCCAACACCAAGACCAATTTTGATTCTTCAATCATCGAGGGGATCGAGCAATCGGCTGCGGAGCGGAATTTGGATGTGCTGATCCTCCATGCGGGCAACGCTGATCTGCAAGCTCAGCGGCGGGCTATCACCACTGCGGTAGAGCGTGCCGTCAGGGGAATCATTCTGGTCTCCCTAGAGCTCCAAGAGTCATTGATCGCCACCATAGAGCAGGTGGGGATGGACTGCATATCGCTCTCATCCTTTGTGGGTGGTGGACGGCTGCCCTGCATTACTTCAGACGACTATCAGATGGGGTATGAAGCCACACAGTTTTTAATTGACCAGGGTCACCGACGGATTGGATTGGCTGGCATTCCTCAACATGGGTCAATAACCCTGCGCATCAGCGGGTACCGGCAGTGCCTGGAGGACAACAGCATTCCTTATAGGGAAAGTCTGGTTTTCCGTGGGGGATGTCTCTACCAGGATGGGATAGCCACCATGAAGCACTGCCTCAAGTCGAAGGAACCAATCACCGCCCTTATCGGTGCCAGCGATCTGGTGGCCATGGGTGCCATCAATCAGGCCAGGGACCAGGGGTTGGATGTGCCCAGTGACGTGAGCGTCATGAGCTTTGACGGCACGGACATTGTGGACATGGTCAGGCCGACCATAACCAGCGTCACTCAGGCCTTTCATCGTATGGGGGTGGAGGGGGTCAAGGCCCTTCTGTCCGCAGACAAGCCGAGTTCGCGTTTTCTGCCTTTCAGGATAATCAGCAGACAGTCCACCGGACCGGGCCCTTGCCTGCACGGTGATCATAAGTGAGCAGCCTCTGCTCAGGCTCACAGGCGCAGTTGAGCCAAAAGGCCACAGTGGTCGGTGTGCGGGATTTTCATGACCTTCATTGATGTGATCCTGATGCCTTGGCTGACCAGGATATGGTCGATTTCGATCAGCGGTGGCAACAATGCCTGGCAATGCGGAAAGGTCGGATGCATGCCGCGACTCAAGGACAGGGAGGCATCGCACAGCCTGCCGGACTCCAGCATGGCCCGAAAGGTGGGGTGGTGCAGGTTGGCGTTGCAGTCGCCCATGATGATGGTGAATGCAGGCGATTCCATGTCTGGGGCGGCCGCCAACTTTTCGCTGTTCAGTAATGCCAGGCGCTCGATGCCTAGGCCCCATTGTCTGGCGCCGCGCTGGGGCGACTTGGGATGGACTGAAGCCAGGCGGATGGTTCCAGCTTGGGTATGCAAGAGCATTATGGGGACGGCGGAGGCTTCCAAATCAAGGCCTGCCGGCTGAGACCACATGGGCTCCCGACGAGAGAAGAGGGCGTTCCTGCCGCCATTGTCATTCTGGGTCTGCGGTCCCTCCACGAGGTATGGCATGGTCTGCCTCATCCCTGCCTTCCGCAGACGAGTTAGCAGCGTCGAATTCACCTCCTGCAGGGCTAAAATGTCGACATTCTGGCTTTGAACTTGTTCCAGGATGGACTGCGCATCCGCCTTGCCATAGCGGCAGTTGAGTGTCATGACTTTCAGGCTGAGCGCAGGATCAGTTATATCCCGATTGGACTGATGCGATCCGGGAATGTCGGCATCAGCGTCTGCTTGGTTCTTTGTATCAAGCAGCCCATCTTTGTGCCCCGAGCCCATGGGAGAGGGCAGGTGAAACCTGTATTGCAGTCTCCACAAGGTGACCAGAGTCAGCTCGATCATGGCCAGGGCGGACTGTGGCCAGGCCTGGATCACCAGGGCGCAGACCAAGATGGCCAACAGGGGAACGGCCAACAGGTCGATCAGGGCGATCAGCTCCACCAGAGGGCGGTGCCGGTCAGCTCCGGCAGGCAGGAAGCGCAGGGCCATCCACAAGGCGATGAGCCCCAGGAGAATCCAGAGAAGGGTGTTCACGTGCCATTGTCTCCTGCATGAGGGAGGGGGTTAGCGGCCGCCGAAGAGACCGCCCAGTCCACCGCCAAGGTTGGGGGGCAGGTCAGGCAGGCCTTCAGGCATCTGCGGAGTCTCGGGCCGCTTGGCGAAGGCCGAGCCGCCGGAGGATTTGCCCTTGCCGGACAGGCGCTCGCGTAACGCCTTCTCTTCGGCCTCCCGCTTCATGGGATTGCCTGAACGGGAGCCCTTGCGGCCTTTCTTGCCCTTTTTGCCCTTCTTGCCGCCGCCAGCGCCCATGCCGCCCATGCCTGGGATTGAGCGGCTGCCATTGGTCATCCGCTTCATCATCTTGGCTGCTTGCTCGAACCGCTGCAGCAGGCCGTTGACGGCCGAGACCGTAGTGCCGGCGCCATAGGCGATCCGGGCCCGTCGTGATCCGTCGATGATGCTGGGGTCGCGTCGTTCCTGGGGAGTCATCGACTGGATGATGGCCTGGGTCCGGTCCACTTCCTTTTCATCGAACTGTTCGAGCTCCTTGCGGTGCTGGGCCATGCCTGGGATCATGCCCAGGATGCTCTTGAAGGAGCCCAGCTTGCGAACCTGCTGGAGCTGCTCCAGAAAGTCGTCCAGGCCGAAGCTGCCCTCGGACATCTTCCCAGCGGCCTTGCGGGCCTCCTCCTCGTCGAACTGGCGTTGCGCCTGCTCGATCAGCGTCAGGATGTCGCCCATGTCCAGAATGCGGGAGGCCATGCGGTCGGGGTGGAAGACCTCGAAGTCCTTGAGGCCCTCGCCGTTGGAGTCGAAGAGGATGGGCTTGCCGGTCACCGATGCTACCGACAGGGCTGCGCCGCCGCGTGCATCGCCGTCCAGCTTGGACAGCACCACGCCGGTGAAGTCCACGCCCTGGTCGAAGGCCTTGGCCGTAGCGACCGCGTCCTGGCCGATCATGGCATCGATGACGAAGAGGATCTCGTCGGGGTGGACGGCATCGCGGATATTGCGCGCCTGCTCCATCAGCTCCTGATCCACGCCCAGTCGACCGGCCGTATCAATGATGACCACGTCGTAGAGCTTGTCCTTGGCCACCCTGATCGAGTCGGCTGCCACCTTGACCGGATCGCCAGTGACCTGTCCGGGGGTCGCCAGCTCGGATCCGCTGGTCTGCACGCCTGGCTCGGGTGCATATACCGGTACTTCGGCGCGTTCGCCGACCACCTGGAGCTGGGTGACCGCGTTGGGCCGCTGCAGGTCGGCCGCCACCAGCAGGGGGGTGTGGCCGGCATCCTTGAGCCAGTAGCCCAGCTTGCCGGCCAGCGTGGTCTTGCCTGCACCCTGCAAGCCGGCCAGCATGATGACTGTGGGCGGGTTCTTAGCGAAATTGAGTGGTCGATCCACTCCCGCGCCCAGGATGTCAGTCAGTTCGTCGTAGACGATGGAGACCACCTGCTGGGCCGGGTTCAGGGCCTTGGAGACCTCCTCGCCCAGGGCGCGTTCCCTGATGCGCCCGGTAAAGGAGCGCACAACGTCCAGGGAGACATCGGCATCCAGGAGGGCGCGGCGGATCTCGCGGATTGTGCCGTCGATGTCGGTTTCGGTCAGCTTCCCCTTGGAGCGCAGATGGGTGAAGGCCTGGGAGAGCCGATCGGTCAAAGATGAAAATGCTGCCATAATGCCCCAAGTCTACCTGTCAGCCGGGAGATTGGCCGGTAGCTGCTGGCAATAAGCCTTCCTACCCCAAGCATAAGGCGATAGTGACTGCTTTCTTGTGCTCCTGCTTGTTGCTGGCTGTTGGCTACCTATTGCTTTCGCGGCTGTCTTAAGCGCAGAAAATGAACGTTCTCGAGCTTACAAAACCGTTTGAGCACATCTTGTTTATTGACATAGACCAGGTTCAGACGTTATACTGAATCGAAACGATTCGATATTGTTGTTGCATATTCCGAGGATTGCCATCCTGTGATGTATTCCCCTCGAAAATTTGTTGACATCTTGAATCGTAGTCGATGCATGCGAGGGAGCAGGGAGCCGGCATGAAAGCCAGAAAAAGGCCCGGAATGGCCTTGAGCTTGACCGGATTGTTCCGGAAGGAGATCGGCTACGTTGCTTCTGGTACTTTTCGGGTTTTCCGCTACGGACTTCAGGGCCCGCCTGGAGTCGTTGCCATCATCGTAAGCCTGCAATACCAAGCCGAAAACGGCACGATTACTGGCAGCTTGGGCACAGTCGAACCGAGCAATCTCGTTCGGCACTGCTCATGGCCTGGGTTCCGTGTCATCATTTCTTTTACCATCTTTGTTGAACCACGGACAGTTCCTCTGGCCTCATCGAACGAGTCGGTAATGTCTTTCGTTTTGACCTGTATGTCGACAAAGAGCCGACCAACTGCTTTGGCTCGGTTTCCTCTAGCTGTTGCAGCGAATCGCTCTTTTGGGTACAGCGTGAGGCATGCAGTGCTGCTGGATCGACCCCCTTGACTTTCTGTGTTGCTATGGTACCCAGCTGTTTTCTATGGTATACGGGTCCTTCCCTCCCAGATTGCCTTGAAATCGGCCATTGTTGTGGGTGCCTTGGTAGACTGTCGGCACCTTCTTTATCGTATTTCCGCAAAAGTGTTCACAAGGAATAGTGGAGGGCGCTGTCAAGCAACTCACAAGCTGTAAGTACACTGAACATGGCCGTCCGCTACAAAAGCAGGGGAGAAGAGCAGAGGGCCCGAACACGAAAGGCAACCATAATCATGGGTATGACCATGCCGAACAATGCAAACGGTCTAGAGGCACTGACTCGCACAACCACGGACCGAACTCGCTGCGTCAATGCTGAGAACCCTCAGGGTGGCAAGGGCAGGGCAGCTATGACGGCCAGTCAATTGGGTCCCTCTAGGAAAGGGACTCCCTGTCTCAAAAATATTCCCTCGGGACAGGACGTCATCCTCGCTGACTTGTCCGGTGCGGGAGAGATCCGTCATATCTGGATGACTGTGACCGATGCCACCTCGCCCACCGGACCCAACGTATTGCGTAATCTGATCTTGGAATGCTACTGGGATGGTGAACAGACACCGTCCGTCAGCGTCCCCCTTGGCGACTTCTTCTGCTGTGGCCATGCCCAGGCCTGTCGGGTGGAATCCGTTCCCGTGGCAGTCTACCCGCGCCGCGGGTTCAACTGCTTCTGGCCCATGCCCTTCCATAACGGGGCACGGATCGTCCTGCGCAACCGACACAACGAGCCAATTGAGGCTTTCTTCTACCAAATCGACTATGTGGAAAAGGACGAGCTGCCCGAGGATGTCATGACCTTCCATGCCCAGTGGCGCCGTCAGCGGGTCACCGAACTAGGCCAGGATTACGTCATCCTGGATGGAGTGCATGGTCGGGGCTCCTACGTGGGCACCTACCTGGCTCTAACTGCTCTGGAGAGTCGTTGGTGGGGCGAGGGTGAGGTCAAGGTCTACCTGGACGGAGACAAGGACTATCCTACCTGGTGCTCCACAGGCAGCGAAGACTACTTCGGCGGTGCCTGGAGCTTTGCCGGGCAGGACCCGGATGGCCGGATGCACGAGGCCACCTACAGCGGGGCCTACATGGGCTTCCCCTTCCACTCCAGGCAGTTGGACAACCGCGAATCCCAGTACTGGGATGCCGACACCCCGGTGACTCGGGGGTTCTACCGTTGGCATATACCCGACCCCATCATTTTTGCCAGTGATATCAAGGTGACCTTGCAACAGATAGGTGTGGATGAGCAGGGATACTTCGAGCGTCAGGACGACTTGGCCAGCGTGGCGTATTGGTACCAGCAGGAGCCCCACCAACCCTTCCCGCAAAAGGTGCTGGAGACAGGGGAACGGGATCGTCGGCCTCGTTGAGGGATTCTGATTAAGCCCGATTGTTGGCTTTTCGATTCTGGCATCTGATACAAGCGGGCCTGATGGCTGGGCGCTGCTCCAGGTTGTCTCGGATCGGTCAGGGTACCCTTGGCCAAGGTTCAGGTCAGCAGGCCCGAAGCTTTAGAGCACAGAGGACGGGGGGGGGGTACGTCCCGAAGATGTCCTGCAGTCAAGAGCGGGCTGGGGCCGACCTTGCCTCCTGAAACCGTGACCAAGCCCAGCTTATTGGTAGTCTGCATGATCCGCTGGTAGGTTTCCGGAGAGACGGGACGTTTGCCGGAGAAGGCATAAGATACTGTGCTGACCGAGACCCCGGCCCTTCTGGCGACGTCGCGTATGTCGGACATGGGTTCAGCGGCTCAGGTCCCAGGTGCTGCCAGCGGGTGTGTCCGCCACGGTCACGCCGGCCGCCGTCAGTTGATCTCTGATGGCATCGGCCCGGGCGAAGTCGTGATCCTTTCGCGCCTGATCGCGTTCTTGCAACTGTTGGCTTACCAAGGCATTCAGGGTGTCCAAGGCCCTATTGTCGCGGTTGGCTGCGGCTCCATCCCAGTGGGGATCGAGGGGATCAAGGCCGAAGACATCCAGCATGGCTCTGACCTGGAGCAGGGCATTGGTCAGCCAGTTCCGGTCCAGAGTTTCAGAATGGGCATCCATGGCCGCGTTGGCTTGACGGATCAGCGCATAGAGGGCAGCCATACCGCCTGAGACGTTGATGTCGTCATTCATGGCCTGCACGAAGTCTTCTGGCAGATCATCCGCACTCAGCTCCGTCACGCAGGCGCGCTCGGGCTGCGCTCCAAGGATCCGACCGGCCCGGTCCACAAAGTTGCTGATGCGCTCGTAGGCGCCCTCGGCCTCCTGCAGGGACTGGTCGGACCACTCCAGCATGGACCGGTACTGCACCGACACCAGGGCATAGCGCACCACCCAGGCCGGATGCTGCGACAATACCTGGTCCACGGACAATCCGTTGCCCAGGGACTTGCTCATCTTCTCGCCCTTCTGGGTCACCCAGGCCGTGTGCATCCATCGGTGGGCGAACCCCCAGCCGGCCGCGTGCGACTGGGCCATCTCGTTCTCGTGGTGGGGGAATCGCAGATCCAGTCCGCCTCCGTGGATGTCGAACTCCGCGCCCAGATAGCGGTGACTCATGGCTGAGCATTCCAGATGCCAGCCCGGCCGACCTGTGCCGAAGGGTGTTTGCCAACGAGCTGTGGGCGGATCGGTGGGCTTGGGTGCCTTCCATAGGGCGAAGTCGCGGGGGTCTCGCTTGCCGGGCTCCTCATCGGCGTCGGCAGCCTGCTCATCGGTGTCGATGCTGGGCCCTAGCCGGTCGTTGGCGGCGGCCTGCTCGTCAGCGGGCTGGGTGCCGGTCTGCTGGTGGGTCAGGGCACCATACTCAGGCCAGGAGGCCACGTCGAAGTAGACGTTGCCTGATGGACGGCCCTGTTCGTCAGGCACTACATAGGCATGGCCGCGGTCGATGATGCGCTGGATCAGGTCGATCATCTCGGGGATGTGCCCGGTGGCTCGAGGCTCGTAGGTGGGTGGCAGGACTCCCATGGTCTCATAGGCATGGGTGAATTCGCGCTCGTAAATGTAGGCCCGCTCCCACCAGCGCTGGCCGTTGGCCGCCGCCTTGGTCAGGATCTTGTCGTCGATGTCCGTCACATTGCGGATCAGGGTCACCTGGTAGCCCAGCCTGAGCAGCCAGCGCCTGATCACGTCGAAGGCCAGCGTGGTTCTGATGTGGCCCAGGTGGGGCGAGCTCTGCACCGTAGCCCCGCACACGTAGATGCCAACCTTGCCCGGTTCGATGGGTCGGAAGGGGCTCACCTGGTGATCAGCCGTGTCGTACAGACGCAGACCAGCTGCGGCGAGGCTGACTGAAGCCTTGGAATCATGCGGTTGCGAACTCGTATCCATATCCTTGAGCCTACCAAGGCTTGCTGACCGTCCAAGAGGAAATGCCGAGCCTGCAGACCCGGTCCGGCGGCATGTGTGCAAGAATGGAATCATGGCGAAACCAAGGGTGCTGATAGTCCAGCATGTGGATTGGGAGAAGCCGGGTCGCATTCTCGACAACCTCCAGGAGTGCGGGCTGGACACCGAGATCACCAATATCGTGGACGAGAAGAAGCCCAAGCTGCCGCGCTCGCGTGAGTTGGCGGGACTGGTCATCATGGGCGGGCCCATGTCGGCTGACGATTACGCGCATCACCCTGGACTCAAGGCTGAGACCAAGCTGGCCAAGGCGGCAATGGCTGCCAACAAGCCCATTCTGGGGATTTGCCTGGGTCATCAGATTCTGGCGCGGGCCCTGGGCGGCACCCTGATGCGGGACCAGGAGCCCGAATACGGCATGGGGCCCATCCGGTGGGTGGGGCAGGACGACGACGTGGCCATGTGGAGCAAGAACACAGATGTGCTGCACTGGCACGCCGACCAGGTCACCCTCCCGCCGGGGGCCAAGCTCCTGGCCCGCTCCCAGGCAACCAAGGTTCAGGCTTTTCGGCTTGGATCAGCCTTGGGCCTGCAGTTCCACCTGGAGGTGACGGCGCCCATTTTCGAGGAGTGGATGCAGGTGCCGAGCATGGTCGGCACGATGAAGAAGTCCAAGATCGCTAAAATGCGCGACGATTTTATGAAAGGGATGCCGCAGATGCAGCCCCTGGCCGATGCCATCTTTTCTGCCTTTGCGGCCAGGTGCTCAACCCAGGCCGCCCAGCTGGCCGCTGCCTGAGGCTACTCCAGCTCCTCCCCGATGGTCAGCCACTCCTCCTCAAGCTGGTCCGACTGCTCGGTCAGATCCTTGAGTTTGCTGTTGAGCTCGTTGAGACCCTGATAGTCGCTGGGGTCATGCTCAGCCATCTGTCGTTCAAGATCCTTGCGTTGATCAGCCAGTTTGGCCAGCTTGCGCTCGATGGCAGAGGCCTGCTTGCTCAGATTTCGCTTGGCAACACGTTCGGCCTTGGCCTGGTTGTGATTCCCGGTCTCCTTGGCTGATGCCTGATCCGGTGCATCAGCAGCTTCCCGGTCGGCCGACTCGACCATGTCCAGGTAGTCCTGGACACCGCCGGGCAGGTGAACCACCTTGCCGTTGATCAGCGCGAACTGCTGGTCGGTCACCCGCTCCAGCAGGTAGCGGTCGTGGGAGACCACGATCAGAGTGCCCGGCCATGAATCCAGCATGTCTTCCATGACGGCCAGCATGTCGGTATCCAGGTCGTTGCCTGGCTCGTCCATGACCAGCACGTTGGGCTCGTTCAGCAGGATGAGCAGGAGCTGCATGCGGCGCTTCTGTCCGCCAGAGAGGTCGCCGATCCTGGTCATCAGCTGGGAGCTTTCAAAGCCCAAGCGCTCCATCAGTTGGCTCGGGGACACCTCCTTGCCCTCCACCAGATAGGTGGGCTTGTAGCGGCTAAGGACCTCTTTGATCCGATAGCGGCCCAGCTTCTCCAGTTCATCCAGACGCTGGGTCAGCACCGCGAAGCGGACCGTCTTGCCCACCTTGACGTGTCCTGCTGTGGGAGCCACGCTGCCGTCAATCAGACCCAGCAGAGTGGACTTGCCAGCTCCGTTGGCGCCTACGATGCCAAACCGGTCGCCAGGGCCGATCAGCCAGGTCACATCGTCCAGGACTTTGTGTCCGCTGATGGTCAGGGTGTCGGCCGCTGCAGTGCCCGGACGGTCCTTGCCGGGATCGGCGGCCACGGTCACCGAGCCCATCAGAGGCCGTTCGGCATGGGGGGAGGGGACCCGGTCGTTCTGGTTTCCGTCGGCATCAGAGTCGGCCCCTGGATAGATCTTGGTCACGTCGACCAGGTCCACCACCTGCTTGCCCAGGCGGGAGGTGGCCATCCGCTTAAGCTCCAGGCTGTTGCGCATGGGTGGCACGTCGGCGATCAGCTCCTGCGCGGCCTTGACATGGAACTTCTGCTTGGTCGAGCGGGCCCGGGCGCCTCGGGTCAGCCAGGCCAGTTCCTTGCGGGCCAGGTTGCGGCGCTTGGTCTCGGCCAGATCAGCCTGGCGCTCGCGTTCCACCCGCTGGAGCATGTAGGCGCTGTAGCCGCCCTCGAAGGGGTCGATGGTTCCGTCATGCACCTCCCACATGGAGGTGCAGACTTCGTCCAGGAACCAGCGGTCGTGGGTGACCAGCAGGAGGGCTCCGGAATTCTTGGCCCAGCGGTTCTTCAGATGCTCGGCCAGCCAGTGTATGGTGAGCAGATCCAGATGATTGGTCGGCTCATCCAGGGCCAGGATGTCCCAATCCTGAAGCAGCAGCCGGGCCAGATCCACCCTGCGGCGCTGACCGCCTGACAGGGTGCCCACCTTGGCCTCCAGCTCCATGCCCCCCAGAAGGGACTCGACGATCTCGCGGGATCTGGGGTCGGCAGCCCATTCGTAGTCTTGTCGATTCTCCAGGGCCGCCTTGCGGACCGTGTCCTCGTCCTTCAGGGGATCACGTTGGTCCAACATGCCAAAGGTGAGTCCATTGCGCATGGTCACCCGGCCCTGGTCAGGTTCCTGGCTGCCTTTCAGCAGGTGCAGCAGGGTGGACTTGCCGTCGCCGTTTCGGCCCACGATGCCGATCCGATCACCCTCGAAGATGCCCTGCGTCACATCCGTAAAGATGGTTTTGGTGGCGAAGGATAGAGCGACGTGTTCCAGACCGAGATCATAGATGGGCATGATTCCCCAATCTACCGCCAACCTTGGATGGAATGAGCTGTGGGCTTTCCAGAGGGAGGGGGTTTATTGGTCCTGGTCGTTCTCCTGGTCACGTTGACGAATTCTGTCCAGGTAACCGGTTCCGTCCGCATCGGTGATAGGTCGCAGGACGGTGCAGGGGTTGCCGACCGCAACTACCTGATCCGGTATGTCATGGGTGACGACAGACCCCGCTCCGATGACGGCCCCACGGCCAATCCGCACTCCTCCCAGGACGACCACGTGGCCACCCAGCCAGGCACCCTGGCAGATTTCGATGGGTCGGGCCTGGCAGGCGCCAGCCTTCCGTTCCTCATAGTCCAGGGCATGGTTGGTGCAGAAGAGCCCTGCGCCGGGGCCTATCCACACGTTCCTGCCTATGGTGATCGGAGCGTTGTCCAGCATGACGGCTCCATAATTGATCAGCGTCTGGCTGCCAATTCGTATGTTGCAACCGACTTCGCATCTGAAGTCGGGATTGATGACGACATCCTGCTCTACCCGGCCCAGCAGGTCTTCCAGAATCCGTCGGCGTTCCTGCTTCTGTCCGGGGCCGGTCCTGTTGTATTCAAGGAAGAGATTCTCGGCCCGTTCCCTTTGGCGATCGATGTCGGGATGGGTGTCCTGATAGACCTGGCCGGATACCATCCGCTCCCATTCGATTCGGCCGGTCCGGCTCATTCCCGCCGTCACATCGTCAGTCATGCGCACCGCCTTCCAGGATAACGGGTTGAGTCAGCGGTCGGTGATCTGGGAGCCCAGCACCTTCTCGCTCAGGGCCCGGGGTCCCCGAGTCACGGCCACGGCGCCCGACCTGACCAGCTCGATGATGCCGAAGGGCTGCAGCAACCGCAGCAGGGCTTCCAACTTGCCTTCGGCCCCGGTGGCTTCGATGGTCAGGGACTCGGGGTGGACGTCGACTACGCGTACGCGGAAGAGTTTGACGATCTCCAGCACGTCGGAGCGGTTGCGTTCGTTGGCTTTGACCTTGATCATGACCAGTTCGCGTTCCACGGCCTCGTCGCCCTTGAGTTCGACGATCTTGAGGACATGCAGGAGCTTGTTGAGCTGCTTGATGATCTGTTCCAGAGGGACGGCTTCCACATCTGCTGTGACCGTGATCCGGGAGATGTCGTCTCGCTCAGTGGACGAGACGGACAGGGAGTTGATGTTGAAGGCGCGCCGGGCGAACAGGCCGGCCACCCTTGCCAGGACGCCGGGGCGGTTCTCGACCAGAACGGAAAGGGTGTGCCGTTCGGAACCGGGCTTGGATGCTGGATAATTGGCCATGTGGTGCCCCTTTCCTACTTGTTCATGCGACCGGCGGCGTCGCTGGCCATGGCTGCCCGATCGGCTCCGGTCTGCTCATGCGGCTCGGGCTGCTCCTGCTCAGGACGGATGCCGGCCAGGGGCTGCACGCCCGGCTTGTAGATGATGGTGTCGTTGGAGGCGCCTGCCGGGACCATGGGCCATACCATGGCATCCTTCCAGACGCGGAAGTCGATCAGGACCGGTCGGTCGGTCACTGCGTTGGCCTTATCGATGGCCTCCAGGGCCTGTTCCTGGGTAAAAGCCCGCAGTCCCAGGCAGCCATAGGCCTCGGCCAGTTTGACGAAGTCGGGGATGCCGTTGCCGTCTGTGGGCTTGGCGCCGCCGTCCTCCAGGTTGGTCTGGGAGTAGTGGCTGCCGTAGAAGAGGGTCTGCCACTGACGGACCATGCCGTAGACCGAGTTGTTGAGTATGGCGATGCGGATGGGCAGTCCCGCCTGCCCGGCCGTGGCCAGCTCCTCGGAGGTCATCTGGAAGGAGCCGTCCCCGTCAATCAGCCAGACGGGCCGCGGATCCTCCTCTTCCCTGGTGCCGATGGCTGTTCCTATCGCGGCGGGCAGGCCGTAGCCCATGGTCCCCAGCCCGCAGGAGGAGACCCAGGAGCGGGTGCGTTCGAAGTCGATGAACTGGCTGGCCCACATCTGGTGCTGGCCCACGCCGGATACCCAGATAGTATCCGGATCGGCCTTGTTGCTCAGGGTCTGGACCACCCACTGGGGGGCCAGGGTGCCGTCCGGGCTGGGCTCAAAGGTGGTGGGGTAGTCGTGCCGCCAGCCGTCGATCAGCCGCCACCAGGGCTTGAGGTCGGGCTTGCCCCAGGTGCGTTGGGCCGCCTTGAGCGCCGGGATCAGATCGTCCAGTACCTGGCCCACGTCCCCGACGATGGGTACATCAGCCTGCCGGTTCTTGCCGATTTCGGCCGGGTCGATGTCGATGTGGATGACCCGAGCCACCGGGGCGAAGTCCTCCAGGCTGCCGGTCACCCTGTCGTCGAAGCGAGTGCCCACGGCCACCAGCAGGTCGGAGTGCTGGATGGCCCCGTTGGCGGCCACCGTGCCGTGCATGCCGGGCATTCCCAGAACTGCTGGATCGGAGTCGGGTACGATGCCTCGCGCAGGCAGGGTGGTGACCATGGGGGCACCGGTAGCTCGGACGAGTTCTTGGACCTGCCGACGGGCGTCGGACCGGACTGCGCCGCCGCCCACATAGAGGACCGGTCTGTGCGACTGGACCAGGAGCCGGGCGGCATCGTCCAGGACGTGCCCGTGGGCCCGCGTCACCGGGTTGTAGCCGGGCAGAATCATCTCCTGGGGCCAGGAGTAAAGCATTTTGCCGTTCTGGGCCGTCTTGCTCAGATCCACCACCACCGGGCCGGGCCTTCCCGAGCGGGCGATGTGGTAGGCCTCGGTCATGACACGGGGGATGTCCTGGGCCTTGGTCACCAGATAGGAGTGTTTGGCGACCGGGTAGGTGATGCCCACGATGTCGGCTTCCTGGAAGGCATCGGTGCCGATGGAGTCCACACCCACCTGGCCGGTCACCACTACCAGGGGAACCGAGTCCATCATGGCATCGGCTATGGGGGTGACCATGTTGGTGGCCCCGGGTCCGGAGGTCACCAGGCAGACCCCCACCTTGCCCGTGGAGACGGCGTAGCCCTCGGCTGCGTGGCCGGCTGCCTGCTCGTGGCGGGTCAGTGTGAAGCTGAAGCGCACTTGCTCGTCAATGGCGTCGTAGGCGGGCAGAATAGCGCCTCCTGGAACGCCGAAGACCTGGGTGACACCCAGATCCTCCAGGGACCGAATCAGCGCCTGGGCTCCCGTCATGGGCTCGCCCTGGGCGGGGACATCCTTGTCGTCATGGTCCCAGTTCTTGGGTACCGAGCTGAATGCTTGCAGAGGTGTCGGCAGACTCATGTTTCCTCTCGACCTCCAGACTGCGCGCCGACCTGCGGCCGTGCATGTCGAAATACGAACCTGTCGGAGCGTCGGCGGGGTGGGCGGACGATTCCCGATCAGGAGGAGGCACCTGTGCCGTTCGTGACGGCGTGCCTCCGGGTTATGCCCATAGTCTAAACAGGGGTCTGGTCGGGGCGTTGGCGCAGTACCGCATGCCGGAATTCCGTCTGAGATCTCAGGAGGATTGCTCGGCGCGCAGGGTCGCAAGCAGATCCTGGTCGTCCAGCCGATTCCACCCTTGGGCGGCAGCAGCCAGCTGGGCCTTCCGCTTGCTGCTGGCCTGGCCCTTGCCGATCACGGTCCCGCCGTCCTCCAGGCGCAGTTCGGCGGTGAAGACTTGGGCGTATTCCGGCCCGGAGACCGCCATGGCGTACCGGGGCTCGCCCAGGCCCAGCTTGTGGGCCTTGACGGTGATCGAGGTCTTCCAATCCAGTGCCGGTCCCTCAGTGGCCACTTCGGCCAGGGTGTCGTCAAGAAGGGTATGGACGGTGGTCCTGGCCCCCTCGATGCCGTGCTCCACGAAGACCGACCCGATCAGCGATTCGACGGTGTCGCAGAGTATGGAGTCCTTGTCAGCCCCGCCGTTTTCGCTCTCTCCGCGGCCCAGAAGAATATACCGGCCCAGGTGCAGTTTCTCCCGGGCGATGGCCGACAGGGCCTCCTCGGAGACCGCTTTGGCCCGCATCTTGGCCAACTGGCCCTCGGTCATGTCTGGATGAACCTTGTACAGGGTCTCAGTGGCCACTAATTCCAGAACCGCGTCGCCCAGGAACTCCAGCCGTTCGTTGTTGGGCATGCCCGGGTGCTCATGGGCGAAGGAGCGATGGGTCAGGGCGTGTACCAGCAGCTCCGGGCTGATCCTGCCGCCCAAGGCCTGGAAGAGCTCCTCAGCCGCCTGGTTGCCGGAGTCCACTTGCTCCTGTTCCTCCTGCCGCATGTGGTCTTCCTGATCCTTCCTGGAGTGCCCTGTCTGCATAGCCCTTCTCGCTTTCTCGGCCTTGCCGTCTGATGATATGGAAAAACCCCTGCCACCCGTCGATGGCCGGGGTTTTCTCATTGCGTGTCGATCGCCGATTGGCTCACTTGCTGAACTGCGAGCGAATGGCGTCGCGGTAGACGCGCCCACGGTACATGCCGCAGCTGGGGCATGCCATGTGCGGCAGCGCAGGAGCTCCGCAGTTGGGGCAGGTCACCGTAGCGGCGGCCTGGGTCTTCCAGTTGGCGCGCCGGGAATGGGTGTTGGCGCGCGAGGTCTTGTACTTTGGCAGTGCCATATTGTCCTCTGTTTCGATCGAATACTTCGAGCTTAAGCGTAGAGCAGTCTACCGCAACCTCCGGTCATTCGCCAGCCTGGCCGTTGTTGCCGGGGTTCTCCTCCTGCTCCAGACGCTGCTTGAGTCCCTCCAGGGCCGCCCAGCGGTCGTCCATTATCTCGTGGTGGTGATCGGGATGGTCGTTCAGATCCATGCCGCACTGGGGGCACAGGCCTCGGCAGTCGGGTCGGCACAGGGGTTGCAGGGGCAGGGCCTCCACCAGGGTGTCACGCAGCAGGGCTTCCAAGTCCATGAAAGCGCCCCCGCTGGCCAGAGGATAGGTCTGGCCGCTGGCCTCCTCCTGCTCGGCCAGAATCTCCTCCTTGCCATGGGTTGGCTCCGGTTCGGGATCCTTGTAGGGGAAGAAGACCACCGGATCGTCCTGGATGCTGGTATCCACAGGCCTCAGGCAGCGCGTGCATTCGGTCTTCAGCGGTACGCTGATGTGGGCCTGCAACAAGAGTCCATCCACCAGGGAGTCGATGTCGCCCTCCACATGCACGGGTGTTCCTGCCGGGATGCCCACTACCTGGTCGCCGATGCCCTCCGGAGCTGGAAAATCACGGTCCACCCGGGTGCTCTGCCCTGCCCGCGTTGACACTTGGGCCACTGAAACCGCCCAGGGGGAATCCTCCGGTCTGCTCATCCCTGCGTCTCCTTTCCCTGGTCCGAGACTGACGCGTTCATGCTACGCGCTGCCTCCTGCTCACGCTGCTGGAGAACCTCCAGGCCGGCACGCACATCCTGGCTCATCTTGCCCAGCTGGGTGTCAAGCTCGCCCATGACCTGGGCGGCATACCCATCGGCTCCCTGGACCAGACGGTCTGCCTGGGCCTGGGCCGTGTCGATGATGGTCTGGGCCTTCTGTCGGGCTATGGCCACCACATTCTCCTGGCCGGCCAGGAAGCGGGCCTGCTCGCCGGCCTCCTTGACGATGTCTGCAGCCCGGCTCTGGGCGTCGGACATGGTGGCGTTGGCCTGGGTCTGCGCCGTATTCAGCCTACGCTCCGCCTCCCTCATGAGCGCCGAGGCTCGCTCCAGCTGCACTGGCAGCATTTTCTTGAGCTCGTTGAGGTCGTCGGCCAGCTCGTCTCGGTCAACCTTGACCAGTCCCGGACTGAAAATGGGGGCCTTGGCCTCATCCAGCATGGCCTGGATCCGATCGATGATGTCATAGACGGTGGTGAATTCCGATCGGGGGTTCCCGCTCTCGTTGCGGTCCTCCTGCAGGTCGGGCAGGTCCTTCATGTCGACTGCTGGCTTGGGCGCGCTCGCTCTGGTCGAGTCGTCGATAGGCTCGTCATCGTCCCTTTCCTGGGTCTGCTCGTTCATCATTGGCTCTTTTCCGTGTGCGGTGTGTCCCTGTGCAATGTGTCTATCAGTGCATCCACGACGCTGTCAGGGACCATGCCGGTGATGTCCCCTCCATGTCTGGCTACGTCCTTGACGATGGTGCTGGAGATATGCTCCCGCACCGGATCGGCTGGCAGGAAGAGCGTTTCCACCCCGGACAGCTTGCGATTGACCAGGGCCATGCCCAGCTCGGCCTCATAGTCCCCGTTCTGCCTGAGTCCCTTGACGATGACCGAGGCGCCCACCTTGCGGCAGTAGTCGGTGATCAGGCCGTCGGTAGAGGCTACGGTGATGTTCGGGTATCCGTCCTCGTCCAGGGCCCGGCGGATCATGGCCACCCGCTCCTGTTCGCTGAACATGGGGGTCTTGGCGGCATTGACGGCCACAACCACGTGGACCGTCTCGAAGAAGCAGGCGCAGCGTTCGATCACGTCCATGTGGCCGGAGGTGACCGGATCGTATGAGCCAGGGCATACAGCGATAGTCATGATTCTCAGCGTAGCGCGTCATAGGGAGCGAACGTGCAGCTCGCCGCCGTACCATGGATGTCATGACTGCAAGCAAGAGCATTCGCATGGAGGATCCGGAGCGGGAGCAGAACCCCGACCAGGGCACTGGCACGGCCGTGCTGGATCGTCCGGACACCGAGACCGCCGAGAAAACCCGGCTGAACGATCAGGGCGATGCCGACCGGTTCGCCCACTACGTCTCCCGTGAGCGCATCGCCGAGTCCAAGCTGACCGGCCGACCGGTCGTGGCCCTCTGCGGCAAGGTCTGGGTGCCCAAGCATGACCCCTCCCAGTATCCGGTCTGCCCGGACTGCAAGCGCATCTACGAGCAGATGACCGGCGGCAGCCACTGAGCGCTACTGAACGGTTCAGGCTGCTTCAGGACTGCTTGTCCAAGGCGATCCGGTCGATCATCTCCAGTTCTTCCTGGCTGAAGTCGGCCGACTGGACGGCCTTGAGATTGTCCAGGATCTGCTCGGGCTTGGAGGCGCCGATGAGCACCGAGGTGACAGCGGGGTCCCTGAGCAGCCAGGCCAGGGCCATTTCTGCCAGACTCTGGCCGCGTTGGTGGGCCAGATCGTTCAAATCCTGAATCTGCTTCAGCCGCCGGGGGGTCAACGCAGACTCTTTGAGGAAGCGGCCGTCGGCCCGAATCCGGCTGTCCTCGGGAATCCCGTGCAGGTAGCGATCGGTCAGCAGCCCCTGGGCCAGCGGGCTGAAAGTGATCAGTCCCTTCTTCTCTTTCATCACGGCCTCTTTGAGCCCGTTGTCCTCGATGGTTCTGTCGAAGATGGAGTAGCGGTTCTGGTTGATGACGAAGGGGACGTGCATCTCGGTCAGGATGGCCGCAGCCCGTGCCATGGTCGGCCCGTCGTAGTTGGACAGTCCCAGGTAGAGGGCCTTGCCGCTGGTGACCGCCTGGGCCAGAGCGCCCATGGTCTCTTCAAGAGGCGTGTCCGGGTCGGGGCGGTGGTGGTAGAAGATGTCCACATAGTCAAGTCCCAGCCGTTTCAGGCTCTGGTCCAGTCCGGACAGCAGATGCTTGCGTGAGCCGAGGTTTCCGTAAGGGCCAGGCCACATTTCATAGCCGGCCTTGGTGGAGATGACCAGCTCCTGGCGGTGGCGGCTGAAGCACCGGCGCAGGATGATCCCCATGTTGCGCTCGGCGGCGCCCGGTTCAGGGCCGTAGTTGTCGGCCAGATCGAAGTGGGTGATGCCGTGGTCGAAGGCTGTCGTGCATAGTTCCTGCATACGATCCAGGGGCGTGGTGTCGCCGAAGTTGTGCCAGCAGCCCAGGCAGATGGGCGGCAGTTTCAGACCGCTGTCGCCACAGTGCCGGTAGGTTGTGGCATCGTATCGGCTCGGGTCGGGCTGGTAGGCTTCGGATTGTGTGCTCATCAGATGGTCCTCACTAGGGTGGGCAGGACCGGTTCGCCCTTCATCAGGCTGAGGGCGTTGATGGGCATCTCCTCCAGGGCCTTGGCCCGGTGCTCCCGGGCATCCAGGACTGCCTGCTCGCCTTGGAACTCCGGCCTGCTTTGGCCATGGTCCACGTAGGTGACCAGCAGATCCCGCCAGTCCTGCTGGGGCGTAAAGGCTGCCAGCGCATCCTCAGCACCCGAGATGATGTGCTCGGCATCGGCCACCCCGTTGTGATAGGAGCGGTAGGCCAGCTTGCGTCCCGGCACCGAGGCCTTGCCCACCGACTTCTTGGCGACGGCCTGCATGACCCCGTCGGAGTTCTCGCGCTCGGTCAGCTTGTAGACCATGGCGCACGTGGGGGCTCCCGAACCGGTGACCAGCATGGTGCCCACCCCGTAGGAGTCCACTGGGGCATCCTGCAGGGAGGCGATGGCGTACTCGTCCAGATCATTGGTGACGGTGATGGTGGCCTTGGTGGCTCCCAGGGAGTCCAGTTGGGCGCGGACCTGCTGGGCCAGCGAGCCAAGGTCTCCGGAGTCGATGCGGACCCCGCCCAGCTCTGGTCCGGCCACATCGACGGCTGTCCTGACGGCCTCCTCGATGGAGTAGGTGTCGGTCAGCAGGGTGGTTCCCTTGCCCAAGGCCTGGATCTGCCCCTGGAAGGCCTCGCGTTCATTGTCATGAAGGAGGGTGAATGAATGGGCTGCGGTTCCGATGGCCTTGAAGCCGTATCGCTTGGCCGCCAGCAGGTTTGAGGTCCCTTGGAATCCGCCGACTATGGCCGCTCTGGCTGCTGCCACGGCTGCGTATTCGTTGGCCCGGCGCGCGCCCATGTCCATGCAGGGCCGGCCCTTGGCCGCGGTGACCATACGGGAGGCGGCCGAGGCCACGGCGGAGTCGTAGTTGAGTATGGACAGGATCAGGGTCTCCAGCAGGGTGCACTCGCCGAAGCCGCCTTCGACCTGCAGGATGGGGGAGTCGGGGAAGAATATCTCGCCCTCCCGGTAGCCGCGGATGGTTCCGGTGAAGCGGAAGTGTTCCAGCCAGTCGATGGTGGTCTGGCTGACGATGTGACGGTCGGACAGGAAGCGAAGCTCGTCCTCGCTGAGGTGGAAATCCGCCAGCGCATCCAGAATCCGCCCAGTGCCTGCCACCACTCCGTAGCGGCGCCCCGCCGGCAGGTGCCGAGTGTATACCTCGAAGACGGATCGTCGTCCGGCCGTACCGTCCTGCAAGGCGGCATCCAGCATGGTGTATTCATACATGTCGGTCATCAGAGCCGTAGAGGTTCCGGTGTCCTTGCTATTGTTTTCAGCGTTCATATCTTCCCCTTTGTGGGTGGAAAAGCCCTTGGTTGGCCCCCAGTCTAATCCTCTGCCGACCTACTGGCTCGCCCTGCCCTCCCAAGGTCGGGCTAAGCTGATCCGCATGAGATTCGTCGTGGGCATCTACCGATTGCTGATCGCCTTTTTCTGCCTGGGCGGCACCTACGAGGCCTGGCTGCTGGGAATCGGCAACAAGTGGGTCTATTTTACCTTCCAGACCAATATCGCCCTGGGTCTGGTCATGCTCTGGGCCGGAGCGGCCACCCTGCTCAAGGGCATCCAGCCTCCCGCCTGGCTCAAGGGCTGCCTGACGCTCTACATCGTCATCACCGGGCTGGTGGCCATCCTGGTTCTGGGGCTGAACAGCACGGACTACCAGCTGGTCCTGGGCATCCGGACCACATGGATGATTCACGTCATCAGCCCCATCCTGGCATCGGTGGACTTCCTCTTGTTCGACCCTCATCGTCGTTTCCACTGGCACAACGTGCTGACCTGGCTGATCTATTTCCCCTTCTACGTAGCCTTCGTGCTGATCAGAGCCGCCATCTGGCCTCATTCGGGACCGGAGGCGGGCGGTAACCCTTATCCCTATGCCTTCTTGGACCTCGGGCACTTGGGATGGGCCCAGTTGACGGTCAACCTGGCTGAGTATCTGGTCGTCTTCTTTGCTCTGTCGCTGGTCATCTTCCTGATTGATCGCATCCTGCCGGCCAAGACACCGCTGACCATTGATCGGTAGACGGCTGACGGAATAATAGGGACCAGACCAGGGGAGCCTGGGCGGAACGGGAAAGGATCATCACTGATGGTTGCTATCAAGGACATGCTCCAGGAGGGTGCCGTGCTGCGGCCTGACGGCAGGGCGGCTGATGAGTTGCGACCGGTCGTCATCACCAGGCATTGGACGGAGGCTCCCGAGGGGTCGGTGCTGATCGAGTGCGGCAAGACCAGGGTCATGTGCACGGCTTCCTTTACGCCGACGCTGCCCCGTTGGCGCAAGGACTCCGGCCTGGGCTGGGTCACGGCCGAGTATGCCATGCTCCCCAGGGCCACCAGCGACCGGACTGCACGCGAGTCAGTCCGAGGAAAGGTCGGCGGCCGCACCCAGGAGATCAGCCGGCTGATAGGCCGTTGCCTGCGCGGTGTGGTGGATATGAAGGCCCTAGGCGAGAATCAGATCCAGCTGGACTGCGATGTGCTTCAGGCCGATGGCGGCACCCGTACAGCCTCGGTCACCGGCGCCTATGTGGCCATGGTCGACGCCCTCAGATGGGCCCAGGACCACCATCACATCCGCAGTGCCGACAAGGTGACCAAGGATTGCGTCTCGGCCGTCTCGGTGGGCATCATCGATGGCAAGCCCATGCTTGACCTTCCCTATCTGGAGGACAGCAGGGCCATGACCGATATGAACGTGTCCATGACCGGCTCCGGCGATTTCATAGAGATACAGGGAACGGCGGAGCATCGTCCCTTCAATCGTCAGGAGCTTGGCATCTTGCTGGACCTGGCAACCAAGGGGAACAAGGAGCTTCAGGCCGCTCAGCGCAAGGCTCTGGCATCCGACTGACGTCCGGAACAGGCATTTCAGCGAGGAGGATTGGTATGGGGCAGGCCAGAAAAGTGGTTGTGGCCACGCACAACAAGGGCAAACTAGCTGAGCTTCGTCACATACTCGACGGTTTCCTGGCCGATGAAGGTCAGAAGATTGAGCTGGTTTCGGCGGGGCAGCTTGGATTGCCCGATCCGGTAGAGACCGGCACCACTTTTCAGGAGAACGCCCTTCTCAAGGCTGGGCAGGCCGCTCGGGAGTCAGGCCTGCCCGCGCTGGCGGACGACTCGGGACTGATCGTTGATGTGATGGGCGCCGCCCCGGGGATCCTTTCGGCAAGGTGGAGCGGCCGCCACGGCGATGACCAGGCCAACTTGGAGCTCTTGCTGAACCAGCTGAACGACATTCCCGACAATCACAGGGGAGGTCGGTTTGTCTGTGCTGCCGCCCTGGTCGTTCCGGATGTGCCGGGGTACGCCGTCCGTGGATCTCAAGTGACCAGGGTCGGCGAGATGCCTGGAAGCATCATCCGTCAGGCACGAGGGGACAATGGCTTCGGTTACGACCCGATCTTCGTGCCCCGTGATCAGCCTCGGCGTGTCAGCGACCGGCAGCCGTTGACCTCGGCGGAAATGACCTCGGATGAAAAGAACGCTATTTCACACAGGAGCAAGGCCCTGGCGGCCATCATGCCGATTCTTGTCAGCTGGGTGCTGGGCGACGGCCATATTAGAGGCTGATAAATCCTTATAGATTCCGTACGGCGAACGGTCGTGAAGCGTCGATAATTATGCTCTGAGCGCCCGGTTATGCTTGATTTATGTAAAAAAAACGCGAAGGTGCGATTTTTTTATCTCTGTGATACAGTCGGCGGTATTGGGGACAACTTAAAAACAGAGCTGATCTGTTCTAGCAGATGATTCCATCGGGATTTGGGGGTTTCGTATTGAAGCGATTGCAAGAACGGAACAATAAGGGATCGCTGCACGTGAACCGTTCGATCATCGCCGTTTTGGTAACCCTTCTGGCGACACTGGCCATGGTCGTTCCGCTTGGGCTGAGTGCTCTGTCGGCCAGTCAGGCCAATGCCGTTGATGGACAGGACGAGACGGCGAGCAGGAAGCCTCTGCTCTATAGAATGATGGCCTTCAATGACAGGATCGATACCTATCAGGATGAGCTGCGCATGGACTTCATCCTGCGCGTGAAACACAACGAGTTCAAGCCGGATTGTGTCGACCTTGGTAAGGCAGACACCGGTGGTAAGTCAAATTGCAATTTATCTTTTGTATATCAGTATGTTGGTTCTGATAACCCTGCAGATTATCATCGTGTAAAGTATATAAACACTATAACTCCAGATGATTATCTTGAAAATAACAAAACTGGGTATGCATATGATGGAGCTACAGCGTGGGCTGATAATCATCTGCAGCGCTTTACTGTTCATAAGATAATCAATTCGGGTTTATACGACTACTTGACCATATCTATCGAAGGCGACATGAACATTGCGGATAAGTCTAAAGATCCCGCAAAGTTCGTGGCTGGTGGTCACCCTGAGCCCTTGAATGTCTTTGCTATCGTTGGTGATCAGAATACCATCCTGTCTTGCGGTAGTTCTTCGTGGGCATGGGGTACCGAAACCTGCTCAACTTTCGATCCAGCCTCCATGAGCAACTTGCAGGATAGATATTCAAATATCACCGCGAGTTTATCGAAGGATAAACAGATGAAAGTGTATATGGGTGACTGCTTGGGTAGCGGAGGAGACGACCTGCAATGCAGCGGCCCATATTCCTGGGTTGGGTGGGACAGCAACCCATATCTCTATCGAAACCATCAGGCTAATTGGGGTATGGTGACCGATTATGGTTTTCCGGCTTATAGCGATGGTACGGTTGGAAATATAAATGCCACAGCCCCGGGCACGGCCCCGGCACGGTCTTTCTTCGTGTATTGGATGAACTTGCGTGGTCCAGGCAACAAAACCAATGGCATATGTTCTGAGACCAGTTCCTATTACTATCAGTGGGTGGCTCTTAAGGACAGCCAGTGGGTGCCTGTTAAGGAACTGACTCCTGAGCCGGTCCTGGTGACAGGCCAGCAGCCGAGTCCCAACACTTTGACTACCACCTACGGACTGCAGGGCATGGTCAATACCAATGGCGCTTATAACGTTAATCCGACCGACCCAAAGTATGCGAATACCACCAACGTGCTTTTTGCGACTGATAAGGATGGCAATCCTATGCCTGCTCAGAAGGCTGATGGCGGGATTGATTTCAAGGAGGCCAAGGAGAAGCAGGATCTTGACGGCTATTTCAAGCTGGTGACCTGGCCTGACACCAGGAATTCTGATGGCACGGAATGTACAGCCGTCAGCCCTGAGGTGTACAGCCCCAAGAGCGCTGGTCTTGTGGGGATTGACGATAACATGTCCGCCGCGCAAAAGGATACGAATCTCTCTGCGGGTTGGACGATTGATACTGCTTTTTATAAGTATAATGTGCCGCGTCCTGATGATCCGACGATCACGAAGATCGAGAATGATGGGGATGCCGGTTTGGATGCTTCGGGGAGCGTGTATACGACCAAGCTTGACCCGGTAATCAGTGGTGAGTGCACGCCTTCCAAGGATGACAAGCATCCTAATACGGTTGTTCTGTATGGAGAGGACCCCACCAATCCGATTGCGGATGGGCAGGGCACAAATGGCGATGACCTGGTGAAAAGCTCGGACACGTGGGGGTTCAGGCTGGGGGAAGCTGTTTGCGAGACCGACACTGGCAGCAAGCAGGGAGGGTCCTGGTGGATACAGGACACCAATAAGCAGTATCCGTCGCCGGATCCCGGCAATAAGTACAACAGCTACAGGCGCTATCACGCCTGGGTGGTTGAGTCCACGTCAGGGTTCGGCCTGACCTCCTACTTCTCGAATGTTGGCACGGCTTATTTCGTCTCGGGCGAGAACGTGCCGGATGCGGCCAAGTTCTCGGTGGCGGTGCCCCATACGGTCAACGGGAGCCTGCCTGCGGATTCGGTGGTCACATTCAAGGGTGAGGTGTCGCCTGTGTATACGGCCTGGTCCTCGGGGAAGTTGGGGATGACTGATTCCAAGATGGCCATTTCCATGAAGCAGAACACTGCCTCGGACTGGACCAGCTTGGTAACTACTCCGGCCAACACTTTCCAGAGGGATGCAGCAGTCGGCACCGCATCTTCCATTTCAGATTCTACGACCGGCCTCACGCTTAGCCTGACCAAGACGGCGGCTTCTACCTGGTCCTGGTCGCTGAACATTCCTGCTGACAAGTTCACTGGTTACGACGGTAGCGACGAGACGCAGACCTATGCCTTCCAGGTTGAAATGGTCAACCCGATGAACCTCCGTTCGGGCCCGGCTTCCATCGAGCGGAAGGTCGATATGACGCCCACCACGCTGACCGTTGATCGTCATGATGTCTTCCAGGTGGCCGGCAGGGCCTACAAGTATGTGGACGGGGACAGGAAGATTCCTGAGACCAAGGGGACCATGGTGCATGTGACCTGGCCTGACAATACCGGCACGGATGTGGCTGTGGGGAGCCAGGGCATTTGGCAGGCGGTTCCTCCTGAGGGGATGAAGCAGGGGGATGTCGCCGTCCAGGTGCTTTCGGATGATGCCGAGGGCCCTGACGCGCAGGGCAGGTTCCAGGGCGGGAACCAGTCGGCCTCGGTGTCGCAGGAGCTGGAGTTCCGGCCTTCGACATCCTCCCTGCCGCTTACCGGCGGATGGCCGCTTTCCGTGCTCAAAATCCTGCTGCTGATAGCCCTAGGCCTGGTGGGCTTCGTGGCCTGCCTGAGGAACAAGCAGGAGAGTCGCCACTGACCCTCGCGGCATAAGACAGGGCTCGCACTCATCTCTCCAATTCCATGGAGATGAGCGCGGGCACTGTTTTTTTTTTAATTTCCGTGACGCTGCCGTTGCGTCACTTGCGCCTGCAGCGTGCCCTCCGTAGAAGGCAGCTTGTTGCTTCTCGTTAGCTGATTGCTGGGCCTGGTGGAGTCAAGATTTTGGAAAGCCGCAAAACACCCTATCTGAATCCCAAATCACGCCTTCTATCTCTGTACGATTTGGAGCGGTAATGAAAAATTGAAGATGCATTGTTGTGCTCTATATGCAGTTGTCTTAATTGGGGATAAGTCAAAAGCGGAGTTGATCTGTGCTATCTGGTCTGGGGCATGATTTCATTGTGGTTTGGGGGGGGGGGTATTGTATTGAAGCGTTTGCAGGAACGGAACAATAGGGGATCACTGCATGCACGTCGTTCGATCATCGTCGTTCTGGTAGCCCTTCTGGCGACGCTGGCCATGGTTGTTCCTCTTGGGCTGAGCGCGCTTTCGGCCAGCCAGGCCAATGCCATTGATGGGCAGGATGAGACGGCCAGCAGGAAGCCTTTGCTCTATAGGATGATGGGCTACAACAACAAGGTAGATGCATGGCAGGATGAGCTGCGCATGGATTTCATCCTGCGCGTGAAACACAACGAGTTCGACCCTTCCTGCGCCAATGGTACCGGGGGTGCCGACACCCAGGGCAATTGTAGGTTGGCCTTTGTCTATCAGTACAAAGGCTCAGATAACGCTTCCTATTATCGCAGGATAAAGTATCTGAACACCATAGCTTCAGCATCATCCTCGGATCAGCCCTGGTCGGGAGCCTACAAGTGGGCACAGAACAGGGATGAGTACTTCACCGTGCACACGATAATCAATTCCGGTTTATACGATTATCTGACCGTTTCCATTGAGGGTGATCTGGCGTTCAAGAACTCTGCTGATGTACCTTATTATCAACCTGGTGGTGCCGTCGAACCTCTTAATATCTACGCGGTTGTTGGACAGCAGAACGGGGCATTGTCTTGCCGTAGCCCTGGTAATTCGTGGAACTGGTATAGCGGAATCGATGACTGTACCATTTTTAACCCTGAAACTATGATTAATGCCCCAGATAGGGTATCGAATATTACAGCATCGTTAGCAGCAGATGGTAAGTACATCAAACTATTTATGGGCGACTGCCTGGGCAAAGGTGCTGATCTTCAGTGCAGTGGCCCGTATTCTTGGGTAGGCTGGGATAACAATCCATTACTCTATGGAGGCAATCAGTCCAACTGGGGTATGGTGACCGACTATGGTTTTCCTAACTATTCGAGCCTTGGCACTGGGGCGATCGCCGGCACTGCTCCTGGCACAGCTCCGGCACGGTCATTCTTCGTGTACTGGCTGAATGCTCGTGGCAGCACTGTCTATAACCCGGACGGGATATGTTCTGAAACTAATTCCTATTACTATCAGTGGGTGGCTCTGAAGGATGGCCAATGGGTGCCTGTTGATGAGCTGACTCCCGAGCCGGTCCTGGTGACAGGCCAGCAGCCGTCTCCCAATACGGTCACCACCACGTCAGGCAAGCAATTTCAAGCCTCTAATTATTCGGCTTTCAACGTACCCAAACAGCCGAAAAACCCCAATGAGATGTTTGCTACTGATAAGGATGGCAATCCTATGCCCGCCCAGAAGGCTGATGGCGGGATTGATTTCAAGGAGGCCAAGGCCAAGCAGGATCTTGATGGCTATTTCAAGATGGTCACCTGGCCTGTCACCACGAATAGGGATGGCAGCGCTTGTACCGTCGGTCCTGAAGTGTACAACCCTGAGCGGAAAGGTCTTGTCGGAATACGTGACGGCATGAACAGCTCGGATATAGAACGAAACCTTTCTGCTGGTTGGACGATTAATAGTGCTTTTTACAAGTATGATGTGCCTCGCCCTAAGGATCCGACGATCACCAACATCCAGAATGATGCAGATGGCAGCTTGGATGCTTCGGGGAGCGTGTATACATCGAAGCTTGATCCGGTGGTCAGTGGCGAGTGCACGCCTTCCAAGGATCCTGCGCATCCCAACAAGGTTGTTCTCTACGGGGAGGATCCCGCCAATCCCATCAGTGACGAGCAGAGCCAGAACGGCGGGGACTTGGTGAAGACCGCGGACACGTGGGGGTTCAAGCTTGGTGAAGTTGAGTGCAAGGTCGATCCCAAGAGCAAGCAGGGAGGGTCTTGGCAGATACAGGACACCAACAAGCAATACCCATCGCCGGACCCAGGCAACAAGTATGACGGGTACAGGCGCTATCACGCCTGGGAGATCGAGTCCACGTCCGGTTTCGGCTTGACCTCGTTCTTCTCGAATATCGGCACGGCTTATTTCGTCTCGGGGGAGAACGTGCCGGATGCCAGCAAGTTCTCGGTGACGGTGCCCCATACGGTCAACGGGAGTCTGCCTGAAGGTTCGGTCGTCGTGTTCAAAGGTGAAGTGTCTCCTGTATATACGGCCTGGTCCTCGGGAAAGCTGGGGATGACGGATTCAAGGATGGCCATTTCCATGAAGCAGAAGACCGCCTCGGACTGGACCAGTCTGGTGACTACTCCGGCCAACACCTTCCAGAGGGATGCGGCAGCCGGCACCACGTCTTCCGTCTCGGATTCCACGACGGGCCTCACGCTTAGCTTGACCAAGACGGCGGATTCCAATTGGTCGTGGTCGCTGAATATCCCCGCTGACAAGTTCAGCGGCTACAACGGCGGCGATGAGACTCAGATGTATGACTTTCAGGTTGAGATGATCAACCCGATGAACATCCGTTCGGCCCCGGCATCCATCGAGCGGAAAGTTGACATCACACCGACCACGCTGACCTTGGAGCGGTACGATGTCTTCCAAGTAGCGGGCAAGGCATACAAGTATGTAAACGGTGACACGAAGGTTCCGGAGACCAAGGGGACCGTGGTACATGTGATCTGGCCTGACAATACTGGCACGGATGTGACTGTTGGTGATCAGGGCTTGTGGCAGGCGACCCCTCCTGAGGGCGTCAACCAGGGGCGGTTCACTGCTCAGGTGCTTTCTGATGATGCTGAGAGTGCTGACCCCAAGGGCGGGTTCCAGGGCGGCAATCAGTCGGCTTCGGTGTCGCATGCGTTGGAGTTCCGTCCTTCCAACTCGGCTTTGCCCTTGACCGGCGGCTGGCCGCTTTCCGTGCTCAAAATTCTGCTGCTGGTGGCATTGGGCCTGGCTGGCTTTGTGGCCTGCCTGAGGAACAGGCAGGAAAGCCGGCACTGACCCCGCAGCATACGACAGGGCCCGTGCCCATCTGCAAGCAATTTGGCAGATGAAGGCAGGCCCTGTTTTTCATTCCTGTGCCGCTGCTGCCAAGGCAGTATTCGCCCCCAATCCGGAACGACCCGAAGAAGACAACATATTGCTTCTTACCAGCTGGGTGCTGGTCCTGCATGGTCGAGAACTTGAACCGCCGCAAAACACCCGATTTGAATCCCAGATTTTGCCCTTCATTTCTGTAGCCTTGAAAAGGCAAAGAACAATTTATATGCATTGTTGTGCTCTATGTGCAGTTGCCTTAATTGGGGGTAGGTCAAAAGCAGACTTGATTTGTTCTGGAGCATGATTTCATTGTGGTTTGGGGGGTATTGTATTGAAGCGTTTGCAAGAACGGGGCGCTAAGGGTTCACAAGGTGTGAACCGTCCGATAATTGCCGTTCTGATAACCCTTCTGGCGACGCTGGCCATGGTTGTTCCGTTGGGGCTGAGCGCACTTTCGGCCAATCAGGCCAACGCCATTGATGGGCAGGACGAAACTGCCAGCAGAAAGCCCAAACTCTATAGGATGTTGGGCTACAACAACAAGCTTGATTCCTATCAGGATGAGCTGCGCATGGACTTCATCCTGCGGGTAAAACACAACGAGTTTGACCCTTCTTGTGCCGACGCCACTTCTGGTGCCGATACCAAGGGCAATTGCAATCTGGCCTTTGTCTATCAGTACAAGGGTTCAGATGACACTTCCTTTTATCGCAGGATAAAGTATCTGAACACCATAGCCTCAGCGTCATCCTCGGATCAGCCCTGGTCCGGAGCCTACAAGTGGGCACAAAACCAAGATGAGTACTTCACTGTACACACGATAATCAATTCCGGTTTGTATGATTATTTGACTGTGTCCATTGAGGGTGATCTGGCGCTTAAGAATTCTGCCGATGCGTCATATTACCAACCTGGTGGGGCCAGCGAGCCGGTGAATATCTACGCGGTTGTTGGTAAACAGGACGACGCACTATCCTGCCTGCGCCCTAGCAACTCATGGAGTTGGTCTAGCGGAATCGATAATTGTCGCAATTTTGACCCTGACACCATGATCAATGCGCCGGACAGGGTATCCAACATTACCTCAGCCTTAACGGCCAACGGCAAGAACTTCACCCTGTATATGCAAGAATGCCTGGGCACGGGTGCTGATCTTCAGTGCAGCGGCCCGTATTCTTGGGTTGGCTGGAACAGCAACCCAAATCTCTACGGAGGCAATCAGGCTAATTGGGGCATGGTGACGGATTACGGTTTTCCTGATTATAAGAGCAATGCTACTGGGCCAATCGCCGGTACTGCTCCGGGAACAGCTCCGGCACGGTCGTTCTTCGTGTACTGGCTGAATGTGCGCGGCAGCACTAGAGATAATCCTGATGGCATATGTTCTGAGACCAATTCCTATTATTACCAGTGGGTGGCTCTGAAGGATAGCGAGTGGGTGCCTGTTGATGAGCTGACTCCCGAGCCGATCCTGGTGACAGGCCAGCAGCCGTCTCCCAATACGGTCACCACCACGACTGGCAAGGCGGCCCAAGTCAGCAAGTATTCCGCTTTCAACTTGCCTAAACAGCCGGATAATCCCAATGAGATGTTTGCCACTGACAAGGATGGCAATCCTATGCCTGCTCAGAAGGATGATGGCGGGATTGATTTCAAGGAGGCCAAGGAGAAGCAGGATCTTGACGGCTATTTCAAGATGGTCACCTGGCCTGTCACCACGAACCGGGATGGCAGCGCTTGCACCATCAGCCCTGAAGTGTACAACCCTGATCAGAAGGGCCTCGTAGGAATACGTGACGGCATGAACAGCTCAGATATAGAACGAAATATTTCAGCGGGCTGGACGATCAACAGTGCCTTCTATAAGTATGATGTGCCTCGCCCCGATGATCCAACGATTACGAAGATCGAAAATGACGCCGACAGCGCTTTGGATGCTTCGGGGAGCGTGTATACGTCGAAGCTTGATCCGGTGGTCAGTGGTGAATGCACGCCTTCCAAGGATCCTGCGCGTCCCAACAAGGTTGTTCTCTACGGCGAGGATCCAGCCAATCCGATTGCAGAGGGGCAGGGCACGAATGGCGATGACCTGGTGAAAGCCGCGGACACGTGGGGGTTCAGGCTGGGCGAAGTTGAATGCCAGGTCGATCCCAAGAGCAAGCAGGGAGGGTCCTGGCAGATACAGGACACCAACAAGCTGTATTCGTCGCCGGGCCAAGGCAACAAGTACAGCGGCTACAGGCGTTACCATGCCTGGGTGATCGAGTCTATCTCCGGATTCGGTTTGACCTCCTACTTCTCGAACATCGGGACGGCCTATTTCGTTTCGAGTGAGAATGTGCCGGATGCGAGCAAACTCTCGGTAACTGTGCCTCATACGGTCAACGGGAGCCTGCCGGCGGACTCGGTCGTCGTGTTCAAGGGTGAAGCGTCTCCTGTATATACGGCCTGGTCCTCGGGAGCACTAGGGATGACGGATTCAAGGATGACTGTTTCGATGAAGCAGAAGACCGCCTCGGACTGGACGCCCCTGCTGACCACTCCGGCCAGCACCTTCCAGCGGGATGCAGCAGCCGGCACCACGTCTTCCGTCGCGGATTCCGCAACAGGCCTTACGCTGGGATTGACCAAGACGGCGGCTTCCACCTGGTCTTGGACGCTGAACATCCCTGCTGACAGGTTCAGTGGCTACGACGGCAGCGACAAGACGCAACTGTATGATTTCCGCATTGAAATGGTCAACCCGACGAACATCCGTTCGGACCCGGCATCCATCGAGCGGAAGGTCGACATGACTCCGACTACGCTGACCATTGACCGCCATGACGTCTTCCAGGTGGCAGGCAAAGCCTATAAGTATGTGGATGGGGACAGGAAGGTTCCTGAGACCAAGGGGACCATGGTGCATGTGACCTGGCCCGGCGGCAGCGGCACGGATGTCGTTGTGGGGGATCAGGGTTCATGGCAGGCGACCCCGCCTGAGGGCGTCAATCAGGGGCGGTTCTCTGCTCAGGTGCTTTCGGATGATGCCGAGGGCCCTGATGCCCAGGGCCGGTTCCAGGGCGGGAACCAGTCGGCCTCGGTGTCGCACGCGTTGGAGTTCCGTCCTTCCAACTCGGCTTTGCCTCTTACCGGGGGATGGCCGCTTTCCGTGCTCAAAATCCTGCTGCTGATAGCCCTCGGCCTGGCCGGCTTCGTGGCCTGTCTGAGGAACAGGCAGGAAAGCCGGCACTGACCCCGGCAGCATCAGACAGGACCCGCCCCCGCCCCATGAAGTTGAGAGGATGAGTGGGGGCCCTGCCGCTGCCAGTAACCCCTACCCCTAATTCAGACCGTCCTTAGTCAAGATGGTGGACGGTCGCGAAACACCCTATCTGAATCCCAGATCACGCTTTCAGTCTCGGTACTCTTAAAGCATGTAAAGGGGACAAGAAGATGCCATAAGTGAGGATACGGTACTTGTGCTCCAGGGTTTCGTGGCCTGCACCGGGGACCAATCAAGCGTGCAGTCCATCTGATTCTGGAGATGGTTGCATTGAGGTGTGGGGGGTAGCGTGTTGAACCGATTGCAAGAAGGGGTCAATGAGGGTCCACGGCATGTGGATCGCCCTATAGTGGCTGTTTTGATAACCCTTTTGGCGACGCTGGCCATGGTTGTTCCGCTAGGGCTGAGCGCCCTGTCGGCCAATCAGGCCGATGCCATCGATGGGCAGGGCGGGACGGCCAGCAGGAAGCCTCTGCTCTATAAGATGTTGGCCTACAATGACAAGATTGATTCATACCAGGATGAGCTGCGCATGGACTTCATACTGCGCGTGAGACATAACGATTTCAATCCGCAATGCGTTCCGATGCGTGATACTTCTCCCTATGATTCAGTAAAGTGCAATCTGTCTTTCGCATATCAATATGAAGGAGCGCAAAGTCCGTCCCACTATACCCGGATTCGGTACCTGAATACTATTTCAACAAATCCCAACGACCCCACTGGCGGTGCTGAGCAATGGGCGGAAAATGAGGAGCAGTTCTTTACGGTTCATAAAGTGATCAACTCTGGTTTATATGATTTCCTGGCTGTATCCATAGAGGGTGATTTGTCCTACATGGATACCTCCTTGGATCCGAAATATTATGTGACTGGCGGTTATCCGGAGCCTTTGAACGTCTTCGCAATTGTTGGTCAACAAAACAATACGCTCTCGTGTGGAGGTTCTCCATGGGACTACACTACGAATGACTGCACATCCTTCGATCCGAGCTCTATCGGCAGCAACGTCCAAGACAGGGTCGCCAATATCACTGCAGACCAGGGTAAGGGCATCAAGCTTTACATGGGCAACTGCCTAGGTAACAGTCCCCACCCTCAGTGCAGCGGACCTGCTTCTTGGGTTGGCTGGAATGGTAATCCCCCTCTTTATGGTGGTCACCAGGCCAATTGGGGCATGGTAACGGATTATGGATTTCCTATAGGAGCCAATCCGGTTCCAGGAGTAGCGCCCCCCAAGTCCTTCTTTGTATACTGGTTCAATTTGCGTGGAAATAACAGCGCTGGTGGAATATGTTCCACGACCAACTCCTATTACTACCAATGGGTGGCGCAGAAGAATAGCCAATGGGTGCCTGTCGATGCGCTGACGCCTAAACCGGTGCTCGTAACTGGTCAGAAGCCAGCAGTAAACGGCTTGACCAGTTCCTGGGGTCTTCAATATCAGGTCAATGACAATACGGCTTACAACGTCGATCCGACTGACCCCAAGTATGCGAATACCACCAACGTGCTTTTTGCGACTGATAAGGATGGCCAGCCTATGCCTGCCCAGAAGGCTGATGGCGGGATTGATTTCAAAGAGGCCAAGGAGAAGCAGGATCTTGACGGTTATTTCAAACTAGTTACTTGGCCTGTCACTACTAATGCCGATGGCACCCAGTGCAAGCCGACGGCAAGCACTCCTGAAGTCACCACTAAGATATATGACCCTCAACAGGATAGCCTTGTTGGGATAACAGACGATATGTCTACAGCCCAGAAAAACACGAATCTGGATGCAGGATGGGCTATCGATACTGCCTTCTATAAGTATGATGTGCCTCGTCCCGATGATCCGACCATCACCAACATTCAGAATGACACCGATGGCTCCTTGAATGCCTCAGGAAGCGTCTATACCGGCAAGCTTGATCCGGTGGTCAGCGGTGAGTGCACTCCCTCCAAAGACGCCACGCATCCCAACACGGTTACTCTGTTCGGCGAGGATCCCGGCAATCCTTTCAAGGAGGAGCAGGGCAAGAGCAGTGATGACCTGGTGAAAAGCTCGGACTCCTGGGGGTTCAAGCTGGGAGAAACGGTGTGCAAGGTCGATCCTAAGAGCAAGCAGGGAGGGTCCTGGCAGATACAGGACACCAATAAGCAGTATCCATCGCCGGATCCAGGCAACAAGTATGACGGGTACAGGCGCTATCATGCCTGGGTGACCGAGTCCGCTTCCGGGTTCGGCCTGACCTCCTTCTTCTCGAATATAGGAACAGCCTATTTCGTCTCCAACGAGAATGCTCCGGATGGCAAGCTCTCCGTCACAGTGCCGCATACGAAAAACGGGATTCTACCGGCAAATTCGGTCGTCACCTTCCAGGGCTCGGTTTCACCTATATATACGGCCTGGTCCTCGGGAGGGCTGGGGATGACTGATTCCAGGATGGCCATTTCCATGAAACAGAACACTGCCTCGGACTGGACCAGTCTGGTGACCACTCCGGCCAACACCTTCCAGAGGGATGCGGCGGTCAATACCACGTCGCCTTCCGTCACTGACCCCACATCGGGCTCTGTGCTCAAGGTCGTCAAGACAGGGGCTTCGACCTGGTCCTGGACCTTGACCATACCTGCTGGCAGGTTCACCGGCTACAACGGTGACGATGAGACAGAGAAGTATACTTTCCAGGTTAAGATGATCAACCCTCTGAATGTCCCTTCGGATCCGGTTTCCACCAACCGGACGGTTGACATGACGCCGACCACGCTGACCTTGGAACGGTACGACGTCTTCCAGGTGGCGGGCAAGGCATATAAGTACGTCAATGGCAACACGAGGGTTCCTGAGACCAAAGGAACAGTGGTTCATGTAACCTGGCCCGGCAACAGCAGTACGGATGTTGTTGTGGGGAACCAGGGTTCATGGCAGGCGACTCCACCTGAGGGCATCAATCAGGGACGATTCACCGCTCAGGTTACCTCCGATGATGCTGAAAGCACTGATCCTCAAAGTGGCAGCTTCCAGGGAGGAAACGAGTCGGCTGCGGTGTCGCATGCGCTGGAATTCCGGCCCTCCACCTCATCCCTGCCCTTCGCTGGAGGATGGCCGCTTTCCGTGCTCAAGATCCTGTTGATGTTGATACTGGGTCTGGCCGGCTTTGTGGCCTGCCTAAGGAACAGGCAGGAGAGCCGATACTGATTCTCCGGCGGGCATAAGGCAGGGTCTGTGCTCATCTCCAAGGAATTTGGGGGTGAGGGCAGGCCCTGCTTGTGTTTCCTGTGAATGAGATTGGACTCGTGCCCAGACGTCTGAAGGCCACTGGTGGAAGAGTCGCTTGACAGAAGCGAACAGTCGACCTTTCCATGACAAAGTGGCCTCCACCTCCAACCCAGACCAGCCAGATGAAGACCATAAACTGTTGCGCAATACCGGTCGTGACACACCCTATCGGAATCCCGGATAATGCTTGCAATTCCAGTGCTCGTGGAGCATGTATGGAAAAAGCGAAGATGCTATTTTTTTATCGCTATGATAGAGTCGAAGTAATTGGGGACAGATTAAAAGAACAAAGTTTAGCCGCTCTTAAGCATAATTGTAACTTGATTTGGGGGTATTGTATTGAAGCGTTTGCAAGAACGGATCGCCAAGGGTTCGCAGCATGCGAGCCGTCCGATCATCGCCGTTCTGGTAACCCTTCTGGCGACGCTGGCCATGGTTGTTCCGTTGGGGCTGAGCGCCCTTTCGGCCAATCGGGCCAACGCCGTCGATAAACAGGACGAAACAGCCAGCAGAAAACCCCTGCTCTATAGGATGATGGCCTTCAACGACAGGATCGATGCCTACCAGGATGAGCTGCGCATGGACTTCATCCTGCGCGTGAAGCACAATGAATTTAATCCGGATTGCGTCGGTGTTGGTGGGACTGATACCAAAAATCCGTCACAATGCAATTTGTCTTTCATATATCAGTTTGTTGGTTCTGAAAATCCTGACTATTACAGACGCGTGCGGTATATGAACACTATTACCCCGGATGATTACGTAGACAGCAATAAAAATGCCAACGCTTATGATGGCGCCCTAGCCTGGGCCAGGAATCAGGATGAGTTCTTCACCGTTCACAAGATAATCAATTCTGGTTTGTATGACTACCTGACCATATCCATTGAGGGTGATATGAATATTAAGGATAAGTCTCCAGATCCCGCAAAATTTGCGGTTGGCGGTCACCCTGAGCCCTTGAATGTCTTTGCCATCGTTGGTGACCAGAATACCGCCCTGTCTTGCGGGAATTCTTCCTGGTCCTGGACTACCAATAACTGTACAAGCTTTGATCCGGCTTCCATGAGTGATTTACAGGCTCAGGATAGATATTCAAATATCACAGCGAGCATGTCCCAGGACAAACAGATGAAAGTGTATATGGGTTACTGCTTGGACAGCAAAGAGGATATGAAGTGCAGTGGCCCGTATTCCTGGGTCGGTTGGGACACCAACCCTAATCTCTATCAAAACAATCAAGCCAACTGGGGCATGGTGACGGATTACGGTTTTCCTGATTATAAGAGCAATGTTACTGGGCCAATCGCCGGTACTGCTCCGGGAACAGCTCCGGCACGGTCGTTCTTCGTGTACTGGCTGAATCCGCGTGGCAGTACAAATGACAATCCTGATGGCATATGTTCTGAGACCAGTTCCTATTATTACCAGTGGGTGGCTCTGAAGGATAGCGAGTGGGTGCCTGTCGATGAGCTGACCCCTGAGCCGGTTCTGGTGACAGGCCAGCAGCCGTCCCCCAATACGGCGACTACCACGACCAGCAAGGCGGCCCAAGTCAGTAAGTATTCCGCTTTCAACGTGAGTCCGAAGGATCCTCAATATCTCGACAACCCCAACGTGCTTTTTGCCACTGACAAGGATGGCAATCCTATGCCTGCTCAGAAGGATGATGGCGGGATTGATTTCAAGGAGGCCAAGGAGAAGCAGGATCTTGACGGTTACTTCAAGATGGTCACCTGGCCTGTTACCACCAATCGGGATGGCAGCGCTTGCACCGTCAGCCCTGAAGTGTACGACCCCAAGAGCGCTGGTCTTGTAGGGATAAACGATGGTATGTCCACCGTGGAGAAGGATACGAATATTTCTGCGGGGTGGACTATCAATACCGCTTTCTATAAGTATGACGTGCCTCGTCCTGATGATCCTACGATCACCAAGATCGAAAACGATGCTGATGCCGGTTTGGATGCTTCTGGAAGCGTGTATACGACCAAGCTTGAGCCGGTAATCAGTGGTGAGTGCATGCCCTCCAAGGATGCCGCGCGCCCCAACAAGGTCGTTCTCTACGGCGAGGATCCCAATAATCCCATTGTGGAGGGGCAGGGCACGAATGGCGATGACCTGGTGAAAGGGACGGACACGTGGGGGTTCAGGCTGGGCGAGACCGTGTGTGAGGTCGACACTGGCAGCAAACAAGGGGGTTCCTGGCGGATACAGGACACCAACAAGCTGTATCCGTCGCCGGATTCTGGCAACAAGTACAGCGGCTACAGGCGTTACCATGCCTGGGTGACTGAGTCTGTCTCCGGGTTCGGCCTGACCTCCTACTTCTCGAATATTGGCACGGCTTATTTCGTTTCGGGAGAAAACGTCCCGGATGCCAGCAAGTTCTCGGTCACGGTGCCCCATACGGTAAACGGGAGCCTACCGGCGGATTCGGTCGTTGTGTTCAGGGGTGAGGCGTCGCCTGTGTACACGGCCTGGTCCTCGGGAAGTCTGGGGATGACGGATTCGAGGATGGTCGTTTCCATGAAGCAGAATGCTGTCTCGGGCTGGACCAGTCTGCTGACCACTCCGGCCAACACCTTCCAGAGGGATGCGGCGGTCGGCGCTGTTCCTTCCGTCACTGACCCCACATCAGGCCTCACGTTGGATCTCACCAAGACAGCAGCTACCACTTGGACCTGGTCGCTGAACATCCCTGCTGATAAGTTCACTGGTTACAACGGTGACGACGAAACGCAGACATACACCTTCCAGGTTGAAATGGTCAACCCGATGAACCTCCGTTCGGGCCCAGCCTCTGTCGAGCGGACAATCGACATGACGCCCACCACACTGACCATTGACCGCCATGACGTCTTCCAGGTGGCCGGCAGGGCCTACAAGTATGTGGACGGGGACAGGAAGATTCCTGAGACCAAGGGGACCATGGTGCATGTGACCTGGCCTGACAACACTGGCACGGATGTGGCTGTGGGGAGCCATGGCATTTGGCAGGCGGTTCCTCCTGAGGGGATGAAGCAGGGGGATGTCGCCGTCCAGGTGCTTTCGGATGATGCCGAGGGCCCTGACGCGCAGGGCAGGTTCCTAGGCGGAAACCAGTCGGCCTCGGTGTCGCAGGAGCTGGAGTTCCGGCCTTCGACATCCTCCCTGCCGCTTACCGGCGGATGGCCGCTTTCCGTGCTCAAAATCCTGCTGCTGATAGCCCTTGGCCTGGTCGGCTTCGTGGCCTGCCTGAGGAACAAGCAGGAAAACCGCCACTGATCCCCGCAACGTAAGACAGGGCCTGTTCTTGCAGGCCCTGTTCTTAATTCCTGTGCGCGAGATGGGACTCGAACCCACACGTCCGAAGACACAGGAACCTAAATCCTGCGCGGCTACCATTACGCCACTCGCGCGTACGACATGCCCTGCCGTTGAAAGGTCAGCTGGTGAAAGAGCCACTTGACAGAATCGAACTGTCGACCTTCTCATTACGAGTGAGACGCTCTGCCAACTGAGCTAAAGTGGCCTTCGCCTCCCGTCCGGACCTGCCGGAAGAAGACAACATGCTATATCATACTGGATGCGCGCGATAAAAACGCCTTGAGCTTCGGGCCGAGGGTGTACAAGCTTCTTGACACAATGGAGGGCATGGATCTCAATGATTTCTATGCCGTCATTCCGGCCGGTGGCGTGGGCACCCGGCTCTGGCCATTGAGCCGACAGAACCGGCCCAAGTTCCTTTACGATCTGTTGGGGTCAGGCAGAACAATGATCCAAGGCACCTTTGACCGGCTGGCTGGCATCTGCGGGACCGATCATGTGGTCGTCTCCACTGGCCAGCGGCATGTGGATCAGGTGCGTCAACAGCTTCCTGATCTGGCTGAGGACGCGCTCTTCGCCGAGCCTGTTCCTCGCGATTCCACGGCGGCCATTGCCTTGGCGACTGCTGTGCTGGCACAGCGGCACGGCGGGGAAATCATCGTGGGCTCCTTCGCCGCCGACCACGTCATCCGAGACGACAAGGCGTTTGCGGCCTCAGTGGGGCAGGCGGTGGCAGCGGCCCGAGCCGGGTATGTGACCACCATCGGCATCGCCGCCTCCCGTCCCTCCACCGCCTTCGGCTACATCCACCAAGGCCCTTCCCTGGCCGATCGCATTCCCGGGGCCCCTGATGCCCGCCTGGTCAGCGAATTCGTCGAGAAACCGGATGCCTCTACGGCACAGGCCTACCTGTCAACAGGAGAGTATCGCTGGAATGCCGGCATGTTCGTCATGCAAGCGCAGGTGCTTCTGGACTGCCTGCGTCGTTACAAGCCGGAGCTCCACGCCGCCGTCATGGCCATCGCCCAGGTCTGGGATCAGGGTGAGCAGGCCCGCAGCCAGGCTATGGAGGAGCATTGGCCGGGCATCGAGAAGATCGCCTTTGACTATGCCGTGGCCGAGCCCCTATCGGCGGCTGGCGGCGTGGCGGTTGTTCCCGGGGGTTTCGATTGGGATGACATCGGCGACTTCAATTCAGTGGCGGGTCTGCTGCCGTCCTCCAACAGGCGCAACATCAAGATTCTTGGGGATGCCGACCGGGTCATGTATCTGGATTCCGCTGGAGACATGGTCGTGCCAGGCTCCGAACGCACGGTCGCCCTTCTTGGTGTGGATGACATGATCGTCGTCGACACTCCCGATGCTCTCCTGGTGGCCCCCCGGGCCCGCAGTCAGGAAGTCAAGGACATGGTGGCCAAGCTGGCCCAGTACGGCTGTGACGACATACTCTGAGAGCGATTCGGCTCAGTCAAGTAGATTGACTGATTTTGTTGTCTTCTGTCTGCTTTTGTGAGTAGTTTGGGGTACAGAACCGGGTGCTCGGTAGACCGGGCATCACCTCATGAAAGGACCCGAACAACCATGGCCATCAATCCTCCAGTGGACGCTACCAGCACCAAGGCCTGGGCGGCCTTGCACCAGCACTTCGACGACATGCAGCGCCAAGGGATCGATCTGCGCGCATGGTTCGCCAAGGACCCGCAGCGCACCGAAAAGCTCAGCTTCGAGCTGGGTGATCTCTATATTGATCTGTCCAAGAACCTGATTCAGCCCGAGACCCTGTCACTGCTGGCCCAGCTGGGCCGCGAGGTCGGCCTTGAGGAGCGTATCGAGGCCATGTTCAACGGCGAGCACATCAACAACACCGAGGACAGGGCCGTCCTGCACACAGCCCTGCGCCGTCCCGAGGAGGATCGCGGCCGGCTGATCGTGGACGGCCAGGATGTTGTCGGCGACGTCCGCGACACCCTCAAGCGCATCTATGCCTTTGCCGACCAGGTCCGCTCGGGCAGCTGGACCGGTCTGACCGGCAAGCGGATCACCACCGTGGTCAACATCGGCATCGGCGGCTCCGACCTTGGCCCGGTCATGGCCTACGAGGCCCTGAAGCCCTACGCGGATGCCGGCATCAGCGCCCGCTACATCTCCAACATCGATCCCAACGACCTGGCCGAGAAGACGCGCGATCTGGATCCGGAGACCACGCTCTTCATCATCGTCTCCAAGACCTTCACCACCCTGGAGACCCTGACCAACGCCCGCCAGGCCCGCGCCTGGCTCCTGAAGAGCCTGGGGGAGCGCGGTCTGCTGTCCAAGGACGGCGAGGACCTCTCGGCCGAGGCCATCCGTCGGCACTTCATCGCCGTCTCGACCGCACTGGACAAGGTGCGCGACTTCGGCATCGATCCTGACAACGTCTTCGGCTTCTGGAACTGGGTCGGCGGCCGGTACTCGGTGGATTCCGCCGTGGGCACCTCCCTGGCCATCACCATCGGCCCCGAGCGCTTCGAGGAGTTCCTCAAGGGCTTCAACACCGTCGATCGTTACTTCCGCGCCACTCCTCTGGATCGGAACGTGGTGGCCTTGATGGGCCTGCTCAACGTCTGGTATGTCAACTTCTTCGGCGCCCACTCGCACGCCGTGCTGCCTTATGACCAGTATCTGCACCGCTTCCCGGCCTATCTGCAGCAGCTGACCATGGAGTCCAACGGCAAGTCCGTGCGCTGGGACGGCACGCCGGTGACCAGCCTGACCGGCGAAATCTTCTGGGGGGAGCCCGGCACCAACGGCCAGCACGCCTTCTACCAGCTCATCCACCAGGGCACCCGTCTGATCCCCGCCGACTTCATCGCCTTCGCCAACACCCCCAATCCAGCCAAGGACGGGGACCAGGACGTCCATGAGCTCTTCCTGGCCAACTTCCTGGCCCAGACCAAGGCATTGGCCTTCGGCAAGACCGCCGACGAGGTCCGCGCCGAGGGCACTCCGGAGGCCATCGTTCCGGCCCGGGTCTTCACCGGCAACCGGCCCACCACCTCCATCTTCGGCGATGCGCTGACTCCGGCCGCCCTGGGCGAGCTGATCGCCCTCTACGAGCACATCACGCTGACCGAGGGCACGGTCTGGGGCATTGATTCCTTCGACCAGTGGGGTGTTGAGCTGGGCAAGAAGCTGGCCCGCGAGATCACCCCGGCCATCTCCCGGGATGACCAGGCGCTGGCCGAGCAGGACCAGTCCACCAAGTCCCTGATCGCCTTCTACAGGGCCCACCGCCGCTGATGTCATGCCGGGCCCCAGCGGGTCCGGTTGGTGGTATATTATTGGACAGTTGTTTGCCGGAAGGGCAGCTGCCGCATGGGCTCCCTTCCTTTCAGGTCCAGCCGGATGCTCCGGCGGATCGGCACCCCCGACGGCAGACCGTCGGGTTCCGTCAGGATCGCCTCCTTTGGTGGTTGCGGTCCATGTCATGGGTCGATGTGCGGCGGCCATGGAGGAACAGCATGAACGCGATTCAGGAATTTGACGCCAGCCACATGAAGCCTGCGGAGCAGATCCCAGACTTCCGCCCCGGCGATACCGTCGAGGTCAACGTCAACATCACTGAGGGCAACAACTCTCGTATCCAGGCTTTCACGGGCGTGGTGATCGCTCGTCAGGGCTCCGGCGTGCGCGAGACCATCCTGGTGCGCAAGGTCAGCTTCGGCGTGGGCGTCGAGCGTCGCTTCCCTCTGCACTCCCCGCAGATTGATTCCATCAAGGTGCTGCGCCACGGCCGTGTCCGCCGCGCCAAGCTCTACTACCTGCGTGGTCTGCACGGCAAGGCCGCCCGCATTGTCGAGCGTCGCGACAACAAGGCCGAGTCCAACAAGTAGGATTCAGCCAGGGCGACCCAGCCCAGGCCTGGCCGCTAACACCCGGGATGTAATGCTCCCGGGTTTTTCCATGCTTGGGTGTGTACGCTATGAGGCATGCGGAACCTTTTTGCGTGTGGGTTCCGGCGGATGACAAGGAGTGGATATGGCCTTTCGGGATGAGGAAGCGACCTCGTCGGGACTTTGGTATCCGGACGGCAGACAGGCCACCTCAGCCCCGGTGCCGCCCCGCCATGCCTTTGACCGCCCTGGCGGACGCGGCTCCACCAAGGGCAGCCACCCGCGTCTGGGCGAACGCGGTTTCCTGCCCGAGTTTCTGTTCGAGCTGGTTGCTCTCTTGGCTGTCGTCGCCGTCCTGCGCATATTTTTGTTCAGCATCTACGTCATCCCCTCTGGCTCCATGGAGAACACCCTTGGTGTCGGAGACAGAATCCTGACCACTCACCGGCTGACCAGGTCCATGATGGCCCCCCGTCGAGGGGATGTGGTGGTCTTTACTGACCCTGCTAACTGGCTAGGCGAAGAGTCCACTCCGAGCTTCCGCGGCAGTCACCTGGTAAAGCGCCTGATCGGCATGCCCGGCGACACGGTGGCCTGCAAGGGTCATGGCGCCCCAGTCACCGTCAACGGCGTCGCCTTGGATGAGAGTTCCTACCTGCGCCCAGGAGTGGAGCCCAGCTCCTTTGCCTTCAAGGTCAAGGTGGACCCTGGGTACGTCTTCGTCATGGGCGACAACCGTTCCAACTCCGCCGATTCCCGTCTGCACAAGGACGACGGCCACAATGGCCTGGTCCCCATGGACAACATCAAGGGCACTGCACTGCTGACCTACTACCCGGTGGGCAGCTGGAAGCTGCTCAACAACCAGCACAAGGTCTTCGACGCTGTGCCCGAGCCTACCCAGGACTGAACCGGCTATGAGGCGGATTCTGCCGACCCTGGCCACTGAGGCTGCCTTGGCTGATCAGGGAGCCGAGTATGTGCTGGGGCTGGATGAGGTCGGCCGCGGAGCCCTGGCGGGTCCGGCCATGGTCGGCGTGGTGGCGATCCGTTCCGCTGACCTGCCCCATTTGAAGGTCCCTGACGGGGTGGCGGATTCCAAGATGCTGACCCCTGCGCGTCGGCTGGCCATGTACCGTGACTTGGAGGACTGGGCTGCCGGCTGGGCGGTGGGGGCCTGCTCCAATCATGAGATCGATCAGTGGGGCATCGTCCACGCCCTGGGCATCGCTGCCCTGCGTGCACTGGCCGAGTTGGAGCATGGGATGAACCTGGGGGCAGACTGCAATCTGGCTGCCATCCTCGACGGTCCCCATGACTACATCACCCCGGCCGCCGACAGCTTTGACGCCCCCGACCTCCCGGTTTTGCCCGAGGTTTCCACCCAGGTCAAGGGTGATGCCCACTGTGCCAGTGTGGCCTGCGCAGCAGTCATCGCCAAGGTCACCCGTGACCAGCTCATGGTTCGGCTGGCTGCCTCCGATCCTGCCCTGGCCCCCTACCAGTGGGAGCACAACAAGGGCTATGGGTCGCCTGCGCATCTGGAGGCCATTCGCCGTCTGGGGCCCAGCCGTCTGCACCGGGTCAGCTGGCATTTGCCTTCATCCGATCCCGGCAGGGGCTAATATCGGAACGGTTGACACGGCTATCGTACGGCTATCGGAAGAAGGTCACATGCCCGCAGGCAGCGGGGGCAGGTCACGGTCCAAGCGCCCCTCCATGTTCGAGGTTGCCCGGCTGGCCGGGGTTTCCCACCAGACCGTGTCCAGGGTCATCAATAATTCCAAGGACGTCTCGCCGGCAACGCGGATCAAGGTCCAGCAGGCCATCAGGAAGCTGGGCTACCGACCCAGCAACTCTGCGCGGGCCCTGGCATCCAGCCGTAGCCGGACCATCGGACTGGTAGCCGGCGGTGTCAGTCTCTTCGGGCCTGTTTCGTCAATCACGGCCATCGAGACCGTGGCCCGTTCCCATGGGCTGTTCATGTCGGTCATGATGGTGGACGAGTCGGCCTGCACCCTTGCCGGATTCCAGGAACTCTGCGGCACCTTCCTGGAGCAGAATGTGGATGCCTTCATCTTTCTGACGCCCACTGACACCATGTTCCAGGCCGCCTGCCAGGTTGAGGTGAGCCAGCCTCGGGTCATCGTCACTTCCACTCATGGCATCACCAGCGTCGAAGAGGCTTTGAGCCGCCGACGGGGCGACGGTCAGATAGCCCTGACCGGAATCGACCAGTGGGGTGCCGTGCAGCGCCTGGCTCGGCTGCTGGTCTCTCGGGGCCACAGGCGAGTGCTCTATATGGCCGGTCCCGATCAATGGCGGGATGCCGCCACCCGACTGGCCTCCTGGAAGGTGGCCTGCGCCCGCTGCCGCATACGAACGGCCGTGGTCCACGCCCGCAGCTGGGAGGCCGGGGAGTCCTACACGCTGATGAACCACCTGATCGATCAGCGGGGCATGAGCGGCACCTCCCTGCCCTCGGCCGTGGTCACCGCCAACGACAACCAGGCCGTGGGCGTGGCCCGGTCCCTGAAGGAGCATGGCATCCGCATTCCCAGTGACATCAGTCTGGTGGGCTTCGACGACGTGCCTACGGTAGACAACATGTTCCCGCCGCTGGCCACGGTCCGTCCCCGCTTTGAGGATCTGGGGGTGGCCACCATGCGGCAGGTCCTGGCCCTGCTTCACCAAGGGCAGCCGGTGGATTTCCCGGTCACCCATCACGGCGTGGGGCTGATCCAGGCGGACGTGATTCAGCGTCGGTCCCTGGGCTACGCAATCAAGCGCCTCTGACCACTGTCGGCCCGCATCCCGCGGGCTTGCCTGATGCTCTGGACTCAGTTACAATCGGAACCAGACTATGTGAGCGTTAACATATCAGGCAAAGGAGCAGACATGGTTGTTGGCGAACAAGGCGTCATCGTGAGCGAATTACAAGAGGGCGCGACCAGTCTGGGCATCGAATTCGGCTCCACCCGTATCAAGGCTGTGCTGATCGACCATGACTACCGGACGCTGGCCACCGGGGACGTCGAGTGGGAGAACCGGCTGGAGGACGGCCTCTGGACCTACTCCATGGACCAGATTCATCAGGGTCTGCAGGCGGCCTATGCGGCCATGGCCGAGGATGTCCGTCGTCAGTACGGGGTGACGCTGACCAAGATCGGCGCCATGGGAATTTCGGCCATGATGCACGGCTACCTGGCCTTCGACAAGGATGGTCAGCTGTTGGTGCCTTTCCGCACTTGGCGCAACACCAACACCCGCCAGGCCCATGAGGAGCTGTCGCAGGTCTTCAGGATCAATATTCCCGAGCGCTGGTCCATCGCCCACCTCTACCAGGCCATTCTGAACGGCGAAGAGCATGTGCCCAGGGTGGCCTACATCACCACGCTGGCCGGCTACATGCACTGGAGACTCTCAGGTCGCAAGGTCATCGGCATCGGCGATGCTTCGGGCATGTTCCCCATCGACTCCTCCCGCAAGGAGTTCGACCAGGGCCTGCTGGACATCTTCTCCCGACTGCCCCAGGTTCAGGCCCAGCCCTGGGACATCCATGACCTGCTGCCGAAGCCGTTGACCGCCGGCAGCGATGCGGGCGCACTGACTGCAGAAGGGGCCGCCCTGTTGGATCCCAGTGGCCAGCTGCAGCCCGGCGTGCCCATGGCCCCGCCCGAGGGCGACGCGGGAACCGGCATGGTGGCGACCAACGCGGTTCGTCCCCGCACTGGCAACGTGTCTGCGGGCACTTCCATCTTCGCCATGGTGGTGCTGGAGCATCCCCTGCGTGACTTCCACCCCGAGGTGGATCCGGTCACCACACCGGCTGGGGATCCGGCCGGCATGAGCCATGCCAACAACTTCACCTCGGACCTGAATGCCTGGGTGGGGCTGTTCGGGGAATTCGCCAAGGCCGCCGGTCTGGACCTGAAAGGGGATGCGCTCTATGCCACCCTGTTCAACCAGGCCCTTCTGGGAGATAAGGACGCCGGCGGGCTGATCAACTACTGCTTCTATTCCGGGGAGTTCCTGGCTGGCCTGGAGGAGGGCCGGCCCGTCTTTGCCCGCGGCCCCGAGGGGCGGATGACCCTGGCCAACTTCATGCGGGCCCAGCTCTTCTCGGCCTTCTCGCCGGTCACCATCGGCATGGATGTGATGACCCGCCAGGAGCATGTCCAGGTGGACACCATGGTCGGGCACGGCGGCATCTTCGCCACCCCCAAGGTGGCCCAGCGAATCCTGGCCGCCGCCTTCGATGCCCCCATCAAGGTCATGTCCACCGCTGTGGAGGGGGGCGCCTGGGGCATGGCCGTCCTGGCCGACTACCTGGGCCATGCCGACCAGACCCTGGCCGACTACTTGGATGCCAATGTCTTTGCGGGCGTCCAGTCCACTACAGAGCAGCCGGATCCGGCTGATGTGAAGGGCTTCAGAACCTTCTTCGACCGCTTCACCAAGGGCCTGCCCATCGAGCAGGCGGCCGTGAAGACCATCCCCCTGCAGGGATGAGGCCCGGAGCTGAAAACGTCAAGCGGCCGGATCAGCGGGATCGGGCCGGGAAAAGGAGTTGCTGATGGTGTCCTTGGCTGATTATTCGCCCGAGGTGCGCGACGAGGTGAAACTGGTGCGCGAGCAGGTGGCCACCCTGCATGCGCAGTTGACCAGGTGGAATCTGGTGGTCTGGACGGCGGGCAACGTTTCGCAGCGGTTGCGCTCTGCCGATCTGATGGTCATCAAGCCCTCGGGGGTGCGCTATGAGCACCTGACCCCGGGATCCATGGTGGTCACCGATCTGGATGGCAATGTGGTTGACGGTGCCGAGGCTCCCTCTTCGGACACGCTATCCCACGCCTATATCTACAGGCACATGCCTGATGTCTACGGCGTGGTCCACACCCATTCCACCTATGCCACCGCCTGGGCGGCCACCGGCAGGGACATTCCCTGCGTGCTGACCATGATGGGTGATGAATTCGGCGGTCCCGTGCCTGTGGGGCCCTTCGAGCTGATCGGCTCCGAGGCCATCGGTAAGGGCGTGGTTGACACCCTCAAGGATCACCCGGGTTGCCCGGCTGTGCTCATGCGCAACCATGGGCCCTTTACTGTGGGAGCGGATGCGGAGGCTGCAGTCAAGGCGGCGGCCATGACCGAAGAGGTGGCCCACACGGTCTGGGCAGCTGAGCAGATCGGCACGCCCAAGCCCATCGAACCGGCCGACATAGCCAAGCTCAACGACCGGTACCAGCACGTCTACGGCCAGCACTGAGCTGGAAAGCATAAGCAAAGGAGCAAGAAGTATGAGCATGAACAATCCCTTCGAGGGCAAGGAGCTTTGGTTCGCCGTTGGTTCGCAGGACCTCTACGGCGAGGAGACCCTGCGCCAGGTGGGCGTCCAGGCGGCGGACATCGCCAAGTCCCTCAATGACTCGGGTCGGATCCCGGTCAAGCTGGTCTTGAAGCCCACGCTGAAGGATTCGGATTCCATCCTGAACTTCATGGTCGATGCCTCGTCGAACCCGGCCTGCATCGGCGTGGTGGCTTGGATGCACACCTTCAGCCCGGCCAAGATGTGGATCAGGGGTCTGGAGAAGCTGCGCAAGCCGCTGCTGCAGCTGAACACCCAGCACCATGTGGAGATCCCCTGGGACACCATCGACATGGACTTCATGAACCTGAACCAGTCGGCCCATGGCGACCGTGAGTTCGGTTACATCCTGACCAGGCTGGGAATCCCGCGCAAGATCGTGGTCGGCCATTACACCGACCCCGAGGTTGCCGACAAGATCGGCGTCTGGGCGCGTGCCTGCGCCGGCTGGGATGCCGCCAACAACATGAAGGTCTGCCGCTGGGGCGACAACATGCGCGACGTTGCCGTCACCGAGGGCGACAAGACCGAGGCTGAGCGGGTCTTCGGCGTCTCTGTCAACACCTGGCCGGTCAACGAGCTGGTGGAGCATGTGAATGCCGTCACCGACGACCAGGTCAAGGACCTGATCGAGGACTACAAGCGCAGCTATGAGGTGGCTCCCGAACTTCTGGACTCCCGGTACGACTCCCTGGTGGTGGCCGCTCGCGAGGAGCTCGGCATGCGGGCCATGATGGAAGAGGTGGGCGCCACCGCCGCCGTGGACAACTTCCAGGATCTGGGCGGACTGCATCAGCTACCCGGCGTGGGAGCCCAGCGGCTGATGGCCGACGGGTACGGATTCTCGGCAGAGGGCGACTGGAAGACCTCGGTTCTGATCCGGATCGGCAACGTCATGGGCTACGGTCTCAAGGGCGGCTGCTCGCTCATGGAGGACTACTCCTACAACTTCGTGCCTGGCCATGAGGAGATCATGGGCGCCCACATGCTGGAGGTCTCGCCCACGCTGCTGACCGAGGGACGGCCCCGCCTGGAGATCCACCCCCTGTCCATCGGCGACAGGGAGGATCCGGTGCGTCTGGTCTTCACGGCCACCCCCTGCACTGATGCTGTGGTGGTCTCCCTGGCGGATGTACGCGAACGCTTCCGCCTGGTCATGAACGTGGTGGATGTGGTCGAGCCCGGCGGGTCCCTGGCCAAGCTGCCTGTGGCACGTGCCCTCTGGAAGCCCCGGCCCTCGCTCAAGGTCTCGGCTGAGTGCTGGCTGCGCGCCGGCGCGGCCCACCATACCTGCATGACCACCACCGTGGGTCGCGAAGCCTGGGAGGACTTCGCCCGGATGGCCGGCGTGGAGCTCGCTGTCATCGACGAGAACACCGAACCGCGCCGTTTTGAGGCCGATCTGCGAGCCGCCGAGCTCTACCATCGGCTGGACAACCGGCACTGATCGCCTGTTTCAGAAAAGGTTGCAAGGCCCTGCCACTGCACATGTGGCGGGGCCTTTGATATTCGGCTTGTCGGTTTGCGTTGTCCCTACTTTGTCGGTACAGTGATGATTAGGCAATGGGAACAGTGGCATGTCCCAAAGTTGACATATTGCCCACCCCCCTGAGTCGGGGAAGTGATCGGTTGGGGAGGCGAAGATGTGCCTGGCCATCCTGTGCCTATTAACAAAGAAGGGAATGCGTGCATGCACATGCAACGAGATAATGAAGGGATAAGGCTCCCTAAGCTTTTAGGCTTGGCGGTTGCCGGAGCGACGCTCCTGGCGGGCATGGTCGTTTTGCCAGCCACCCAGGCTTCGGCCGCTACTGACTATGGATATAATGCCGAAGATGACTTCAGGCCGGGTCCGCTGCAATCAACAGTGAGTCCTAAGCTGACAGTTACCAAGTACCTGTCGCTTATCCCGGGGTATAACCCCACGGGTTCCTCTGTGGATGCTGCAAAAATAAATGCGAACGCTGACATGGTTCCTGCAAAGGACGTTACGTTTAATGTCATGGAGGTCAAGTCTGCCACAGATAATTTGGCTGACATTGATCCAATGAATAATACTACGTACACTGTTCAGAAAAACTATGTCGGTGTGACCGACGGCCAAGGTGTAATCAATAAGTGGTATCCGGCTGCTGAGGACGGCGGTATGCCGGCTAAAGGCACGGCAGAAGCCGCCTTCCCAGGAGGTGCCAACCATTGGTACATTCTGCAGGAAAATCGCGCTAAGTCATGGGCTTTCAACCCGGACAATCCGAACAAGCTTGATGCGTTGAAGTACCAAGATGCGGCGCCATCTTTCTTTGGCCTGCCTTATGCAGCCACTTCGCTCACGGACGACACGAATACTGCAAACAAGGTTCAAGGATACATTTATAATCTGCATCTGTATCCGAAGAACTTAAACTCCACTCAGTTCTCCAAGACTGTGCAGTCTATTACGGGTTCAAATGGCGACGTAAAGACTCAGCGGACTGCCGTTGCCGGCGATACCATCAATTACAAGCTTTCACAGAAGCTCTACAAGGGCGACGCGAAATCTAACGATGGTAAACTTGACGTGACAGAGTTAAAGGGCGAAGGAAACGATGTTATCATTGCCGACCGTATGTCTAGCTCATTGCGACTGGACGGTGATTTCACTGTTGTGCTCCGTTCCGATACCGGTTCTCCTAAAGACGTACCACTGGTCAAGGATACGGATTATACGGAGTCAACTCCAACAGAAAATCCTGAAAGCTTGGTTTCTGGTAAGAAGATGTTTACTAACGATGCACCTACTAGCAATGTCTCTTACTATGTTTTTAAGTTCTTCACTAGTCTTGACAAGGTAAAGGGCTTCGATGCTCCATCCTTCTCGATTGTCATCACCTATAATGCCAAGGTCACTGGAGATGGTGATTCTACTGGCACGGATGGTGTTGCCAACGATGCAGCTTCAGATTTCAGCGAAAACTTTGATACAAGCGGTAACCGTCTAGATCCTATTCCTGAACATACGAATGTGATCAACGGAGTCGTTGCCTTCGGTAATGTGAAGAATGAAGCATCAAAGTATGCGGCTCTGCCAGGGTCCGAGTTCCGTCTGGTTAAGGATCAAACGGAACCCGACAAGTATCTCGGTTCTGATGGCAACTTCTATACTGCCGATGACGCGACTAAGCCGACAAACGTCGAACTCTATAAGGCTACGGCTAACAACAATGGTGTGGTAGCATTCGCTGGTTTGCCCATATTTGGTGATACAGCGAAAGCTGCTGATGGGAGTAAGAAAGTACTGCAAGGTAATTGGTGGCTGGTAGAAACCAAGACCCCCAATGGCTGGCGTAGTCCTGGTGTCCCCTTCCAGAAGGTGACATTTGGGGATGCGGGTAAGACTGAGCAGGAAATTGCACAGCAGTATGGTCCCCATGCTACGGTTCAGCCCACGTACAGTGAGTTGCATTTTGCCAAGTTCGGAAGGACTCCTCAACAGATTACCGATGCTGGCGGTTCGGCGATAAAGTTTAATAATGTGCCAGTCGAAACTTATCTGATGCATTATGCGACTACTGATGGTGATTCACCATTGGCCCTGCCTCTGACTGGTGGTCGTGGCATCCTGCTGCTGTTGGTTGTCGGTGCCCTGATCATGGGTGGTGCCCTTTACGCCCGTAGTCGGCGCAATAACGCCGCCCGGGCCTGATGATCACGGTCACATCAAGAATCATGTGAGGTGACCCGATGGCGGACGGTTCCTCCGTGAATCGTCCGCCATTTTCATACGGACCGTTGAGATCTTCTTCAGTCCGAGTATGTTGGGACGTTGGTTTTGATTCATTTGGACCAGCGGATCTGACGCAATTACGTCGTCGAAAGGCGGCCGGAAGGGAAGGTTTATGAAGGGAATTGCCTTGCCGAAATGCCTCACCCACCGGGTTCTGCCCTGTCTGATTGCGGCCTTGGCCTGTTTAGGCCTTACCGCTTTCGATATGACGCCGGCGGCAGAGGCGGAGACGGTCAACCCGACCCTGACGGTGCAACTCAAGAGAGGGCATTCAGGTCAAGGAGGTCAGAATGACATCCTGCCGAGTGCTCCTGTATCGGCTGGAGCAGGGTATGTGTTTCGTGCCCTGAGGCTGGATGCCAGTACTCTGAAGAGCCGGGTGGAGGCATTAGACCATAATCCTGGCGCTGATAAGGCACAAGCGGCCGTCAGCAATGAGGTGGCAGCCAACCCAGATGCTTTCAAGGACAAGGCGCAACCCGCTGAATACTACGGTGTCTCTGATCAGGGAGGCACCATAACCAACTCATCAGAAGCAAAATCTCAAGGTGTTTGGCTTACAGGAGCTCAACTCGATTCAGATGTACCCAGTCTGACAGGCGGAAGTCCTGCTGTTTTCGACGGTGACTATTTCCATGCCTCGTATTGGCTGGTCACTCTGGTGGCCACACCCAAGAATGCAAAGGTAAAAGCCGACCCAGTGGTCGTGCAGTTGCCGCTTTACCGCGAACAGGGTGAAGTCCATCCGCTTTATGATGTGACAATAAGCCCCAAGCTTGTGGACGTGCCTCAGGTCGTGCCAGTAGTGCGACCAGGACCAGGCAAGCTTGCCGCTACCGGCGTATCCATGGTAGCGCCTGGCATTCTGCTTATGATCTTGGCCATGATGGGCCTCTACTTGGCGGTAGTCGCACATTCCTGGAACAGGGATGAACACTAGGTATTCTCCTGCCCATGTCGGTGTGATGCTAGCAAATGGCATCGTAGGCATTTGTGAGGATGCCTAAGGACCGGCGGTATCATATAGGTGCCGCCGGTCTTTGTATGTCAAAAGGTAGTAACGGGACTATTTGAAGTGCTGTGCGAGGAAGGCTATAGATGGACCAGAACACTGACTCCGCTACTATGAGCCCAGTTCATACCGCCGGCAACGGTGATGTTGCATACGAGTCCATTCCGACAGAATCAACCTCGTCAGACATACCTGCTGGGCAAGCAGATATGCCGCCTGCCTATGCTCCAAGTTCCGATATACCACCCTCCTATCCGCCTTCGGCAACACCTGAGGATAGAGGAGCTTCAGCATCGGATGATTTAGATACAATAGCAGCTCCAGTGTCTGTTTCAGGCCAAGCTACAACGTCGGCTCCCATAATTGTAGTTTCAGGACATCATTCCCAGGAAACAAGTCAACAAGGCAACGCTGGTCAGGCAGCTGCGGCAGCCTCCAAACAGGCCAAGAACGGTGGTAAGGCTCGCAAGTCAGGGCGGGGGTTCGGCCTCCTGGAGACCTTGGCCTTCATGATTGGTCTGGCAATCTTCCTCTACCCGCTATTGGCGGCATATGTAAACTATTCCAAGGATTCCACCGCAGTCGACAACTACGACCAGATCGTGGATGCACTTTCACCTGCACAGCGCAGAGCCATGTGGCGTGATGCCAAGAAGTACGACGAGGAATTAGGCAAGCCTACGCTGAGGGACCCCTTCAAGTACAAGGAAGTCAAGGAACCACTGGGTCGCTACTACAAAATCCTCAATGTAGACGGCAAAGGCATGATGGCCTATGTGGAGATCCCCAAGATCAATGTCAAGCTGCCCGTGCGGCACGGCACCAGCGATGTTGTGCTCAAGGATGGCACGGGGCACATCGCCACGACCCACGTGCCTACCGACAACAGAACCATCCACTCCGTCATTACGGGGCACACCGGCGAAGTCGGCTACATGCTGTTCGACAACCTGACCCAGCTGCGCAAGGGTGATGTCTTCCAGATACGTGTCCTCAAACGGCATATGAGCTACAAGGTGGACCAGATTAAGATCATCTTGCCTACCGATGTCAGTGCACTGCAGCCAGTCCAGAATTCCAACTATGTGACCCTGCTGACCTGCTATCCCTATGGCGTCAACTCCCACCGACTGATAGTGCGTGGTCACTATATCGGCGATGACGTGCCTCCCACCCAACCTGAGGGGGCGCCCATTTACATGGTCTGGGTGCTGCTGGCCCTGTTTTTGGCCTGCCTGGTGGGTTGGTACCTGCTTTCACGTCGCCGGCGCAACTGCCGTCATGAGCTGGAGCAGATGGAGCATCTGGAATCTCGGGCGACAGGACCGGGGGCCATGGGGGAGCCGCTGGCCACGATCATGGTCAGCCATGAGCAGGAGACCCGTTCAGAAGCCACACGCCGTCGCCGGTTGATCAAAACCCGACGAATCTGCAGCGCTTTCATGTGGCTGTTGGCTGTGCTCGGCCTCTTCTTCGCCTGGGGCACGGTCGGCATGATGATGAAGATCAGCCTGCTGCCCGTATTCGACCTTGGCTACCACTGGTTCGATACCCACGTGCTGTACTTCTTCAGCATCAGCAAAATGTAAGTCGGTGCATGAGCGGGCAGGTTTGACCACATAGGTCTGTTCTGTTGCAGCCGGGCTTTTGCCTGGCTCTAAAATGGAGCGAGCATGGCCCGGCAGACTGCTGGGCGGCATCCTGGGAAGGTGTGGACCATGACAGCAGTTCCTGACATCCAATTGTCTGACGGCAATCGCATTCCGCAGGTGGGCCTGGGCGTGCTCAGGATCGACGATGATCAAACCGCCGGGGTAGTGCGTTCTGCCCTGGAACTGGGTTATCGCCACATCGATACAGCAGCGGGCTACCTCAACGAAGGAGGCGTGGGCCGTGGCCTCAAAGCCTTCGGTTGCCAGAGCGGACCTGAGCGTGCCAACCTGTGGCTGACTACCAAGCTTCGTGACTCCGAACAAGGTTATGACAGTGCCCTGCGGGCCTTCGACCGCCAGCTGGCTCTGCTGGGCACCGACTATGTCGACATGTATATGATCCATTGGCCCACGCCGTTTGATTGGCGGGCCGACCAGGTTTGGCGTGCATTCCATCGGCTGCGCGATGAGGGGCGGGTGCGGACCCTGGGGGTCTGCAACTTCCTGCCAGAGCATCTGGAGCGGCTGCACCGGGAGACGGGGGAGTACCCTGCCGTGGATCAGATCGAGCTGCACCCCAGCTGGCAGCAGCGCACGGTAACGGCCTTCTGCAAGGAGCATGGCATAGCCGTCCAGGCATACTCTCCATTGGCACGTGGCGCAGATCTGACAGCCGGAGGCGGAAGGCTGGAGCAAATCGCCCAGGCCCACGGGGTCACGCCGGCCCAGGTGGTGCTGCGCTGGCACATCGAGAACGGGACCATCATCATTCCCAAGTCTGTTCACCGGGAAAGGCAGGCGGAGAACCTGGACCTGTTCGGCTTCAGCCTGACCCCTGAGGAGCATGCCGCCATCGATGCCATGGACTCCCCGGTGCGTGCAGGACACGACCCGATGACCTACGCCTACGCCTGACCGCTATGATGGATGATTCATGCAAGCAGTCGACATAGGAGGTATCGGCGGTAGATGACCGGTCCGAGACGCAGAAGATATCGGTATCGAGGCCGCAGCCGGTACGGTTCGGTTTGGAGGAATCCCGCCCCGGCCCGCTTCCGTCGTGAATCGCTCACGGAACGGGTGCTGATCCTTCTGGTGGTGGCTGTGGTCTTGGGCATCACCATCGGTCTGATATTGCCAAGGGTCAATGGTGGAGTCGGACGGCTGACCGGCCGATATACGGCAACCGGCGATGCGGCCCAGACCCTGCAGAGTCTGACAGTGGACGATCATTCCCGCCCTGGTCGCCAGTACCGGCGTGAGTCCTTCGGCTTCAAGGAGACCGATGCGGACGGCAACGGCTGCAATGTGCGCGAGGATGTGTTGACCCGCGACCTGACTGACCTGCGTACCACTACTCCCGGCGGGTGCAAGGTGGCCAGCGGTCGTCTGCAGGATCCCTACACGGGGCGAACCATCGAATTTGTCAGAGGCCCGAAGACCAGCTCGGCCGTGCAGATCGACCACGTGGTCGCTCTGGAGAATGCCTGGCGGTCAGGAGCCAGCAAGTGGGACACGGCCCGCCGCTATCGGTTTGGCAACGACCCCTACAATCTGCTTGCTGTGGACGGCCCGGCCAACCAGGCCAAGGGGAGCGCTTCGGCCGACTACTGGCTGCCCGAGAACAAGGACTATCAGTGCTCGTATGTGGCCCGTCAGATAGGAGTCAAGGACAAGTACTCCCTGAGTGTCACCAGCTCGGAAAAACAGGCCATGCTGGCCGTTCTGCACACCTGTCCGGGCCAGCCCCTCCCGCAGGATCGTTGATCGCTGGCCTTGGCTGACAAACGGAATTGACTGCCATGTAAGGGTCTATTCGCGTAGGTGCTTGATAGCCTGACTTTCTGCACTGAACTGGACCTCTTAAGGTGTGATAGCATTGTTGCAGTTTGATACACAGTTGTATCAACAGCATAGATTTCGATTTGATCAGGGTCTATGACCGCAACAATCAGCAACAGAGAGGTTGACTATGAATGAGAATATCGGCTCGGATATACCCGGAACCGGAAACCGTATTCGGGATCATACGCGGGCAAAGCACAGATTGACCATTCTGTTTGTCGCCCTAGCGATGATTTTGGGCTTGTCCTTTGGAGCGCCAAAGGCGGTTGCTGCTCAGGGAGCAGGGCAAAAGTCCGATTCTGCAGGCGGAAGCGGGCTGATCGTCAATGACCGTTTTTGGGATGACGCTGACGGTAATCCAATGTATATGCAGGGCGGAGGGATTTTCGATTTCCCGGATCCTGCTACGGGGAAGGTCTCTCATTTTTGGTATGGTGTTCACTTTTCCCAGGCTGAAGCTTATCGCCAGGACCCAACCCATGCGCTCACTGGCAATGATTTCATCTCTGTGGATGTCTACAAATCCGCGAATCTGACCGATTGGCAGTATCAAGGCGTGGCGTTGGACAGGGCGCAGGCTGATGCATTCTCCAGTGACTTTGGTGGCCGTAGTGCGGGTTGGGTATGCAGAATGGGAGTTGCTTATGTCCCTGAGTTGCACACTTATGCCATGCTTATCCAACATGAAATGCCAACGGATGCAACGGGTCGCAATTTCGACAAAAAGGTGATGATCGCTACAGCCGATTCGCCTGCTGGACCGTTCAAAGCCCAGAGGCGTATTGACATGCGAGATTACGGGCTGGGCACCAGCAATACCGGTGACCAGAGTGTCTTCCAGGATGAGGATGGCACAGGTTATCTGATTTATTCCTATGGCCGTGGCCGGGGCAGTGTCTGGGCGGCCAGAATAGGCGCTAAAGGGGGTCAGGTGGATCTGCTTGAACCTACCAAGCTCTACCAGGGCTTCGGGCGTGAAGGCAATGCGCTTTTCAAGTATGCTGGCCGGTATTATCTGGCTGGTTCCGATCTATTCGGGTGGGATGCATCCCGAATTCATTTTCAGGTAGCAGATCATCTGTTTGGTCCCTATCAGCCCGTCAATCAGACGGTGATCATGGATGGCAGCCGAGCGGATTTCGGCCACATCACTCAGACCGGTTTTTACTACACCTTGCACGGCAGCCGAGCAGAGACCGTCATTCACTGCGGCGATCGATGGGCTGACTTTGCGGGTAATGGGCTTGGATACAACCAGTGGAATCCGCTGAGTTTTGATGATTCCGGCACGCCTCGCTTCAATTCCATGAGTCGGTGGAAGCTGGATGCCGATACCGGCCTTTGGTCGGTTGGTGATGCCAATGACTATGTGCTCAACGGTTCCTTCGAAGCGGACAGGGTTTCGGTGGGTGAACAGGGGTATCGGGACAAGGACGGCAAGGTGATTGCCGATATCGCCGGATGGCGGCGGGTCAATCCAGATGCCGTGAACAATGTAGCCGATGCCTATGGGCGAGTGGGCGACTATGATCTGCGATTCGCCCCTGGACGATCCCGGAGCGCCTCCATTGTCCAGGATTTGGATGAACCAGGGCATGTTCCCCTGCACGCCGGCCGTTTTCTTCTGAAACTCTCCTATGTGAACCCCAAAGGCATGGATCATGCCAGGATCGCGATTGAATCCGGCGGGAAGACCTCGGAGATTGACCTGGCTGCCTCTACCGGCACAGACTGGAAGCAGGCCTCCTTGCCGGTCGATCTGCCAGGCGGGCATACCAAAATCACTATTGAAGCCTCCGGCAGTTTGGGCCAGACCCTGCATGTGGATGACGTGTCCCTGACAGGTGTGCCTGAAAAGGGCGATGAGACCAATGACCTGGTCGATCACGACGGAAATGGTACGCCGGCAGGCCCTGGAGGTTCCGCGTCCGGTTCTGTGAATTCAGACCAATCTCTACCCGTCCGTCCTACAGCTGGCAGCGGCGGTCTATCCTCCACTTTGGCTGCCACGGGCATCGCTATCGGCCGCACTCCAATTTTCGTAGCGAGCTGCCTGTTGGCGGGCATTCTGTCCATGGTCGTAGCCGTGTACTGTCGGCGACGTCTCATTGAGCGGAATTGACAATCCGAGGCTATGGATTATACTGAGAGGCACGTTGGTACACAGTTGTACCAACATTGGAAGGAGTAGGGCGCCAAAACCTTATCAAGGACGTGGTTTTTACAAACATCGAAAGGTTCATCATGAATTCTGCAAGGAAAATCCTGACCATGGGCGTCACCGTGGTCGCCTTGGCCTCGTTCGCTGCCTGTGGAAGCAGCGGGTCTGGATCAACATCGAAGCCAGCGGACACCAGCAAGGCCTCTGGGCGCATAGTCTTTTGGGGCTGGGGCAATGGTATCAAGGAGACCATTGCTGCTTTTGAAAAGGCCAACCCCGGCATCACTGTGAAGTACAACAACACGGGCACTGCCGGTGACACCCAAGTGGCCTTGTCCAACGCAGTCGCTGCAGGCAAGGGCATCCCCGATGTCACCATGCTGGAGGATCCTACCGTCCAGCAGTTCGCAATTGAAGACAACCTGGAAAACCTGTCGGATTATGGGGCCGACAAGTTTGCTGACGACTTCACCCCAGGGCCCTGGAACAAGGTCCAGTACGACGGCAAGCCCTACGCTCTGCCCATTGATGCCGGTCCCGAGGTTTTCTTCTACAACAAGGCGGTCTTCGACAAGGCTGGTATTCCCGAGCCCCCAAAGACCTGGGATGAGTACTACCAGGATGCCAAGAAGATCCGAGCTGTGGGTTCCTACATCACCAACAACGCCGGCGACAAGAACGCCTATCAGCCATTCACCGCACAGGCCTGGCAGGCTGGGGCCCACCCATGGAAGGTCGATGGTGACAAGATCACCATCAACATGACCAAGGATGCCGGCATGAAGCGGTATATCGACTTTCAGCAGAAGCTGATCGACGAAGACCTGCTCGATACCAAGACCGCCAACTGGTCCGATGACTGGAACAGGGCGCTTAACGATGGATCGGTGGCCTCGCTGACCATCGGTGCCTGGATGCCCACCAATTTGGAGTCCGGTGCACCCGACCAGAAGGGCAACTGGAGGGTCGCGCCTCTGCCTCAGTGGAAAGAGGGAGACAGCGTGTCCGCAGAGGACGGCGGTTCGGCTCTTGTTGTGCCAAAGAAGGCCAAGAACAAGGCGGCCGCCTGGAAGTTCGCAGAATACCTGACGCACGGCAAGGGAGCTCAGGTCATGGCCGACCAGGGCAGCTTCCCCTCGCTGAAACGCATCCTGAGCTCGACTGAATTCACCAGCAAGAAGAACGAGTACTTCGGAGGTCAGGAAGTCAACAAGGTGCTGACCGATGCAGCCAACCTCAAGGTCTCCAAGTTCCAGTATCTGCCCTACAACCCCTTCGCCCAGTCGACCTATGGAGATTCCATCGGCAAGGCCTACATGAAGCAGACCACACTGGAGAAGGCTTTTGAGGACTATCAGCAGAAGCTAGTGGATCACGGCAACCAGCAGGGGTATCAGGTCAATAAGTGAGTGATGACGGAGGCGGCTGACCATGGCCGTCTCCGGGCAGCGACAGGAAAGAAGGAGAGGCATCATGAGTGAAGCCGAAGGTTCGACTGCGCGGGTTCCGGCCCCCGCGCGGGCTCAAGGCCCTGGCGGAACCAGCGAGAGCCGCACTGGGGAGCGGCCTCACAGGCCCGACTGGCGTGGATGGAAGTTCATGGGACCCTTTGTCCTGGTCTTCGTATTCGTTTTCGTCCTGCCTGTGCTCTATGCCATCTACCTGAGTCTGTATGAGAAGCGCATGATCGGAGGGAACGTCTTTGTGGGTCTGGCCAATTACGCCAGGCTGATCAAGGACGGGCAGTTCTGGTCATCAGTTGGCCGTGTGGCGCTCTTCACTGTGGTTCAGGTGCCCATCATGCTCCTTCTGGCGGCATTGATGGCGCTGGCCCTGGACTCGCTCAAGCTGCACGGCACGCGCTTCTTCAGAATCACGACCTTCTTGCCCTATGCGGTGCCTGCTGTGGTGGCAGCGCTGATGTGGGGGTTCATCTACGGCACTAAGTACGGAATGGTGGGTTCCTTGAATCAATGGCTGGGCACGCATATCGATGTTCTGCAGCCCAGCGTGCTTCTGGCCGCCATTGGCAACATCAATACCTGGGAGTTCACGGGCTACAATATGCTGATTTTCTATTCCTCGCTGTCGACTGTGCCGCACTCGCTCTATGAGGCAGCGGCCATCGACGGGGCCTCGGAGTGGCAGATCGTGCGCAGCATCAAGGTTCCTGAGCTCAAGAGCTCCCTGGTCATCACGGTCATCTTCAGCATCATCGGCAGTTTCCAGCTCTTCAATGAGCCCTCGGTCCTGCAGACCATGGTTCCAGGTAACGCGATCACCACCTATTACACCCCCAATATGTATGCCTACAACCTGAGCTTCATGGGCGGTCAGAGCAATTACGCGGCGGCCCTGGCCATCGTCATGGCCATCATTACCATGGTCGCTGCCTACGCCGTCCAGCTCAGGGGTATGAAGGAGCAGATGCAATGAGCACGGTTGATTCGAGGACTACCAACGGGGCCAAGGCTGAGCGTATGCGTGCTCGGCGCGTCGCACGTGATGAGCGCGCGGAGCGTCGAAGGGCAGCTCGAACGGGATTCTCCAATCCGGACAATCCGCGGCGCAGCTGGCTGTTGACCCTGGTTGCGGGAATCTTCGCGCTCTATTGCCTGTTTCCCCTGATCTGGCTGGTCATCAATGCCACAAAGACCCAGTCGGACTTCATTGGCACCTTCGGCTTGGCCTTTGGGCACAAGTTCGCCCTCTGGGACAACCTGCGTGAAGTGTTCACCTATGAGGGCGGGATCTTCGGGCGTTGGCTGCTCAACACCCTGCTTTACGTGGTTGTGGGAGCCGGTGGCGCCACCTTGCTGGCTGTGCTGGGTGGATATGCCCTGGCCAAGTTCCGCTTTCCTGGCCGTCGCCTGGTCTTTGCTGTAGTCATCGGAGCCATCAGCGTGCCGGGTATTGCTCTGGCTGTGCCTCAGTTCCTCCTCTTTGCCAAGATCGGACTGACCGATACGCCTTGGGCCATGATCATTCCCAGTCTGATCTCGCCCTTTGGGCTATACCTGATGTGGATCTTTTCCGACCAGGCGGTGCCTACTGAGCTGCTGGAGGCTGCCCGAGTCGACGGGGCCGGGGAGTTCCGTACTTTCTGGCAGGTCAGTCTGCCTCTGCTGGCCCCCGGCATCGTAACCACGGCGCTTTTCACTATTGTGGCCACTTGGAACAATTACTTCCTGCCCTTGATCATGCTCAAGGATTCCAATTGGTACCCGCTGACAATCGGGCTCAACAATTGGAAGGATCAGGCATCGACAGCTGGTGCCCATGCCATTCAGAACCTGGTGGTGACGGGCAGCCTGGTCACCATCATTCCCATCATCGTCGCCTTCCTGCTGCTGCAGAAATACTGGCAGTCCGGCTTGGCTGCTGGTGCTGTCAAGGAATAGCAGAAACACGCAGACGGGATTAGGCATGAGCAAAACGGACCATCATGACCGTCGGCAGCCCCAACCATATAGACCTTACCGATGGCCGAAGGAGCCCAACGGTCATTCGGGAGGAATCTGGTTCGGCGGGGATTACAACCCGGACCAATGGCCAGAGCAGGTATGGACCGAAGATGTTGCGCTGATGAAACGGGCCGGCGTCACCATGGTGACACTGGGCATTTTCTCGTGGGCACGTCTGGAGCCCAGTGACGGAGTCTGGGATTTCGGATGGCTGGATCGGGTGGTGACCTTGCTAGGAGAAGCCGGTATCGCCGTAGACATGGCTTCGGCTACGGCTACGGCCCCATACTGGCTTTACCAGGCACATCCTGAGGTGTTGCCCGTGGAGGCGGATGGAACCCTGGTCCATCCGGGGGCTCGACAATCCTGGAGGCCCACCTCACCTGTTTTTCGACGCTATGCCCTTCGCCTTTGCAGGGTCATGGGCGAGCACTTCCGTGACAATCCGACTGTGGTTGCCTGGCATGTAGGCAATGAATATGGATGGAACAACGCTGCTGACTACTCGCAGGATGCCTTGAAGGCCTTCCAAGGCTGGTGCCGCCGGCGCTATGGCAGCATCGAGGAGCTGAACCGGGCCTGGGGCAACGATTTCTGGTCCCAGCGTCTGCAGAACTTCGATCAGGTTCCCCTGCCTGAACATGCTGGCGTGCGTGATGCCTTCATCAATCCGGCCCTGCGTCTGGATTTCCGTAGATTCTGCTCAGATGCGCTGATGGATTTTTTCTGTGCAGAACGTGATCAGCTGCAGGAGCTCACCCCTGATAAACCGCTGACTACCAACTTCATGGTCTCGACAGACCAATGCGTCCTTGATTATGAGCGTTGGTCCCGCCAAGTCGATTTCGTGGCAAACGACCACTATTTCGCCCATGGACCTGGACACCTGGATGAGCTGCTCTGCTCGGATTCACTGGTGGATGCCTATGCCCAAGGTCATCCTTGGTGCCTGATGGAGCATTCCACATCAGCCGTCAACTGGCGCAATTTCAACGCCTCCAAGCGTCAAGGCGAACTGATCCGGGACGCTCTGGCCCACGTAGCTATGGGGGCGGATGCAATCAACTTCTTCCAATGGCGGCAGTCCGCCTTCGGTGCAGAGGCCTTCCACTCGGCCATGATCCCCCACGCAGGGCCGGATTCGGCGATTTATGCACAGGTTGCCGATTTGGGAGGCATTTTGCGCGGACTTTCCCGGAGTGGACTGGCCGGGACCCAATTGGAACCCTCGTCCATTGCCCTGCTTTTTGATGCCGACTGCCAGTGGTCTATGGCTGATTCAACTCTGCCCGATTGTTCTGTAGATCATTGGCAGCAGGTCTATATCTGGTATCAGGCTCTGCTTGATGCCGGATACAGGGCGGACGTAATGCCGCTGAAAGGGCAGTGGGCGCGCTATGACGTGGTGGTGTTGCCGGCCCTGATTCTGCTGGATCAGAAGCAAGCCGGCCGTCTGCGAGACTATGTGAGCGGCGGTGGCCGGCTGGTGGTGGACTTCGCCAGTGGCATTATGGACGACCATATGCACGTCGGCCTGGGTGGATATCCTGCGGTTTTGCGTGATTTGACAGGTATCGCTTCCCAAGAGATGATCGCCTTGGGTACCAGTGACCAAGGTGGTGGATCCATCCTGGTGTCGGAGGGTATTGAGGGCCGTATATGGGTTAACGAGCCCTTGCGCGTAGAGGATTCGGTAAGGGTGCTGGCTCGTTACCAAGGGCTTCGTTCCTATGATCTCGACATGGCTGGGAAACCTGCGGTGACCATCCATGGGTACGGTCAGGGCTGCGTTCTCTATCTGGGGACGGGCTTCACCAAGGAATCGCTGGTTTCGGTGATCAACCGGATTGTTCCTTCTGATTTCCTCACTGGCGCAGCAGGGGCAGGGTTGCACAACGGACGTGACGGCGACCCGCGGTTGGTGCACCTGATCAGATCCGGGCCACAGGGCCGTTATCATTTCTATTTCAACCGGGGGTCGACAGTTGTCAGAGATGTGTCCACCATGGGTGAGGCTTTAGTGGTTCAACGAGCAGCCCGGCGCAGTGGGGGTGGTTTATCCGGCAATCGGTACACTATAGGAGTGCATGGTGTGGTGGTCACCCGTCAGTAGATGTGATCGCCATAGTGCCTTGGAGGTTGTCGCATTCTAGGGGGTGTCTATGGCTACGGATGAAGAACGTCCAGGTAAACGGATCACCCTGCGCGAGGTGGCCAGCAAGGCGGGTGTCTCGCTGAAGACCGCATCCAACGTGATCAACGGCAATGGTCGTATGTCCAATGCGACCCGTGCGCGAGTGCAGCAGGTGATCGACGAATCGGGATACAAGGTCAATGCTGCGGCCCGTAATTTGCATCGGAACAAAACCGGTATCATTACGCTGGCTGTGCCTTCGCTGACACCTCCCTATCTGGCCGAATTGGCTAATAGGGTCATCGACAGCGCTCGCCTGCGGGACTATGCAGTGTATGTCAGCACCTATGCCGAGGGGTCTGCCAAGGGAGCGCATGAGATTCTGGCCTCCTTTAACAGCACTATCAGCGACGGCATAATCCTGTCCATGTCGGAGCTTGAGCGGTTCGCCGTGGAGGATCTGGATGTGCGCTACCCCCTGGTGTGCGTAGGCGCGCGGACTACCCATGGGGTGGCGGATCATGTCATGGTCGATGATGCCGAGGCAGCTCGGATGGCCGCAGAGTATCTATTTGATCGGTCGGTGCGTTCACTGGCGGTCATCGGCCTGCATGCGCCGCTTGACCAGAATCAATTGGAGGCTGCAATCGAAGGCAATGCCGAGTTAAGGATGAAAGGCGTGCTTAAGGCGGTCCATGCCAGGGGACTGCAGCTGGATGATCGGCTTCTGGGGGTTACCGGTTATGACTGGACCTTGGGCAGTGGGTACCTGACCATGCAGAGGATATTAGAGACAGGGGTGCCCTTCGATGGGGTGGTTGCTCTCAATGATCAGCTGGCTATCGGCGCACTCTCGGCTCTGACTGCTTACGGCAGAGCCGTACCCGACCAGGTTCAGATTATCGGGTTTGACAATATCGAAGAGTCGGCTTATCTGCAGACTCCGCTTACTACCATGGATTCCTGCTTGGGATGGATCTCGCGAACCTGTGTCGACCGCGTCCTGGGACGTATCGGAGGCAGAGCTACGGCTCCCCAGGATCTTGTCATAGGATCGCAGGTCATAGCCCGCAAAACAACTCGGTGATCAGTCCTGGGCCTTGGATTCGGCGGGGGAGGCAGTGACGGCAGGTGTGTCGGTGTGGATGATGTGCATGTGGCGCAAAAGCATGCGGGTCATCTGACGGCCGGAGCCGGCGCCGTTTCCGCGAACGCCGAAGTAGACCAGCAGGACCATGCCCAGGCAGATCAGTGCCGAGATGCGCAGGGCCCACTGCACGCCAAAGATGTTGGCTGCGATCTGCGTGGAGTGACCGCCGCCCATGGCGTTGTGGCGCAGGGTGGTGATGGTCTCCATGAGGATGACCAGGATGGGTGCGCCGACAGCGCCGGCGATCTGCCGGGCCGTGTTGGTGACGGCCGAACCGGCTGAAACGTCCTTGGGAGCCAGGTTGTTCAGGGACCAGGTGGTCAAGGGCATCAGAGTGAAGCCCATGCCGATCTGGCGGATGAACTGGCAGATGGAGACCAGACCGATCCAGGTATTGGCGCCGATCAGGCTCATGGCGATAGTGCCCAGTAGCAGGACCGAGCAGCCTGTCATAGCCACGGGCCGTGCGCCCCAGCGGTCCAGCAGCCGCCCGCCGAAGAACTGGGCGATAGCGGTGCCGATGGCTCCAGGCAGCATGACCAGGCCGCTCATGGTGGCTGAGAAGCCACGATCCGTCTGGATGTACATGGGCAGGATGACGGTGACCGAGCTGAAGGCGAAGAAGGACATGGAGGCGATGATGGTGCCCACGGTGAAGTTCTTGATCCGCAGCACATGCAGGTCCAGCAGGGGCTTGTCGTGGTGGAGCTGGCGCAGAACGAACCAGATGATCCCGATCAGGCCGACCAGCATGAAGGGCCAGGTCATGAAGGAGGTGATGGGGAAGTTCTCGATGTTGGTGAAGCCGAACATAAGGCCGCCGAATCCGAAGATGGACAGAGCCACCGAGAAGAAGTCCGCCTTGACGCTGGTGTCGCGCTGGCCGAAGTTGCGCAGGCCGAAGATGGACAGGAGCAGCGCCACGGCCCCGCAGATGCTCAGTGTCAGGAAGATGGAACGCCAGCCGTTGGCGTCGGTCTGCCAGCCGCCCAGGGTTGGGCCGATGGCCGGGGCCACGCTCATGGCCAGTCCCACAGTGCCCATGGCCATGCCGCGCTTGGACAACGGATAGATGGAGAAGACGGTGATCTGCAGAACGGGCCACATGGTTCCCGTGCCTATGGCTTCCAGGATGCGGCCCAGCAGGACCAGGGCGAAGGTCTGCGACTGCCAGCTCAACAGGGATCCCAGGGTGAAGACGGCCATGGAGGTGATGACGATCTGCCTGGTGGAGAAGCGCTTGGTCAGAAAACCGGTCAACGGCACCATGACGCCCATGACCAGCTGGAATACCGAGGTCAGCCACTGGCCGGTGGTCAGGGTGATGTGGAACTCGTCCACAATGGTGGGCAGGGCCGAAGCCAGCTGCAGCTGGGTGAAGTTGCCCAGGAAGGTGATGACGGTCAGGATGGCCAGCGACAGGAAGGCCTCATGGGTGAGCTTTCCGTTGACGAAGGCTCCATCCTTGCTGAGGGTCCGCCCTTGCTTGGCGAGCTCCTGCTTCCTCATGCACCACCACTTCCTTTGGGTTAGTCCTCACTGCGCATACCGCTCCCTGCGGTGCCGTCCTAGAAAGCAAATCAGGGCATACCGATACCGGTGACACTAAGAAAAGAACAAGAGAGCTAAGCGTCTGACAATGAACTTATGATATACCAGTCTGCGGATTGCGATTGGGTTTTTCCACATGGCTGACGCGGATGTCGCGACCTTTTTCGGCGGTCAGCGTTTCCAGTATGCTGTGTGAGGCGAGCTTCGGTAATGTGAGTACGGGAGGATCCGACACGGGCTGATGAGGACGGACGTTTGAAATGCAACGGCGGTCGAGGTAGGTAGCATGCATGCACATGGTCATGGTCGTGGCAGAGTCCCGGCCCTCCTCATGTCCCTGGCAATGATGATTCCCTTGGCGGCCTGCGGTGACAACGTCCCTGCCGCAAGCAGCGGATCAGGCAATACTGCAGATCAAGCCCTCTTCCAAGGCGAGTTCGCCGGATCTGGCGCATCCTCCCAGCAGAGTGCTGACGAGGCATGGATAGCCGGCTTCCGCAAGCAGCATCCGGGGGCGCGCATCTCCTATGATCCGGCAGGCTCCGGTGCTGGTGTCAACGCCTTCCTGTCAGGTTCGACCATCTGGGCCGGCACCGATGCGCCGTTGACCGCCGATCAGCTTGAGCACTCGCGTCAGGTCTGCGGTTCCGGTACGGCCATTGACCTGCCCGTTTACGCCACTCCAATCGCCGTAGCCTACAATCTTCCTGACCTGTGGCCCAAGGGCTCAGGCGGCCATCTGCGGATGGACCCGGCTCTGATCGCCATGATCTTCTCCGGAAAGGTCACCAATTGGCGGGATCCGCGCATCGCAGCCCTCAACCCGGGGGTCAACCTGCCCGACTTGGACATCACGGTGATTCATCGTTCGGACAAGTCCGGCACCACGAAAAGCTTCCTGTCCTACCTGCACGACACAGCCGGGTCTGCCTGGCCTTATCCAGCGGGCGAGAATTGGCCCAACGACCTGGGGCAGGGCGCCAAGGGCACTGCCGGCGTGGTCATGACCATGAACCAGGCGGAGGGCACCTTTGGCTATGCGGACGCGGCCCAGACCACCGGGCTGGGCACGGTGGCCGTCCAAGTGGGGAAGACCTGGCAGCCGCCTACAGCCAAGACCACAGCCAACCTGCTTGATCTGGCCCAGCGGGATCCCCAGGCCAGCCAGCCAGGACGGGTGGTCCTGGCTGTGGACCATCGCACCAGCCGGGAGCATACCTATCCCATCGTCCTGGTCTCCTACGATGTGGTCTGCACCGCCTATCGACATGATCCGGACGGATCCAAGGCCCGGTTCGCCAAGGCTTGGCTGACCTATCTGCTGAGCGAGCAGGGCCAGCGCATGGCTGCGGCCAATGCGGGCAGCGCCGAGCTGGGGCAGGGGCTGCGCAGCCAGGCCATGGCCTCGGTGAAGACCATCGGGGGGAAGGCATGAGCGAGAAACCGGACGAGACCGCAACCCTGCACCAGGCCAAACGGGTGGATCGAATCTTCAAGGCCTGCGCTACCGGGGCGGGCATCCTGATCCTGCTGGCCCTGGCTGCGGTCACCCTCTTTCTGATCCTGCGGGCCTTTCCGGCCTTCACCGGGGACCCGGATTCCCGCACCCAGGCCATACGCTCCCTGAGCGGTGGACGGGCAAGCAGCTTCCTGGGCTATGTGGGCCCGCTGGTCTTCGGCACCATTCTGATTGCCGGCCTGGCCCTGCTCTTGGCCTTCCCAGTCTCCCTGGGCATCGCCCTTTTCATCGGCTACTACGCCCCCGCCCGCCTGTCTACGCTGCTCAGCACGGTGATCGACCTGCTGGCCGCCGTGCCCTCGGTGATCTACGGGCTCTGGGGGGCTCTGGTCCTGGTTCCCAATATCACCGGCTTCTGGCGTTGGCTGTCTGTTCATTTGGGATGGATTCCGCTCTTTTCCGGACCCGTTGCAGCCCCGGCCCGGTCCGTGGCCACCGTGGCCCTGGTGCTGGCGGTCATGATTCTGCCCATCATCACCTCGGTCACCCGCGACATCCTGATCCAGGCCCCTCGACTCCAGCAGGAGGCCGCCTTGGCCCTGGGCGCCACCAAGTGGGAGATGATCCGGCTCGCGGTCCTGCCCTTCGGTCGCTCGGGGATCATTTCTGCTTCCATGCTGGGGCTGGGCCGCGCCCTGGGCGAGACCATGGCGGTGCTGATGATCCTCTCGCCGGGCCTCAGCTACTCCCTTCGGCTGCTGCAGGCTTCCACCAGCCAGACCATCGCCGCCAACATCGCCGCCCAGTTCCCTGAGGCGGACTCCCAGGGCGTGGCCCTCCTGGTGGCCACCGGTCTGGTCCTCTTCATCATCACCTTTATCGTCAACTATCTGGCGCGCAGGATCACAGCAAAGGCGGGTGCATGATGGCAAGCCGAACTGATCGCGGACCGGTTATCGATTTTGACCGCTTCAGGCCAACCAGATCCTCCATCCGGGCGCGCAAGCGCAAGGACCGGCTGATGACCGTCCTGATCGGGCTCTCCTTCCTGGTGGCCCTGATTCCGCTGGTTTCGGTGCTCTGGGTCAGTCTGTCCAAGGGGGTGCGACGGCTGACGCCGGACTTCCTCACTCATAACATGAGCGGTGTGGTAGGGGGCAACCCCACGCCGACCGGAGGCTATGGCGGCATCTTGCACGCGGTAATCGGGACCCTGGAGATCACCTTTGGATCCATGGTCATCTCCATTCCAGTGGGTGTCATGTGCGCGGTCTACCTGGTCGAGTACGCCCACGGAGGCCGCCTGGCCAAGGCCATCAGTCTCATGGTGGACGTGATGAGCGGAATCCCCTCCATCGTGGCCGGCCTCTTCGCCTTCTCCATGTTCGCCCTGGTGGTCGGACCGGGCACAGTCAACGGCCTGGCTGGTTCGGTGGCCCTCTCCCTGCTCATGCTGCCCACGGTGGTCAAGACCTCTGAGGATATGCTGGCTGTGGTGCCCAACGACCTGCGCGAGGCCGCTTATGCCCTGGGGGTGACCAAGCAGCGTACCATCACCAGCATTGTTCTGCGCACGGCCCTGCCCGGCATCGTCTCGGGCACCATCCTGGCTGTGGCACGGGTCATCGGTGAGACGGCGCCCTTGCTGATCGCTTCGGGCTTCATCGCCACCACCAACCCCAACCTCTTCTCCGGGAGGATGACCACCCTGCCGGTCTTCGTCTACAACGAGTATTCCCAGGGGCTGGCCGTCTGTGGACCGAGCGCCGACCCGGGATGCCTGACTGATATCCACATGCAGCGGGCTTGGGCTGCGGCCCTGGTGCTGATCCTTATCGTCCTGTTGCTCAACCTGCTGGGGCGGCTGGTCTCGCGCATCTTTGCTGTTGGGCGGACCCATTGAGTGCCGCCATGAGAGAAACGGAGGCCGGAACATGGGCCAACGCATAGACATCAGCCATCTGAACGTCTACTACGGCGACTTCCTGGCCGTTCAGGACGTGAATATGCAGATCCAGGCCAACAAGGTCACCGCCTTCATCGGTCCCTCCGGCTGTGGCAAGTCCACGGTTCTGCGCACCCTGGACCGCATGCACGAGATCACTCCGGGGGCGCATGTGAGCGGGCAGGTGCTGCTGGAGGGTCGCGACCTCTATGGACCGGATGTGGACCCGGTCGAGGTGCGGCGGGATGTGGGCATGGTCTTCCAGAGGGCCAACCCCTTCCCGACCATGTCCATCCGGGAGAACGTCCTGGCTGGTATCCGGCTCAACAAGAAGCACATCGCCAAGTCGGACGCCGACGACCTGGTGGAGTGGGCCCTGCGCGGGGCCAACCTTTGGAACGAGGTCAAGGATCGTCTGGACAAGCCGGGCATCGGGCTCTCGGGCGGTCAGCAGCAGCGGCTCTGCATCGCCCGTGCCGTGGCCGTCCACCCCCAGGTCCTGCTCATGGACGAACCCTGCTCGGCCCTGGACCCCATCTCCACCCTGGCTGTGGAGGATCTGATCAACGAGCTCAAGCGGGACTACACCATCGTCATCGTCACTCATAACATGCAGCAGGCCGCCAGGGTCTCGGACTATACAGCCTTCTTCAATCTCAAGGCCCTGGGTCAGCCCGGCCATCTGGTGGAGATGGACGACACCACCACCATCTTCTCCAACCCGCACGAGCCGGACACCGAGCGCTACATCTCCGGTCGCTTCGGCTGAGACAGAACCGGTCTGCGCCTCCGCCCGTCAGGTATCATGGTTCCGGCATCCACGGAAGGAGCGAGGGCATGGGAGTACTGCTGGAACCAGCCACTCTCTTGGGCATCATCCTGGTGGGCTACCTGTTCAAGCGCTTTGGTCTCTTTCGCCCACTGGACTATCGGGTGCTGCAGACCGTGGTGTTCGACCTGGTCCTGCCGGGGGCTATCATCTACTCCTTCGCTACCAACCCTCACGATCCCAGCCTGCTGCTGGTCTCGGCCTTCGCCTTTGTGGCCTCGCTGATTCCGCCCCTGGCCATCTTCCTGACCAGCAAGCATCGGCCTACGGCTCAGCGGGCTTTTCTTATGCTCAACGGATCGGGTTTCAACATCGGATGCTTCTGCTTCCCCATGCTTCAGTCGCTGCTTGGCACGGCGGCCCTGGTTCCCGCCGCCATGTTCGACATCGGCAACTCGGTCATGGTTTCCGCTGGAACCAATGTCATGACCCAGGGGCTTCTGCATATTCGCCCCGGCCAGTCCCTGGATCCCGATGCAGGAGAGCCGGTCAAGCTGGATGACCCTGATGCGCGCAAACTCCATCGCAAGGCGGCAGCCATCTCCATAGCCAAGGGTTTCCTGAGCTCGCCATCCTTCGACACCTACATGGTCATGGTGGGCTTTACGCTGGCCGGGATCTCGCTGCCAGACTGGTCGGCCCAGATCACCCGTCCACTCTCGGCAGCCAACGCCTTCTGCTCCATGCTTATGGTGGGCATGCTCATGGACTTGCCTGGCGGACGGGATGATGTCAAGTCCGTATTGCAGATTCTGGCCTGGCGACTGCCCTTCGGCATCCTGTTCGCGACGGCCGCATGGTATCTGCTGCCCTTCGAACCCTTGATCCGTCAGGCGGTGGCCCTGTGCTGCCTGGCTCCTACGGCGGTTTTCGCCACCATGTTCACCGACAAGGTCCTGGGCAACGCCCGTCTGGCCGGATTCACCTTGGCCCTGACTGCGGTGATCGGTGCGGTCCTCATGGTCTTGGCGCATCTGCTGATGGGCGCCCTCTGAGGATTCAGTCCTTCTTCTCGTCCTTCTTGACGTCTGTGCCCTGGTCGCGGCGCGCCTGCTCCTGGCGCAGGGTGCGGCCCTCACGGGTGCGCTGCTTGTTGACCGTCGCTGCTGCAATCCGCTCGGCAGCACGTTCATCCTGTCCGCGATCGACTTCGCTGTCGTGGACATGCTGATACTGCTTCTGATCGTCCTGGTCCCAGTGATTGTTCCTGGCCATATACCCCTCCTAGAAAGCGCCGTGCCCTTCAACTCATCCCCAGGTAAGGAAGGCTTCAGGGCCCTGCCGGTATGCCGATTATAGGTGGGCGGACAGCTCTGCGGCGGTATTGGAACTCGGGCTATACGCCAAAATGTGTGCGTTTTTCATCCTCTAAGCCCTTATCGGGGTGGGGCTAGAAGCATCCAGTAGATGCCTGCTCTCCTTAGAAAGCATGAAGACACCGAATTGCCTGGTCTGGGCACTACCAGCACAGGTCGCACCCAGTGGCGGTGCTAGCGGTGCGGGGCCCCGATTCCCACGAATAACAATCTGCTCGAATCATGAACTAACGACTGCGCGCCTTGCCCAGGAACCACAATGGGCTGGGCTCGGAACACGAAATCAGAGCCATCTGCCAGCGGGGTCATCAACACGCCGCCGACCCCCAGAGAGATGTCCGGCCGGCCACCCACACTTGCAGTGACCAGAATTTCGAACGGTTGAACGACCTCGCTTGGCAACACAGCCAACAAGATCTGCACCAAGCCACCGCTATCGACTAGAACGAACTGCACACCCCCGTCAGATACCCCAGCAGCACCGACTAACCTGCGAATATTTTGGCATATGACCCAAAAAATACGACGCCCCCACATCTCGCGATGTGAGGGCGAAGAACTTATTGCTCTTATATAGTATCATGGCCTTATGCAGACTGCAACTCACTCGATTATGGATCTGGCGATATCAGAGAAGCGCTTGGAACCCTATAAGAACGAGGCTCGGAAACACCCGGGAGTGGAAGCCGCGGACTTATACCGTTGGAATACCTTATTCTCCGGAGTGGCAGTCACGCAGATCTCCTTTGTCGAGATGAGTGTGCGCAATGCAATGGACAAGGAGCTGATGCTTTGGGCTCATGCTAACGGATTCGACGACTGGCTTGGGGAAACGCCGCCGTCCGAATGGTTCGAAGGTCATAAGACCGCTCCTTTGAGCCAGGTGCCGCCTCTTATTGAGGAACTACTGGGCGCAGGCCATATAAGGAAGCTGTGGGACTCATGCCGCAGGGTATACCGGATATGGGAAAAGAATCCTAATCACAAAAAGCATGGCCAATACCCGAACAGGAATGATGCATTCGCGCAATTGATGTTCGGAGGTTGGCAACGGTTACTCGGACCTACGGATTTCACAAGCAAAGACCCAACAGTCCTCAAGTGGGCAGCGGATGCACGACAGCTCTGGAAAGAGGCTTTGTATAAGGCCTTTCCGGAGATGACCCATAACAAGGTCAATGATCGACAACGGGTGAAACTCCTGCTTGACATCGATAGAATTCGCCGCCTACGTAACAGGGTCTCCCATGGCGAGAACGTCCTAAGTATTCAAACGGACCAGTATCTGGATAAGATGCTCGCAGTCCTGTCGGCCATCGACCCCCACATTAGCGACTGGGTCATGGGCCAAACAGGCCGCACCTACCGGACAGTGGCCAAACTCAAATATTACCCGGGGCTGCTGCAGTCCTACCAGCAAAACGATCCACTCCCCTCTAGTAAGGAAATCGTGGCCTACAAGCTGACCTCCAGTGGTTCCTACAGCGGGGCAGAGGTCATTGAAGCCCAATTGGAGAACTCACAGAGTCATGGAGGACGCACCTTTATGACCGTCGGGAAACCACCGCTAGAAAAGAACAGGTCCCAGCTCAGGGAAATCCTCCTGGTTGATGCTGGAGGCAAGAAAGCGGCCGTAGGTGAAATCGTCGCCTACGGCTATGGGAACAACGCACAGCCGCCGAAAGGATACGAGCCTCCGGCATACGAGAAGCGGTATCAAAAGCGAAAGGCTTGGTTCGCTGTGAGGAATCTATACGAAGTCGACTGCCAAGGCGGACGGGTCATCGGTTACCAAACCAAAGACGGCCAGAAGGTGCCCGGCTGTTTCACAGGGCAGGTAACAATGAGATATGTCTGCCACGACTAATAGTCCTAACACTCCTATTCCCAAATCAGACTAACCTCATAGCCTCATATGTTTCCTGCATGGCTTAATGGAACTATAAGAACGTTGCAGGCGCTTTCCCAGAAGGCTCCATAAGTCATCACCCCTTATCTCAGGTTTTTAACCAACACTAGGATTTCGGCCTTCCAGACCAAACACAACGAAGCCCCCATGCTTCCTCATCCACGGCAGCCTCTATTAATTTCCAGTCTCAGATCATGCAAGCTGCTGATAGGTACCGAGATTCCGTTCAGAACGTGAAAGAATCCGTAGACTTCAACACCACGGATTCAACTGGAGCAAAGTGCTGTGAATTGTAGGGTCATACCTTGAAGCATGGCGATAAGGCGCACTCTGCTTAGGCGGTAGCCTTTCGCATATTGCACGATTAGTCCGGGCCATACTGGGTATGGCTTGTGGTCATATATTAAAGGAGTCTGTGAATCACAGATCAGGATACGAGTTAGAACTTCCTGGTTTCGTTGGAAGGATCCGAAGCCGATTTAGATCAAATCATGTACCCGGCAACACGGTCCTTCATCAGCAGCATCATTTCACGAGCCAAGCTGCAACAGTCTGGACAGGCATCGCACAAACTCTGTATTTCATGGAAACAAGTTTGCGCACCATTGAAAACAGAGATGAAAGCTAGAACACTTCTGTCGTGGAAGCTTTTGACATCCCAATAGCTTCTGATTTCACTAGCACAACACCTAGGCACCGCCAGTGACTGGACCGAATCCCACATATCAGTCAAATACTCTGAAATCGCAGACTAACGTGCACAAATCTTGGCGTATAACTCTAGAGCTCAATAGGGTGGGGGACTTGTAACAGAAAAAGCCGAGTGCTCGTGATATTCTTTCCTTGTCTCATCGCCAAATAAGACAATAAGGAATCGAATATGCATAAGCTATTTCGGCTTTCGGATAATAATACCACAGTCTCTACGGAAGTGGTAGCAGGCATCACCACCTTCTTCGCCATGGCCTACATCATCGTGGTGAATCCCTCAGTGCTCTCTACAGCGGGCATGCCTTGGGGCGCCGTTTTTCTCGCCACTCTGATCGCTGCCATCATCGGCACTCTGATCATGGGGCTGGTGGCCAACGTGCCCTACGGCGTGGCGCCAGGAGTCGGACTGGATGCCTTCTTCACCTTCACCGTGGTCAAGGGGCTGGGCTTCACCTGGCAGCAGACCATGTGCATGGTCTTCCTGTGCGGCCTGATCAACATCCTGGTCACGGCCACCAAGCTGCGCAAGATGATCATCCAGGCTATTCCGCCCCTGCTCCAGCACGCCATCGGCGGCGGCATCGGCGTCTTCATCGCCTATGTGGGTCTGCTCAATGTGGGCATCATCAAGTTCACGCCTGACAAGACCTCGGCGGCCGGCGCCAACCCTGGGCTGACCACCTTCAACACCCCCGGGGTCATCCTCTTCGTCATCGGCTTGTTGCTGACCGTCTTCCTGCTGATCTTCAAGTTCAAGGGCCATCTGGCCTTCATCAACAAGGGCGCCTTCGTCATCGCCATCATCGCGGTCACGCTCCTGGGCATTCCCATGGGGGTCACCAGCATGGCCAAGTCGGTCGATCTGGGTCAGGCCTGGTCACAGTTGCCGCAGACCTTCCTGGCCATTTTCAGTCCGGAGGGCTTCCCTGCGCTCTTCTCAGACCCGGCCAAGCTGCCAGTGGTTCTGGTGACCATCTTCGCCTTCTCCCTGTCGGACACCTTCGACACCATCGGCACCTTTGTGGGCACCGGCCGGCGCTCAGGCATCTTCTCAGCCGAGGACGAGCAGGCTCTGGAAAGCGGCCGAGGCTTCAGCTCCAAGATGGATAAGGCCCTGTTCGCCGATGCTACGGCCACCTCCATCGGTGCTCTCTTCGGCACCTCCAACACCACCACCTACGTGGAGTCCGCAGCGGGCATCGCAGCTGGCGGCCGGACGGGACTGACCTCGGTAGTCATCGCCGCCTGCTTCGCGCTCAGTGCCGTCTTCGCTCCCTTGATCTCGGCTGTGCCTTCGGCGGCCACTGCGCCCGTCCTGGTCATTGTGGGCTGCATGATGATGAGCTCCTTCGCCGAGATTGAGTGGGGCCAGCTGTCTGAGGCCATACCGGCCTTCTTCACGGCCATTTTCATGGGCTTTGCCTATTCCATCTCATACGGCGTGGCCGCCGGCTTCATCACCTACTGCCTGACCATGGTCTGCAAGCGCAAGGGCAAGGAGGTTCACCCCATCATTTGGGCGGTCTCTGCCCTCTTCATCCTGGACTTCGTGCTCCAGGCTGTTCTCTAAGCCAGTTTTAGAATTACGAGCTCTCCACAAGCAGCATTCTTCAGGACCATTGCTCAGCAGTGCGGTTCGTCGTCATGCTGTTGTCAGGTTGACCTGACTGTTTGAGGGTGCGCAGAGAGCAAATCAGGCACAGAGACCGCAGCAGGGCCCCGCCACCTTTGTAGTGACGGGGCCCTGCTCGTTCGTGCCTGTCAGTGCTTGTGCCGAGCGGCTGCTTTTCCGCCTTGTGCGCTTTGTGCTTCAAGGCGTTGCCGGTTGGCGGCCAGGCCAGCGACTGCGGCCAGCAAGCCGGTTAGAATGGTCACTAGGATGCCTTCCTCTCCGGTCAGGGGGAGGATGCCATAGTGGATGAAACGGAAGGCATTGGTCTCATCGTTGGGTTGTGGAGCCCCATTGAGCGTCCAAGCGATGCTGACAGCCGTGTCGCCGGCCTGGTGGTTCGGCGTCAGCACAGTCCAGGCGCCGTCCTTCTGCCCCGTGGAGCTTAGGCTGGTTCCTGAGGTATCTCCGAATTGCACTGCAGACGGAGTACCGAGTCTGAAGGGGAAGAGCACATTGACAGGAGAATAAGTCGTTTGTGTCGCGTTGTTCCCCAGCCCTCCTTGGCTGTTGTTTCCCCACCCCAATGTGCTGCCGTTGGAGGCGATGGCCAGGGTGTGGCCAGTGCCGGCGCTGACCTTGACGAAATGGTCAATGCCTGATGGATTGCTCATCCTGGTTGGTTTGTTTAGGCTGCCTGTGCCTCCAGTCCCCAGCATACCTGTTGAGTTTTGACCCCAGCCCCAGATGTTTCCGTTCTGGTCCAGAGCCAGCGAATTGCCGCTAACTCTGCTGCCTGTCAACTGCGTGAACGTGCTGACGTTTGCAGGCATGGCTACCAAGGATGGGGCAGTCCTTGTGGTGGTGTCGCCCAGGCCGAGCTCTCCATTGCTGTTCCCGCCCCAGGTCCATAGACGTCCCAGATCATCAAGGGCGGAGGAGTGGCCGTTGCCGGCAATGATCTGAACAGGCTTGAAGCCGCCTGTCGGATTGGTGCCCGGCTTGGCCTGGACAGGTGTGAAGGTGTAGCTATTAAGCGCCACATCGCTCGTATTGCCCAGGTCACCGTTCTGGTTTGATCCCCAGCCCCAGGCACGGCCCTGGGTGTCGGTCGCCAAAGAATGTGAGCCGCCCGCACTGACCTGTGCATAGCGGAATCCCGTCGTCTCACCTTGCGGGGTTGCGACCTGGACGGGTCTGGTGGTGATTCCTGTCATCGCCACAGTGCCAGAGGAAATACCCAGTTTACCGAATTCATTGGACCCCCAACCCCAGGCTCTGCCCTGCCCGTCTACGGCGAGGACATGAGTGATTCCTGCACTGATGCCGGTGAGGCTGAAGCTTGTTGCCGTCATCCCGCTTGGGGCTTGCACGCGAATCGGGCTTGAACTGTATGCAGATGAGCCATTGGTAGCAATGGTATTGTTGCCCAGCTGTCCGGAGCTGTTAAGACCCCATGCCCAGACGTGGCCCTGGTCATCCAAGGCCAATGAGAAGGCTTTTCCTGCACTGACCTGTGTGAATCGGTTCACGCCTGTCGGCTTGGGAATCTGAACCGGGGTCAAGCGGTCCGTTGTGGTCCCATCGCCAAGCTGTCCGTATGTATTGGCACCCCAGGAATAGACATTTCCATCCGATCCGAGAGCCAATGAATGATCATCGCCGGCACTGACTTGGCTGAACCTAATGCCTCGCGCTGCAGGTGGAACCAGGGTCACCTTGGTCTGACCACTGTCGGGACCCTGCTTGGGAGAGATGTTCCATTGCCCGGTGCCTGCCGTCCAGTGGGCTGTCAGTTTCGTGGAACCCTTGACGGGGGAAGAAAAGTCGTAGGCCGCATCGCCGTTGAACCAGCCATCAAATAGGAAGCCGGGACGGGTCGGGTCTTGATCCGGTCTGGAAGCCATCTGGTCTTCGATGACCGACTGACTGGTGGGCTGGCTGCCGTCGGCCTTGTCGAAAGTGACAACATAGGTGAGCGGGTCATAGGTGTAGTCCAGGATCTCATCGGGCTGCGGACCATAGAGATTCCAGGTGATGGTCGCTTTTACTTGACCCTTCCTATGAGCTGGCGTTGCCACCTGCCAGTTTGTACCCGATTTTTTCAGATTGCTGCCCAGGGTTTGATCGAATTTGACCGCAGTAACATCCGGTGTAAGAGGGAAGGCCGCCAAACCGGGAGTCAGCCTCCTCGCCTGGCTATTATCGCCTATGGGAACGGCTGGATCACCTAGCTGTCCGCCGTTGTTCCATCCCCAGGTGTACAGGTTTCCATCTGATCCTAATGCAGATGATTCTCTCCATCCTGCATTGATCTGAGTCCAAGTGAATTTTTGGGCAGTTGAGGTAGTTGATTGATCGACAATATGCGGTCTATTGATGTACGAACCATCGGTGTTTATATCTTTGATCCCTAGTTGGCCGTATTCGTTAAGTCCCCAGGAATAGAGATTGCCGTCCGAGCCAATGGCCAGGACGTGATCGTCTCTCACCATGACTCGAGCCCAGGTGAATCCTGCCGATGCCCCGTCGGGCGGGGATATGAGAGTGGGCGTCTTTCTATCTTCAGCATTGCTGCCATCTCCTAGCCGTCCGTACCCGTTCCATCCCCAGGCGTAAAGATCCCCATTCGTGCTGATTGCGAAACAAGATGTATCTCCTGCGCTGAACTGTGAGAAGATAACGCCGGCGGGTTGGTGGACCGGAACAGGAGTAAATCGCTGAATCTCGGTTCCGTCACCCAAGCGGCCGCTGGCGTTTAAACCCCAGGCGTACAATTGCTTATCTGAGCCTAGGGCCAAGGAATCATACCGTCCAGCACTTAACTGAGTGAAAGTGACTCCGGCTGGCGTGCTGACAAGTACAGGCTTGCTACTGTACGCAGCTAGATTATCGCTGCCTGTAGGGATGCTGGTGTTGCCGAGCTGGCCGTACCCGTTCCAGCCCCAGGCGTACAGATTGTGATCTGAGCCTAATGCCAGGGTGTGATCCCATCGGGCGCTTACTTGTGTCCAGGTGAATCCATTTGAAACACCTGCAGGCTTCGGAACCTTGACAGGAGCCAACTTGTTTTCAGTAGTTCCGTCACCAAGTTGTCCACGGGTATTGTTTCCCCAAGCGTAGAGATTTCCGTCAGAACCGATAGCAAGAGAGGAATGGTCGCCAGCGGCAATGGTAGTGAATGTGAATTGGTCCGATGTATTGGCCGGCTTGTTTATTTTCACTGGAGTTTGTCGCAAAGTGGTGCTGTTATCGCCCACTTGCCCTGAACTATTATCACCCCAGGCATAAAGACTTCCATCCGACCCAAGAGCCAAGGAATGGGTTGCTCCTGAAGTAATTTGAGAGAATTTGATGTTACGGGTCGCTGGGGGAGTCAGTGTCACTGTGGTGCCTCCCAATGCAGTTCCGTGTGCAGGCGCCAAGGACCAATGGCCGTCGCCAGCTGTCCATTTTGCGGTCAACTTCAAGTTGCTGGTGACGGGCTGGTTGAAGTCGTAGGCTACTTGACCGATGAACCAGCCATCGAAGAAGTACCCGTGCCTGGTTGGATCGGTCGGACGTTTTGCCAGACCTCCCGAAGGCATAGTCTGAGTGGCAGGGGTCGCTGTGTCAGCCTGAGTCGTGTCAAAGGTGACTGAACATTGATTATTGGCGCAGGGGCTTGCCGACCGGGTGGAAGTGGCAGAGCTTGCTGAGGTTAGTGCAGTGGGGGATGGAAAAGTAGGGGAGGGTGTTGTTTGGATACGGAAATCTGGCGTTTGGGCCACTGTTGGCGTGGGAGTATTAGAGGGAGTTTGAGTTGAACCAGGTATGCTTGGGATCAGCCCCCCCCCCCCCCCTGATTTTCTTTGCTTTGCGATGCCGTTGGGGATGCGGTAGCATCCGCTTGTGCCAGGTCGATTCCAGAGAGATTTGCCAATACGAGCCCTGAGGCGATAATAGCTGCAAGAGAAGCTATGCAGCACGCACGACTCCTAGATGAGGATTGCATACAGTCTCCTTCGAAAGCAACAGTGCATGCAACGTGGCACCTGCGTCCCCGACTCAATCCCCAAGACCAGCTTGCATGACGTTCAATCGGAATTAGTCTATCACTGCCTTGGAATATAGGGGTTTCATCCGGGCTTTGCTCTTGCCTTTACGATCGAATTGTAGGCAGGTAATTAACTGATTGCTTCTTAGGCAAAAAAGAACTTCCAGCAAACTGAAGAAGCCTGCCGGAAGTTCCTGATTGAGTTTTATGAAAAGGGATCAGTACCAGTTGGATGACTGGGATTGGGCCCACGCGCCACAGGGATTCCCGTAACGGCCCTGGATGTAGCCCAGTCCCCAGACGATCTGGGTGTGGGCATCGGTCTGCCAGTTGGGGCCAGCCGAGGCCATCTTGCTGCCGGGCAATGCCTGGGGAATGCCATAGGCGCCTGAGGGGTTGGCTGCGTTGGTCCGCCAGCCGGACTCCTTGTTCCACAGCTGCACCAGGCAGGTGAATTGGTCCTCGCCCCAGCCGCGGGAGGTGACCAGATCATGGGCGATGCTCTGGGCTTCGCCTACAGGGGTCGTGGTGGTGGTCGAGCCGGACTGCGCAGGGGTGCCGCCGCCAGTGCCCACCAGGATCACCTTGTCCACGGGGACGGTCTTGACGAAGGATGCGAAGATGTTGCTGGTCAGGTGCTTGTTGCCGGCTGCGGTGACCAGGCTGGTGGTCTCCATGACGCCGTTCTGTCCCTCGGTCTTGACCTTGGTGGTGCCTGCAGGCAGGGAGTCGGTCTTCTCCTCGATGGTGTTGAAGGGGATGGGCGATTCATCCGTCTTGACCTGCGCGTTGGCCCGGTCGATGCGGATGACGGTCTTCTCGCTGACCCGGCTGGTCAGCGAGGGAGTAATTTGGTCGCCCGGCTGCAGGGTGATGTCTCCGGCCTCCAGGACCGATTTGACATTGGTGAAGCCGTTGCCCAGCACCACCTTGTTCTTCCCGTTGATCTGCACATTCACGTAGGAGGTATCGGAATTGGCACCGCCCGCACCATTGCGGATAGCCTGTCTGGTGCTCCCACGGGACACTGTGCCCAGATTCTGGGTAGCGGAATAGGAAGTTACGCCTGACTTGGCCGAGCTCTCAGTGGATGTATAGAAGTCGCGCGAGACGAAGCCTGCGCCAATAACCATGCCGAGAACGGTAACGCCGGCGGCTAGCCGCAGCCACTGACGCTTGGTCAGAGCCTTGACCGCACTCATCCGTCCTCTACGGTGGTTCGCCATTACTCTCCTCTGTTGGACCGACAGATCCTCAGTGATCAGTCGACTGGTCAGTTCCTATCGACCGCACGCTTCCGGCAGTGCCGAAAGGGTCACTGGACACACACGGCTCTACTTTAGTGCAAACCTGTTGTGGAACCAACTCGACTGACTCAGACCTGTGCCGGGGTTGACAAATCGGCCTTGCGTGCCTGGTCGATCAGGTCATCCAGATCCGAAGACCTGAGCGCGCCGGCCTGCTTGAAGATGATCTGCCCCTGCTTGGTGATCATCAGGGTGGGCACCGCCTGGATGTCGGCGGCCGCGGCCAGATCCTGGTTCTGGTCGATGTCTACCTTGCCGAAGACGATGTCGGTGTTGGCCTGCGAAGCCTTCTCGAAGATGGGGCCGAAGGCCTTGCAGGGTCCGCACCAGGTGGCCCAGAAGTCAATCAGCACCAGATCGTTGTCCTTGATGGTCTGCTCGAAGTTTTCCGAGGTAATAGTCGTGGTGGCCATGATAACGCTCCTTAAAGTAGTTTGACTGTCGCGCGGGAAGCTCCCGTGCTTAGCAACCGCTTTCAATCATCAGCATTCCATCAAGGCTGGAGAAAGCGCCCGAATATGCTCTGGGTGGAGATGTCCGGCGGGGTCCCGTGGGCAGTCAAGCCTGGTACGGATAATGGAACCATGCCAGTGCTGAACGACGAGATTCCCGATGATGACGACTTCGATGCCGATCGCGACCGTGGTGCCTTCTCCCACATCACCCCGGAGGACTTCAACCGAGGCTTTTCGGGTTCGAATCCCCCTGGATGGCTGGATCGAGACGCCATCGAGCGTGCGCGGCGCTGTCTGCCCATGCCCTACGTGGAGGTAGTGCCGGTTCGCGTGGATGAGATGAGCGCCGTCACCCAGGTGGGCACCCTTCTGCGCATGGATGATCAGGGCAACATCGAGCGCACCCTGATCACCGGGCGGATCCTCTACCATGAGACCATCAGGGAGGCTCTGGCCAGAAATATCGCCAAGGATCTGGGCCAGCTGGCCCTGCCTGTACTGCCTGCCAGCCCCCAGCCCTTCACCGTGGCTGAGTTCTTCCCCACGCCAGGGGTCTCGGAGTACTACGATCCGCGCCAGCATGCCATTGCTCTGTGCTATCTGGTGCCGGTGGCCGGGGACTGCAAGCCCCAGGATGAGACCCTGGATGTGGAGTGGATCGATCCCAAGGGTGACATGCTGGAGTCCTTCATTAGCCAGATGCCCGGTGGGCACGGCAAGGTGCTGATGAGCGCCCTGACCTGGGCCGGTGCGCTGTGAGCCGCGAATCCTTGGAGGCGAGCATGGCCATCGCCAATACCGTATATCGCCATGGGGAGGGCTTGCCGCTGGTGTTGGTCCATGCTTTTCCTGTGGACCACCGCATGTGGGATCGCTGTGCGGCCTCGCTGATCGCCCAAGCGGACCGTGCAGGCATGGCACCCTTCCCTGTCTATGCTCCGGATATGCCCGGGGCAGGCAATTGCCCCCTGCCTGAGCCGGCGTCCTCTGGTCCGGCTGACTCTGATGGCGCCCTGCCTGGCGCCCTGGATGCCATGGCTCAGGCCTTTGTAGACATGATCGCCGCTACGGGGACGCAGAAGGCCATCTGGGTCGGACTTTCCATGGGAGGCTACCTGGTCGAGGCCGTGGCCAGGCTTTATCCGCAGACGGTGGCCGGGCTGGCCCTGTGCGACACCACCATGATGGCTGACCGTCCGGCCTCCAGGGCCAACCGCCTGCAGATCGCCAGAACCTGCGAGGTGGAGGGGACGCTGGATCCGGTCATGCACTTCGCCAGGCCCCAGGAGGGCGATTCCACGGTTAAGCGCTCGCCCGCCTTCGTGCAGACCATGACCGAATGGATACAGTCCCAGGACCCCCGGGGCATCGCCTGGCGGGAACGGATGGCTGCAGGCCGCCCGGATCAGAGCGGCCTGGCCGGCAGCATCAGAGTGCCCGTGGCCCTGGTCAGCGGCCGCTGCGATCCCTCCAGCCCTCCACACGCCATGGAGCCTCTGGCTCAGGCCATGCGCCAGGCTGGAACCGACGTGACTTTCACCGCCATCGATGACTGTGGCCACTTCAGCGCCGTCGAGCATCCAGATCAGGTGGCCGCTGCCCTGCTGGACCTGGTTGATCGTGTAAGGAGGCAGGCATGAGCGATCCTGAAACGGTCTTTTCCCCGCTGGCCCTTACCGGGCCCTTGCCCTTCCTGCCCCTGGTTCAGGGGGACGTGGACTATGACACGGCATCGCGGCAACAGCCTGGGCTGCTTGACCGCCTGCTGGACCAGGAGGGCACTGGGGTCATCCTGGTGCGGGGCGAGAAGGTGGCCGTGCCTAGGGGTAAGGGGGCCTTGGCTGGTCGCACCGGGGCCAGCATCCGTCTGGCCACCCTGCCCGCTGCCTACTTGCGGGGTCCTCTGGCAGGCTCGACGGGCCAGTTTGAGCCGCCCTGCTACTACCTGGGGACGGCCGACCGTCAGGCCTGGCTGGCTCTGGATCTGGATCTTGCCTGCGCTGGTCGGGCTGTCCAGGACCCTCTTCGTGACCTGGCCCAGGCCGCGGACCAGCGCTTCGATTGGCTCGCCCTGCGCGAGTACGCCCCTCATGGCCGTCCGCGGCAGGTGGGCCTGGCAACCTGCGCAGTCGCTCTGTCCGTGTGGCATGGACGCCAGGTCTTCTGCCCACGCTGCGGCGCTCCGGTCCATCCTTGCCAGGCCGGATGGGCTCAGATCTGCCAGGGGCGTGCATCAGGAGACAGGCACACGCTCTTTCCCCGCATCGAACCCGCGGTGATCATGGCTGTGGTGGACAGCCGCGATCGGCTTCTGCTCCAGCACAATCGGCAGTGGGCTCCAGATTTTCGTTCAGTCACTGCCGGATTCGTCGAGGCGGGGGAAAATCTGGAGCATGCAGTCCGGCGGGAGACCCTGGAGGAGGTGGGCCTGAACCTGGGGGAGATGCGGTACCTGGGCTCTCAGCCCTGGCCCTTCCCATCCTCCCTGATGGTGGCCTTCAGAGCCAGATCCTTGAATACGGATATCCGGGTGGATGGTCAGGAGACCGATGACGCCAACTGGTTCACGCGGGAGGAATTCGGCGCGGCCCTGGCCTCAGACCGGTTGCGCATACCCCAGGCAGCCAGCGTAGCCAGGTACATGATTGCACAGTGGTACGGCAGCGAGCTCTGACCCGTTTGGCAAGTCCCGTGCTTTCGGACCCGGTCCTGTCGTAAGATATTGCAGGGAACTGTATGCAGCGAAAGGTGTGCTATGGCCATGGAGGGGCAAGAAGAGCCTCGTATCTCGGACGTCGACCAGGCCGAAACTGTGACCATGCCGCCGACGACCGGCGACGGGCCCGACCCTGTGGACCTGTCCGCTGATCAGCAAGCAAATCGGGCACTGGGCGCAGGTCCTGCCCACGAGGCCTCGTCGGGCCGTCATCGGGGGCGTACCATCCTGGCCCTGCTGCTTCTGGCTGTGTTGCTTCTGGTAGGGTGCTGGCTCGGTGCTCGTGCCTTCTTCCGTGATCGGGTGGCCCCCGGCGTCACCTTGGGCGGAAAGATGATGATGGGCCGGACCAGCGACCAGGTCCGTCAGATCGTCGATCAGCAGGTGCGTGACTCCCAGGTGGAGCTTAAAGGCGAAGGGGCCTCCGCGCGGGCTGGGCTCAAGGATTTGGGTGTGAGCGTGGATCAGGATGCCACGGTCACAAGGGTCATGACTGCCAAGGGCTCCGCAGGTATTTCCCGGCTCAACCCTTTCCATAGCGAATCTGTACCCTTGGTGGCCGAGCAGGACCAACTGGCCATGAATAAGTATCTGACCGAGCACTTCATCGACCGCCAGGACCGTTCCGTTCCCTCCACTATCGTCTTTGATTCCGGCGCTCACGCTTTCAGGGCCCAGGAGGGGCGTGGCGGCAAGGGGCCCGAGCTGGGCCGTGTGCAAAATGCTGTCTCCTCCCTGATAGACAAGCCCGGCAGGCGGCTGGCCGTTGGGCTGGTCTACAAGGACGTGGGCATGCCCATCAGTCTGGATACCGCCAATCAGGTGGCTGCTCAAGCCAATCAACGGCTGGCCAAGGATCTGGTCATCAAGGGGACCGATGACGATGTCATGACTGTTCCGGCCGCCACCGTGGCCACCTGGGTCAAGCCGGTGACAGACCTCGGCAAGGGGACCATGGAGCTGGGCTTCGATCGGCAGGCCATCCAGCAGTATCTGGATCAGGAGCTGGCCCGGCATCTGGATCGGGATATGGTCACCGCCGTCAACGTCAAGAACACCAAGGGCGAAGTGGTAGCCGAGACCACCAAGGGTGTGGACGGGGTTCGGGTTTCGGATGTACCCGCCACAGCTGATCTGGTCGTCAAGGCCCTGGTCCAGGGTGACACGAACCCGGTCCAGGCGCGTGCCGAGGTCACCCCGCATAAAGAGCAGACGCGTGTGGCCCGCTACGACGTGCCTGACGGCGACATCTGGATCCGGGTCAACCTGAGCGATCAGACCGCCACCGCCTACCATGGCACCACCGAGGTCAAGACCTTCCCCATCTGCTCGGGCAGCCCCTACGACGGCGACTGGTCAGATACAGGCACCTTCTTCATCAATGTGCGTTACACTGTCCAGACCATGCGCGGCCCCGGCTACGTCTCGCCCAATGTCAGATGGGTCTCCTACTACAACGGCAGCGAGGGCTTCCACACGGCCGACTGGAACTACGGGGGCATCGCCAAGGGCGACCCCACCCACTACGGTTCCCACGGCTGCATCAATATGTACGAGCAGGATGCCAAGTGGATCTACGACAACGCCCCGGCCGGGACCATGGTCAAGGTGGAGGGTCAGGTTCCGCCAGGTCCGGCCCGGTAGATGCACCTGTCGCGGCAGACGGTCGAGTAGGCTGGAACCATGAGCGATGAACACAGTGATGGAACCTCCCGTTTGGACGTGCCCGACCACCTGCGGTATTCCCAGGATCACGTCTGGATCGACCCCAGTCAGTCTCCTGCGCCTATGGGCGTGACCGAGTATGCGGCGAACCAGTTGGGAGACCTGGTATTTTTGGATCTGCCTGAGACCGGCACCCACGTCGATGCTGGCGACGAGGTCATCGAGCTCGAGTCCTCCAAGGCGGTGGAGCCGGTGGTCTGCCCAGTGGCGGGCACCATCGCCTACGTCAACAGGGCGGCCTCGGATGATCCGGAGGTCATCAATGCCGATCCTTATGGGGAGGGCTGGATAGCCAAGATCGACCTGGAGGATGACGAGCCCGATCTGATGAGCGCCGAGGAGTACGGTCAACTGCTGAAGAGCCTGAACTGACGGTTCGGACATGACTAGGCGATCCGGCCGTGATGAAGGGCCCCTGCGGGTCCGATCGGTCAGCACCACCTTCGATTCAGCCGCGCCTGGGGAGGACATCGAGAGCAGACCTGCTCCGGTGCGTCTGCTGAGGCATCTGGTAACGGGCGCCTTCGACCTCTGGGTGGGGCTGTCCATCAATATGACCGGCCGCATGGGCTGGTCGGCCGACGTTCAACCCTATGTGGGTTATGGTACCGAGTCATACTCCCGGCTGATTTGTCGCACTATCCTGACCGACGGCCGCAGACGCGAGGATCCGGCCATCCGGGGCATTCGCGGTCTGCTGACCGTACCCGCGCCCCGGACCAGGGTCAGGCTGGCCATCGACAGCACCGCCATCGGGAGGGTCCAGGTGGGCGATTCCTCGGTCTACGATGCCGTCGATCCCAGCCGCAGCCTGAGCGCGGATGCGGTCTTCTCCGACCGATCGGGCTACCTTGATCTGGTGGCCGAGCATCGGCTGACCCCAGGCGTGCACCGGGTCTCCTACCAGGTGCGGGGCCGCAGGCCTGTGGACGCGCCGCTGTACATCGTGCCCGGCCAAACGCCGGTTGGCGTCATATCCGACGTGGACGACACCATCATGATCAGCCAGGTGCCCAATCATTGGAAGGCTGCTTGGAACCTGCTCCTGTCAAATCCGCACCGCAGGTCCTCGGTGCCCGGCATGGCCGTGCTCTACAACCGCATCCGCGACCTGGACCCCCGGATGCCCTTTTTCTATCTGTCGGCCTCGCCCTGGAATGTGGAGGGGTCCATACGCGGCTTCATTCGCGACCACGGCTTTCCGGCCGGCCCCCTGCTGCTGCGGGATCTGGATCCCAGGCCCAAGACCTTCGTGCCCTCTATCGTGCAGCACAAGATGGAGTTCATCCACCAGCTCATGGCCGACTTTCCTCGGATGCGCTTCGTGCTCATGGGCGATGACGGGCAGAGCGACCCCGCCACTTTCGCCCAGGTGGTGCGCCAATATCCGGACCGGGTCCTGGCCATCGGCATCCGCCAGTTGAGCCCCCAGGAGACCGGGTTGGGATCCTTGTTTAAGCGCACGGCCACCCAGCCGATGCCGGTGACGCAGGTGCCGGTCTTCTACGGGACCACGGGCGCCAACCTGATGCGAACCCTGCTGCCCTATCTGCGTCGTCGCGCCAGAATATAATCGCCCCATGAGTTTTTCGGCCGTCAATCCCGCGCCTCCTCGTGCACAACGCCGTCCCACTGATCGATGCTTCCATGGGGATCACTTCGAAGATCCCTACGAGTGGATGCGCAACCGGGAGGATCCTGCCACCAAGGCCTATGTGCGCGACCAGAACAGCTACTGCCAGGAACGGCTGGCCGGCCAGAAGGGTCTGCGGGCCACCCTGCTCAAGGAGTTCACCGACCGGGTGCAGCAGACCGACATGTCGGTGCCAACACGGATGCACGGCTACTGGTACTTCTCACGGACGCTCAAGGGCCAGGAGTACGGGGTGCAGTGCCGTCTGCCGGTGCGCGGCCAGAATGACTGGGATCCTCCAACGGTTCAGACTTCATCGGCGCCCGGGTCCATGCCAGGCGAGGAGGTCATCTTCGACGCCAACGCCGAGGCTGAAGGCCACGACTTTTTCTCCCTGGGTTGCCTGGATCTGAGCGACGACGGTCAATGGATGCTCTACGGACTGGACACCAGGGGCAACGAGCGTTACGACCTGCGCATCCGGGATCTCTCCCAAGGCCGAGATCTGCCTGATCGGATCGACCAGGTCTCCTCCGGGGCAGTGCTGACCCCCGACGGCCGATGGGTCTTCTACACCGGCCTGGACAAGGCCTGGCGTCCGGACACGGTCTGGCGGCATAAGGTGGGCACTTCGGCCGACCAGGATGTCCTGGTCTACCAGGAGGGCGACGAGCGTTTCTGGGTGGGGCTGGGCCTCAGCTACGACGAATGCGCCATGCTGATTGCCACCGGGTCCAAGACCACCAGCGAGGTGCTCATGCTGGACCTGAAGGATCCGCAGGGCGAGTTTGTGCCCTTGATCCCCCGCAAGGAGGGGGTCGAGTACGACATCAGCCTGGCCAGATTCGAAGATGCCGGTCCGGCAGGGGAGGACCTGCCGGTGGCTGTGGTCTACCACAATGTAAACAACCCCAACTTCGAGGTGGATCTGATCGATCTGCGCAGCCACCGTCCGCCGTTTCGCCTGGGAGAAGGGGTGCGGCTGGCCCAGGGCAGCCCCTATGGCTGCGAGCGCTCCGGAGGCCTGGCCTCCCTGCCGCCCGAAAAGCCCTACCATGACCCGTGCAATCCCGCCATTCTTCAAGGCGCTCGTGGGCTGGGCATCGAGGGGCTGGGCATCCACCGCAGCTTTGTGGTTCTGACCTACCGGGCCGACAGCCTGCCTCATATGGCTGTCATCGCCAAGGATCAGGCACTTGAAGATCTGCGGGCTGGTCGGCCCTGGCGCTTCCATGAGGTCCTGCCCGGCCAGGCCAGGGACGGCATTGACCGTCTCTACAGCATCGGCCCCACGGACAACCCCTCCTACCAGGCCCCCGGGCTGCGCTACATCCGGGGCAGCTATGGGACCCCGGCCGAGCTGCGCGAGCTGGACCCGGTCCGGGGCGTGGACCGGTTGCTCAAGCGGGCCCGGGTGCTGGGCGACTTCCGGCCCGAGCGCTATGCCGAGCGTCGGGTTCTGGTCCGTGTCAGGGATGGCGCTCTGGTGCCGGTCTCCCTGGTCTGGCGGCGGGGCATGCATCCGGAGCTGGATGCCTGCGGGAGGACCGGGTCCGACGATACGGTCATCCAGGCCCCCGACCATCCCGAGCGCCGTCCCTGGCCGGACCATGATCCGGACAGGTCTGCACCCATGTTCATCACCGGGTATGGAGCTTACGAGATCAGCCAGGATCCGGGCTTCTCCACCGGCAGGCTCAGCCTGCTGGACCGAGGCGTGCTCTACGCTGTTCCCCATGTGCGCGGTGGCGGGGAGATGGGCCGCGCCTGGTACGAGCAGGGCCGCCGGCTGCACAAGGTCAACACCTTCCTGGACTTCATCGACGTGACTGCCGCCCTGCAGGCCCAGGGTTGGGCGGATCCACGTCATACGGTGGCCAACGGCGGGTCGGCCGGAGGGCTGTTGATGGGGGCCGTGGCCAACATGGCCCCTCAGCTCTATGCCGGCATCGAGGCGGATGTGCCCTTCGTGGATGCGCTGACCAGCATCCTGGATCCGGACCTGCCGCTGACCGTGACTGAATGGGACGAGTGGGGAGACCCCCTGCACGATCAGCAGGTCTACCAGTACATGCGCTCCTACTCGCCCTACGAGAACGTGCCTGACGCTGATAGCAGGCGCCGGCTCTTCGGCAGCGACCACTTCCCTGCCATCCTGGTGACCACATCCATGAACGACACCCGGGTGCTCTACGTGGAGCCGCTCAAGTGGGTGGCCAGGCTGCAGGAGCCGCAGGTGGGGGCCGATGCGCTGATCAGGATCGAGGTCCAGGCAGGCCACGGAGGCATCAGCGGACGTTACCGGCAGTGGGAGGAGCTGGCCTTCGAGAACGCCTGGTGTCTGTCCATCATGGTCCCTCAAAGCTGCTGAACCTGGCCTGTCCGGGATTCGGTCGGGGTCGGGAAAGGGCCCTGGCAGGCTCGTTATGCTCGGGGTATGACAAATAGCAAGCAGAAAACATATCACATTGCGGTCATTGCCGGTGACGGCATCGGCAAGGAGATCGTTCCCCAGGCTCAGGCTGTTTTGGAGAAGGTGACCCGAGGCAAGGCTGATATCCGCTATGAGGACTTCGACCTGGGCGCTGAGCGCTACCTGCGTGATGGAGCCGTTCTGCCCGACGAGGATCTGGACCGGCTCAAGCAGCAGGATGCCATCCTCCTGGGGGCCATCGGCGACCCCCGGATCAAGGCCGGCATTCTGGAGCGGGGACTGCTGCTCAAAATGCGTTTCGAGCTGGACCAGTATGTCAACCTTCGTCCATCCAAGCTCTACAAGGGCGTGGTGTCGCCCCTGGCCAATCCGGGTGACATCGACTTCGTGGTCGTGCGGGAGGGCACCGAGGGGCTTTATGCCGGGGCCGGAGGCTCCATTCGCCGGGGCACCCCCCAGGAGGTGGCCACCGAGGTCTCCATCAACACGGCCTACGGGGCGGAACGGGTCATCCGCTACGCCTTCCAGCTGGCCATGAAGCGTCGCCGTCGCCTGACCTTGGTCCATAAGAAGAACGTGCTGACCAACGCGGGAGACATGTGGCAGCGGCTGGTCGACCAGGTGGGCCAGGAGTATCCCGATGTGGAGCGCGAGTACCTGCACATCGACGCCTCCACCATATTCCTGGTGACCGAGCCCAGCCGCTTCGACGTGATCGTGACCGACAATCTCTTCGGCGACATCCTCACGGACGAAGCGGGGGCTGTGGTGGGAGGCGTGGGCTACTCGGCCTCCGGCTGCATCAACGCCTCGGGCACCTACCCATCCATGTTCGAGCCCATCCACGGGTCCGCCCCCGACATCGCCGGCAAGGGGATCGCCAACCCCACGGCGGCCATCCTCTCGGCCGGGATGCTCCTGGATCATCTGAGCTTCGAGGATGAGGCGGCCAGCATCGAACGGGCCGTGGAGGACGACATCGAACGCTCCGGCTCCACCCAGCGGAGCACGGAGCAGATCGGCAGGGATATCCTAAGCCGTCTGTGATCGGGCCGGATGGCGGCTAGACTGGAGGGCATGACTATGGATGATGTCCCCCAGCCGGACGACCGGCAGTCCAGCGATATGCCGACAGGGAATCCCGGCTTCGGTCCCTCCCCGTTCCCGCAGGTTCCGCCCGAGCATCAGGAACCTGCCGGGGAAGATGCCGCTGCCAGCGCAGCCCAGCCGGGCCAGTCAGGTCCAGATGCAGCCGACGGGCAGCAGCAGGATTCGGGCTATCCAGCTGGCCATGATGTCGGCGGGGGGAACCAGAGCCCCTATCAGACCGGGCAGTTTCCCGCCAGTCAGTATCCCCATGATGGGTATCCGACAGGGCAGAGGGGCAATGCCAGATACCCGTTTGCCCCTCAGGAGGGCGAACAATATCCTGGGGCGTATCAGGCAGGGCCCTATCGGCCCAGTCAGTATCCGACGGCCGGGTATCCAGCTGGTCAGCAGTATCCGACCGGTCAGCAGTATCCTGCTGGGCAGTATTCCGGTGGCCAGTATCCTGGGGGCCAGAATCCTCCAAGTCCCTATCAACCGGGACCGGGCTATCCCGGCCAGTACCCATCTGGCCAGTACCCACCGAGTGGGTACCCGGGCAATCGATACCCAACAGGCCAGTATCCAGGCAATCAGTATCCTGGCGGGCAGTATCCGCCGCAGGCTCCTATGCCTTGGCCCTACCCGGGCATGCCCCAGGGCGGGTATCCCGGGGCTATGCCCAGCGGCAGGAGTCCCTATCCGATATCACCCACTCCGCACAGCAAGTTGGCAGCCGGACTGCTCAGCATCTTTCTGGGCTGCTTCGGCGTGGGCAACTTCTACCTGGGCAGAACCGGCCGGGGTGTGGCTCAGCTCATGCTCACCCTGATAGGGTTCCTCTTCTTCTTCATTGGGCCGACCATCGCCATAATCTGGGGGCTGATCGAAGGTATCCTGATTCTGTCATCCTCAACCGGCTCCTTCTGGCATCGTGACGCTCGCGGGTGGGAGTTGACGGATTGAATCCGGCCCTTCTGCGCGGCGTCGGCAAGCAGATGGGCGGTAAACTTGCGGCCGTAACCCTGACCTTGGGCCAGGGGCCAGACTCCCGTCCAGTCATTGCTTCCTGCAGGATTGACGGCGACTTCTTTACGGAGCCGGCCCCGGCAGCCTCCCGTGAATACGAGGAGGATCATAGGCCGGTATCCCGGCTGGAATCCGCAATTTGTGGTATCCCGCTGCCCTTGGATCCTGGTCTGGCGCTGAAGAGGCTGGACAAGGTCATGGCAGAGGGGGATGGTCAACGAGTAGTCGGCGTGTCCCCATGGACCCTGGTGACCGCACTGGAGCGCGCCCTGCCGGATGGCCTGGTCAGCCATGGGCGCGAGGAGCCCGAACAGACGTCTTTTCAACAGTCGCAGCTGGACGAGGTCGAATGCCGCCGCCGTTGGTCCGGCCTGAAGCTGAATCTGATCAGGGACCGCCCACGGGAGCCCGTCATGCAGATGGCCATGGATCAGGCTCTCAATGATGCCGTAGCCCAAGGCCGGCTGCTGCCCACCCTGCGCATTTGGAATTGGTCGGCGCCGGCAGTGATCCTGGGGCGCTTCCAGTCCCTGAGCCAGGAGGTCCACGCGGATCGGGCGCGCAGTCTGGGCTTTACCCTGGTTCGCCGATGCACCGGCGGTGGCACCATGGTCATTCAGCCCGACCGGGCCATCACCTATTCGCTCTATCTGCCCCTGGACTTCGTCAAGGGGACCGATCTGATCGACTCCTACCGGATCTGCGACTACTGGCTGGTTCGCGGTCTGCGCATGCAGGGGATTCAGGCCGGATGGCAGGGCATGAATGACATCGCCTCCCCGCGGGGCAAGATGGGGGGCGCCGCCCAGCGCAGGCTGCCGGCAGGTTCCCGCGGACCGGGCGGACTGCTCCACCACACCACGCTTTCCTACTCAGTGGATCCTGATCTGATGGCCCAGGTGCTTAATGTGGATCCGGCGAAATTCCACGACAAGGCCGTGGCCTCGGTCAGAAGCCGGGTGGATCCCATCGACAGGCAGACCAGTCTGTCCCGTCGATCCCTGATCGATGCCCTTCTGGACACCCTGCCCTCCCTGGTGTCGGATCTACGCATATCAAGTCCTCCGCCCGAGATTGAGCAACGGGCCCGCACTCTGGCCCGGCAGCGCTACGGCCGTGGGGAGTGGACCGCCCAGATCGCCTGACCGGCAAGGGGGGTTGATGTGTGTGGGTATAATCGTGCTCAGTCGCGTCGAACCCGGCGCGAGGTCATCAACCATGCGTGAGTCGGTGCAGACCCGCCAGACATGGCGAAAAGGAGTGCGGAGTATGGCGGTTCACAAGCCCAACGAGATTCCCGATGACGGGAACGCCCTCAGGCAGACCGCCCTATTCAAACAGGTGCCCAGGCAGGACGCCGACCAGCTTTTGGACACCATGCACGAGTCCACTTATGCCAAGGGGTCCACGGTCTTCCGGCAGGGGGACACCGACCATCGGATGTATCTGCTGGAGGAGGGCAGGGTCAAGCTGGTCCGCCAGTCGCCCGACCGCCGCATCCAGCTGCTCAGCATCCATGGGCGCGGGGAGATCCTGGGCGAGATTCCCGTCTTTGACCCCTCCGGCGGGCCGCGTACCGCCTCGGCTGTGGTCATGGTCAACAAGACCAAGGTGGCTGCCTTGGATCACGATGCCCTCTTCGACTGGCTCAACCAGCATCCCAAGGTGGCTGTGGACATGCTTCAGGTGCTGGCCCACCGCCTGCGGACCGACAACGAGCGCATCTCCGACCTGGTCTTCCTGGACGTGCCGGCCCGTCTGGCCAAGACCCTGCTGGATCTGGCCACACGCTTCGGCGAACCCTTCGAGCAGGGGCTGATGGTCCCTTACGATCTGACCCAGGAGGAGCTGGCCCAGCTGGTCGGTGCCTCACGGGAGACCGTCAACAAGGCCCTGATGGACTTCTCCAACCGGGGATGGATCTCTCGCAAGGGCCGCACCATCATCATTTTCCAGCCCGGACCTCTGATTCGACGCTCACGCATGTGAACGCCGCTGCCCGGTAGAGCCGACGGCCTAGGATAGAGACCATGCCCGAACAAAAGAAATCCATGTCGGTCAGGCGCTTCTTCACGCTGCTGCTGGCTTACCTCATCTTCTGCGTCGCAGGTGGCGTGGTCGTCTCTGGTTTCCTGTTCCCCGCAGTCTTCGGCATCAACGCCGTCTCCAGGAATCTGATGCCCGCCCTGAAGACGGAGAACATCGACTTCAACGTCAACGATCTGCCCCAGCAGTCCCGCCTCTACGCCTCCGACGGGCATACCGTCATCGCCACCTTCTATGCGCAAAACCGGATCGTGGTGCCCATCAAGGACGTCTCCGACTACATGCAGAAGGCCGTGGTGGCCCGTGAGGACCGTCGTTTCTTCGAGCATGCAGGCGTGGATACCCAGGGCGTGCTCAGGGCCTTCATCCAGACCTACATCAAGCAGGGCGACACCCAGGGCGGTTCCTCCCTGACCCAGCAGTACGTCAAGAACGTGCTCATGAACCAGGCCGAGGAAAACAACGACCCCATCGCCGAGTACCACGCCCAGGAGGAGACCATAGCCCGCAAGATGCGGGAGATGCTGATCGCGGTGCAGATGGAGAAGAAGTACTCCAAGGCCGAGATTCTTCAAGGGTACTTGAATATCGCCCAGTTCGGAACCAACGTCTACGGGGTTGAGTCGGCTGCCAGGCGCTACTTCAGCAAGTCGGCCAAGGAGCTGGATCCGGGCGAGTCGGCCACCATCGCCGCCGTGACCAAGAATCCCGCACGCTTCGACCCCACCGTCAATATCAAGGCCGCTCAGGAGCAGCGGAACATCGTCCTGGATCTGATGAGGCAGGAGAACTACATCAGCCAGCGCCAGTATGAAGAGAACAAGGCCAAGCCGCTGGATCAGATGCTGCATGTGCAGTCTGCGGACGCCGGCTGCCAGGCGGCCGGGGACGCGGCCTTCTTCTGTGACTACGTGACCAAGCAGATCCTCAACTCCAAGGAGTTCGGCAAGAGCCAAGAGGATCGCAACAAACTCCTCAAGGAGGGCGGCCTGGACATCTACACCACCATGGACGTCAATGCCAACGCCGCAGCCATGAAGGCGGCTCGGGACACCATCCCAGTGGATGATCCGACCGGCTTCGAGGTCACGATGGCGGCCATTCGCCCGGGCACCGGCGAGGTTTTGGGCTTCGGCATCAACCGCATTTACGACGCCACCCAGAACTCCGGCGGCGGCACCCGCACGGCCATCAACTATGCAGTGGACCAGCAGGACGGCGGCGGCTGGGGTTTCCCCGTGGGCTCCACCTGGAAACCCATCAACCTGGTGGCCTGGATGAAGGCCGGCAAGTCCATCAATCAGCCCCTGCGCACCTCTACCAGCTATCCGCAGACCGCCTTCGCCTGCAAGACGGCTGACGGTACCTCCTATGGATTCGGCACGGGCAGCTGGCACGTTGAGAACTCGGGCGGCGGCACCACTTCACCGGAGAGCCCCCTGCAGGGCCTGATTCGCTCGCACAATACCACCCAGGCCTCCATGGCCCAGCAGATTGGCCTGTGCACCATAGCGGATACAGCCAAGGACATGGGCTACCACAATTCGCCCAAGGACCAGATGGACATCCACTCAGACAACAGCTTCCAGCCGCCCATGACCATCGGATCGGTCCAGGCCTCACCGCTGACCATGGCCAACGTCTACGCCACCATCGCCGCCAAGGGCGTGGCCTGCAGCCCTATCGCCATGACCAAGGTGATCGATAAGAATAAACGGTCCATCAAGGTGCCCAAGGCCAACTGCCATCAGGCCATCGACCCGGGCATCGCCGAGACCACCGCCTATGCCCTCAACCAGGGCGTGGTCCAGCCCGGAGGTGAGGCGGCCGTGACCCAGCTGGACGGGGGTCGCAAGACCTTCGCCAAGACGGGCACCCATGAGGACAAGTACATGCTGACCGGCGGATTCGTGCCCCAGGTGGCCTCCTTCGTCACTGTGGGCAATGCCGAGGGCCAGGTCTCCTTCAATGGCAAGGTCATCAACGGACGGTCCATGGGTACCTGGTACGGCATGTACATCGCCACCCCGGCATGGAAGGAGTTCATGAACACCTACCTGGCCGCTGCCAACATTCAACCGGACAACTCCTATGGCAATCCCGATGCACGCTTCACAGGCGGGGTCCAGCCTCAGCAGCCGGCTCCGATGCAGCAGCGTCAGGTGACCCGTGGCGTAGAAGCGCAGGAGCCGGAGATCGGGGAGTTGACCTCGGAAGAGGCTCAAACAGTGCCCGCGGCCGACTAGTACCTGGCTGGATGACTGCTTGTCGGGCCTCGGCTGGGATCCGAGCGAGGCTGTGCCTACAATGGAGACCATCAGGGATTCGTCGACGGGCGGGACCACGAGGGGTACGGCCGTCCGCCGGGAGAGGCAGGAACAGATGGTCCAGGAATATTCAGAGCTGGATGACAAGGCCCCTCGGGCCGACGGCCGGGTTCATGAGGATCAGGCCATGCCGGGGCCGGTGAGCGGCTCTGGCAGGTTGGATGTGTCCAAACCGATCTGGTCCTTTGAGTCGGATGCCGCCGACGGCAAGAAGAAGACTGGCAAGGCTGCCAAGGGGATCAAATCGTCCAAAAAGGACAAGAAGGCCAAGAAGGCGAAAAGCGTCAACAAGGCCAGGAAACCAAAATCGGGAAGAAGACGGGAGAAGGCCCTGCCTGCGCTCTTCCAGCCCATGGAACTGCGCGACCAGCACATCCGCAACAGGATCTGGATGCCGCCCATGGACACTTATTCGTCCCTGCGGCATGACGGGGTTCCTACCAACTTCCACTATCAGCACTATGTGTCCAGGGCCCTGGGCGGCTTCGGAGTCGTCATCGGGGAGGCCACGGCCGTAAACCCCCAGGGGCGGATCTCTCCCTGCGACGTGGGGCTGTGGGATGACGAGCAGACCAGGGCCTGGCAGGGCATCGTCCGGGATGTCAAGGCCGCTGGAGCCGTCCCTATCGTCCAGCTCAACCATTCGGGGCGCAAGGGCTCCTCCGGGTGCTCCTCCATGGGCTATATCAACGCCACCGTGCCCGTGGCCGAAGGAGGCTGGCAACCTGTGGGCCCCAGCCCCATCGCCTTCGGGAGGATGGCGGTCCCGGTCCAGCTCTCGCGGGCGCAGATAGCCTCCATTGTGGCCGACTTCCGTTCCGCTGCCGTGCGAGCCGTTCAAGCCGGCTTCCTGGGCGTGGAGCTGCATGCCGCCCACGGCTACCTGCTCTCCCAATTCCTGGATCCACTGATCAACCGCCGCAGCGACGAGTACGGGGGTGACCTGTCCGGCAGAATGCGCCTGCTGATCCAGGTGACCGATGCCGTGCGCGAGGTCATTCCCTCGGGCATGCCCCTGCTGGTGCGCATGTCCGCCACCGACTGGGCCACTGGCGGATGGGGCCTGGACGAGACCATCCGCACCGCCAAGGTGCTCAAGCTGCACGGGGTGGACCTGATTGACGTTTCCACCGGGGGTCTGGTGCCAGGCGTGAATATCCCAGCCGCTCCCAACTACCAGGTGCCCTTCTCCTACCAGGTGCGCAGCCAAGTGCTGATTCCCACCACAGCCGTGGGGCTGATCACCAAGCCCAGGCAGGCTGACCGGATCGTACGCAAGGGTCTGGCCGATGCGGTCGAGATCGGTCGAGCCAGTCTGCGCGACCCCTACTGGCCGCTCAGGGCCGCCTACAAACTGGGGCTGTCCGCTCAGCAGGCCCCCTACCCTGAGCCTTACCGGCGCGGGGCCTACGGCGTCGCACGCTGAGAGCGGCCATGGACGCTGTTGGTGGCAGAGCAGGGACCATTGTGGTCATGCCCACCTATCAGGAGGCCGACAATATCGGGGTGATCCTTCCGCAGCTCTTGGCCTGCTGCCCGGAAGTCGATGTCCTGGTCGTCGACGACAACTCGCCGGACGGCACCGGTGCCAAGGCCGAGGACATGGCCAAGCGCGACCCTCGCGTGCACGTCATCCATCGGCAGGACCGCCGCGGGTTGGGCCCTGCCTACGTGCAGGGTTTCCGCTGGGCTTTGGGGCATGGCTATGGCCTGATCTGCGAGATGGACATGGATGGTTCCCATCGGCCCCAGGATCTGGCCAGGATGCTGGCGGTGGCCCGAGGCAAGGCGCATCCGGATCTGGTCATCGGCTCGCGCCGGGTGCGCGGAGGCTGCACCCAACATTGGCCCTGGTATCGGGACCTGATCTCGCGTGTGGGATCCTGGTATGCCCGCACCGCCCTGGGATCCTCCGTGCGGGACATGACCGCCGGCCTGCGGGTCTATCGAGCGGATGTGCTCAGGCGGATCGACATGCGAAGGGTCCGCTCCAGCGGCTACGTCTTCCAGGTGGATATGCTGCGTCGGGTCCAGGCCATGGGTCTGAGCGTCGTCGAAGTGCCTATAGTCTTCGTGGAGCGGGTTCGCGGCAGCTCGAAGATGGATGTCGGGATCGTTCTGGAGGCCATGGTCCAGGTGACCCTATGGGGACTTGAACGGTTGACCCATCGAAACTGACATTGCATCGCCATCGTGTTCGCTTTCTCGGGCGACCCCGCAGGCCCTTGTGGGCGACTTGGAGACAGAATGTGCCATGGCTGACCGATTGCCGCAATAGCCGCGGCAGGCCTCTGGCGTATGGAAGAATGGTCGGGGTATCGAAGAAACATCGATTGTTCGCCCCTGCTTTTGGACGGCGACCGCAGTCCCATGGCCGGCTTGCCAATTTGGGCGAATGTGTGCGATAATGTTCGAATGATATCGTCACAACGCCAACACCTGATATTGAACCGGTTGCGTACTCGTGGCGCAGTCCGTATCACCGCCCTCTCCAAGGAGTTGGGCGTTTCCGCCATGACCATCCGTCGGGACATTGCCGACCTGGCGGACAAGGGCCTGCTCAAGAGGGTCCACGGAGGGGCCGTCACCACCAGCTCGCTGCTGGCTGAGCCGCTCTTCTCGGTCAAGTCGCAGATGGACATGGGCCTCAAGGACACCATCGCCCGTCATGCCATCGACTATGTCTCCCCGGGCGACGTCATCGCCATCGGCGGCGGAACCACGGCCTATGTCTTCGCCCAGCACCTCCTGGAGAGCCGTCAGTGCGCCGGCGTGACCCTGCTGACCAATTCCATCCCTGTGGCCGAGCTGGTTCAGGCCATGGAGAGCAAGGACGTCGAAGTCATCGTCACCGGCGGCGTCATCACCCGATCCAACTCCCTGGTAGGCCCCATTGCGGATAAGGTCATCGCCTCCCTGCGGGTCAACACGGTTTTTCTGGGGACCCACTCGGTCTCCATCCCACGCGGCTTCCTGATGCCCAACTCCCTGGAGGCGGCCACCGACATGGCGCTCATGGACATCGCCGACCGGACCATCATCCTGACTGACCATACCAAGTGGAGCTGCACCTCCCTGTCCCTGTTCGCCTCCTTCGACCAGGTGGACACCGTCATCACCGACGACCAGCTGGACCAGGAGTCGGCCGAGGCCACCCGCTCCCTGGTCAAGCGGCTGGTGTTGGTGCCGGTCAACCCCGAGGAAGGCCAGGCTCAGGACGGAGCCTCAGACGGGTCTGGGGACCAGGTTCAATGAGAGGTAGGTCACACAGGGGTGTGCGGGTTGCCATAGCTGGTTGCCATGGATTGTCAATCATCACGGACGATGAAGGAGCAGCATGAAGTCAGAGCAGTATGTCCCTCAGCGGTATGTTCCTGGCGACTACGCCAGGGAGCACATCCGCATCACCCCCACCAGGCTGGCCGACGGGCGCCGGTTCTTCTACCTGGACGACGATCCTGAGTACGTCTCCGGCCGCAGGACCAGGCGTCTGGACGATCCCCGTCCGCTGACCGACCGGTTCGCCCCCCATCAGGATCAGGAGGGCAGGACGGTGCCCTTCCAGCCGCCGCAGATGCGCCGGGACCCTCTGACCGGCGACTGGATTCCCATGGCCACGGCCCGGATGAACCGGCCCATCACCGCCGGACCGCAGGCCACCGCCAAGGGCAACCCTCTGGCAGCCAGAAAGCCCGGGGACCCCTACCAGGACGGGGAGATCCCCGATGTGGACTACAACGTGGCGGTCTTCGAGAACCGTTTCCCCTCCATGATGCAGGTGCCCAATACCCAGGCGGCCGACCAGCCCTCCCTGGTGGACGGTAACCCCCTCTGGCCGGTGCGCGAGGCCAACGGGCGCTGCGAGGTGGTCTGCTTCGACCCTGACGAGCACGCGTTGCCTGCCGATCTGCCGGTTTCCCGTCTGCGGACGGTGGTGGAGGCCTGGGCCTTCCGGACTGCTGAGATCTCGACCATGGAGGGCATCGAACAGATTTTCCCCTTCGAGAACCACGGCCAGGAGATCGGCGTCTCCCTGGCCCACCCTCACGGACAGATCTACTGCTACCCCTTCATAGCCCCCCGGCTGGAGCAGGAGTTGAGGCAGTGCGCCGACTACCGGGAGCGCACCGGCGGCAACCTCCTGGCGGACATCCTCAAGGCCGAGCTGGACTCCGGACGGCGGGTGGTCTTCCGCAACGCCACCTGGGTGGCCTATGTGCCTGCCGCCGCCCGCTGGCCCCTGGAGGTCCACGTGGCCCCCATCCGTGACGGGATCCTGAGCCTGGATCAGCTCAACGACCAGGAGCGCTGGGACCTGGCCGTCATGTATTCCACCCTGCTCAAGCGGGGCAACGCCTTCTTCGACAAGGGCGACGGCAGGGGGATGGATCTGCCCTACATCGCCGCCTGGCACCAGGCACCGCTGCACGATCCGCGGCGGGAGGACTACCGGCTCAACCTGCAGTTCTTCTCCTTCCGTCGAGCCGTGGACAAAATCAAGTATCTTGCCGGATCCGAGTCAGGCATGGCTGCCTGGGTGTCGGACACCACCCCCGAGCGGATCGCCGACCGTTTCCGCCAGCTGGGACCCCTGGATCTGGAGAATGGAGAGAATCAATGACGACGACAGTGGAATTCATGCAGGCCTGGACCCAGGGCGCCGACGGCCAAGGCGCTACCAAGGCCCGGGAGCTCTTCCAAAAGGTCTATGGGGAGGATCCTCAGGGCGTCTGGAGCGCGCCTGGCCGGGTCAACCTGATTGGCGAGCACACGGATTACAACGCTGGACTCTGCCTGCCCATCGCCCTGCCCACTCGTACCTATGTGGCCGCCAGCCCCAGGACGGACAGCCGGGTTCGCCTGGTCTCCACCATGGATCCCGAGCATCCGGTCCAGGCTGATCTGGATGGGCTTCAGGCTCGAGGGGTGAGCGGATGGGCGGCTTATCCGGTCGGCGTGGCCTGGGCCCTGCAGCGGGATGGCTTCCCTCAGGTCCAAGGCTTTGACCTGGCGCTGGCCTCCTGTGTGCCCGTGGGGTCCGGGTTGAGCTCCTCGGCGGCCATGACCTGTGCCGTGGCCCTGGCCCTGGATGACCTGTTCGCCTTGGGGTTGGGAGGCGACGAGGCTGGCCGGGTCAGGCTGATCCAGGCCGCCATCACTGCTGAGAACGACATGGCTGGCGCTTCCACCGGCGGCATGGATCAGAGCGCCTCCATGCGCTGTCGATCAGGCTGCGCCCTGCGGCTGGACTGCCGGCCAGAACTGGATGCCATGAGCAATGTGCGCCAGGTCCCCTTCGATTTGGAGGCTGCGGGGCTAGAGCTGCTGGTGGTCGACACCAGGGCCCAGCACCAGCTCAACGACGGCCAATACGATCAGCGACGGGCCACCTGCGAGCAGGCTGCACACCTGTTGAGAGTAGCCAACCTGCGCCAGGCGGCAGACCAGGTCAATGGTGCCGCTGATCCCCCATCTGCCCTGGCTGCCCTGCTGGAGCAGCTGCCGGATGAGACCATGCGTCGGCGGGTACGCCACGTCATCAGCGAGATAGGACGGGTGGACCGCTTTATCGAGGCCTTCGGCAGGGGCGATTACGTCCTGGCTGGTCGCCTGTTCAACGCCTCCCATGACTCCCTGAGGGACGACTACGAGGTCACCTGCCCGGAGCTGGATGAGGCCGTGGATGCGGCACGTCAGGGCGGGGCCTATGGGGCTCGCATGACCGGCGGCGGGTTCGGCGGATCCATCATCGCCCTGGCTGATGCCGGCAAGGGCTCCGATCTTGCCCGTGAGATAGCCGAACGATTCGTCTCCAAGGGATTCAAGTCCCCCAGAGCCCTGATCGCCCTGCCCTCCTCGGCGGCCGCGCGCGAATCCTGAATCGGACTGCAGACTCTTACGACCCCGCTTCTCCCGGCGCTCCTCTAAGCTGGGGGAGCGGGGTCCCGGTTTTCAGGGGTCCAGTCAAGGGCGAGGTGGATGAGGAGGACGGTCATGGACAAGGCGATCATCACAGTGGTGGGCAAGGATGCCATCGGCATCATCGGCAAGGTCTGTACAGACCTCTCCCAGCAGGGGATCAATGTGCTGGATATTTCGCAGACCATTCTGGATGGCTTCTTCACCATGATGATGATCGTGGACTGCACCGCCTGTAAGGATGATTTCGACGCGCTGAGCCAGCGGATGGATTCTTTGGGAGAAGAGATCGGGGTCTCCATCCGTTGCCAGCGCGAGGAGATCTTCACCAGGATGCACCGGGTCTGAGGAGGCGGCCATGATCACACGCGACGAGGTCCTCGAGACCAACGACATGATCGACCGGGAGCGCCTGGACGTGCGCACCATCACTATGGGCATCAGCCTGCTGGATTGTGTGAGCGGTGATGTGGACATGCTCTGTCGGAACATCCATCGCAAGATCGTCTCCCTGGCCGGCGATCTGGTGTCCACAGGCGATGCCATCGCCCGTGAGTACGGCATTCCCATCGTCAACAAACGCATCACCGTCACTCCTATCTCTCTGGTGGCCGCCGGCGCCTGCCACACGGTGGAAGACTATGTAGCCGTGGCCAAGGCCCTGGATCGTTCGGCCCAGGAGGTCGGGGTCAACCTGATCGGCGGCTACTCGGCCCTGGTAGGCAAGGGCATGACCCCGGCTGAGCGGCTGCTGATCAAGTCCCTGCCCAGGGCGCTGAGCCAGACGGAACGCGTCTGCGCCAGCGTCAACGTGGGCTCCACCAGAACGGGCATCGATATGGATGCCGTCGCCCTCATGGGGCGGGTCGTCAAGGCCACTGCTGAGAGCACCGCCGACTCGGACAGCTCTGGCTGCACCAAGCTGGTGGTCTTCTGCAATGCTCCGGACGACAACCCCTTCATGGCCGGTGGTTTCCATGGGGTCAGCCAGGGGTCGGCCGTCATCAACGTGGGGGTCTCCGGACCCGGCGTGGTCAAGACCGCCCTGGAATCAGCCAAGGGAGCAGACTTCGGGCAGCTCTGTGAGACTATCAAACGTACGGCCTTCAAGATCACCCGCGTGGGGCAGCTGGTGGCCCAGGAGGCCAGCCGTCGCCTGGAGGTGCCCTTCGGCATCATCGACCTGTCCCTGGCGCCCACCCCAGCTGTCGGAGACTCAGTGGGGGAGGTCCTGCAGACCATGGGCCTGGAGCAGGTGGGCGCCCCCGGGACCACTGCGGCCCTGGCCATCCTCAACGATCAGGTCAAGAAGGGCGGCATCATGGCTTCCAGCTCGGTGGGCGGGCTGTCCGGGGCCTTCATTCCCGTGTCGGAGGACGCCGCCATGATTCAGGCTGCACAAGAGGGGAGCCTGACCCTGGAGAAGCTTGAGGCCATGACCTGCGTCTGCTCGGTGGGGTTGGACATGATCCCCATCCCCGGCGACACCTCTGCCGAGTCCATCTCCGGCCTGATCGCCGACGAAGCGGCCATCGGCATGATCAATCAGAAGACCACTGCAGTCAGGGTCATTCCTGTCATCGGCAAGCAGGTGGGCGAGTGGGCCGAGTTCGGCGGGCTCATGGGCGGCGGGCCGGTCGTGCCCGTCAATACCCGTTCCTGCGCGGACTTCGTCAATCGAGGCGGACACATCCCAGCGCCCATTCACAGCTTCAAGAACTGAGTGCGCTCGCGGGGTTCAGCGACCGCCTTGGAATCCCAGTTGCCGCCAGGCCTCGTAGATGGCGATGGAGGCGCAGTTGGTCAGGTTCAGGCTGCGCAGGCTGGGCCGCATGGGCAGCCTGACCTGCTCGGCTACATGAGGGCCGGCCATGATGTCCATGGGGTCGGGGATGTCGCCCGGTTCGGGGCCAAACAGGAGGATGTCGTCCGGCCGGTAGCTGACCTCGGTGTAGAGCTTGTCGGCGTGGGCGGTGAAAGCGATGATCCGGCTGTCGGGCATGGAGCGGACCAGGTCGTCGAAGTCCGGGTGCAGGACCACGTGGGCCATGTCATGGTAGTCCAGGCCGGCCCGGCGCAGCTTGGTGTCCTTGAGGTTGAAGCCCAGGGGCTCTATCAGATGCAGGATGGTCCCGGTCACGGCGCACAGGCGGATGGCCGAGCCGGTGTTGCCGGGGATCCGCGGCGAGTAGTAGCACAGGTGGGGCGTGGAGGTCTTGACCCGGCTGGCCTGATCGGCCTTCATCATGGCATCCACCACGGAGATGGGGTTGCCGTGGGCGTCGGTGACCAGCTCGTCAGGGCCATAATTCGATTTGCGGTATCCGTACTCGTACATGCTTTCGACGGCCTTTGATGGGTCGCCGGACCGCTCCTGCTCCTGCCTGTTCATGAGGCCAACCTACCGTCGCCAAACGACAGGCCAGGCAGTGACGGTCGGCACCGTCGGGCAGAATACGGCGGTTGAATGAGGCAGGATCCAATGGCGAAGGGCGGTGTGACCATGGAGAAGACGGAAACGGCCTTGGCGGAGACTGAGCCCATCCGCCTGCGGCTATTCGACTGGTGGAGCCGGTATGCCCGCGACCTGCCCTGGCGCTTTGGACGAACCACGCCTTGGGGGGTCCTGGTCTCCGAGGTCATGAGCCAGCAGACCCAGATGAGTCGGGTGGTGCCCTACTGGACGGCCTGGATGAACGCCTGGCCGGATGCGGCCTCACTGGCCGCCGCCCCCAAGGCTGAAGTCATTACGGCCTGGGGCCGGCTGGGCTACCCGCGCCGAGCCCTGCGCCTGCAGGAGTGCGCGCGGCAGGTGGCGGGCCAATATGCAGACCGGCTGCCTCGGGATTACGACCAGCTGGTGGCCCTGCCCGGCATCGGCGACTATACGGCCAGCGCTGTCATGAGCTTTGCCTACGGCGAGAGAATTGCCGTCATTGATACCAATATCCGCAGGGTGCTCTCCAGGGTCTTTCTGGGGCGTGAATCCACCGGGGGTGCTGCCAACCGAGAAGAGCGCCAGCTGGCCTGGCATGTCCTGCCCGAAGACGAAGATCCAGGGGCTTCCGGTCATCGCGTGACCGGTGATGACCGCTTGGGAACGGCTGATCCGCAGATCCCTTCTGCGGCTTGGCGGGAGCCGCCTTCGGCCCGTTGGAACCAGGCCGTCATGGAGCTGGGCGCCACGGTCTGTGTCGCCCGCAAGCCGGCCTGTGACATCTGCCCTCTGGCCGGTCACTGCCGTTTCCTCAAGGCTGGGCTGCCCGGTCTGGGCGCAGGCAGGACCAGACCCCGGCAGCGCTTCGCAGGTACCGACCGGCAGATCCGCGGATCCATCCTCCAGGCGCTGCGGCAGGCTTCGGGGGCGCCCGTCTCCAGGAAGGATCTGAAATCCCTGTGCGACGACGAAATCCGACTTGATCGGTGCATCGCCTCCCTGGACGAGGACGGCCTTCTGGAGATCGGACAGGACGGCAGCCTGAGTCTGCCGCAGTGAAGGCCGCCCTGGCGATTAGAGTGGAGAAGTATGGCCAAGCGACGCATGAGCGAGAAGAAGCGGCGGATGTACCGTCGCCGGAGGATTGCGGCTGCTCTGCTGGCGGTGCTCTTCCTGCTGGTCTGCGCCGGTCTGGTCTGGGGCGTGGGGGCCGGCATCAGAGCACTGCGTGGAGGCAGCGGGGCCCAGGGAGCCTCGACCAGCGCCCAGCAGCAGACTCCAAAGACCAAATCCAAGGACAAGGACAAGCAGAAGAAGGATCAGAAGAAGGACTCCGGCAAAAAGCGTTCTTCTGGAGCTCCTGACTGTGGCAAGGGGGACCTGGCTCTGGAGCTGGCCGCGCCCGATCCAAGCACTGGGGTCGGCGGATCCATCGACTTTACGGCGACCATTCGCCACAAGGGAACGGGGTCCTGTCTGGTGGACGGCTCCGACGGCGGCCGGGTGCTGATCATCACCAGCGGCCAGGAGACCATCTGGCGTTCCGATGCCTGCCCGGTTGGGGCGCGCACTCTGCTCATGGCCACCGGCGACAAGGACGTGCAGACCATCACCTGGAATGCTGACAGCAGCCAGGACAGCTGCCTGCCCGACGATCAGCTGCCTCGGGTCAATGCCGGCTCCTACCAGGCCAAGCTGGTCCTCAAGGCCAATCCCCGGGTGGTTTCCCAGCCTGTGCCGGTCATGGTCCAATAGCAGCTTTCCAAAGACGACACGCCGATTGCATCCATGGTTCTTGTCTGCTATAGTTTTGTCTTTGCATGAGGTGTGTCATATAGCGGGCATGCATCATCGAGGAGATGCCCGCGAATAGGCATATGGCGGCCATTCGGCATCTCCCTGGGGTAACAGGAATGATCGAGTACGGCGAGCGATAAGGAACGTCCATTTTGGCTGCCAATAAAGCTGTAAGAAGTATCACCACTACGCAGGCACGCGCTGACGAACACGACATCAAACTGCACAAGGCCACCGACCGTGTCAACTTCGGATCCATCCGCGAACCCATCGAGGTGCCCTACCTCCTGGGTGTGCAGACCGACAGCTTCGACTGGCTGGTCGGCAACGACCGCTGGAAGAAGCGGGTCGAGGAGGATCAGGTCAACGGAACCCATACCGTGGCCCCGGTCTCGGGCCTGGATGAGGTTTTCCAGGAGATTTCTCCCATTGAGAACTTTGCCCAGACCATGAGCCTGACCTTCTCGGATCCCTACTTCGAGGAACCCCGGCACACGGTCCAGGAGTGCAAGGAGAAGGACTATACGTATTCCGCTCCTCTGTACGTGAACGCCGAGTTTGAAAACGGGGACACCGGCGAGATCAAGTCGCAGACCGTCTTCATGGGCGACTTCCCGCTGCAGACCCCCCACGGCACCTTCATCATCGGCGGCTCGGAGCGCGTCATCGTCTCCCAGCTGGTCCGTTCCCCGGGCGTCTACTTCGACCGGACCCAGGACCGCAACTCCGACAAGGAGATCTTCGGGGCCAAGATCATCCCCAGCCGGGGCGCCTGGCTGGAGTTCGAGATCGACAAGCGCGATGTGCTGGGCGTGCGCGTGGACCGCAAGCGCAAGCAGTCCGCCATCGTCTTCCTCATGGCCATCGGCATGACCAAGCCGCAGATCCGCAAGGCCTTCAAGGGCTACCCGCTGGTGCTGGACGCCCTGGAGAAGGAGACCATCGAGACTCAGGACGAGGCCCTGACCGACCTCTACCGCAAGATCCGGCCCGCGGACACCGCCTCGCCCGAGGCCGGCCGCAACCTGCTGGACTCCTTCTACTTCAATACCAAGCGCTACGACCTGGCCCGTGTCGGCCGTTACAAGATCAACCGCAAGCTGGGCCTTGAGGCCGACTTCAACGATCGCAGCCTGCATCCCGAGGACATCATCGCCACCCTGAAGTACCTGGTGACCCTGCATGCCGGCGGGCAGACCTTCCCCGGCCGCCGCAACGGACAGGACATCGAGCTGCGGGTGGACGTGGACGACATCGACCACTTCGGCAACCGCCGCATCCGCCAGGTGGGCGAGCTGATCCAGAACCAGCTGCGCACCGGCCTGAGCCGTATGGAGCGCGTGGTCCGCGAGAGGATGACCACCCAGGATGCGGAGGCCATCACCCCGCAGTCCCTGATCAACATCCGCCCGGTCAACGCCACCATCAAGGAGTTCTTCGGAACCTCCCAGCTGAGCCAGTTCATGGATCAGAACAACCCGCTGGCCGGCGTGACCAACAAGCGTCGTCTCTCGGCCCTGGGCCCCGGCGGCCTCTCCCGCGACCGCGCCTCCATGGAGGTGCGCGATGTGCACCCCTCCCACTACGGACGCATGTGCCCCATCGAGTCCCCTGAAGGCCCCAACATCGGTCTGATCGGCTCCCTGGCCACCTTCGCCCGGGTCAACCCCTTCGGCTTCATCGAGACCCCCTACCGCAAGGTCATTGATGGCCAGGTGACCGACGACGTGGTCTACATGACCGCCGACCAGGAGTCCGAGCACACCATCGCCCAGGCCAACCAGGAGATCGACGAGACCGGACACTTCGTCGAGGACGAGGCCCTGGTGCGTGACGCCGAGGCCGAGGCCAAGGATGTGCCCGTCTCCCAGGTGGACCTGATGGATGTCTCCCCCCGGCAGATGGTTTCGGTGGGTGCCTCCCTGATCCCCTTCCTGGAGCACGACGAGGGCCACCGAGCACTGATGGGCACCAACATGCAGCGTCAGGCCGTCCCCCTGGTCAAGTCCGAGCGTCCTCTGGTGGGCACCGGCTCCGAGTGGCGCTCCGCCATCGATTCTGGTGACGTCATCCTGGCCGAGAAGCCGGGCGTGGTCACCTACGTCTCCGCCGACATCATCCGTGTCATGAACGACGACGGCACCCAGTCCTCCTACAAGCTGGCCAAGTTCCAGCGGTCCAACCAGACCACCTGCTACAACCAGGTTCCCCTGATCAAGGATGGGGAGCGGGTCGAGGCCGGCACGGTCCTGGCCGATGGCCCCGCCACCCAGAAGGGCGAGATGGCCCTGGGCAAGAACCTCCTGGTGGCCTTCATGCCGTGGAACGGCTACAACTACGAGGACGCCGTCATCATCTCCCAGCGGCTGGTCCAGGACGACACCCTGAGCTCCATCCACATCGAGGAGTATGAGACCGACGCCCGCGAGACCAAGCTGGGCGCCGAGGAGATCACCCGGGACCTGCCCAACGTGGGCGAGGATGCGGTGGCCAACCTGGACGAGCGCGGCATCATCCGCATCGGCGCCGAGGTCGAGGCCGGCGACATTCTGGTCGGCAAGGTCACACCCAAGGGCGAGACCGAGCTGACTCCCGAGGAGCGGCTCCTGCGGGCCATCTTCGGCGAGAAGAGCCGCGAGGTGCGCGACACCAGCCTGCGGGTTCCCCATGGCGAGACCGGCACGGTCATCGAAGTCAAGGAGGTCACCCGCGAGGATGCCGAGGAGGACGGCGACGAGCTGCCCAACGGCGTCAACCGGATGATCCGGGTCTACATCGCCCAGCATCGTAAGATCACCCAGGGCGATAAGCTCTCCGGCCGCCACGGCAACAAGGGCGTCATCTCGAGGATCCTGCCCGAGGAGGATATGCCCTTCATGGCCGATGGCACCCCCATCGACATCATGCTCAACCCTCTGGGCGTGCCCTCACGTATGAACCTGGGCCAGGTTCTGGAGCTCCACCTGGGGTGGATCGCCCACTCCGGCTGGGACATCAGCCTGGATCCCAACCTGGAGGCCGAGTGGAAGAAGCACATCCCGGCAGGGGCCGAGAAGGCCGAGCCCGGCACCGCTGTGGCCACCCCGGTCTTCGACGGCGTGCGGCAGGACGCCCTGAACGGCCTGCTCAAGACCACCCTGCCCAACCGTGACGGCGAGCGTCTGGTGGGCGATGACGGCAAGGCCGTGCTCTACGACGGCCGCACCGGCGAGCCTTTCACCAAGCCGATCTCCGTGGGCTACATGTACATGCTCAAGCTCCACCACCTGGTGGACGACAAGATCCACGCCCGGTCCACCGGCCCCTACTCCATGATCACCCAGCAGCCCCTGGGCGGCAAGGCCCAGTTCGGCGGCCAGCGCTTCGGCGAGATGGAGGTCTGGGCCCTGGAGGCCTACGGTGCCGCCTACACCCTGCACGAGATGATGACCACCAAGTCCGACGACGTGGATGGCCGTGTGCGGGCCTATGGTGCCATCGTGCGCGGGGAGAACCTGCCGGCGGCCGGCATTCCCGAATCCTTCAAGGTGCTGCTCAAGGAGATGCAGTCGCTCTCCTTGAACGTGGAGGTGCTCAACGCCGAAGGCAACGTCATCGAGATGAAGGACGAGGACGACGACCCCAGCGCCGCCTCCGACGACCTGGGCTTCAACATCGGCGCCCGCCCGGACGCCGCCGCCAAGGCCGACCAGTCAGCTCCCGAGCCGGAGTACCGCTGAACCACCAGTCACAGGGATGCCCGCCTGACGGGCATCCCGCTAAAAGGCAAACTTCAGAGCAGTTACAAGATCAGAGACAGGACATAGAGTGCTGGACGTCAATGCATTTGACAAACTGAGAATCGGACTGGCCACGGCCGACGACATCCGCGGCTGGAGCTATGGCGAGGTTAAGAAGCCCGAGACCATCAACTACCGTACCTTGAAGCCCGAGAAGGACGGCCTGTTCGGCGAGCAGATCTTCGGACCCACCCGCGACTGGGAGTGCGCCTGCGGCAAGTACAAGCGCGTCCGGTTCAAGGGCATCGTCTGCGAGCGCTGCGGCGTGGAGGTCACCCGCTCCCGCGTCCGCCGCGAGCGCATGGGCCACATCGAGCTGGCCGCCCCCGTCACCCATATCTGGTTCTTCAAGGGTGTGCCATCCCGGCTGGGATACCTGCTGGACATCGCGCCCAAGGACCTGGAGAAGGTCATCTACTTCGCGGCCTACATGGTCACCAAGGTGGACGAGGAGCAGCGCCACAAGGATCTGCCCGACCTGCAGGACGAGTTCGACAACGAAATCAACCAGCTGGAGAAGAAGCGCGACCTGGAGATTGACAAGCGCGCCAAGAAGCTGGAAGAGGACCTGGCCGAGCTGGAGAAGACCGACGAGGTCAAGGGTTCCATGAAGGCCCGTCTGCGCAACGGGGCCGAGCGGGACATGACCGCCATCCGCAAGCGCTACGACGACCAGATCCAGAGGATCACCGCCGTCTTCGACCGTTTCAAGACCCTGAAGCCCGGCGACATGGAGGGCGACGTGGATCTGTGGCGGGAGATGCAGGACCGCTACGGTGACTACTTCGAGGGCTGCATGGGCGCCGAGGCCATCAAGAAGCGCCTGCAGGACTTCGACCTGGAGGGTGCCGCCAAGGAGCTCCGTCACGAGATCGACACCGGCTCCGGCCAGCGCAAGGCCCGTGCCTTGAAGCGGCTCAAGGTGGTCTCCGCCTTCCTGAACACCGGCAACAAGCCCGAGGCCATGGTCCTGGATGTCGTCCCGGTCATCCCGCCCGACCTGCGCCCCATGGTGCAGCTGGACGGCGGCCGCTTCGCCACCTCCGACCTGAACGACCTCTACCGGCGCGTCATCAACCGCAACAACAGGCTCAAGCGCCTGATCGAGCTGGGTGCCCCCGAGATCATGCTCAACAATGAGAAGCGCATGCTTCAGGAGGCTGTGGACTCCCTCTTCGACAACGGCCGCCGTGGCCGTCCCGTCACCGGAGCCTCCAACCGTCCCCTGAAGTCCTTGGCAGACATGCTCAAGGGCAAGCAGGGCCGCTTCCGTCAGAACCTGCTGGGCAAGCGCGTGGACTACTCCGGCCGTTCCGTGATCGTGGTCGGACCCTCCCTGCGCATGCACCAGTGCGGCCTGCCCAAGCCCATGGCCTTGGAGCTCTTCAAGCCCTTCGTCATCAAGCGGCTGGTGGACCTCAACTACGCGCAGAACATGAAGAGCGCCAAGCGCCTGGTCGACCGCGGCGATCCCGAGGTCTGGGGCGTGCTGGAGGAGGTCATCTCCGAGCACCCCGTCCTGCTCAACCGTGCGCCTACGCTGCACCGTCTGGGCATTCAGGCCTTCGAGCCCATCCTGGTCGAGGGCAAGGCCATCCATCTGCCCCCGCTGGCCTGCGCAGCCTTCAACGCCGACTTCGACGGCGACCAGATGGCAGTCCACCTGCCCCTGTCGGCCGAGGCCCAGGCTGAGGCCCGTTCGCTCATGCTGGCCTCCGACAACATCCTCAAGCCTGCCGACGGCCACACGGTCACCATGCCCTCCCAGGACATGATTCTGGGTCTGTACTATCTGACCACCGTGGTTGACGGCGCCAAGGGCCAGGGCCGGATCTTCTCCAGCCTGGCCGAGGCACGGATGGCCCTGGACCTGGGCGAGATCGACATGCAGGCCAAGATCCTGCTGCGGGTCCCCGCCGACTTCGTCATGCCCAAGGATTGGGAGCCCGGCGACCTCAAGGTCGTCGACCCCGAGCCCGGCAGCCCCGACGTGGTCAAGGAGGAGGTCTTCAAGGACGGCTCCAGGCTCTTCGCCACCAACTACGGGCGGGTCCTGTTCAACCGGACGCTGCCTGTGGACTACCCCTTCATCAACGAGCAGGTGCCCAAGGGCAAGCTGTCCGGCATCGTGGACGACATCGCCACCCGGTACTCGACCGCCCAGGTCGCGGCCACCCTGGATGCCCTGAAGGATCTGGGCTTCACCCGGGCCCAGTGGTCCGGCGTGACCATGGCCTTCTCCGACATCGTGGTGCCGCCCGAGCGCAGCGAGATCGTCAACGAGTACCAGGGGCAGGCCGCCAAGGTCAACTCCCAGTACGACATGGGTCTGCTGACTGACGAGGAGCGCCGCCAGGAGCTGATCAACCTGTGGACCGAGTGCACCGACAAGGTGGCTGACGCCATGCAGGAGCATTTCACTCCGGACAACAACGTGAACATCATGGTCCAGTCCGGGGCGCGAGGCAACTGGATGCAGATCCGCCAGATCGCCGGCATGCGAGGCCTGGTGGCCAACCCCAAGGGCGAGATCATCCCCCGACCGGTCAAGTCCAACTACCACGACGGCCTGTCGGTGCTGGAGTACTTCATCTCCCAGCACGGCGCCCGCAAGGGTCTGGCCGACACCGCACTGCGCACCGCCGAGTCGGGCTACCTGACCCGTCGTCTGGTCGACGTCTCCCAGGACGTGATCGTGCGCGAGGAGGACTGCGGCACCATGCGCGGTCTGACCATGAAGGTGGCCGAGCGCGACGAGCAAGGCAACCTGGTCCTGGTCAAGGCCGCCGACGGCGGACCCTACTCCAGGCTCCTGGCCGCTGATGTCATCGATCCCAAGGATGGCAAGACCGTGCTCTACAAGCGCGGCGACGCCTTGTCCATGGATGTCCTGCGCGACATGGTCGCCCACGGCGTGGAGGAAGTCAAGGCCCGCTCGGTCCTGACCTGCGAGTCCACCCGCGGAGTGTGCGCCAAGTGCTACGGCTGGTCCCTGGCCACCAACAAGCTGGTGGATGTGGGCGAGGCTGTGGGCATTGTGGCCGCCCAGTCCATCGGCGAGCCCGGCACCCAGCTGACGCTGCGTTCCTTCCACTCCGGCGGTGTGGCTTCGGCCTCCGACATCACCCAGGGTCTTCCCCGTGTCACCGAGCTCTTCGAGGCCCGTACCCCCAAGGGCGAGGCTCCCATCGCGGAGTTCCCCGGCACCGTCAAGGTGGAGGACACCGACCGCGGCCGTCAGGTAACCCTGACCCCGGACGATACCTCTGTGGAGGCGCTGACCTACCCGGTCACCCGCCGTGCGCCCATGATGGTCAAGGACGGGCAGCACGTCGAGGCCGGCACCCAGCTGATTGAGGGCTCCGTGGATCCCAAGAAGATCCTGCGCATCCTCGGCCCGCGCGCCGCCCAGGTGAACATCGTCAACGAGGTGCACACGGTCTACCGCTCCCAGGGCGTGGACATCCACGACAAGCACATCGAGGTCATCGTCCACCAGATGCTCCGCCGTGTCACGGTCATCGACTCGGGCGACACCGACCTGCTGCCCGGCGAGTTGGTTGACCAGGCCAAGTTCAAGGCCGCCAACATGAAGGCCGTCAAGGCCGGAGGCAAGCCGGCTGCGGGACGCCCCGAGCTCATGGGCATCACCAAGGCCTCCCTGGCTACCGACTCCTGGCTGTCGGCCGCATCCTTCCAGGAGACGACCCGCGTGCTCACCGAGGCCGCCCTGAACCAGAAGGTCGACGACCTGAAGGGCCTCAAGGAGAACGTGATCATCGGCAAGCTGATCCCTGCCGGCACCGGCCTGGCCAGGTACCGCAACGCCACTGTGGAGCCCGACAAGGCCATCCGCGACACCATCTACCCCAACTTCGGTCTGGGTGGCGGCGACGTGGATCTGAGCGACGCCGACCTGAACGATGTGGACTTCTCCAACATCGACTTCGGGGATCTGAAGCTGGGCGACGACTTCAACCCTGACGACTTCCTCAACGACCAGGGCGGCCAGAGCCATCTGGATACCCCCAACGTGCAGGATCCGTCAGCTGAGACCGGCGATCAGACGGCTGCCGCGGGCACCGGATCTTCGGATGCCGCCGATGGCAGTGACTCCGATCAGAAGCCGTCCCAGCAGCCTGGTTCGGCCACCTTCTCCTCCTCGGAGGACCAGCACTCCAACCAGTGAGTGCATGCACGGCCAGTAGCCGCTGATCCGCTTGGGCCGGATGACCCGGCCCAGACGGATTCGGCCGCCGGATATGTGATAAAGGATGAGGGCCCGTACGATCATAGCGATCGCACGGGTCCTCATCTTGTTTTTCTCGCGGTCTAGGTTGCCGGAAGACAGTGGCAGATAGGTCAGCGCAGGTGCCTAGGGGAAAGCAGGGTCCGCCAGCGTCGGGTTCGTGGCAGGGATGCCAGGATGGCGGATCGCAGCTTGTCTACCAGCTGCCAGCAGTCTTCGACCTCCTGCTCATCTGAAGGGTGACGGTCGAACGAGGCCTGATCCGCCATGCTGCGCAGTCGATTCAGATCCCGACGCAGCCCAGCCGACGAGGACCCTGGGGGGTCGGTCAGCAGGGTCTGGGCGATCAGGGCTGCCTGCTCGCTACGGGTGCCCTCCAGGGACAGGCCGGTCTGTCTGCCCAGGTTGCCGATCTGCCGCCAGCCGGCGCGGATGCGTGTCTTCGGATCGCCGGTCGACCGGGCCCGTCGGCGCAACCAGGCCTTGACGGCCAGCAGGGCCAGAACCAGGAGAGCCGGCAGCCAGAGCGGCATGGTCCAGAGCGTCACTCTGGCTATCAAAGGTCCGTACCGTTTCCAGAAGGAGGGTGAAGATTGTCGCGATGCTTCCTGTCCGCCGACGGTAGTTCGACCCTGGGTGGCCCGGTCGTCGCGGGGAGGATTGACCAGTGGGGGCGGCGGCTGGCGGACCAGGGTGCGCGGATTGGGTGGCGTGGAGTCCAGGGACCTGTCCGGGGTCTTGGTCTCCGGTGGCGTGGGATAGAAGGGGACCCATCCTAGACCCTCTAGGTTGACCTCCACCCAGGCCTGGGCATCGCGCCCTGTGAAGTCGACTCGGGTGCTCCCGTCCGCTTGGGTCTTCGTCCGTGCCCGGCTGATGGAGCCATCGCGGTTCTTGGGCAGGAATCCCAGTACCACCCGGGATGGCAGACCCATCTGCCGGGCCAGGAGGGCCATGGCCGAGGCGTATTGTTCGCTGTCGCCCACCATGGCCTGACCCTGCAGGAGCTGATTAATCCGATAGTCACCATGGCCGGATGCCGAGGGGTAGTCGCCGGCCAGACCGTGGGAGAACCACCCCTCCCGGTGCAGCCGTTCCTCGATGGCCAGAGCCCTGGCACCGCCGCGCACCTGCATGGAGGTCATGGAGGCAGCCGCCTTGGGCAGGCTCTCAGGAGCATCCGCCAGGGGAGGCACCTGCACATCGCCCGGATCGCTGTCGGCGATGCGACGGGTTGCGGGTCTATCTTCGGCCACGCCGTGCACTGTATAGTTGGTCCCTTTCTGCAGGGTCTGATCGGTCAGGGCGGTGTCTGTGGCCTTGTTGAAGTAGAGGTCCTCCCGTTGCAGGCCCTTAGCCGTATCGATGCCGTTGACCTGTCCGGCGGAAGGCAGCCAGGCGTGGTTGAATCCCTCTCGAATCTGGAAGGTCGCTGTAAAAGGTCGTCCGGTCGATTTGGTGTCTTTGGCCTTCTCCTGGTGTGTTTCTGTCCGGATCTGGGCGCCAATGCGCCGATAGTCGGCGGCTCCTGCGCCTGAGGAGTCGGACAGATTCCAGACCTTGCCGTCATAACGGTCCATGACGGCCATGCGGACCGGGGTGCCAGCGGGCAGGTTGCGGACCGTGACCAGGGTATCGTCGCGGTGGCGTTTGATGTAGGCGCGGTAATCGCTCAGAGGGCTGGTGAACTGGTAGGGGTCTATGGGCGGCTGGTAGTGGTCGCGAATGACCAGTCGGGTCGGGGCAGTCAGGAGTCCAGCGGAGCAAATCAGTCCGGCTGCCAGGACTAGGGTCAGGAGGGTGGATGCGGGCCCCTGCAGACGCAGTAGCCCCAGCCCGCTGGCGCACCAGATCAGCAGGAGCAGCCAGAGGATGCCACCTGTCAATGCCGGATAGAGGCCTCTGCTGGTGCCTAGGGCTGCTGACAGAGCCATGGTGGCCAGGATGGGCAGGGTGGCTGTCAGGACGGCTACGGGGTGCGCTGGCCGTCCCAGGTTGCGGCCCAGGCCATGGCGGGCCAGCAACACGGCCAGGTAACAGGTCCAGAGCATCAGCGTCCACAGGGCCATCAGTCCGCCTGCCTCCTGTCCAAGGGGCGGATCGATGGCTGCCAGGGTCTTGAACGCGCCGAAGGTGGCGGACCACCCTTGTGTCAGAGTTGCCCAGGTGGGCAGGACATGGGCCAGGGTGGTCCCGTTCAGAGCGAGGATGGGCCCCAGCAGGAACTGGGCTGCGATCAGCAACAGAGGCTGCAGGAGGGCAGTGGCGATCCCACGGCGGGGGAGCATGGCGATCAGCAGTCCGGTCAAACAGGCGGCGGCTCCCACTGTCAGCCAGAAGGGCAGGCTGCCATAGACCGGCAGCAGCTGGAGTCCGGCCAGCAGATCAAGTGGGGCCAATGCGGCGACCAGAATAGCGGGTGAGCGGCGCCTGGTCGGATCGACAGTGGATTGCAGACCAGACCGGTCGATCAGGCGGATAGGTTTCCTCTGGGCTTGGTCCATCCATGATGCGGATGTGCTCATGGCAGGTTCTCCAAGAGGATGGGAAGGTCCTTCCTGTTGCCCACAACAGTGTTGACCAACCCCGGTTGCGTCTGCAGGCTTGGATTGGCATCCAGGTCAGCAGCTAGCAGCATGACCGGGGATGCGTTCTGGGCCGATCCGTCCGCTAGGACTGAGGGTTGGCGGTCACCCAGCGAACCGGTCACCAGGATGGTCAGACTGGTTTGCTCGGGAGTATCAGCCAGATCGGGCTTGTCGTAGCTGTCCTGGCGGGGGCGGATGGCGCTGCAGGCATCCAGAAAGCTTCGGGGATCCTCCGTGGGCAGGGTGGTTCCATGGGCATCGGGATCGTCCGGTTCCGGGGCCAGCGCTTGCAGCCGACGGCCGTCAAGCAGGCATCGGCAGCCCAGAGAGGCATAGATTTCGACTGCCAGCTCGAACTCATCCGCGTTCCGGTAGGAGGCAGCCTGGCCGTCCAGGATCAGTTTGATTCTGGTGCGCAGGGTGGGCTCGTACTGGCGGACCATCAAGGTGCCGGCCCGGGCGGTGGACAACCAGTGGACCCGTTTGATGTCGTCGCCTGGAACGTAGGGACGCAGGGCATGGAATTCCAGATCGTCGTCGACAATGCCGGGGCCAGGGTCCCCCTCCAGGTCGCGCTCCAGCCCGGCTTCGAGGGGCGGCAGTGCCACGGTGCGGGGATGGATGTAGAGTTTTCGGGCGCCGGTCAGAATTCGGCGGCGACGGATGAGCCCCAGCGGATCGCCGGCCTCCATGGTCACCGGGCCCAGGTCAATCACGCCACGGGACCTGGCTTCCAGCTTCAAGCGGATCTGGTGACTCTGGCCGGGGGCCAGGGCTGGCAGGGGCGCAATGACCGTTCCTTGGCCTAGAGCCAGACCGATTCGGCCGCGACGGGTGGAACGGCTGCCTGGGTTGGTCAGAATCAGAACCAGCTCGGCCTGGCCACCCACCTCCAGATGGCCTTGGTTCAGACTCGTTTCAGCGTTGCAGGACAGGTTGCCCAGGCTCGTCAGCAGCCCAAACAGCAGCATGCCCGCGCCCAGCAGAGCGCCCGCCAGCAGTTCACGCCAGCCTGTAGGGACGAAGGCCAAAGCGCACAGAAGCGCGGCCAGAGCCATAGCCCGGCCCAGGGCAGTGATCGACTGCCATAGGCCGACGGCCCGGGATCGCAGGCTCTGTTCGGATCCTGTCGAGGATGCCGGTCTCGCTTTCGGGGCAGTTCGGCTGGCGAAGGCGGTCATGGCTCACTGCTCTCCTGTGGGGACGGGGACCTTGGCCAGGGCTTCGGCCAGCGCCTGGTGTTCATCCATGTCCGCCAACCTGCTCTGGGAGGTCAGGATCAGCCGGTGGGCCAGGATGGGGTCGACCAGTTTCTTGACATCATCGGGGATCACGTAGTCGCGGCCCTGGGCGCAGGCCCGGATCCTGGCACAACGGACCAGAGCCAGCCCGCCTCTGATGGAGGAGCCGACCTGGATGGCGGGACTGTGCCGTGTGGCTTCGATGATGTGGATGACGTATTCCATGATGGAGGAGTCGCAGAAGACCTCGGAGGCGCAGGCGGCCATGGCCTCCACCTGGGCGGCGTCGACCACCGGTTCCACCAGGCCTGCCCGGTCGCGGATGTCGGCCTCTTCAAGAATGCGCATGCTGGCATCGTGTCCAGGCGCCCCAAGCGAGGTGCGGATCAGGAAGCGGTCCATCTGAGCTTCGGGCAGGGCATAGGTGCCCAGCTGTTCGATGGGATTCTGAGTGGCCATAACCATGAATGGCCGGGGGAGGCGGTAGGTGCGGCCATCCACGGTCACCTGACCCTCCTCCATGACCTCCAGCAGGGCCGATTGGGTCTTGGGGGAGGCTCGGTTGATCTCGTCGGCCAGAACCAGGGAGGCGAAGACCGGGCCGGGCCGGAAGGAGAATTGTCCTTGAGCCTGGTCATAGAAGGTCACGCCCAGCAGATCGGAGGGGAGCAGGTCCGGGGTGAACTGGATCCGCTTGCAGTCCACGGCGATGGAGGCGGCCAGGGCGCGTGACAGCTGGGTCTTGCCAGTGCCCGGATTGTCTTCCAGGAGCACATGGCCTCCTGCGATCAGGGCGGTGACGCACAGGGCGATGGTATCCTCCTTGCCCAGCACCGCCTGGCCGACGTTGTCCACGATGGAGCGGAAGAGGTTGGCGAAGGTCGACACATCCACTGCGGCCTGGCCGGATCGTCTTGGCTGCCTTGTCCCTGCTGCCTGATCTCCTGCTTCGGTGGAAGACCGCCTGTTCTGTCCTGTCTGGTCTACCTCCCCTGGTTCGTCGGTCCTGACTGCGTAAGTGGGGGTCGAGGTCTTCTCCAGCGGGGGGCGACGGGACTGATTGGTGACATCGACAAGGTCAGGCCTTGCAGGAGCTGATGAGGGCCGGTTGAACAGGTCACGGACCGGCTGGCGGCCGGGGATGGTCCCGTCTTCCACCATGGTGCGGTCCGATGGGATGGATTCCGTCCCGGACTCCTGAGTCCTTTCCTGCCTGGCAGCCACAGGGATGTGACCGGGCCGGGTCCGGTCATCGCTCACCGCCGGAGTGGATTCCTGCTGGCCCAGACCGGCCATGAGGGCCTGGCGCTGTCGCTTGAGTACATCCAGTCGGTCGGCAGGGATCCGTCGGCTCTCGCTGCTCTCCTCGCGGGCGGCTTTGGGGGTACTCCTCCTGGTCGCGTCATCCGGGATGGTGCCGTCCTGCTGGATGGGTTCCTGCGCGTTTCGATCATCCATGGTCATTCATCCTTGTCTGCTGAGGGGACCCCTGACGGGTATGAGTCTTGTCGCTTGGCTTGTCGGCATCCTTAGGCAGGGTCAGCTCCTTGGTGGCAGCGGGCGAATGGCCTTCAGACCCCACTCCACGGATGCGAGCGACTGCCCGGAAGGTCAGCGTGTCACCTGGCTTGGCGGATCCAGCAGGCAGGGTGATGACTTCACTGACCTCCGGCTGGTTGCAGGGCAGGGTCCAGGAGGCCTTGTCGGAGTCGAGGCCATCGATGCTCACCTGGATGTCTGCGCAGGACCGGCCGTGTTCGCCCCCGGGGGCAAGGACCAGCTTGACCTGGTCCTTGCCCTGGTACTCCAGAGTCTGGAATGTAGGGGGATCCGGATGTGACCAGGTGGCTCCAGAGGCTGAGGCCACAGGTCCTGATCCGGCCATATTGGACGGGGTCACGCTCACTGTGCAAGTGCCGCCTGCCTCGTCATGGCCCACATCGAAGACCGCCTTGGTGGCGGTGGCCGACCGCCATCGTGGCGAACCGCAGCCTGAACCCTCGCCGTGGACCGTATAGCCCTGGATGGGTGAGCCGTGATTCTCCGGTGGGCGCCAGGTGACGGTCAGGGTTTCCTTGCTGCCGCCGTCCACGGTCAGTGCCTGCACGCCTCCTGGGATCGCGTCCGGCCTTGCTGCTGCCGGCGAGGAGGCGGGGGACCAGCCCACCTGGTTGTGGGCTTGGACAGTAAAGGAGTAGTCATGGCCGTTGGCCAGCCCGTCGATTCGGCAGGTGACGGCATTGCCGCAGGAGCGTTGTCCTGAGCCTGCCGATGAGGTGTAGGAGACTCGATACTCGTCCACCGGACTGCCGTTGGCTGCACCCGGCTCCCAGGCCAGGAGAACCGTTCCGTCGCCTGCCTGGGCCGCGCCCGCCAGCATTCTGGGGGCCTGCGGGCGGTCGATGATGCCCACGGTGATGGTGGCGCTGACCCGGCGTCCCGGGTCACGGCTGCCATCCTCGACCGTGGCCAGAATGGTGTTGGTAGAGGCGCCGATGTCACGATCGGCTTTGATGGCGATCCTCCCGTCGCCCAGGTTGCTGGCTGTCAGACGTGAGGTGTCGTCGCTGACCAGGCCCACCAAGCGCAGCGGAGTGTCGGGGAAGGGGTTGAGGGCATCGTCGAATAGGTTCAGTTCCAGGCTCTGCCCGGCCTTGAGCCCCACATGACGTGAGGGGACCGAAGCCAGGGGCCGAGTGGTGGCGATGATGCGGAAGGCCAGGACCGTATGCGCCTCGCCGGATGAACTGGCGATGGTTACCGGCAGGGTGGCCTTGGTGCCAGGTGTTGCGGTCTTGTCGGCGGCCACGTTCAGTTGCCCCCGAGGACTCAGCTTGGCATGGATCGGCCCCTGGGGGTCCCCGGAGGAGAAGGTGCTGTCTGCCGGGTCGCTTCCCTGGGGCCAACGGGTCATGGCAGGCAGGGATATGGTCTGTGCCGGCTCCCCGGCCACCAGATCGATGACCGGTGCCGAGAGGACCGGCGGGGCTGCTCTGCCGCCCACCACGGTGATGGGCAGGGTCAGCACTGACTCGTTGACGATGGCCTGACCGCCCGGATCCCCGTCACGGACGGCAAAGGTCAGTGAGGCTGGACCGGCATAGTCCTTGGCGGCGGTGAACCTCAGGGTGTGCTCGTCCACATAGGGGTCGGATCCGTCGGACTTGGTGGCCGAAACGGACTGGCGGGAGGAGATCCGTGCGGTCTTGCCTGCGCCCACCCTGACCTGATCGGCGATGTCGATGGTGATGCTCTGACCAGCCCGCACTTTGAGGGCCGGAGCGCGGGGTCTTAGAACCGGAGGGAACACCCCATAGGCGGGGACCTTCACAAAGGCCATTGAAGTGATCTTGTACCGGGTATTGGTGACAGTGTAGGGCACGGCCTTGGCCTGGTCGGTCAGGTCGATGACCAGCTTGGTGGAGCCGGCTTCGCCTGCGGTCCTGGCGTGGGCCCTGGCTCCAGGATGAATCCCAAGGCGCAGGTCATCGAGGGTGCCGGATGGATTGCTGATGGAGTCGGCCAGATTGACTTCCACGCTGCGCTTGTCCACCGTGTCCTCGGGAGCCACCTGGTAATCCTGGGCTATGGGCGGCTGGATGGGGGCTTGAGGATCCGAGATCACGGTCAGGGTGGCCTGGTCGCTCAGTCCCGCCCGGTTGCGTGCCCGGTAGACCAGATAGGAGGTGCCTGGCTGTGAGGGGGCAGTCAGCCGGATCATATCGTCCTTTACGCTGGCTTGGTCCAGGCCCTGGCACTCCAGGTGGGGGTCCAGACTCAAGGAGTCGTCATCCCCAGAGATGTCGTTGAGCAGGACCGGAACGTCGGCCACGGTCCCGGGCCGCAGCCTGACCTTGTCGTCCCGGGCGAAGACCCCGGTCACCGAGGAGTCAGGGAAGACGCCGATGCGCACGTGTGCCTGGGCGCGCTGCCCCATCCAGTCCTCCACGGCGTAGGTGAACTCGTCAGTGCCATGCGAGTCGGGATAGGCCTCATAGATCAGGTAGTCGGCCCCGGCTTTGACGATCCTGCCCAGCCTGGGCGCCTGGTTGCCCAAGCCGGACAGGGTATCACAGTCTCCGTCCGGGTCGATGCCGGTCAATGGGACGGGGATGCGCACCTTGGTCCCGGCAGCCACCTGGGCCCGCAAATCCTTGGGTGTAGGCGCGGGCTTGCTGGCCGGGTCGGAGGCATGCACCCGGAAGGTGATGGTGCCTGAGGCCGCGTTGCCCAGATCGTCCCTGACCGTATAGGTGGCCGGGAAGTCCCCGGTGCGCTCGCTGGCCTGATATCTGACCGTGTCCCCGGATACGAAGGCCAAGCCCGCAAAAGTCTGCTGATCCGTAGCCAGCTGCTGGTCCAGGGTGACGCTGGTCCCGTCAGCGTGAGCGACCTTGTCCATGACCGAAACCGTGACCAGGCCCGATGAGCGGACCCCAACCGTCAGATTCGGGGCCTTGGGCGCCGAGGCCGCCCTGCTCAGGGAGGGGGGCTGCAGGACGATGGTCCCCTGAGCCGTACCATCGGCGTTGGCAACTGTGTAGGCGATGCTCAGCGACCGTGTGGGGATTTTTCTGGCAGACAGGTAGACCCGGCGGTGGTCCACGATGCCGACCTTGATGCCGGAGTCCGGATCCACGCGCACATCGGTCAGGGCCAGCACTCCGCCCATGGGATCCAGGTCGTTGTCAAGCGGATCGACGATGGCGGTCTGGTCGGCCCCCAGCAGGGCTACGTCGTTGACAGGAACCGGCAGCGCGGATCCGCCCTGGCTGTGTTCTACCTCCAGCCTGACCAGCCCCTGGGTCTCCTGGTCACCCTGGGCCACCCGGTAGGGGACATAATAGGTGCCCGGGTTGGCGGCGGTGGCAGTGAAGGAAAGGCTTTCGGCGTTGACCTTTACCTGGATTCCGTCGGGCTTGTCGACCCGGACCAGGCGGAGTGGCTGAGCGGCATTGGCGTGTACGCTCCTGCTCAGGTCCACGGTGGCCTCTCGGCCGGCAGTGGCCTGGCGTATGACCGGATCGACCAGTGGAGCCAGGGTATTGACAGGTTTGACGGTGAAGTAGATCAGTCCCTGACCGCTCATGACTCCGTCCGAAACAGTGACTTTGACAGCCAGCCGACCGGAGGTGGCCGACCCGGCGCTCATGGTCAGCTGTCCGTCAGCCCTGGTGGACAGGGATATCCGATCGGCGTTGACCGGTTCGGCGCCGGTCAGGGTCAGCGGATCCCCATCAGGATCCTCGAAGCCGGCCAGGGCATTGACAGTGGTCGTGGCGCCCTGCTCCACTTCGTATTCGGGAGGGGTGTCGTTCTGGACCGGTGCCTGGTCGCCTCGGTCCATCTTGGCAGGGGCGATGTTGAGGTCGATGCCAGCCGAGGAGACCTGGCCGCGTCCATCGGTGATGGAGTAGTTGATTCGGGCTCGGCCGACAGGTGCGTCGCTGGCATCCACCTGCAGGTAGCGGCCGTTCATGACCGGGGTCAGGCGCAGATTGCCTTGCGAGCTGCGCGCATCCTCGATTCGCAGAACCGAGCAGTCGGTCTGGCGATCGTTGCGCAGGGGATCCAGCAGGGCTCTGGATCCGGCCCGAATGCCCAGACTGTCGTCCTCGGCCTGGATGGGTTGGGATCCTGATCGACAGGTGGCCGCGAACCGCTGACGATTGTCGGCCGAGTCCTGACGCTGATCGGTCCTGTCCGCGTGCTTGACCTCCATGGTCTGCCACTGTGGCCGAATCACCTTGGTGGAGGTTCGGGGATTCCAGACATCGCCAGTCAGTACGTCGTTGAGGATGACCCTCCGGTGGTTGGCCCGGAAGACCAGATCCGAGGTGGGACCGATGGCCTCCAGAGTGGAGGGACGCGGCTGCGGTGACCGAACCTGTGGCATGGCTGTCCCTGTTGCGCACAGTCGCAGGAAATTGTTCCCCGAGGAGGCCCAGGCCGTCCACAAGCATCCGCCCGAGGAGACCGGCTGGGCGGGTTGGCCGCTGCCGCCGGTGCCTAGAGTCTCAACCTGATTCCGGGGGTGATCCAGATCAACCAGGTGGACGCTTTCTTGGTCGGTCAGGCCCACCCAGGGCCCCTGGCGGTCCATATCCACTGGAGTGGACTGGAGCTGCAGGTCTCCCCGGTGTGGAATCCGGATGGATCCTTGGGGCCAGTAAAGCCGGTCGCCTGCCAAGAGGACGGGTCTTCCGTCGATGACGCTGAAGGCAGTGGCCCGGACGGGGGTGTGGTCCGTCAGAGAGTCAAGCTCACGATGGGCCCGGGAGTCAGGTCCGTCGATCCTTAACACGACCCCGTCCGAGGGCCGGTAGGCGTAGACAGCTCCGGAGGCATCCACAGTGACGGCGGCCCCGGAGCCCAGGGTCAGCACAGGGTCTCGGCGCTGCGGGTCCAGATCTCCCGGCGAAGCGGCCCGGCCTACCCAGATTTTGCCGGTCCGAGCCTGGAAGAGAGTCAGGGTGGGCCCGTTGACCATCCGCTGGACCCTGGCATCCGAACGGGTGGTGTCCCCAAGGGTGGCGGTGGAGGCCGCTATGGGTGCCATGCCTCCCTCCCGACCCAGGATGACCGCGTATCCGCTCTGGGCCAGATCGAAGTGGTCGGTGCCCGTCGACAGGGCCACATCCGCCTCTCCGATGTCGGGTTTGAACCGGGCGACCTTGCGTTCATTTTGGGAGGTGATCCAGATGCTGCCGTCATCCACCTGAACGGCACGGCGGTTCACCCCATGCATGAACAGGGCTCCGAGGATGAGCAGGACCAGCGCCGTCAGCGTGATGGCCAGGATGGCGGCAGGGTTCCTGGCGCGGACGGCCAGAGCACGCCGCAGGCGCAGCCCGGCCCGGCGCATCCGCAGGAATCGTCCCTGCAAGTCCATAATCCCCTGGGTTCCTTTCCTGTCCTGCCACACAGGCTTGGCTTCTTAACTCGTCCCGGACCGCCGTCAATGCTCTCTCTGAGGACTGATTTTAGCTGGTTTGCAGGGTCTTGGCGGTCTGTGAAAGTCGGGGTGGTCGAATGTGAAAATTCATCCACCGAGGGTTTACTGAACGGCGCAGATGATGGTCGGTTCCTGGGACATGCTCCGGTCGGCCCGCACCAGGGTGACGCTGATGCAGGTCTGGCCCCCCTGCGGATCGTCGATGCGGGCGGTCGGCTGTCGGGTCTGCACGCTGCGGCCACGGTCGCCGCTGCCACCCTGGTCCAGGGGATGCCAAACATAACTGTCTCCCGGTTTGGGGTCAGGATTGGACCAAGTGAAAACTGCCGTGGTGCCCTGGTAGTGGCCCTGACCCTGGGTGGGCGAGGGAACTGAGCCCTCCTGCAGGTCATGAGGGTCGCTCGAATCCGTCGGGTCCGGGGACTGCGCCTGCTGGGTTTGGACCGGGGAGGAACCTGCAGTCGGCTGTGAACCTCGCTCGGATCCGTTCGGCAGGCCGACAACCAAGGCCCAGACCAAGGCAACGGCCAGGACGGCAGCGAGGATCAGCGCCAGAAGAATCACACGGCGGCGGCCGGCAGGAAACCGCTTGGCTTGGCTGCCTGCATGGTTGGCCTCCGCCTCTCTGCCCGGTTGCAGACGCGATTCGGAGCTGACCCCGGTCCCGGTTCGGGCGTGCGGGCGTACATCCCCCTTGGGATAGGGGTCGATTCCCTCGCCGATGAAGGGCGTCGCATGGCCGTAGAGCTGCTGCTGGACCTCCTGCAGGGCGCGGCCGAACTCCAGCGCCGAGTAGTAGCGGTCGTCCCGGTCATGGGCCATGGCCTTCTCCAGAACCGCAGCCAGCATAGGGGAGGCCTCACCCATGTGCAGAACCGGGGTCTGCGCTGTCAGGATCAGCTGTGCCAGGTGATCCTCATCCCGGGCCCGGTAGGCGTACTCGTAGGGGGAGCGGCCGGCCAGCATGCCAAAGAGCGAGGCGCCCAGGGAGTAGATGTCGCTGGCCTCGGACCCTCCCGAGCGGTTGGCCAGGATCTCCGGGGCCGCCCAGGGTATGGAAAGCCCGCCGGTCCGTTCGCCTCCATAGATGCCAGAGGAGATGCCGAAGTCGGCCAGGACGGGCAGGCCCTGGTCGGTGATCAGAAAGTTGCTGGGTTTGACGTCCCGGTGCAGGATCCCCCGCTCATGGGCGCAGCAGAGGGCCGAGGCCATGCGCACTCCCAGGTCCAGCACGTCCTCCTGGTCCATGCCTCCCTTGAGCATGATGGTCTTGCAGCTGCCTCCCGGAGCGTATTCGAGCACCAGGCAATCCCGTCCGTCATCGCTGACCAGGGCCTGGTGGATGCTCAGGATGCAGGGATGGGTGGAGAGCTTGGCCAGGGTCTTGGCCTCGCGCAGAAAGAGTTGATGGGTCTGCTGGTCCATGCTGCCTTGGAGGGCCACCTTGACCGCCACAGGTCGGTTGAGCCCCTCCTGCTCGTACAGATAGACGGCGGCGGTGCCTCCCAGGTCCAAGGGTCGCAGGAGCCGCAGCCCGGACAGCGTCGGCGCCTGGTCCATGGCTGGAACCGCACCCGGGCGCCGGGCCTGGGAACCATTCTGCTGCAAGGGACATCACCTCCTGGGGACTGCCTGAGAACTGTAATCCACGATAACAGCACGCCGTTCCCGATCAGGCATCGATTGAGCCTCTTGCGGACGGTTCCGGATCAGCTGGTTCCGGGGCCTGTAGATGGACCATGCCGGACCCTATTCTTGTAGCTATGAGCAAGCAGCCACCGGTGGATCCGCAAGAGGCCATGGAACCGGTCCGCGCCCTTATCGGCGATCGGCTCCAGAACGAGGAGGGTCGGCCCACCCGGGTCCTGGTGGTGGCTGGTCCTCCCCGCAGCGGCAAGACCAGGCTGGCCACCCAGGCCCTGCTGGCAGGCATGGAACGGTTCGGTGACGGTGCCAGCATGGCCGTATCAGGTCGGACCGCTGCCGACCAGGTCAGCCGCCAGGTCATTCTGGAGAGGGGCAGCGCCGACCGCACCCGACCTGTGGGCACCCTGCAGGCTCTGGCCTTCCGTATGCTGACACGGTCCAGGCTGGCCCAGGGAGGCCACGATCCACTCCTGCCCAGACTGCTGAACGGCGCCGAAGAGGATGCCCTGCTCAGGCAGGTCATGACCGTCCATCTGGAGCATGTACAGGCCGGGGATGACTGTGCGGTCTGCCGACTCCTGGAACGCTACTTCCGCAACGGGGCAGGCTGGTCGGCCGTCCTGGTCGGCGACGGTCAAGGACGGGTCGTAGGGGTCGCCGACAGGTTCATCGCCCAGCTGCGGGACATGTTCGCCCGCATGACGGAATTAGGCCTGGACAGGGGTGACCGGGACCAGCTTCTGGATGCCTTGGCCGTACAGCCCATGGATCCTGACCGTCGCGACCGGCTGGGCCTGCAGTGGCGGCTGGCCTTCGCCCTGGAGGACGAATACCGCCAGAGCATCACCGAGAGCTACCCGGACGAATTCCGTCTGGATCCCTCCATGCTCATGGTCGAAGCCTCCCGCAGCCTAGGCGGGCTGGCTGATGGCGATCTGCCTGACCTGCTGGTCGTAGACGACTGGCAGGACATCACCCTGGCCGGGATGGGCCTCTTGCAGGGCTTGAACCAGGCTGGCTGCCGACTCCTTCTGGTGGGCAACCCCGATCAGTCGGTCCAGTCCTTCCGCGGCTCCTATCCTGAGTTTCTGGCCACTCGCCTGACGGCCCTGTCCAAGCCCATGCCAGGCGTCGCCGCCCCCCTTCTGGCCCAGGACTTCGCCTGCCTGGGCGCTGCCACCGTGACCCTGAAACCCCGGAGGATGGTGGTTCCTGAAGCGGCCGCAGAGCATGCCGAAAGCGTCCAGGGCTCTTACGCCGATCTGGTGGCTGCCAGGGTCAGCCTGGGCATCGCTGGGGTTGAGGAGAACGACACCCCTCTGCCCGACAGACCCGGCAAGCTGCCCGCCTGGCCCGGCGCCGGCCCGGTGGCGCCCCTGACCGCCGGCGACAGTCTTATTCACGACGGCAGCGTGCAGACCAGGCTCTTCCACTCCCCTGACCAGGAGGACGATGACCTGGTTTGGCAGATCAAACATGAGTTTCTGGCCAACGAGCGTGACTGGAACGACATGGCCGTCATCGCCCACGACAACATGACCCTGCGCACCCTGGGCCGCAAGCTGCGCGTCCAGGGCGTGCCGGTGCGCTTCTCCTCGGTGACCCGTCCGCTCAGCCAGGAGCCCGCCATCCAGGGTCTCTTCGCCCTGGTCGAGCTGGCCCAATCGGTGCTGGACCCTGGCACCGCCGGAAGCGACCCGGACGATCCTGACCAGGTGGCCGCCTGGATCCGTTCGCGCCTGCGCACCCTGATGGCTGGCCCGCTCTTCCGAGTTCCCGCCACAGCCGCTCGTCAAGAGCGTCCCGTCAGGATGGAACGCCTGGAGTCCATCATGGAGACCATGGCCGCCTTGGCCCCCTTGTCCGGCCAACAGGGGAGCCATCCGGACTCATCAGGCTCCTTGGACGACCTGCCGCTCCTAGGACAGGCCTGGCAGACCTGGGTCGAGGATCTGGCCGAGCGGCGGGCTCAACAAGAGCGTTCATCCGGCATCAGCGTCGACGATTCCCTGCTGGCCAGGCACGATTCCGTCGAGCCAGGGGGCGGGTCCGGCCCCTTCTCCACTTCCTCGGCCCCCGACCAGCCGGTGGATCTGGGCGACCGGGATGCTCAACGGCCAGCCCTTCTGTCTGTTCAGGCCCTGGAGACCCTGCTGGTGCTGGACCCGGATGACCGATCCTCGGGAATCATTCTGGAGGCCATGACCGCCATCGCCGGAGGCCGCCGTGAGGATCCTGACGTACAAGCCCTGGACAAGGCCCTGCAGGTTCTGCGCCTGACGGCCACCCGTATCAGCGCCCTGGAGGACCGTCAGCCCCAATACGTGCTCTGGGAGGCCTGGCGGAGCCTGAACCTGGCCGACGACTGGCAGCGGCGGGCCCTGATGGCCACCCAGGAGGGGGAGGAGGCCAACGACCGTCTGGACGCGCTCATGCGGCTCTTCCAGTACGCGGCTGGCTCCCGTCGTTTCCCCACGGTCGAGGCTTTCATGGATCAGGTGCGCACCATGCAGATCGAGGCCGATTCCCTGGCGCGGATCGGGCCCATCGAGCACGCCGTCACCCTGACCACACCAGCCGGTGCCGCCGCCCTGGCCACCGACTGGCCCCTGGTCTGGCTGCCCGCCGTCCAGGACGGGGTCTGGCCCAATCTGATTCCCCGCGACACCATGTTCGGCGCCGAGGAGCTGGCCGACCTGGTTCTGCACGACCGCATCGGCGACCCCCTGGCGGACACGCTCAGCCATGATCCTGCCCTGCGCTCCATCCTCTATGCCGAGAAGAAGGGCTTCCTGGAGGCGCTGACCCGGGCCCAGACCCAGGTGCGCATCAGCGCGGTCTGGAACGATGACCTGGTTCCTTCGGACTTCCTCTACGGCTACCTGCCCGAACGTTATCCGCACACCGCCGATATGAGCCAGGCCGAGTTCAGCATGGTCGGCGCTGGCTCAGGCGGCAGTGAGCGCTACGGAGGGCTGGAGGTGTCTGCCAGGGGCCTGACGGCGGCCGCCCGGTCCATCCTGGCTGTTCAAGCGCTGCTCCCGGAAGATCAGGTCGACCGTGAGCGAGTGGACGATGCCGTGCAAGCCCTGCGGCTGCTGGCCGACCAGGGCCAGGATTCGGCCGATCCCAGGCATTGGCCCTTCCTCTATGACTATGGCCAGGATGGCGCTGCTGAGCCGGCCTCGGAGGAAGAAGTTCATACTGCACAGGCCGCCGCCTCAGGCGTCGCATCGGTTGCTGAAAGGGACCGTGCTTCTCGGCCCGCACCTGTTGCCGCCGGGCAGGCTGAGCGATCGGATCGGACCCACGACCGTGACCATCGCCATGAACGCCGGTCCGACCGCCAGGTGGTCCTCCTTTCGCCCTCGGCGGTCGATGCCATCTGGAACTGCCCCCTGGAGTGGGCCCTAGGAGACCAGTTCTCCGGCCCCTCCCCATCCAGGGTGCCTACGGAGTTCGGCTCGCTGATTCACAAGGTGGCCAGCGAGGGCACAGCCCAGGGTCTGGATCGCCCTGGCCAGGGCGATCCAGATGTCCGCCAGCAGCAGGTGCGGGATGCGCTCCTGGACATCTATCAGGAACTGGCTCCCCAGGAACAGCGCCTGCGGGACCCTGACGAGCTCTATGACCAGCGCGGCCGCAGCAGCCGGGTGGAGTCCATCCTGGACAACCTGGCCTCTTATTTCGTCCGCTCCTCGGATTCCGAATACGGTGTGGAGGGCAGGAGCCCGGTCCCGGTCGGCGACCTGCTGGGGGTCCAGAGCGAGCGGTCCTTCGACGTCAGCCTGTCCGTGGAGGACCTGGTCCCACTTTGGAAGGCCACCTTCCCTGACAGGCCTTTGGATGCCGACGGGCTCTTCGCCCTGATGTCCGGCCTGGTCGACGGCTTCCCCACAGCCCTGGATGCCAGGACAACGGTCAGGCTGACCGGCCGCATCGACCGTCTAGAGGTCAGGTCCCTACCCGAGGGCATCCGTCTGCGGCTGGTGGACTACAAGACCGGCAGAGTCCCCTATACCCAGGGGCAGCTCTTCAACGACCTGCAGCTGGTCTGCTATCAGCTGGGACTGGCCTTCCCGCCCACGCCCGGCAGCAGTCCGGAGGTGGGGGCGGCCTGGAGCCTGTCGCAGGCCCCCGACCTGGAGAGGACCGAGGGGATGAAGCTGAGCCAGTCCCTGCTCCTGCAGCTGCAGGCCCCGCCCAAGGATGCGCAAACGGGGCTGCGCCGGGAGGAGATGGCCTACCAGCCGCCCCTGTTCGAGCGTGACAGGCTGGTCACTGTCGCTCAACCGAGAACCGGCATGCCCTCCCCGCTCAAGTCCAAGGCCGAACCCACGGACCTGCCTGATCAGGTGCCGCCCGGGGTGGATGCGGACCTGTGGGCCATGGTTCGAGCAGCCAGGGTCTCCTCCCAGGCTGTATGGGGGCTGACCATGATAGCCAGGGTCTTTTTCGCCGCCGGGGTCAAGCTGACGGCTGGCCGGGATGACGCGGTCTTCGATCCGGCCCGCTGTCATCGGGCCGGCAATGGTCAGGAATGTCAGGCATGGCAACTGGTGGCGCCCAATCTACTGGAGGATCAGGAATGAAGCAGACTGCCGAACAGTCCGCCATCGTCGATGCGGATGTCAATGAGGATCTTCTGGTAGTGGCTGGGGCCGGCTCGGGCAAGACCATGACCATGACCAGCCGGATCATTGCCCTGATCCGTCGGGGCGTGCCCTCCGAGCAGATTCTAGGGCTGACCTTCACCCGCAAGGCCGCCTCCGAACTTCAATCCAGGGTGGGGGCGGCGGTCATTCGACGCGACCAGGGCAGAGGCGCCTCGGCCGTGGATCCCGAACGCAACTTCCTCAAGCCGACCGTGTCCACCTATGATGCCTTTTTCCAGTCCATCGTGCGCCAGTATGGCCTGCTGGTGGGCATGGACCAGGACACCCGTCCCCTGAGTTCGGCAGGGGCCTATCAGCTGGCCTCCCAGGTGGTCGCTGACCATCTGGATCTGATCTTTCCCGCTGGTTCCTCGGCGCAGGATGGCCAATCCGACGACCTGGGCTCCGCGACCTTCTCGACCACCGTCAACCGGGTCCTGGGGCTGACCGGGGCGGTGACCACCTCCATGATCAGCAGCGACTGCCCTGATTTCGACCAGGCTGTGGAACGGATCCGTGCCTGGGACCGCGCCTTTGTGGATCGTGCGGACCAGCTCATCGGCGACCAGCCCGTGCCGGCCGCCGAGCCCAGAGCCAGCCAGACGCCGCCCAAGCGCAGCAAGAAAGAGACCGACGAGCACTATCAAGGTAAAATCAAGGCCTTCCAAGACAAGCGGCAGAGCATTCGCCTCTACCGGGTGGATGCCATGCGACGGGCGGTTCTGACACGCGAGAAGCTGCTGACCCTGGTCCAGGACTACCAGCGTGCCAAGAGGCAGGCCAACATGGCCGAGTTCGGCGACTTCACCCTGGCCGCCTTCCAGCTGGTCGAGCGTTTCCCCTCCATCAGCGCCCAGCTGCGACGCCGCTACAGCCACGTCTTTCTGGACGAATACCAGGACACCTCCACCACCCAGGCCCTGCTGCTGGCGGCTATCTTCCATCCACAGAATCGGCAGGAGGATCAGGGGAGTGCGGACCAGGCTCCCGGCAGGTCGGCCGTGACCGCCGTGGGCGACCCCTTCCAGTCCATCTATGCCTGGCGCGGGGCCAGCCCCGGGGCCTTCCGCACCTTCCAGGCCCAGTTCGGCATGCTGGCCGACCGGCCCGCATCCGGCAGCGGTCCCTTGTCTGGAGTGACCGCCTTTGGGCGCTCGCAGGACCAGGACCCGCTGACTCTGTCGCGCACCTTCCGCAACTCCAGCTGGGTGCTCAAGGCCGCCAATCAGCTGACCGTTCCCCTGCGCCACCGGGACCAGGGGAGCCGGTCCGAAGCGGAACTCCGCGAGGTGGACGTGGCCAGGCTCCGTCCCCGTGAGGACGCCGACTCGGGCACCGTGGGCCTCCTGGGCTACAGCACCGGCGGACAGGAGATCGACGGCGTGGTCAGGTTCGCCCTCAAGGCACGCGAGCTCTATGGCAATCACGGCGATGCGCCGCACGTGGCTGTTCTCTTCCGTTCCAAGGCCGCCCTGCCCAGGTACCGCCAGGCCCTGGAGGCTGCTGGGCTGAGCTGCCAGGTCGTCGGGTACTCCTCCCTCTTCGACCGGCCCGAGGTCATGGACCTTAGAGCCCTGCTCTCCCTGGTCTGCGACCACACCGACAGCGATTCCCTGATGCGTCTACTGGCCTCGGCCCGGTTCGGCATGGACGCGGCCGACCTGAGCGCTCTTGCCTCCCTGGCCGCCAAGGTCAATGAGGACAGCCAGTACCGGGCCCTGGTTAGGGCCGGCCTGGTCGAGTCCGACCCCGACCCGCGCCGCCGTCGCGAGGATCTGCACCGTTACCGTGACCAGGTTCCCAACGATGTCTTCCTGGTGGACCTGCTGCTGCGCGACGATCTGCCAGACCTCTTGAAGGGCTCAGGCCTATCCGCCAGGGGGCGGGTCCTGGCCGCCGAGGCCGCCCGGGTCATCTGCCAGGTCCAGGCCGAGTCATCGGCCCCCCTGCGCCAGGTGGTCATCGCCGCCATCCGTGCCTTGGATCTGGACGCGGACCTGGTGCTGGCCCGCTCCCTGGCCAATCCTGAACGGCCTCTGGAGCCCAGTCAGGCCAAGGCGGGCATCCAGGCCCTGCTGGACCAAGTGGATGTCTACCTGTCCGAGCTGCCACAGGGTCTGGGGCCCAGCCTGCGCGGGTTCGTTTCCTGGCTGTCCTCCCTGGACCAGAGCCCCGAAATGCCCGCTGATGGGGACGACCGGCAGGCTGACGTGGTCCTGATGACCGTCCATCAGGCCAAGGGACTGGAGTGGGATGCCGTGGCGGTGGTCGGGCTCAAGCGGGGAGCCTTCCCCAGCAGCCAGGGCGACCGGCTCGCGGTCAAGCCCGCCTTGGACAAGCCGGTGGTCCAATCCCCGGACGGCCCGGTCTACCAGTACAGCTGCACGGCCCGTACCTGGCTGGTCGATCCCGAGTCTGTGCCGGTGCCGGTGCGGGCTGATGCCATGATCCTGCCTCGCTTTCCTCACGACGCTCCCTTGGGAGCTGACCCTGAGGATCTGCTGGGTCGTCTGGATCTGGCGGGTCTGGAGGAGGAGGCCATGGGCCTGTCTCGGGAGAGCGGGCTGGACGACCAGGCCCGCCCGGTCAGGGCCGATGCCATCGCCCCCTCTCAGCGCGAACAGTACGGCCGTCGGCTGCTGGACGACGAGCGACGGCTGATCTATGTGGCGGCGACCAGGGCCCGGCATGATCTGCTGCTGACCTTCAGCCAGGATTCCCAGGCAGAGTCGGCGGCCCTGAATACCCCGGCTCCGGACCCGGATAAGGCCTCCAACTTTTGGAGCGAGCTGGTGGAGCTCTTCCAGGAAGAGCCTGATGCGGTCAAGCTGGAGCAGGCAGAGGATGCCCAGGAGGGCCAGCCAACGCCGCCCTTGGGGCTCTTTGTCGGCGAGCATGCCCAGTCCTACCGTCAGGCCATCGTCGACCGTGCGCTGGATCAGGTGGATCAGGTCGCTGCTCGAGACGGTCAGCGTGACCAGGCGCTTTGGCCGCCGGTGCTGAGTGTGCGCACTCGTGAAGCCCTGAATCGTTCGGCCGCCTGGGTGCGCGCCGGGCAACCCGGCGATCCCGTAATTGATGAGGAGGGCGATGACGGGCTCTACGCCAATGCGGTCCGCGTCCTGCAGGTCAGCACCGGCCGCCTGGGGGTAGCTGACGACCAGCTGCTCACGGACCTGGATCTGCTGCGGCGCACCGGCCGTCGGATCCTGGGGCATGGGGCTAGCAGCGTCACCGCCATCCAGGCCGGCTCGGCAGGGGGCGATCCCAAGATGGAGAGGGATTACTGGCAGGGGCTGGTCAGACCCATACCTCAGGTGGCCTCCCCGCAGGCCGAGGCGGGCACCCGCTTCCACGACTGGGCCAGGCGCTTCATCCTGCCCGATATCTCCGCCCCTGAAGGACTGGTGGACCTGCCCGATCAGGCGGAAGCACCGAATCTGCTCGATGGTCCGCTGGGTCCCGGAGCCATGGCCGAGCGGGCCCGCATGCTGGCTGAGCTTGACCAGGAGCGGGAGTCCCTGGACCCCCAGGCCGACCCCGTGCAGGCCCGTCTGCTGACCTGGGAACAGCGGCTGGCCGAGTCTGACTGGGCCCATCGCACTCCTGTCTGGGTGGAACGGCCCATCGTGGCGGTGCTGGCAGGCCAAATCGTCAAGGGCAAGCTGGACGCGGTCTTTGCCGGCGGACTGGACCCTGAACGCACGGACCTGCGCTACAGCATCGTGGACTGGAAGACCGGAGCCCGACCGCGCGGAGAGGAGTCGACCAAGCGCCGTCTGGTCCAGCTGGACTTCTACCGGCTGCTCCTGTCACGCTTGGAGGGTATCGGCCTGTCGACCATCGACGCCTGCCTTTATTATGTAAGCGAAGACCGGCCCCAGGATCGACTCATCAGGGCCCGTGCCAGGACCGAAGAAGAAATTCTCGCATCCCTGGCCGAGGGCATACCCGAGCAGTCGGACGAGGACTGAGTCTGCGGCAGACCCCGCCAGATAAGGCGATGGGTGCCGCGCATCAGCAATCATGAACAGCAGGCGATCGGCAGACGGCCAAGTGCCGTCGTTGGGCCGGGCACGCCCGAATGGAGCAATGAGACAGATGACAACGTCCAGTATTCACGACCAGGCCTCCCGGCGGAGGGGGAGCGTGGCGATACGACCTATGGTCTGGGCGGATATGCCCGACCTGGTGGGGACTTTCGACGCTACTTGGAAGGTGCAGGAGGATCCCGAGGGCACCGTGTCCCGGCTGAGCGCTGCCCACTTCATCCTGCACTACCTGGTGGGCGCCACCAGGGCCCGGATAGCTGTCGATGGGCAGGATTTTCTGGGGGTGACCCTGCTTGCTGAGGGGCGTGGCGAACTGTGCTTCCCTCAGGCCGAAGAGGAGCTGGAGCAGGTCGATCAGCAGCTGTCTGCCACGACCTTGGGCGCCCAGACCCTGGACCGGGCGCGCCAGTGGCAGCAAACCGAGGTCAAGCTGGAGGAGCAGTGTGGTCTGGCTGTTCCGCCCCAGGCAGAACTGAGGCTCTTCCTGGTCTCCAGCCGTGCCCGGGGACGAGGCGTGGGCGGCGCCCTATGGCGGGACACCCTGGAGCATCTGGACCAGGCGGGGATCGAGCGCTTCTACCTGCACACGGACTCCTCCTGCGACGTCGGCTTCTACGACCACCAGGGCATGGAGCGGCTGGCCGAGCTCAGGGGGAGGGACCATGCGGCTTTCGCCGGGCGCGACCCCTCTGACGATCCGCAGTTCTTCGAGGGTATCGACGACATCTTCATCTACGGAGGCCGTGTGAGCGACCAGCTGGGCAAGGACGGTGATCATGGCGGCCGCTAAATCCCCCTTCCTGCGCCTGTTCACCTACCCGGGCGCCGCCGGCTTCTGCCTGTCGGCCGTCCTGGCCCGCCTGCCCCTGGGCATGATGGGTCTGGGCATTGTACTGGCCTTGAACAACATCTATGACAACTGGACCTCAGCCGGGTTGATGAGCGCCGTCTACACGCTCTGCGCGGCCCTGGTCACCCCCTTCTACGCCCGTCTGTTCGACCGGTTCGGCCAGCGTCGGGTCGGAGTGACCGCCCTGCTCGTGCAGGCCCTGGCCATACTGGGATTTGCGGTGGGTGCCATGCGCCGGGTTCCCTTGGGGGTGCTCTTTGTGCTGGCGGCCCTGATGGGCCTGACCCAGTTCGCCTTCGGAGCCCTGGTGCGCACCCGCTGGGCCTGGGTGCTGCGCGACGACAAGACCAATCTGCTCAACACCGCCTACGCCCTGGAGTCGGGCCTGGACGAGTGCGTCTTCATCCTGGGACCCATCCTCTCCGCCTACCTGGCCACCTCGGTCAGCCCGGTCTCCCAGCTTTACCTGCCTGCCCTGGCTCTGCTGGTCGGCGGGCTGACCTTCTTCGCCATGCGTTCCACCGAGCCTCCGGCCGTCGTTCGCATGGAGGCCGTCAGCCAGTCTGCAGCGGATCATTCCCCGGTGGACGCCCATGGGGACGTCCTGCCAAGCGACACTGACGGTCACCAGGGTTCTCGTTCGGCTCTGGTCTACCCGGGCATCCTTCTGCTGGTGGTGATCTTCGTCGTCTTCAACATGAGCTTCTCGGCGGTGGACGTCTCGGTGACCGCCCTGACCAAGTCCATGGGACGAGAGGGTGCGGTAGGCCTGCAGCTGGCCCTGTTCGCCCTGGGCTCCCTCTGCGGAGCGCTGATCTTCGGCTCGGTCAAGCTCAAAGGATCCCGCTGGCGCTATCTGACGACCTTCCTGGTGCTGCTGACCCTGGGCTACGTGGTCTTCCGCCTGGTCATGGACAACCTGGTCCTGCTGGGTCTGGCTGAGGTGCTGACCGGCCTGTGCGTCTCGCCCATCTTCGCCACCGGCAACCTGATTGTACGCGAGAATGTGGATGCCCGTGCCCTGACCGAGGGGCTCTCCTGGCTGTCCACCGGCGGATCCATCGGCACCTCCCTGGGATCTACCCTGGCCGGAGTCGCCCTGGATCAGTTCGGGCCCCACGGCGGCATGACCATCCCCGCGGTGGTCACCTGCTGCGCTGTTCCTCTGGCCCTGCTGGGCTGGGCCAGGAGCCGCAGGAGGGGTATGGTCGTGGAAAAGACCGAAAATGCATAGTGAATGAACAGTCGAGAAGGAGGCAGCCGATGATCCGCGTATCGGTGCTGGGCGCAGGCGGACGCATGGGAACCGAGGTGGTGCGTGCTCTCAAGGACGCGCAGGATATGCAGACGGCCCTGTTGCTGGGGCCGGATGACGATCCGTCGTCCATCAATCCGAGCAATACGGATGTGGCGGTCGACTTCACCAGCCCCGATGCCGTCCTGCGCAACACCCTGACCCTGATAGGGCAGGGGGTCCATTCCGTCATCGGCACCACCGGATGGACCAAGGAGCGCCTGGACCAGGTCAGGCAGGCCCTGGACGGGCATCCTGGACTCAGCGTCTTCATTGCTCCCAACTTCGCCATCTCCGCAGTGCTGGCCGACCGGTTTGCAGCCATGGCGGCCCGCTACTTCGAGTCGGCCGAGGTGGTCGAGCTGCACCATCCCGACAAGGTCGATGCCCCCTCCGGCACGGCTCTGGGAACCGCTTCCGCCATCGCCGAGGCCCGCCGTCAGGCTGGGATGGGTCCCATGCCCGACGCGACCCAACAACCTGATCCCTCCAGAGGCCGGGTGGTTGACGGTGTCCATGTCCATGCCGTCCGGCTGCGGGGACTCAATGCGCATGAGGAGGTGCTCATGGGCAACCCCGGCGAGCAGCTGACCATCCGCGCAGACAGCTTCGAGCGTGTCTCCTTCATGCCTGGAGTTCTCCTGGCCGTGCGCCGTGCTGGAAGCATCCCCGGACTGACCGTAGGCTTGGACCACTACCTGTTCTGATATTCGCAAGAGCGTCCCCATCTGCAAGTAGCGTGAAGATATGACTGAGACCGTTACCCATCTGCTTCCTTCTGCACCCTTCGGACGGGTGATCCCCGCCATGATCACGCCTATGAATAAGGACGGATCCGTGGATTACGAGGCTGCCGCCAATCTGGCCCGCACCTTGGTGGCCGATGGGGCCGACGGCATTCTGGTCAACGGCACCACAGGCGAGTCTCCCGTCACCCATATGGAGGAAAAGGTCAACCTGGTCAGGGCCGTCAAGGATGCTGTCGATGTGCCCGTCATCTCCGGAGCTGGCTCCAATGACACAGCACACACGGTACGCATGGTGGAGATGACCCAGGAGGCCGGGGCCGATGCCCTGCTGGTGGTCATGCCCTACTACTCGCGGCCCTCCCAGGACGGGGTGGTGGCCCACTTCCGCTCGGTCTGCCAGTCGGCTCAGCGACCGATCATTCTCTACGATGTGCCCGGACGGACCGGACTGCACGTCGAGCTGGACACCTACCGGCGGCTGGCTGAGCTGGATGGGATCGCAGCCGTCAAGGATGCCACGGGCGATCTGGCCTCCATGACCCGCAAGCGCCAGGAGACCGGCCTGACCTGGTATTCAGGCGACGACGGGCTCTATCTGCCTTTCCTGGCCCTGGGCGCGGTCGGCGTCATCTCGGTCATCGCTCATGTGGCATCCGGGCCCATGAAGCGTCTGGCCGACGACTTTGATGCCGGCGATCTGAATGGCGCAAGGGAACTGGCCGCACGTCTGGATCCGCTGGTCCAGGCTCTGAACGGTCAGGGTCAGCAGGCCGTCATGGCCAAGGCCGCTCTGAAGGTGGCAGGCAGACTGGATCAGACGGCCATGAGGCTGCCCAATCTGGGTCCCGATGAGGACCAGGTGGCTCTCGCCCGCAAGGGAATGAAGGCCGCGGGGCTGATCTGAATCAGTCCTGAAAGCAACGTCGCCCCTGTATAGGCAGGGGCACAGATGATAGAAACACAAGTGACAATGGCAAGAAAACAAGAAGAATCAAACGCGACCGGCAAGAGCAGAAATCGTCGGTCCTCCTCCAAGAACGGCAAGCAGGGGTCAGGCAGGTCCCGGGGCGAATCCCGCAGCCGCCGCAATGGCACCATCGCCCGCGGCAAGGGCACTCAGACTGAGCAGCGTCTGGTGGCGCCCCCAAAGTACCGCAAGGGCTCCATGCGCATCGTCCCCCTGGGTGGCCTGGGCGAGATCGGCCGCAATATGAATGTGATCGAGTACAACGGCCACATTCTGCTGATCGACTGCGGCGTGCTCTTCCCCGAGGAGGAGCAGCCGGGCGTGGACCTGATTTTGCCCGACTTCAGCTACATCAAGGACAAGTTGGACCAGGTGGATGCCCTGGTGCTGACCCACGGGCATGAGGACCATATCGGCGGCGTGCCCTACCTGCTCAAGCTGCGTCCGGACATCCCCCTGATCGGCTCCAAGCTCACCCTGGGATTCGTCGATGCCAAGTGCGAAGAGCACCATCTCAAGCCCACCGAGGTGGAGGTCAAGGGCCGCGACAAGCTCAAGGTAGGCCCCTTCAACCTGGAGTTCGTTGCGGTCACCCACTCCATTCCTGACGCTCTGGCCGTCTCCGTGCGCACCCCGGCAGGCCACATCATCGACACCGGCGACATGAAGATCGACCCGCTGCCTCTGGATCACAGGCTGACCGATCTGCGCGAGTTCGCCAAGCTGGGCGAGTCCGGCGTGGATCTGCTCATGGTCGATTCCACCAATGCCGAGGTCCCCGGCTTCGTCAAGCCCGAGATCTCCATCGCCCCCGCCCTGGACAAGGCCTTCGCCGAGGCCCAGCGCAAGATCATCGTGGCCTCCTTCTCCAGCCACGTCCACCGGGTGCAGCAGGTGGTCGACGCCGCCCACAAGTTCGGCCGCAAGGTGGTCTTCGCGGGCCGGTCCATGGTCCGCAACATGTCCATCGCCTCCGACCTGGGCTACCTGCACCTGCCTGAGGACACCGTGGTCGACCTCAAGGATGCCCACAGCATCCCGGACGAGAAGATCGTCTACATGTGCACCGGCTCCCAGGGCGAGCCCATGGCGGCTCTGGGCCGCATCGCCGACGGAACCCACCGCGACATCACCATCAATGAGTTCGATACGGTCATCCTGGCCAGCTCGCTGATCCCCGGCAATGAGCATGAGGTCTACAAGGTCATCAACAAGCTGGTGCGCCTGGGGGCCAAGGTGGTCAACCGCGACAACGCGGCCATCCACGTCTCCGGCCACTCCGACGAGGGCGAACTGCTCCACTTCTACAACATCGTGCAGCCCAAGTGCGCCATGCCCATCCACGGCGAGAACCGGCACCTGGTGGCCAACGGTCTGATCGCGGTCAAGACCGGCGTGGACCCGCAGAACGTGGTGCTGGCCGAGGACGGCGACGTGGTGGATCTCTACCATGGCCAGGCCGCTGTGGTCGGATCAGTGCCCTGCGGGTACGTCTATGTGGACGGCGACTCCGTGGGCCAGCTGACCGACGACGAGCTGGAGCAGCGCCGGATTCTGGGCACCGAGGGCTTCGTCTCCGCCTTCGCCGTGGTCGACACCGAGACCAGCAAGGTTGTCTCCGGCCCCAAGCTCTACCTGAACGCCGTAGCCGAGGACGAGAGCGAGTTCAAGTCCATCAACGCCCAGATTGTCGATCAGCTTGAGGATGCCATGGCCAAGGGCACCACCGGCACCTACCAGCTCCAGCAGATGATGCGCCGCACCCTGGGCGGCTGGATCTCTCGCAAGCTGCACCGCCGGCCCATGATCGTGCCCGTGGTGGCCGACATCGCCACCGACGTGCAGCCGCAGGACTGATGCCACTGCCTGCATACTGATACCGAAGGCTCCGGTCGCCCAGATGGACGGCCGGAGCCTTCAGTGTTATCAGTAAAAGGGAGCGCTTACATGCTCACGATGATCTTGACGTGGTTTTCCGCGTCCTCACGCAGCTGACGGAAGCCCTTGTCCACGATGTCCTCGACCTTGATCCGATCGGTGATGAAGGTGGACAGGTCGATGTTCCGGTCGTGGATGAGCTTGATGGCGTCAGGATGGTCGTTGGCGTATCCCATAGTACCGCGGATGAACTTCTCGCCGAAGCCCAGCTCCTTGGTCAGGTTCAGCGTAATGGGCTTGCCATGCAGGGCTACGACCATGAGCCCGCCAGTGGCCTTCAAGGCCTCCAAAAGCTGGTGGTCGACCGGTTCGGCTCCAGCTGCATCGAAGGCCAGATCAGCCCCGGCTCCGTCGGTCTCGTGGCGGACCCGCTCCGCCAGGTCCTCCTTGCTGGGATCGACCACAATGTCGGCCGAATGAGACTGCAGGGCCTTCTCCTTACGGGCCGAGGAGAGCTCGGACATGATCACCCGGACTCCCTTCGCCCGCAGGATGGTGCCGATGAGCAATCCTACGGGCCCGGCGCCGCCGACCACTGCGGTCTGTCCTTCGTGGGGATCCATGGCGCGGATGGCGTGGTGAGCCACGGCGAAGGGCTCGATCATGGCAGCCTGATCCAGAGGGATGTCGCCCACGGGGAAGACGTGCTCTGCCGGAACCACGATGTGCTCGCTGAGTCCGCCGCCGCCTCCATTGATGCCGATGCCGGCCAGCTTGTCGCAGTCATTGTAGTTGCCGGCCTTGCAGGCTGGGCATTCGCCGCAGGCGATTTCGGCCTCGACCACCACCGAGTCGCCCACTTTCATGTCAGTGTGCACGTCGTCGGCGATGGCCTCGACGGTACCAGAGATCTCATGGCCGAAAACCACCGGCAGGGTCTCTCCCGTCAGAGGATGGGGATGGTCGGGCGAATTGCCTCCGCCGTTGACTGCTCCGTCGTAGTACAGATGGACATCGGAACCGCAAATGCCGGTGAAGGCGGGGTGGATCTTGATGGTCCCGGGTTTGAGCTCAGGCTCGGGCACGTCCTCCAGACGCACATCTTCCTTGCCGTAGTACATCAATGCTTTCATATCGTATATCCTCTCTGATATGCGTAAAGGTCCTGCATGGACGAAGTTGAATACCCAACATGACATCCTTGCGGGTGGGTGACGCTCCCTCGTTGGAGACCGCCCGATTCTCATATTACCGCTGATATGCAGCCGCAGTAAGGGGAGTTTTGGGACGGTTCCCGATGAAGGGATCGTCCCAAAATGCAACAGAAGAAGCGTCGTCTACTTGACAGCGCCTGCTACGATCCCTTGGTTGAGCTTGCGCTGGAAGATCACGTAGAAGATGATAGTCGGGATGATGCTGAGCAATGAAGCTGCAGCCAGGGAAGTAGCATCCATGGTGTGCTGTCCCTGAATGGTGGCCAAGGCCAGAGGGACGGTTTGCACTGAGTCGTCCATGAGGAAAGCCATGGGAATCATGTACTCGTTCCAGGTCCATACGAAGAAGAACACGAACAGTACGCTGATGGTTGGCCACGAGATGGGAAGGACGATCTTGCTCAGCACCTGTCGGCGGTTGGCGCCATCTATGGAGGCTGCTTCAAGAATGGCTTGTGGGAAAGTGCCATATACCGCCGAGAGAAGATAGGTGCCGTATGCGCTCTGAATCACGGTGAAAATGATGATTATGGAGAGCTGAGTGTTATAGAGACCGATGTCTTTAAAGACGGTATAGAGCGGGTAGAGCAAGGACTCTTGAGGCAGCATATTGGCCAGCATAATCAAGAGTATGATCCACCGGTTACCTTTGACGCGCCCGATGCCCAGGGCGAACGAGTTGAGAACCGAGAGCACAACCCCCATCACTGCGACAACAAGAGAGATAACCAAGCTGTTGACAAATTTCATGGGGAAGTTGCTGCTGACCCAGAAAGATGTGATGCCGCTCATTGTCGGGTGCGCTGGAAGAGAGAGCGGCCCTGTTGCGTTATAGTCTCCGATGGTCTTAAAGGCATTCATGGCCAAGATGAGCAGAGGGAAGAGCATGATGACCGCGCCCAGAACAAGGAGGATCAGAGCCAGCCAGTTGCCCCAACTACGAATATGCTTGCTTTTCTTGTCATTGGATGTGATTGGAAGTGTAGAGCCTGACTGTTCGGTTACCATTTCCGCATTTGCTTGTGTCATGGTTTCCCCTCTCTAGTCCATGTTCTTTTCGACGCGTCCCTGAATCAGGGTGAACACGATAGAAAAGACGATAATCACAATGGTCAGGGCTGTGGAGATTGCAGCACCGTAACCCACTTGATGAAGTTGGAAGAACTGATTGTAGGAGTAGTAGGAAGGCACAATGGTGCTTGTGCCGGGTCCGCCCTTGGTCAGCAGGTAGACTGGCCCGAAGGTTTTCAAGGCTCCAATGGTGGCGGTCAGAATGACTACCAGGAGTTCTGGGATAATGGATGGGAGGGTTACTACTCTGAACTTCTGCCACCAGTTGGCCCCATCTAGGCTGGCGGCTTCGTAGAGTTCGGGGTCAACGCGCTGCAGCCCGGACATGAAGATGACAATTGGGTAGCCCAGCTGTATCCAGATCAAGATGAACATGAGTACGGGTAATGCGCTGCCTGGGTCTCCCAGCCAGTTGTGCTGGAGACCGCCAAGTCCTATTTTTTGTAAGAGTGCGTTGAACGCGCCATCCTCCGGCCGGAAGATCCAACCCATAATGATGGAAGCCACGGCCACTGGAAGCAACTGGGGAAGATAGTAAAGCGCCCTGATGAAAGAGGCACTGCCGGAGTTGAACTTTTTCTGAATCACATCTGTCAGGACAGAAGAAATAAGTAGGCCCAAAATAGTGGGAATGACGACTATTGCCACGATGATCCAGAAAGAGTTGATGAACGATTTCCAGAAAGTCGCGTCACCGATCAGCCGTTGCCAGTTGTGCAGGCCCACGAATCGAACGGGGCCGACACCCCGCCAGCGCGTAAAGCTGAGATAGATATTCCAGATGAAGGGAACAATGATGATTACAGCCAAGGACAATATCCCTGGAATCAGATAGGGGATGAACTTGGTCGATTTGTTGCCGGGCAGTCTTGACGCTGTCGACTGTTTACTGCTAGCGCCTTGGGACATGGCAGCCTCCCGATCTCCTTATTTGCTAGTTAATATTGGGAAGGATGGACGGTGCTTTCCGAACATGACAAGCACCGTCCAGCCCAGATAATGATTGGATTGCGTGGAGCCTAGTCCTTGACGTCCATGTCTTTGACGCCTGAAGTATAGGCATCCTTGATGGCGTTCAGGGTTTGATCCGGGTTCTTGGTGCCATTGACAAGCTCCTGAAGGGCGGCAGGCATGGCATCTGTCAGATTGGCAGCTGGGTAATCAGGGTAATAGGAGAGTGCATTCTTCTTGGAGAATTTTGCGTACTCTTCGGCCATAGCCTTGTTCTTGGGGTTGTCGATGCTGTTGTTATCTGCGGCAACAGGGATTCCACCATGCTTGGCGATTCCATTCTGCTCTTTTTTGGACAGGACAATGTCGATCAGCTGAGCGGCCAGTTCCTTATGCTTGCTCTTCTCAGGAATAGTCAGCAGATTGCCGGTGCATCCCTGTGCGAACTTGGAACCAGGCAGAATAGAGGCATCCCAGTCGAAGTTCTTAATCTGCTCCACAAAACGACCTTGGTTCCAAGTGCCGGTCTGATAAATCGGGTAATCACCTTTGATGAAGGAAGTTGTGGTGTCCTCGGCCTTGAGACCGGTGGCATTACGGGAGATGTATCCTTTGTTCAACCAATCATTCAAAGTCTCAGTGGCATAGGACAGGGCTGGATCTTTCCAATTTACTGGGTGCTTATACATCTGCCAATCTTGAATCAAGCCCTTATCTGCCTTGGTGGAGACCAGCTGCCACCAGAGCCAGAGCACGCCGAACTCACCGGCATCAGCTGCGATGGGTGTAACGCCTGCATCCTTGAACTTTTGGCACGCTTCCTCGAACTCGGCTAGAGTAGTTGGTTCCTTGATGTTGTGCTTGGCAAACAGATCCTTGTTGTAATAGACGCGCTGGTACTCGGCATAATTGGGGGCACCGTACCAAGTGTCGCCGTCCATGACACCTTTGTCGTTGTACCTGGCCATGGAGGAATCTGCTTTGGTCACTTTCTTGTCCCATCCATACTTCTTGACATAGGGACCCAAGTCACTGAGGAGTCCCATGGAGGAGAGCATGCCAGCGCTTCCGTTTCCTCTATTGGATTCCATAATGTCTGGAGCTTGGTCAGAATTCAGGAATTGGCTGCTATTCTGTGCGATCTGGGCGAAGGACTTGACTTCGAATTTGACCTTGACCCCTGTCTTCTTCGTAAAATCGGCTGCAGCCTCTTTCCAAGCCATGGTTTGAGCGGAGGTCTCTTTGTCATAGTGCCAGAAGGAAATGCTCTCAGGCTTTTGTTCTTCCGACTGGCTTCCACCGCTCCCGCATGCTGCCAAGGTCGCTACCGTCGATGCGGCAACTAATAAAGTAGCTAGCGCTTTCTTCATTCTCATATTCTTCACTTTCCTTTTTGCGTTTGACGAAAACTACTCTGTGATCGAAACGTTTCGATTCAAAAAAATATACCTCCCTAATTGTGATATTTATGGACACAAACTTGTGAATGTCGGTCGGAACTTATAAAACTGAGGAGCTTCATCGCTTTGCCTCGTTGATGCAAGGAGCTGATTGATTATTTCATACTGTACCTCCTTCAGTGATGGACCGAACACTGGCCAAGGAACCACGATCGACCAGTTCTGGTTCAAATAGACGGACAGCCCCCCGTATATCGCGTTTATCCTCGATAGCATTCCGCAAAATGCTGACGGCTCCAGTGCACAGTTTGCCAGGGGTAAATGGGATTTCACTGATGGGCTGATGAACAAGTTCCTTTTCTAAGTAGGTTCCACAGGAGAGAACAGAACAGTCATCTGGTATAGAGATTCCGGCATTCTGCATGGAATCCAAAACGGCATTGAGTATATCCGAGCCGGACTGATTGATAAGGGCTGTGGGATGTTCTGGACCATTGATAATCCTTTGGGTAAATTGATTAGCATCGAAGTTGTGATGATCCACCTTTTCCGATTCGATCAAAGTAATACCTAGAGCTTGTGTCTCCTTGAGAAGTGCTTCGTAGAACAGAATCATGTAACCTGCACCGCGCTGATAGTCCTCTTCCAGACCCCTGAGAAAGGCGATGGTACGGTGTCCAAGGCGGTAGAGGGTTTGCGCGGCCATTTGTCCCATTTTAGTGAAGTCAATGTCAATACAGGCACAGTCCTGATGCTCGACAGGGTAGCCGATGGCCACACATGGTTTGCTATACAGATGAGCTAGCGCAGCCCGTTGATCGTTGTGCATCAAGTCGAGAAGGATTACCCCTTCGACTAGATTGCTGCCCGTCACTCGTTGGATGTCGATCACAGCCTCTTCACTGGTCAATATGAGTACGTCGTACCCAGCGTCCTTAGCCTGTTTGGCAGTTTCCAGAAAATACGCATTGTATTGGGTCTGGTTCATTTCATCGCGGATGGGCTCACTTATAGCAATGATCCGATTATGTCCGCCCCGCAGGCGCTGCGCGCTGGCATTCGGGATGTAGCCTAGCTCTTCTACTGCTTGACGAACTTTTTCAGCGGTTTTTGGAGAAATGGAGCGTTTGCCTGAAAAGACATACGAGACTGTGCTCACGGATACTCCAGCCAGTCGAGCCACATCCTTTATGCCAGGCATCTCCACCTCGTTGTTTATGCTTACGATCATCGTCGAAACGTTTCAACAAGTTACCATAGCATAACTTTCCGTAACAAGTCAATATGCTTAGAATCATGCTTGTGTTGACGTGAAATAGCCAATTTATGGCTGAGGCATAGAAAGATCCCAACATACGTGTCGAGAAGAGCACTGTGGCAAACGAGGTTGGTTCTATGCTCCTCACGGGGCATGTGGCTTTGGATGGATTTAAAGCGTCGATTCATGACGATGCCGAGCAGGTAGCCCTGTTTCTCATGCGCTGATTCCTGCTCGGCATGGTTGGCTAAACTTGTTCTACATGAGCAGTGATTGGCTCGGAGGAGCCTCGGCCCCCTTGTCGGTCCATACGCCTAGCGGCACAAACCGCATAAAAGGAAAGGAACCTATGCCTGGAGCAAATTTGACTCGTGTGGAAGCCGAAGAGCGAGCCGTCGTCGTATCCAATGTCAGCTACAAGGTCAATCTGGACCTGACCAAGGGGCCTGCCACCTTCCCCTCCACGGCCCTGATCGACTTTGATGCCCGGCCGGGGGAGCCCACCTTTGTGGATCTGATCGCCGACCAGGTCAGCCTGATCGAGCTCAACGGCCAGCGCCTGGACCCGGCCCTGGCCTTCCGGGACGACCGGATTGAGCTTAACGACCTGCACGAGCACAACCAGCTGCGGGTGGAGGCCCTCTGCCGTTATTCGCGCACAGGCGAGGGGCTGCATCGCAGCGTGGACCCCTCGGATGGCAACGTCTACCTCTACTCCCAGTTCGAGGTGCCTGACGCCCGCAGGGTCTACGCGGTCTTCGACCAGCCGGACATCAAGGCCGTCTTCGACTTCACCGTGGACGCCCCGGCGTCCTGGACGGTCCTGTCCAACATGCCTCCCGCCTCCCATCAGGACCTGGACAGCCGCACCGCCGAGGGAACCCTGGAGGGCGGCCGCATCGAAGGCGTGACCCGCTGGGTCTTCCAGACCACACCGGTCATGAGCTCCTACCTGACCGCCTTCGCCGCCGGACCCTATGCCCAGTGGACCAGCGAGTATCAGAACGAGGATGGGCGGACCATCCCCATGGGCCTGTACTGCCGCCAGGCGCTGAAGGACTCCCTGGACGGGGACGCCGAATACCTCTTCGATGTGACCAAGAAGGGCTTCGCCTTCTACGCCAAGACCTGGGACTTGCCCTTCCCCTGGGCCAAATATGACCAGATCTTCGTGCCCGAATACAATGCGGGCGCCATGGAGAACATCGGCCTGGTCACCTTCCGCGACTCCTACGTCTTCGAGTCCAAGGCCACCGGTGCCCAGATCAACCGCCGCGTGGAGACTGTCCTGCACGAGCTGGCCCACATGTGGTTCGGCGACCTGGTGACCATGAAGTGGTGGAACGACCTGTGGCTGAACGAGTCCTTCGCCGAGTTCATGTCGACCCTGGCCACTGCCGAGGCCACTGAGTGGACCGACGACTGGGCCACCTTCTGCTCCGGCGAGAAGAGCTGGGCCCTGACCGAGGATCAGCTGCCCACCACCCATCCTGTTGTCGCCCCCATCCGCGACCTGCACGACACCGAGGTCAACTTCGACGGCATCACCTACGCCAAGGGCGGTTCCGTCTTGAAGCAGCTGGTCGCCTACGTGGGCCGTGAGCGCTTCTTCCAGGGCATCCACAACTATCTGACGGCTCATGCCCATGGCAATGCCACCTTGAAGGATCTGCTGACCGAGCTGGAGAAGACCAGCGGCCGCGATCTGGGCAACTGGTCCCGGCTCTGGCTTGAGGAGGCCGGCATCACCACGCTGACCAGCCGGGTGCAGACCGACGAGCAGGGGATCATCACCGCCATGCGGATCGACCAGACCGCCCCCGAGGAGCATCCGGTCCTGCGCCCGCACCGTCTGGCTGTGGGCTTCTACGACGAGGCTCAGTCCGGCAAGGTGGTGCGTACAGACCGGTTCGAGCTGGATCTGGAGGGCCAGGGAGCCGAAGTGCCCCAGGCTGTTGGCAGGAAGCGTCCGGCCCTGATCCTGATCAACGACGATGACCTGACCTATGCCAAGCTGCGCCTAGACCGGGACTCTCTGGAGTATGCCACGCAGAACCTGTACCGGATCGAGGATCGCCTGGCCCGGGCCGTGGTCTGGCTCAGCCTGTGGGACATGACCCGGGATGCGCAGTTCCCTGCTGAGCGCTTCATCAGCCTGAGCCTGAAGGCCCTGGCCACCGAGCACCAGTCCACCACCTTCCGCTACGCCCTGTCGCAGATCTCCACGGCCGCCCACCACTTCACCGCCTCCCGTCGCCGCCAGCCCATGCTGCAGCTGGTGGCCAGCACGCTCTGGGATCTGGCCATGAAGGCCCAGCCGGGTTCTGACGAGCAGTTCCAGCTGGTCCGCGCCTACCTGGGCTATGGGGACGATGCCGACTTCGAGGATCACGCCCGTGGCCTGCTGAGCGGCGACCTGAAGCTGGAGGGGCTGACCATCGACAACAACACCCGCTGGCTGATCATTCACGCCTTGTCCGCCCACGACCTGCTGGCTGACGGCGAGATCGACCGGGAGCTGGCCGCTCGAGACACCACCGAGAACCGCGAGTTCGCCATGGGCGCCCGGGCCGCCCGCCCGACGGCTGAGGCCAAGGCCTGGGCCTGGGATCAGGCCCTGCACAACGAGGATCTGACCAACTCGCAGATCGAAGCTGTGGCCGACGGCTTCTCCGGCTCGGGGGACCAGGAGCTCTTCACACCCTACGTGGACCGCTTCTTCACAGCCGTGGACGAGGTATGGGCCCAGAAGACCTTCCACATCGCGGAGACCCTGCTCAACCCCCTGTCTGCAGGCGGACTCTACCCGTCCAAGGCCGATCCGGCCGCCCTGGTCAAGGCGGGCGATGCCTGGCTGGCCGACCACGCCGAGGCTCCCAAGGCCCTGCGCGGGATGATCATCCAGAACACGGAGTCCTCCAGGCGCATTCTCAAGGTCCGCGAATACAACGAGCGTCTGCGCTGAACACCCTGCCTGCCCCGATCCGAGTGGCGACGGGTCAGGGGCGGGGCCATAATGAATCTGTCGCCTGTATGCAGAATGGTAGGTTCGGAGGAGAGCAATGCCCAGATTATTCGGTACCGATGGTGTACGCGGTTTAGCCAATAGAGACCTGACTGCACAGCTGGCCCTGGATCTGGGCGATGCAGCGGTCCGTGTCCTAGGTCGTGGCGCGGATCGGTCCGCTGGTCGCCGACGGGCCCTGATCGGCCGCGACACCCGGGTCTCCGGGGACTTTCTGGCATCAGCCTTGGCTGCCGGTATGTCATCAGGCGGCTTCGACGTGATCGATGTGGGCATCATCCCCACTCCGGGCATCGCCTACCTGACCAGCGTGCTGAACGTGGAGATGGGTGCGGTCATCTCCGCCTCCCACAACCCCATGCCCGACAACGGCATCAAGTTCTTCGCCCGGGGCGGCTTCAAGCTCCAGGATTCCAAGGAGGACGACATCGAAGCGGTCCTGGGCCAGGATTGGGAGCGTCCGGTAGGCGAGGGCGTGGGCCGCGTCTCCCATGACACCGTGACCGCCACCAACATGTACATCGACCACCTTGTTGAAGCAGTTGCCCCTGTCGCCCCCGACAAGACCCAGACCAAGCCCTTGGATGGTCTGCGGATCGTGGCCGACTGCGCCAACGGAGCCACCTCGGTGGTAGCCCCCGAGGCCCTGCGCCGGGCCGGGGCGGACGTGGTGGTCATCAACGCCTCGCCTGACGGCTACAACATCAACAAGCACGCCGGATCCACCCATCCCGAGCAGTTGCAGGCCATGGTCCGGGCCTCGGATGCGGTCATGGGCGTGGCCTTCGATGGGGATGCCGACCGCTGTCTGGCGGTGGACGAAGAGGGTCACATGGTCAACGGCGATCAGATCATGGGCATCCTGGCTCGTGCTAAGCAGCGCGAGGGGAAGCTGGCCAACGACACCCTGGTGGTCACTGTCATGAGCAACCTGGGACTCAAGCTGGCCCTGAAGCAGATGGGCATCGTCACCGTCCAGACGGCTGTGGGCGACCGCTACGTCCTGGAGGAGATGCTGCGCGGAGGCTATACCTTGGGCGGCGAGCAGTCCGGGCACGTCATCAACCGGGAGTTCGCCACCACCGGCGACGGGACCCTGACGGCCCTGACCCTGGCCAAGGAGGTTGTGCGCTCGGGCAAGAGCCTCAAGGAACTGGCCGCCGACTTCCCCCAGCTGCCCCAGCAGCTGATCAACGTGCCCGGGGTGGACAAAAACGCGGCACGCACCAACGCCAAGGTTCAGGATGCGGTCGAGGCGGAGGAGCGGATGCTGGGCAGCACCGGCCGGGTTCTGCTGCGGCCATCGGGCACCGAACCCCTGGTCAGGGTCATGGTCGAGGCGGCCACCCAGGAGCAGGCCGACCAGGTCTGCCAGCGGCTGGCGTCGGTCGTGGCTGACGAGCTGGCCATCTAAAGCGACGAACCAGAAAGGCGGAATCATCCATGTTCGGCAGAAAGGCGGCCTTCGACGCCGACCTCAACCACCGGGTGGAGTCCATGCTGGCCGAGGCCGGCAAAGAAGAGCTCCTGCCCATCGTGCAGATGGGCGAGCCCGTCCTGCGCCAGCAGACTCAGCCCTACCAGGGTCAGCTGGCAGCCAAGACGCTGAACAGGCTGCTCAAGGCCATGCGCACCACCATGCTTGAGGCCCCGGGCGTGGGACTGGCAGCGCCCCAGGTGGGCCTGGGGCTGGCCATCGCCGTCATCGAGGACCATGTCCGCGACGACGAGGATGATCCGCGCCAGATCGACGAGTTGCCCTTCAGGGTCATCATCAACCCCTCCTATGAACCTATCGGGCAGGAGACCGCGGCCTTCTATGAGGGATGTCTGTCCCTGGAAGGATTCCAGGCGGTCCGGCGGCGTTGGCTGGACATCACTGCCAGCTGGGAGGATCGTTCCGGGCGCAAGCACCGCCAGCACATGCACGGCTGGCCGGCCCGCATCTTCCAGCATGAGACCGACCATCTGTCGGGCGAGGTCTACATCGACAAGGCCGAGATTCGCAGCTTGTCCTCCGACGACAACCTGAGCGAGTACTGGGCCTACGACCCGGTCCCCACCGAGGCGGCGCGGGAGCTGGGATTCACCATCTGAATCCTACAAACCTTCTAAATTTTCTTCACCCTCTGATCCAGAGCTATATCCTCAGTCAGTTCCGGTCCGTCACCCTTCAGGGGTGCCACCGGGTGCATGGTCAGTGTCTCGGAGGCATGGCGGCCAGGCTCCACGGCTTTGGGCAGGATCTCCTGGCCTCCTATGCTCGGATCCAGCCAGGAATCCAGATTCTCACCAGTGATCAGCAGGGGCATCCGATCGTGTACCCGGGCGGCATCTGGCGTGGCTTGTGTCGTCAGGATGGTGGCCGTCAGCAGCCAGGGCTGGCCAGGTCTGGCGCGCCACCAGGAGTAGAGGCCGGCGATGCTCAGGGTGTGGCCGTCGGGAGCCTGGAAGTAGTAGGGCTGATGGTCTGGTGTCCACTCGTAGTAACCGCTGGCCGGAATGATGGCCCGCTGATTTCTGGCTGAATCCGCATAGGTCCGCTTGGTCAGAGCGCTCTCGACTCGGGCGTTGTGGGTGGGATAAGACATCTGATCGGTGTCCGACCAGGAGGGGACGAGGTTCCAGCGGGCCGTATGCAGGTGTCGCTGCCCATGTCGGTCCTGGGCCACCAGGGCGATGACCGACCCGGGGCTGATGTTCCAGGAGGGCTTGGGCAGTCCCGGAGCCTGCCGGGCACCGTAGTCTTGGGCCAGACTGGAGTAGTCCAGGTCAGCCGCGAATCGTCCACACATGAAGCCCATTCTATGGATGCTTGGAGCCCCCGTCGAGGAAACGCCGGAGGCCTCTTCCAGGGAAAGTTTGCATGGTAGTTCAGGCCTTTCCCTGCTACCATAGAAAGTGGTCTGCAACAATGGTGTCTGCATTGAAGACCGCTGTGGCTGCAGTACAGTATTCAACGATATATATATTTGTCCTGCCGGATGGAACCGGCGGGAACATGGTTATTAGGAGATGGCTTATGCCTCAGAAGATCAAGGCGTCGATTGCTTACGGTATCGGCAAGGGATTCGCCCAGCCCGAGGAGGTCATCATTGACGACCCCATCGGCGCGGAGGTTCTGGTGGACGTGCAGGCCTCGGGTCTGTGCCATTCGGATCTGCATCTGGTCGAGGATGACGACAAGTTCTTCCCATTCCCGGCTGTGATCGGCCATGAGATCTCGGGCATTGTCGAGGCTGTGGGCCCCGAGGTGTCCGGCATCAAGGTCGGCGACCACGTGGTGGCCTCCCTGGAGCAGGTCTGCGGACACTGCGCCAACTGCCTCAAGGGCCAGCCTCAGTCCTGCACCCAGCAGCAGGAGTGCGTGCGTGGCGCGGATGAAAAGCCTCGTCTGTCCTTCCCCGACGGCCGGCCCATCACCCAGGCTTTCGGCGTCGGCGGCTTCGCCGAGAAGGCACTGGTCCACGAGAACCAGCTGGCCGTGGTCAACAACCAGGTCAAGTGGGATGAGGCAGCCTGCATCGGCTGCGCCACCATCACCGGAGCAGGAGCAGCCATCAACACCGCCCATGTGCGCCCCGGCGATACCGTGGCCGTGATCGGTACCGGCGGCATCGGTCTGAACATCATCTCGGGAGCCCGGATTTGCGGCGCCAAGCGGATCATCGCCATCGACCTGCTGGACAACAAGCTGGAGTTTGCCCGTAAGTTTGGTGCTACCGACGTCATCAACTCTAAGAACGAGGATCCGGTGGCCAAGGTGCGCGAGCTGACCAACGGCGGCGTGGACAAGGCCTTCGAGGCCATCGGTCTGCCCGTCACCATGAAGCAGGCCTGGGACATACTGGGTGTGGGCGGCACTGCCTACCCGATCGGCTTGGCCAAGCCGGATGCCACGATCTCTCTGGAGATCAACCCGGCCGACCTGCTGGTCCATCAGCGTGGCTTCAAGGGCGTGTGGATGGGCTCCACCAACATCAAGCACGACATTCCTATGTATGCCGACTTCGCTGTGGATGGACGGCTGAACATGCATGACATTGTCAGCCAGCACATCAAGCTGAGCCAGATCGACGAAGCCTACAAGCAGCTGGTCAACGGCGAGGTCATTCGTTCGGTCATCACCGAATTCGACTGATCCCTTCCAACTTAACGGCATGACTGCTGAAGGTTATGCCGAACAGATTACAGGGGCTCCGGGTGCGCAAGGCATCCGGAGCCCCTTTGTTGTTCTGCTGATCCGAGAGCCGGATCAGGCCAGGAGCCTGCCGATGTTCTCGGCCACTGCGGCGAGATTGTCGGCGGCCTTGGCCATGGCCTCCTCAAGGCTGACGGCTCCGGGGCTGATGCTGAAGATGGCGTCGATGCCCAGCTTGTAGAGCTCTTCGGTTCCTGCGCCCACGCTGCCCGCCAGGGCGATGACCTTGCAGCCGGGGGAGGACTCCTTGACGGCCTGGGCTGTGCCCAAGGGGGTCTTGCCGAAACCAGTCTGGAAGTCGATGCCGCCCTCGCCGGTGAAGCAGAGGTCGGCGCCGCGGGCCAGCTCCTTAAGACGGGTGGTCTCCACGACAATATTGACGCCTGAGGCCATGACGGCCGGAGTGAAGGCCAGGAATCCTGCGCCCAGGCCACCGGCGGCCCCCGCGCCCGGCTTGGTTTCCACCTCCCGGTGCAGGTCCTTGCGAATGACGGCTGCATAGTGAGCCAGGGCCGCATCCAGGGTGGCCACCATGGACGGGTCTGCTCCCTTTTGCGGGCCGAAGACGGCCGAGGCTCCTTCGGGGCCGGTCAGGGGGTTGGTCACGTCCGAGGCCAGACGAATGCGGGTGCGGGCCAGACGGGGATCCAGCCCGGAGATATCAATCCGGTCCAGCCGGGCCAATGCCGCTCCTCCCTGGGTCAGCTCATGTCCGTCAGCGTCCAGGAGCCGGGCTCCCAGGGCCTGTGCCATACCGGCGCCGCCGTCGTTGGTGGCCGAGCCTCCAAGGCCGACGATGATCTCTTGTGCGCCTTGGTCCAAGGCCTTGACGATCAGCTCGCCCGTGCCGTAGGTGGTGGTGATCAGAGGGTCGCGAGTCTGTTCGTTGACGAACTGGATCCCGCTGGCTGCAGCCATCTCGATGGCGGCGGTCCGTCCGTCGCCCAGGATGCCGTAGCTGGCCATGACGCTCTGCCCTAGAGGTCCAGTGACCTGGGCCTGGATCATATGGCCTCCGGTGGCATCGACCAGGGACTGGACCGTGCCCTCGCCGCCGTCGGCCATGGGTACCAGGACCGTTTCGGCCTTGAGGGGGCTGCGTCGCAATCCGCGTTCGATGGCCTCTGCAGCCTCCTTGGCGGTCAGGCTGCCTTTGAAAGAGTCGGGTGCAATGATGATTTTCATGGTTGTGACCTTTCCTGACCCGTCGTTTCAGAAGACCAGATAGACCAGCATGGCCACCAGAGTCATAGTAAGGCCTACCCGCAATTCAAAGGGGGCCGCCCTCACCGTGCTCGCCCAGGTCATGTTCAAGGACTTGGTGAGGGAGCTGCTGCCCAGGATGACGCTTGTGGAAGTGGCGGCGACCATGAGGATGCCGGCGATGGGTGACAGCATGGGTTCGGGCACGACCATGGAGCAGATGAGGTTTACGATCCGCTTGGGCAGGTATGGACTAGGTCAGACTAGGCCTGGCTCGGCCCTGCAGCTTTCGCTGCCTGGTTATCGGCGGAAAGCTGTTTCAGCTCGGCGCGGACCTTTTGGAGCTTGGCAAAGGCTGTGTTGCGGTCCTGGGTGGTTTTGGCCCGGCCATGGTCTCCGGTCAGCTTGACCTCCTGGGCCTTGAGCAGCTCGATGCGCTCGCGGACGGCGAGGCGGCTGTCCAGATCCGTACCGTCGGTCTGGTCCAGGGTCACCTGGGCGCACAGGCTGTCCCAGAGCTGGTCCATATTCTTGCCGACCAAGGTCAGACTGGTCTGATCAGCAGGGCGGGGCCTGCCCAGGTGGAGCGTATGCCTGGTTTCGTGACCGGCCTTGGTGGGCAGGGCCCGGCGGATGGCCGGCGTGCAGACGAGTCCCTCTTCACCCTGGTGAATGGTGATGAACACCATGCCTGATGAGCGCATGGCAGCGATGTGTTCCAGCACGTCCTCCGGCACATCGGGGGTCTTCAACCCGATGGCCATGACCAGCACCTCATGGCAGTGTGCGCCATCCGCTGCAGGGATGGTTCCGGGCCGCAGCAGGGCCAGCATGACAATCTTGTCGACGCTGGTGGAGAAGTGCTGACGCAGCCGTGAGGAGACGGGCGGCCGCGTGGTGAAAGCGCGTATAGGCAGTTCGCCCCTGGCTGCCGGAATGGCGGTGGTGGGCGGCAGGCCCAGGGAGCGCGCGGATACGCCTTCGTAGCTTGCGATTGTCATCCTTGGCCTTTCTGTCGCTGTTGCCGTTATTCTACCGGCAGGAGTGCGACCAGGGGCAAGAGTGTCCGTCTGCCGGCAATGTATATTGGCTGTAAACCCGCAGGACCGGATGCGAGGAGCTGTGCGGGTTGGAGTGATGAGGGCTGAATGATGAGCAACGATGCAGAGATGACGGTAACCGACGAGGAACGTGAACTCCTGGAGGGCTGGACCGAGGTCGACGGGGACCTGGAGGGCTGCAGTCCGGATATGGTTCGGGCCGTTCTGGGGTCCCGGCTGACCTTCGGGCGCATGGATGCTCCCCGCTCCCGTCACTGGCAGGTGCCCGAGGGAGTGGACTGCTTCAACGACATCGCCTATGTGGACGATGGTTTGCGCGCCCACAAGCTGGATCTGTACCTGCCTCATGATGCCCTGCTGCGCAACGGCAGGGTGACCCCGGTTTACATCGATATCCACGGCGGCGGGTTCATGTACGGCTACAAGGAGCTCAACCGGAACTTCTGCACCCACCTGGCCAAGCGTGGCTTCGCGGTCTTCTCGGTCAACTACCGGCTGATCCCCAGCACGGACTTCATGGGCCAGCTGTCTGACGTGCTGATCGCTCTGACCTGGATAAAGAACCACCTGGACGAGTATCCGGTCTCGCCCGACCGGATCTTTCTGACGGGAGACTCGGCCGGAGGCACCCTGGCACTCTATACGCTGGCCGTCGAGTCCGATGATCAATTTGCGCAAAGGCTGGGTCTGAAGCCTGCCGGTCTGCGGCCTCGGGGGGCTGCTTTCGTCTCAGGCCTGCTTGATCTGACTCCTTACTTATCGGTGGATTTGGAAGACTTCCATCCAACCGGTTCGCCCACCGATGACCTGACAAGGGTCGCACCATCTTTCTTCAGGAGCTTCGTGCAGGCTGGGGGCGATCAGGTGGCCGACCTGAGGACTATGGTCGACATGGTCCACCTGCCGCCGGTATTCCTGAACACCAGCGCCGACGACTTCCTGCAGGGTGATGCGCTTAAGATGGCCGAGATTCTGTGCAGGAAGGGCCGCGACTTCGAGCTGCACGACCTGAGGCCCAACCGTTTGCAGACCCTGGGACACGTCTATCCGGTGGCCATGACCTGGCTGGAGGAGAGCCGGCAGGCCCTGGACCAGATCCACGATTTCTCCTACGACCTGATTTGAGCCTCTGTGCGCGCCCGGTTCATCCGGTTGCTGGCTATGATGGGAGGAGAAAGGTGGGCATCGATGGCGCAAGGCCCCCGGTGTCTGCACCGCCGCTTACAGAGGAGTGATTCATGGACGAGAAGACCTTGGTAGAGAAGCTAGGCAACCTGGAGACCATCGACCAGCTGGTTGATCTGTCCAAGGAGATCGGCCAGCCGCTGTCGTACAACGACGCGGACCAGCTCTTCGGCAGGATCAACCAGTGCAAGAATGATGTCGCACAGCTGGGCGGCGACACCATCGCCAAGCTGGCCAAGAAGGCCTTCAACATCTGAGGCATCAGAATCTGAAGTATCAGATTCCATAAGGGCGGGCTGGTGTTCGGTTCCGCCCTCTTTTTATGCCCGATTTCATGCCCGGGCCCGGGCCTCCTGCTCGATCTGGGCCAGGCTCTTGCCTCGGGTCTCGGGCACCATGATCCAGGCGAACACCAGGGCGCACACATTGATCAGGGCGAAGAGCAGGTAGGTGCCGGTGCCGCCCAGACGGGCCAGCAGGGTGGGGAAGACCAGGGAGAGCCCGAAGTTGGTCAGGTTCATGGCCACGTTGGCGTAGCCCATGCCGCGGCTCTTGATCTGCTGGGGGAAGATCTCGGACAGGAGCAGCCAGGTGACCGGGGCCACCAGCCCCTGGACGAAGACCACATAGATCATCATCATGCCGATCATGATCCAGGCGGCCGTCCGTGACCCGGAGCCCGGGGTGCCGACGAACCGGTAGCAGACCCCGATAGCGGCCAGGAAGACGATGGTGCCTGCAAGTCCTACAGCCAGAATGGCGCGACGGTCGAAACGGTCGATCAGTCCCAGCCCTCCGATGGTGGCCGCTACGGCGGAGACCAGGATGACGGGCACGGTGGCGATCATTGATAGTGAGGGGTCGAAGCCCAGGGTGTCAGTGAAGATGGTCGGCGCGTAGTAGTTGACGATGTTCAGTCCGGTCAGCTGGTTGATCATGGCCACGCCGATGCCCACGATCAGCACCCGCCGCAGCCAGGGGGTCTTGAAGCTGGGGGTCTTCGCGCTCGCCGGCTGCGACAGCTTCTGCATGGTCACCCGCGCCTCTGCCTGGTCGCGGGTGGACTGAAGGAAGGCTGCTGCCTGGTCCGGCTGGCCTCGGCGGATCAGGTGGGCCGGGCTGTCATGCAGGAAGCAGGCCAGCAGGGCCAGCAGGATGGCCGGCGGCACGAGGGCCCAGAGCATGGTTCGCCAGTCGGCACCCATCCGGTCCAGGATGGCGTTGACGCTGACCGCCAGCAGCTGCCAGACCACGATCATGACCGAGTTGACCGAAACTACCCGTCCGCGTTCCGCCGTGCCGACCATGTCGGCCAGGTAAATGGGCACGATGGTGGAGGTCATGCCGATGCCGGCTCCGATGATCAGTCTTCCCAGTCCCAGCACGGCCAGGCTGGGGGCCAGGGCGCTCAGCAGGGCTCCCGGGATGGCCAGCAGGGCGCCGGTCAGGATGATGTGCTTGGGGCCGAAACGGTCGTTGAACTTGCCTGCCAGGTAGGATCCCAGTGCGGCGCCTATCAGCAGGGCTGAGGTGACCATGCCCTGTTCTCCGGCCGTCAGGTGTCCGCCCGAGCCGGAGCCCAGGTTCATATTGACCAGCGCTCCGGAGATGACGGTCAATGTATAGCCGTAGAGGCCGCCGGCCAGCACGCCCAGGGCGGTCATCAGTTGCAGATTGCGCCGCCGTCCTTGAATCGCGGTCATGGGTTCCCCTTTCGCCTGTTCATCCGGGCTGAATCAGAGTCATCATAGGCACCTGGGGGAGCGGTCCGTCGATCCGGCTCGCCATTGTGGACAGGGCAATCGGCCGGAAAACCAGCTGTTGGATTCGCTGTCTGGATTCGTCATCCGGGCCCTGGTCGCCGGCTGCATGAACATTTGGGGATATTGTCCACGACTTGCGCATGTCATGGGCAGCGAAACTGCTCAATTTCGCATATGATAAACAAGCATTCACCACAAGGACATCGTGGATGCATACGGCCATGGTTCCATACAGCCATGGCAATGAAAGGAAACATTGTATGCGCAAGCTGATTCTGGATCTGGACACTGGTGTCGACGACACTCTGGCTATCTCCTATGCCCTGGGCAGCCCCGAAGTTGAGCTGATCGGCATAACCGGAACCTATGGCAACGTGCTGCTGGAGCAGGGCATCCGCAACGATCTGGCCATCACCGACCTGCTGGGTCACCCCGAGGTCAAGGTCTACCCGGGCCTGTCCCACGCCTCCAAGGCGGACTCTTTCGAAGTGCTGCCTGTCTCCGCCTTCATCCACGGACAGAACGGCATCGGCGACGTGGCCATCCCCGACTCGGACCGCAAGGCGGAGACGGAGTCGGCCGTGGACTTCATCATCGATGCGGTCAACACCTATGGCAAGGATCTGGTCTACGTGCCCACCGGCCCCATGACCAATATCGCCGCCGCCCTGGCCAAGGAGCCTGACATTGCCCAACGCATCGGTTCCATCGTGCTCATGGGCGGGGCCCTGACCGTGCCGGGCAATGTGGACGCCTGGCAGGAGGCCAACATCTCCCAGGATCCGGACGCGGCCGACGTGCTCTTCCGCTCCGGCGCGCCCGTGACCATGGTCGGCCTGGACGTGACCCTGCAGACCCTGCTGACCTACAAGGAGACCGCCCGCTGGCGGCAGCTGGGCACCGCGGCAGGCAACTTCCTGGCGGACATGACCGACTTCTACATCAAGGCCTACGAGACCACCTCGCCCCACCTGGGTGGCTGCGGCCTGCACGATCCGCTGGCCGTGGCCGTGGCCGTGGACCCGACCCTGGTCACCACCCTGCCCATGAACATGAAGGTGGAGACCGAAGGCGCCACTCGCGGGCGCACCATCGGGGACGAGCAGCGGCTCAACGACCCCAACAAGACCATGCGCGTGGCCGTCGGCGTGGACGTGCCCCGCTTCCTGGACGAGTTCATGACCCGCATCACCCGGCTGGCCTCCCAGGCTGACTGAGGTCCGCCATCCCCGGCAAGTTCACGCAAGAGAAAGAGAACTGAAGACATCATGTCCGAAAAGCAATCCACCGAGGATTCGACAGCGGTACGATCGCTGATCCTGCTGTTGATCACCTTCGTCCTGGGCACCCTGTGCCTGCAGGGCTTCAACCTGGTCTTCCAGCAGGTCGGCAAGGACGCCGGCGCTCCCGACCAGGCCTCGCTGATCACGGCCCTGCCCAGCATCGTCCTGGGCATCGTCTGCTTCATCTACGGGTCCCTGGGCGACTTCGTATCCCTGCGCAAGCTGGTCACCTTCGGCCTGTGCATACTGTTCGTCGGGTCCGTGTACGGATACGTGGCCAATACGATCATGGCCCCCAACATCTGGAATGTGATCGCGGCCCGGCTGCTGCAGACCGCCGGCGAGCAGGTGGCTGGCTCGGCCTACCTGGTCGTGGCCACCAAGTATCTCAAGCCCTCCCTGAAAGTGATCTTCTTCGGCATCTTCACGGCCGGATACCAGGTGTCTGCAGCCATCGGCATCTTCGCCGCCGGTCTGCTCAGCTCCATAGCCTGGCAGTACCTCTTCCTGATTCCCGCGGTCACCATCGTCTTCCTGCCCATCCTGCTCAAGAGCCTGCCCACCGGCGGCGGCAACGGCGAGAAGGTGGACTGGCTGGGCTTCGTCATCTTCGGACTGGCCACGGCCCTGCTGACCCTCTTCTTCTCTTACACGGCCTGGTGGCTGCTGGCGGCCTCCGCTGTCTGCTACCTGATCTTCGCCGTGTACATCAGCCGGGCCAAGAGCCCCTTCATCACCCCGGACTTCTTCCGCAACAAGCGCTGGCTGATGGGCATCGGGCTGATCCTGATCTTCTACTTCATGAACTACTGCATGTCGCCCATCTTCAACGCCATCGGTCGTGACGTCTACAAGGTGTCGACCACCACGGTCTCCCTGCACGTGGTCTGGGCCTTCCTGGTGGCCGCCGTGCTGGGCACCACCTCAGGCGCCATCGTGGACAGGATCGGCCGCAAGCCCGCCATCATCATCGCCGCCTGCCTGATGATCCTGGGCTTCGCAGGGACGGCCCTGGTGGTCAACTCCGGCCTGCTGGCCCTGACGCTGACTGCCTGCGTCTACTATGCAGGGGTCGGACTGATGTATTCGCCCATCGTCTCCACCGTGCTTGACACCCTGCCTCAGGATCAGTCAGGCCGCGGCGTGGGCATGAACGATCTGGTCATGAACGTGACCGGCTCCATCGGCATCGCCATCATCGGCGGCCTGATGGGCAAGCCCAGCCTGGAGGGCTTCAGCATCATGGGCGCTACCGGCCCGGCTGCCAACTACAGCAACCTGCTGCTGATCGGGGCTGCGGTGTCCCTGCTGGGCCTGGTCGTGTATTTGGCCTGCAAGAAGACCATCTACGCCACGACTGCTGACCAGCAGTAGAACTGTTGCAGTCGACCGTCCGGGCGTGGCAAGAAGAGTTGCCTCCTCTGTTGCGCTTGGGCGGTCGACTTATATGTGTGGTGGGGGCGCGGGAGGAGTGTCGGCTCACTTGGGGTTTGAGCCTTCAGTAACACGTTTCCTCCCTGCTCCCCCTGTATGGGCCGGGGGCGGGGGGATTGATACGCCGCCCGGCCGCTCTTACTCGTGCGAAGCGTGTAGCAGTCGGTGTATTTCTTTTCGGTGGCGGCGGGATGCCAGCACCCCGCCCATGCCGGTCATGCCCGTGGCCAGGGCGAGCAGGATGCCCTCACCACCGGCCCTTGGGAGCACGCCCAGGGGGGTGTACGTGTAGGTCAGGGACTTGTCCGTCAGGGTGCTTCCTGCTCCGCCCATCGTGTAGTCCACGCTGACCCTGACCGGGCCCGGCTGATGAGCGGGCGTGGTTACGGTGACGCTGTTGCTGTTGCTGACAGGGTTCAGGCTCTTGGCTGGGCTGGTGTCAAACCTGACTGCGCTGATCACCGGCTGCAGGTTGAACGCTACCGGCACAGGAACAGTCGATTCCCTGGTGGTGCCGTCGCCAAGCCGCCCATAGTTGTTGTATCCCCATGCTTTGATGTTCCCATCCGTGTTGATGGCCAGTGAATGATGGTTTCCGGCGCTTATTTGTACGGCATTCAGCCAGGGGCCGGCCGAGTTCGTAGATTGTGAAGATGTGAAAACTTTCACGGGGTATGAATACTGAATGTACATGCCCCTGCCAAGCTGACCATGATCGTCGTCTCCCCATGCCCAGGCGTTCCCGTCCTTGTCGAGGGCCAGCGAATGAAAGCCTCCGGCGCTGACCTGTGTGGCTTTCAATCCTTTGCTTGCGTCTGTGGGGCTGTTGGGGTCGCGTACGCGCACAGGAGCATACGAAGAGCTGGAGCTGTTGTTGCCGAGCTTACCAAACCCGTTGTTTCCCCAAGCATAGGCATATTCGTTGCTGCCCACAGCCAGCGAATAATAGTTTCCGGCGCTGACCTGTGTGGCTTTCAATCCTTTGCTTGCGTCTGTGGGGCTGTTGGGGTCGCGTACGCGCACAGGCACATACGAAGAGCTGGAGCTGTTGTTGCCGAGCTCACCATTGCCGTTGCTTCCCCATGCCCAAGCGTTCCCGTCCTTGTCGAGTGCCAGCGAATGATAATTTCCGGCGCTGACCTGTGTGGCTTTCAATCCTTTGCTTGCGTCTGTGGGGCTGTTGGGGTCGCGTACGCGCACAGGAGCATACGAAGGGCTGGAGCTGTTATTGCCGAGCTGGCCAGTGTTGTTTAATCCCCAGGCGTAGGCGTATCCGTCGCTGCCCACGGCCAGCGAATGATAGCCTCCGGCGCTGACCTGTGTGGCTTTCAATCCTTTGCTCGCGTCTGTGGGGCTGTTGGGGTCGCGTACGCGCACAGGCACATACGAAGAGCTGGAGCTGTTGTTGCCGAGCACACCATTGGGGTTGCTTCCCCAGGCGTACACGTATCCGTCACTGCCTAGGGCTAGCGAATGATATTGTCCGGCGCTGATCTGCACATAGGTGAAATCCTCTGGCAAGTCCGGATACGTCTTGCGGTCAGGCGTCTTCACTTTGACCGGCGTATACCGGTAGTAGGTGGTCGTCCCGTCGCCGAGCTGTCCATACGTGTTGTTTCCCCAGGCGTACGCGTCCCCGTCGCTGCCCACAGCTAAGGAAAAGCCGTACTCGTAGTTTTCTTTTGACCCGCTTATTTGATTGACCCGTATGCCTCGGCTGGTGTCTGGTGGGGTGATGGTGGTGGTTTCGTTGCCGAGCTGGCTGCCCTTGTCGGGGTTGATCCGCCATTGGTTGTTTTGCGTGTTGGGTGTCCAGTGGGCGGTGAGGGTGAGGTCTGTGGTGACGGGTTTGCTGAAGTCGTAGGCGATGCTGCCGGTGAACCATCCGTCGAACTGGTAGCCGTCGCGTGTTGGGTCGGGGGAGGGCCTCTGGACCCGGCCGTATGGGTAGGAGACCTGCTGGTCTGCTGGTGTGGGGGTTCCGCTGTCAGTGTTGAAGGTGACCGTGTGGGTGGTGTTTGGTTCCGTGTCTCTGACCAGCTGTTGGTCGACCGTGTAGTTGAGGCTTCTGGTGAAGGGCTGGCCGTCCTGCCTGCCGGTGATGAGGATGGCGGCTGGTCCGGGCTTGCGTGCGGGGATCGGCGTCTGCCATACGTCGCCGGTCTTGGTGAGTTTGAGCGGCTGGCTGTCCAGGCTGGCTGATTCCAGGGTGGGCGCGGTGTTGATGTTGAGTCTGGCTGGCTTCCCGGGTTTGCCTTGAGCGTCCAGGCTCCACGCGACTATGCTGCCCTGCCTGCCGATGGCGGTGATCCTGCTGCCCACGCTGACGGCTTGTATGTACTGTTTGTTCCCGTTGTCTGCGCGTACGGGCGTATCGCCGGGCTTCCACGTCCAAACGCGTCCTTCTGTGTCCGTGATCAACGCTTGGTCATTGTTAGCGATGGCTCGGCTGGTTTTCGCGCCGTCCGGCAGGCTGAGAGCTGTAGGGCTGGTGGTGCTGTCGGCCAGGTACCAGGCTTGCCCGTCCGCGTCCAGCAGGAGGAACCCTTGGTTGAGGGCTTGCGCTTGGATGATGCGCATGCCTAGGTTCTGTCTGACGCGTACGGGTTTGGCTTTTCCGGTGTTGTTCGCGTCCCAGGTCCAGGCTTGTCCGTTCGCGTCCACGATGAGGATCCGGCTGCCGAAGGCGAGGGCGGTGATGGCCTGTGCCTGTCCGGGCAGGACTGCTGCCGTTTGCTCTCCGGGCTTTGCAGTCGGATCCTGTGTGCCGGGCTGGCTGGCTTGGAAGGTGTGGACCTGTCCTTGCTGGTCCACGGCTAGGAGTCGGTCATCGTTCAGGCTGACGCTGGTGAATTGGGTGTTCCGGCCAGTGTCGAGGATGGTGGGCGTGGCCTGTCTGCTGTCCCATGTGTAGAGGTGCTGGTCGGATCCTAATGCGGCCTGCGATTGGCTGCTGGTTGCGACTTGCAGATAGTGGAACCCGTCGGGAGCCTGGGTGGGGAAGGGGACCTGTTTTGGTGCACTGTCTTGCGCCCAGGTGTAGATGCGACCGTCGCCGGTCAGGCCCACGATTTGGTCTCTTGTGGCTTGGATGCTGGTGTAGTAGGGCTCCTGCTTGTCGGGCGGGTTGATGGTCAGTTGGGCGCCGGTGGAGGGCCCATGGTTCGGGCTCAGCGTCCAGTCTGCAGTTTTGGCCCATTTTGCAGTCAGGGTCATGTCTTGGAGGATGGGCGTCTGGAAGTCATAGGGCTGGTCGTCAAGCGTCCATCCCTCGAACCGGAAGCTTTCACGTGCAGGGTTGTGTTCTGGAGGGATGACGAGAGTGCCGGTTTTCACGGTTGATTGTGTTGGCTTGTTTCCATTATTCGGATCGAAGCGCACCGTGTGCGTGACTTGATCATTCGTCTTGCCGGATGGCTTGGCTGAAGCGGAATTCGTACTGCCGGTAGTAGCCGTCGGCGATGAGGGAGCAGACGGATCTGTTGTTTCGGGATTTAATGGTGATGCGGTTGTCAGTGGTGATGGGGTCGGAAGCGGAGTGTGTGTTGCGTTGCTGGGGAGAGTGCCGGAGGTTCCGTTAGCTACGCGAGGGGTCTGACGACCCCCCCCCCCCGGTGAGTACAGGAGCGTCCGCCGCGTTTGCGGACGCGACGCCCAAGCCTGCCAGCAGGCCCAGTAGGATGATCATCATCGCCAGCGCGCGACGCAGACGGGAAATCACATGCATGAAACCAAAACCCCTTACCAACACCAAACGAATTCAAATGCCGCTTGCTTGTTTAAAGTTCTGTCCGTCGGAAAGCCCTTCTGTCCTTCAGCGCCAGCCCTGCATCGGATTGCATGAGCCAATGGCGGAAGCCAGTTGTTTTCTCGACGCCCCCACGTTTTTCACCATACCACCGGATTAACAAGCAACACACACGAGCCAGGTCTGAGCCCTGGGTGGTGATGACCTCGATGGTGGGTAAAGGCGGCTGCTCGCCAAATCATGAGGAGGGAGGGGGAAGAGAAATGAACAGCGGCCAGGCTGGCTTGGGTTTCTGCCCGTGGCCGGCCTGGCCGTGTTTCCCTCTCTCCCAGGCTGGGACGGGGGCGTGCATGCCTGCCCCTTGGCTTCCCGCCTGCAGAAGTGTGATGGGGGCGCGGGAGGGAAGTGTCGGCTCTCTTGGGGTTGAGCCTTTAAGTGGCACTGTCCTGCCTGCTCCCCCTTGATGGGCCGGGGGCGGGGGGATTGATACGCCGCTCGGCCGCTCTTACTCGTGTGAAGCATGTGACAGTTGGCGTGTTTCCTGCCGGTGGCGGCGGGATGCCAGGACGCCGCCCATGCCGGTCATGCCGGTGGCCAGGGCGAGCAGGATGCCTTCCCCTCCGGCCTTGGGGAGCATGCCTGCTGACAGGTACGTGTATCGGAGGGAGGTGTCGGGCGTTTGGGGTGCGCCGCCCAGCGTGTAGTCCACGCTGACGGTGACCGTGCCCGGCTGGTGTGCGGGCGTGAGCACGCTGACGCTGCTGCCATCGCCGCGCGTGAGCCCTGATGCGGGGGTCTGGTCGAATCTGACGCCGGTGATCACCAGAGCCAGGTTGAACGACACCGGCACAGGAACCGACTTGGCGTTTGTGCTGCCGTCGCCGAGCCGACCATAGTTGTTGTTTCCCCATGCCCAGGCGTTCCCGTCGCTGCCCACGGCCAGCGAATGAGCGTATCCGGCGCTGACTTGCACGGCTTGCAATCCTTGGCTCTTGTCGGTGGGGCTGGCGGGGTCGCGCACGCGCGCAGGAGCAGGATTAAAAGTGGAGCCGCTGCTGTTGTTGCCGAGCTGGCTCCAGTAGTTGTGTCCCCAGGCGTAGGCGTTGCCGTCGCTGCCCACGGCCAGCGAATGCCAGTATCCGGCGCTGACCTGCACGTAGGTGAAATCCTTTGGCAGGTCCGGGTACGTGTTGCGGTCGGGCGTCCTCACCCTGACCGGCGCATACCGGTAGCTGGCACTCGTCCCGTCGCCGAGCTGGCCATAGCCGTTGGCTCCCCAGGCGTAAACGTTGCCGTCGCTGCCCACGACCAGAGAATGATCCAATCCGGCGCTGACCTGCAGGTAGGTGAAATCCGCTGGCAGATCCGGGTACGTGCTGCGGTCGGGCGTCTTCACCCTGACCGGCGCATACCGGTCGATGCTTGTCCCGTCGCCGAGCCGGCCACTGCTGTTGTATCCCCAGGCGTAAACGTTGCCGTCGCTGCCCACGGCCAGGGAATGATAGGTTCCGGCGCTGACCTGCAGGTAGGTGAAGTCCGCTGGCAGGTCCGGGTACGTGCTGCGGTCGGGCGTCTTCACCCTGACCGGCGCATTCCGGCTGCTGGTTGTCCCGTCGCCGAGCTGGTCATAGTTGTTGTCTCCCCAGGCGTAAACATTACCGTCGCTGCCCAGGGCCAGGGAATGTTGGTTTCCGGCGCTGGCCTGCAGGTAGGTGAAGTCCGCTGGCAGGTCCGGGTACGTGTTGCGGTCGGGCGTCTTCACCCTGACCGGCGCATACTGGTAGCCGCCGGTCGTCCCGTCGCCGAGCTGGCCATCGCTGTTTGATCCCCAGGCGTAGACGTTCCCGTCGCTGCCCAGGGCCAGGGAATGAGAGGTTCCGGCGCTGGCCTGCAGGTAGGTGAAGTCCGCTGGCAGGTCCGGGTACGTGTTGCGGTCGGGCGTCCTCACCCTGACCGGCGCATGCTTGTCGTCTCTCGTCCCGTCGCCGAGCTGGCCATAGTAGTTGTTTCCCCAGGCGTAGGCGTTGCCGTCGCTGCCCACCGCCAAGGAAAAACCATAGCTGGAGCCTTTTGATCCGCTGATCTGGCTGAACCGGATGCCCCGGCTGGCGCTGTCGGGCGGGGTGATGGTGGCGGGTTCCCTGCCCAGCTGGCTGCCCTTATCAGGGCTGATGCTCCACCTGCTGTTCCTGCCTGCGGGCGTCCAGTGGGCGGCCAGGGTCAGGTCCTTGTCGACGGGCCTGCTGAAATCATAGGCGACATCCCCGGTGAACCAGCCGTCGAACAGGAAGCCCTCCCGCGCAGGGTCGGGGGAGGGGCGTTTCACCCTCCCATACGGGGAGGGGACAGTCTGGTCCGCTGGTTTCGGGTTTCCGCCGCCCGTGTCGAAGCGGATCGTGAACGCGGATCCTGGCTCCGCAGCTCGTGCCAGCGGCTGGTCGACCGTGTACGCAAGGCTCCTGGCGAAAGGCTGCCCGTCCTGCCTGCCCGTGATAAGGATGACGGCTCGTCCCGGATTGCGGGCGGGCATGTCCGCCTGCCAGGCGTTGTTCTTTGCAGTGAGGTTGAGCGGCTGGCCGTCCAGTCTGGCTGATTCCAAGGTGGGCGCCTGTGTGGTGCCTAGCCTGTCGGGTTTGCCGGGCTGGCCCTGCTTATCCAGGCTCCACGCGAACATGCCGCCCTGCCTGCTGATGGCGGTGATCCTGCTGCCGGTGCTTGTGGCCTGCATGTAGGCTTGGTTCCTGCTGTCCGCGCGTTTGGGGGTCTTGCCGGGCTTCCAGGCCCAGACATGGCCGTCGGTGCCGACGATCATGGCCTGAGCCTTGTTGGCGGCGGTCGAGCTGGCCTGCGCGCCGTCCGGCAGGCTGAGCTGGATCATGGCGGCAGTGCCGTCTGGCAGGTACCGGGCCTGCCCCTTTGCATCCAAGAGCAGGAACCCCTGGTTGAGGGCCTGCGCCTGGACGGTGCGCATGCCCGGATCCTGCTTGACGCGTTCGGGCTTGGCTTTCCCGAGGTTGCTCATCTCCCAGGTCCAGGCTAGCCCGTCAGCGTCCACGATGAGCGCCTGGCTGGCGGAGGCCGCAGCGAGGACGGCCAGCGCCTTTCCGGGCAGGCTGATGGCGGCCTGCTGTATAAGTTCCGGGTTCTGGCTGTCGGCCTTGCTGGCCTGATAGGCGTGGACCCGGCCCTGCCGGTCCACCGCCAGCAGGAGGTCATTGTCCGTGCTGATGCTGGTGAACCCGGCATCCTTGCCGGTGTCGAGGAGCGTAGGTGCTGTTTGTCCGCTGTTCCAGGTGTATATCCGCTGGTCGGATCCTAACGCGGCCTGCCGGCGGCTGCCGGCTGCAACCTGCAGGTAGCGGAACCCGTCGGGGGCCTGGGCGGGGGAGGGAACTGGTTTGGGTGTGCTGTCCTGCGTCCAGGTGTAGATCCGCCCGTCGCCGGCCAGGCCGACTATCTGGTTTCCTGCGGCGTGGATGCTGGCGAATTGAGGCTCCTGCAGGTTGGGCGGGCTGATGGTCAGCCGGGCGCCGGTGGCGGGACCATGGTCAGGGTTCAGCGTCCAGTCCGTGGTCTTCGACCACTGGGCTTTCAGGGTGGTGTCCTGGAGGATGGGGGTCTGCAAGTCGAAGGGCTGGCCGTCGTGTGTCCACCCGTCGAACCGGAAGCCCTCACGTTGAGGGTTCTGCTGCGGGGCAGCGGCGAGCGTGCCGGTTTTCGCGCTCGTTTGTGTGGGTTTGCTGCCGTTGTTCGGGTCGAAACGCACTATGTGCGAAGCCTGATCAGCTGTCTTCTCTGCTGGTCTGGCAGGTGCGGCGTCTGTGCTGCCGGGTGTTCCCGTCGTCGATGACGGGGTTCCCGGATTTGCTGTTGGGCTTAACGGTGTGGCGGCTTGTATCGGCGAGGGCGAGGATAGCGGGGTGTCTGGTGCGCTGCTGGGGGGAATGCCGGGGGTTTGCTCAGCTACGCGAGGGGTCTGACGACCCCCCCCCCCGGTGAGGATAGGAGCATCCGCCTGGGCGGATGCGACGCCCAGGCCCGCAAGCATTCCCAGCAGGATGGTCGTCATCGCCAAGGTGCGACGCAGACGGGAAACCAGATGCATCAAACCAAAACCCCTTCACCAAACACCAAACGGAATCAACACCGCCTGTCTATCAAAGTTCTGCCTGTCGGAAAGCCATGCTGCCTATCAGCGCCAGGCCTGCATCAAATCGCAGGAGCTAATGGCGCAAGCCAGCCGTCTTCTCGACGTCCCCCGTTTTTCACCATACCACCCAGCCCGCCGACAACACACACGAGCCGGAACCATGCGTTCGAATGTAGAGACCTTTTTTTTTTTTAGCTTTCTGCTAAGCGTCGCTTCGCTAACAAGTGCTTCAACTTTCAGACTCTTATCTGTCTGGAAGCAAATCGAGCTTACTAATAAAACGAAGGAAAGCGAGGCATGACCGAGGGCACCAATCTGATCGGCCGCCCTTCTCGGCGGCTTATCCCCAGTTTTGCGAGGATCGGAAGGGGCAAGCCGCTAGTTAGAGATAAGGCCAATGCCGTTCTGACGGAAGTATATGGGTGGCCCCATTGCGTTGGGGGAGTTGGGGCCACCCGTGTGGTCCGGGAGTGTGTTGGGGATAGTGATAACCCGGACCTGCTTACACGAGGGAAGTCTTTATTGTTGCCGGCTGAGAGTTTCCAGCCTGTGGCGCCTGGCTGCTGCGGCGCATGCGAAGGCGATCAGTCCTGCGATGAGCAGGGGAAGCAGGCCGCCTCCGCCGGCCCTGGGCAGTACGCTGATGGAGTTGTACCGATACGTGTTGCTGGTGTCGGGGGTCTGGGCTGCTCCGTTTAGTCTCCATTCGATGGTGACGGTTGACGTACCGGGCATGTGTGCCGGCGTGGTCACCGTCCAGGTGCCGTTGGAGTTCTTGGTCAGGTCGGAGGCTTCCACATTGTCGAACTGGACGTGTGTGGGGATGCCAGGCCTGGGGAAGGTGTCCTTGGCCGGGCTGGCGGCCTGAGTATCGGTGGTGTCGCGGCCGAGCTGGCCCTTGGCGTTGTCTCCCCAGCTGTAGAGGTTGCCGTCGGATCCCAGGGCCAGGCAGTACGATGCTCCTGCGCTGGCCTGAGTGAAGGTGATCCCTGCCGGCGTATCCACCTTCTTGGGCCTGTCTGACGAGGTTTTGCCGCTGTCTCCCCAGATGTAGAGGCTGCCGTCGGATCCCAAGGCGATGGAACGCGCGCCTCCTGTGCTGGCCTGGGTGAAGGTGACCCCTGCCGGGGTGTCGGCCTTGCCGGGCTTGTCTGCGGGGGTGCTGCTGGTGTCGCGGCCCAGGCGTCCGTTGGCGGCATTGCCCCAGGTGTAGAGGCTGCCGTCGTCGCTTGCTGCCACGGAGTGGCTTGCGCCTGCGCTGGCCTGGGTGAAGGTGATGCCTGCCGGGGTGTCGGCTTTGCCGGGTTTGTCTGCGGGGGTGCTGCTGGTGCTGCGCCCGAGCTCGCCGTGGGTGTTGTCTCCCCAGGTGTAGACGTCGCCTTGCGTGTCCACAGCCACCGTGTGGCCCCAGCCTGCACTGACACTGGTGAAGGTGACATCTGCCGGGGTGTCGGCTTTGCCGGGCTTGTCTGCGGGTGTGTTGCTGGTGACGGTACGGCCCAGCTGGCCAGCGCTGTTGTCTCCCCAGGTGTAGATGTTGCCATCCGAGCTTAGGGATACGACATGGGATCCGCCTGCGCTTGCCTGGACGAAGGTGATGCCTGCCGGGGTATCCACCTTGTGGGGCCTGTTGGCTGGGGTGTTGCTGGTGATGGTACGGCCCAGCTGCCCAGCGCTGTTGTCTCCCCATGTGTAAAGGCTGCCATCCGAGGCCAGGGCCACGGAAAATCCGTAGCCTGCGCTGACATGGACGAAGGTGACGCCTGCAGGAGCCTCCGCCTTGCTTGGATGACTGTCCTGCTTGTCAGCGGTGTCGCGGCCCAACTGACCGTGGGTGTTGTCTCCCCAGGTGTAGAGGCTGCCGTCGGAGCCCACGGCTGCGGAATGGAGGTCTCCTCCGTCAGCCTGGCTGATGCGGATGCCGCGTGCTGGCGGTGGAGTCAGCGTGATGGTCTGGCCGCCTGACTCGGGCCCGTTGTCCTTGTCGAGCTTCCACTTGTTGCTGTCGACACTGCTCCAGTGGGCGGTTAGGGTCACCTTGTCGGTGACCGGTCTGCTGAAGTCATAGGCTGTGTCGCCGATGAACCAGCCGTCGAACAAATAGCCCCTCTTGGTCGGATCCCTATCGGGGCGTTTCATTGGGGTGCCCTCAGTCACGGACTGCCAGTAGAACCCAATGCCTTGGGCGGTGTCGAAGGTGGGATGGTAGGTTTCCAGGTACCTATAGGGCAGGTGCGCGTCCGGTCGTTCGCCGTTCATCCTCCAGGTAATGACTGCATCCACCTTGCCGTGTTCGTGTTGGGGCGTGGTGACGCTCCAGGTGCCGTCCGGGTTGGCGTCGAGGTTGGTGCCGGGTGTCCCGCCGAAACTCACATTATCGGGCTTGGGATCCTCGGGGAATGTGACCATGCCGGGGCTGCTGTCGTACTTGCCGCTTGTGGGGCGTCCAAGTTCGCCGTACTGGTTGTATCCCCAGCTGTAGAGGTTGCCGTCCGAGCCAATGGCCAGGGAGTGGGAATAGCCGGCGCTGATCTGGGTGAATTGTGCGATGCCCGTCGGCATGATCACCTTACCGGGTTTGGTGTCATATTTGGCTGATCCGGTGTCGCGACCCAGCTGGCCGCAATCGTTGTTTCCCCAGCTGTAGAGGTTGCCGTCCGAGCCCAAGGCCAGTGTATGCCTGCGTTCTGTACTGATCTGGGTGAATTTCTTGACGCCTGCCGGCATAGCCACCTTGCGTGGTCTGCGGTCTTGTGTTGCTGATCCGGTGTTTCGTCCCAGCTGACCGTATTCGTTGTATCCCCAGCTATAGAGGTTGCCGTCCGAGCCTATGGCCAAGGATGTCCAGTCTCCAGTCGTGATCCACGTGTATTTCTTGACACCTAGCGGGGTGGAGACCTTGCGTGGTGCGGGGTCTTTTTCTGCCAAACCGGTGTCGCGTCCAAGTTCGTAGTAAGCATTGTTTCCCCAGCTGTACAGGTCACCGTCCGAGTCCAGGGCCATGGAGTAGAAAGTCCCTGCGCTGATCTGGGTGATTTTCGCGACACCTGCCGGCATCGACACCTTGCCTGGCTTGGCATCATATGTGGCTGAACCCGTGTCGCGTCCCAGTTCGCCGTAGCTGTTGTTTCCCCAGCTGTAGAGGTTGCCATCTGAGCCCAATGCCAAGGAATGCCAGGCTCCTACGCAGGTCTGGGTGAAGCGGACGCCGGCCGGAGGAGTCACCAGCCCCGGCTGATTGTCTGTCTTAGAAGGGGGAGTGGTGTCGCTGACGATTTCGCGTCCCAGTTGGCCTTGTTTGTTGTATCCCCAGCTGTAGAGGTTGCCGTCCGATCCCAGGGCCAAGGAATGAGAGGAACCTCCGCTGACCTGGGTGAAGCGTACGCCGGCCGGCGGGTTGACCAGGCTCGGTGTGCGTTTTTCTTCTTCAGAGGTTTCCAACTTGTAGTTGTTGTCTCCCCACCTGTAGAGGTTGCCGTCCGAGGCTATGGCCTGGGAGCCTTCTTCTTTTGCTGGGACGATGTGGCTGAAGCGTATGTCTGGTGTGGTGGGCGGGGTCAGGGTGATCCTGGTGTATTCTGTGGCTTTCCCTGAGGTGGGGGAGAGGCTCCAGGCGCTGGTGCCCTTGGTCCAGTGGGCGGTCAGGGTGAGGTCTGTGGTGACGGGCTGAGTGAAGTCGTAGGCCACCTTGGAGTCGCCCTTGGCATCTTTGGTGAACCAGCCGTCGAACAGGTAGCCGTCCCTGGTCGGGTCTTGCGCGGGACGGCTGGCCTGGGCGCCTTCGGCAATGGTCTGCGGGTCGACACTGCTGCCGTCGGCGCTGTCGAAGACGACCTGGTATGAAGTTGAACCTGGCTGAGCTCGGGCGGTGGTTGTGCTGACGGATGCGTCTGTTTGCTGGGCCGGGCTGATCGGATTTGCGATGGCATCGGCTGCAGTGAGCCCGCCGAAGATCATGCTGGCTGGAAGAATGACGATAACCTTCAAAAGGTCTACAACAATGGCTGACCGGGAAGACGCATCCGGATGGCACATGATCGCTACAAACCCCTTTCCCAAGGTAAGGCAATCCGATGATGAAAACCCCAAGTTTTTTCATCGGTCGCATGCCGGGCACGTTCCCGGTTGCTAAAAAGTACGCTAGCATGCAGGTTCGGGTCTGAAGGGGAGCAACACTCGGATAAAGTGAGCGAAAAATATTATGTCAAGTTGGGATGCCGATATTTTCCTCTAGGCGCAGAGGTAAAAATGAAAATGGGTGGCTCCCTGATGTTGGGGGGGTGCGGAGCCACCCATTATGGCTGGGCCGTTCTTGGGATGCGGCCCGGCCGTTTACTCGAGCGAAGTGAATTCATGCCTGTGGCGTCCGGCTGCCAGAGCACCGGCGGCGGCAAGCAGGCCGGAGGCGAGCAGAAGGAGTACCCCCGTGTTGCCTGTGAGGGGGAGGATGCCTTTGAAGGTGTAGCTGAGGTGGGTCGGGGTCTGGTTGGCGGTGCCCAGGGACCAGTCCACGATCACATCAGACAATCCCGGATTGTGGGCTGGCGTGGTCAGGGTGACCGACCCGTCCGCGTTCTGCTGCAGGCTGTTGGCTGCTGTTTGGTCGAACCTGACGCCGGTAATCAGCGGCGGCGGATATAGCGCCACCAGGGTCGGCGTAATGATCTTCGTATCGCTGTTGCTGCCGGTGCCGAGTTGCCCACGGTAGTTGTATCCCCAGCCGTAGCTCTTGCCGTCCTGACCGATGGCCATGGAACAAGCCGATCCTGCGCTGATTCGTGCGACCGCGAACCCCTTGCCTGCGTTGTCCTGGCCCGCTGGGGGTGACACTTGTGAGGGGACGAGCAGCTCGGAGGTGCCCTGGTTGCTGCCCAACTGATCAAAGGTGTTTTCTCCCCATCCCCAGGCTGTGCCGCTCTGGTCGATAGCCAGCGAATATGTGGCTCCGGCGATGATTTGGGCGGCCTGGAATCCCTGGCTGGCATCGGCAGGGTTTTTTACCTGCGTGGGTGTGGACCGGTCGGTCAGCGTGCCATCGCCGATCTGGCCATCCGCGTTCATTCCCCATGCCCAGGCTGTGCCGTCCTGACCGATGGCCAGTGCGTGGACTTCACCGCTGCTGATCATCCTGGCCTTAAAGGTCTTGCTGGCGTTCTTGGGATCGGGCACGGGAGCTGGGTCGGCAGCATATGCGGTGCTGTATTTTCCTGTGCTTTGGCCGTTGCCGAGCTGTCCGTGGTTGTTGTATCCCCAGGTGTATACGTTGCCGTCGGCGTCCAGGGCCATGAGGAAGCTGTATCTTGCGCTTACCTGGACCGCCTTCAGCCCATTGTCGGAGCTGCTCGGATCCTTGGCCAGGGCCGGCGTCAGTTTGGGCGCGCTATAGGTGTCCGGGCCGTAGGTTTCGCTGCCCCAGACGTAGACGCGCCCATTCAGGTCGATGGCTGCCGAGTCGGTGAATCCGGCGGTCACCTGGGTGGCCTTGAAGGGTTGTCCGTCTGGGCCCTTGACGGGCTGTGGCTTGGAGTGGTCTTGCCTGCTGCCGTCGCCAAGCTGGCCATATTGATTGTGTCCCCAGCTGTAGACGGTCTGGTCGGAGCCGATGGCCAGCACGTGGGTTCCGCCTGCGGCGACCTGCGTGTAGGTGAACCCGGTAGCTGCGCCGTCAGGCAGGGGGACCTTGGTCGGCGCGTACTGTGTGGCCGTCGTACTCGGATCCTGGCCCAGCTGCCCGTAGTCGTTGCCGCCCCAGGCGTAGGCATTCCCATCGCTGGTCACCCCTATAGAAAAACCGGCAAAATTATCGCTGGCGCTTATCTGGTTGAAGCGGATGCCCCGGCTGGTTTTGGGCGGGGTGATGGTCACATGCTGGCCGCCCTGGGCATCACCATTATTCGGGCTGATTGCCCAGCTGCCGATGTCTACAGGGCTCCAATGGGCGACCAGGGTGATGCTGCTGGTGACGGGCTGGCTGAAGTCATAAGCCACCTTGGATTCGCCTTTTGAGTCCTTGAGGAACCAGCCGTCGAACAGGAAGCCGTCTTTGGTTGGGTCTGCGATCGGGCGTGTGGCCTGCCTGCCTTCGGTGACGGACTGGGGTCCGGGCATGCCCGAGGGTGCTGTAGGGGAGTCACTGTCGGAAGAGAAAGTGACATGGTAGGCGTTCACGTATTGGTAGGTCAGGTGGGTGTCGGGCTGCTGGCCGTTCATGCCCCAGATGATGGTGACATCGGTCTTGCCTGCTGCATGCTGGGGCGTGGTGACGCTCCAGGTGCCGTTTGACTGGGCGTTGAGGTTGGTGCCGGGCGTCCCGCCGAAGCTGACGCTGACGGGTCTGGGATCCTCGGGGAATGTGACTGTGCCGGGGTGGGCGTCAGAATGACCAGTGGTCGTGCGTCCCAACTGGCTTCGGCTGTTGTCTCCCCAGCTGTAGAGGTTGCCGTCCGAGCCTAGGATCAGGGAGGAGGTATTCTCTGCGTTGATCTGGATGCAGCTGATGCCTGCCGGCAGGGATACTTTGCCCGGTGTGGCATTTCTCAAGCTGCTGGCGTCGCGTCCCAGCTGGCCGAATTTGTTGCTTCCCCAGCTGTAGAGGTTGCCGTCCGAGCCTACGGCCAGGGTGTGTTGGTTTCCTGCGCCGAACTGGGTGAATCTCGTGACGCCTGTGGGCAGCGTCACTTTGCCTGGATCGATGTTTTGTGTTGGCGTGTCGGTATCTCGTCCCATCTGGCCGTAGCTGTTGTAACCCCAGCTGTAGAGGTTGCCGTCTGAGCCCATGGCCAGAGAACACCATCCCTGTGCGGCAATCGCGGTGTATTTCGTAACGCCTGTCGGCAGGATCACTTTGTTCGGCAGGGTTCCTGGCTGTTCGCTGTTGGTGTTGCGTCCGAGTTCGCCCTGAGTGTTGTCTCCCCAGCTGTAAATGTTGCCGTCCGAGCCCAGAGCCAAGGAATAGAAGGTTCCCCCGCTGATCTGGGTGCAGGTGATGCCTGTCGGCATTGACACTCTGCCTGGCGTGGCGTCGTAGGTCGCTGATCCCGTGTCGCGTCCCAACTGGCCTCGGCTGTTGTCTCCCCAGCTGTAGAGGTTGCCGTCCGAGCCGATGGCCAGGGATTGCGAGTATCCGGCGGTGAACTGGGTGAAGTGGACGCCGGTCGGCGGGGTGACCAGGCCCGGTCTGTCAGCTGGCGTGCTGGTGGTGCTGCGTCCCAGCTGCCCGTTGTCGTTTAGTCCCCAGCTGTAAAGGTTGCCGTCCGAGCCCATGGCCAGGGAAAGGCTCATTCCTGCGCTGGTCTGGGTGAAGTGGACGCCGGTCGGCGGGGTGACCAGGCCTGGGGTGCCTTCTGGCGCCTTGCTCGGTGCGGTGGCTGGTATCTCATTGGTGTCGCGTCCCAGACTTGCTTTGTTTTGTCCCCAGCTGTAGAGGTTGCCGTCCGAGCCCATGGCCAAGGTATGCCATAGACCCGAGCTGATGTGGCTGAATCGTACGCCGGGTTTGGCGGGTGGGACCAAGGTGATCTTGTCGCCTCCGGCGGCTGACCCGGAGGTGGGGGAGAGGCTCCAGGCACTGGTTCCCTTGGTCCAGTGGGCGGTCAGGGTGAGGTCTGCAGTGACGGGTTGGGTGAAGTCGTAGGCAAGATTGCCGGTGAACCAGCCGTCGAACAGGTAGCCGTCCCGGGTCGGGTCCTTGGCGGGCCGGCTGGCCAGTGCGCCGTCATCGACGTTTTGAGGGTCGATGCTGCTGCCGTCGGCGCTGTCGAAGGTGACGGTGTGCCTTGTTGAGCGTGCTTGGGGGCGACTGTCAGGTGTTTGATCGTGTTCGGGTATGGTGTTCAGTGGCGAGGGTGTTGGTGTCAATGGGGACTGGGGTGTCGTCGGCGTGGCCTGCAGCGTTGGCTGGCTTGTGTCGGTGTCGGTGTTGGTGTCAGTGTCGGCTGTGGCGAGGCTGCCCATGATCAGACTTGCGATCAGGATGATGGCAAGCAGAAGGCTCACGGCAATGCATGGCTGGGCAGAAGCATCCCTATGGTGCATGATGGCTGCGAACCCCTTTCCCCAAACAGGTGGCTCGATGATGAAAATCCCCAAGTCGCTTCACGAGACGTGTGCCGGGGACCATCCCGACAGCTGTATTGCAGTCTATCACGCGCGGACGGGCAAGAGTAGGAGCAACACCAGGGCGAATAAGAAGGGTGGCTCCGCTGTGTTGGGGGATTGCGGGGCCACCCTGTAGGGCCAGGATCGTCATAATTTGGGGATAGACGTAATCCGGGCCTGCTTACTCGTGCGAAGTCTACTGATTCAGGCTTTTGGCCTTTCTCAGGCGTCGCGCTGCCATGGTTGCTGTGATGATGAGCAGACCAACGGCGAGGGGCAGGAATATGCCGGCGCCGCCGGCCCGGGGCAGGACGCTGATGGAGGTGTACAGGTAGGTGTTGCTGGTGTCAGGAAGTTGCTTAACCCCGTTCAGCGTCCAGTTGATGGTTACCGTAACCGGCCCTGGAGTGTAAGGCGGTGTGGTCACCTTCCAGGTACCGTCATTGTTGTCGGTCGGATAAATTCCGCTCGTATTGCCGAATTGAACGAGTTTGGGAATGCCGACTCCAGGGAAGATGACCTTGCCTGGATGCGAATCCTGGTTGCCGCTGATGTCGCGTCCCAGTATACCTTGGTCGTTGCTTCCCCAGCTGTAGGTGTTGCCGTCTGATCCTATGGCCAAGGAGTGGTTTCTTCCTGCCTTAGGCTGGGTGAGGGTGATGCCCGTTGGAGCGTCCATTTTGGTGGGCAGATAGTCGGATTTGCCACTGGTGGTGCGTCCAAGTTGTCCGCAATCATTGTATCCCCAGCTGTAGGTGTTGCCGTCTGATCCTGCAGCGAGGACAAAGTAACTTCCCGCCGCAAACCGGGTGAAGTGAACGCCTGAAGGCATGACGACCCTGGAAGGGGTCGCAGAAATCGGTTCCATGTTCCCCAACTGGTCTTTGCCGTTGCCTCCCCAGCTGTAGAGATTATTGTCGGAGCCCAGAGCCAGCGAGAAGTTCAGTCCCGTGCTGGCTTGCGTAAATGTGACGCCGGTTGGGGCCTTTACTTTGTAGGGCAGGGGGTCATATAGATCAGTTATCGTAGTACGTTGGCGGCCCAGTTGGAACGAATCGTTGTATCCCCAGCTGTAGAGGTTGCCGTCTGAGCCCAGGGCGAGGACATGCCTGCTTGAATGGACCTGTGAAAACCTGGGTGAATGTGACGCCTTCGGGTGCAGCTACTCTAAGAGGGGCTCTGTTCTTGAATACGGATTTGCCTTGCCCTAGTGCGCCTCCTTGATCGTCTCCCCAGGCGTAGAGGTTGCCATCGGAGCCTAATGCCAAGGCGAAGCGATCACCCGCGTAGACTCGAGTGTAGCGGATGCCCGCAGGCGGCGCGACTTTGTCGGGGGCATTGTGATCGTTGCCGAAGGTGTAGCGTCCCAGCTGTTCATAAGTGTTGTTTCCCCAAGTATATACATAGCCGTCTGAACCGAGTGCCAAGGCGAACTTTTGTCCTGCAGCGGCCTGGGTATAGCGGACTCCGGCTGGAGTCTCCACCATGACAGGCTTATCTGAAGTGGTGTGTCCAAGCTGGTAATCGTAATTGATTCCCCAGCTGTAGAGGTTGCCGTCTGAACCGAGAGCCAGGGAAAAATCATCTCCTGATTGGATCCAAGAGAAGCGAATTCCGCGTGTGCCTTGCGGTGGGGTCAGTTTGATGCTCTGGCCGCCAGTTTGGGGCCCCTCCTTCTTGTAGATGGTCCAGTGCGAGACGGGACTGAAGTGGGCGGCCAAGGTAATGTCGTCGGTGACAGGCTGGTTGAAGTCGTAGGCTATATTGGAGTCGCCCTTGGAGTCTTTGAGGAACCATCCGTCGAACAGATAGCCGTCCTTGGCTGGATCCTTGTCCGGGCGAGCAGCCTGATCGCCATCCATGACCCGCTGGGTATCTGGTGTTGGTGTACCGCCCGCGCTGTCGAAAGCGACTGAGTACGTTGAACCATCATACTTGTAAGGCAGGTGTGCATCGGGCTGATGGCCGTTCCTGGCCCAGGCGACTGTTACCTCCACCTGGCCCTTTTCGTGCGCAGGGGTGCGGAAACTCAAGGTGCCGTTCTGGTTCCTGGTCAAGTCGGTGATCGGGGTTCCATCCAGCTTGGCGCTGATGAATGTGAATGCTTGTGGGAAGTCTGCCTTGTTCGGTGTGATAACTGGCACACTGCTGGTATTTCCAGCGCCCAGCTGGCCGCTGCTATCGTCTCCCCAGCCGTAGAGGTAGCCGTCCGAACCCATGGCCAGGATGTGCCTGTACCCTGCACTGAATTGAGTATAGGTGATGCCGTCGGGCATGTTCGCTTTGTCCGGCTGGTTGGTGGTCTCTCCACCCGTATCCCGTCCCAGCTGGCCGCTGCTGTTGTCTCCCCAGCTATAGATGTTGCCGTCGGAACCAGTCGCCAGGGAGTAGTCGTATCCCGCGCTGACATGCCTTGTTTTGACGCCGTCGGGCAGGGTTACCTTGCTGGGCTGGCTGGTGCTGCCGTACCCCCAGCTGTATGCATTGCCATCTGAATCAATAGCCAGTGTGTGGCGGTATCCTGCGCTGACCTGGCTAAAGCTCATGCCGTCCGCCGTATTCATTCTGTATGGCTGATTGGCAGGTTCGCTGGCGTTGGGTGTGCGTCCCAGCTGGCCGTTGCTGTTGTCTCCCCAGCTGTACACGCTGCCGTCGGATGCGAGTGCAAGGGAGGCCTTGCCGCCTGCGGTCACCTGGGTGATCTTTACGCCTTTTGGCAGCGGCACAGGGTTCGGGTACGTGCTGTCACCTCCCTTTCCGGTAGTGTCGCGTCCCAGCTGGCCGCTGCTGTTGTCTCCCCAGCTGTACATGATTCCGTCCGAGCATGTGGCCAGCGCATAGTTTGGTCCTGCACTGACTTGAACAAAGCTTTTGGAGGAATTTACAGCTGGGACCACCTGATTTGGCACTGAACTTGATGAGTGGATGGGTCCAAGTCCTGACTGGCCTTTTTCATTGCTTCCCCAGCTGTATAGATGGTTAGTGATATCGATGGCCACAACATATTCGTCTCCTGCGCTGACCTGGATGAAGCGGGTGCCATCTGGAACGTCTACTCGTCCAGGCCGATCGGCAGGTTCGCTGGCGCTTGGTATGCGTCCCAACTGCCCCTCGCTGTTGTTGCCCCAGCTGTATAGCGTTCCTACCGAGTCGATGGCTATCGAAAAGTCTTTTCCTGCGCTGAACTGGCTGAAGCGGATATCCCCTATGGCCGGCGGGGTCAGGGTTGCTGTCGTGTTGCCGGCGGCAGGACCATGGCTAGGGCTGAGACTCCAGGAATTGAGACCCTTGGCCCAGCGGGCTGTCAGCGTGAGGTTTGAGGTGACGGGCTGGGTGAAGTCATAAGCGGTATTCCCAATGAACCAGCCGACAAAGGTATAACCTTTGGAGTAGGGGTCTGGGGGACGTACCACTCTACTTCCTGGGTCGAGTGTTGACGGTAATACTGACGAACCTATAGTGCTGTCGAAAATTACTCTGTATGAGGACAAGCGTGGCTGGACTGAGTTTCCGCTGTTTTTGCTGGCCTTGTCAGAATCCTTGGAATTGGTTTCAGGCGGGGTGGTCGTCGGCGCTGGGGAGGAGTCGGAAGAAGGATTCGGCTTGGTGGGATTCTGGGGCGCGGTAGTACCCGACGGGGAATCTGAAGTGCCTGGAGCGGTGGAAGGCGCTGTTGAAGTGTTTGGGGTTGCTGTAGGTGAAGACGGTGTCGCAGGTTTTGTTGACGGGCTCTGCGAGTTTACGGTGCTGGAGGAAGTTCCAGGGTTTTGTTTATCTACCCGAGCGGTCGGTCGACCCCCCCCCCCCGGTGCCATTTAGAGCAGTCTGCGCGCTCGCGCTGGCTGCTCTAGACTCGTTCGTGACTGGCTCGGCAGTAGCAGCAAGGCCAGTCAGAAGGCTGGTAGGCAGGATAATCGCGAGTAGAAGGCCAGCAACAGTGGATGACCGAATCTGCTTTTTTCGACGATGACGCATGATGGGTGCGATCCCCTTCCTCAAAATCAGCAGCTCTCCAATAAAAACCCCAAGAAAAACGAGCTGTCTGCCGAGAACTTCCCCGGCTTATAGGTCTTCATGCTACCACGCTCTACACACATTGACTGCCGGACTGGAATTTGGCGGGGTTGCAGGCAACTAGTTGCTGCCTTGCGGATGTCAAAATTACGTTGTTTTTCCTTTTGGCTTGGTGCTGTAGTTGATGTGAGAGGGAAATGAGGTGAAGAGGGGGTGGGTGGCTCCGCTGTGTTGAGGTCTGCGGGGCCACCCTGTTTGGCCGGGCCATCTTGGGGTATGGTCCGGCTGCTTACTCGTGTGAAGTCATTAGACTTGCAGGCTGCGTGTCTCCCGTTGGTGACGCCCGGCTGCAATAGCGCCGGCTGCGGCCAGTAGCCCGGCAGCCAGCAGAATCATGGTTCCACTGCTGCCAGCATTGGGCAGCATGCCTTCGTAGGTGTAGGTCAGGTGCGTCTGGGGCTGGCTGGTCCCGCCTAGGGTCCAATCCACGATCACCTCAGCCTGCCCTGGATTGTGGGCAGGGGTGGTCAAGGAGACAGAGCCGTCTGAGTTCTGTTGCAGGGCGCCGGCCGTCGTCTGGTCGAAGCTGACACCTGTGATCAGCAGCTCCGGGTTGAAGGCCACCAGGGTCGGGATACTGTTTTGTGTCGTGCTCCCATTGCCAATCTGGCCATACTGATTGTTGCCCCAGGCATAGGCCTTGCCGTCCTGGCCGATGGCCACGGAATGGCCCCATCCTGCACTGATTCGCACTGATGTGAATCCTGACTTGGAGCTGCTCTGACCAGCAGGGGGCGAGACTTGCCGGGGCGCGGTACGTCTGCTGGTGGTGCCGTCGCCGAGCTGGCCGTAGGCGTTGTTGCCCCATCCCCAGGCTGTGCCGTCCTGGCTGATGGCCAGAGAATTCCATGTGCTTGCGCTAACCTGCTGGGCTTTGAGATTAGGCACCTGCTTAGGCAACGTCTGATAGTCGGTACTGAAGCCGAGCTGGCCGTTGTTGTCCATTCCCCAAGCCCAGACCGTACCGTTCTTACCGATGGCCAGGGCGTGCCATGCGCCCGTGCTGATCTGAGTGGCCTGCAATCCTTTGCTGGTGTCCGTGGGATCGAGCACCTGCGTGGGAATGGAGGAGTAGGCCGACCAGGTGCTGTTGGTCGAGGTTCCGTTGCCGAATTGCCCCCAATTGTTGTATCCCCAGGCGTATATGTTGCCATCCGCGTCCAAGGCCATGATGAAGCTCCAGTTGGCGCTGACCTGGACCGCATGCAGACCCTGGTCGGTGCCGCCAGGATCGGCCACTAGGGTGGGCTTCGGCTTGGCAGCGGAGTTTGCCGTATTGACGCTATCACCGAGGGTTGTGGTTTCGCTTCCCCAGCTGTAGACCTTGCCCGTAGTATCGATGGCGACCGAGTCGCAGGCTCCGGCGCTGACTTGGATGGCCTGGAACGGTTGGCCCGTACTGGGGTTGATGACGGCTTCCGGCTTGGTGTGGACGCTCGTGTCCGTGCTGCCGTTGCCCAGCTGGCCGAAATCGTTGCGCCCCCAGCTGTAGAGTATGCCGTTGGAGCCGATAGCCAGAGTGTGTGCTCCCGCTGACGAAATCTGTGTGTAGGTGAAACCTTCTTTGACACCCTCCGGCTTGAGAACCTCGGTTGGTGTGCTCTGCTGCTTGTTGTCGCCGGTTCCCAGTTGCCCGTAATTGTTGTTACCCCAACCGTAGGCGTTTCCGTCGCTGGCCACGCCTATTGAGAAGCCGCGCATCTCTCTGTTTTTGGAGCCGCCTGCGCTGATCTGGTTGAAGCGGATGCCCCGGCTTGTTTTGGGTGGCTTGATGGTCACCTGTTGGCCGCCCATCGAACTGCCCTTGACCGGGTTGATCGACCAGCCGCCAGTATCTGCAAGACTCCAGTGCGCGACCAGCGCGACGTTCTTGGTTACGGGCTGGCTGAAGTCATAAGCCACATTGGAATCCCCTTTGGCGTCCTTGATGAACCAGCCGTCGAACAGGCACCCGGCCGCTTGCGGGTCAGGATACGGGCGTTTGACCTGCTCGCCCTCCGCTGCAGTCTGATCTTTGGACATGCCTGAGGGTGTTGGGCAGGAACTGTCATTGGACGAAAATGAGACATTATAAATGCCCAGGTATCGGTAGGTCAGGTGCACATCAGGCTGCTGGCCGTTCATGCTCCAGGTGACGGTGACGTCGATCTTGCCTGCTGCATGTGGGGGTGTGGTGACGCTCCAAGTGCCGTCCGTGTCGGCAGTCAGATTCGTTCCCGCTGCTCCGCCGAAATCGACGGAGCTGAGAATGGCTGTTTCAGGGAAGGATGTGAGCTTTGGGGTTCGGGTACCTGTTGATGTGCCGACATTGTCGGTGAGTCCTAGCTGGCCGTAATTGTTGTTGCCCCAGCTGTAGAGGTTGCCGTCCGAGCCTAAGGCCAAAAGATAATCGTCTCCAGCGCTGACCTGTGTGAAGCTGACCTGGCTGGGAGCGCCGGTTATGGGCGTCCCCCCGTACTTTCCCCAGCCGTAGAGCTTGCCATCGGATCCCAAAGCCAGGGTGGTTCCTCTTCCGGCACCGGCCTGTGTGAAGCTGACTCCGCTCACGCTGAGCTTGTCTGGATTTACATAGAAGGCGCTTGATCCTGTAGCTCCTCGTCCTATCTGGCCATTGTCGTTCCATCCCCAGGCGTACAGGGTGCCATCAGAGGTGAGAGCGAGGGAGGAGTCGCTTTTTGCGCTGATTTTGGTAATGGTGGCGGCATCGGGCAGTTGGGCTTTCACGAGTGTAGTGCTCCAGTAGGAGCTTGAGTCACCGTTGCCCAGTTGACCATGGTTGTTGCCGCCCCAGCTGTAGACGCTGTTATCTGAGCCTATGGCCAATGCATGGTCGTATCCTGCGCTGACCTTGCTCCATGTGATGGTTGCTGTTGATGGCTCTTTGATGGGGCTTGGCGTGATATGGGTCTGCGAGTCTCGGATGCCGATTCCCAGCTGTCCCCATTGGTTGTTTCCCCAGCTGTACAAAACGCCGTCGGAACCGATTGCCAGAGAAAATGCGCCGCCTGCGCTGACCTGCGACCAGGTAAAGGTTTTTGAAGTTCCTGCGGGTTTGGCGACCAGACCTGGCTGGGCATCGTTGGCTGAAGCGATGCTGCGGCCCAGCTGACCGAAGCTGTTGATGCCCCAGCTGTAAAGGTTGCCGTCCGAGCCTATGGCCAAGGAGTGATCGTATCCTGCGCTGGCCTGCACCCAGGTAAAGTCTTCTGATGCTCCTGCGGGTTTGGCGACCATGCCTGGCTTGGCATCGTATGAGGCCGATCCGATGTTGCGGCCCAGCTGTCCGTTCTGGTTGCTGCCCCAGCTGTAGAGGTTGCCGTCCGAGCCTATGGCCAGAGAGTGGCTGTTGCCTGCTTGGATTTGGCTGAATCTGATGTCTTGCCTTGTAGGCGGCGTAATAGTGACCTTGTTATTGCCGGTTTCGGGCCCGTGATCAGGGCTGATGCTCCAGGTTTCAGAACCCTTGGTCCACCTGGCCGTGAGGGTCAGATTGCCGGTGACTGGCTGGTTGAAGTCATAGGCGACCGGGGTGTCGCCGATGAACCATCCGTCAAAGAGGTAGCCGTCCTTGGTCGGGTCGGCCGGTCGTATTGCGCGCTCGCCGTCTGTTGTTGTCTGAGTTGTATCGGTGCCTTGGGGATTGCTGAAAGTGACGGTGTATTGGGTGTTCGAACGTGTTTGTAAGAGGCTATGGGCGGAGCTGCCTTCGGTGCTTGTTTTCTCTGGCGTGGAATGCAGAGGGGAAGAAGTGGCTAGTGGAGAGGATGTGGTCAGCGGAGATGGTGAAACTAGTGGAGATTCGGGTGTTGACGGTGTGGCCTGTGATGTTGTCTTGCTAGAGGAAATGCCGGAATTTTGCTTAGCTACGCGAGGGGTCTGACGACCCCCCCCCCCCGGTGCCTCCTGTTGTGGTGGGCGCGCTCGCGCCGGACACAGCAGGTTCGCTGGCCTCAGTGCTGGCATCGGCGCTGGAGCCGACAAGCAGGCCTAGAGGCAGGATGACAGCCAGCAGTGTGCTGAGAGCCATAGCCGGTCCGATAGACGTGTGCTGATGCTGACGCATGATAAGCATGATCCCCTTCCCCAGGAACTGCGGCTACATGCCCGGAACTCCCCAGTCCGGATCCCCCGCCGCATGCCGGGCACATTCCCGGCCTCATCTGCAACAACTTTATCACCCTGGTGGACATGCCTAGGCGCAGGCGCCTGAGAACTGTTTGTTCTAACTGGCTTATCGATTCTTCTGGGCGGACGGGTGCTAAAGAGAATGGGTGGCTCCGCTGTGTTGGGGACTGCGGGGCCACCCTGTTTAACCTGGCCATCTTGGGGTATGGTCCGGCTGCTTACTCGTGTGAAGTCTTCAGGCTTGCAGTCTGCGGGTCTCCCGCCTGTGGCGTCCGGAGGCTGCGGCACCAGCTGTTGCCAGCATTCCGACGGCCAGCAGGATCATGATCCCGCTGCTGCCGGCGTGGGGCAGGATGCCTTCGTAGGTGTAGGTCAGGTGTGTTTGAGTCTGGGCGATTCCGCCCAGGGTCCAATCCACGATGACATCAGCCTGTCCCGGGTTATGGGCGGGCGTGACCAGGGAAACAGAGCCGTTAGAGTTCTGTTGCAGAGTACCAACTGCTGTCTGGTCGAAGCTGACACCGGTGATCAGCAGGACCGGGTTGAAGGACACCAGAGCCGGAGTACTGCTCTGCGTCAGGCTTTGCTCGACGCCAAGCTGGTTGTACTGGTTGTCACCCCAGGCGTAGGCGTTGCCATCCTGACCGATGGCCAGGGAGTGGTTTCGTCCTGCATTGGCACGTGCGGCTGTGAGCCCGCCGTCGGCCTTGCCTTGGCCCGCGGGCGACGATACGCGCGTGGGCGTGGGCTGGTCGCTGGTGGTGCCGTTGCCGAGCTGGCCGTCGGTGTTCCATCCCCAGGCCCAGGCTGCGTCGTTCTGGTTGACGGCCAGGGAGTGGTGCACGCCGGCGCTGATCCATGCGGCCTGGAATGCTTGGCTGGAGTTCGTAGGATCCGGGATCTGCTTGGGGGAGGGCTGGCTGGTTGTCGTACCGTCGCCTAGCTGCCCGTGGTCGTTGTATCCCCATGCCCAGGCTGTGCCGTCCTGGCTGATGGCCAGGGCGTGGTTGGCGCCTGCGCTGATCTGCGCGGCTTTGAAGGCCTTGCTGGTGTCTCCGGGGTCGGGTACGGGTGCCGGGTCGGCGGCGTATGTGGTGCTGTATTCTCCTGTGGCCGCTCCGTTGCCGAGTTGCCCGTAGTTGTCGTATCCCCAGGTGTAGAGGCTGCCGTCCGTGTCCTTGGCCATGATGAAGCTCCAGCCGAGGCTGACCTGGGCCGCGTGCAGTCCCAGGCCGGAGCCCTTGGGATCCTTGGCTAGGGCTGGCGCCAGTTTGGACGTGCTGTATGCGGTGTAATTGTTGTTTTCGCTGCCCCAAGTGTAGACGCGCCCCTGCGGGTCGATGGCGGCCGAGTCGTAGGCACCGGCGCTCACCTGGACGGCTTTGAAGGGCTGACCGTCCGGGCCTTTGACGGGCTGCGGCTTGGAATGGTCGCTGGTGGTGCCGTCGCCCAGCTGCCCGTGGTCGTTGGCCCCCCAGCTGTAGACGATGCCGTCGCTGCCAACAGCCAGCACGTGGTAGCCGCCAGCTGCAACCTGCGTGTAGGTAAAGCCGGCGGCCACGCCGTCGGGCAGGGGAACCTTGACCGGCGTTTTCTGCGTGGTGTTGTTGGCGGTGCCTTGGCCAAGCTGGCCGTGCTGGTTGCTGCCCCAGGCGTAGGCGTTCCCGTCGCTGGCCACGCCCAGAGAGAAGCCGCGGAAGTCCCCCGCATGGTAGCCGCCGGCGCTGACCTGGTTGAAGCGGATGCCTCGGCTTATCTTGGGCGGCGTAATGGTCACCTGCTGTCCGCCCATCGAGCTGCCCTTGATCGGGTTGATCGACCAACCGCCGGTGTTGGCAGGGCTCCAGTGGGCGACCAGCGTGATGTCTGCGGTGACCGGCTGGCTGAAATCATAAGCCACATTGGAACCGCCTTTGGCATCCTTGAGGAACCAGCCATCAAAGCGATGGTCATTCCAGATCGGATCGGCTGGTCGTTTAACCCGGTAGCCGTCGTTGACGGTTTCGCTATTTGCCGCACTGCCATTGGCTGGGTCGAAGGTTACGGTGCGCGGTGTTCCTATGTAGGTGTAACCCAAATATACTGTCTGGTCTGGCTGCGGGGCACTCAGCCTCCATGTCACGGTGATGGGAACCCAGCCTTCCGCATGCTGCGGCGTAGCGAAGGTCCAAGTGCCGTCGATATTGAATGTCGCTTCCGTAATGGCTGTTTCATCGAAGGTGACGCTGGTAAGTATAGGCGATGCAGGGAATGTCAATTGACCAGGTGAATAGGCATCGTTGCCGATTGCGCCCCTGCCGATTTGGCCGCCATTGTTAAGTCCCCAGGTGTAGAGGTTGCCGTCCGAGCCGATGGCCAGACAATGGAAGTTTCCCACAACGGCCTGAGAGGCGGTGATGTTCGTTGGCATAGCGACTTTGCCGGGTTGCATGACTGAGCCGGAAGCGGTACGTCCCAGTTCGCCGGCATCGTTGAATCCCCAGGTGTAGAGGTTGCCGTCCGCGTCCATGGCCATGCTGAACCAGTATCCGCCATAGGCTTTGACGATTTGTGTGCCTTCAGGTATACCCACAAGGCCTGGCTTGCTTCTAGGTATGCTGTCGGTGTCCCGTCCCAGCTGCTTGCAGTCGTTGTTTCCCCAGCTGTACATCTCGCCTTTCTGGTCAATGGCCATGGAGTGGAAGACACCTGCAACGGCTTGAGTGAAAGTGACGCCTGCAGGCGTTTCCACTTGATCTGGCTGGCTGGTTGAAGAACTCCCGATGTCCCGTCCCAGCTGGTCGTAGTCGTTGTTTCCCCAGCTGTACAGCTTGCCGTCCGAGCCCATGGCCAGAGTATGATTCATTCCTGCGCTGGCCTGTGTCCAGGTGAAGCCAGGCTTGGCATCTGCAGGTTTTCCGGCCACTCCCACGGGAACATTGTTGTCGGCATCGGTTGGACGTCCTAGTTCGCCATATTCGTTGTCCCCCCAGCTGTACAGGTTGCCGTCTGAGCCGAAAGCCATGGAGAATCCGTTTCCTGCGATAGCCTGGGTAAATTTGACTCCTGTCGGCGCTTTCACCTGGCCTGGCTGATCGGTTGAGGCTCCTCCGGTATCGCGTCCCAGTTGGCCATCCTGATTGTCTCCCCAGCTGTAGAGGTTGCCGTCTTTATCAATGGCCAAGCAATAGGCGCCAGCCGCGCTGACTGAAACGAAAGTATGATGAGCGTTGCCAGGTATAGTCACCATCCCTGGCCGGTTATCGGCCAGTATGGCGAGTTTTCGACCCAGCTGTCCATTTCTGTTGTAACCCCAAGTGTACAGGTTGCCGTCGGAGCCAAGGGCCAGAGAGTGGTTCTTTCCTGCACTGACTTGGCTGAATCGTATGCCTCTTGTGGCAGGCGGCGCAAGCGTGACATCGGTGTTGCCGGAAGTGGGGCCATTATTCGGATTAATGCTCCAGTCGCCTGATCCCTTTGTCCAGTGAGCTTTGAGAGTCAGATTGTTGGTGACGGGCTGGCTGAAGTCGTAGGCGATGGGCGTATCGCCGTTGAACCAGCCGTCAAAGAGGTAGCCGTCCTTGGTGGGATCGTCGGGCCGTTTTGCCTGTCTCCCGTCTGTGACGCTTTGCTGTATATCGGCGCCCTGCAGGTTTGTGAAGGTGACGGTGTATTGCGTGGATGAGCGAGCCAGCTTCTGGCTGTCAGGACTTTTATGCTTGTCGGTTCCGTCGGGTTCGACGTGCGTGGGGTTCAGGGGAGAGGGTGTGGATAAGGGAGATGCTGGTGTTGCCAGCGATGTTGCCTTGCTAGAGGAAATACCGGAATTTTGCTTAGCTACGCGAGGGGTCTGACGACCCCCCCCCCCCGGTGCCTCCTGCTGGGGCAGGCGCGCTCGCGCCGGCCACAACAGGATCGCTGGCGGTCGTGTCGGCCGCAGCGAGGCCACCAGCGATCAGACTTGCCGGCAGGATGACGGCGAGCAGAAGGCTGACGGCCATGACCGGACGACTGTGCGTGTTCGTATGCTGACGCATGGTAAACATGATCCCCTTCCCCAGGACCTGCGGCTACATGCCCGGAACTCCCCAGTCCGGATCCCCCGCCGCGCGCCGGGCACAATCCCGGCCTCATCTGCAATAATTTTATCACCCTGGTGGACATGACTATCCACTCTTCGCCAAGGTCAGTGATGTGTGCCAGGAAATCGATCCTGCTTTGTCTAAGGAATGTTTATTCTGTTCGACTTATCGATCCTCCTGGGCGAGCGGTTGCAAAAGAGAATGGGTGGCTCCGCTGTATTGGGGGAGTGCGGGGCCACCCTGTTTAGCCGGGCTGTCTTGGGATGCGGCCTGGCTGCTTACTCGTGCGAAGTCTTCAGGCTTGCAGGCTGCGTGCTTCCCACCTGTGGCGTCCGGCTGCTGCAGCACCCGCAGCTGCGAGTAGTCCTGCGGCCAGCAGGATCATGATCCCGCTGCTGCCGGCGTGGGGCAGCATACCTTCGTAGGTGTAGGGTAAGTGCGCTTTGGTCTGGACTATCCCGCCCAAGGTCCAATCCACGATCACATCGGCCCGTCCCGGATTGTGGGCAGGAGTGGCCAGGGTGACGGAGCCGTCGGTGTTCTGCCGCAGGGTGCCGATCACTGTCTGGTCGAACCTGATCCCGGTGATGTTCAGGGGGGTGGGGTCGAACATGGTCTGTATGGGTTTGGGGCTGTTGCCTGTTGTGGGGATGCTGGTGTTGCCGAGCTGGTTGTAGTCGTTCTTGCCCCAGGCGTAGGCGTTGCCGTCCTGGCCGATGGCCAGGGAGTGGTTGTGGGATGCGCTGATGCAGACGGCCTTGAATCCCTGGCCTGCCTTGTTCGGACCGGTAACTTTTATCGGGGTTGCCTGTTGGTCGCTGGTGCTGCCACTTCCGGTCTGCCCATAGTAGTTCCAGCCCCATCCCCAGGCGTTGCCGTCCTGGTCGATGGCCAGGGAATGCCATGTGCCGGCGCTGATCTGGGTGGCTTTGATGGTCTTGCCGGTGTTGGCGGGGTCGTTCGTGGGCCTTGTGTAGTTGGTGTCGTTGATCCTGCCCCAGGTGTAAAGGCTGCCGTCCTCCTTTCCGATGGCGAGGGCGTGCCTGGTGCCTACGCTGATCTGGGTGGCTTTGAAGGTCTTGCTGGCATCCTTGGGGTCCTGGACCGGCTTCGGGTCGTTGGCATAATCCTTGTTGTGCTCCCCTGCGGCTGTTCCGTTGCCGAGCTGGCCGTTGGTGTTGTATCCCCAGGCGTATACGTTGCCGTCCTCGTCCAGGGCCAGGATGAAGCTCCATTTGACGCTGACCTGAACTGCATGCAGCCCTTGGCTGGAGCCGTTGGGATCTTTGGCCAGGGTCGGTGTTGATCTGACTGTGCCGTAGTCGGAGTAGCTGGTGTGCTCGCATCCCCAGGTGTAGACGCGGCCCTGGTCGTCGATGGCGGCTGAATCGTAGGCACCGGCGCTAATTTGCACGGCTTTGAAGGACTTGTCTGTATAGGGGTTGTTGACGGGCTGTGGCTTGTATCGGTCCGTGGTGCTGTCGTCGCCTAGCTGCCCGTGATCGTTACGGCCCCAGCTGTAGAGGATTCCGTTGGAGCCTATGGCCAGAGTGTGGGCGCCGCCTGCTGCGATCTTCATGTAGGTGAAGTCGGAACCCACGCCATCGGGCAAAGGAACCTTAGTAGGGGTGTTCTGCACAGTCGTCTTGGCTGGGTCTTGACCCAGTTGTCCATACTGGTTGCTGCCCCAAGCGTAGGCGTTCCCGTCGCTGGCCACACCCTCGGAGAAGCCGAGGATATTGGCCTGCTCGCCACCGGCGCTGAGCTGATTGAAGCGGATGCCACGGCTGTGATCAGGAGGGGTTATCGTCGTCTGCTGGCCGCCAAGCACGTTGCCTTGGCTAGGATTGATCGACCAGTGTGTGTCAACTGGAGACCAGTGCGCGACCAGACTGATGCCGCCGGTGACGGGCTGGCTGAAGTCATAAGCCACATTGGAATCGCCTTTGGTGTCTTTGATGAACCAGCCGTCGAACATGCAGCCGTCTGATTTTGGATCGGGATAGGGGCGCTTAGCTTGTTCGCCTTCAACGACCGATTGGTTTCCGGGCATGCCTGAGGGTGTCGGGCAGGAGCCGTTCTTGGAAGTGAACCCGACGCTGTATTTGGGGCCGATATACGTGTAGAGCAGGTGTGCGTCAGGCTGCTGGCCGTTCATACTCCAGGAGATGGTAACATCTACTTGGCCTTTGCGATGTGACGGAGTAGAGACGCTCCATGTACCGTCTGAATTTCTGGACCGGTTGGTACCGGATATCCCATCAAACTTAATATCGGAGATTTCTGGCTGTTCAGGGAAAGGAATCTTGCTGGCCCATATGCTGTTTTTGGCTGATCCAGTGTCGCGTCCCAGCTGGCCGCTGCTGTTATCTCCCCAGCTGTACAGGTTGCCGTCCGAGTCCAGGGCCAGTACGTGTTGGTTTCCCGTTCTGACCTGGGTATAGGTGACTCCAGAGGGTGTGGATACTTTGGTAGGGTCAGCAATAGTGCTATAGTCATTTGGGTCTTTTGCCAGCTGGCCCTTGCTGTTGTCTCCCCAGCCATACAACTTGCCATCAGATCCGATCGCGAGTGAGTATTCCGATCCTGCACTGATCTGTTTCCAAGCGAAGTCTTTTGCCGTGCCAGATGGATGAGCAATATTACAGTAGTCGTGGGCATTGCAACCTACCGAGCTGTATAGCTGGCCATTTGCGACAAGGCCCAGTGAATGCATGTATCCTGCCGAAACCTGCTTCCAAGTATTTCCAGAAGGACCGAATTTTGTTATTTGGGTCGGTGTACTGGCTCCGGTACCGAGGCCGGGCATTGTTTGTTGTTGACTCCATCCGGGCAAGTCCAATCCATTCCACCCCCAGCCGTACAGTTTTCCGCTCGTGTCAATGGCTAAAACGTGTTGGAAGCCTGCGCTTACTTGGGTGAAGTGAACTCCTGAAGGCATAGTGACCGGGCTGGGTTTGCTGGACGGTTCACTGCCGGGTTTATTGCCGGAAGGGCGTCCCAGTTCGCCGTTGTAGGCGTCGCCCCAACTGTATAGCTTGCCATCAGAGCCGAAGGCCAGAGCAAAGTCAGCTCCAGCAATGACCTTGGTCCAAGTGAAACTTGAATCAGCCTTTGTCGGTTTGTCGACTGGTTTGGGAGTAGGGTCACCCTTCATGGTGTTGGAATCATCCTTGTCTGTTATGCGCCCTAGCTGGCCGTATCCGTTGCTTCCCCAGCTGTAGAGGTTGCCGTCGGTGCCAATGGCCAAGGAATAACCTCCTCCAGCCACCGCTTGAACCCAGGTAAAGCCGGAGGATGCTCCCTTGGGCCTTGTGACCAGATTTGGCTTGCCGCTTGGTGTTTCATTGGTAACAGCGCGCCCTAGCTGCCCGCTGCTGTTGCTTCCCCAGCTGTAGAGGTTACCGTCTGAGGCAAGGGCGAGGGAATGAGCCCCTCCTGCACTGATTTGAGTGAAGTGGATGCTGTTTGCTGACGGCGGGGTGATGGTGATTTTGGTGCTTCCGGCTGTTGGCCCATTATCAGGGTTAATAGACCATGTGCTTGATCCTCTGGTCCATTGGGAAAGCTGCTTGGTCCAATGCGCATTAAGGATGATGCTGCTGGTGACTGGCTGATTGAAATCGTAGGCAAGGTGTGCGCCATCCTTGAACCAGCCTTCGAAAACGTAGCCGTTCCTGGTCGGATCAGCGGGTCGCTCCGCCAGTTCACCAGCTTTGACGTTTTGCCTCATGCTGGTGTGCTGGTTGGGGTCGTTGAAGATGACAGTGTACTGAGAGTCCGGGGTCTGATCGGTTTTAGTGGATTCTGTCGGCGTGGGGTTTAGGGAAGATGGTGTGGATAAGGGGGATTGTGGTGTACTTGGCGCTGATGTTGGAGTCGCGCTACTGGGGAAAGTGCCGGAATTTTGCTCAGCTACGCGAGGGGTCTGACGACCCCCCCCCCCCCGGTGCCTTCTAGTGTCGCCGGCGCGCTGGCGACATTAGACTCGTTGGTGGCCGTGTCTGCTGCGGCGAATCCACAGATAGCCAGGCTGGCTGGCAGGATAACGGCCAACAGTAGGCTGACAGCCCTTATTGGACGGCTTGGCATGTTCGTATGCTGACGCATGATAAAGCAAAATCCCCTTCCCCAAAGACTGACTCACCGGCCCCTACCGGTAGAGATACCCTTGGATGCTTCCTGACATAGCGCATATCCCCATCCCTCTGTGCGAGGGTGCGAGCAGGAAGCCTTGCGTCTTTCAACTATACTACCTGCTGATAAGGTTCTCTCAGATGGAATGTCGGGGAAGCACTCCTAGGCAGGATTAATGGTGCGGTGGTTTTGCTGAACTGGTTCGGCAGCCCCAAGTCAGGCAGGCCAACCGGCGATCAGGGCGTGCAGGCCCTTGCGGTAGCTGGCCTCCATAAGGGCGCTAATGCCGTCGTCCGTAGAAGCGAAGAGTGCCTTCAAATCATCGAATCCTTGGGTGTTGTCGGCCAGTCTTTTGGCCAGATCCGTATTGGTCTGGCCGCCCGCCCCGCCGACCGGGGGAGAGGCCTGGGCGATGGCGCTGCCCAGGGTCAGTCCTGCAAGGCTGTTGAGCAGGTGGATGGTGTCGGAATCGACCTTGAGCCCATGGGCGGTCAGCTGGTTCAACCAGGTGCTGACCATGTGGAAGGACTGGTCCGTGTTGATGGGGTGCGTGGCCATGAGCGGGAGTGCCCGGGGATGCGAAAGCAGTGTCCGGTGAACCTGGAGCATGACCTCTTCCAGCGCTTGCCGCCATCCCATGCCTTGGGGTATGGAGTCGAGGTCGGTGGCTGACTGCCAGATGAGCTCGACGATCCCATCGAGCAGAGCGGCCTTGCTGGGCACGTGACGGTAGATGGCCGGCCCCGACACTCCCATCTGCTTGCCCAGGGCGCGGATGTTCAGGGCCTCCAGTCCGTGCTCGTCGACGAAATAGAGGGCGGAACGCAGAACGTAGTCGCGGTTGAGCGTCGTCTTGACGGGTGCCTTGGGTGGGTCAGCCATGCTTTCCTCACTCCTTCCGCTGTACTCCTCTCTTGAATAGTACCGTTGCCAGGAGAGCCAGGGCGAGCAGGAAGGCCAGCAGGATACGCAGGTCAGGCCATACATCCGCCATTCCGGCATGGTCGAAATTGATTTTTCCTACCGCATCCATGGCCCAGTAGACGGGGCTGCCCTTGGCCAGCTTCTGCGCCCAGTCCGGGAATCCGGAGACAGGGCTGAGCGCGCCGCCCATGCCAGCCAGGAGCATGCCGAGGATATTGTTGAAGGACATGGCCATGTTCTGGGAGGACGAGAAGATGTAGAGCAGCAGGCCGAAGAGGGTCAGCACAATCGAAATGACCAGGCAGACCGCGGCCAGGGCCAGGACTGATCCATTGGGCCGATAGTGGTAGAGCGCCGTCCCGATCAGCATGACCAGAGCGACCTGGACCACCTGCACCATGGAAGACACGCTCAGCTTGGCCATGACCAGGTCGAGGAGGGAGACCGCTGACACCCGCATCCTGTCCCAGGTGTGCCATTCGTGCTCCTGGAAGAACAGTTGGAGGACCAGCTGCAGGGAGAACATGGCGAAAAGGATGGCGAACCCCGGAAGCGCCTGCTCGGATCCATTGGCGCCCAGATGCCCCTGGGCTCGCAGTGAGTCCCGGTAGGAGGGCAGCATGAAAGGAATGATGATCAGGGGAATGGCCACGATGACCGCCTGCAGCCAGATGCTCCGCAGCTCGATTTTGAAATTCAGGCGGAATGCTGCCAGGTAACCGTTGAAATGCATGACACTCACCTGTCTTCCCATGCTCGTGACCCGGTGGGATCGCTTGAGGATGTATCCATGACGGTCATGTAGGCCGATTCGATGTCCGGCTGGACGATGGTGATCGATGCCAGACGGGCCTCTTTCATGACTGGCTCCTGCAAAAGGCGGGCCAGCTCCTGCTCCGGACTGGATACCGGGTGGTCGGGCTCCAGGACGCCCTCGATCATCTGCCATCCGGGGATCTGGCCTGGGGTCTGACCGACGAAGGAGATGCGCAGGGATGCCCGGGCATATTTGTGGAGCACCTCCTGCAGAGAGCCATGGACCTGGATCCGCCCGTCGATCAGGAAGGCCAGGTCCGCGCCCATCTCTTCCAGCTCCTTCAGGTAGTGGGTGGTGTAGATGATGGTGGTGCCCTGTCGGCTCATGGCCTTGACCATGTCCAGTATTCTGGCGCGCGCCTCCACGTCCGCTCCGACTGTCGGCTCGTCCAGGAAGAGCACTGGGGGATTGTGGACCATGGCCATAGCAGTGTGAAGGCGTCGTTTCTGCCCTCCCGATAGATCCTCGGCTGCTGTTCCTGACTGGGATCCCAATCCCATGAGCTCTATCAGCTCGTCGGCCCTTTTGCTGCCCTGTTTGGTGCCCAGTCCCTGCAGGCCGGCCATGCCGCGCAGGTTGTCTCGGACGCTGAGATGGGGATAGATACCCAGGTCTTGGGGTGCGAGTCCGATGACCCGGCCGAAGATGCGCGAAGGGGTTCGATAAGGGTTGTGCCCCTCGACTGTGATGTGGCCTGAGTCCGGCTCGCCCAGCCCGGTCAAGGCCGAGATCAGGGTTGACTTGCCTGCCCCGTTCCTGCCCAGCAGGCCCAGGATGCTGCCGCGCCTGACTTCAAGATCCACACCCTTGAGCACCTGCCTGCTGCCGAACGATTTGCGCACCTGGCGACAGGACAGGGCGTATTCCCCTGAGTTGTTTTTTGCAGGTTGCAAGGTATACCTCCTGACGATTGTTGGTAGTTAACAATGTAAACTATAATAACATTGTTAACTACTCAGTCTCACCATGATTCTTGTGGACTGCGTCAGCTCTCGGATATTCTGACGTGGCGTGGTGGGGATATACGCCTCGCATCGTCTTGGAAGTATTATGCTTACCTCAGCAGTGTTGGGAATCCGATAATTACTCTTCAACGAAGAAGACCCGGGGGATTGTTCAAGTGCGAGCGGGGCAGGATGCTGTCTATGCCGCTATGCCTTGGTTGGCCGTAGCCTTGGCTTAGTGATTCCGCAGGCGCCGGCCTTCAGGGTCCCGGTGGGCGTGGCAATAGCTGGCGTATACAGTAGCTGGCCTATGACAGAAGAATGTTGGCCCTGCATAAGAGGAAGCTCCAGTTGGTGAGCAAAGCAGGAGATTGAAAGAGATTAAAGAAATGGGGTGACCCCGCAATCTTGGGGGTTTGCGGGGCCACCCCGCTTACTCGGGCAAAGAGCTCAGTGGCGGCGGCTGCTGGTTTCCCGCTGGTGGGAGGTTGCTGCTGTGGCGCCTGCAGCGGCCAGCAGTCCTGTGGCGAGTAGGACAAGGAGGCCGGTGCTGCCGGCCATGGGCAGGATGCCCTCGTAGGTGTAGCCCAGGTGTGCGGTCGTCTGCGCGACTTGGTCGATGGTCCAGTCGACGGCCACATCGACGTGTCCTGCGTCATGGGGTGGGTTGGTGATGCTCCAGGTGCCGTCGTCGTTCCTGTACAGGCTGGTCCCGGGGATGCCGCCGAACTTGACGCCAGTGAGAACCACAGGCGCCGGATCGAAAGCAACCGCCAAGGGGGTCGTGCTTTTGGCTGCCGTTTGATTGTTGCCCAGCTGCCCGTACTGGTTGTCACCCCAGGCCCAGAGATTCCCATCCTGCCTGATGGCCAGTGAATGGAGTTGTCCCGCGCTGCTTCGAACGGCCTTGAATGCTTGGGCCTTGTTGGCGGGGTCCTTGATGAGCGCGGGCTTTGTCTGATTGACGGTGCTGCCGATGCCCAGCTGTCCGTTGCTGTTTAATCCCCATGCCCAGAGATTGCCGTCCTGGCCGACCGCAAGGGAGTGATTCACACCCGCGCTGATCTGAGTGGCTTTAAGACTTTGGCTGGTATTAGTAGGGTTCTGCACGGTTTGAGGTTTGTATTTATCACTGGTGCTGCCGTCGCCCAGCTGGCCGTATCCGTTGTATCCCCAGGTCCAGGTGTTCCCCTCCGTATCGATGGCCAGAGCATTCCAGCTTCCTGCGCTGATCTGGGTGGCCTGGAAGGACTGGTTGGGCAGTCGGGCCGGATTGGATGCGTAATTGGTGCTGTTACTGGTGTTGTTGCCGAGCTGGCCATTAGTGTTGTAACCCCAGGTGTACACGTTGCCATCGGCGTCCAGGGCCATGGCGAAGCTCCAGTTGAGGCTGATCTGGACCGCACGCAAGGTCTGTCCCGGATTGTCCGGGTCAGCGGCCGGTGTCGGGTTCTTCCTGGTTGTGCTGTATGCAGGTGTCTGCCCCTTGCCTGTGCTTTCGCTTCCCCAGGTGTAGACGCGGCTTTCAGAGTCGATGGCGGCCGAGTCGGCGACGCCGGCGCTGACCTGTACGGCTTTGAATGGCTGGCCGCTGGTGTCCTTGACGGGCTGAGGCTGGTACCGATCCGTGGTGGTGCCGTCACCAAGCTGACCATGGTCGTTGCGTCCCCAGCTGTAGAGGATGCCATTGGATCCGATGGCCAGAACGTGCGAGTCGCCGGCTGCAACCTGCGTGTAGGTAAAGCTGGAATCCACGCCGTCGGGCATGGGGACTCTGACAGGGGCCTTCTGCATGTTGGCATCGGCCGGTTTCTGAGCCAGCTGCCCGTACTTGTTGCTTCCCCATGCATAGGCGTTTCCGTCGCTGGCGACTCCTATGGAGAAACTGTCGGCGCTCGCGGTCTGGTAGCCTCCGGCGCTGACCTGGTTGAAGCGGATACCTCGGTTGATTGTGGGCGGGGTGATGATCACGTGCTGGCCGCCGAGCACGTTGCCTTTTTCGGGGTTCAGGGCCCAGTGCGTGTCCATCTTGGTCCAGTGGGCGACCAGGATGACGTTGCCGGTGACGGGCTGACTGAAGTCGTAGGCGATCTTGGAGTCGTTGTTGGTGTCTTTGATGAACCATCCGTCGAATAGGCAGCCGTTTGCTTTCGGGTCGGGGGAGGGACGTTTGGCCTGTTTGTTCTCGGCGAGGGTCTGGTTTTGGGGCATGCCGGAGGGTGCAGGGCAGGAGGTGACCGCACTGGTGAAAGTGACGGTGTAGGAGTCTAGGTATCTGTAGGCCAGGTGGGCGTCCGGCTGTTGGCCGTTCAACGTCCATGAGACGGTCGTGTCCACTTTTCCTCGCGCATGTGCGGGCGTGGTGACGCTCCATGTGCCATCCGCGTTCTTGGTTATGTTCGTACCTGCTGACCCGCCGAAGCTGACGGCGGTGACTGTGGTGGTCCCGGGTAGGTTCACTCGGCCGGGGACGTGTCGTTCGCTGGTAGTGTTGTCGCCCAGCTGGCCGTTGGCGTTTTTGCCCCAAGAGTACAGGTTTCCGTCTGAGGCCAAGCCGAAGGAGTTGTTGTCCCAACCGGCGCTTGCCTGAACCCAGGTCAGTCCCGTTGGCGTATCGGGCGGCGCTGCAACTTTGACAGGGGTGTTTCGCTGCGTAGTGGTGTTATCGCCCAGCTGGCCATTGTCATTAGCACCCCAGGAATAGAGATTCCCGTCTGAACCAATCGCCAGTGATGCAACAGATAGGAGGCTTACTTGTTTCCAAGAAAAGTTAGGTAGTACCCCATTAGGTGTATGCGCCCGAGTTGGCCCGTACGCGTCAGCGGTGAGCCCATTGCCAACGTTGCCTCGTCCGCCGTAACCCCATGTATATATGTTGCCGTCGGATCCGATAGCTTGCGAGTAGTAGTCCCCCATTTGGAACTGTCCCCAGGTGAATCCAGAGGGAGCCCCTTGCGGCCAGGCGATTGGGACGGCCGTGATTTTATTGTCGGTGATTGATCCTGTGCCCACTTCACCACGGGTATTTGCGCCCCAGCCGTAGATCCAGTTATCTGATCCCAAGGCCAGAGAATGCCATCCCCATCCGCTCATCTGCTTCCATACGAACCCGGAGGACGCTCCTTTTGGCATCTTCACCAGGACTGGGGCATGCCGTTCAGTGGCAGTGCCGTCCCCCAGTTGGTTATGATCGTTGCTGCCCCAGCTGTAGAGGTTGCCGTCAGATCCTAGGCCAAGAGCATGTAGGCTACCAACCGCTTCCTGCTTCCATGTGAACCCAGATGGAGCATTTTGTGGCATATTAACAGGTTCGGGGGTGTGATGCTCGGTTGTAGTGTTGTTCCCCAACTGACCATAGGTGTTGTCACCCCAGCTGTAGAGCTTGCCGTCTGATCCCAGAGCCACGGAGAACAAGTATCCGGCTGAGGCCTGGACCCAGGTAAAATCCTGGGACACGCTTTGGGGTTTCTTTACCGGGACCGGCTCATGACGTTCAGTGGTGGTCCCGTCGCCGAGTTGGCCATGATCATTGCTTCCCCAAGAGTAAAGGTTGCCGTCCGAGGCGATTGCAAGGGTGTGTCCTCTTCCTGAGCTGACCTGGCTGAAACGAACTCCTCGGGATCCCGGCGGGGTCAGGGTGACTTTTGTGCCGCCTGCTACCGGCCCCTGCACAGGGCTCATGCTCCAGACATCTGCCCTGGTCCAATGGGCGGTGAGTTTCAGATCTCCGGTGACGGGCTGGCTGAAATCGTAGGCGACGGGTGTTGAGCCAATGAACCAGCCGTCAAAGAGGTAGCCGTTTCGAGTCGGATCTGCCGGACGTTTTACACGCTCCCCGTCCACTACTGTTTGTGTCGTGTTGGTGCCTTGGGGACTGCTGAAGGTGACGGTGTGCGGTGTGGAGGCGCGTGCCTGTAGCTTGGCGTTGTCTTTGTCTAGCGTGGCAGCGATGGAGGGGGTCGGCTGTGTGGGATTCAGCGGGGAAGATGTAGCGAGGGGGGATGGCGAAGTAGGAGTTGTTGCTGTATCTGTTGGCTGGGTAGTGATATCGGGAGAGTTACTGGATTGTTGTTGAGCTTCACGATCCGCCTCCTCCCCGCTATTTGCTTGTGTGGTCGGTGCTACTGTGTGGGTCGCGCTGGACTCGTTTGCGGTGTTGTCTGCCGTGGCATAGGTGCAGGCTAGGAGACTTGCGGGCAAGATGATGGTCAGCAGGAGGCTGATCAACAAGGCCGGTCGAGCCGCTATATTCGAGTGCTGACGAGGCATAAGCAGATCCCCTTCCCCAGGAATCGCAGCCGCGTTGTCATCAATCCCCAACATTCGGCGAGACATGCGCCGAAGACAACCTTGGCTACTTATACAAATTTACCATATATGTGAAGGCAAAGTGAAAATGAAACATGGAAAAATATCGCCAGTCATACGGTGTATGACTGTATTTTTGCCTCTTATGTGTAAATGAATACATGATTTCAAGTTGTTAGCGATTATGGATCCATCCTATTGGTCAGACCGCTTACTTGATGTAGCCGCGGGCTGTTGCAACAGTCACGGAGAGAAGCCCAAAAAGGAGCTGAAGAAGGATTCCGATGCTGTCCGTATGGCCCGTTGCCCTCCTAGGCATGAGGCTAATTGGGCTGGAGCATGATTGCAAGGCGCTTGAAGGCCTACACAACCGTTCCGATGCTAAGTGGACCTACATCAGCCCTGCTGCTGATTTCCAAGCCGATGGAAAACGTACCGGTTCATACGGGTTAGCAGGCGAAGAATTGACGACAAATGCCAAGGGGGAGAGTTTCATCAGCTATGCCGATTATGCAATCGCTGTGGTGGATGAGGCCGAGTCAGGCAAACATGTAGGTGAACGCATTTCCGTTTATGCCAAGTAGCTGCATCGAGTTGAAGCCCTTCAATTGAGAAACCGGTATTAATCTGCTTCTTTTCCGACATCGCCGATTCCGTCGTGAGAAGTTGAAGGAGATGCCTATACCAAGATACCTTCGTAGATGTATCCCATTAGTGCGGTCGTCTGTAAGGCTCGGTCTAAGGTTCAGTCGATGGTCATGCCGACAGATCCTACGTCGTGGGGCGGGTCGGTGATGCCCCGGGTACCGTCGGTGTTTCGGTAAAGTCTGGTACTAGATATGCCGCCGAACATGATACTAGTGAGAACCACAGGTGTCATTTCGGATATTGCTTGGGCGGACATAAGGCTGTTCGCTGCATTCCCGATTCCAAATTTGCCTGTACTAGTTGTCAACACAGGCCCAGATCGTAAGCCTTCTACGCTGATAATGGCTGCTGGGAACTAGTTGACTGGTGGGGGGGGGGGGCACTCCTCTTCAGACACTGATGTATCCCTCATCCTTTTGATGCCTAATTGGTTACGATAGTCAACTTCTCACACGCCGTTTTTGCTGATGCATCCTCTCGAAAAGTTCTGGGGGTGTTGATTGCTTGGCACCCTCGACGCTGTCCTGGTTGAAGTGGATAAAAGATTGATTGCGCGCGCGGTGGCGTTCAATGTGTGTCCGCGTTTTAGCTGTGTCCGTGCCTGCCGATCCGCCGAGTCCGGTGGACTTTGAATCACCATCTTGCGCAAGATCTGACTCTTGAGAACAATATCTGTCCGTTAATATGGTTTGTCTATTTCCAAATAATTGATCAACGTATCGTAAGTGTATGGATAGAAAGATAGTACAAAGCAGAAAAGCTCGAAGAAGGGCTGCACGAAAATGGGGAGCACGCAGGACGATCGTACCGATCGTACAAGGACGAGTGCTTGATCGATTCAGGGATAGCGTGAAGTTGAAAGGGAAGAGTCGTTCGGAGAAAGCAGAGGCGATAAGCTTTATCAACGACATTGTGATCGCAGTTGTAGCAGGTATTTTGATTATATTTATGTTTATCTTGCAAGCTAGCTTGGTCTCGCAGCTGAGCTACCGTCTTATGATCGCAATAACCTATCTTTTACCGCTAGTTCTTCTAGTTTGTCTTTTTCTAACCCTCATATCGCCTATGGACCTGACTGTCAATTTGTCTTTTGCTGCCCATAGCCTCTATGCTTTTTGCCTTACAATTTCTGGGATTTATTTTGTTAATCTATTTGCTGACAAGCTAGTAAAATTGAATCATCAAAAGGAATCTGCAGCTTTGCTGAATCTACTGGCGCCTTGTATGTGTTTTACGTTTATGGAGTCGGTCGAAATAGTTGCCTTATTTTGCTGTATATATGATATCGTTCATGGTCGAGTTGGGCGGTCATGGGCCAGATGGTGGATTCGTACTGCTGCTTACCCCCTTCTGGGTATAGTACTCTTAGTTGTCTTCTGGACAGTGGTGAAGGATATTGGCGTAGCAGGCATTTATAGTTCAAATATCTACTCTGTCCTCATTCCTTTGCTTGTTGTCGGCTTTCTACCACACATCATCAAACAACGCCTATCCTTGAAAGATGATAAATTCAAGCAGAAACAAATTAACCTGCTCTCTATTCGTTAACCTTTGAGACAACGCGGGTTCATCCTTGACTTAAGGTTAGTTAGAATGCTGCTGCACAGACTGATGGTTTGTCTGGAATTCTAGAGCAGAGAATAACTAGAAGCCTTGACGCTCTTTGACGATGTGACTTGTCTTAGATGCTCTTCTCCTACGAAGGTTTCGGGACTCAGCTCAAGGACTATGGTCTTTTCCTGATGGCAGCGATGATATCGGTAGGTCAGTACGTTGCCGGGGTACATTTTACTGCTGAGAACTTGAATCACAACCAATCATACGAGAGTGAAACCAAGGGTTACCAGCATCCTGGCTGGATAGTAATAGCCAACGGTATGAGCAATTTCAACATAAGACATCACTTTCCCAAAGGGGCTCTCAATAATGTCCCGGGCCAAATGGTGTTCTACAGCATGGATCCAGATTTGGTTGATGCAAACATCCGGTTCGAGGTGCACAGAGACTTCCAGCCCACAGTTACCACTGAGACGTCGTTCAAAGAGTTTCCGCGCGGGCAGAAGATGACCGATCGGATCATTTCCGACCTCAATGCCGCCAATGGGGACGAGTAAGTGATCGACCCGCAGACCTTCGTCGCGGCCAGAGTTGGGGCAGTGGTGATGACTTTACATGCGCGGGTGCTGTTCTTGTGATTCATGGGGTGGGAATGCTAGCGGTGCCTAGCTGGGTGGGTGCGGGTGTGCTCTCTAGGAATCCAGGCTGGTCTTTGTTGTCTTGCTCGAATTCTCGGCCATGGTTGATCTCGTCCATGGCGAACTGAACCTGAGCATCGTCCGTGCCGGCATCCGGCCGTGGATCAGCGACTGACTGGGAATCCTGCTCCGGCATCCGGTTAAGGTCAGCGTTTTCGAGGAACTGCTCCCAGAGATTTTCTTCTGTTCTTCAGATCAGCTGAGGATCCTTACTGGCTCTATAGTCTTTGCTAAGGCTTAATTCGGCGCTGTCAGATAGCTGCTCGGCAGATCTCCGTTCTTTGACAAACTTGTTTTCTCCGGTCTTGGTGAGGTCTTTATCGTCGTGTCATGAGGGATGATTGTGCTCTTCTTCCTGAGCCGAAGTCAGCCAACGAAAAACAGCTCAGAGGAAAATTATTGTTTGAAACAATATAGATCTCGTGATACAATAATGGTAATAATAAAAATTGAGAGTGGTAAGGATAAATAATGTTATCAATATTATCATCTACAACGGCGAATGCTAACGATGCTGTGAAAGAGGCGAGGAACCGCCTCAATGAAACCATGAAGCTGGCCTATGAGGAGCGGGCGACCATCCAGAGTATTGCTGAGGCTGCTGGACTGTCAAAAGCTGAGGTTGAACGAGTGGTCAAAGGCATGGACTTATCCTGGAAAAATGTATCGTTGGTTGTGAAAGCGCTAGCGAAAAAATCGCCTCTCCGGCTGACTACATACTCTGCAGTCGCCAAGGCGCTGGGCAGAAAGGGGCAAGGGGCAATAGCCGTCGGGCGAGCCCTCGCTACAAAAGGTAAAGTGACTCCTCTGGAAGGGGCTATTGTGCTTACTTCCAACTGGAGAAATCCTGACTACGGTGGGTACCTAGTCCCATTCGAGGAGCCGGACTGGGACATTGTCCGTGGTTCTAATTGTCCACGCTACAGGTTGCTTGCTGATCAGGGGATCGACGTGCGCGAAGGGCCGGATTCCGGTCACTACCTGATCCCTGATAATCAGGTCATTACCGTTCCTAACGAGTTACGCCTGATCGCTGGATTGGATTAAAAGCGGTTTGGCACATTCCTGCCGATCATATGATGGATGCTGGATGGTTGATCTGTCCGTCGTGGCCTATTTCTTACGTGCGTGATGGACAGACTGATCAGCCATCCTGCATTCATATGATCGGCAGAAATCATGACTTACAGATTCTGAAACGAGGTAGGGGTTGAGGGCAAGAAGGAGTTTTTATGGCGGATCAAGGAGAGGATGGGAACACGGGTCTGCAGAGCGTATCTGATCCTGTAGAAGGCGAGTCCTCGGATCTGCCGGCGATTGTGCCTGAGGATGGCGGAGAACCTTCGGGTGGGGGGCATCATCCGAAGTGGATGGTTCCGCTGATTGTCACTGTCGTGGTAGCCGTTGTGGTTGTGGCTGGTCTTGTGGGCTGGCGCGTGTTTGAGTCCCGTCGGCATGATGCGGCGCTGGACTCCTGCAGCCGAGCTGTAAAAGCCCTGCAGGGGAAGACCGGCTCGGCCCGGATGGCCGTTTACCGTGAAGCTTCCGGAGTGAATAAGAATCAGGTCAAGGATGCTCAGGCCGTCAGGGCCTTGGCCCGCAGCGTGAAGGCAGCCGACGGGCTCAGGCCGCAGACTGTGCAGTGCGAGGCTTCCATGTCCACGGGTGCTTTGAATGCTGCCGCTGACAAGGCGGGCAAGGAGAGCGGCGCATATGCAGCTGTGGGCAGGGATGCCAGGGCGGTTTTGGCTTCCCGGGATGCGAAGATCCTGGATGATGCGAAGGCGGCCTTGAATGCGAAGAAGGGCGAGGCGGCCAAGCTGCTGGGTGATTCGGAGGGGAAGGTCGCTGACAATGCGACTCGTGACGGCTTGCAGAAGGCCATAGACCGGGCCGGCCAGGTCAAGGGGGCTGAGGCGAAGACCTACCAGGATGCGGTGAACGACTTGCAGTTGGCCATCGACCAGGTGAACGCCTCCGTGCAAGCCAAGAGCCAGGCTGACCAGCTGGCTGCCCAGCAGGCGGCATCCTCCAATAACAGCGGCCGAAGCGGCTACACGCCCTCCTACCGGCCGTCCTTTGGGCGGGGCGGCAGTGGAGGCGGATATGCACCAGCACATGAATCGGCGGCACCACAAAGCGGCGGTAGTGGGGTTAACTGGGATCAATGGGTTCACGACCATCAGACCCCTAGCCAATGTCGTGCCGGGGAAGCATGCCCTATTGGCTGACTGATTCGAAAATTGAAGAATTTGCCAGTAGAAACGGTTGCTTGGTAGGTCTCCTGTCCCGCTGGTTCTGTTTGCGGGCGACCAAATTGATTGGCTATTCTTTCATGGTATGGGGAGAGAAACATAAATGATGACACCAGGAAAGATCAGGTGCTGGGCCGGACGGTTTCTGTGCCTGGGATCCTGATGGGCCAGCAGGGCGGCGGCCACTACTACCGCCGCCACGCAGGTGCTGAATCGCCAGTATATTTTTCACAGTAGAATTTCAGCCATTCATTGCTGCATTCGCCGGAGAATGCAATATGGTTCGGTTTAGGTCTAAATGTTGTAGACGTGGATTCTTTACGTTTTACGGTTTCTTCAGATGCTATTTTGTTTTCACCACAAGCCTTAATCCAAGAAAACCTAGTTGAAGCATACTGATCGACCCATGAATCGGGACAGACCCAGCGACAAGAGATTCATTGTTTATAGAGGCACTTACTGATAGGACTCGAGCGATTAAAGCCGGAATCGACGTGTCGTAACAGCGCGGAAAGGCAATAACCGGAATTATGCGGCTTGCTTTGGCAGGCTTCGAACGTGAGGATCGAGCAATGCAATCATTTCGATACCATCCTGCTGGTTGCATGAGAGCTTGTGCGAGTTGCCCTTTTTAATGTCGATTTGTGCAAATGGGAAGAAATTCTGCCCGTCGCCTGCAGGATAATTCAAGTTTGAAGAAGATCGATGCATGGATTGCCCATTTACCTTGCATTGCTCGGGTTTTGCCTGCTTAAGGTCGGCCCGCCGTGCAAGTACATACAGGGTTCCAGATTTACTTGCAGAGATGGGTTCGGTACTGCCGACAACAGGAATGTCGTACTTTGTCAAAGATGACAAATATTCGGAGGCCTGTTTCACTGACGGCTCTGACTGATTCGATCCTTGGCATCCCGAGAATAGGGCCACACTCATCAATACTGCTATCAGGGCAATTACTTGTTTTTCCCAAATAGCCGCAGCCGTCCTTGCTTCGCTATGGAATCGGGCTGGCAATGTCGCCAACTGTCCCATGCGTCTATGGGAATCCCCCTGAGATGCTTCTGCCGGATCAAAGTCTGTCTGTCCAAAAGCCTTTGTCTTCTTCATCAGTTCTCCTTAGGGAGGTGAGGAGGGTTCACGACATTGTTAGTGAGATTTGTGTTTCACAAGCCAGAAAGCAGTTATTAGCTAGTAAGCCAAGCTCTTTATTTAAATTATACATGTATTTACAGATTGGCAACGTCAGAGGTCAAATGCTGGCTATGTGTACCCGATTAGTCGTCGCCCTGCCTGCCAATCGTTAGCATCACGTGTGCGGTACACACCGTTTTAAGATCTGAGATCTTAACAGGAGCGGCGATCTGCTTTTGGGAAAGTCTTAAAAGACGAACCTTCGTCGTTATGTTCCGGTCATCCGCCAAGCCGGGAACAGTTGCTAGGGAATTTTCTGAGACTGGTTGCATCTTGAAGTCGCTTGGCCAACTCACTCAATGTTTTCTGCCCTCTGATCATTTCTTGCATCCAGCGATACAAGCTATTGCGCTTAGAACATCTAAATTGTCAATATTCAACTCTTGCCTGCCTAAGCGAAGCGCCGGTTTTCTGAGCTCTCTAGCAGCTTCAACGCATTTGCGAATCGCTCATCGACTGCAGAAGCATCTCCTCCAGCCGGGGCTCTCAGCAGACCAGGATGATCAATTCTGATGTGAGAGCATGGCAGGGCTCTTTTCAGTGATTTCGGTATTCTCGCTGGGTTCATACACTGCTTTCCAGGCTGCGCCGTCGCGATGTGAATAGTCTGCATGTTCAAAGGCTGCCGGTCCGTATAAGGCGGCATGAAGAATCGATTTGATCGGGATTCTCGGTTGCAGTCGGACAGCTATTCGATTTAGGCCATACTGTTTGCATGCAGCATAAACGTTCGGTTTCACGGGGCCGCATTCTCATGCTTGTATGGGTTCGTCGAATAGCTCATGACCATGTGTCAGGAGGCCCTCAATCCGTGCGCAATACAGCGGTGTGTTAATTTTCATATTGGACAGATGTAGGTGCGACTGACTATAGGTGATCAACAGACGGGCAATAGCAATGCAAGCATGTGTCTACCAACCACAGCCACTCCTGACTCCCTATTGTGTTTGTTCCGACTCCTGAACAATGTATGAGCATTGTTCAGGACGTGGACTGAAGGTCACCGTCCCTCAATCGAGTTGTTGTTTGCGAGAGCGACGCAGGGCGGCCAGGATCAGCAGGACCTCCAGGGTGCCGATGACCAGTAGCAGGATCAGGGCGTGCTGGGAGCCGTTGATGGTGCCCAGCCGTCGATCTGCGACTGCGGCCTGGCCTGCCGCGACGATGGTGGCTGCCAGGCTGCTGCCGATGGCTGCGGCGAACTGCTGGACGGTGTTGAAAATGGCGTTGCCGTCAGCCTGTTGTTCCTGGCTCAGCCTGTGCAGGCCGTTGGTCATGATGTTGCCGAAGCTCAGCCCGATGCCCAGCATGAAGAAAATATAGAGTATCAGGATGGCAACGGCTGTCAGCTGACGTGCAGTCAGGGCAAATCCCAGGAGGCCGATCAGGGCGACACAGCTGCCGCTGATGATGGGAATGCGCGGGCCCAGCTGATCGTAGAGTCTGCCGGAGAGCGGTGCCAGGACGGCTCCGATCGCCGCGCCCGGCAGCACCACCAGTCCTGCCTGCAAGGAGGTGCAGCCATCGACCAGTTGCAGGTGGTTGGGCAGGATGAACGAGAGGGCCAGGGCGCTGATCTCGAAGAGGATGTAGGCACCAACATGCAGGGAGAAGCGGCTGTCGGTGAATAGGCGCACGTCGATGATCGGTTGGGCCTGATGCCGGGCGCGGAGGGTGAACACTGCAAGGGCGATAAGGCCCAGGGCCAGCGCCCCGCCGAATCTCCAGGAGAGCCATCCTGCCGAGGCATTGCTGATGCCGAAGATCAGACCGGCAAAGCCCAGAACCATCAGGAACACGTCAAGCGGACCCAGTCCGGCCTGGTCACCATCTGCCGCTATCGGAACCGAGGGTATGCAGGCCAGGCCGGTCACCAGCGAGACGAGCAGTACGGGAATCAGGATGATGAAGACGAAACGCCATCCGATGGTGGTCGCTATCAGACCGCCGAAGGTGGGGCCGACAGCCGGTCCGATGGCTGTGATCAGGGTGCCTACGCCCATCATGGTGCCGATGCGCTTTGTCGGAACCTCTTGAAGGATGATGTTGAACATCAGGGGCAGGGCGATGCTGGTGCCCAGTCCTTGTATGGCCCTTCCCAGCAGCAGGAGCGGGAAGACCGGAGCCAGCGCGTCGATGACCAGTCCGGTCAAGAAGAGTAGGTTGGCGCACAGAAAGAGGGTCCGGCTGCGGAATCGGCGCTTAAGAGCCGCCGAGAGCGGGGTGATGGAGGCGACGACCAGCAGGTAGAGGGTGGTCATCCATTGCACGCTGGAGGTTCCGATGCCGAAATGGCTCATGAGGGCAGGGAATGTGATGTTCATGGCCGTTTCCACGATCACGCCGCAGAAAGACATGATGCCAGTGGCTACCACCGCGCCGATTACCCTGCGGGGGATTGCTTGGGTTGCGCTCATGAGCGAGACTCCTTTCCGGCTTGGGAGGATTCATCGGAATTCAGGGTGATGAAATAGGCCAGCACACGGTCGAAGGCAGCTAGATCGCGTTGGTCGAACCGGCGTGCCATGGCTGTTTGCTGGTCAGTGATATAGGCCCGCACTGCTGTCTGCAGGCCCCGGGCCTTGGCGGTGAGAGCGATGATGCGTTGACGGCCGTCCCTGGGATCCCGCTTAATGGCAACCAGTCCGCTGGTCTCCATACGCTGCAGGATTTTTGTCGTTGTGGACGGACGGATGTCGAATTCCATCTCGATGTCCCGCTGGGTGTGGTTCTGGGCTTCGCCTAGGAAGTCAATGATGGACATCTGGGTGCCGGTCAGTCCGTACCGGCCCGCGTAGGCATCCATGGATCGTGACATGAGGTTGGCTGCCCGTTTGATCCGCTTGCCATAGTCTTCGCTCAAAGACTCTCCTTAGATAGATAGTTAGCTACCTAATGAATAATCTCGCGGGTATAGACAAGCGTGCGTGTCGGCTTGTTGAAGGTGGCGATAAGGTCTTTGGGCCCTTCTGCGGGCATTGCAGAAGTCCGTCGCATCATTGCAGCAAAGATCAAGGTACCTGTGATCTGATATCTACTTGGTACTTGGGCCAAGGCAGTGAGGCCGAGTCAGATGGTTCAGATGTGTGTGTGGGGGGGGGGGGGGCGACCTAACCGCGATTATTCATGACGCTGGCTGATGTCGATGACCGAGCCGCGCTGGATCAACTTTGCCGGAATAAGCGTCTTGGTGTTTGTAGGAACGTATTCTCCCTCGCACTGGAGTTTGACCTTGGCAAAGGCCTCACGCCCGATGGTTTCAAAATCCATGCGCATGGTGGTTAGGCTTAACCTTGGAACCGTTCCGATCAGAGAATCGTCGACACCGATCACGCTGACATCCTCAGGCACTCTTTTGCCGGAGTCTTTGAGGCCCTCAATGGCTCCATAGGCCATCTGGTCGTTGGCTGCATAGATGGCTGTGCAATCAGCTTCATGCGCCAAGGCGCGACCTGCCTCATATCCGCTGTCTGCTTCCCAGTCGCCTATATAGGTCGGCGGTACCGGGATGCCGTGAGCATGAAGGACGTCTCTCCATCCCTTGGCCCGGCTTTCCGCAGCCCGTGAAGTCGAGGGGCCTGAGATGTGGTAAACAGTGCGGTGGCCTTTGTTGAGCAGATATTCGACGGCCGAAGTCGAGCATCCGTATTGATCGGCATCGATAGTGGGGCAATGAGCGGAAGGCTTCTCGGTGATGAGCACCACAGGTAGCTCCTTGCTGGGTCTGAAACGATCGAAATCGACGACCCTTTGTTCGAGCACCACGATAACGCCGTCGACAGGCAGCTGCTTCATCTGCTCTACGATGTCCGCCAAGGTAATCTCCGATGAGTGGTTGACGATGTGGACGGTTGCCGCATATCCGAATTCTGATGCGGCTTCCACAGCGCCGTCCAGGATGCGTGCATTGCCAAATGTGGTGATGTTGAACAGGACGATGCCAATGTTGTTGAACCGGCCGTGTTTCAATGCCCTGGCGGCATAATTCGGTCGATAGCCCAAGGCTTCCATGGCGTTCAGCACTTTTTGCCTGGTGTGGGGGCGCACAGCCGTGCTGTCATTGACGACTCGCGACACCGTTTGCGGCGATACCTCGGCAAACTGTGCAACGTCCTGTATCGATACCTGTTTCTTCCGTCCCATGCCTACCTGATCCAGCTCATGGGAGCTTGCCGTCCTTAGCGCCGGTTGCTCCTTGGTGGCAGACAATATGTTTGCGACACCATTTTATAAACACCAGTATATCAAAGATTGAGAGAATACTGGATTCTCTGATTCATGCTATTATGGTAACGAAAACATCCGGTGAACGTCCATTGCAGTTCGATATGGTCGGAGCTTGATTGTTTGTGTTGTTGCAGAGCTTCGAGGGAGAAGGTCAGATATGGCTGCTGTCACTAGCGGCGCTGCTACCCAATCGAGTAGTGCGCCCCGGGGCCACATGGGTTCTCGTTGGCGTGGTTGGTTGTTTATGGGGCCGTTTGCGCTGGTGTTTGTGGTGGTGTTTGTGGTGCCGGTGTTGTATGCGGTGTGGATTTCCTTGTTTCAGCATCGGATGGTTGGTGGGACGGTGTTTGTGGGGTTGGCGAATTATCGTCGTCTGCTGGCTGATGGGCAGTTCTGGTCGTCGGTGCGCCGGGTGGTGGTGTTCACGGTGGTGCAGGTGCCTATCATGCTGTGCCTGTCGGCGTTGATGGCCCTGGCCTTGGATTCGCTGCGTCTGCATGGGATGCGGTTCTTCCGTATTTCGACGTTTCTGCCCTATGCGGTGCCGGCGGTGGTGTCGGCTTTGGTGTGGGGGTTCATGTACGGGGCGAAGTACGGGCTGGTGGGCTCGTTGAACGCGTGGCTGGGCACGCATGTGGACGTGTTGCAGCCGTCGGTGCTGCTGGCGGCGATCGGGAACATCAATACGTGGGAGTTCACGGGGTATAACATGCTGATCTTCTATTCGTCGCTGTCGACGGTGCCGCGCTCCTTGTATGAGGCGGCGGCGATCGACGGGGCGGGCGAGTGGCAGGTGGTGCGCCGGGTGAAGCTGCCGGAGCTGCGGGGCTCGCTGGCGATCACGGTGATTTTCAGCATCATCGGCTCCTTCCAGCTGTTCAACGAGCCGAGCGTGATGCAGAACATGGTGCCGGGCAATGCGATCACGACGTATTACACGCCGAACATGTATGCGTATAATCTGAGTTTTTCGGGCAATCAGTCCAATTATGCGGCTGCGCTGGCCATTGTGATGGCGGCGTTGACGATGCTGGTGGCGTATGCGGTGCAGCTGCGGAGCATGAGGGAGCAGATGCGATGAGCGTGCTGGATGCCGGGGGCCGCCGGGTGCGGGCGGCGGAGCGTGCGCGGGCCAGGCGAGTGGCGGCGGACGAGCGGGCTGAGCGGCGTCGTGCGGCGTCGAGCGGCTTCTCGAACCCGTCGAACCCGCGCCGGTCGGTGTGGCTGACGCTGGCGTGCGGCGTGTTCGCCCTGTACTGCCTGTTCCCGTTCGCCTACCTGCTGGTGAACGCGACGAAGACGCAGGCGGATTTCACGAGCACGTTCGGCCTGGGGCCGGGCCGTTCGTTCGCCTTGTGGGACAACATCCGGGAGGTGTTCTCCTACCAGGACGGGATCTTCGCCCGCTGGCTGGCGAACACGCTCATGTACGTGGTGGTGGGCGCGGGCGGCGCCACGCTGCTGGCGGTGATGGGCGGGTACGCGCTGGCCAAGTTCCGGTTCCCGGGCCGCAAGGCGGTGTTCGCGGTGGTGCTGGGCGCGATCAGCGTGCCGGGCATCGCCCTGGCGGTGCCGCAGTTCCTGCTGTTCGCGAAGCTGGGGCTGACCAACACGCCCTGGGCGATGATCGTCCCCAGCCTGATCAGCCCCTTCGGCCTGTACCTGATGTGGATCTTCTCGGACCAGGCCGTGCCCGGCGAGCTGCTGGAGGCGGCGCGCGTGGACGGCGCCTCGGAGTGGCGCACCTTCCGCACCATCAGCCTGCCCCTTTTGGCGCCGGGGATCGTGACCTGCGCCCTGTTCACGATCGTGGCGACCTGGAACAACTACTTCCTGCCCCTGATCATGCTCAAGGACGCGGACTGGTACCCGCTGACCATCGGCCTGAACCAGTGGAAGGACCAGGCCAGCACCGCGGGCGGGCAGGCCATCCAGAACCTGGTCATCACCGGCAGCCTGATCACCATCATCCCCCTGGTCATCGCCTTCCTCCTCCTGCAGAAATACTGGCAATCCGGCCTCGCCGCAGGAGCCGTCAAAGAATAACCAAAGAAACCAAAACCGTGCTATAGGCCTTGAGCCATAGGACAGTGAAAGATATCAGTAGTCATGTGTTGTTGCCAAGGACAACAGAAAAGGAGATAGGGACAATGAGGTTCGAAAAGATGACGAAGGTCATAGCCCTGACAGGTGCTGTGGCCATGGCGTTCGGACTCGCCGGCTGCGGCGGATCGGGCAGCGGTTCCTCTGCGTCGGGCAAGGGGGGGAAGACCGAAATCTTGGTCTGGTCCTGGGATTCGACTCTTCCTCGGACAGTCAAGGGATTCGAAGCCAAGAATCCCGACATCAAGGTGAAGGTCACCAATGTCGGCACCAACAAAAAAGAGTACACGGCCTTGAACAACGCTTTGTCCGCCAACAAGGGCGCCCCTGACCTTGCACAGGTCGAGTATTATGCTCTGCCTGAATACGCCACTCAGGACAAGCTGCAGGATCTGTCTGACATGGGCGCCTCCGGATACAAGAGCTTCTATACGCCGGGCACATGGAATTCAGTGAATCTGAATGGGGGCGTCTACGCGCTGCCTATGGATTCGGGCCCCATGGCTCTGTTCTACAACAAGGAGGTGTTCGACAAGGCCGGAGTGACCGAGGTCCCCACTACTTGGGATGAGTATTACGAGGCAGCGAAGAAGATCAAGGCTGTTGGTTCCTACATCACCTCGGACTCAGGCGATGCAGGGTTCTTCGATTCCATGACCTGGCAGGCCGGCGCCAAGCCCTTTGCCACCAGCAAGGACGGCAAGACCGTCACCATCAATCTGACCGGTGATTCCAAGGTCAAGAAGTGGGACGACTACTGGCAGAAGATGATCAATGAGGACCTGATCAACACCAAGATTCCCGGATGGTCTGATGATTGGAACAAGGGCCTCAATGACGGATCAATCGCTTCTTTGCTCATGGGCGCTTGGATGCCCTACAACCTGCTGTCCGGTGCCCCTGATGCCTCCGGCAAGTGGCGTGTGGCGCAGATGCCGACCTGGGAAAAGGGCGGAACAGAGAATTCTGAGAACGGCGGGTCTTCGCTGGCTATGATCAAGACCAAGGACGACTCGAAGAGCAAGGCTGCATATAAGTTCTTGGAATACGCTTGCCATAACGCCGAGGGCATTAAGACCCGTGTCGATGGCGGCGCTTTCCCGGCTGACAACAACACGCTGAAGTCCAACGAGTTCCTCTCTATGACCAGCTTGAAGGATGCCGACGGCAAGGACAACGCCTACTTCGGCGGCCAGAAGTTCAACGAGGTCCTGTCGCAGGCCGCCAAGAACGTTCTGCCTGGCTACAAGTTCCTGCCCTTTGAGGTCTACGCACGTGGAATCTACGGTGACAAGATGACCGCTTTCACCTCCAAGTCGGCCACGCTGGATCAGGGGATCGCGGCTTGGCAGAAGGATCTGCAGAACTACGCCAAGCAGCAGGGCTACACGGTGAAGGAATAAGGGTAACTCTCATCGAGCCAGCGCTGTAGAGCAGGTTCCTTAATAAGGTATACCGGCCAGAGGGGTCCCGGGGTGTTCCCTTGGTCTTTCCCTGGCCGGTTTTTTCATGCACATCGTCGTGCAGGCTTGCAATATTCAATACAATGCGGACCAGTATGGACTTTTGTGATCATTGACTAATAGCAGGGTGTTAATCCAAATATGAGCTTTATCTATCCGATGGGATAATTCTCTTAACACAATTTCGCGATGTTTCCCTTTTATAGATCTGTCCCGCTTGCAGTTGACTCGCCCCCGACCTTGATGCCAAGACTGCCGATACAACGTTGATTTATACCGGCTTGGAGTATGCGGAAAAATGGCTGCCCTGTGGCGAAGCCTGTACCGTATGGAATCGATACCAGTGCTTCTTGACTGATTGATACTTGTTCTCCAATTGCGCGAACAATATCTTTCTGTCAACTGTTGGTGTGCAAGTTCTCCTATGGACTTGGCTATAGGCTGGGGCGACGATTCTATGGCAGCTATCTGATATTCATATGGATGATAGTAAAACTGACTCTGGGTCTGCTTGAAGGTCCGTCAATGTGTCGTTCTGTTTGTATGAGCTGCACGCCGTCTTTTAGATGGCCAAATCGGTCTTTCTACTGACATTTCATTCGATTGTTAAAGTAGGAGATTGGCACCACACCCTATGTCTACCTGGAGGATTCCCGTATCCATGCGGTGCAGTATTTGCTGGTAAACATTGGGATGTCTCTATGGCAGATTTGTCAGCAGCGCAGTTTCACATGTGCACCCTTCAAAAAGGCATATATGCATGTCACCCATTAAGTATCGCAGGCAAGCAGAGTTGTGGCGACACTTCAGAAGAAATAAGTTTAATGCTGGCTTCGTACGTGATTTGGACATTGTGCGGCGGCTTTCCGCCTATGATTTTGAGGCATAAGGCTCATGGGTGTGGGGTGTCAGGCGGGGGATGAAGTCTTCAGTAACAATTGAAATCGTTCATATCTTTAGACTTATACCGTGTAGAGTCGGCTGACGTGGTTCCGTATAATGTATTTATGTGTGAGATAAGGGGTCAGTCTGAAGGTTATCCTACCGACGAGGTTTTAGAACCTTTAACAGAACAGTATGACGAAGCAAAGCATAGCGGGATTTATAACCTGCTATCCAACGTTCTTTGCGATGCTTTGGAATCGGACAAGAGTCCTACAAAAAGCTCTGTTTTCTCAAAAGTCCGCAATATCGCCTTATCTGGAGGATATGGAACCGGCAAAAGCAGCGTTCTTTGTGCATTTAAGGATGATTCAAGATTTCAAGATGATAAAGGTAATAGTAATTGTCTGTTCATCTCTTTGTCTTCCTTGAATGGACAGGATGATGAGTCACCTGATAATGGGCAAAGTTATTCAGATCAAACTGACTCGATTGAAAAAGAGATAGTCAAGCAGCTTTTATATCAGGAAAGCAGTGCTATTTCGCATTTTCGCAGGTTGCGCAGCATCAAGCCTAAAAGACGTTGGTTGTACAGCATCATGTTCGGTTTGTTGATGTTTCTATTGTGTACGGGTCTTGGATGGACAGGGAAAATCAGATCGTTTTTCTCGCCTAATCCTCAGTTCTGGCCTTCTGTTATGGTTGCCTTGGCGTTGGCTGTCTTCTTTATTCTTGCTTGTTTTGTCTTTATACCCTCAACCGTACAGGGTCGTATGCGATTGAAATCTTTGACTGCAGGTTCTGCTTCATTATCACTAGACGGAGACGATGGTGAGACTTATTTTGATAAGTATTTAGACGAGATTGCTTACTTCTTTAGCTCATCAAAGAAGCGAGTTGTTATATTTGAGGATATTGATCGGTTTGATAATACTCGTATATTTGAAGATCTCAAGGAACTCAACACTATCCTCAATCAAGATCCCTCCAACGAAGGTAGATCGATTTGCTTTGTCTACGCAGTACGAGACAGCATTTTCGACACCTTTAGCGAAAACGATGTATCGGAATCGATGAATTCAGTGAATGGCTCTTACGTGAGGAACGAAAATGTCGAGAGAGCAAACAGAACAAAATTCTTTGATTTGATTATCCCTATGGTTCCGTTCATGTCACCTACAGCCGCTAAGGGATGGATTAGTAGCGAATTTAAGAATGATGGAATTGATCGGCGACTCATTCGTATATTGTCAAAGCATATAACTGATATGCGTCTTATAAAAAACATTCATAACGAGTTTCTGATTTTCCGATCTAAGCTAATGTTTGGAAATCTAGAGCCTGGTGGGCAGTCTTCACTTGATGTGAACCATGTTTTAGCTATGGTGGCGTATAAAAGTGTGTATCCACGAGACTTTGAAAAGCTGCGCTTGGGAACAAGCCACTTGGACGATATTTACAGATTCAAACTTCAGATTGTTGAACATGTTAGAAATGATGCCTTACGCAAAATTGTGGCATTAAAAAACCAATTAGTAGATAGTCATGGATTCACGGAGAAAAGCAAAAGACTAGGCGAAATTTTAAAGAGGGCAATAAAAGTGAAGGCTTCCGCCTACCGTACTCCTCCCGATATTGTGCCTCTTACAGTAGGCCAGTTTACATACGAGGATGAAGAGCAATTGGATTCTGTCGATTTTTGGCAGAACGTAGAAAATAATTATCAGACGAATGAAGAGCTAGAATTTGTTTTGTCGGGCGGTATAAGCATTGATTTTAGTGATCTATATGATCTTATCGCCATTGCGGTTGATGACCAGGATTGGATGGATAATCTAGATACGGCAGAGCAGACAGAAATCGACCAACTGAATTTTCTGCTTCGCAGAACGGCACATTCCAGTATCCAAACAGTAATGAACGAAAGCGACTGGACGGCTCCTCCTTCCTCCAGTGATTTAAAGGTACCCTGTAATCTGAGTAAGTTTGTTGAGATGTGTTATGGGCACACTCTAGGCAGTGATCTCATAGCAGAGGGCTACATTTCAGACGATTATCAGCTTTATGCCGCGTCTCGTAATAGCCAGTGGATTTCAAATGACGGGGTTAATTTTGAAATTCATAACCTTGCTCAAGGTGAGCATTCTTTGGATTGGAAGCTAACAAAGGATGATTGTGAAGCTATATATACAGACTTCGGACCGGAAATAACGAAAAGCAGGGACGCTTATAATGTGCAGTTCCTCGATTGGCTGCTTAACAAGTATCCTGACCAAGCAGAGAATATGCTGAGATCCCCTTCCAGCTATGACGATTGGGATCAGGAATTCTATGCGGCATATTTGAACGATGAGAGCGTAAGTGCAGAGAATAGTAGACGAATTGTCGGTATCATGGCTGAAAAGTCGGACAAAATTTTCAATTTCCTGGTTGGTTCTCAAGAATTGAGTGACAATCAGCGAAAACAATATACAAGTGTAGCTTTGAACAATCTCCGGAAAGAAACATCAAACGGAGAAAGAATGGATGAGATTGTGCGTAAGTACCTCCGAAAATGCGATTCAGACTTGAAGTGTATGCAAGATCCTGGACTTTCAAAAGAGCAAGCAGAGCTGATTGCTAATTATTATGCATATGCGGGGATATCTTTGCAGAATGTAAGGCCGCTGTGCGCTAACATGCTAGAAGCCATAAGGCAACGTCATAACTATATAGTGAATAGAATAAACCTTGAAACCATTTTTGGAGCTAGTTGCGATTTTTCTCTTAATGCGATTCGCAAACAAGATACTGAGGAATACAATGTGATAAGTAATACTTGTTTGTCTGACTACTTGAAGATGAATACTAAGGTCACCATAAATGGGGATAAAAGTGAATATGCTCAAATAGTTCGTGAAATAATTGAAACTTTTGGTAGCAGGGATATTGACAATCAGACACTTGATAATATCGCATCTTTAATCAAAAGGTCTAAACCTAATCAACGTATTACAGATTTAAGTGGAATTTTACCGACTACGGAAAATGGCAAGGTGAGGAAGATTGCGCAAATTGTAATCCGTACCATGGCGCAACATCGGCTATTCATACCGACACCAAACAATATTTTCGTTTATTTGAGTGTAAATAATCCAGAATTCAAGACTTCTGCAACGGTCGACATAGATTTTGACCAATTAATGGAATATATGCCCCTCTCCGTGAGAGACTTGGAGAATAACGACCTCAATGATGAGGATTTAGTTTTTTTGGCTACGCTGATTTTGAATTCTGATGCGTCAGGTTTCGATTTGCCAAAGAAAATTCAACTGGTGCAGAGCTTAAAATTATCATCTGAATCTCTCGATGCCGGCAGCCTAACGGATCGTAATAGTATTATGTTTGCTGAACTTATGAAAGATGGGCTTTTATCTTCGACGGCTGATAATTTCAATCTACTTGAAAGTGGAGGTGCTCGTACGGCTTGTATCAGGGAGTGGGAAAGTTTAATGGAAGGAGCCAATATACCAACAAACGAAATTCCTTCAGTAATAGCAGATCCGCAGGTATCGCTTGCAGTTAAATCAGAATTGTATCTAGAACTGCCAGAATACCTTAAGAATGCAGATAAAGAAGTGTTAGAATCCGCTGTTAAAGAGGTGGCCAAGCAAGATGCGAAACTTGGATTAGAAGTTGTAGATTGGATTGCGGAGCATCTTTTCAACAAATCTGAGGAGAAGGCTGACTTCTCTGAACATGCTTCCGATGTGGCTCTTGAGCCTTTTATCCACCTGCTTGCAAAGGCTATTCCGATGTATGCGAACCTTGATAGTCCCGAAAATAAGGATGAAGTGAGGAAGAATCTCGTTTCTATATTGAGGGCGCTACCCAATCCGTACCCGAAGCTAACTGACAAGACGGACGAAACTATATATCTCCCTCTTGATGATGACAATAGGAGTATTGCTTATGGGGTTCAGAGTTTTCTCAAGACAATAAAGAGTGTAAAGGGCTATGCAGGTAAAAAAACATTGCAGTGCGTTATGTGTCATAACGATTGATGTTTATCTTCCATATATAAAAGCAAGCTAAGGGGAAGTCTCTTAATGTCATCGTGACATTTTCAGACGTGCTCATGGAGTTAAAGAGAGCGGGTAATGAAGGATTCGTCTTCACTATTTACCTTGAGTTAATTGTTGCGATCTTTAAGGGCTTAGTAAATAGTTTAAGGTCGTTCGAACATGCCAGTAGGTTTAGGAAAGTTATCAGCTACGTCTAAATTTTTATGCAAAAGATTATGAATTGGCCATATGTTTCGTAATTAGCGGAGAATAGCCAACAAAAATTATTTTGAACTTGAAGAAGCGGTCCAAAATATATAGCGGTTGAAAACGTGCATGAGCAAGTGGCTATAGCGAGCTGCCAAGTAACGTGTGGGTCCTTCTCATTTACTGTCCTGCGTGCTCGAATGGTTTCAGCCGCTTTCAGATATCGGAGACGTTTTTTCGTACTAGTAAATGCTGAGTGATTAATTTTCAAACCGACTATAGTTTCTTGTCTCTACTTGGTATAGATCAGACGGATGAGTACCTTCTTTTTAGGGTTCTGTACAAGAGTTGACTAATGTCATTTTGTGAAAGACATCAATTTAAAGTTTGAATGCGCTATGGCGATAGAGACAAGTTTGCTTCGTAGCGAATGTGATCTTGTAATGGTGCACAATCCGCTAGATGGAATATGATCCGAACGCACTAACTATCGGAGCAGTTGTTGTTTAGCTCAAAGACAATACGTAACGTGTGCCTTGCTAAGCTGACGAAAACGATTCAGAAAATACGCATGTCTATTTGTTGTTTCAATCAAGATTCAGCCGCTTGGCAAGGCAGTGATGGAATGACATTTTCACCATGACAAACAGATTGCCAACTTAAGATGACTTTCATTCATCGTTTTTATTCAAGATTCAGACTGGACTGGCTTATCTGAAGATGGGGAAAGATGGTCTATATGACAATCAGACAATGACTGGCAACGGCTTGTAAGGATTAAGCCGCGGATCTGACAGGAAAAGAAAAAAAGATTGTATCTGTTTTCCGCCGTCAAAGTGGAGAATTCTGCTAATTCATGTTTCAGCTGAGGTAATTTTATTGCAGTTATCGCGCAATACCATATTTGCATATATTTGTTATCGGTTGTCGTTCGTGTGATTTGTCTTTTTTCTCGAACACATTTCGTCACATAAGAAAGGTCGCTCGAGCATCGCTGAATATCGAGTGTCTTCATTCATTGCATATTTTTGACTTTGACGAGTCATACGAATATGCGACCCGGCTATATCCTGAATACCCACTTTGTTAGTAAATACAGGGTGCCCCGGATGCGATTCGAACGCACGACACCTTCTTTAGGAGAGAAGTGCTCTATCCCCTGAGCTACCGGGGCAACGGAAACTACTGTACCACGAAGTGCGACTCGGGCAGGTCGCTGATGTGCAGGCTAGGACCGTGTGCCTCCTGGAGAACATTAGCCTTTTATCCCTGCCCGCCATGCGGTCATGGTTTACAATTGCTCAACGGTCAAGCTGACTGTGCATTCCTTGGGAGGAGACCATGGCGAAATTCAGACAGTCCTTCCTGGTGAAGCATGTCTTTGGGTGGACGGCCAGACTGCTGGCGTTGGCCAGCTTGCTGGCCCTGGCGGCGCGTGCCTGCCCGGCATGGCTGTCATCGATACCCTACCTGCCGGATCTGGCCGCTCTGACACCCTGGTTCATCTTCTTGAGTCTGCTGGCCCTGATCCTGGCTTTGATGGCTTCACGATGGTTTACGGCTTTGGTGCTTATCGCCGCCTTGGCCCTGAATGTCTACTGGCAGTATCCCTTCTATCAGGAAGGATCCGAGCTCAATGGGCAAGCCGATCAGCTCATGGCGCTTGAGCATCCCGACCGGTACGACGACGTGGCCCGGGTCATGACGCTGAACGTCTACAAGGGTCAGGCCGATGCCGATCAGGTAGTCAAGACGGTCAGCGAGAACCGGGTCGAGGTGCTGGCTCTGCAAGAGGTTAGCAAGGATTTCGTGGATCGTCTGCACAAGGCCGGCATCGACCGCTATCTGCCCCACGAGCAGCTTTCCACATCTTCAAAAGAATACGCCAACGGTCTTTGGACGGCTGCGCCTATGCAGTCGCCCTCAAAGGACGACGTGGGCTCTCGCTCTTCCATGATGCCAGCGGCCAGCATCGATTTCGGCAGGGGCAAGACCAATGTCAGATTCGTCTCGGTCCATACCACCTCGCCGCAACCTGGCAGTTGGAATGCCTGGCGACGCAGTGTGTCCGACCTGGGAAAACTGCGGAAGCACGAGCACACGCGATACGTGCTCTTAGGCGACTTCAACGCTACCTACGATCATGCAGTTTTCCGAGACATGCTGGGGGAGCGGTTCAGTGATGGGGCACGTCAGGCCGGGCATGGCATGAGCATGACCTGGCCGGCCAATAGGGCCCCCTTGCCCAGGTTGGTGGCCATCGATCATGTTGTGGTGGACCGTGACATCAGAGCCAACCGGCTGCAGACCATAACCATCGATGGCTCGGATCATGCAGCTCTGCTTGCCACGGTGATGGTGGAATAGGGGGCTCTTCAGGCATCCAAGTTGGACTGGGTGCCAGCCTGGGCTCCGGCGCTGGCCTGCTCCTGCTGGGCGGCATCGAGCTTGGCACGAACCTGGCCCAGCAGTTCCTGGGCACGCTTGGCCAAAGCCTCGCCGATCTCCCACTGACGCATGGAGGCATCCAGGTCCAGGCCGCCGGCCTCCAGCGCCTGAACCGCCTGGATCAGCTGATCCCGTGCCTGCTCATAGGGCAGTTTGGCGATGGTCTCGCGTTCCTTCTGGCTCAGGGCCGAGGCCAGTACCGGCTGTTCCTTGCCCTGCTCCGTCTCCTTCTGCTGGGTCTGCTCCTCGTCGGTGTCGCTCATTCCTGCTCCTCTTCTTATACGGTGTGTTATCAAATTTTTAATTAATAAGGAAGATTATCGCTGATGATTATATGTGGCTGACCACGTGGGATCGGTCACTGCCCGCTGACGACCTTGGTCTCGATGCGGCCCTCTTTGACAGTCAGGGTCAGATCCTGATCGGCCTGAACCTGCTGTGGGCTGACGACTACCTTCCCGTCCAGGGTCTGCACGACTGCGTATCCGCGGTCCAGCGTGGACTGGGGAGAGAGTGCGGTCAGCGAGGACTGGAGTTTCTCCACGGTCAGGGAGGCATCGTCCACGATCCGCCGCAGGGCGATGTCCAAGCGAACCAGGGACTCGTCGACAAGTCGCTGTGGCTTGTCCAGCATGGTCTGCGGCTTGGTCAGGCTGGGGCGGTTGGCGTATCCCTCAATCAGCCGTGTCTCGCCTTCGACCATATTCTGGATGCGCGCGTTTATGCGCATCCGGGCCTCCTGGATGATCCCCTCCTGCTCAACCAGGTCGGGCACCACCCGCTTGGCTGCGTCAGTGGGGGTGGAGGCGCGCAGGTCTGCGGCCAGGTCAATCAGGGTCCAGTCATCCTCGTGGCCGATGGCCGAGACGATGGGAGTGACGCAGGCCGCCGTGGCGCGGACCACGGACTCGTCCGAGAAGCCCAGCAGATCCTCGAAGCTGCCGCCACCCCTAGCCACGATGATCACATCCACAGCCGGATCGGCGTCCAGCTTCTGGATGGCCTCGACCACCTCGGGGGGGCACTGAGGTCCCTGGACGTGGGCATGCACCACGGAAAATTCGATGGTAGGCCAGCGCAGACGGGCGTTGGTGATCACATCCCCCTCGGCTCTGGCCTTGGGTGCGCAGATCAGGCCGATGCGCCGGGGAAACTCAGGCAGGGGAACCTTGTTTTCTGCATCGAAGAGGCCCTCCCCCTTGAGCTTGCGCCTGAGCTGGTCAATCTGCTCTTTCAGGTCGCCGGTACCGACACGCTTGATCCGGTCGGCCATGAAGCTCAGGCGGGTTTGTTTGATCCACAGGTCGGGCCGCCCGTGCACCACCACGCGGTCGCCCTGGCGGAATTCCCTGGCTTGGGTGGCGAATGCGCGGAAGCCCATGACATTGATGGAGATGTCCTCGAAGTTGTCACGCAGAGTCAAATATGCTGAACCGGTCCGGCGGGTGTTGATCTCCACGATCTGACCCTCCACCCAGGCTCCGGGCCAGCGGGCCACGGCGTCGTGGTACTTCTGGCTGAGCACGCTGACCGGCCAAGGGTCTTCTTCGGTGGTATCGCGTGCCAGGCGGGGCAGCTGATCCAATGGTTTGGGAGCCAGTCCTGAAGGCGCTGGGCCGACCGGCGCACCCATCGACCCGCGCATGTTCGAACCCATGTATGCTCGCACCTGATGCCTCCTGACCATCGGTTCCGCCAGTCTGACCAACTCACCTGGCATAGCCTGTACAGGATGGTATTCGGGTTGGTCAGCGAAGGAAACGTCCTCTCAGGGTCTCTCAATACGGGGACAATTCCATATACTTTGCAGGCTCTCTGAAGGCCCTCTGTCGATTGCTCCCGAGCCAATTTCGCCAAGGGCACAGCGGCTTTTCTTCCATGTGCGATTCGGCTGGGATTGAGGGGAAAGTGTGGAGGACAAGGGTTGGAACCAACGCCCTAATGTACCTGCCCTAGTCCGCGGCTTACCTGCAGCAGAGGCGGTTTTGCTGGAAGATGTGTCGAAGGCGACAGCCTCGATTCCCTGATATCGCAAAAGTTATTCACGCTCTGGCGTTAGCATAAATAGAGTAAGCCGGATATGATGTGGTGTCTGCTTTTGGACCCATCATGCGGCGGTCTCACGGATTGAGGTTGTTTCATGTCTGATGGCGTCGACATAGCGGGTCGATATAAGGGCACAGGACCGCGGGATCTCCTGCGTGTGGGTTTGGATATCGGGTCCACCACAGTCAAGGCCGTGGTTCTTGGCACGGGTGACAGGCTGGATCAGGCGCTGTTCAGCGACTATCGCCGCCACCATGCCAATGTGCGCCAGTGCGTGGCGGAACTGGTTACGGACATCAAGCTTTCCCTATCCCGGGTTGGGCTGGCCGGCAATCCCATCAGCCTGGTGATCACCGGTTCGGGCGGGCTGGAACTGGCCAGCCAGCTGCAGGCCGAATTCGCCCAGGAGGTCATCGCCGAGACCGAGGCCATCAACGCCACCTATCCCGAGGGGGATGTGATCATCGAGCTGGGCGGCGAGGATGCCAAGATCACCTATCTGAAGCCCACCCCGGAGCAGCGGATGAACGGGTCCTGCGCAGGCGGGACCGGAGCCTTCATCGATCAGATGGCCACCCTGCTCAACACCGATGCTTCCGGCCTGAACGATATGGCCGCCAAGTACAAGACCATTTATCCTATTGCTTCACGCTGCGGGGTCTTCGCCAAGTCCGACCTCCAGCCCCTGATCAACGATGGGGCTGCCAAGGAGGATCTGGCCGCTTCCATCTTCAACGCCGTGGCCACGCAGACCATTTCCGGTCTGGCCTGCGGACGTCCCATCCGTGGCAACGTCATCTTTTTGGGCGGTCCCCTCTTCTTTATGAGCGAGCTCAGGGAAGCCTTCAAGCGGATCCTCCAGGACAGGGTCAGCCGCTACATCATTCCCGAGAATGCACACCTTTATGTGGCTTACGGCGCTGCCATCATGGCTGGTCGTCACGACCAGGATGACCAGGACAGCGCAGCGCAGGTCAAGACCGACTATTCGCCAGAAACTGATGTGAACGACCCCTTCGGTCCGGCTTGGGGGCTGGACCAGGCAGAGGTCGACAAGGCACGGTCCGAGAAGGCTTCGAACCTGGACAAGATGGCTCTGCAGGATGCCATGCAGGGTGGCCGCACCACCACACTGGTCGATGGTGAGCAAAAGGCTTCTCTGGCCGAAACCGCCAAGGATGCTCGCCAAGATCAAGACATGCACTTTGACCTGACTTCGCTGGATGGCGTTCTCTCCGCCCTGAAAGGCCTGGAGAACATGCCCTCCACGGCCAGAACGATCCGCCCGCTCTTCTTGAACGAGGAGGAGCGCAAGGAATTCAACGACCGGCATGGGGCCCAGGTCATCCCTACTGGAGATCTGTCTGGGGCCAAGGGGCCGCACTTCCTGGGCATCGATGCGGGCAGCACGACCATCAAGGCCGTGCTGATCAACGACGACAAGACCATCGTCTGGTCCACTTACGGGGTACATAAGGACAGCCCGTTGATCGCCGCCGCCAACATCGTCAAAGAGGTCAGAAAGTCCCTGCCGGAGGGCGCCTACATTGCCCGCGCCTGCGCTACTGGTTATGGTGAGGGCCTGGTCAAGGCCGGCCTGCATGTTGACGAGGGCGTGGTCGAGACCATGGCCCACTACCGGGCAGCCGAGGAGATCAGCCCCGGCGTCACCTCGGTCATCGACATCGGCGGGCAGGATATGAAGTACATCGCCGTCAACGACGGGGTCATCGATTCGATTTGCGTCAATGAGGCCTGCTCGGCAGGCTGCGGATCCTTCCTGCAGACCTTCGCCCAGTCCATGGGCATCAGCATCCAGGAGTTCACCAAGCAGGCGCTGGCCTCCGAGGCCCCGACCGATCTGGGCTCCCGTTGCACGGTCTTCATGAACTCCTCGGTCAAGCAGGCTCAGAAGGAGGGCGCCTCCCCGGAGGATATCGCCGCCGGACTCTGCTACTCGGTGGTCAGGAACGCCCTCTACAAGGTCATCAAGCTGCGTGACGCCAACGCCCTGGGGCCGGTGGTTGTGGTCCAGGGAGGTACCTTCCTCAACGATGCCGTCCTACGGGCCTTTGAGCTCCTGACCGGTCGCAAGGTGACCAGGCCCAACATTGCCGGGCTCATGGGGGCCTACGGCGCCGCGCTGACGGCCCGCATGCACTGCCCGCAGAATGATGAGGTCGAGGATTTCGTTGCGGCCAGCTCCCACATGGCCGACGGGGTGAAGTCCGTGGGCAGCACGCCCACAACCCCTAATATGACTCCGACTCCCACCAAGTCACAGTTGTCGCCGGCCGCCGTCAACAAGATTGCCTCTAAGAACGACCAGGGGTTCAAGACGACCCTGCCTGACCTGAAGGTGCAGGACGGCCATGTGGTCAGCTCCATCCTGGCAGGGGAGGATCTGGACAACCTCTCCATGACCACCACCCACGATGTCTGCAAGCTCTGCCAGAACCACTGCAAGCTGACCATCACCGAATTCGAGGACGGCGGCCGCTACGTGACCGGGAATCGCTGCGAGCGCGGCGGCGACAAGAACAGGAAGCGCTCCGACAGGCCCAACCTCTACGACTTCAAGTACAAGCGGGCCTTCGCCTACCGCCGTCTGACCCCGGACAAGGCCACCAGGGGCGATATCGGCGTTCCCCGTGTGCTCAACATGTATGAGGACTACCCCTTCTGGTTCACCCTGCTGACCTCTCTGGGCTTCCGGGTCATGATCTCCGGGCGTTCCAACCACGAGCTCTTCGAGAGCGGCATGGAGTCCATCGCCTCCGAGAACATCTGCTACCCGGCCAAGCTGGTCCACGGGCACATCCATTCTCTGGTCGACAAGGGCATCAAGACCATCTTCTATCCCTGCGTCACCTACGAGCAGGAGCTGGTTCCCGACACGGACAACCATTACAACTGCCCCATCGTGGCCAACTATCCGGTGGTGATCGAGGCCAACATGGCCGAGCTCAAGGAGAACGGCGTCCGCTTCATGCGACCCTACTTCAATCTGTCCAACAGGGAGAAGATGGTCGAACGGATCGTCAAGGTCTTCGACTGGGCCCAGGTGAGCGAGGATGAGGCCCGGACGGCCGTCCAGGAGGCCTACCGTGAGGATGCCCGGTTCAAGGAGGACGTCCGCCAGGAGGGGCTTCGTGCCCTGGCCTACATGCAGGAGTACGGGGTCAAGGGCGTGGTCCTGTCGGGACGCCCCTACCATGTGGATCCCGAAGTCAACCACGGCATTCCCGAGACCATCTGCTCCTTGGGCATGGCCGTGCTCTCCGAGGACTCCATATGCGAGCTGGACGTGCATAAACTGCCCAAGCTGAGCGACTACATCATCCCGGCCGCGGGGGAGCGGGCCTTGGCCTCCAACAACCCCACGGCCGCCAAGTTCCGCAAGACCGTGCCGAGCTTCGGCGACGACCATCAGAAGATGCCCTTGAGGGTGACCGACCAGTGGGCCTACCATTCCAGGCTCTATTCCGCAGCCAGGTTCGTCTCCGAGTATCCCGACCTGCAGCTGGTCCAGCTGGTCAGCTTCGGATGCGGCGTGGATGCCATCACTACCGACCAGGTCCAGGAGATTCTGGCCGACAAGGGCGATGTCTATACGCAGCTGAAGATCGACGAGGTCTCCAACCTGGGTGCAGCCAAGATCCGTCTGCGCTCGCTGAAGGCCGCCATGGACGAACGCCATCAGCGGGATCTGGCCCAGGAGGACAGCAAAGACCAGGAGGAAGCTCCCGCCAGGGAGCAGGCGCCTGCGAAGGTTGCGGTCAAGGATGCCCACCCATTGCCTGACCTGGCTCGGGCGGGGGATTCATCCGATTCGGAAGGTTCGCAAGATTCTCAAGAGCCAGCCGGACATATCGAAGCAGCGGATGCGAATGCGTCCGACCAGCCGAAATCCGATGGGTTCCGGTCCACCAACGCGCAGAAGATCAGCCTATCCCAGCGCAAGGCCGACATTGTGGCTCTGGCACGGTTCGTGGCTTTGCACGATAAGAGCGATCAGGGTCTGATCGGTCTTCATCCCGTGGGCATCAGGCCCATCCGGGAGACCATGGCCTCGCGGCGGAAGGAGCAGGAAGCTGACAGCAAGTCGACAGACACTCTCGCCGAGCAGGGCAAAGACGTCCAGGCCAACGGAGCCGCCGCCAAGCCGACCCTGTCCAAGTACGCCACCGAACACCGCTTCACCAAGGAGATGGGGCACAAATTCACCGTGGTGGCGCCGCAGATGTCTCCTGTGCACTTCTCCCTCTTGGAGGCGGTCTTCTCCAGCGCCGACTACCACTTCGAGCTCCTGAAGCATGCCACGGCGGAAGACATCAACACCGGAGTCAAGTACGTCAACAACGATGCCTGTTTCCCCGCTATCATCGTGGTGGGGCAGCTGGTCAACGCCTTCCTGTCCGGCCGGTTCGACCCGCACAAGTGCGCGGTCATCGTCACCCAGACCGGAGGCATGTGCAGGGCCACTAACTATTATGGCCTTCTGCGCAAGGCCCTGGCTGATGCGGGCTACGGCTACGTGCCGATCATCACGTTGAGCGTGCAGGGGTTCAAGGCCAATCCCGGCCTTCAGGTGACCCCGGCCCTGCTGCACCGCGCCGTCAAGGCCTTCTACCTGGGCGATGCCATGATCGAGTGCCTGCTCAGGGTCCGCCCCTATGAGCAGGAGCCCGGCTCGGCCAACAGGCTCTACAAGCTTTGGGACACGATCTGCAAGGAGACCATCGAACACCACGGGTACTCCAAGACCGCCAAGAAGGTCTACGGTCATGGATATCTGCCTTACCGCACGCTGATGAAGCGGATGATCCGGGCCTTTGACCAGCTGCCCCTGCGCAATATCCCCCGCAAGCCTCGAGTGGGCGTAGTCGGGGAGATCCTGGTCAAGTACCATCCCGATGCCAACAACCACGTGGTCGACCTGATCGAGAGCCAGGGCTGCGAGGCTGTGCTCCCCGGCGTCTGCGACTTCATGGTCAACGGCATCTCCAACGCCGAATGGAACGAGGAGATGCTGGGCACAGGCGGATCAGTAGGCGTCAAGAAGATCGTCCTCAAGGCGTCGGATGCCTACCGTGCCCCCATGATCGCCGGCTTCAAGGCCTCCCATGGGAAGTTCGACATTCCCGCTCATATCACCGACCTGAGGGAGAAGGCCGCATCGGTCACCTCCTTGGGCGTTCAGGCCGGAGAGGGTTGGCTCCTGACTGGCGAGATCATCGAGCTGATCCAGTCCGGCGCCCCCAACATCGTCTGTGCGCAGCCCTTCGCCTGCCTGCCCAACCATGTGACAGGACGTGGCATGTTCGGCAAGATCCGCAGGACCTATCCAGAGGCCAACATCGTCTCCATCGACTACGATCCCGGCGCCTCGGAGGCCAACCAGCTCAACAGGATCAAGCTGATGATCGCCGCCGCCAAGAAGCCGGGCGACCAGCAGAAGCTCAGCCAGGACCACAAGACCAACGTGGAATCCCAGGCATCTGGATCGACCGGCCTGGATGCGGGGCAGGCAGCACCCGTCCAGGACGAGGAGAAGGTTCTGGAGAGCCTGTAGCCGCCAGGCCGAGGCCGGTTCCGGGGCTCACCCGCCGGCCTCGGAACTGCTGAACCACGAGGATCAAGGAAAGAGGGGCTCCCATGACCAGCCGCGAGGAGATCAAGGCTCTGCTGGACACCGATCAGATCTATATTGCCGATACACCCGAAATGAAGCAGGTCCAGGACGCCCAGCAGGATCTGGTCTTCGAGTTCAACGCCTGCCGTCCCAGCCAGGTGGAGCAAAAACAGGACCTCTGCAAACAGATGTTCGGTTCATTCGGCCAAGGCAGCTGGATTGAGGGACCAGTGCGGGCCAACTGGGCCTGCAATACCTACTGGGGAAGCAAATGCTATGCCAACTTCAACCTGGTTCTGGTCGACGATGGACGCATTGACATAGGCGACCACACCATGTTCGGACCCAACGTCACCATCGTCACCACCGGGCACACCATTCGCCCTGATATACGCGTCTATGGTACGCCCCAGTTCTCGGTCCCGGTCAGCATTGGCAGGAATGTGTGGATCGGAGCAGGCGCCATCGTCATGCCGGGAGTAACCATCGGAGACAACACGGTCATCGGGGCAGGGTCCCTGGTCACCAAGGACATTCCTTCCAACGTGGTCGCCTATGGCCATCCCTGCAAGGTTGTCCGTCCCATCGACGATCACGATTATGAATACTTCTGGAGGGATCGTCGGTATCAGGCGCCTTATGATGCCCGGCCTTTCAGGATGGATCAGGAAGGCTAATGTTCATTTTATCCGCATAGCTGTCCAATGCGGTTTGGTCCGTGTCATTGGCTCAGCAGCTGTCATGATAAGGATGTCACGGCTATGCTGGCTAAAAATATTAGCAAGCAATATCCAGTTGAGATATTCTCAACCAGTGCTACTTATTCCAGACTAGGACGGAGATGTTCAATGGTATGAGTTACTGACTTTTCTGAATTCACTTGTCATGAAGATATTCAGTGGTGATATACGAATAATGTTCATGTGACCCATGTTCATTGTTGTCAAAAGCAAAACTGACTGGAATTCCGAAGACCCGTGCCTCCGGCGCTATATGTTGTATTTGCTATTGCAGTCAAATCTGTTGCATGAGATTATAGGACTTCATTCTTATTGTGAACACCTTCTAGTGATGGCTTAAAGTAAGCAGTTTACAAACACTGAACATACTATAATTTTGGCATGGTCTTGCAGCGGGAGTTGCTGACATGACTGATGGAGTTTGGGTCAGATGATGCAAGGAAATAACATTGGTGAATAAAAGGCACAAGGTTCGCAGACCGACGGAGGTTCGCAGACGGGAAATCCTTGATGCTGCAACAAAGCTATTTAGCGAGCGTGGATACAACGGTATTACTTTGACCGATGTTGCCAAGGAGGTTGGTATTTCCCAGCCGGGACTCATGCATTATGTCGACAGCAAGGAAAGCTTGCTGTCCTTCGTTATTACGGAAGTCTATGATAAAACGGGAACACCGGAGGAATTCTTGAGTTCTGGTTTGCCCGGCAGTGATCCAGAAGGTCCACTGTTCCCATCTTATATGCGATATCTAATATGTTGTAATTCGCGACGACCTACATTAGTGCAATTATATAATGTTCTAGGAGCTGAAGCAGTGAACCCGGAGCATCCTTTACATGACATGTTTACCAATAGGCCGGCTTCAATTTGGGAACATTATTCCGAGATTCCTTGGAGCATTCCCCCTGCAATAGGCCCGTGGGACAACATGCGCCCTTATGTGCGTCATTGCATGGAGCTGTTTGACGGTATCCAATTCCGTTGGCTGCGCAATCCCCCAATTGACATGTACGCCGAATGGCTCGATTTAGAGGGGATGCTCTTTCCGTCACCCCTTTGGGATGGGTATGTATCACGGTAAAGGCCTGCTGCCACAGCAATGTGTATCAGGTGGCTCGATTTGTCAGGCCTTTACCTGTTGTCGCGATAATTAGTTTTCACGGATAATCAATTTTATTTTCTCGGGTCCCTTGGCTGTAATAATCGGACGGTTATTAAGGCTCTCCCTTGACCAAGAAACTGATATTTGGCCTAATGGGGTTGCGACAGTTCCTCTGGCGTGGAGCATTCCAGCCGGATGGGGATCAATAATGGCTGATCGATAACCAGGCTCTGCCGGTCTGACGCCTAATATTGCTGAAGGTAATTCGTACAACGCCACTGATCCCCAAGCATGGCAGTCACTCCGTTGGCTCAGATTATCTTCCGCACTTGTCGTCAAATGATTAGCCAACATGTCTTCCCACGGTTTCCAAAGCTCGGTAGTGCGGTCATATAGACCAGTCATTTCTAGGGCTCGGAAGAGATAGTAGGTCATGGCGATGGAGCACTGAGCATAATGCTGTGTGTCATCCAGTGTTTTGGATAGGTTGCTGCGACCTTCTTCAGAGCTGATTGTGTGGGTTAGGATCGCAAAGACCTGGCAGTGCTGGCTTACGTCGCTGCAGTCTGGACCATCGGTATACATACCCTCGTCATTCCGGCAAAGACAGTTGATGGCTTTTTGTAGCCGTGCGGCCTGTACTCGATATTGTTTTGCCGTTGAGGATTCTCCAAGATGATCGCAGATTTGAGCTGCATACTGGTATCCCATAACGGCGAGCAAGCTTTCCATGGTCAGAGGACCTTGATTGATTGCTGGTGGAACGCCGCGTGTTTGTTTCCATTCAGGTGTCCAATCAATAAACGACCATCTTGGATTAGGTGCGTCAATGCCTCCTATGACATCTATCAGACCATCAGATCTGCAATTCCTATTGAAGAAATTCAATATTCGTTTGATCGTAGGTAAACTCCGCTTAAGCAGGTCTTTGTCGTCAAAGTACATCATGTGATCGAAGAGAGTGGCAATGAAATAAATCGAATATCCGGGAATGATATTCAGTGTGTTGCTGGGCGAGCAGGAGTTGAGCAAACCATCAGGCTGTTGTGAATCCATGAAGGCTTCAATTGCCTGGCGAGCCAGCTTGTCATCGGCACTGACCGAATAGGTGTAAAGGATTTCGCTTCTTGTGTCCATGATGTACTGCAATTGTTCATAAAAGGGGCAGTCCTCGTAGGTTTCATGCATGCAGCGTCGTAGTGTGCGCAGTGACATATTTTGGATATCGGACAGCAGATCGTTGTCGATGTCAACCGTAGTCGAGACCTGGAGGGGATATTCGCAAATTCTGTACGTACAGGAGAGCAGATCAAGGGGCTGATCTCCGGTTGTGATGTGAAGTCTTACGTATCGGAAAGTTCTGAACCAGAAGGGTTCAAAAACCTCAGGTGTCTCTTTCGTGCCAAAACCTGCCACAGTATACCTATCTGTGAATCCGGCCAGTGTTCCATTGACAGAGTCCGTTCTGTCTCCTTTGACGGGCTGATCTTCAAAGCTCTTTGGGTTTTCAGGTGCGTATTTCACGTACCCTTCGGATTCCAGGATATTCAGCTTAGCCCCTTTTCCTCGGGCCACGGTAATCCGTAGGAATCCCGTCATCAACTCTCCTGCATTAAGGGTGACTTCTTTTGCAGAGTGGGCAGGTATTGTTTGCTTTAACAGATCTGCATCCTGGAACTCGCATTTTTCGTTCTTCATAAACGGAATGCTTCGGGGGTGTAGGGACTCGGGCAAAAGAATATCAGCTAGGTTATCCCTGGAATATTCGTATGAATCTCTCCACTGGTCGGCTGCGGAATTGATACTGGTTGTCCAGTCGTCATCTAAGTCTATGGGCGTATAGCTTTCCATGATCTGCAAGGGGGCATAAAAAGCATTTTCGCTGATAATTTGTCTGCTCGGCTCGATGACCGATTTCCATGACGAATCGGTATTCAGAATGGGAGAGCTCATCCATAAGCCAGGTGTCGAAGTGGAGGCAATACTATAATTGCCCGGTTGATCGGCAGGATAGTGAAGGACAATAACGGCGATGATATTGCATCCTTGGCGTAGGTGATCTGACAAATCGATTTCATCGTAGCAGCGGATGGTTCGGCAGGTTTTTGCTGGTCCGGTCTGAATTACTTCTCCATTCACAATGAGTTTGTATCGTGCGTCCGCACAGACAGTGACAGTGAAAGACTCGGGCACTTTGGCGAGATTAATCGTAGTTCGGAAATTCGCGAAAACTGGGTGATGCTTTGCTGAATCCAGATCCGCATGACCGTCCGCTGTACTCGGCCAAATCCAATGAGCTTTGGCGGACCGCGAGGTTGTTTCGTTCATACTTGCTCCCTTGCTTGAACTGTTACCGCTTTATCTACTATCTTAACATGGCTAAATAATATGATTGCTGCTGAATGTAGCTATAGACACCAGTAATACTGGTGTATTTATTGGCTAACCACCATTAATTTGACAAAGGTTAAAGACAGATATAATGTCCTGTATCTTAGATGACAAAGATAATAGTCATCCCAAGAAGAGATAAATCAAAGGTGATGTTTTGTAGAAAGAAGAAAGATATGTCAGGTACTAATGAAGCTACCGAAGATATCTCGCGTGAGCAACGATTAGAAAAATATCGTGTCGCTATAGAAAAAGCGGAAAAAGATCCGAGTCTGTCACCAGAAACCGGGTTGCCCTTTTCGAAGACGACTATCATCCGTTACGGAATTGCTTTTCTGGGTTTTGGTATTTTTTGGATGGTCGGGATTAACGCTGTTTCAGCCTTCATCATTCCTCTTCGTTTGAAGGCCATGGTTCACAACCCGGAGAGCGTCATAGCTATCAATGGTGTGGTGTCTTCGGTGTTTTCGCTTCTGTCCAACTTGATCTTCGGCAATTTCTCTGACCGAACCAGATCTCGCTTCGGCAGAAGGACGCCTTGGATCATAGTGGGAGCCATTGTCGGTGGCGTCTTCATGTTTTTGACGGGTATAGCTCCCAACGCGTTCTGCATAGTTGCTTTCTTCGGACTTGCCATGGCTGGCTTAAATATGATGATTGCACCTGTTGTTGCTTTTCTGTCCGACAGAGTGCCTTCAGGTATTCGTGCAACGATGAGTGCTTTTTATGGTGCCGGTTCCACTGTCGGTGCTCCTTTGGGTACACTTTTGGCGACGCAGCTTATGAACAACCGGACCATGTCTGCTGTTTGCGCTGGGGCGTTTATGCTGGCCAGCGGAATCTTTGTCATTCTTATTATCCCCAGGGAGCATTCTGCTGATTTTCTTCCTCAAGACAGCGGAACTTTGAAAGATATTGCAATGTCTTTCAAGCCTCCAGTCTTTAAGGCCAATCATGATTTTTACAAGGCGTTTTGTGGTCGTCTTTGCATGCTTATGGGTTATCAGATGATTTCCGCCTATCAGCTTTATATCGTCACAGATCATGTTGGGCAGGATACTAAAACGGCGGCCAAGACTATTGCAGTCATGTCGGTCATATCAATGGTGGTTTCACTGCTTGGCCCTGTTGTTTCCGGGCCGCTTTCGGATATTTTGAATCGTCGCAAAGTCCCGGTCTTCATTGCATCAGTACTCTTTGCCATAGGTATTGCTATGCCATGGATCATGCCAACAACGATGGGTATGTATCTTTATGCTGGTCTGGCAGGTTTGGGATATGGTGTGTACTCGTCTGTAGATCAGGCGTTGAACGTCGACGTGCTATCCAATAAGGAAGAGGCCGGTAAGGATCTCGGCATTCTCAATTTGGCTACAACTCTGGGACAAATGATTGGGCCAGTTGTCACATCGACTATTGTCAATATAACTGGCGGATATCCTGTGGCTTTTGCAACTTCTATCTGCCTGGCAATTCTCGGTTCTGTGTTTATCTTGTCCATTCGGGGCGTTCGTTGACTCCAGTTTGGGACAAATTAAGGAGAATATCATAGGCACTAGAGGGATTGCATCGAAGCCGTTGATTCTGCTGCTTGCTCAAGAGATGCTGCTTGGCTGTGCCTTTGTTGATCTAAACCCTAGTTATCGGCATTTGTGCTTCATGCAGGGAAACCGTATGAAGCACAAGGATTTCTCTAGTATGTAGAAGTATTTGTAGCTTCAGTAATGGTCATTTGGAAAAGAGAAACTGGTTTGGTCGTGCAAGCGAACACGCAGAATATGCCCTATAGAAATGTGCGTCTTGGAGTGAACGAGCGGGTGTCTGATTTGCTGGTCAGGATGACCCGTGAGGAAAAAGTGGGTCAGATGATGCAGCTCGATGCTCGCCAGGGGGTGGACAAGGAGGTGGTGGATCAGCACGTCGGCTCCCTGCTCCATGTCTCTCCGAAGAACATGATCAAGGCTGACAAGGCCGTTCATCGCACACGACTGGGCATCCCCCTGCTGATCGGCGACGACTGCATCCACGGCCATTCCTTCTTCCGCGGGGCCACCATCTTTCCCGAGCAGCTGGGCATGGCGGCCTCCTTCGACCCGGAATTGGTTCAGCGGATGGGACGGGCTACGGCCCAGGAGGTCGCCGCAACAGGCATCCATTGGACCTTCTCCCCGGTGCTTTGCATCGCCAGGGACACCCGCTGGGGCCGGGTGGATGAGACCTTCGGCGAGGACCCCTTCCTGATCGGCGAGATGGCCTCGGCCATGGTGCGCGGCTACCAGGGCGGATCAGCCATGACCGGGACCCTGCCTAAGGATGCCGTGCTGGCCACGGCCAAGCACTTCGCCGGCTACTCCGAGACCCAGGGGGGGCGCGATGCCTCCGAGGCCGACCTCTCGCACCGCAAGCTGCTCTCCTGGTTCCTGCCGCCCTTCGAGCGCCTGGCCAAGGAGGGCGTGGCCACCTTCATGCTGGGCTACGAGTCCATCGACGGGGTACCGGTCACCATCAACAACTGGCTGCTCAACGACGTGCTTCGTGGGGAGTGGGGCTACCAGGGTACCCTGATCACCGACTGGGACAATGTGGGCCGGATGGTCTGGGAGCAGAAGGTGCAGCCCGACTACACCAGGGCCGCCGCTGCCGCCGTCAAGGCCGGCAATGACCTGATCATGACCACGCCCGGCTTCTACCAGGGGGCCTTGGATGCACTGGATGCCGGGCTTCTGCACGAGGAGGACCTTGATCGGGCGGTCAAGCACATCCTGGCCCTGAAATTCCGCATGGGGCTCTTCGAGGATCCGCGTCTGCCCGACCCCCAAGCCCAGAAGGCGATCATCAACTCTAAGGAGCACCAGGAGCTCAACCTCCAGGTGGCCCAGGAGTCGGCGGTCCTTTTGAAGAACGACGGCATCCTGCCTCTGTTCGGCGGGGTTGATGCCGATGGCCGCCCTGGCGATGATTCAGCGCATAGTATCGCCCTGGTGGGTCCGCTGATCGACGATGCCCAGAACCAGCTGGGGGACTGGGCTGGCGGTTCGGGTCAGTGCGACTGGATCAAGGACCAGCCTCGGGAGATGATCTCGACAGTGGCCGACGGTCTGCGCCAGGAGCTGCCTGCAAACTGGCGGCTCGACTGCGAGCAGGGCGTCGATGTGCTCCGTCTGGTCGACGACCCTGCGGGTCCGCTCTTCCCCGATGGCCAGCCCAGGCCCAAGGTGGCGGCCCCGGCCAGGATCGATCAGGGCCGCTTCGACAGGGCCGTAGACCTGGCCAGGCAAAGCGACCTGGTGGTGGCCGTGGTCGGCGACGTGGTCCAGCTGGTGGGCGAGGGCCGTTCGACTGCCACCCTGGAACTCTACGGTCCTCAGCGCGATTTGCTGGATGCCCTGGCGCAGACGGGCACGCCCATGGTCATCGTGCTTATGTCCTCCAAGCCGCTGATCCTGCCTCCGTCCGCACGGGCTGCCAGAGCCCTGATCTGGCAGCCCGATCCTGGTATGCAGGGTGGTCGTGCCCTGGCCAGGATTCTCACCGGCAAGGTTGAGCCCACAGGCAGGCTGCCCATCACCTTCCCCAGGCATGCCGGGCAGCTGCCGGTCTACTACAACCAGATCCGGGGCCAGCATGGTGACCGCTATGCCGATCTGACCCAGGATCCGACCTTCGCCTTCGGCCAGGGGATGGGCTACACCACCTTTGCCTACGGAAAGCCCCAGATCGATGGACCGGATGCCGTCGGCCCTGAAGACAGGGTCAGGGTGACTGTGGACCTGACCAACACCGGCCAGCGCCCAGGCACCGAGGCGGTGCAGGCCTACATCAGCGACCTGGTGACCTCCGTCAGCTGGGCCGACCGCGAGCTCAAGGCCTTCCAAAGGATTCAGCTGGATCCAGGGCAGACCCGGAAGGTGGTTTTTGATCTACCGGTGTCTGAGTGGACCCTGGTTGATGCCGACTGCAACCGCAGGGTCGAGCCCGGTCAGTTCCAGGTGCTGGTGGGATCCTCCTCGCGCAGGGAAGACCTGCAGGCCGTGACGGTGACCGTGGGCTGAGCCTGAAATCGACCGGGTTGCGGTTGCTTTAGGTTTCGGTTGTTCTGGATTGCCGCCGGTCGACTGACCGATACCTTGTTGTGGAACTCCTCGCGTGTTGGTTGCCCATGGCCCTCGGCCGCTCTTACCATGACAGCATGAGGAAAAGCGTAGGCGCTGGGTATGCGCACCTGTTGACGGTCCCCAATCCTCGGCATGTGGCCAGCCTGGTTGACTACTTCACACGCGGATCCAAACCACGGTCCCAGTGGCGGTTCGGTATTGAGATCGAGCATCTGCCGGTGCGCAATGATGGTTCCGATGCCCCGGTTCCCTATGAGGGGGAGCGGGGCATCGAGGCCCTGCTGTCTGCCTTGGAGCCCTGCTATGACGGCGATGCAGAATACCGGGAGGATGGTCACCTGGTCGGGCTGAGCAGGCCGGGTTGCGTGGTCTCCCTGGAGCCCGGGAGCCAGGTGGAGTGCTCCCTAGGTGTGGTACGTGACAGCCGAGAATTCGAGGATCTCTACCGTCGCTTCCGTGCCGAGGTCGACCCCATCGCCGAGCGACTGGGGTTCCGTCTGGTCGAGTACGGGTACCGTCCGGCTGGGTCCTATGCGGATGTGGGCGTCAATCCCAAGGAACGTTATGCGGTCATGAACAACTACCTGGGTCGCATCGGCCAGTGCGGGCCCATGATGATGCGCAGCACCGCCTCCACCCAGATCAGCATCGACTACCAGGACGAGGATGATGCCATCGCCAAGATCCGTCTGGGCACGGCCATCGGGCCTATTGTGGCCTACTTCTTCCGCAACACTCCAATCTTTGAGGGGAAGCCCAACCGCATGCCCCTGCGACGCCAGCGGATCTGGGACTGGCTCGACACCCAGCGCACAGGCCTGATTCCTGGGCTTTTCGAGGACGGCTTCGGCTGGGAGGACTATGCCGTGGACATGCTCTCCACCCCGCTCATGGTGGCCGATATCTCCCACACTCCTGAGGTGGACGGGCCACAGGGGCAGCAGGTCTTCATCGCCTGGCACGAAAACGCCGGGGAGATCTATCCTGACCGCCGGCTCAACGATGCCGAGATAGCGCACATCCTGACCACGCACTTCAATGACGTCCGCCTGAAGAACTACATCGAGCTCAGGCACTGGGACTCCCTGCCCATGGAACGGGCCAGCCGGCTTATGGACGTTATCGGCGGCATTTTCTATGACTCTGATAGATTCGCCGGACTCCTCGGCTTCTTGGATGGCGTGAGCGAGGGGGATGTGCTCCTGGCCAAGGCCGACCTGCAGGTTCGCGGCGGCCAGGCCAGCCCCTATGGCCGCTCCCTGGATTTCTGGCGACAGGCGCTCGGTGCCCAGGACACTCTGGATGATCTGCCGGGTGACCCGCGCCATCCCGATCGCCTCCAGTCCTGACGACGGTTTCGTTATGCGAACGGGTGGGTCCGGTTTCCTGAGGATGGTATAATCTGGTCACCAATGGGCCTTGATCCGTCATCAGCGGGGAGCCCTCGGAAGAACGGGCTCGCTTGCGGCGATCCTCAGTAGAACCGACGGGCGGGCCCGCACAGCCCAGTTCAAGCGGTCCGGCGCAGATCATGGCCGGGCAAGCGAGGTGGTACCGCGGTGGGCCCCATGGGTCCCTCGTCCTCGACATGGCGACATGAACGACCAGCGAGGAGCGTGAACGGTGAATCAGACCACTGATACCTCAGATGCGACAAAACGGGATGGCGAAGTCTATCCCAAGGCGGTGGTGGACCCGGCTCTGGCCAAGGTGACGCCCAATCCCTCCTTCCCTCATATGGAGGAGTCCGTTCTGGACTACTGGGACCATGACGACACTTTCAACAAGTCAGTGGATCGTCGTCCGTCCGGCGATCATGCCGACAATGAGTTCGTCTTCTTCGACGGCCCGCCCTTCGCCAACGGCCTGCCCCACTATGGGCACCTGCTGACCGGCTACGTCAAGGATGTCATTCCCCGCTACCAGACCATGAAGGGCCACAAGGTCAAGAGGGTCTTCGGCTGGGACACCCACGGCCTGCCCGCCGAGCTGGAAGCACAGCGCGAGCTCGGCATCGACAGCGTGGATCAGATCGAACAGATGGGCATCGAGAAGTTCAATGACGCCTGCCGCGCTTCTGTGCTCAAGTACACCAGCGAGTGGAAGGACTACGTCCACCGGCAGGCCCGCTGGGTGGACTTCGACCACGGCTACAAGACCCTGGACGTCTCCTACATGGAGTCGGTCATGTGGGCCTTCAAGACCCTTTACGAGAAGGGCCTGGCCTACGAGGGCTACAGGGTGCTGCCCTACTGCTGGAAGGATCAGACCCCGTTGTCCAACCACGAGCTGCGCATGGATGCCGATGTCTACCAGGACCGGCAGGACACCACCGTCTCCGTGGCCGTCAAGCTCAGGGACGAAGACGCCTATGCGGTCTTCTGGACCACCACCCCCTGGACCGTCCCCACCAACCTGGCCATCGTGGTCGGCGCTGACATCGAGTACTCGGAGGTCAGTCCGGTGTCGGGGCCCTTCGCCGGCAAGCGCTTCTACATCGCCACGGCCCGTCTGGGCGACTACGCCAAGCAGCTGGGGGAGGACTACCAGGTGGTCCGCACCCTCAAGGGCTCCCAGATGGAGGGCTGGCGGTACTGGCCGGTCTTCCCCTACTTCGCCGGAGAGCAGGCCGAATCCGAGGGCGGCACTCCTGGCCCCAATGCCTATACCATCTACACGGCCGACTACGTCGACACCGTGGAGGGCACCGGCCTGGTCCACCAGGCTCCCTATGGCGAGGACGATATGAACACCCTGAACGCCAAGGGCATCCGCAGCGTGGACGTGCTCGATGCAGGGGCCGTCTTCACCGAGCAGTGCCCGGACTACCAGGGCCTGCAGGCCTTCGAGGCCAACATGCCCATCGTCCGCAACCTACGCGCCGGCGACGGCCCCCTGGCACAGATCCCGGCCGAGCACCGGGCCCTCCTCTTCCAGGAGAAGAGCTACGTCCACTCCTACCCCCACTGCTGGCGTTGCGGCACCCCGCTGATCTACAAGCCGGTCTCCAGCTGGTTCGTCTCCGTGACCAAGATCAAGGACCGCCTCCTGGAACTCAACCAGCAGATCAACTGGATCCCCGGAAACGTCAAGGACGGCCAGTTCGGCAAGTGGCTGGCCAATGCCCGCGACTGGTCCATCTCCCGCAACAGGTTCTGGGGCTCGCCCATTCCGGTCTGGGTCTCGGACGATCCCAAGTATCCTCGGGTGGACGTCTACGGGTCCTTGGATGAGCTCAAGAAGGACTTCGGCCGCTACCCGACTGATGACAAGGGGCAGATCAACATGCATCGGCCCTGGATCGACCAGCTGACCAGGCCCAACCCTGACGACCCCACCGGCAAATCCACCATGCACAGGATCACCGATGTGCTGGACTGCTGGTTCGAGTCGGGTTCCATGCCCTTCGCCCAGTTCCACTACCCCTTCGAGAACAAGCAGTATTTTGAGGACAGAGATCCCTGCGATTTCGTGGTGGAGTACATCGGCCAGACCCGTGGCTGGTTCTATACCATGCACATCATGTCCACGGCCCTCTTCGACCGCCCGGCCTTCAAGAATGTGATCTGCCACGGCATCGTCCTGGGCTCCGACGGCCAGAAGATGAGCAAGCACCTGCGCAACTATCCGGATGTGAACGAGGTCTTCGACAAGTACGGATCCGACGCCATGCGCTGGTTCCTGATGAGCTCGTCCATCTTGCGCGGCGGCAACCTGGTCGTCACCGCCGATGGCATTCGCGACACGGTCCGCCAGGTCATGTTGCCGGTCTGGAGCTCCTATTACTTCTACACGCTCTACGCCAACGCGGCCAACAAGGGCGCCGGCTACCAGGCCCAGGCGCTGACGCCGGACCGGGTGGCGAGCCTGCCGGAGATGGACCGCTTCCTGCTGGCACGCACCCGTCGGCTGATCCAGTCAGTGCAGAAGGCCCTGGACGACTTCGCCATCTCCGAGGCCTGCGATGCGGTGACCGACTTCATCGATGTGCTGACCAACTGGTACATCCGCAACAACCGCGACCGCTTCTGGGGCGAGGACCACCAGGCTTTCGATACCCTCTACACGGTTCTGGAGGCCTTCGCCCGCCTTCTGGCCCCCCTGGCGCCCATGGAAGCCGAGCAGATCTGGCGGGGCCTGACCGGTGGCGAGTCTGTCCATCTGGCCGACTGGCCCTTCCTGGCCGACGAGGCCACCGGGCAGGAGACCGAACTGGGACAGGTCCTGCGTGACGATCCTGCCCTGGTAGCCGCCATGGAGAAGGTCCGCGAGGTGGTTTCGGCCACTCTGGCCCTGCGCAAGGCCGAGCAGATTCGCGTCCGCCAGCCCCTGTCCCTGCTGACCGTGGTGGTTCGTGACCCCGACGCGGCCCGCCCCTACGTGGACGTGCTCAAGTCCGAGCTCAACATCAAGGACGTGGAGTTCTGCACCCTGGACCAGGCCGGCCGGCATGGTCTGCGGATCATCCACGATCTCAAGGTCAATGCCCGTGCGGCCGGACCCCGGCTGGGCAAGCAGGTCCAGTTCGTCATCAAGGCTTCCAAGCAGGGCGACTGGTCCGAGCAGGACGGCCACGTGGTCGTCACCACCCCCGACGGAGCGGTGGCCCTGGAACCCGGCGAATACGAGCTGGACAACCGGATCGAGCAGGAGGATGGCTCCCAGGCCGACCGGTCGGCCTCTGCGGCCCTGCCCACCGGCGGCTTCGTCATTCTCGACACCCAGCTGGACGACGATCTCCTAGCGGAGGGCTATGCCAGGGATCTGATCCGCCAGGTTCAGGATGCTCGGAAGACCGCTGGCCTGGACATCGCTGACCGGATTCGGCTCACCCTGACCCTCCCCAAGGAGGATGCCTCCAAGGCTCAGCAGTTCAGCGACCTGATCGCAGGCGAGACCCTGGCCACCAGTCTGACCGTCAATGCTGGCGATCTGGACCAGCCGCAGGTCGACCTGGTCAAAGCCTGATCATCGTTGCATACAAAGGGCCTCCATCCTGTATCGGATGGAAGCCCTTTGGAAGCCCTTTGCTACAAGCTCTGCCTGGCTCGGTGCTCGTCTGCGCCACGCTTGGCCGTGCTGCCGGCAACCGCGATGGAGCGCCGGCTGCTGATCAGCCCTTGACCTTGTCGCTGACCTGGTCCAGGGTCTGCATGTCCTGGTCGCTCAGTTCCAGATGGGCAGCGGCCAGAAGGGCCGGCAGCTGCTCGGGGGTGCGTGCAGAGGCGATGGGGGCTGCGATCCCAGGCCTGTGGTTGAGCCAGGCCAGGGCTACGGTGGCCAGCTCGACCCCGTGGGCCTTGGCGATGCCGTCCATGGCAGCGACCACGTCCAGCCCCTCCTGGGTGAAGAAGTCCTTGACCATGCCCTCGCGCTTTTTGCCCTTGAGGTCGTCCATGGTCCGGTACTTGCCCGTCAGGAAGCCCGAAGCCAGCGAGAAGTATGGGAAGACCGCCAGATCCTCGTCCTTGGCGACCTGCATGAGGCCATTCTCATAGTCCTTGCGGTAGACCAGGTTGTACTGGGGTTCCAGGGCCACCGGCAGGGTCAGGCCCTCCTTGCGTGCAATGCTGAACCATTCGCGGATTCGGTCCGGGGTGTAGTTGGACAGGCCGATGGCCCGGACCTTGCCCTCCTTGACCAGCTTGTCGAAGGCTGCCGCAGTCTCCTCCAGGGGGGTGGAGCTGTCGTCGAAGTGGGCATAATAGAGGTCGATCACATCCAGGCCCAGCCTGAGCAGGGAGGCGTCGGCAGCGGCCTCGATGTTCTTGGCTGAAAGACCGGAGTACTGGGGGTGCTGGCTGACCTTGGTAGCCACCAGGACCTTGTTGCGGTTGCCGTTCTTGGCCAGCCAGCGGCCCAGGACGATCTCGGACTCGCCACCGGAGTGGCCTGGGGCCCAGGCCGAGTAGACGTCAGCTGTATCGATCAGGTTGCCCCCGGCTTCCGTGTAGGCGTCCAGGACCTGGTCAGACACAGATTCGTCGCTGGTCCATCCGAAGGTGTTGCCGCCCAGGACCAGGGGGAAGATTTCGGCGTCGATGCCGCGTAGTTTTGCCATATTCATCCTTTCGGGTTGAAGGCTTGTTAAACCGAGTCTATTACGGCTTATGCGCCCGAACCGATTATCCAGACGAGTCCATCATGTATGGTGATGAGAGGATAGGCTGGAATGGTGCGGTTCTCAGGTCCGGCCCCAAGGGTTTTAAGCTCGAAGGAGAACACTCATGCATCTGGGCATCGCCATTGTGATCGCCGTGCTGGTCCTGGCGCTGATCATCTTCCTTCTGGGGATTTTCGTGGTGCCCCAGCAGCAGGCGGACGTCATTGAGCGCTTCGGCAAGTACCACCGGGTGGCGCTGGCGGGCATCCACGCCAAGATCCCCTTGGTGGACCGGATAGCCGCCAAGACCAACCTGCGGGTCAACCAGCTGAACGTCAAGCTGGAGACCAAGACCAAGGACAACGTCTTCGTCACTGTGGAGGTCTCCACCCAGTTCCGGGTGGAGGCGGCCAACGTGTCTACGGCCTACTACGAGCTGGTCGACCCGGCGGGCCAGCTGCGCTCCTATATGGAGGACGCCCTCAGGTCGGCCATTCCCGCCCTGAGCCTGGACGACGCCTTCGCCCGCAAGGACGATATCGCCTCCGATGTGCAGCAGACCGTGGGCCAGGAGATGCAGCGCTTCGGGTTCTCGGTCATCAAGACCCTGGTCACGGCTATCGACCCCTCCGCCCAGGTCAAGCAGGCCATGGACTCCATCAATGCGGCCCAGCGTGAGAAGGAAGCCACCAGGGAGCGCGCCGAAGCTCGTCGGATCGAGATCGAGACCCAGGCCAGGGCCGATGCCGAGAAGACCAGGATGCAGGGCGAGGGCCAGGCCAACTACCGGCGGGAGATCGCCAACGGCATTGTGGACCAGATCAACAGTCTGCGGGCCGTGGGCATGGATATCGATGCGGTCAACAATGTGGTGCTCTTCAACCAATATCTGGATGTGATGCGCTCGCTGGCCGAGTCCGACAATGCCAAGACCCTGGTTCTGCCGGCGGCTACCCCCGGCGGTTACAACGAGCTCTTCAACCAGATGACCGCAGCGCTGATGACCGCCCAGAGCACCCAGGGCAGTGCGGATCCCCGCCACGGCCGCAGGAGTGCGGGCGCAGAGGGCGGGGCCGGGACGCCGGTTCTGTAAGGCCTTGCTCAGCTTTCCAGGAAGTCGGCTATGGCCTCGGCGGCCCGATAGCCCTTGTCGTACATGGCGTTGAGTCCCTTGAGCGACTTGCTCAGCGTGGTCAGCCCACACAGGCTGTCCGGGGCCAGGATGAGCACTTGGCCCTTCTTCTCGGCCTGCTTGGCCAGGGCCACCTCGTCGTTGTAGGTGCGGTAGCGCTCCATCAGGCGCTCGCCGGCCGCCGGATACGTCCTGGCCAGGATCCGTGCCGGCAGGACATCCTTCTTCTGCTCGCGCAGAATGTCCCTCTGACGGGTCAGGACCAGGACGATGCGCTCGTAGCCCTCGTCCATGGCCTTGCGGACCGGGACCGGGTCGGCGATGCCGCCGTCCAGATAGGGCACCCCATCGATCATGTAGGGCTTGTTGGCCACGGGCACGGTGGATGAGGCCTTGAGGATGTCGTAGTTGTCCTGGGCCAGGTCGGACTTGTCGAAGTAGACGGTGGATCCGTCAGTGGCCTTGCAGGCCACTACGGTGAACAGGGCCGGATTGGCCTTCAGCGCCTGGTAGTCCAGCGGGCATTCCCCGTCGTGGGCTGACAGTTTGCCGTAGACGTAGTCCAGATCGACAAAGGTGTGCTTGGTCAGGAAGTTGCTCACGCTCGCGTACTCCTTGCGGGAGGAATACACCGTGTAGAAGCGGTAGCAGCGCCTGAGCTGGCCCGACAGGAATGAGGCCAGATTGGCGCTGCCGGCCGAGACCCCGTAGCAGTGATCGAAGGTGATGCCCTGCTCCATGCAGCGGTCGAAGACGCCGGCGCCGAAGATGGACCGGTAGCCGCCGCCTACGTCGATGACGGCTGTTCTTTTGCGTGCCATGGGCACCTCGTTTCCTGACAAGTATCCGCGCTTGATGTCAGCTTATGCGTGAACGTAGGACAAGCCGTTCAGGGGCGGCAGGAGGCCAGCAGCCGCTTGGACAGATCCAGCATGGCCGGTGAGGAATCAGAGTTGGCGATCTGTACGCTGCCGGGGCCCGGGCCCGGGTTGAGGGCATCGGCCTGGGCCAGCAGATCCTTGAGGTGGCGGGCCGTTCCAGGGTTGCCGTCGACCAGTGCCAGGCCTGGCGGGCAGATGTGGGCGATGGATTGTCGGAAGAAGACGAAGTGGGTGCAGCCCAGGACCAGGGCATCCAGGGTCTGCAGGTCATAGGGATCCAAATAACGGTGCAGGGTGGCATCGACCAGGGCCTGGTCATTCAGCCTGTCAGACTCCACAATGGTCACCAGGTCCGGGCAGGGCTGGGTGAGGATGGTGTGCCTGCCGGAGAACCGTGCCATCAGGCGTGAGAACTTGGCCTCCTTCAAGGTCAGCGGGGTGGCCGTGACCAGAACCCGCTGGGGTCTACCTCCGCCGCGCATGCAAGCGAGTTTCAGTGCCGGCTCCATGCCGATGACCGGGACCGGGTAGCGCCGGCGCATGTCATCCACGCAGACGCTGGTGGCGGTGTTGCAGGCGATGACCATGGCCTTGACGCCCTGGTCCATGAACCGGTCGCCGATGACCTGGCAGCGCTGGGTGATCTGGTCCGGCTTCTTGATGCCGTAGGGGGCGTAGGCGGAATCGCCGAAGTAGAGCAGATTTTCTTGGGGGAGGAGGTTGCGGATGGCTGCAGTGACGCTCAGACCGCCGAGTCCGGAGTCGAAGATCCCGATCGGTGCAACTGATGTCATCTGATCCGCTCCTTTCGCAGCCGAAGAACCACCCTAGCCTGTCGCCGAAGGGCCGTACGCTACAAGCATGAGTATTCCCCGGACTGTTTACAAAATGCAAGCCACCGGCAACGATTTTGTGGTCTACGCCGATCCCCGGGGGGATTTGGAGCCTACGGCCGACCAGGTGCGCTGGCTGTGCGACCGTCATTTCGGGGTCGGGGCCGACGGGGTCATCCGGCTGACCCATCCGGCTGATGTCAGCGACTTGAATCAGGACCAGGTGGATGCCTGTGATCGTTTCGGCTGTCAGTGGTTCATGGACTACCGCAACGCGGACGGATCACTGGCTCAGATGTGCGGCAACGGGACCCGGGCTGTCACCCTTTTCGCCCAGAAGCAGGGGCTGACACCGACTATGGAAGGTTCCTCCTTCCTGCTGGGGACCCGGGCCGGGGTCAAGCGGATCGTCTCGCGCAGTCCGATGAAGTGCGACGGCGAGCATGTGTTCAAGGTCAAGGTCGGGGCCTGGCGGATGGGCCCGGTGGGGCAGCAGCTGGTCGACGGCGGCGCCCTGGGAGGCTCGGCTCCTGGCACCATGGTGGATATGGGCAATCCTCATGCAGTCGTTCTGACTGCAGTCGCTGCCGAATTGGAGTCCAGCGAGCTGCCCGGGACCGTGACCGATCTGCTGGCTAGGACCGATCTGCCCGATCCGGGCGATCTGGACCTGTCGGCCCCGCCGCGGGTCAGGCCCGGGCTGGCCGAAGGTCAGAATGTGGAATTCCTGCGTCTGGATGCCCTGGATGCCGACAACGGTAGCGGTCGGGCCACCATGAGGGTCTATGAGCGTGGCGTGGGCGAGACCCTGTCCTGCGGGACCGGTCTGTGCGCCAGCGGCGTGCTGTTGCGAGCCCTGACTGGGGTTGACCATTGGACTGTCCAGGTGGGCGGGGGCCGTCTGCAGGTGGATGTGGATCCGCAGGATGTGTGGCTGACTGGACCGGCCAGGATGGTCGCTCGTCTGACCCTGGAGCATGTGCCAGACTGTTGATCAGCCGAAGAGGGCGGATCCTTCCACAGCCAGGACGATAGTGGCCAGGGCGACCAGCCAGACCAGGTCGACCATCAGATCGAAGTGCCGCTGATAGTATGTCTGCAGCCATCCCGACCTCTTGCGCGGTAGACCCTGCTGGATGACCGTGGCGTGGCTGAAGGCCATGAACTGCAGACTGGTGGCGAAGGTCATGACCAGGCACCAGGGGCAGAGGGCGTGGATGACGAAGAGCGACTGGGTGAACAGCCAGAGCGCGTAGGCCAGAGCGGCAAGCGAGGCCAGCCAGGTCCCTGCCGCCAGCAGCGTAGGCATCTTGATTCGGCACAGGCCCACTACGGCCAGCGTCAGGAAGACGGCCTCGGCGATCAGCCCCAGGAAGGCATTGGGGATCGGCAGGGTCCCCAGGCGGATCAGTTCGGCCTGGGGGGACTGGGCCACGGCTGAGCAGGAGACCACCGAGTTGATGTCACAGCTGAGCTGGCCCTGGGGGTGACGCGCCAGTTGCAGGGTTTCCGCTGACAGGGCCAGGCTGGCGTAGAGCGCCGCAAACGAGGTCAGGGCGGCAATCAGATAGCTGGAAGGGGCTGACGAGGTCGGTTCGCTCATGGGGTCCATCACCTCAATGGTCGGGAGGGTTCTCTGAGACGGGAACGCGTTCACGAGTTTAGGATGGAGGCATGACGCATGAGGATACTGGCACGGCCTCCGGCTGGGACCTGCACTGCCACACCGTGTTCTCCGACGGCACCGTGACGCCCCGGGGGATGGTCGAGCAGGCGCAGCAACTGGGACTGGAAGGTCTGGCCATCACCGACCATGACACCAATGCGGGCTGGGATGAGGCCCGTCAGGCGGCCCAGGACCTGGGAATGCCCCTGCTGCCGGGCACCGAAATCACTGCGCAGGACGGCCGTGTCTCGGTTCACATGCTGGCCTACCTCTACGATCCCAAGGATCCAGTCATCGCCGGGCTCTTTGCCAAGACCAGGGAGGCCAGGCTGAGCAGAACCAGGACCATGGTCGAGCGGATCTCCCGGGATTATCCGATCACCTGGCAGGATGTGCTGGACCAGGTCAAGGAGGGGTCGAAGACCACGGTGGGCCGCCCGCATATCGCCGATGCCCTGGTCAAGGCCGGTGTCTATGCCGACCGGAGCCAGGCCTTCGCCGGGGTCTGCTCCTCCAGGAGCGCCTACTACCTGCCTACACCCTCGCCGACTACCCACCAGGTGCTGGCGGCCGTCAACCACGCAGGCGGTGTCCTGGTCGTCGCCCACCCTGGTGCGGTCAACCGTAATCCCGTCCTGCTCTCCGACCAACAGATTGCCACGCTGGCCAGAGAGGGACTGGGCGGACTGGAGGTCTGGCATCGGGACAATCCGCCTGAGCAGCGTCGACGGCTCATGGCCCTGGCACAGCGTTGGGGGCTGCTGGTGACCGGAGGATCGGACTGGCACGGCCAAGGCAAGCCCAATCGCATGGGGGAGAACAGCACCAGTAGCGAGGTGGTGGCCCAAATCGTGGACAGGGCCCGGGGGAGCCGTCCGGTGGCCTGGAAGGGTTAGCGGATACGGATCGGGGGCGGTCGGACCACAAGGATCCAGCCGCCCCCGTCAGGCGATCACAGTCTCAGTCGGCGGAGCCTCCCAGGACACCGAAGCCGACCGGATGGGTGGTGTCTGAACCAACCACTGCGTAGCCCAGGGACTCCTTGGGAACGATGATGTGTCGGCCCTTGTCGTCCACCAGATCGATGGGTCCGCCCTCGTTCAGGGCCTGGGCGATGTGGGCAGCCACCTCATCCGCCTTGGCATTGGTGCTGAAGTTGACCGTGCGGGCCACATTTTTGATGCCGAATTCGATATCCATTGCTACCTCCAAGGTTGTTCTCCGTCGCCCAGACCGGCCGGTTCACGGATCTTCCGGTCTCATTATTCGCTGGCCCGGGTGATTACGCTCTAAGCGTCTCCCTGACGCTCCTCTTGCGCAGACCCGGGTTCCGACGGCGATGCCGAGGTCTGTCCGTCTGCAGTGAGCGTAGGGGTCTGCTCGGGCAGAGGCTTTCTGGGAATGACGACGGTCTCAGCCTGATCGCTGGCGAGGGTTTGTGCTGACGAGGCATCATGCGGCTGGGAAGCGGCCTCCCCTGACTGAGCGGGGTTCGAGGACTGGTTGTCTGCGGCCGGGTCGCCCATTGAGGCCTTCGGATTCGCCTCGCCATCCGCATCCTCGTCGCTAGTGGCTGGGTTGCCGATGCCGCGGAAGTGATCGCTCAGGCCTGACTGCTCCTCTCGGGGAGTAGGGGTAACAGCTGGTGGCTTGGATTGATCGTCGGTGCCGATGTCTATGCTCTGGGCCTGTCTGATGGGCTTATTCCTGGCTTCGGAATGGTCCATGGCGGTCTGGGTCTGAGCCAGGTCAGCCATTTCTGCCCTGCTGATGGCGATGGTGGCCGAGCTCTCATCCGAGGGTTCAAAGGAAGGTTCCCTGGACGGGGCAGTTGCATCTGCCGCGGCGGGGCCCTGCGCTGAGGCCGGATTCTCGGCATTGTCGTCGCCCAGCAGGGTGCCCACGGTGATGGTGGAGGGTGCGTCAGTGGGTGACGGACTCGGCGTCTGCTGCTGCCGACGGGTGCGTTGATCCTGCTCGTGGTCGCCCAGCTGCTGGGCCAGGCGCTCCACCTGGGCCTTGAATTGGATGATCCGTTCGTTATCCGCATGATCCAGGGCGGTGATGAAGTCGCCCACCTGTTCCATCTGCAGCCAGAGGTTGGCCCTGAGCATGATCAGGTCGTCCAGCCGGGCCCCCATCATCCTGCCATAGGCTGCGATGACGGCGTTGCGGCGGGACCCGTCCAGCTTGGCGAAGATCCAGGCCAGGTCACGGGCAGGATCGTTGACCTGCATGTCTTGCCAGCCGTAGACCCCGCTGAGTCCGGAGCCCGCGTAGAGCAAATCGCCGTCGGAGAAGCCTCCGTGCACGGTGCAGGTTTCAAAGGACCAGAGCCCGTCGGTTGCCACGATGGAGGCCCAGGAATCGGTGATTTCCTTGGGCACGTGGCCATCCATGCGCAGCCGCTTGATCCATCCCCGCAGCTGGGCCGCGATCTGGGCAGTGGAGAAGGCCGGATAGCCGTGGGTTTTCAGAAAATCAGGGCGCACCCGGTGGATGGCGCCGATGGCGGTGCCCGCGGCGGTGCATTCGTTCAGGGTCAGCAGGTGGAGGGGACGGATTCGGCCTGGGCAGTGGGTCATGACGGCAACAGCGGTGGTGCCGGTCGGACTGTCCGCCTTCTCGCCGGGCTGGTAGGCCAGGATGTGCTCGACCTTGAAGCCCATGGCCGCCATCTCCTTGGCATCGGCCAGAGCCTGAGCCGCTTTGACCCGAGCGGCCAGCCGGCGTTTGCCGGCTTCCGAGCTGGTGGCCCAGACGTCGTAGACGTTGCCGGTCGCGTCCTGGACCACGGCGCAGTCCACGCCCTGTGCATGGTCCAGGCTGCTGAGCTGGTCGCAGTCCCGCGCGCCGGTCATGGGCACCTCGGGCATGGCGGCCGACGCCAGGGCGGCCAGGGTCAGCTTCGTTCGTTCACTCACATTCTCAAGGATAATACAAGGACCGTTGTGGATACGGTTGTCCACTTGACCACATGGGCACGCCGCCGCCGGTTCCGGTACCGGCCTTTGACACAATGGGGGTGTGCATGAGGATGAGGAACGATTGCTGGAGGGTCTGGACCCCGCCCAGCGGCAGGCGGCCACCGTGCTCGACGGGCCTGTGCGAATCGTCGCTGGCGCCGGGGCTGGCAAGACCAGGACCATCACCCGGCGGATGGCCTATGCCTGCGCCAGTGGAAGCTGGGAGCCCTCCAGAACCTTGGCAGTGACCTTTTCGGTCCGTGCTGCAGCCGAGATGCGTGATCGTCTCACCAAGCTTGGCGTGTCGGCCTCCCTGAAGGCGGCGACCTTTCACTCGGCGGCCCTGCACCAGCTCAGGCGGGTCTGGCCCCAGGTCAGCGAGACTTACCCTCCCGACCTGATTGAGGATGTGGGCCCCCTGGTGTCCTCCGCCTACCAGCGGGTCTGCGGGCAGGAGGCCGACCCGGGCCAGGTCAGGGACCTGACTGCGGAGATCAACTGGGCAAAGGTGGGGCTGATCGCCCCCCAGGATTACGTTCGGGTCTGTGCGGCCAGCCACCGTCTGCCGCCGGCCGGTCTGGAGGCTGATCGGATGGCCGACCTGTACACGGTCTTCGAGAGCTCCAAGGCCGCCCATAATCAGATGGACTTCAACGATATTCTTCTGCTGGTCTGCCACATTTTGGAAGAGGGCGGCCAGGCTGCTGCTGACATTAGAGACCGCATCGGCTGGCTGACTGTGGACGAGTACCAGGATGTCTCGCCCCTGCAGCACCGCCTGCTCAAGCTTTGGCTCAACGGCAGGCAGAACCTGTGCGTGGTGGGGGACCCGGCCCAGACCATCTACTCCTTCGCTGGAGCCACCTCCTACTATCTGCTGAACTTCCCCCAGGAATTCCCGGGAATCAAGGCCGATCTGGACCTGTCCACCGACTACCGGTCCACGGGAAGGGTGGTTCACTACGCCAATGGCATTCTGGCTCGCTCGCCGGTGCGTGACGACTATCTGAAGCTGACCTCGGCCCGTCAGGAGGGCAGCAGGGTCGCGATGACCCGTTACGAGGACGATGGTGATGAGGCTGGGGCCGTGGCCTCACGTATATCCTCCATGATCCGGAAGGGGGCCCGGCCAGGCCAGTTTGCAATCCTGACGCGGATCAACGCCCAGCAGACCCTGATCTGCCGTGCCCTGCACGAACGCGGAATCGGCTACCGGGTGCGTACAGAGTCGGGCTGGCAGAACCAGTCGGTCGATATGAGCAGGCAGGAAGTGCTGGAACAGCTGGAGGGCGGCATGGGTCAGGGGAGGGTCACGGTCTCCACCATTCACGCTGCCAAGGGATTGGAGTTCGCCCATGTCTTCATTGTTGGCTGCGCCGAGGGGCTGATTCCCTTTGGCTCACCACCCGAGGGGGACGCTCTGGAAGAGGAGCGCCGCCTTATGTATGTGGGAGTGACCCGGGCCGAGGACACCCTGCACCTTTCCTATGCGGAGCACAAGGACGGCAGCGCCTTCGTCCGGCGCGCCCCCAGCCGGTTCATCCACCGCTGAGTGCCATTGTCTCGACCCTTGGAAGGCGGGGAAAGCGAGTGCGATTCAGGCCTGGTCGCCGTCCGAATCGCCGCTGTCTGAGTTGTGCTGATCCGGATGACCGTCATCAGTGTCCTTGGAATCGTTGCCGGTGCTCTTCTGGTCGCCCGGAGCTTCCTGGCCCGAATGTTCCTGGTCATTTGAAGTGCTGGAATCAGCAGTATCGGAGTCTGCAGGGGTGGCCGGATCAGCAGAGGAATCCGTTTCCTCGGCGTTCAGCAGTTTGTCCAGCTCGGCATCCCAGTCCACCGAGGTGGCGGGAGTGTCGGCCTTCTGCTCGGATTGCCCCTCTGCAGAGGTCGATGCCCCACCCTGATCGGCTTCCGCTTTGACGGGCAGGGAGGGCAGCAGGTCAGGATGGGACCAGTGGCCGTCACGGCCCTGAACTCCATCCTCGGCGGTGATGCGCTCCCAAAGGTCGGCGGCCTCGCGCAACCGCTTGGGGTGAAGATGCAGGCCCAGCAGGGACTCGAAGGTCTGTTCGGCCGGCCCTCCCACGGCGCGCTCGCGTCGGGTCATCTCCCTCAGCTGCTCCAGGTGGGGCAGGTGGGCCATGCCGGCGTTCCAGACCACGCAATCCACCCAGCCGTCCACCAAGGCCAGCAGGTCGCCCAGGCTGTGCAGGGCCTCCTTCTGCTCAGGAGTGTCCTCAATGCCGACATTGCTGAGGTTGATGGCGCCGGCGATGGATTCGGGGTTGATTTGTTCGGCTTCGCGCAGCTGATCCTCCACCGCGTCCAGGTCGATGGAGACCCCCCGGGCGTACTTGCCGATCAGGGCCTCGAAGCGCGGCATCAGCCAGGGGACGGCGGCGTAGAGCCGGGCGTGGGCGGCTTCCTTGAGGGCCATGTAACGGGTGACCTCGTCCTGATCCAGTTCTAGGGATTTGGCATAGGCTTTGATGTTCTGGGGTATGAGGGCTCCGGCGGGATTCTTGAGCAGCGGGATGCCCTGATCGAATCCTCCGCGGACCTCCTTGGCCAGCTCTCCAGCGGCTTGCCCCAGCTGCATGGCGAATGAGGTGTTCCCCAGCAGCTTCATCAGCGTGGTCGGATCCTTGAGATTGTCGGGCAGGGGGATGGGCACAGGTCCAGCGAACATTCCTGAAATCTCGCCTTGGTCGAAACCTTGGAAGCGCTGGTTGATGACGGAGGTCAGGGCCTCGCTGACCGCCTGGGCCACCGGCGAGGCGAACTGGACCCAGGCGTCTATGCTGCCCTCGATCCATCCGGCTCGGGTCAAGGCTTCGGTTTGGCCTGGGGCGGGGTCAAAGGCGCAGACGGTGTCCAGCCAGAGGTTGGCTTCGCTCATGACCCGGGCCACCCGCTCGCTGTCCTCGGCTGTGACGGTGGTATCGGACTGGTCGGCCCTGGTGCGTCCCAGGGCGATGTTCTTGGCCAGGGCAACGTTGATGGGCCCCTGATCGGCCTGGGCCTGCATGTCAGCCGGCGTGTTCAGCCCTCCGGCCGTGAAAGCCTGAATCAGGGCCTGGACCTCGGCGGGTTTGGGCAGCTGATCGGCTCCCTGGGCCGCCATCTGGGAGCGGATGGACTCAGGCAGCTGTGAGAACTGACTCCAGGCCAGCTCGCCCTGCACCGGGCCGAAGCACTCGATGAGCCATTGGTGGATTGCATTCTCGTCCATTGCTTTGTTTCCAGTCCTCGCCAAGGCAGGTCGTCCGCCATCAAGGTTGACGTCTGCCGGGATTATCGTCTTCATCAACCATAATATTGGAGCTATGACACTTCCGCACGGGAAATCGGATCACTGCGCCACAGGCGCACCCGAAGGGCAGATCGGAACGCTTGGCGGACCCACCCGCAAAATGCTGGTCGGTGGTCTTCTGGTCATTCTGGCCCTCTTGGTGTTGTTCCTCCCCTCGCCTTATACCATCGAGACGCCCGGGCCCACCCAGGACGTTCTGGGAAGCTCACAAGGATCACCGGTCATTAAGGTCAAGGGCGGCCGGGTCCACCATGACCAGGGCCGTCTGCTGATGACCACGGTCAATGCCCGCGGAATTCCCGGCTATCCGGCCTCAAATCTGGATGCCCTGGTGGGCTGGGCCGACCCCCACGCCACGGTGCTTCCCCAGGAGGCCGTGGTGCCTCCCGGACAGAGTGTGGAGGAGTACAAGCGCCAGGAGCAGGGTGATATGCACGGCTCACAGAAGGCTGCCTCGGCCCAGGCTCTGGCCTTCCTCAAGGCCCGGGGATATGACGTATCGGGCCTGCAGTTCAGCATGAGGGTGGCCGACATCGGCGGTCCCTCGGCCGGACTCATGTACACCCTGGGAGCCATCGACAAGATCACTCCGGAGCAGGAGACCGGTGGTCTGACCATCGCAGGAACCGGCACTATGGATCAGAAGGGACGAGTCGGGGCCATCGGCGGCATCCAGCTGAAGATGCTGGGGGCCAGGCGGGACGGCGCCACCTGGTTCCTGGCACCAGCGGCTAATTGCTCACAGGTGGCAGGCCATGTGCCACAGGGCCTGCGCGACGTGCGGGTATCCACCTTGGACGAGGCCTACAAGGCCCTGGTGGCCATCGGCCATGGCCAGGGGGAGGGGTTGCCCCGCTGCACAGCCGCCAAGGGCAGATAAGACAAGGCCGGTCCAATTGGTGAATTCCGGCAGTCTTGTTATGCTGAAACCGTGGCTGAGACTACAACCTATACAGCGGAAGAGTTCGGTTTTCATCCCGGCGATATCGTTCAGGAATGGATGTGGGACGACGATGTCGACGACGGGATCCGGACCAGGATCGAGGATCTGACCGGCGAAGAGCTGGTGGACGAGGACTATGGCGCAGCCGTGGATGGGGTCATCATCTGGTGGCGGGACGGCGATGCCGAGGATGATCTGGCAGATACCATCATGGATGCCTCGGCCATGGTCAACAAGGGTGCGCCCTTCTGGGTGTTGACTCCCAAACCCGGCAGACCGGGGGCATCGGCGCCAGGGGTCGTTTCCAATGCGGCCAAGACCGCGGGCATGAATGCCCTGATGCCCACCACCGTCAGCAAGGATTGGAACGCCACCCAGCTGCGGGCTTTCGGCAAGGGCAAGTAAGACTTCTGGCTGCAGAAGCGCCAATGAACGAGGTGGTGGGCATCAGGATCAACCGTGCCCACCACCTCGCTCTCTTTCATCAGGGATTCCCTGAGGAATCCAATCTGGCCGGCAGCCCTTACTGCTCGCCCTTCTCAGCAATGGCCGGAGAAGTCGTCGTGGCCTTGTTCTGATATTCGGCCAGCAGGGTGCGCGAACGGATATCGCAGAGGTTGGCCACCAGGGCCACGATCAGAATGACCAGGCCCACCAGGAAGATCCAATGCAGGCCGTCGAAGACGATGGTGCGGGCCGGGCCCAGCAGACGCGAGGGAATGCTTCCTGCCGTGGCCGGGTTGATCATGCTGTTCATCATGTCCTCGGTCAGTCCCTTATGCTGAGGCACCTCCCGGGCGATGACCGTATTCATGACGATGCCGAAGATGGAGACCATCAGGGTCTGTCCCAGGGAACGGGCCAGGGTGTTGAAGCTGGTCGAGGCGCCCACGTCACCTGCAGGCACCACACTCTGGGCGGTGATGGTCGAGGTGGTGATGGTCAGGCCGAAGCCGAAGCCGACCACGGCGGAGATGACCAGGAAGATCCAGTAGGCAGTGGCCTGGGGGACGGCTATGTAGCAGAGGCAGGCCGTCAGAATGAAGGCCAGACCGATGTTGGTGGCCCGGTGCGGCGGGTGGTGCATGGTCAGCGGTCCGGCCATGTAGGCTCCCAGGAGCCAAAGGATGGAGGAGGGGGTGACCACGAAGCCGCCCAGCGAAGGGTTCATTCCCAGAACAGACTGCATCCAGATGGGCATGTAGGTGTCAAAGCCCATGAGGAATCCGGCCACCAGGAGCATGCAGATGTTCTGGATGACGAAGGTTCTGATGCGGAAGAGCCGCAGGGGCAGGATGGGATCCTCCTGGCGCCCCTCCACATGAAGCAGCAGGGCAAAGGTGACCAGGGTGGCCGCAGCCAGGACCAGGGTGATTCTGATATCGCCCGCCGATCCCAGGCTCTGCAGGCAGAGCATCAGGCAGATCAGACAGACGCTGAGCAGTCCGATGCCGATGTAGTCGACGCGGGTTTCACGCGCCTGGATATGCTCGCTCAGGAAGATCTGGATCATGATGATGACCAGCAGGCCGATGGGCACGTTGATGGCGAAGACCCAGTGCCAGCTTATCTGCTGGACGATGAAGCCTCCCAGCAGGGGGGCGATGATGGAGGCGATGCCCCAGGCCGAGCCGTTCAGGCCGATCATGCCCGCCCGCTTGTCCAGGGGATAGATGTCGGCCAGAACCGTGTAGGTCAGCGGCTGGATGGCGCCGGCCCCCAGGCCCTGCAGAAAACGGGCGCCTATCAGCTGGGGCATGGACTGGGAGAGGGCGCACAGGGTGGATCCGATCACGAAGACCAGCAGACCGATGGTCAGCAGCGGCTTGCGGCCAAAGCGGTCTGAAAGCTTGCCGTAGATGGGCGTGGTGACCGCCGTCATGAGCAGATAGATGGAGTAGACCCAGTTCATGATAGACAGCCCATGCAGGTCCCCGATGATGGTGGGCATGGCGGTGGAGACGATGGTCCCCTCGATGGCCGTCATGAAGGTGGCGATGAAGACCGCCACCGTCACCAGGGTGCGGTTGGTCTTCCTGCCGCTGCCTGTATCGACTGTCTGTGACAATCCGAACCCCCTCTTTATATGGTGTATATGGAGTGTTGCTCTGCTTTTGCGGACCAGGCCCGCGAATTCCTAGTGGATTATAGCCGCACCGTGCGGCCTTGTCACCGTGTATTCTGCTAAGGTAGTGTGCTGGTCCCGTGGCTCAGTTGGTTAGAGCGCCACCTTTACACGGTGGATGTCCCCGGTTCGAGTCCGGGCGGGACCACAGGGGTTTTTGAGGGGGCGTGCCCGAAGTCGCGTCTTAGCGCTCACGTAGAATCGATGCACGACGATCGTTGGCAAGAAAGGTCAGGAGGTCGATGCCTGATGTCAGCTAAGCCTGATGCCCGTGGAACCGAGGCGACCATCGCGCGCTCGGGCAAGCGCAAGTGGGGATATGACACCAAGCAGGTGGATGCCTTCCTGGAGCGGGCGCACTCGCTCTATGAGAGCCAGGACCCTGATCTGACCCAGGAAGAGATAGCCAACGCCTCCTTCGACCTGTGCAAGAACGGCTACATCATCACCCAGGTGGATGCAGCCCTCTCCCGGCTGGAAAGGGTGATTTCCGACAGGCAGACCAGCCTGGAGATAGCCCGGGTGGGCGTGGATGGTTGGACGACCAGAATGGTCAGTCTGCAATCCGAGCTGACTACTCATGCCGGCAGGCCTTCGGGCAGCGTCTTCAAGCGCGGGGATCCCGGCATGCCTTCATACGACTGCAAGCAGGTGGAGCGGCTGATCGAGCAGGTCCTCAACAAGACTTCTGACCAGCTCAACCTGCAGGAGGGGCGGAAGACGGATTCGGGCAAGTCAAAGAACACCGACATCACGGCTGACCGCGTCTCCAACGTCATCTTCACCCAGCGGCGGGGGCCCAAGGGTTATGACGAGCGCCAGGTGGACTTCTTCCTGGCCAAGGCCGTCGAGCTTCTGGAGCAGCTGGAGTCCTTCGCCAGGGTCAGCGAGAGGGCCAAGAGAGCAAGTGCGAGTTCAACGGCGCCTGCCGCTGTTCCTGCGCAATCGCAGCTTCCTGTGCAGGACTCTTCAGTCTCGGGCGTTCAGCCGCTGATCGGACAGAGTCAGGAACCCGCTTGGAGCATCCCCAATGCTTCCCCTGTTGCGGAGGACCAAAGCAGTCAGGACGATTTCGCTCAACTGCATCAGGCGGAACGGGCCATCTTCGATGCTCCCGCTGCCAGCACGCAGACGGTGCCGACGGCCCAGCCCAACAGCTCCCTGAGTGCCCTGGCTTCAGCGGTCAACCAGCGACTGGCTCAGGACGGCGCTGGAGCGGCTGTGGATACCGGCGTCACAGGTGCCGGTGCAACGGATGCTGGTACACCTTCAACAGCTTCAGCTCGGTCTGCATCCTCGGTCGATGTCGGCGCTGGAGCGGCCGCTGCTCCTGCAAATCCGGCTGTCTCCGGTCGGCCTGAATCGGTTATGCCCACCTCTGCGCCAACCAGCTATACTCCTGCAGGCTCAGCTGCACCCGCGCCGGCTGCGCAATCCATGCCTGTCAACTCGACGGCCTCTTCTTCGCCTTCCCCAGCACCGCAGACTCCTGAGCCGACGGTATTCCAGCCGACCCCTTCGACACCTGCCGCATCCGCCCCGTCCACATCGACAGGGGCTGCGTTCGTTCCTTCCACAGGTCCGGCATCGCCGGTGCCCCCCTCAACCGATGCTGACGCTGACAACTCGTCTGCGCCAGGATCCACCTCAGTTATCTCTTCGCCGTTCGTTGACGGCCCTCTGGGCGCAGGCGGGCCCTTGGGCAGCTATGCGGAGCCGGCGCCAGCAGCGCCTGAGACCCAGGAGCGTCCCTGGGCCGAAACAGCCGAAAGCAGCACGGATACGCCCGACTGGGCCAAGCCTCGGTACTCACAAAACACGCAGGGGAATAAGCAGGCCCAGGATCCGGATTCCTACCTGAACTCCCTGCTCAACCAGGATCTGCCCAAGATGGATCTGGACATCCCCGATATTTCATTCCCAGCCTTCGGTGACGAGGGAGAGCAGGATAAAGGCGGTCGATGAGTCATTTGGCAGTGACGAGTGAAGGAGGGCAGGCCGGTTTGTCGGTCGAGCGTGAACGCACCTTGGCGGATTGGTCGCCCAGGGCCGATGCTGACCAGTCTCGCAGTCTGGTCATCCTGGGATCCACAGGATCCATCGGTACACAGGCCTTGGATCTGATCAGTCGTCATAGGGATCGGTTCCAGGTGACTGGATTGGCTGCCGGTGGCGCCCATGTCGAACTGTTGGCCCGTCAGGCCCGTGATTTTGGCGTGACCCGTCTGGCTCTGGCCGACAGGGCCCAGCTTCCGGCCCTGCAGCAGGCGCTCAAGGCCTTGGGATTGACTGGTATCCAAGTAGAAGCAGGCATGGAGGCGGTCCAGGCTCTGGCCGGCTCCGGAAGTGATCTGGTCCTCAACGGCATCACCGGATCAGTCGGTCTGCGCCCGTCCATTGCGGCCCTGCAGGCCGGATCCCAGCTGGCTCTGGCCAACAAGGAGTCCGTGGTGGCCGGCGGCCATCTGCTCTTTGATGCCGAGATACGGCCGGGTCAGATCAACCCGGTCGACTCCGAGCATTCGGCCATCTGGCAGTCCCTGCGTTCAGGGCAGCACGGAGAGGTGGCCCGTCTGGTGGTCACCGCTTCTGGCGGTCCCTTCCGGGGCTGGAGCCGTGACGCTATGCGCCAGGTCACCCCTGAGCAGGCCCTGAACCATCCGACCTGGTCCATGGGGCCGGTGGTCACCATCAACTCCTCCACCATGGTCAACAAGGGTCTGGAGGTCATCGAGGCCAGCAGGCTCTTCCGGATCGAGCCCGAGAGGATCACCGTGGTGGTTCACCCCCAGTCCGTGGTTCACTCCATGGTCCAGTTCCAGGACGGGGCCACCATAAGCCAGGCTTCCCCTCCGGATATGCGTCTGCCCATCGCCCTGGGCCTGTCGGCGCCCGTCCGTCTCGACCATGTGGCTGCGGCCTGCGACTGGTCCAAGTCCAATACCTGGACTTTCGAGCCCTTGGACGACCAGGCCTTCCCGGCGGTCAACCTGGCCAGGCGGGCCCTGGGCAGCTGCGAGCCCATGACCGCGGTCTTCAATGCCGCCAATGAGCAGGCGGTCAGGGCCTTCCTGGATCACCGGCTGCCCTACCTGGGCATCGTCGAAACCATCCGTTCGGTCATGGATGCCATGGAAACGCATCTTCCGGGAACATTCACATCCGTGGAGGTAATGGAGCAAGTCGAGCATGAGGCACGCCAAAGGGCTGATGCTTTGATAGACATGACAGCGTGAGTAGCATTCCCAAGACCGAACAGTCAACATCCTCCCAGGGGTTCCGCAAGACAGGCGAGCAGGCCATCAGCCAGACTCCGCTGCATCCTCGTCGCCGCTCCCGTCGGATCATGGTGGGGCCTGTGCCGGTCGGCGGGGGAGCCCCCATATCGGTGCAGTCCATGACCAACACGGTCACTGCTGACATCAATGCCACCCTGCAGCAGATCGCCGAGCTGGCCGCCGCCGGCTGCGACATCGTACGGGTGGCCGTACCCAGCCAGGACGATGCCGACGCGCTGCCCATCATTGCCAAGAAGTCGCCCATCCCGGTCATCGCCGACATCCACTTCCAGAGCAAGTACGTCTTCCAGGCCATCGATGCCGGCTGTGCAGCCGTCAGGGTCAACCCGGGCAACATCCGCAAGTTCGACCAGGTCGGCCCCGAGATCTGCAAGGCCGCCACGGATGCAGGCATCTCCCTGCGCATCGGGGTCAATGCGGGCAGCCTGGACAAGGACATCTACGCCCGCTACGGCGGACCCACCCCCGAGGCCTTGGTCGCCTCGGCCTTGAAAGAGGCCCACATGTTCGAGGACGTGGGCTTCCATGACTTCAAGATCTCCGTCAAGCACCACGATCCCGTCACCACGGTCCAGACCTACAGGCTCCTGGCCTCCAAGGGCGACTGGCCCCTGCACCTGGGCGTGACCGAGGCCGGGCCCTCCTGGCAGGGGACCATCAAGTCCTGCCTGGCCTTCGGCGCACTGCTGGCCGAGGGCATCGGCGACACCATCAGGGTATCCCTGTCCGCGCCGCCTGTGGAAGAGGTCAAGGTGGGCTGCAAGATCCTCGAGTACCTAGGGCTGCGCCAGCGCCACTTCGACATCATTTCCTGCCCCTCCTGCGGCAGGGCCCAGGTGGACGTGATCGAGCTGGCCAAGGAGGTCACCGAGGGGCTCAAGGACATCACCGCCCCCATCCGGGTGGCCGTCATGGGCTGCATCGTCAACGGACCTGGCGAGGCCAGGGAGGCCGACCTGGGGGTGGCATCGGGCAACGGCAAAGGCCAGATCATCATCAAGGGCAAGGTGGTGCAGACCGTGCCCGAGGATCAGATCGTCCCCACGCTGCTGGAACGGGCCAAGGAAATCGCCGCCCAGATGGATGCCAAGGCGGCGGCCCAGGGTGAAACCCTGCCGGAGGCAGGGCCCATGGTGGTCCCGGTCACCGGCCGTGCCAGCTGAGGGCGTAAGCGCCATCCCCGCCACCGGCTACAATGGCCGACGTGTCCCAAGAGGTTGAGCGTTCCCTCCCTGCAAGCGGGTGGAGCAGGGTCAGGCGGCTCATGACCAGCCTGCCCGTCTTCATCATCCTCATGGGTCTGCTGGCCTCGGTCTCCCACTTGACCGCTGTCCCCTGGAAATACGAACCGGTGGATCAGAATTTTCCCACCCTGACTTCGGACACCGCGGTTACCTTCGACTGGCCTGCCGGGGTTGACAGGGATAACGTGGGGCAGTACGAGGTCGAATCCCGTCACCAGGAACTGAACGTGGAGCGGCCCTCCACTGGCGAGCACCAACGCATCCGAATACTGATTCGCGCTCCCAAGGAGGCTTCAGGGCATCGGCCGGCCGTGGTCTTCATGCACGGCGCAGGTTACGGCACCTGCGACAACTCCTTCGGGGACGTGGCTCGTACCTTGGCCTCTGCCGGGTTCGTCACCGTCGTGCTGGACAAGCCGGTCTGGTCCACCACGGACGCAGACCGGGACTATCCTGCCTCGGCCAAGGCTTACGAACGGGTTGCCAATCTGTTGCGCGACCGGGACGATGTGGATGCATCCAAGGTAGGCATCTATGCCACCAGCGAGAGTACTTGGATCGCCGCCATGCTGCTGAGCATGGACCACCGGATCGCTTTCCAGATCCTGCTGAGCCCCATGGTCTATTCCCCGCGGCACGCCATGGGCTTCTTCGTAGCCCAGGATTTCGCCATTGCCGGAGCCAACCAGGGCTACCAGTCGGTGGTCCGTCGGCTCTTCAGCACCGATGCCTCCCTCTTGGGCCTGAATAATCTGGATATCGATCCCACCGACCGCAACACCTATGCCATTCCCACCCTGCTGGCCTACGGGGCCAAGGATGTCATGACTGCCCAGGTGGAGGGGGTGCAGCGCGTGCTCTCCCAGGCCCATGCCTCGGGCAACGAGAACGTCACTGTGCGGTCCTACCCGGTCTCCAACCATGTGCTGCGGCTGGGGGATGAAGCCCGGACCGGCACGCCCCTGGCCGACCACTACCAGCAGGACATGGTCGACTGGGCGGTGGGTCAGGTCCATGGCCTGCACCAGACCAGCCCCAGCGTGGGTGGGGCCACCATCCACCAGTCCATCGCGGTGCCCACTGACCTGCGGGGTCGGCGCTCGCTGACCGTGTACATGCTGGTCCTGCACCTGCTGACCCTGGTGCTTTTGCTGGCATCCCTGGTCATGGCCCTGGTGGCCGGGCTGATGAAGTTGTTCCGTCTGCGCCGACGCAAGGATCCGGTCCTGGGCTTCAGCCATGGCTTCGGCGGCACCTTGGTCACCATTACCGGCACCACCCTGGCTACCCTGGTCCTTTTCGGAGCTGGTCTGGGTCAGGTCATCATGGCCGTGGTACGCCTGGGCTGGGGCGGCGTGCCCGACCAGGCTGGAGTCAGCTACTGGAGCTGGCCGGTCATCCAGGTGGTCTGTGCCCTGGTGATCTGGGCCTGGTCGCGCACTTTCGCCCGCATGGTCGAGGTAGCCTCACTCAGGGGATTGGACCGGCTGCCCGACCAGGTGCGCACAAGCAAGGCCGGCGGCCCCAGTCTGCGTCAGCAGATGCGGAGCATGGATCCCAGGCCTGTGCTGGCCTCCACCCGCTTTGGCGTTGCCCTCTTCACCGTTACCACCCTGGCCATGTTCGGGGTCCTGCTGATCTTCGCCTTCTGGGGTCTGTTCATCTACCAATGAAAGGACGGGGCCGTCGTGGCCATCTATCGTGACGAGGGCTTGGTCCTCAGAACGGTCAAACTGGGCGAGGCCGACCGGATCGTCACCATGCTGACCAGGGGACACGGCAAGGTCAGGGCCGTGGCCAAGGGGGTGCGACGGACCAAGTCCCGCTTCGGCGCGCGGCTGGAGCCATTCATGCGTGACGATCTGCTCATCTCTCGCGGCCGCAACCTGGACATCGTCTCCCAGGCGGTCTGCATAGCCGCCTATGCGGATGCCATATGCGCCGACTATGACCTCTATGCCAACGGGGGCGTCATGCTGGAGACCGCTGACAAGCTGGTGGTGGGCGAGCACGAGCCGGCTCCGGAGCAATATCGTCTGCTGGCCTCCGCCCTGGCCAGCCTGGCAGGTCACCGGCATGGTCCACGTGACATCGGCGCCTCCTATTTGCTGCGGTCCCTGGCGCTGGCTGGCTGGAGGCCCCGGCTGGATTCCTGCATCGTCTGCGGCCGGACCGACCAGCTGACCCATTTTTCGGTGCCTGGCGGTGGGGTGGTCTGCAGCCGGGACAGGCCTACCGATGCCGTGGCGGTGGATCCCGCCACCCTGGCACGCTTCCGGGCCCTGAGCAGCGGGGACTGGTCCAAGCTGGACGGCAGGGGCTCCACCCCCCTGTGCGACGGTCTTGTTGAGAAATGGGGCGAATATTACCTGGAGCGACCCATCAGATCCCTGAGGCTATTAGATTCTTGAAGCATGAGCTTTGACCCCGTCGACTACACCTCCCTGGATGTGCCCGCAGCCCCTTTCTCCGATCCCACGCGTATCCCGCAGTTCCCCAAGGGCTCAGTCCCGCGGCACCTGGGTGTGATCATGGACGGCAATGGCCGCTGGGCCAAGCAGAGGGGCATGGAGCGCACCCAGGGTCACCGGGCCGCCGAGCCGGTGGTCTTCGACACCATAGCCGGGGCCATTGAAGCTGGGGTCCGGTACCTGAGCCTGTATACCTTCTCCACGGAGAATTGGAAGCGCTCGCCGGCCGAGGTCCGCTTTCTGATGGGCTTCTCCCGGGACATCATCCACCGTAGGGTGGCCCAAATGGATGACTGGGGGGTGCGCGTGCGCTGGGCTGGCCGTCGGCCTCGACTCTGGAAGTCGGTCATCGACGAGCTGGAAGCGGCCATGGAGCGCACCCGGCACAACAGCAGAATCGATGTGATCTTCTGCATCAACTACGGGGGCAGGGCTGAGCTGGCCGATGCGGCCACAGACATCGCCCGAGAAGTTGCGGCCGGGCAGATCAAGGGTTCCAAGGTGACCGAAAAGATGATCGCCCAGCACCTCTACAACCCCGACATTCCGGATTGCGACCTGGTTATGCGCACCTCTGGGGAGCAGCGCACCTCCAATTTTCTGCCCTGGCAGGCGGCCTATGCGGAGCTGGATTTCGTCCCTGAGCTCTTCCCGGACTGCGGGCGTGAGGTGCTCTGGCGCGCCATCGACGATTACATCCACCGGGACAGGCGCTTCGGCGGCGTGGAGAATGCCTGAGAAGACAGAGCTTCCAATTTTGTGAGGTTAGCCATAATAGTCCAAATTTACAGGTCTGAACACTCTCGTAACGCCCATGAAAGGTAGTCTGTGACGTATCACAGCGGAGCAGGCCATGTCCGCCGTGGAAATCAGCGCAGCAAACGAAACGAAGGAGTCGACAGGCGTGGACGACAAGCAACGCATCATGCAGATCATCGAAGACAAGTCACAGGAGTTCATCGAGGCAGCCGATCATATTTGGGGCACCCCCGAGACCAGGTTTGCAGTCAAGGAGTCGGTCCAGCAGCACTACCAGGTGCTGGAGCAGGAGGGCTTCGAGATCGAAAAGGGCGTGGGCCATATGGACTATGCCTATGTGGCGACCTGGGGTTCGGGCCGTCCGGTGATCGGCATCACCGGCGAATACGATGCCCTGGGAGGACTCAGCCAGGTGGCCGACCTGGGCGAGCATAAGCCCCTGGTCGAGGGCGGCAACGGGCAAGGCTGCGGCCACAACATCCTGGGCATGGCGGCCGTCGCGGCAGGCGTGGGCATCAAGACCTTCATGCAGGAGAAGGGACTCAAGGGGACCATCAAGGTCTTCGGTTGCCCAGCTGAGGAGTCGGGTTACGGCAAGGCCTTCATGGCCAGGGACGGGGTCTTTGACGGGCTGGATCTGGCCCTGTCCTGGCATCCCTCGGATGTGACCCAGGCCTGGGGTTCCTCCAGCCTGGCGGTCCTGCAGGCCTACTTCGACTTCACCGGCGTGCCGGCGCACGCGGCTGCGGCCCCCGAGCTGGGCCGGAGCGCCCTGGATGCCGCAGAGCTGATGAATGTGGGTGTGCAGTTCCTGCGCGAGCACATGATTGATCAGGCCCGCGTGCACTACGCCTTCATCGACGCAGGCGGCGAGTCAGCCAACGTGGTGCAGTCCCATGCCCGGCTCTACTACTTCGTGCGCGCCCCCAGGATGGACCAGGCTCAGGATCTGTTCAAGCGTGTTGAGAAGATCGCCCAGGGTGCGGCCCTGATGACCGAGACCCAGGTCAAGGAGGAGTTCGACGCGGCCTGCTACAACTTCATTCCCAATCATCCGCTGACCGAGGCCATAGACAGGAACCTGGACCTCGTCGGCCCCCTGCCCCTGGATCAGCAGGAGTTGGACTACGAGCGCCGCTACACCGATACGGTCCCCGAGGCCGGCAAGCAGCGGGTGCTCAGCCGCACCAAGGAGGCCTTCCCTGATCTGACGGATGAGGAAGTCAGGAAGATGGCCGAGTCGACCATGGCCCTGAAGAAGTACCCGCTGGTCTTCACCGATACCGCATCGGGGTCCACCGATGTCGGCGATGTCAGCTGGCAGACGCCCACCGCCCAGTTCAGCGGCGGATTCGAGCCTCAGGGAACCTCGGCCCACTCCTGGCAGTGGGCGGCCAACGGCAAGTCCTCGGTGGCCCACAAGGGTCTGCTGGCTGCGGGTAAGACCCTGGCCCTGACCGCCTATGATGCGTTTACCGACCCGGATCTGGTCAAGGCCGCCAAGGAGGACTTTGACAAGACCTTCGCCGGCCAGGAGTACGAGGTCGTCATCCCTGACGATGTGATGCCCCACTGACCCACTGTTCGGCTGCCGCCAGGCCCTGTGATCTTTGCGGGATCACCTTGCCCGGCGGCGGCCGGTTTCTACTGAAGGATGACAGACCAATGGCAATCAAGCGATCCTCAAAAACGGCGAGCGGAACGCTGATCTTTTCCCTGATGGCCGGTTACTCGATCGTGTACATGGACAAGAACATGATCTCGACCGCCATCATCCCCATCTCCGAGCAGTTCCACCTGGACTCGGGGCAGACAGGCATCATCATGTCGGCCTTCTTCCTGGGCTACTCGCTCATGCAGATTCCCAGCGGCTGGCTGGCCGACCGGCTTGGGGCCAAGCGTGTGCTGATGGCCTCCATGATCATCATCGGTCTGTTCAGCTACCTGTTCGGCCTGGCCAATGGTCTGGCCTTCTTCATCATCGTGCGGTTCTTCGCTGGCATGGGCCACGGCGGCTACCCGCCCTCCTGCTCCAAGTCGATCGCGGAGAACTTCCCCCAGGAACGGCGCACCTTCGTCCAGTCGCTGATCCTGTCGACCTCGGGCATCGGCGGCATTCTGGCCTTCGTCCTGGGCGCCAACCTGGTCGCCATCAACTGGCACCTGGCCTACGCTGTGCTGGGCACCCTCTACCTGCTGGCCTTCGTCTGCATCCTGATCTTCGTGCCCTCCAAGCCCCGCCAGCCCGAGGCTGACCAGAAGCCCGGAGCCAAGGGGGCAGGGTTCCTCGAGGTTCTGAAGAACAGGAACGTGCTGGTCCTCTTCGTGGCCATGCTGCTGCTGAACATCCTCCTGTATGGCAATATCTCCTGGATGCCCACCTTCATCAAAAACACCTTCGGTCTCTCGATCGGCCAGGCTGGCATCCTGCTGGCGGTCAATGCGGTCTTCACGACCGTCGCCACCATCTACGCCGGCCAGTTGCTCTCGAAGCTCTTCCTGGGCAGGGAGAAGTTGGCCATCCTGGGTGCCGGGGTGATCAGCGCCGTCCTGGTCGTATGCTTTGTCTTCTCGCGCAACATCTGGCTCTCCCTCCTGCTGCTGATCCTGGTATCCTGCGTCTCCGTGGTGGCCTTCACCGGCATCTTCACCTGGCCCCACAAGATCATGGACCCGCATATCATCGGCTCCGCCATCGGCATCATCAATACCGGCGGCACCCTGGGCGGATTCCTGGCCCCCATGATCATCGGCTACCTGGTCAAGGCGGCCGGCGGTTCCTTCGTCGGAGCCTTCCTCTTCATGGGCGCGGCAGCCATCGCCTCCGGGCTGATGGCTCTGCTGGTCAAGGTCGGCAAGTAAAGCCGGGGCCGAGGCAGCCTCGTACAGGCTTCCGGTCCCGAAGCTCAAAGGTCTGAGACCGAGTCGTGGCTGACTATCTATGGCAAGGAGTCACTGTGAAAGGACCGGTATCTCTTCTAGGATCTCCGATTCTTTGGTTTTGACCATGGCTGCTTGAAAGCGATGCTTGCAAGATAAAGGGCCCGCCCCCTGAGGGATTTCAGGGGGCGGGCCCTTCCTATGCCGACTAGAGGAGTAGGATCAGCGATCCGGCTCTTCCCAGATGGTGCCCAGCCTGGCGATGGAGAGGGAGTCGATCAGGGCCTTGCCCTCGCCGGATTCGGCGATCAGGCGGATGCCGCGGGGCCCTTCGGCGGGGAAGGAGTAGGAGGACATGATCTCCAGCCCGTCGTTGATGACGACCTCGATCGAGCCCCGGTCCACGATGATGCGCAGCTTGAGCTTGCCCGAGGACTTGTCGACTGGAGCAGTGCGGTAACCCCGGTCCCCGTAGGTGTTGCAGTGGCGGTCGAGCACCACGCGGCCCAGCTGGTCGTCATAGCAGACCAGCGTGTGGTCGCCGGATTGCGTCCGGTGAATCTCCAGACCGATGCGCTCTGCCTGGGACTTGGCCAGGTCGATTTCCATAGCGATGTCGGCGGTCTGCGCGTCGTCAACCAGATCCTGGCTGCCGTTGACCTCCAGCTCGATGGAGCCGAAGTCCTGCCTGTCCTGGTCCAGGTCGGAGAACTCGCGTACCGGCAGGCAACGCAGGTGATCGCCGGCCAGGGTGACCTCGCGGGGTACCGTGAACTGGCCGCACCAGCCGTCCTCCTGCATGGGGATGGGCTCGGTGAAGGGGCTCATCCAGCCGAAGACCAGCCGGCGGCCGTCAGGGGCTTGGAAGGTCTGCGGGGCATAGAAGTTATGGCCGTCATCCCAGAGGTGGAACTCAGTCTCCTGCTGGAAGTCGCCGCCGGGCTGCCAGCTGCCGATCACGTAGCCGGCGTTGTTGTGGTTGCGGGCTTCGAATCCATGAGGTTTCAGGCCCATGGCCGAGTAGCAGATCACCCACTTGTCCTCCAGGGGGAACATGTCGGGGCATTCCAGCATGAAGACCTCAGGGTCGGGGTGCCGGTAGACGACCCGGTCAAAGGTCCAGTGCTCCATGTCATTGGAGGTATACATCCAGATTTCGCCTCGATGGGCTGGGGTGCTGACTCCGAAGACCATGTACCAGAGCCCGCCCATCTTCCACACCTTGGGATCGCGGAAGTGCAGGATCTTGTCGTCCGGGCAGGGGATCACGACCCCCTTCTTTTCGAAGTGGATCCCGTCTGAGGAGACAGCCATGCACTGCTCCTGGAGGTTGCCTTCATCTTCGTTGACCCCGTTGCGCCAGCGGTGACCGGTGTAGTAGATGGTCAGGCGGCCGTCGTCGCCCACAACGGCCGATCCGGAGAAGACCCCGTCCTTTTCGACCTCCAGGGTGGGCGCCATGGCCAGGGGCTCGCGCCGCCAGGTGACCAGATCGGCGCTGGATACGTGCCCCCAGTGCATGTTTCCCCACTCGCTCCCATAGGGGTTGAGCTGGAAGTAGGCATGGTAGCGGCCCTTGTAATAGCTCAGGCCGTTGGGGTCGTTGATCCATCCGGCCTTGGAGGCGATGTGGCACTGGGGATACCAGCGGTCATTGCGGGTGGCGAAGAGCCGGTCGATGCTCTTCTGGGCCTTGTCCAGCTGAGCGCTCATGTCGGCGTTTTCCTTGGTTGTTGGCTGGTTCATCCGTGAATCCTTTCGGGTTGGATGGGTGCTGATGATGGTTGGTATGGGGATCAGCCCTGGGTTACGGCGGACTTCTGCGAATCCCTGATGAAGGGATCGCCGTCCACCTGCTGGTCGTCGCGCTTGAGCACGAAGATGCCGTAGATCAAGGCGGCCAGCACTACCAGTGAGATGGTGTAGAAGGTGACCTGGTCGCCGGCGCGGTCGTGGAGGATGCCCAGCGGGGTGGACATGGCCACCTGGCCGACCTGGGAGGCGATCTGGAAGCCCACCATGTACAGGGTGGCGGACAGCTTGGGGTTGAAATGCAGAGTGAAGTAGCGGAAGGCAGGCAGGCTGAAGAGCGGGACCTCAATGGAGTGGAAGAGCTTGACAACGGAGACCATGACCGGGTCGTGGAAGAAACCGCACAGACCGATCCTGGCGAACATGACCGTAGCTCCCAGCAGAAGGGAGTTACGCACGCCGATCTTGCGCATGATGATGGGAACCACGCCCATCATGGCTGATTCCAGGAACACTTGGATGGAGTTGAGGATGCCGTAGACCTCGTGACCCTGTTCCGGGGTGGGGAAGAGGTTGGCATAGTAGTTGGGGAACATCTGCTGGTCGAAGACCGTGTAGAAGGTGTTGGTGAAGATCACAAAGACGATCAGGAGCCAGAGGGCAGGCATGCCCAGGACATGGATCATGTCGCGCAGGGAGGGCTGGGACTTTTCGCCCTCGGGGGTGGACTCTCGCTTGATCTCCTCGCGTTGCTCATCGGGGATCCAGAAGGCGTAGACCAGGAGCATGCACGCGCCGAAGGCGGACCCCAGCCAAAAGTTGATCATCGGGTTGATGTTGAAAGTGAACCCTGCGATCAGAGCCACAATGGCGTAGCCGAAGGAGCCCCAGGCGCGGGACTGGCCGTATTCGAATCCGAATTTGCGGCTGTACCGCTCGGTGATGGCCTCGATCAGGGAGCAGCCTGACATGAAACCTGCGGATAGAACGATTGAACCGAGTACGGCGCCCAGGATCAGGTTGGAATGCATGAGGGGGGCGTAGATAAATTGCACGAAAGGTCCAACCAGCGCTGCAATGGCCGCGATGAAGATGGCGAGTCTACGCTTGACCCCCAGTTCGTCCTGTATTACCCCGTAGACAAACATTATTATCAGCGTGCCCACGGAGTTGATGGAGTAGATGTTGCCGACCTGGGTGTTGGTCATGCCAAGGCCGTTGATCAGCCATGGCGAGTAGAAGGACCACCAGATGCCCCAGGCGCAGAAGAAGAAGAATATTCCGGTAGAGGATTCCAAATATGATGGATTCCTCCATGCTGATGATTTGGCGGCCATGCTGCCCCTCCCTCACTTGTTGTGCACCGCTTCTCCGCAGTGCCTTCCGGTTCGATGCACTTACTGTGTGCAGAGCGAATCCTGGTAGGTATAGTAAGCTGTCAATCGATTTACGTCAAACGATTGACGATTGTTGTGCATGCCTTTGAGCACGATTAGCGACCAGCAAAGGGTGCTGGCCGATTGGTAATTGGCGCGAAGCCCTCCGGAATTCGACCTTGTTTTACCATCTTGCGATGAGGAGGGAGTGTGATTCGGCTTTAGTCGCTGGTCGGGGCCGAGTCTGAGGCGGCATCGAGGCGGGTGGAACCTTTGCGGATCAGGGCGCAATGGATGCGCACCCCGCCAGCCTGATCGAGCGGCGGCAGGACGGCACGGGTTTCAGGCAGAGGCAGGGCAACGCGACGGGGATTGATTTGCGCCAGCAGTCGTCGCACCGCCCAGAAGCCCATCTCGTAGTGGGGGAGTTCGATTGTGCTCAGGGGAGGTGCCATTGTCTCGGCTATGACCTGGTGGTTGTCCACGCCCACCAGATTGAGGTCCCTGCCGATGACCAGATGGCGGGCTGCGGCCGCCTGGTAGAGGTAAATGGAGCGCGAATCATTGAAGCAGAAGACCCCATCGGGGTGCTGGTCGTCCATCAGGTCGTTCGCCTGATCCATGGCATCCTGGTTGAAGCCCACCAGTCGGATCAAGGACTGGCCTGCAGGTAACCCAGCTTCCTTGAGAGCGGCCTGATATCCGCGCATTCGCTCTTCTTGCGCGGGCAGATCCTGTGTGGTGCCCAGGTAGGCCACCCGGCGGCAGCCTGATTCAATCAGGTGACGGGTGGCATCGTAGCCGATCAGGAACTCGTCAGGGGCGATGCTGGGACAGCGGTTGGCCCGCTCCGCCGCGTTGACCACCACGGCAGGGCAGGAGCGCAGAGCCTGGGGCAGGTCAACATCCTGGTCATACATCTTGGCGAAGAGGAATCCGTCCACCCCATAGCGCTTCAAAGCCCGGATCTGCTCTGGTTCCCGGATGCCTCCGTCGGTGGAGACGGTGAGAAGCACATATCCGCGCTCAGCTGCCGCATCCTGTGCGCCCTGAATGATGGCGCCGGCGTAGGGCGTGGTGGCCACCTCTTCGCTGATGAAGCCCAGGATGCCGGTCTTGCTGGTGCGCAGCGACCGGGCCATGGGATTGGGCCGATAGCCCAGGGTCTTGGCTGTGCTGCGCACCTTTCGGGCGGTCTCCGACTTGACTCTGCCCTTGTCGCGGCCGTTGAGCACCAGAGAGACTGTGGAGACGGACACGCCTGTGCGTTCGGCGATCTGCTTCATCGTGATCATGGGCACACCTTAACTTGCTCAGGCGATTTCAGCCCGGCTGATCGTCAGTGACAGGGAGCTTTCAGCGGCTTTCCCCGCCCAGGATCCGGTCGACCCGCTCCACCTTCTCGTGGATCTGATCCCGCTTGCCGGGACGGATGTCCAGCCTAAGGCTGACGCCGGTCCTGTATCCCTGCTCGGCCAGGACCCGTGTGGCTTCTTCCACGACCTCCATGACCCGATGCAGATCCCCTTCGACGACGGTGCTCATGGCATTGGTCTGGTTGGGCAGCCCCGAATCCCTGATGACCTTGATGACCTGGGCCACATAGGTGGACAGCTCCTCACCCTGACCAGAGGGCGCAATGGTGACCTCGGCTACGGTGTTCAGGTAAGATGGATCGTTCATGTCGGGCATATCGGGAACCTTTCCTCGTCGACTGGGGTTGGCAGGCAGGACGTCCGGTGTCCCCCTGCGGTCACCTGCGCGGCCTCCCGCACCTGCCTCGATGGTAGGCCTCCACGCTGACAGCAGGTCACCCGCCGAAGGTATGCTGGAGGCCGGTCATCAGGTCGTATGTCCCCAGGAGGGGCTCCCGAGCAGAAGGTGTGATCAGTGGCAGTATCGAAACTGGATGAGGTCATCTCCCTGGCCAAGCGCCGAGGATTCGTCTTTCCCGCAGGGGAGATATACGGCGGGACGCGCTCGGCCTGGGACTATGGCCCCTTGGGCGTGGCCCTCAAGGACAACATCAAGCGTGAGTGGTGGCGGACCATGGTGGTCACCCGCGACGACGTGGTCGGCGTGGATACCTCGGTCATCCTGCCCACGGCGGTCTGGGAGGCCTCGGGCCACGTGTCCGTCTTCAACGACCCCCTGATCGAGTGCCTGAACTGCCACAAGCGGCACCGGGCCGACACCCTGGAGGAGGCCTACGTCGAGAAGCACGGCCATGATCCGGAAAACGGCCTCAAGGACATCCCCTGCCCGGACTGCGGCACCAAGGGCCAGTGGACCGAGCCGCGCGACTTCAACATGATGCTGCAGACCCACCTGGGACCCGTCCAGGACGAGAAGAGCCTGCACTACCTGCGTCCCGAGACCGCCCAGGGCATCTTCGTGGACTTCAAGTCCGTCATGGCGTCCTCCCGTTCCAAGCCTCCCTTCGGCATCGCCAATATGGGCAAGAGCTTCCGCAACGAGATCACACCCGGCAATTTCATCTTCCGCACCCGCGAGTTCGAGCAGATGGAGATGGAGTTCTTCGTCCACCCCGGCACCGACGAGCAGTGGCATCAGTACTGGATCGACGCCAGGACCCGCTGGTACGTGGACCTGGGCGTCAAGCCCGAGAACCTGCGCCACTACGAGCACCCCAAGGAGAAGCTGGCCCACTATTCCAAGCGGACCGTGGACATCGAGTACCGGTTCGGCTTCCAGGGCTCCGAGTGGGGCGAGCTGGAGGGCGTGGCCAACCGCACCGACTACGACCTCAAGGCCCATGCCGAGCACTCGGGCGAGGATCTGAGCTACTTCGACCAGGCCAGCGGGGAACGCTACATCCCCTACGTGATCGAGCCCGCTGCCGGCCTGACGCGCTCGCTGATGGCCTTCCTGGTGGATGCCTATGACGTGGACGAGGCCCCCAACACCAAGGGCGGGGTCGACCGGCGCACCGTGCTGCGCCTGGATCCGAGGCTGGCCCCGGTCAAGGCAGCCGTCCTGCCCCTGTCCAAGAAGCCTGATCTGCAGCGGATCGCCCATGACCTGGCTGCCGACCTGCGCCAGAACGAGTGGATGGTGGACTACGACGAGTCCGGCGCCATCGGCCGTCGCTACCGTCGTCAGGACGAGATCGGTACACCCCTGTGCATCACCGTGGACTTCGACACCTTGGACGACAAGGCGGTCACCATCCGCAGCCGAGACTCCATGCAGCAGGATCGGGTGGCCCTGGACCAGGTGGAGGACTATGTGCGCCGGGTCGTCGGCGAGCGGCGGGTGCGCTACCCCATGGGGCCGTCTGACCTGACCGGAGCGCGTGCCGCTGACGGCTACACGGACCTGGCCAGCGAGCCGGGCACGGACGAGAGCGAACCCATCAAGGTGGCCGAGGCCGGTGGCCGGTACTGAGACTGATCGCCCGACCCCGAAGGTTGCCCCGGTGCAGCTGGGCCCGATAACCGTGCCTGTGCCCGTCATGCTTTCGCCTATGGCGGGCGTGACCAACTGGCCCTTCCGCCTGCTCTGCCGGCAGTATGGTCCCGATGGACTGTATGTGGGGGAGATGGTGACGGCCCGGGCCCTGGTGGCGCGCAACCCCAAGGCCTTCCGTCTCTGTCGCTTCGCCCCGCAGGAGAAGGTGCGCTCCCTGCAGCTGTACGGGGTGGACCCGCAGATCATGGAACAGGCCACCCGGATGGTGGTTGATGCGGGCTGGGCCGATCATATCGACATGAACTTCGGCTGCCCGGTTCCCAAGGTCACCAGACACGGCGGCGGGTCCGCCCTGCCATGGAAGACCGACCTCTTCGCCGAACTGGTCCATCGGGTGGTCGCCGTCTGCTCGCCTGCCGGGATCCCCGTCACCGCAAAGATCCGTGTGGGCATCGACCACCAGCACGAGACCTTCCTGGAGGCGGCGCACATCGCCCAGGAGGAGGGATGCGCCGCCGTGACCCTGCACGCCAGAACCACGGCTGAGTACTATGGCGGCCATGCCGACTGGGACCGGATCGCCCAGCTGGTCCAGGCCGTTGATATCCCCGTCTTCGGCAACGGCGACATCTGGACCGCCGAGGATGCCTTGGCCATGTTCGCCCAGACCGGCTGCGCAGGCGTGGCCATCGGCCGGGGCTGCCAGGGCCGTCCCTGGCTCTTCGCCGACATCGCGGCGGCCCTGGCTGGCTCCCCGGAACGGCAGGAGCCCACCCTGGGCCAGGTGGGGGCCATCATGGCCCGCCATGCCCGGCTTCTGGCCGAGTTCTACGACGGCGACGAGCGCATGGCTGTCCACGACATGCGCAAGCACGTGGCCTGGTATTTGAAGGGTTTCGCGGTTGGAGGCCAGGTGCGCCGCGACTTCATGGCCTGCGAGAGCCTGGAGGAGCTGGACCGCTGCATCGCCGATCTGGATCAGGACATGCCCTATCCACGAGCCGTGGCCGGCAAGCCCCGTGGCCGGGTCCGCTATGCCAAGAAGGTCCGTCTTCCCTATGGCTGGCTGGATTCGCGGACCACCACCCATCAGGAGCGCGAGACGCTCTTCGGCAACGACCCCATGGACGCCTCCTACTGAAGCCGGAAATATTCTCGTCACCAACCATGCGCATCCGGGTCTAGAATCAGGGTTTAGAATACGGACAGAACGGCGTGGAGGTTCTTTCGGAAGGCTGGGGCGGTTGGCTCTGACCTCCCGGACCCTAGGCCCACGGCCGTCAGGGAGGGTCGGAACGCCTGTGGGCAAATGCGTGTTGGCGTATACGACCTGCGCTAGAGTTGAGCGTAACGTGAGTGACGGGAGCATACTGTGAGCGAGATTGCCCAGAATGACAATTTCAACGACAAGACCAACATCAAGGTCGTTGGTGTTGGTGGAGCCGGTGGCAATGCTGTCAATCGCATGATCGCCGAGGGTCTGCAGAATGTCGAGTTTGTTGCCATCAATACCGATGCCAAGGATCTCCTGCGCTCAGAAGCCGATGTGAAAATCTCTCTGTCGGATGCCAACAGCCGCGGCCTTGGGGCCGGGGCTGATCCAGAGAAGGGCGCCAAGGCTGCCCAGGACCACCAGTCCGACATTGAAGAGGTTCTCAAGGGCGCCGACATGGTCTTCGTCACTGCAGGGGAGGGCGGCGGCACAGGCACTGGCGCCAGCCCACTGGTGGCGCGTGCAGCCCGTCAGCAAGGCGCGCTGACCATCGCCGTAGTCACCCGGCCGTTCACCTTTGAGGGACCCAGGCGCTCCGCTTCCGCTGAATCGGGCATCGAGAACCTGCGCAAGGAGGTCGATGCCCTTATCGTTATCCCCAATGACCGGCTTCTGGACCTCTCGGATCGCACAGTCTCGGTCATGGATGCCTTCAAGACCGCCGACACGGCCCTGCTGGCCGGCGTTCAGGGCATCACTGACCTGATCACCATGAACTCCTATATTCACGTGGACTTCTCCGATGTCACCGCCATCTTGAAGGATGCAGGCACCGCCCTCTTCGGCATCGGCGCAGCCAGGGGCGAGGATCGAGCCACCCAGGCCGCCGAGATCGCCATCTCCTCCCCGCTCCTGGAGGAGAGCATCGAGGGTGCCCACGGGGCCCTGATCAACGTGGCCGGCCCCACCGACCTGAGCATGCAGGAGGCATCTGCCGCCGCCCAGCTGGTTCAGGATGCCATCCACCCCGAGGCGCAGATCATCTGGGGCCTGGCCTTGGACGACGCCTACGGGGACGAGGTGCGGGTCACGGTCATCGCCGCCGGATTCGATCCCACACCAAAGAAGGACGAAACCCCGGCCCCTGCAGTGGACACGACCACCACGCCGGCAGCGGCCGCCCCGGTCCAGCAGCCCCAGCAGCCGCTGACGACCCCTTCCGCCCAGGCGGAGTCAGATGAGACTTCCGAACACGATGTGGTGCCCCCCGCCTCCGGCGACGACGGCACCTCCGACCCGGGATATCTGGATATCCCTGACTTTCTGCGGTAATCAGGCGAAGGAGCAGGTATGGCAGGATTGATGAAGAACGCAATGTCCTTTTTCGGCATGTCGGACGTCGTAGACGACGATGACGACGACCTGGCCGACGATGACGAGGCCCGCGATGGCTTCGACACCGATCACTCTGTGACTCCCATGGCTCCGCAATCCACGTCCAGCAGCCAGGAGGCCGAGTCCACGCCCTTCCAGAGCCGGATCAACCGCATCACCACCATCCATCCCAAGTCCTATGAGGATGCCCAGATGGTCGGCAGGGCCCTGCGGGACGGAGTGCCGGTGGTCCTCAACCTGACTGGCGTGTCCGAGTCGGTGGCCTACAGGATCGTCGACTTCTCGGCAGGCGTGGTCTTCGGGGTACGCGGGTCCATCGAGCGGGTCACTCCCAGGGTCTTTCTGCTCAGTCCTGCGCAGGTCAACATCAAGGTGGAGGAGCCCGAGTCAGGCTCTTCGGCCAAGGGGCTTTTCGCCCAGTGAGCGATGCCCTGGCAGCCGTGGCTGCAGGAGCCTAGAGACGCATGCTTCTTCTTTTTATTCGATATCTGATAGACATCTGCATTGAGACCTACCTGCTGATCCTCTTCGTGCGGATGATTCTGGACTGGGTTCTGGTTCTGTCGCCTCGCTGGTACCCTCGTGGCTTCGTGGCCTCGCTCATTCGGGTCATCTATGCCTTGACTGAGCCGCCCCTGCGCTGGCTGCGCCGGTACATTCCGCCTCTGCCCATGGGCAGGATCCAGCTTGATGTCTCCTTCATGGTGCTCTACGCGGCCCTGATCATCATCCAGGTGCTGTTGGGGTAAGAGCAAGAACGCGGATACGGCAGACTCCGTGCTAGCATGCAGTAAGAGAACACAATCGGGCTGGTTGGCCTGAAGCGAGGTGGAGAAACATATGGCTCTATTGACGCCTAATGACATAAGGGAGCATACCTTCCAGACAGTGCGGTTTAAGGAAGGCTACGACGTCGACGAGGTCGACGACTTCCTGGATCAGGTCACCGATACGGTTGAAGCTCTGGGTAAGCAGGCCATGCAAGGCAACGCCGCTTCCACCCAGTCCCTGGGTACCGATGTGGCCTCGCTGAACTCGAAGATTTCCGACCTGACGGCTCAGGTCGAATCCCTGCAGAAGGAGAACCGGGATCTGAAGCAGCAGGCCCAGGGGTCCGCCGCCCAACAGCCTGCCGTGGATGCCCAGACCAAGCGACTGCTGGCCGAGTCCCAGAGCCAGGTCAAGACCCTGGCCTCCCAGAACGACCAGCTCAAGCGTCAGGTCGAGCAGCTCAACTCCCAAATCGACCAGCTTACCGCCCAGGCCGCCGCGGGCAACAACACCCAGGCGCTGACCAACCAGCTGACGGCCATGCAAAAGGAGCGCGACCAGGCCCGCCAGCAGGTCCAGGCTCTGACCAACCAGCTCAATGCCTCCCAGCAGGGCATGGCCACGGCCCGTCAGCAGGTCACCCAGGCCCAGAAGGCTTCTCAAGAGCAGCAACAGCGCACCGAGCAGCTGAACAAGGAGCTGGAAGAGTCCCGCAAGCGCGAGGAGCAGCTGCGTCAGCAGGTCTCTAAGGCCGAGCCCTCCACCGAAACGGGCAGCCTGCAGCGGATCGCGGGCGCTGGCGCCGAGGCCAGCAGCGAACCCGAGAGGGCCACCGCCATGCTCACCCTGGCCATGCAACTGCACGACCAGTACGTCGACAAGGGCAAGGCCAATGCCTCCCAGCTGGTGGCCGAGGGCCACGCCCAGCACGACGACATCGTCAAGAAGGCGGAGGATTACTCCAAGAGGACGCGCGCCGAGGTGGACGAGTACTCCAAGCGAGTCCACTCCGAGGCCGATGGCTACTCACAGCGTGTACGCTCCCAGGCTGACGAGTACTCGGTCAAGACCCGTTCCGATGCCGACGCCTATTCCAAGCGCCAGCACAGCCAGGCCGACGAGTACGAGACCCAGGTGCAGACCCGGGCCCAGGAGTACGACAAGAACACCCGCGACAGCGCCGACCGCTATGCCGCCGATGTCAAGAACAAGCTCATGGATCAGTCCAAGGTCCTGGAGGAGAACATCCAGGGTCTCAAGCAGTTCGAGGCGGGCTACCGCAGCAAGCTGACCGAGTTCCTCAACCAGCTCATCAACCAGATCTCGGACACCAGCAATTACCAGTCCATGGAAAAGAAGTCCGAACAGGCCCACTGATTCCATCCGGCAATGACCAAGAACACATACAAGAGACGGCTGCGCGGGCGCGTGGCCGTCTTCGTCGCTCTGGCGGCAGTGGCTATAGCCCTGGATCAGGTGACCAAGGCCTTGGCCTTGGCCCGGCTGGGCAACGGGGTCAGTGTGGCTCTGCCGGGGCCCCTGCACGGTCTGCGACTGGTGCGCAACCCCGGGGCTTCTCTGGGATTGGGGTCAGGGAGTACCTGGGTCATATCCCTGATCGCCCTGGCCGCCTGCCTGCTCATCATTGTTCTGGCTCTGCGCACCACCTCCATGGTCTGGACCCTGGCCCTGTCCCTGGCCTTTGCCGGGGCGGCAGGCAATCTGATCGACCGGGTGGCCTATGCATCAGGCTTTCTTGACGGTGCCGTGGTCGACTTTCTGGACTACGGCTGGTCGGTGGGCAATGTGGCCGACATCTATCTGACTCTGGCCGGTGTTGTCGTGGTGGTGCTCATTGCCTGCAATGTGCGCTTCAGCGGCAGGCCCCAAACCACAGAACACGGGGGAGCGGCCAAGTGACCCGGCTTCTTCCCGCGCCGGATGCCCTGGTGGGTCGGCGCCTGGATATGGCCCTGTCCAAGATGCTGGGCCTGTCCAGGGCCAAGGCCAGCGATCTGGTGGCCCGGGGCCATGTGCGGATCATGGGCCGTCGGGTGAATAAGGCCACCACCCTGATGAGCGGCGATCTGATAGAGCTGGACGAGCCCGAACCGGCCAAGCAGGTGGAGCCCGTGGCCGAGGACATGCCCGTGGTCTATGAGGACGAGGACGTGGTCGTCGTCGACAAGCCAGTGGGGGTGGCAGCACATCCCTCCATCGGCTGGACTGGACCAACCGTTCTGGGCAGCCTCCTGCAGCGGGGCACCCACATCACCTCCATGGGTGCCCAGGGCCGTCAGGGCATCGTCTCCCGCCTGGACGCAGGCACCAGCGGCCTTATGCTGGTCTGCAAGTCCGATCTGGCCTACAAGGAGATGCGCCGGCAGTTCGCCCGGCATGAGGTGGTCAAGATCTACCACGCCCTGGTTCAGGGCAATCTTTCCGAGGACAAGGCCACCATCGAGGCCCCCATCGGACGGGCCCGGGTCTCGGACTTTCGCTTCACCGTCACCCCCGCAGGCAAAGAGGCCATCACCCACTGGGACGTACTGGAGCGCTTCGGCTCGGCCACCCTGGTCAGCGTCAATCTGGAGACCGGGCGCACCCATCAGATACGCGTGCACTTCTCTTCCATAGGCCATCCCCTGGTGGGCGACCACATGTATGGGGCCAACCCCGACCTGGCGGACAGGCTGGGCCTGAAGCGGCAGTGGCTGCACGCCATGCGCCTGGAATTCCGCCATCCCCGCACCAAGATCTGGACCAAGGTGGTCTCCTCCTATCCGGCTGACCTGCGCCGCTCCCTGCAGATCGAACGCCAGAGCGCCACTGGTATACGCAGCTAGCGGACTCCGGCGATTCGGCCAGGGTCCTGGGTAAGTTGGAGATATGTCCTCAACCCGGTCAGACTTCGTTCACCTTCACACCCATACCCACTATTCCACCCTGGACGGGGCCAGCAGGATCCCCGACCTGGTTGCCGAGGTGGGGCGGCTGGGGCAGCCGGCTGTGGCCATCACCGACCACGGCAACATGCACGGGGCCTACGAGCTCTGGCGCACGGCTGTGGATGCCGACATCAAGCCCATCATCGGCATCGAGGCCTACGTGACCCCTGAGACTGCCCGCCAGGACAAGAGCCGGGTCCACTGGGGAACCGACGAGCAGCGTTCTGACGATGTCTCCGGCGGCGGCTTCATCACCCACATGACCCTCTGGGCCAGCGACGACACTGGTCTGGTCAACCTGATCAAGGCCTCCTCGGTGGCCAACCTGGAGGGCCTGGTCGGCAAATGGCCCCGCATGGACAAGGACCTGCTGTCCACCTACCACCAGGGGGTCATCGCCACCACCGGCTGCCCCTCGGGCATCGTCCAGACCAGGCTGAGGCTGGGCCAGTTCGACGAGGCCCTGCGTGCCGCAGGTGAGTTCCAGGACATCTTCGGCAAGGAGAACTACTACGTGGAGCTGATGGACCACGGGCTGGAGATCGAGCATCGGGTGACCAAGGAACTGCTGGAGATCGCCCGTCGTCTGGATGCCCCCCTGGTGGCCACCAACGACTCGCACTATGTGCGCAAGGAGGACGCCTCGGCCCAGGATGCCCTGCTCTGCATCAACTCGGGGTCCCGGCTGACCGACCCCGGCCGCTTCAAGTTCGACGGCACCGGCTACTACATCCGCTCGGCCCAGGAGATGCGCGAGATCTTCAAGGAGTTCCCCGAAGCCTGCGACAACACCCTGGAGATCGCGGAACGCTGCAACGTCATGTTCGACGACCACGAGGACGGGGCCTTCATGCCCCGCTTCGACTGCCCGGAGGGCTGGGACGAGACCTCCCTCTTCCTGAAGAAGGTGGACGAGGGACTCAAGAACCGCTATCCGGATGGGGTGCCCGAAGAGGTCTCCCACCAGGCCGACTACGAGTGCGGGGTCATCTGCCAGATGCAGTTCACCGGATACTTCCTGGTGGTGGCCGATTACATCAACTGGGCCAAGCAGCATGGCATCATGGTGGGGCCGGGCCGTGGATCGGCGGCAGGATCCATGGTGGCCTACGCCATGGGCATCACCGAGCTGGACCCGCTCAAGCACGGGCTGATCTTCGAGCGCTTCCTCAACCCCGAGCGCGTCTCCCTGCCCGATATCGACGTGGACTTCGACCCCGAGGGGCGCATGAAGGTCCTGGACTACGTGGGCCGCAAGTACGGCTCCGACAAGGTGGCCCAGTGCGTGACCTACGGCACCATCAAGACCAAGCAGGCCCTGAAGGACTCGGCCAGGATCATGGACTACGAGTACTCGGTGGGCGACCAGGTCACCAAGGCCCTGCCGCCCACGGTCAACGGGAAGGACATGAGCCTCAAGGAGATCTTCGATCCCCAGTCCAAGCGCTACCCGGAGGCCAAGGAGTTCCGCGATCTGTACGAGTCCAACCCGGACGTCAAGCGGATCACCGAGGAGGCCAAGGGCATCGAGGGCATCATCCGCCAGACCGGCGTGCACGCCTGCGCCACCATCATGGCCTCCAACCCCATCACCAACACCTCGCCCTTGATGGAGCGCACCGACGGCACGGTGACCACCACTTTCGAGTACCACACCTGCGAGACCTTGGGGCTGGTCAAGATGGACTTCCTGGGGCTGTCCAACCTGACGGTTATCAGGGACACGGTCACCAACATCAAGCGCAATGGCAAGGAGCCCATCAGCATCGAGAAGGTCCCCCTGGACGACAAGGAGACCTATCAGCTGCTGTCCCGGGGCGACACCCTGGGCGTCTTCCAGCTCGATGGCGACGGGATGCGATCCCTGCTGCGCATGCTCAAGCCCGATAACTTCAACGACATATCCGCCCTGATCGCCCTCTACCGACCGGGGCCCATGGATATGAACTCGCATATCAACTATGCCAAACGCAAGAACGGGCAGCAGAAGATCGAGCCCATTCATCCGGAGGTAGCCAAGCCCCTGGCGGGCGTGCTTGACGAGACCTATGGTCTGATCGTCTACCAGGAGCAGGTCCAGTCGGCAGCCCGGATTCTGGCTGGATACTCGCTGGGCCGAGCTGATGTGCTGAGAAGGGCCATGGGCAAGAAAAAGCCCGATGTCCTGGCCAAGGAACAGGTGCCCTTCTTCCAGGGCATGAAGGAGCACGGCTACTCCCAGGAGGCTGCCCAAGCGGTCTGGGACGTCCTGGTGCCCTTCTCCGGCTACGCCTTCAACAAGGCTCACTCTGCGGCCTACGCCCTGATCGCATACTGGACCGCCTACCTGAAGACCCACTATCCGGTGGAGTTCATGGCCGCTCTGCTGCAGAACGAGAAGACGAACAAGGACAAGACCGCCCTCTACCTGGGTGAGGCCAGAAGGATGGGCATCCGCATCCTGGCGCCTGACATCAACGAGTCTGTGGCCGAGTACTCCGCTGTCGGCGACGTGGTCCGCTTCGGCCTGGGCGCTATCCGCAATGTGGGCGACAAGGTGGTGGCGGACATCATCAAGGAGCGCCAGGGGCCACGCGGCAAGTATGTCAACTTCATGGACTTCGTCAAGCGGGTGCCCATGGAGGTGCTCAACAAGCGAACCGTGGAATCCCTGATCAAGGGCGGCGCCTTCGACGGCATCGATCCCAACAGAAGGGCCCTCTTCCAGATTCATGACGAGGCCGTCGACCAGGTCATGCCCATCAAGCGCAAGCAGGCCGAGGGTCAGTTCGATCTCTTCGCTGACCCCGATGACGACGTGCCCCAGCAGGATGCCTTGGGCGACGCCCAGGTGACCGTCCCTGACATCGACGAGTGGGACAAGTCCACCAAACTCAACTTCGAGCGTCAGATGCTGGGTCTGTACGTGTCCGACCATCCGTTGAGCGGCATGACCTCGGTTCTGGCTGGCATGCGGGACATGTCCATCGCCCAGCTGCTCAACCGGTCCAAGGGCATGGACGGCAAGGCGGTGACCCTGGCGGGGCTGGTCACTGCTGTGGACCGACGGGTCTCCAAGAAGGGCAATCCCTGGGCCATCGTCACCATCGAGGACCTGGAGAGTTCCATCCAGTGCATGTTCTTCGGCAAGGTCTACGACGCCCACTCCGACGACCTGGTCCTGGACTCGGTCATCCGGGTGAAGGGTGTGGTCGAGCTGCGGGACGAGGCCACCAACATCCGCGTCAACGATATGGAGGTGCCCGTTTTGGAGTCGGCGGACGAGCGGCCTCTGACCATCACCCTGCCCAGGCAGGCCCTGGATCGGGGGCACATGGAGCGGCTGGCCCGGATACTCAAGTCCCACCCCGGCTACTGCCAGGTCCGTCTGGCGGTCACCGACGATCGGGGCAACGTCCGTTTGCTGACCTTCGGCGACGGATTCCGCACCAGGCACGACACCTCTATGATGGCCGAGATCAAGTCCGTTTTCGGACCCTCCTGTCTGCCGTCAGCCTAGGACGCGCCCGCAACCGTCTCACCATTTGGGACGGTGGTGAATCGCTGGCTTTGGGGACACAAAAGTTCACTACCATCAAAGTATGTCAAAGCTCATGATGAGAACCATGGATCTGCGCGGGAAAACCATGTCCCGCGCCCAACTCCTCGCCGCCATGCCCCGAGCCGATATGGGTACCCGGGAGGCCAGCGCCCAGGTGCAGCCCATACTGGATCAGGTGCGTGAGCATGGGGCCGGCGCCTTGCGCGACCTGGAGGAGAAGTTCGATCATGTGCGTCCTCATGATCTGAGGGTCCCGGCATCGGCCATGCAGGAAGCCTTGGATGGGCTGGACCCCAAGGTCAGGGCGGCAATAGAGGAGTCCGTTGCCCGCATCCGCAAGGTCTGCACCACCCAGGTGCCCAAGCCTATGGCCACCGACCTGGCCCGCGGCGCCCGGGTCAGCGAGCGGTGGATCCCGGTTCAACGCGTAGGTCTCTACGTGCCGGGAGGCAAGGCCCTGTATCCCTCCTCGGTCATCATGAACGCGGTGCCTGCCCAGATTGCCGGGGTCGATTCCCTGGCCGTGGCCACTCCGCCCGCCTCCGACGACCCCCGTGGCCTGCCGGCGGCCATCATCCTTGCCACCTGCGCCATCCTGGGGGTGGACGAGGTCTATGCCGTGGGTGGTGCCCAGGCCATAGCCATGTTCGCATACGGGGCCAAGGGATCCGAGCCTCAGGATGGGGAGATTCTCTGTGACCCGGTCGACAAGATCACCGGCCCGGGCAACATCTTTGTGGCAACGGCCAAGCAGATGGTCTCCGGCATGGTGGGCATCGACGCCGTGGCCGGACCCACGGAAATCGCTATTCTTGCCGACGGCCAGGCCAACCCCGACTGGGTTGCGGCAGACCTGATCGGCCAGGCCGAGCACGATGAGCTGGCCGGCTCGGTGCTGATCACCGACAGCCAGGACCTGGCCCAGGGCGTTCAGGAGGCTCTGGAGCGCAGGGTCCCTCGAACCGAGCATGCCGACCGGGTGCGCACCTCCCTGGGCGGCAACCAGTCGGGAATCATCCTGACCGACGGAATCGACCAGTCCATCGACGTGGCCAATGCCTATGCCGCCGAGCATCTGGAGGTTCAGACCGCCGATCCTGACGCCGTCATCGACCGGATCCGGAATGCCGGCGCCATCTTCCGCGGCCCTTACTCTCCTGTACCCCTGGGCGACTACATGTCCGGATCCAACCACGTCCTGCCCACCGGCGGCACCGCCAGGTTCGACGTGGCCCTGGGCGTCCACACCTTCATGAAGCCTGTCGAAGTCATCGAATATGACCAGGAAGGGCTCAAACCCATCGCTGCCAAGATCAACGATTTCGCCGTAGCCGAGGACCTGCCCGCCCACGGCGAGTGCATCCTGAGCCGGTTCCTGGACGACCCCTACGACAAGGCCGACCTGGAAGCCAACGAAGAGAAGGCCGGTCTGCGGTGAGTGCCATACCTGCCGATCTGCCCCTCCGCACGGATCTGGTGGGGGAGGAGCCCTACGGCGCCCCCCAGCTGGATGTCCCGGTCTGTCTGAATGTCAACGAGAACCCCTACCCCCTGGACCAGGAGGTGGTCGAGGCCATCTGCCAGCGTGTCCGCCAGGTGGCTCCAGGCCTCAATCGCTATCCGGACAGGGAGCATGAGGACCTGCGGCGGGCCCTGGCAGCCTACCTGAAAAAGGAATCAGGGACCTCGCTCCGACCCGAGCAGATCTGGGCGGCCAACGGGTCCAACGAGATCATGCTCCAGCTCTTCCAGGCCTTCGGCGGGCCGGGGAGGACCGTCTTGGGCTGCGACCCGACCTATTCCATGTACCCCGAGTACGCCCGTGACACCTTCACCGACTGGGAACTGGCCCACCGGCTGCCTGATTTCAGCCTGGATATGGATACGACCATCGAGCGCATCGAGGCTTTGGGGCCAGCCATGGTTCTGGTGACCAGCCCCAACAATCCCACGGGGACGCCCCTGCCCATGGATCAGCTAACCAGGCTTCTTGAGGCCTGCTCCAAGGTCCCTGTAGCGGGCGCGGATCCCTCCGCCCGACCCATCGTGGTCGTGGACGAGGCCTACATCGAGTTCCGCGACCCGGGCACGCCCTCGGCGGTCAGCCTGATCGGGCAGTACGACCACCTGGCAGTCAGCCGGACCATGTCCAAGGCCTTCGCCTTCGCCGGCGCCAGGGTGGGCTACCTGGCCGCATCCCAGGGGATAGTCGACGCGGTCCGCATCGTCCGGATGCCTTACCATCTGAGCGCCCTGACCCAGGCTGCGGCCCTGGCTGCCCTGGAGCACACCGACCTCCAGCTGGCTCGGGTGGATCAGCTCCGCCGGACCCGTCAGGAAACCGCCCGGTGGCTGGCCGGGCAGAAGTTCCATGGCCGGCCCTTGACCGTGGTCCCTTCGGCCTCCAACTTCATCCTCTTCGGTACCTTCCCCGACCGCGATGCCGTCTTCGAGGCCATGAAGGATGAAGGCGTGCTGATCCGGGCCGTGGGCCCCGAGGGCTACCTGAGGGTCTGCATGGGCACGGACGCGGAGATGGAGCGATTCCGCCAAACCCTGGTCCAGGTCCTCAAGCGGTTCTAGGAGGATACAGACCAGCGGCACGGCTATGCTGGTGGTCTAGACGTCGTGCAGAAGACCTAGTGCGGACGGAGTGCGCGGCAGAAAGCGGAGGAGCAGCAATGGCAGGCAGAACAGCCACCATCACCCGCCAGACCAGTGAATCCAAGGTGAGCCTGAGTCTGGACCTGGATGGCACCGGAGTGACCGACATCGACACCTCGGTTCCCTTTTATGACCATATGATGACGGCCCTGGGCCGCCATTCCCTGATCGACCTGACCATCAAAGCCAGCGGGGACACCCAGATCGACGTTCATCACACCGTCGAGGACGTGGCCATCGTCTTTGGCGAGGCTCTGGCCCAGGCCCTGGGCGACAAGCGGGGCATCAAGCGCTTCGCCGACGCCACCGTCCCCCTGGACGAGGCCCTGGCGCGAGCCGTGGTCGATATTTCCGGCAGGCCCTATGCGGTCTGCACCGGCGAGCCTGAGGGGTTCGAGTACGCCATGATCGGCGGGCACTTCACCGGCTCCCTGGTCAGGCACGTCATGGAGTCCATTGCCCTGCATGCCGGCATCTGCCTGCACCTGACCCTCTTGTCGGGCAGGGATCCGCACCACATCGCCGAGGCTGAGTTCAAGGCCCTGGCCAGGGCTCTGCGCTTCGCCGTGGAGCCGGATCCCAGGGTGAAGGGCATCCCCAGCACCAAGGGGTCGCTATGAGTGCTGATGAACACGACGAGAATGACAGCGAGGATCAGGGTTTGCCGGATTCCGGCCATCATCTGAGCGAGGAAGAGGTCGAGCGGGCCCTGGCCAGCTTTGAGGCCGAGTTCGATGAAGGCCAGAATCAAGCGGATCAGCCCGTTGAACACTCCGGATCAGGCGTGGATGACGAGGCTGGTTTGGATTCCGCGCCCGCTGACGAATCGTCGATGGGACCGGACGGGGCCAATGGCGTTGCTGCCGATTTCGACCAAGAGCTTGAAGGCCTGATCGGCAACCGGGCTAAGGCCGCCGTCATGGTGACCCGTCTGGCTTCGGCAGAGCTTCTGGCGGCCTTCTGCCAGATCTCCGATATTTCGGCCTGGTGCATCCAGGCCCGTGAGGGTGCCGTGGCTGTCCTGAGAAACCTGGACGGTGACGGACCCGAGGCAGCCATCCGCGATCTGACCACGGTCGTATCCGGGCTCAGCGCCATCCTGGCGGTCAACCGGGCCGACAAGCTCGAAGTGACCCTCTGGATCAGCGGGCAGTCGGGGCAGACGCTTGCGCCGCCCATCCTCTTTGCCGCCACCGCTGACTTCGTGGAGGACCTGATGATCGGGACCACCACCGTGGACAGGCTGCGCCAGGATGGGGCCGCCATCTTCGACTCGGGGGAGTACAACCGCGAGAAGGCCATGGGCATCATCGCCTCGCACACCAGGTTCGGGGCCGGAGGATCGACCCGCAAGGGTCGCGTCGAGTAGACGTTGGGACAACAGACCTGCTAGGAGGAACATGACCAGGATACAGGTGCTTGACTATGGGTTCGGCAATGTCAGATCCATGGTGCATGCCCTCTCCCAGCTGGGGGTCGATGCGCAGATCAGCGCCGACCCGCACCTGGCTATGAAGGCCGACGGCCTGGTCATTCCCGGCGTGGGGGCCTACGGGGCCTGCATGGCAGGGTTGCGCGCCGTCGGCGGCGACCGGATCATCCTGGACCGCCTGGCCCAGGGCCTGCCGGTTCTGGGGGTCTGCATAGGCCTTCAGATCATGTTCCAGTTCGGGGACGAGGACGGCCGCAGCGAGCCCGGACTGGGCCTGATCCCCGGCCGGGTGACCAAACTGGACGCTGATGTGGTGCCCCATATGGGCTGGGACCATGTCCAGGCGCCTCAGGGGACACAGCTGTTGGCGGGGGTCCAGGACCAGCGTTTCTACTTCGTCCACTCCTATGCGGCCATGACGGTGCAAGGGGATGACCGGGCCGGCGTGGCGCAGCCCGATCTGTCCTTACGAGTATCGGCGTTGAATGAGCATGGCGACAGGCATCCAGGGTCAACAGAGGGTGCATCGTTCGGTGAACCGCTGGTTACCTGGGCCACTTATGGGCGCAGCAGGTTCGTTGCTGCCTATGAGTGCGGTCCCTTGAGCGCCACCCAGTTCCATCCTGAAAAGTCCGGTCAGGCCGGGGCACGGTTGCTGACCAATTGGGTGCGGACCCTTCCCGGGGCTTCCGGACTCCCCTCTGAGAAAGGTGAATGAGATGCTGACGCTCCTGCCCGCTGTTGATGTCCGCGACGGAAAGGCGGTCCGCCTCAGGCAAGGGGTCTCCGGCTCCGAGAAGGTCTACGGCGAGCCTGCCGATGCGGCCAAGGCCTGGGTCGACCAGGGTGCCCAGTGGCTCCACCTGGTGGATCTGGATGCGGCCTTCGGCACTGGAGACAACCGTGACAAGCTGGCCGCCCTGGTCAACGAGCTGGGCGATCGCGTCAAGGTGGAGTTGAGCGGCGGCATCCGTGACGATGCCAGCCTGGAGGCCGCCCTGGATGCGGGTGCCACCCGGGTCAACATCGGCACGGCGGCGCTGGAGGATCCGGAGTGGACCAGCCAGGTTCTGGCTCGCTACGGGCAGAGGGTCTGCGTGGGTCTGGACGTGCGCGGACACACCCTGGCCGCACGGGGCTGGACCAGACAGGGCGGGGACCTTTTCGAGGCCATGGAGCGACTGGACCGGGACGGGTGCAGCCGGTACGTGGTCACCGACGTGACCCGCGACGGGATGATGACCGGCCCCAATCTGGACCTGCTGGGCCAGGTGGCTGACCGGACTCCGGCCAAAGTGACCGCATCAGGCGGCATATCCAGCCTGGATGATCTGAGCCGCATCCTGGATCTGGTTGATCGGGGCGTGGACAGCGCCATTCTGGGCAAGTCCCTCTATGAGGGAGCCTTCACCCTGGGGCAGGCACTGGACCTGGTCTCGGGGCATTGTTAACGCTATAAGCAAGTCTGCGAAATATAGGAATGGGAGCATAAGCTCTATGGATAAGCAAGAGGAGTTCGCGCTGCGCACTGTCGAGGAGCGCGATGTCCGGTTCATTCGTCTCTGGTTCACCGACGTCTTGGGAACCTTGAAGTCGGTGGCCATAGCGCCCACCGAGCTGGAAGTGGCCTTCGAGGAGGGGCTGGGCTTTGACGGCTCGGCCATCGAGGGCATGACCAGGGTCTCCGAGGACGACATGATCGTCAAGCCCGACCCGTCCACCTTCCAGATCCTTCCCTGGAGGGGCGGACCGCAGGGCACAGCCCGGATCTTCTGCGACGTGCTCACCCCGGACGGCGAGCCCAGCAGCGGGGATCCCCGGCACGTGCTCAAGCGGGCCCTGGCCAAGGCCAAGGAGAAGGGATTCATCTTCTACACCCATCCGGAGATTGAATTCTACTTGTTCGAGAATCAGGAGGACTGGTCCCAGACCCCGACCCCCATCGACGAGGGCGGATACTTCGACCATGTGCCCCGCAGCCCGGGGATGGACTTCCGCCGGGCCTGCGTCAACATGCTGGAGCAGATGGGCATCTCGGTGGAGTACTCCCACCATGAGGCCGGACCGGGGCAGAACGAAATCGACCTGCGCTATGCCGACGCCCTGACCACCTCCGACAACATCATGACCTTCCGGACCGTGGTCAAGGAGATCTCCTTGGAGCGGGGGATCTATGCCAGCTTCATGCCCAAGCCCTTCACCGACCAGCCGGGATCGGGCATGCACACCCATCTGAGCCTGTTCGAGGGGGACACCAACGCCTTCTACGAGGTAGGGCAGGAGTTCAACATGTCCCAGACGGCCCGGCAGTTCGCCGCCGGCATCCTGGCCCATGCGGCCGAGATCTGCGCGGTGACCGACCAGTACGTCAACTCCTACAAGCGTCTCTGGGGCGGGGCCGAGGCGCCCAGCTACGTCTGCTGGGGGCACAACAACCGGTCCGCCCTCCTGCGCATACCCCAGTACAAGCCTGGCAAGGGCAACTCGGCCCGGATGGAGTTCCGTGGGCTGGATCCGGGGGCCAACCCCTACCTGGCCTACTCGGTGCTGCTGGCCGCCGGCCTGGACGGGATCGAGCAGAAGATGACCCTGTGCGAGCCCACCAGCGATGATGTCTGGGAGCTGACCGACGCCGAGCGGCAGGCCATGGGCATCGAGCCCCTGCCTGACAGCCTGGACGCGGCGCTCAAGGTCATGGAGAAGTCGGACTTCGTGGCCCAGGTGCTGGGCGAGCAGACCTTCGAGTACTTCCTGCGCAACAAGCACCGGGAGTGGGCCGGATACAGCCGGCAGGTCACCCCCTACGAGCTGGCCTACTACCTGCCCAGGCTTTGAAACCAGGACTCACTGGTCCGATCGGCCGAACCAGTTGTTGTAGATGATGACGAAGTTGCGGTTGCCATAGCTTGAGCAGCGGTCGCCTTCGCCGTCGCCTGCCTGCAACGCTGCCTCGTTGGGCTGGTAGGGCGTATAGATATAGAGCAGGGCAGTGGCGTCGTTCTCGATGTAGACCTTGCCGCTGCCGCAAGAGGCATCGGGGCTGAAGCGCACATCGTTCAGGGCCTTGGTCTGGTAGGCATACTGATCCCGATGGGCCTGGTAGTAGCGGAATCGGTGGGCGGCCCCGTAGACCTGATTGAAGAATCCGGCATAGCGGGTGTCGCAGTCTGCATCATCCGGGCAGGAAAGGCCCATGGCCGACTTGAGCTGAACCTGTGTGGGGGACTGGTTGGTGGCCACCAGATGCTGCTCCTTTTGCAGCATGGTCAGGAGGACCTTCTGGCTGATTCCACAGGAGCGGGCGGCACCGTCGATGATCTGAGCCGCGCTCTGTCCCTTGCCGCCCTTGTAGGCATCACATAGACCGTCACCGGGACGGTCGGGGACATCCATCTGCAGGCTGCGCAGGCAGGTGGATCCGCTGCATGAGGCCTCATGTTTGTTGAAAAAGTCCTGGACATCGTCGGCGTTCATGTCCACGGTGTCATGGAAGCGGTGATCGGTGATGATCTTGCCAGGATTGAAAACGTACTCCTGGGAAAGCTCCTCCTGGTGGCGGATGACGCGGCCGACCATCAGCCGGTAGGAGACGAAGCGGACAGCCAGGATGCACAGGGCGACCACCAGGACTATGGCCATCAGGGCGGCCCCCAGGGTCTGCGCGCGGCGGAGGGTCATCCGTCCGCGTTTGGTGCTGCCCCTGCGTGATCGTCCCGATGGCCTTGTGCTCATGGTTTTCCTTCCAGCGCCTTCCTGATTCGTTGCAGGCTGACAGGGATGGCTGTCCCCAGCTCCTGGGCCCAGATGGAGACGAAGTACTCCTCCATCATCCAGCGTCCCCTTCGCGCACGGTCCATGGCCTGGTCTCGTCCGGGACCGGCGGGCAGAGCCTGGGCCGTCTTGGCCGCCTGGTCCACCAGATCCTGGGCGGTCTGCGCCTGCCAGGCCCATCGTACGTCACGGTCCTTGTCCCTGCGGGCCTTGTCCAGACGCATCTGATCCGCCTTCAGATATGTGCGCAGGCGGGGGAGGGCGTAGGGCGGGTCGGTGCCGATGAAGCCCTTGGCCACCAATCCGCCGGCGTGCTGGCGTATCCACTGCAGGACCGAGAGCAGCGGCAGATCAGCTGGGCCTGATACGGCCTTGTCCACCTGGGCCGAGGTCTCCAGAATGGCGACCACATCCTTGGCCACCTGGTAGACGGTATCCTCGTAGACCTGGCTGACGCCGGCCACAGCCTCTTGCAGGGACCGGTCGTCGGTGATGGCCTCAGTGTGGGGGATCAGGCGCTTGACAGCAGCCATCTGCAGGTCCTCGGCAAGGGCAGAGGTGTCCGGGTAGGGGGCCGAGGCCAGCATCAGGGCCTCCCGGCTCAGCCAGCGTGAGGAGATCCTTTGGGCAGGCAGGTGGAGCTTGTCCAGGGCGGCCTGCCAGATCAGCTCCTCTCGCGATTTGGTGGTGGCGCCGGACTGGTGAAGCAGGTCGGCGCTCTTGACCACCTGGCCCTGTCGGGCGGCCTTGCTGGCCTGGGAGTCAACCCGGGACCGGGCCGACTGCCGGGCCTGTCCGGCCAGGTCGCGCTGCAGGTCGGTCAGGGACTTGGACCGGCCCAGGACCTTGGGATGGCCATGGCGCCGTTTCTCCTCCACCTGGAAGGTGGGCCGCAGGTAGTCGGGCAGTCGTTCCAGCCTGTCCTGGGTGAAGACCTCCGGGTGCAGCTGGGCTCCGACCGTGTCTATGGCCGCGGCGGTGAAGGCCTGCTCGAAGTCCGGCCAGTCCTCGGCGGGGATGGCTTCTGCACCGTTTTCGTTCCCGGACGCAGACTGCTGGTCAGCCGATCCGTAGGTGGCCTGCTCTGCCGAGTCAGGATCGGCGCCGGGCAACAGGGGATAGTGGCCGTCTATCCAGGCGCGGATGGTCCGGGCGGCGTCAGGGGCGGGGACGAACTGGACCCGCAGGGCCTTGGGCAGGGACTTGATGGTGGCTGTGATCAGGTCGTCCAGGAGGCCGGGCACGGTCCAGCTGAACTGCCCTGGTGTCAGCTGGTTCAGGCAGTGCAGGGGGATGTGGACCGTGATGCCGTCGTCCGGCTCTCCCGGCTGATAACGGTAGGTCAGGGGCAGGTCCATGGGCCGGCCGTCGGTGCCCAGGGTGTGCCAGTGGTCGGGGTAGTCTCCGGGTCGGTAGGAGACGGACTGGTCGTTCAGGCGCTCCACCTTGTCAGGGTCGAAGTCCAGCAGGTGGGGGTCCGCATCGTGATGCCGCCGCCACCAAGAGCCCAGTGCGGCCAGGGAGGTGGCCTCCTGGGGAATGCGCTCCTGGTAGAAGTCGTAAAGGTCCTCCTCGGTGACCGTGCCGGTCACCTGGCGGGTCCGGCTGGTCCGCTCGCCGGCCTCGCTGAGCACCTGACGGTTGGCCTGGATGAAGCCGTCATGCGGGAAGCGCTCGCGCACGTCGCCCTGGACCAGGCCCTGGCGTATCAGCATGTCCCTGGCTTGGCCGGGGTTGATACGGGCCCACTGGACCGTCCTGTCGCGCACGATGGGCAGTCCGTAGAGCAGAACCTTGGAGGTTGCCACCGCGGCACCACGGGAGGCCGACCAGTGGGGTTCGGCGTAGGTGGTCCTGGTCAGGGACTTGGCCAGGGGTTCGGCCCAGGCCGGATCAATGGCCGCGCAGCAGCGCGCCCAGAGCCGGGAGGTCTCCACCAGCTCGGCGGCCATGATCCAGGGCGGATTGGCCTTGGAGAGTGCAGAACCGGGGAAGATCGCGAAATGCGTGCCACGCGCCCCCTGGTAGTCGTTCTTGGCCTGCCGGCGCGCCCGCTTCATGGCCTTGGCCCGGGCCGCGCCATGCAGGCCGGCGAAATCGGAGGCCTTGGGCTCGTGGATCACCTGCATGCCCAGGCTGGAGAGCAGGCCGGCCAGCATGGAACGATGGATGCCCTGGTCGTCCCAGGAACAGACCAGGGCGTGTGCCGCCTGCTGCCCCATAGGCAGGGCCAGGAGGGCCTGGTCCGGGCCCTTGACGGGAGTGGGGGAGCCTACCTTCATGTGCAAACCCCGGCACATCTGGGCCAGCTGCCGGTAGAGGTCATGCCACTGCCGCATGCGCAGGAAGGCCATGTACTCCTGTTTGCAGGCCTTGCGCAGGGTCCCGTTGGAGGGCTCCTTGTCCTGCGGGAAGAAATGGTTCCAGATGTTCAGGGCCGTCAGGAAGTCGCTGGAGGGGTCCTCGTAGCGGGCGTGGATCCGGTCGGCCTCCTCGCGCTTCTCCTCCGGGCGCTCCCGCGGGTCCTGCAGGGAGAGGAAGGCCACGACCACCAGAACGGCGGCCAGGGTGTCCGGGGTGGCGTCCTGGCCGGCCTGCAGGATCATTCTGCCCAGACGGATGTCGATGGGGATCCTGGCCAGCCGCCGTCCCAGGCTGGTCAGCCGGATGAGGCCCTGCTGGCGGGAGATGGCTTGCAGCTCGGTCAGCTCCCGCAGACCGTCGCTGACTGCCCGGGTGTCGGGCGGATCGATGAAGCCGAAGTCGGTGACGTCCTCGGCCGTATGGGCCACGCCCACCGAGAGCATGTGCAGGATGACCGAGCCCAGGGAGGTGCGCAGGATCTCAGGATCGGTGAACTTGGGACGGGTGTCATAGTCATCCTTGGCATACAGACGGATGGCGATGCCGTCGGCCACGCGCCCGCAGCGGCCTGCACGCTGATCGGCCGAGGCCTGTGAGATGGGTTCGATGGGCAGGCGCTGGACCTTGGCCGACTTGGAGTAACGGCTGATCCTGGCCAGCCCGGGATCCACCACATAGCGGATGCCCGGCACCGTCAGGGAGGTTTCGGCCACGTTGGTGGCGATGACGATGCGCTGATGGCCATGGTGTTCGAAGACCCGGTGCTGCTCCTTGGCCGACAGGCGGGCGAAGAGGGGGATGATCTCCAAGGCGTCCAGGCGGCGCATGTCGGAGGTCCTAGGGCCGAAGTGCCGTCGCAAGGCGGTCTCGTACTCGCGGATATCGCGTTCTCCGGCGGCGAAGACCAGGATGTCCCTGGGGCCGTCCACGTGGGTGGAGTGGATGACCAGCTCGGCGCAGGCCCGGGCCACCGCCTGGGGCATGTCCGGCTCCTCCCTGTCCTGGCCCTCTTGATCGGAGTCGAACCCGGGGACATGCCGCATCAGGGCAGGGGCCGACCCGGCAGGCTCGTAGAGCGTCTGGACCGGGTAGGTGCGGCCGGAGACCTCCAGCACGGGCACCTGGGTGTGCAGGGCCCTGGCGAAGTGGTCGCGGAACTTGACCGAATCGATGGTGGCCGAGGTGATGATCAGCTTCAGATCTGGCCGTTTGGGCAGCAGGGCGGTCAGATACCCCAGCAGAAAGTCGATGTTCAGGCTGCGCTCGTGGGCCTCGTCGATGATGATGGTGTCGTAGGCCCGCAGCTGGGGATCGCCCTGGATCTGCGCCAGGAGGATGCCGTCGGTGACCACTCGCAGGCGGGTGCTGCGGCTGGACTTGTCGGTGAACCGGACCTGGTAGCCGATCTGGTCGCCCAGCCTGGTGCCCGTCTCCGAGGCGATGCGCTCAGCCACGGTTCTGGCGGCGATCCTTCTGGGCTGGGTGTGCACGATCTGATGCCCGTGGTCGCCGCGACCCATTTCCAGGAGAATCTTGGGGATCTGGGTGGTTTTGCCCGAGCCGGTCTGGCCCGAGACGATGACCACCTGGGAGGACTGCACGGCATGGACGATGTCCTCCTTGGCCGCGCTGATGGGCAGCTCGGCAGGATACTCGAACCTCATGCCCGGCCCACCTCGATGATCCGGTAGCCCTTGGACGAGGCATACTTCTCCGCCGTCCATCCGGAGCCCAGGGCCTCAGCCAGCCAGGGGATCAGGGAGTCGGCGCCCAGGTTGCGCTGGACCACCAGGTAGGCCCGGCCTTGGGGCTTCAGCCTGGGCAGGTAGGTCATCAGCAGGTCGTGCAGGGCCGCCTTGCCCACCCGGATGGGCGGATTGGACCATATCAGGTCGAAGCGCAGATCGTCCGGCACCTGTTCCGGGGTCAGGGTGCGCACCCTGTCAAGATCCTGGGTTTGTGCATTGCGGGAAGTCAGATCCAGAGCCCGCAGGTTGGTGTCCACAGCATAGACGTTGGCCTTGGGCGCCTGCATGGCCATGCTCAGAGCGATAGGCCCCCAGCCGCAGCCCAGGTCCAGAAAGTCGCCCTTGGCCGGGGGCTGGGGGACGCGTTTGAGCAGGACCGAGGTGCCCAGGTCAAGCCTGCCCGATGAGAAGACCCCGTGGGAGACCTCCACCTGGCAGGTGCGGCCGGCCAGCTCCACCTGGATGGTCCGCCGCTGGTCGGGGGAGGCCGGACGGGCTACGAAGTACTGTTCGCCTCCGTCCGTCCCGGTCCTGGAGGATTGCCCCCGGCTGCTGCCATGGTCCCTGTGCGTCATGTCCATCCTGTCCGTCTTTGAAATCTGCCCGTCCCTCGGGCATCCGCTGATGTCTGCTAAGAAGATGATAATAAAGACTGTGTCATGATTCCGCCTACACCGGATTCGTTCCCTAGTCCATAGATCGATGCAGAGGTGCCTTTGACCCAAGAACAACCGACCCAAGAGCATAGCCCAGCAGCTGTCGAAGCGCACCAGGACCCGCTCGCCCACAAGTCCGAGGTGCTGACCGGCAGCGAAGGGCAGGTCGGGCAGGGCCAGGATCAGGAGTGGCAGGAGCGCAGCCGCCGCAACGCCTTCCGTCATGTCGAGGGGCTGGGTGAGCTCCAGGACGTCACCGAGGTGGAGTACCGCAAGGTCCGTCTGGAGCGGGTGGTCCTGGTCGGCGTCTGGTCGGGTTCGCGGACCACGGTCGGTCAGGCCGAGGAGTCCCTGCGCGAGCTGGCCGCCCTGGCGAGGACGGCCGGGGCCGAGGTGCTTGACGGGCTGCTCCAGCAGCGGGTCAAGCCGGATCCGGCCACCTACCTGGGTTCGGGCAAGGCACGGGAGCTGGCGGATATCGTGGCTGGGCTGGGTGCCGACACCATCATCACCGATGACGACCTGCATCCCTCCCAGCGGCGGGCCCTGGAGGATGTCACCAAGGTCAAGGTGGTCGACAGGACGGCCCTGATTCTGGACATCTTCGCCCAGCATGCCACCAGCCGCGAGGGCAAGGCCCAGGTGGAGCTGGCCCAGCTGGAGTACATGCTGCCCAGGCTGCGCGGCTGGGGCGGATCCCTCTCCCGCCAGGCCGGCGGCCAGGCTGCCGGGCAGGCCGGCGGCATAGGCTCCCGCGGCCCGGGAGAAACCAAGATCGAGACCGACCGTCGGGTCATCCGGCGGCGGATTTCGCGGCTGAAGCGTCAGATCGCCCAGATGGCCCCCTCTCGCCAGGTCAAGCGTGGGTCCCGGCGGCGCTATCAGCTGCCGGCCGTAGCCGTGGTGGGGTATACCAACGCCGGCAAGTCCTCGCTGACCAACCGGCTGACCGGGTCCGAGGAACTGGTGGAGAACGCCCTCTTCGCCACCCTGGATACGGCCGTCAGGCGCACCAAGGCGGCAGATGGCCGACTCTACGTCTATGTGGACACGGTCGGGTTCGTCCGCCGCCTGCCTACTCAGCTGGTCGAGGCTTTCAAATCCACCCTGGAGGAGGTGGGTCAGTCCGACCTGATTCTGCACGTCGTGGACGGCTCCCACCCCGATCCCTTTGGGCAGATCAGGGCTGTGGATGCCGTGCTGGCGGATATCCCCGGCGCTGAGTCCATTCCCCGTCTGCTGGTCTTCAACAAGGTTGATCTGATCGATCAGGATGCCCGGCAGCGGCTTGTCAACCTTGAGCCCGAGGCCTTTTTGGTCTCGGCCCGACAGGGTCAGGGTCTGGAGTCCCTGCGCAGACGGGTGGAGGAGCTGCTGCCCGCCCCCGCTGTGCATGTTCAGGCCATCCTGCCCTACACCAGTGGCTCCCTGCTGGAGCAGGTACGGCGGCTGGGACGGGTGAATTCATTGGAATACCGGGCCGATGGGGTTGCGCTGAGCGCTGATGTGGACGACCGGCTGGCGGCTGCCGTGCTTGACCAGGCCATTGATCAGAAGCCCTTGCAGGCCCCAGTGGGTGACACGCCATCAGCCGGGCTGAGCTCCTAAGGGGCATGCGCACGCCAGGTCACCTATGCTGGGTAGACTACGTATGTTGTCAGCGGCAAACCCGTTTCCCGGGTTCCGATAAGAGAGGTCCATAAAACTATGGCGGAATCATCAATCAAGCCAACCAAGCTAGCAATCGTGGGAGCCGGAGCCGTGGGGTCGACTCTGGCCTTTTCGGCGGCCCAGCGCGGTGTGGCTCGGGAGATCGTCCTTGAGGATATCAACGCCCAGCGTGTTGAGGCCGAGGTCCGCGACATGCAGCACGGATCCAGCTTCTACCCCACGGTCACCATCGACGGCTCGGACGATCCACAGATCTGCGCCGACGCCGATATGGTGGTCATCACGGCCGGAGCCAGGCAGAAGCCGGGACAGACTCGGCTCGACCTGGCCGGTGCCACCATCAACATGATGAAGTCCATCATCCCTCAGATGGTCGAGGTGGCCCCCAACGCCATCTTCCTGCTGATCACCAACCCTGTCGACATCGTCACCCGGGTCTCTCTGGAGCTGTCCGGGCTGCCGGTCAACCAGATGTTCGGTTCGGGCACCAACCTGGATTCCGCCCGGCTGCGGTACCTGATCGGTCAGCAGACCGGTGTCAACGTCAAGAACGTGCATGCCTACATCGCCGGCGAGCACGGCGACTCCGAGGTCCCGCTCTGGAGCTCGGCCACCATTGGCGGGGTGCCCATGTGCGACTGGATGGAGCTGCCCGGCCATGAGCCTTTGGACGCGGCCAAGCGCGAGGAGATCCACCAGGAGGTGAAGAACGCCGCCTACCAGATCATCGAGGGCAAGGGGGCGACCAACTTCGCCATCGCCATGTCCGGCGTGGACATCATCGAGTCCATCCTGAACGGCACCGACCGCATCCTGCCGGTCAGCTCTTTGCTGGAGGACTTCCACGGCATATCGGACGTGTGCATGTCGGTGCCCAGCGTGCTCAACCGTGACGGGGTCAACACCCACATCAACACTCCGCTGAGCGACGGCGAACTGGCCGCTCTGAAGCGCTCCGCCGAGACTCTCAAGGAGACTGCCAGCAAGTTCGGCTTCTGAGTATTTCACAGAAAACTCTTGCCTTGCAGCCGCTGGTGGCATACTTTGGTGTCTGACGAATCGGGGTATGCATGAGCGCTCATGAAGGTGGTATCCAGGGCGGCGGATCCGCCCATCGTCGACAGTTGTTGACGACCCTGGCTCTGACGGGCTCGGTCTTTGTTGCCGAGGTCGTCGGCGCCTTGGTCACCCGCAGCCTGGCTCTGTTGGTCGATGCCGGGCACATGATGACCGATATGGCTGTGCTGATCGCCTCCACGGTTACTGCTGTCTTGATGGAGCGCCGCCCAACGAACCGACGGACCTGGGGCTGGTCCCGTCTGGAGGTCATCACGGCGGCTGGCGGTGCTTTGGTTCTGCTGGCAGTGGGCATCTATGCCATCGTGGAGGCTGTCCTGCGGCTCTGGTCGCCCGGTCGGGATCAGGTCCATCAGCAGGGGCTGCTGCTCTTCTTCGGACTTTTGGGTCTGGCTGCCAATGTGGGATCGATTCTGGTCTTGGCCTCCGGGCACAAGGACAATTTGAACATGCGTGCCGCTTTTCTCGAAGTGGTCAACGATGCATTGGGTTCGGTGGCGGTCCTGGTTTCAGCCGTGGTTATGATGATCACCGGCTGGGCCGGGTTCGATGCCGTGGCGGGAGCCCTGATCGCTCTGCTGATGATTCCCCGCGCGATCAAACTGCTGGCCAGCAGTGTCTCTGTGCTGCTTGAGGAGACTCCGGCGGACCTCGACATGGCCAAGGTCAGGAAGCACTTGGAGGGCGTGCCTGGCGTACTTGAGGTACATGACCTGCATGCCAACAGCGTTTCCACCGGTCTGCCGCAGCTGACGGCGCATGTGGTAGTGCGTCAGGGCACGACGGCTGTTGAGAGCGAACGCATTCTTACCAGCATGCAACGCTGCCTGCGCGATCATTTCCCTGTTTCGGTCGAACACACGACCTTTCAGATAGAACCCCAGGGCCACCGGGATAGCAGCGGCGAGCATTTGGACATGTAGTCCTCAGACCTTGCGCAGAACGGTGACTACCTTGCCCATGATGACGGCGTGGGTGCCGTCGATGGGGGAGTAGGCCGGGTTGTGGGGAATCAGCCAAACGTGGCCCTCCTCGCGGCGGAAGGTCTTTACCGTGGCTCCATCGTCCAGCAGGGCTGCGACGATATCCCCGTTCTCAGCCTCCTGCTGGCGGCGGACGACGACAAAGTCCCCGTCGCAGATGGCGGCATCGACCATGGAATCTCCATGGACCTCAAGCATGAAGAGCTCGCCGGACCCGGTCAGACGCTCGGGCAGACGCATGACATCGTCCACATGCTGCTCGGCCAGAATGGGCTGGCCGGCGGCGATTCTGCCGACCAGGGGCACGTCGCGCGACTGCATGATGGCCTCGTCGGCCTGCGCATCAGGGAAGGGCATGATCTTGGCGGTTCCAGCAGTTGGCTCAGGCTGATCCTGGACCAGCTCTATGGCACGTCCCTTGTTTGCAGTCAGACGGATGTAGCCCAGATCCTGTAAGACCTGAAGCTGGTGCTTGACGGAAGAAGTGCTGCGCAGTCCCGCATCTCTGCCGATCTCCCTGTAGGAGGGCAGGAATCCGCGCTCTGACAGATGCCGTTTTATGGCTTCCAAGACCTTGGCCTGGCGATCGGTCAGTTTGGGTCTGGACCCCTGATTCGGACTCTTGGAGGCCGCTGCCTTTTCTTTCGTCGTGTCCTTGGCTGAGGGTGAGCCGGTTTCCTGAGATCCGGCGCTGTTGGCAAGAGTGGACTGGTTGAGGGAGCTCGTGGCCGTGGACCCGGTAAAGGGGATGGTACTCACGATGGGCTCCTTTCCTTGGAAACTGAACTCAGTCTAACCTGCCCGAAGTGAAAAATCAAACAAATGTTCGAATCAGCCTTGCCAAATAACCGTCACGGTGCCAGAATGAGAACATCTGTTCGATAGAACAAATGTTCGAAAGAGGTGTGCCATGGTTGATCGTACCTGTGCCAGTTCCCGCATGTCTGCACCGACGAACCTGTTTTCGGTCTGCCTGGCGCATGCAAGTTCTGTGTTCTCGTCCGTCATGGTCCGTCTTCGCAGAGCTGCCGATGCCTGTCTGCCTGATCAGGGTTTTGCGGGTGTCGTCGTGCGCAGAGTCGCGGTTTTCCTAGTTGCCGGCGCTTTGACCCTGGCTGGGTTAGGATGGATGGCTCGACCGGCCAGCTCCGCTCCAGGACCACAGGAGGTTGTCACCAGAACAGTTCGCCCGGGCGATAATGTCTGGTCTTATGCGGCCTCAATCACCCCGCAAGGCGAGGATGTCACCAAGAACGTCGACCGCATCATGCAGATCAACAACATGTCCTCACCCAATCTGCGCGTTGGGGACCGAATTCTGATTCCTAGCGACGAGTGAGGCAGCGATCTTCGGTTCAGGGAATGAACAATGGGTCTTTAATAGCCTGTCGCCTGGATAAAGGCACTAGCTGAAATCGAGGAGTTTGTCCAGTGTTATACGCTGATAGGCCTGGTATACGTGGGTCTTGAGGTTCTTTGGCGCTATGATGTTGCATATGCACTGTCCTTTCTGCCAGAATCCCGATACCAAGGTTGTGGATACGCGAATCAGCGACGACGGCCATGCCATCAGACGCCGCCGTGAGTGTCCGCAATGCTCGCGTCGGTTCACCACGGTGGAGACCTCAATCCTCTTGGTTATGAAACGCTCAGGCAATGCCGAGCCCTTCAACCGCGACAAGGTCATTGCTGGCGTGAGGAAGGCCTGCCAAGGCAGGCCCATCGACGAGAATGACCTGAAACTCTTGGGCCAGCAGGTTGAAGAGGACCTGCGTTCACGTGGCCTGGCACAGGTCGATTCGGAAGAGGTCGGCAGGGCCATCCTGAAGCCTCTCAGGGAGCTGGACGAAGTGGCCTATCTGCGCTTCGCCTCGGTCTACCGCAACTTCAGCAACTTGGAGGACTTCCAGCAGGCCATCGACACCCTGCGCGCCGAAGACCAGTCTGCCGAAGAGCAGTCTGCGATTCAGCAGTCCTAGAATTAGCTATTCAGACATCGGCCATTTTGACTGGAACAGGCCACCAGCTTTCGTCAGTGTGCGACTGGGCTGATTTGTAACGAGATCGGACTGTGATTAGAAGCGAACGGGGGTGCCGGGCCACGATACAGGCCCGGCACTGAGGGCGCTTCATCCCAGGTCCAGCAGCCTCTGATCCTCGGAAGTCTGGGCGATGACCAGCTCCTGGGTGGGGCGCGTCATGGCCACATAGAGGTCGGCCGCCGCGCTCAGCCTGGAGGGGGCCTCATCCTGGATGGCCCCAGGCTCAACCAGAACCACGGCATCGAACTCCAGGCCCTTGGTGTGACCGGTGGTCGTGACAGTGATCTGGTGCTCCTGAGCCTTGTCAATATGCATCCGTGAGATTACTTCGGCGTCCAGGGCGCCAGGAACGATGATGGCCAGGCGTCCGGTGCCGTCCTTGCCCAGATGACGTTTTGCCAGCTCGCTTACCAGGTCAGGCAGCTGGTCCAACAGGCTTGCTTGATCCTCTGCCCGCAGGTGGCTGACCGAGCCCTCCACCTCTCGCACGGCCTTGAGCGTTGAAACTTCAAGACCTTCGGAGGCTGCGAAGGAGGAGGCCAGGTTGGATACCTGACGAGGGTTGCGATAGTCGATGGTCAGCAGCCGCAGGTCCCAACCATCCGGTCCGAAAAGCGTGTCCATGGTGGAGGCCCAGGACCTGGTGCCTCCCAGAGCAGCCGTCTGTGCCACGTCCCCGACGATGGTGAAGGATCGGGAGGGGCAGCGCCGGACCAGCATCCTCCAGTCCATGGCCGTCAGCTCCTGGGCTTCGTCGACCACGATGTGCCCGTAGACCCATTCACGGTCGGCGGCTGCCTGAGTGGCCGCCTGGTTCTCGTCCTGACCGTTGATGGAATCAAGCAGCATCTGCGAGGTTACGATGCCTGTGCCGATGCCGTTCTGGGCCAAGGTGTCGCTGGCAAAGCGACGTTCCTCATCGCGGCGGGCCTTTTCGGCCTGGTCGCGATCCGCCTGGCGGGGGTCGGGGCCCAGCAACTCCATGGCCTCATCCAGGATAGGGATGTCGGATACGGTCAGTTCGGCGCCGTCCTGGCGGGTCAGCAGATCAATCTGTTCTGGGGTCAGCCAGGGGGCGAACCGGCGCAGACGGTCCGGCCTGGACCAGAGGTCATTGACCAGCCAGCGGGGGTTCATGGGCAGCCAGGCTAGATTGAGGGTCCGCCGCACCTGGTCGTTCAGTCTCAAGAGGGAGGTGACCCGGGCAAGTTCCTCGGCTCCGGGCTGATAGTCCACCCCTTCGGCATAACGGGCGGTCATGGCGTTCAGAGCCGAGCGCACGAAGGTGTTCCGGGCCTTGTTATGGGGCTGGTGGCTGCGTCGGGCATCGATCAGGGCCTGCTCCAGGTCGACCGCCAGCATGGGGACGGCCACCCCGTCCACCTTGACCGTGGGCAGGGAGGCAGGCACCCGTTCCCGGGAGGCGACGGCGTTGGCTACAGCCTCAGCCATGCGAATGTCTCCCTTGAGACGAGCCACGTGCGGGTCCTCCCGGCGTTCAGTGCTGATGCCGGGGATGAGGTCGCCCATGGTGCGGCTGAGCACTCCGGTCTCGCCCAGGGAGGGCAGGACCTGGTCGATGTAGTGCAGGAAGGCGCTGCTGGGCCCAACGATCAGCACGCCCGAACTCTCCAGTCGACGCCTATGGGTGTAGAGCAGATAAGCCGCCCGGTGCAGAGCCACGGCCGTCTTGCCGGTGCCAGGTCCGCCCTGGACCACCAGTGGACGGGTCATGGGGGAGCGGATGATCCGGTCCTGTTCAGCCTGGATGGTGGCCACGATGTCGGTCATCTGCCCGGTGCGGCGACTGGACAGGGATGCCATGAGCGCGCCCTCGCCGGCCAGGGTGCCGCCCTGGGCCGCCTTGTCCACTTCCGGGGCCGACAGGTCCAGAACCTCATCCTCGATGCCGGTGACCTGGCGGAAGTTGAGGGTGATGTGCCTGCGCATGACAATGTCGCCATGGTCCGCCGGGGTGGCCTCATAGAAGGGGCGTGCGGCCTCGGCACGCCAGTCGGTCAGGATGGGTTCATGGTTGCTGTCAAGCAGGCCCAGTCGCCCGATATATCGCCGGCCGCCCTGGGCTGTATCCAGTCGGCCGAAGACCAGACGGTCCTCTACGGCCCGCAGCTGGGTGAGCCGGTCCTCGTACATGTTGGCGAAGGAATCCCGCTCGGTACGCTGGGTGGGTGAACCGTGGGAGCCGGCGGCCCGAACCGCGTCCAGTCTGGTCCTGGCCTGCGCCCGCAGCTCGTCCAGACGGCCGTAGGCCCTGTCCACCGCCGTCTGCTCTTCATGCAGCTGTGAGGAATAGCTCGACATGTGCGTCCGTTCTGTGGAATGTTCAAAAATCGGATGATCCAATATACCGCTCGACCTCTACTTTTTCGGACCAGCTGACCCTTGGCCGCGTCCGCTTTGCCGAGTGGCGAAACGCCGAGGCGGATTCTTTGGCGAGGCGAATGGTTGGATTTGGGCCTGAAGCGGTGTCAAGGTGGTGAGCAATGGGGATAAGTGGGGTAAAGTGGGGAGCACTGCGTAGGGGACGCTACCCGATGGGGCCGTCCTATGGTTACCAAACTGGCATTGGAGGTGGGGCATGGCCGATATATATGACGCAGATGCCGCCTCGCCTTCCCTGCCGCCCATGCTGCTGGGCACCTACACCCCCAAGATGGATTCCAAGGGCCGCCTGGCGCTGCCAGCTAAGTTCCGTGCCCAGCTGGGTCAGGGCCTGGTCATGGCCCGTGGGCAGGAACGTTGCGTCAGCCTGCTGCCCACCGAGGAATTTCGACGGATGGCCGTGCGCATCCAACACACTTCCATGGGCGACAAATCGGCCAGGGACTACCTGCGTGTATTTCTGTCCGGTGCCGTCGACCAGGTCCCCGACAAGCAGGGCCGCATCCTGGTTCCCCCCATGCTGCGCTCCTATGCACGGCTAACGGGCCCCGTCGTGGTCATCGGCGTGGGCACTCGTGCTGAGATCTGGGATCAGGATTCCTGGACTGCCTACCTGGAGAGCAAGGAGCAGGGCTACGCCGACATTGCCGATGATGTTCTTCCGGCGGTGGATTGCTGATGGAGGCCCTGATGTCAGATCACAATCCTCCCGACCAGGAGGCCGTGGACAGCGGCAAGGTCCACCGTCCCGTCCTGCTGGAACGCTGTCTTGCACTGGCCCGACCCGCCTTGGAGCACCCGGGGGCCGTGGCTGTGGATTGCACGCTGGGCCTGGCTGGTCACGCCACCGCCTTCCTCAAGTCCTGCCCTGGGGCCCGTCTTATTGGCATAGACAGGGATAGCCAGGCCCTGGATCTGGCCACTGGCCGGATGCGCGACGAGGGTCTGGCCGACCGCTTCACGCCGGTGCACGCCCCCTTCGATCAGCTGGACCAGCAGCTGGATGCCCTGGGCCTGGGGCAAGTGGACCTGGTCTTCATGGATCTGGGATTGTCCTCCCTGCAGATCGACCAGCGCGACAGGGGATTCACCTACCGTCAGGATGCCCCGCTGGACATGCGCATGGACACCAGCCAGGAGCTGACGGCCGCACGGGTTCTGGCCGAGTATGACCAAGACCAGTTGGCCGACATCTTCTCCCGGTACGGGGAGGAGCGCTATGCAGGCCGCATCGCACGGGCCATCGTCGAAACCAGGCAGGAGCAGCCACTGACCACCTCTGCTCAACTGGACCGTCTGGTGGATAGGGCAGTGCCGCGTGGCCATCGTCCGCCAGGCAATCCGGCCAAGAGGGTCTTCCAGGCCCTGCGCATCGAGGTCAATGGAGAGCTGGACCGTCTCAGGCGCACCCTGCCCCAGGCCATGCTGCGGCTGGCCAAGGGAGGTCGTCTGGTCGTGGAGTCCTATCACTCCCTGGAAGACCGCATGGTCAAGCGCTTCATGGCGCCGGGACTGCACGTGGATCTGCCGGCGGGCATGCCGGTGGTGCCGGATCAGGCCCGCCCCTACCTGTCGGATCTGACTCATGGCGCCATCAAGGCCGACCTTGCCGAGCGGGAACGCAACCCCAGGTCCGCTTCAGTGCGCCTGCGGGCTGTTGAGATGATCGGAGACATTCCTGAGGAGCGTCGTCGCCGGCTTCAGGCCGAGGCCCGTGGGCAGGGCTCAGCAGGTCGCCATCGTCGTGCCGGCCACGGTTCGGAATCGAGGCGCCGGTCATGACCATGCCAGCACGTTCAGTCCGTTCCAAGGCCTCTCCGGACAAGGGTCATCCTCGCATCCAGGAGATGCCCACCAGGCCTGAGCTCAGTCTGATCAAGGGCACAGGCAAGGCCCGCCGTCCCGAACGAGGTCCAGTGGCTGAGGGGGCCCGGCGTCTGATCGGCTGGACGCGGACCCGTGGCAATCCTCTCTTGCGCATCATGGCCTCCGTGATCTTTCTGGCCGCCTGCATGTTCGGATCCCTGATGCTGCGCACCCAGATGGTCCAGGACTCCTTCGAGGCCACCAGGGTTCAGCATGAAATCAGCAATCTGACCCAGGACGTCCAGGATGACCAGAACAAGCTCGACCAACTCCAGGCCTCCCTGCCGGACAAGGCCCAGCAGTTGGGCATGCAACCCCAGCAGGGCCTGAACTCCATCGATCTGCAAGGCTACAAGCCCCCTCAGGGTGCCCAGGGCAAGGCGGGGCATCCATGAGCGGCAAGGGAACCAAACGCTCCTGGCACCTGTCTTTCTGCAAACGTTCCTTGTCTGTGGGTCTGATTCTGGTCCTGGTGGCCGCCTTGGCCCTGGGTAAGCTGGCCTATATCCAGCTCTTCGACGGAAGGTCCATGGCGCAAGCGGCTGCGGCGGGCCGCACGGTGCCGCACACCATCAAGGCCCAGCGTGGCCGCATCCTTGATGTCAATGGCCGGGTGCTGGCCCAGAGCCTGGAACGATACAACATCATCGGTGATCCCGAGGCGGCCGCATCCTTCATACCTGTCAACTGCACCAAGCGCACAGGCAGTGACTGCCACAGCATCAAGGGGCATCCGGTGGGCGCTGACGGTGCCGCCGGCGTGGCCCGCCTCTTGGCGCCAGCCTTGGGCATGAACGCCATGGAGCTGGGCGGCAAGCTCAGCGTCCCCGGACGGTACGTGGTCTTGGCCAAGCGGGTGACTCCCGAGGTCAAGCGCTCCATCGACAAGCTGGGGCTGCAGGGGATCATCACGGCAGAGCTGAGCAGCGAACGCACGTATCCGCATGCGGATCTGATGGGAGCCCTGATCGGGGGCATCGACGACAGCGGCAAGGGCGTGGCCGGGATCGAGCAGATGGAGAACCGGCAGCTGACCGGCTCTGACGGCTACACGGTCTACCAGCAGGGGATGCTTGGCCAGGAGATCCCCGGAACCGTGACCCGTCAGCGCAATCCGGTCAACGGCAAGGATGTGACCCTGACCGTTGATCAGGACGTTCAGTGGTACGTCCGTCAGGCCCTCAAGTCGGGCTGCCAGCGCTTTCATGCCGACTGGGCCCTGGCCGTCGTCCAGGACACCCGCACCAACGAGATCCTGGCCCTGGCCGACACTGACGATTACCAGGCTGGCAGCGACCAGGCCAAGGTCAACTCCTCGCGGGCGGTGGCGGAGACCTTCGAGCCCGGCTCCATCGGCAAGACCATCTCGATCTCCGGCATGCTTCAGGAGCAGGTGCACTCCATGAGCGACCGCTTCACTGTGCCCGACCACATCACCGTGGACAACCAGCAGTACAAGGATGCCTTCGACCATCCAGCCGAGCACTGGACCCTTGCCGGCATTCTGCAGAACTCCTCCAACGTGGGCATGGTCATGGCCGGCGAACACTACCCGGATCAGAAGCGCTACGACTATCTGACCCGCTTTGGCATCGGCCAGGCCTCGTCCCTGGGCCTGCCGGGGGAGTCCAAGGGCCTGCTGACTTCGCCTCAGACCTGGGACCGACGCACGCGCAACACGGTATTGTTCGGCCAGGGCTACGCCACCAACGCCATCCAGCTGACCAACGTCATCGCCACCCTGGCCAACAAGGGGGTCCGGGCCGACCAGACCATCATCCGCGGCCAGGATGCCGTCAACGCCAACCGGGTGAGGGTAGTGGACGAGAAGGTGGCGGCTACGGTCATGAACGGCATGGAGTCGGTGGCTGAAAAGTACCAGAATACAGCCAAGGTGGATGGCTATCGGGTGGCTTCCAAGACCGGCACCGCCGAGGTGGCCGACAGCTCGGGCGGCCTGGGCGGCATCATCAGCGACTGGGTGGGCATCCTGCCTGCTGACGATCCCCATTATGTCGTCACCGTAGTCCTGAAGAATCCCCACAGCAGCGATGGCGTTTTCGGCAGCATCACCGCCGGCCCCATCTTCGCTCAGATCGGTGAATTCCTTATGCAGAAATACCAGGTCCCCACGTCTGCGCCCAGAACCGATGCTATCCCGGTAACATGGTGATACCGGCAGGCATCATGGCGTTCCCGGACGAAGGAGAGATTGCAGCATGAGTGCGCTGAGTGAATCAATCTCCCGACGGTTGACCCTGGGTCAGCTCAAAGGACGCTACGGGCTGACCCTGGTCCCCGATTTCGCTGAACCAGTTACGGTGACCTCACTGGTGGACGACCTGCCCTCAGTGCGGCCCGGCAGTCTGTATGTGCCAGCAGACCAGCAGGTGGACCAGGGCATGATCGAGGAGGCCGAGCGTCGAGGGGCCTACGCAGCCCTGCTGCCGACCTCGGCCCGTCAACAGGTGGGACGAGCCCGCATACCCCTGCTCTTCGGCACCATGCACGCCTGGCAGATGGGCCAGCTGCTGTCCAATGCCGCAGGGGACCCTTCGGGAGCCCTGGCCGTCTTCGCCCTGGTCGGTTCCCAGGTGCAGGAGCAGGTGGATCTCTTGGCCGACTTCCTGCACGTGCTGGGCAATCCCGTCGGCATTCTCAGCTCCAAGGGTTCGTACTCGCTGGACCGGCGACTGGACCTGGAATATCCCCTGAGCATGTTCGATGTGCAACGCAGTCTGTCCATCGCCCTGGAGGACGGGGCGGCCGCCGTGGTCATCTCCGTGGACGAACAGACCCTGGCCAGGGATGCCCTGCAGGCGGTGGATCTGGATGTAGTGGCCCTGGGCGCCCAGGAGGGCTCCACGCGCGATATGCGGCACGTACGGCTGATCTCCAGGGCCCGCCGATATGGGTTCAGCCTGGGCGGGCACACCATCGTAGCCCGGCGCAACGAGGAATCCGACGGGCTGGCCCGGCAGTCCCTGCCCGCCGAGGCACAGAGCGACGACCTGTCCCTGTGCATCGCCATGACCATGGCCGCCGGCGTCAAACGCAACAACATCAGGAGCGCCCTGCGCGTCTCCCGCGAAATGTCCTGAGAGGTGAGGATGAGTCAGTCTGTAGGGGCCGGGTCCATGCCCATGACCCTGGAAGAGGTCGTCGAATATGTGCACGGTCGGCTGGTCGAGGTCAGTCCTGGTCACGAATCCGACCAGCGGTCCGTGCGCATGCGGGTGGTGACCGACTCCCGTCAGGCCAAGCCCGATGGACTCTTCGTAGCCATCAAGGGCGAGCACGTGGATGGCCATGACTATGTTCCCGGCCTGGGAGCCAAGGGCTGCCGGGCGGCCCTAGTCGACCATCTCGTTCCGGGCGCTGACCTGCCCCAAATTCTTGTGGACGATACGGTTGACGCCTTGGGGCTGCTGGCCCGGGCCAGCATAGACCGTCGGCGCGCAGCGTCAGAACCCTTTACGGTAATTGGCATCACCGGATCCGTCGGCAAGACCACCACCAAGGATCTGCTGTCCTCTCTGCTGGCACTCCTGGGTCCGGTGGTGGCCCCTGTCGGGTCTTTCAACAACGAGATCGGCCTTCCTCTGACAGCCTTGGAGGTCGGGCCTGACACCCGGTATCTGGTGGCCGAGATGGGTGCCAACCACCTGGGTGAGATCGCCCGGCTGACCACAATGGTTCCTCCGGACATGGCTCTGGTCCTCAAGGTAGGAGTGGCCCACCTGGGCGAATTCGGCTCCGTGGATCGCATCGCCCAGGCCAAGAGCGAGATCGTGCAGGGTCTGGTGCCGGGCGGGACCGCCGTGCTCAACGCAGACGATTCCCGGGTGGCTGCCATGGCTGATCTGGCCTCTGGCCCTGTTCTGCGGTTTGGCATGGCCGCTGAGGACGGCGGTCAGGACCGCAGCCTGGACGGCTCGGCTCGCTACCTTGACAGCGACAGCCTGGACAGGCCGGCCTTCGAGCTGCGTCTGCCTGGCCAGCAACCAGTGCGGTTGCGTCTGGGCATCCCGGGGCGGCACAATGTCATGAACGCCCTGGCTGCCGCCACGGTAGCCCACGCTCTGGGTCTGGACGCAGGGCGCATCGCCGATGAGCTGGGTCGACAGCGGCAGATCAGCCCGCATCGGATGGCCCTGTCTTCGGTCCGGCTGCCGGATGCCTCCTTCACCCTGATTGACGATTCCTTCAACGCCAATCCCGACTCCGTGCGGGCCGGTCTGGACGCTCTGGCCGCCTGGAGGGGATCCGACGGTCCGGTCTATCGTATAGCTGTCCTGGGGGTCATGCTTGAGCTGGGCGGCCAAGGGGAGCGGCTGCACCAGGAGATCGGCGCCTACTGCCGTCGGTTGGGCATTGATGCATTGGTCGCGGTGGGCTGCCGGGATCAGCAGATGGACGGGTTGGTTCATGCCCTTGTCCGTGGCGCTGGCGGCCTATCTGGTCGGAGTGAGGAACAGCCTGGGGCCATGCGCGTCCTCTTCGCCCAGGATGCTGACCAGGCCGATCACATGGTTCGCCGCCTATGCGCCAAGCATCCTGACCGGCAAAATCTTGTCCTGCTCAAGGGCTCGCACATGTCCGGCCTGTCCGGTCTGGCCGACCGGTGGCAGGGCTGAGCCATGAATCTGCTGGCATCCCCACAGCGGGGTAGAACGTTCAAGGACAGCATCCAAGAGTTGGAGTACACACTGTGATTGCCCTCATCATCGGAATCCTGGTCGCCCTGGTGGTGACGCTGGCAGGCACCCCCCTGCTGATACGGCTGGTCCACCGTCTGCACTACGGCCAGTACATCCGCCAGGATGGGCCCAAGTCCCACCTGGTCAAGCGCGGCACCCCGACCATGGGCGGGCTGATCATCAACCTGGCCATCCTGCTGGGTTGGGCAGCCTCGGCGCTCTACCGCTACCTGTCGCGGGGGGAATCCGTGTCCCTGTCGGCCATGCTGGTGCTGTTCGCCATGCTCTCCATGGGCTTCCTGGGCTTCATCGACGACTTCGCCAAGGTGCGCAAGAAGCAGAACCTGGGCCTGTCGGTCAGGGCCAAGTTCATCGGCCAGTTCATACTGGCCACCATCTACGCGGTGCTGGCTCTGAAGCTGCCCACCAAGAACGGGTACCCCAGCGCCCAGGCGGGCATCTCCTTCGTGGAGCAGCCCATCATCGACTTCAGAATGGCAGGTAGCGTCCTGTCCGTGGTGCTGTTCATCATCTGGGTCAATCTGCTGATGACGGCCTGGAGCAATGCGGTCAACCTGACTGACGGCCTTGACGGGCTGGCTTCAGGCTCCTCCATGATCGCCTTCGTGGGTTACACGGTCATCGCCTTCTGGGAAAGCTACCACTTGAAGGGCGGCAGCCATCCCGGCCATGCCTATGCGGTCTCCGATCCCCTGGACCTGGCCATCATCGCCTGCTGCGCGGCCGTGGCCTGCTTCGGCTTCCTCTGGTACAACACCAATCCGGCCTCCATCTTCATGGGCGACACCGGATCCTTGGCCCTGGGCGGGCTCTTCGCAGCCCTGTCCATCGCCACTCATACCGAGCTTCTGGCGGTCATCCTGGGCGGGCTCTTCGTGGGCGAGGCCGCCTCCGATGTCATCCAGGTGGGCTACTTCAAGCTCACCCACAAGCGGGTCTTCAAGATGGCGCCCATCCACCACCACTTCGAGCTGATGGGTTGGCAGGAGTCCAAGGTGGTTGTCCGGTTCTGGATGGTGGACCTGATCTTCGTCCTGCTGGCCCTGGTCTGCTTCTATGCAGACTGGGTGGTCCGCTCTGGGCTGCCCATCTGAGCGCGTCCATTCACGGTACCGGACTTCGGCAGCCGGTATCATGCCAAGCAGATGTCGGAGCTAGCGGAATGAGGTGTTCATGGATATGGACTTGAGCCAGAAGCGGGTGCTGGTCGCCGGGCTGGGCATTTCCGGACGGAGCGTGGCCGCAGCCCTGCGAGGCCGGGCGGCCGGGGTGATCACTGTGGACCAGCGCGCCCCGCAGGCCGATCTTCATGACTTCGACCAGGTGGACTGGAGCCAGGTGGACCTGGTCATGGCCTCGCCCGTCTTCAATCCGCGCACCCCATTTATCCTTGAGGCGCAGCGTCGGGGCATCCCTGTGGTCAGCGAAGTGGAGATGGCTTGGATGCTGCGGGTGCCCGCAGCCCTGACCGGCCGGCCAGCCCCCTGGATCGGAATCACCGGCACCAATGGCAAGACATCGACCACCAGGATGGTCGCCGCCATGATGCAGGCCAGCGGGTTCACGGCCCCTGCGGTGGGCAACATCGGCAAGGCCGTCTCCACAGCCGTTCTGGACTCCGACAACGACATGCTCTGCGTAGAGCTGAGCTCCTTCCAGCTGCACTTCACCTTCTCGCCGACCCTGGAGTGCGCGGCCATCACCAATCTGGCCGACGACCACCTGGACTGGCACGGTGGCTTTGAGGCCTATGCGGCCGACAAGGCGCGCATCTACCGGGGCGTGCGCAAGGCCCTGGTCTACAACGCTGACGACTCCCGGGTCTCTGAACTGGCCAGGCAGGCGCAGCCAGCCCCAGGCTGCCGACGTGTGGGGTTCACCCTGGGTCGGCCCGAGCCTGGGCAGTTGGGCGTAGAGGATGGCTGGGTCATAGACCGCAGCGGATTGACCGGTCATGACTTTGAGGAGGGCGTCAGGCTGGTCCGGGTGGCCGACCTGACGGATCTGTGCGAGCCTGACGGCACGGTCTACCCCCATCTGCTGGCTGATGCCCTCTGCGCCCTGGCTCTGGCCCTGGGTGCTGGGGCCAAGGTCGACGCGGCCATCGAAGCCATGCGTGCTTTCACCCCTGGCGACCACAGGATCAGTACGGTGGCCACCCTGGGCCAGGGTTCGCAGGCCATCCGTTTTGTCGACGACTCCAAGGCCACCAACGCCCATGCCGCCGAGGCCTCCCTGGCCAGCTACCATGACGGCCAGGTGGTCTGGCTGGCCGGCGGGTTGGCCAAGGGCGCCCGCTTTGACGATCTGGTCCGGTCCCGCAGGTCCAAGCTGGCTGCAGCCGTGATCATCGGCCGGGATCAGCAGCCCATGGCCCAGGCCATCAAGGACCAGGCGCCCGATCTGCCGGTTACCCTGATCGACCCTGGTGCCAGCGATCAGGTTATGGCCCGGGCCATCCGTGCAGCCGGCTCCTACGCAAAGCCCGGCCAGGTGGTTCTGCTGGCCCCCGCCTGCGCCTCCATGGACCAGTTCGCCTCCTATGCCGACCGGGGTGACCAGTTTGCCCAGCAGGCCGAACAGTGGGTCCACGAGCATGAAGCGCGACACTGATCCGCACAAGGCTCCCTCCCGGGGGTCTGGCGGCAAGGGGGACTACCGGGGCTGGCGGGCCATTCTCAACCCGCTCTGGTGCTACTACGGCTTTTTGGCCACAGTCGTCGCCACCACGGTTTTCGGCCTGATGATGGTCTTTTCCTCCTCGGCTGTGGATCTGGTGGCCCAGGGCAGCTCTCCCTGGAGCCAGGTTATTCGTCAGAGCATATACGCCGTGGTGGGGCTGTTGCTGGCCCTTTTGGCCGTGAGGATCAGCATCGACCGCTACCGGAGCTGGAGTACCGGGTTTCTGATTGTCAGCCAGGGTATTCAGCTGCTGACGCGTACTCCCCTGGGGCGGTCCGCCAACGGCAATGAGGGCTGGATCTCGGTGGGGGGCATCTCCATGCAGCCAGCCGAGCTGCTCAAACTGGCCCTGTGCCTGTGGCTGCCACAGGCCCTGATCGAAGCCCAACGGCAGGTTGGCAAGGATTCCGACCTGAAGAGCCTGGCCAAGGCCTATGCCAAGCCTGCCGCCGGTTTTATCGTCAGTTTCCTGCTGATCATGCTGGGCAAGGATCTGGGAACGGCCATGATCATCGTCATCATCGGCTTCGTGGCCTTCCTGGTCTCGGGCTTCCCCCTGCGCTGGCTGCTCAGCCTGGCAGTTCTGGGGATGGCCGCGGTCATCGGCTTTTCGGTCTACGGCAATAGCAACCGGACCCAGCGGATCATGGCCGCCTACGGCAAGTGCTCGGCGGATGACATTCAGGGTGTCTGCTACCAGTCCATCCACGGACTGTATGCCATGGCCTCGGGGGGCCTGACCGGGGTCGGGCTGGGCAACTCCAGGGAGAAGTGGAACTACCTGCCCGAGGCGCACAATGACTTCATCTTCGCTGTCATCGGCGAGGAGCTGGGCTTTGTAGGGGCGGCCATGCTTATTCTGGTCTTCGTGGTCATGGGCTGGTGCATGCTGAGGATCGCCCTGACCACCAGGAACCGGTATGCGGGCATGGTGCTGATCTGCCTGGATGTATGGCTGGTGGGTCAAGCCCTGGTCAACATCTGCGTGGTTCTGGGCCTGTTGCCGGTCATCGGCCTGCCCCTGCCCTTCGTGTCGGCTGGAGGGACCGCCCTGATCTCCTGCCTGGCTTCGGCCGGGGTGGCCCTGCAGATGATTCGGACTCAGCCGGACGTGAAGGCGGCCACGGACGGGTCATGAGATATGGAATGGATATGGCGGAAAGGAAGCGGATTCAGGGATGACGACAGCGACGAGGACCGAGAGCGGGATGCCTGGGGACGACCAGGAGCATGCCGGTAAGGGCGCTGGTCCCCATCTGGTGCTGGCCGGTGGTGGGACGGCAGGGCATGTCAACCCCCTGCTCAGTGTGGCTGCGGCCATTCGGGAACGCTGTCCCCAGGCGGCTGTCAGCGTGATCGGTACTGCTGTCGGGCTGGAGCACGACCTGGTGCCGGCCGCCGGCCTTCCCTTGGATCTGATTGAGAAGGTGCCCTTCCCTCGTCGTCCCAATAAAGCTGCCCTGGACTTCCCCCGGCGTTGGCGGCATGAGGTGAAGCGTGTCCGAGGGTATTTGCAGGATCGGTCGGCCGACCTGGTGGTAGGTTTTGGCGGCTATGCCTCGGCGCCGGCCTACAGGGCTGCACGGAACCTGGGCCTGCCCATCGTCGTCCACGAGCAGAACGCCCGGGCAGGCATGGCCAACAAACTGGGTGCTCGCTGGGCTGATTTCGTAGGCACGGCTTATGAGGATACCGGTATCCGAGCCCGGGCCGGAGTGCCTGTGCGCCGCGTGGGTCTTCCCCTGCGGCCGGCCATCGCCCGACTGGCCAAGCAGATGGAGGCTGATCCCTCGGGCGCTCGCAGGAAGTCCGCACAGTCCTTGGGTCTGGATCCCGATAGGCCCATCCTGCTGGTCACCGGGGGTTCCCTGGGCGCGCTCAGCCTGAATAAGGCGGTGGCTGGCGCGGCCCGGCAACTATTGGAGCGAACCCAGGTCATCCATCTGACTGGTCGTGGCAAGGCCGACCAGGTCAGAGAGCAGGTGGCGGCTGATCTGGGCGATGCGGCCATCAACGATTTGGACCCGGCCCACCAGGGCCGGGGGGACTACCACATGGCCGAATACTTGGAGCGGATCGATCTGGCCTTCGCCTGCGCCGATCTGGTGGTCTGCAGGGCTGGTGCCGGCTCTGTCAGCGAGCTGGCCGCCCTGGGGGTGCCCGCCGTCTACGTGCCCCTGCCCATCGGCAACGGCGAGCAGCGATTCAACGCCCAGCCAGTGGTTCAGGCCGGGGGAGGGCTCATGGTCGATGATGCGGCGCTGGACGCCAAATGGGTGGCCCAGCACGTCCCTGCTCTTATGGCTGATAAGGATAGGCTGGCTGACATGCGCAGCCGGGCCTGGGGGTACGGGATTCGCGACGCTGCCCAGGTGATGGCTGAGCAGATCCTGACCATGGCCGACCAACACCTTGCCCGCAAGGACTCTGGGAGGGCCTAATCGGGCATAATGGAGGCAGGCGACGGGCGACCGTCCTGAACGGTCCTGAACTGTTGGAGGAGATGCAACTACTGTGCCCAAGCATGAATTGAATACTGTGCCCGGTCGGCAGGACGGCGGCGACCGGTCCCTGCCGGTTCTGGACCCCTGCCTGCCTGCCTTGGCCCGAGCCGGAGTGCGCGACCCCAGGGATTTGGGGCCCACCCACTTCATCGGCATCGGCGGGGCCGGGATGAGCGTGCTGGCCGAGATGCTCCACCAGGAGGGGGTGCAGGTCTCAGGCTCCGACCGCGCCGAGGGGGACAAGACCCGCCGTCTGCGTCAGCTGGGAATCCCGGTCGCCATCGGTCAGGACGCCAGCAACGTGGCCGGGGCCCGCACGGTGGTCTGGTCCAGTGCCATCAAGCCCGACAATCCCGAGATTCTGGCAGCTCGCGAGGCCGGCGCCCGGCTGGTCCATCGCAGTGACATTCTGGCCCTGCTCATGGCCTCCAGAATCTCAGTCACCGTGGCCGGTGCCCATGGCAAGACCACCACCAGCGCGCTCTTGGCCCACCTGCTGACCAAGGGCGGCCAGGGGGATCTGGCCGATCCCAGCTACGCCATCGGGGGCAGCCTTCAGAGCGGCCAGGGGCCCATGGACGGGGGGCATGTGGGATCCGGACGGGTCCTGGTGGCCGAGGCGGACGAGTCCGACGGCAGCTTTGGCAAGTACACTCCCGACATCGCCATCATCACCAACGTGGAGCCCGACCATCTGGACCACTACGGCACGGCTGACGCCTTCCACCAGGCCTTCGTGGAACATGCCCGGCATGCCCGCCGCTTCCTGGTGGTCTGCGGGGACGACCAGGGCGCTCTGGAGGTGCTGCGGCGGCTGCACGGGGACTGCCAGGCCAAGATCATCGTCTATGCCTCGGATCCCCAGCTGAATATGGACTCTTTGCCCGGGGTCCTCGGCCTGGTTCGCATCGAGTCCGAGTCCGAAAGCAGCGGCAGCGGTCGTGAGCATTGCCGTTTGGCTCTCCCGGCGCAGGTGTTTCAGGCAGCAGGGTTGGATGCCGGCAAGCCGCTCGAATTGCAGGTGGACTTGGCGATTCCCGGCATTCACAATGCCCGCAATGCAGCCGCGGCCATCATCGCCGCCATCCTGTTGGGAATGGATCCCGATGCAGCCGCCGCTTCTGCAGCCGACTTCCGTGGGGCCTCTCGACGCTTCGAGATCCGCGGAATCCAGCATGGGGTCACCGTAGTTGATGATTACGCCCATCATCCTACGGAGATCGCCGCCCTGCTGACCGCCGCCAGACGGCGTTATCCGGGGCGGACCATCAGGGTGCTCTTCCAGCCTCATCTGTATTCGCGAACGGCCATCTTTGCTGACCGGTTCGCAGATGCTTTGTCCCTGGCGGACGATGTGACCGTAACCGACATCTTCCCCGCCCGCGAGCTGGCCAGCGATTTTCCGGGCGTGGATGCCGGGACCATCCCTGCCGCCGCTCGCAAGGCATCGAACCATGAGTCCCAGGATTCCGGGAAGAGGTCGACCGGAGCTGTCTTCCGGGCCTGCCCGGACATGCATCAGGCAGCTCTGGATCTGGCCGGGCGGGCAGAGCCGGGGGATGTGATCCTGACTGTGGGCGCCGGCGATGTCACCGCCATGGGACCGGTCATTCTTGACAAGCTTGCTGAACGGGACGAGCAGTGAAGACCGGCAAGGGTCGCAGCGCCTCCGGCGGAGCCTCTTCCAGAAGCAGGGCCGTTCGGGCTGCCAAGGCCGCACGGACAGCCCGGTCTGGGCGCACCACCAAGCCTTTGGGAGAGGAACCGCAGACCGGCAGAACCGCCAGATCGGGCAGGTCGGCCGCTTCCGATGCTGCGGGATTGGCAGGTCGCCGGTCCAAGGCTGAAAAGACAGGCGGCAGGGGCAGGCGTCTCAAGCGGTCCAAGCGTCTCAAGGGTCGTCCCAATCGTGCCAAGAATGCAGGCGGCTCCAGGACACGTAGCCCAAGGTCGGCCTCTTCATCCTCCCGCTCTCTAGTCAAAGGCAGCAGCGCCTCAGCCTCCAAGTCTGTGACATCCAAGTCTGCAGAATCTCGTTCGACGAGTTCGGCCGGCGGATTCGTCGATGCCCGGACCATACCGCCGGACCGACCCGTCTCAGGCAGGATTGGCACCGACCAGGAGGATCAGGGGCTGGGGATCTTCGTACGGCCCAAGGTTCTGGACTTTCAGGCCCGGGTGCGCGAGAAGAAGAAGGTCAGTCGCAGGCTGGTCCTGATCCGGACAGGTGTCGTGCTCTTGGTCATGGCTCTGATAGCAGGACTGGCATGGTTGTTCTTTCTCTCTCCGGTCTTCCGCCTACAGACTGACAAGATCGGTGTCAGCGGCGGCAATGCCTGGGTGTCCAACGATAGGGTGGCTTCAATCGTGGCCCGTCAGGGGGATCGCTCATTGTTGCTGATTTCCACCAATGGCGTTGAGGAGGAGATCAGCGGCATGGCCGGGGTGACCGATGCCAAGGTCCGCAAGAGTTTTCCGCACGGTCTGGAGGTGAGCTTCGATGCCCAGGAGCCCACTGCGGTCTTCAAGGATGCACAGGACAAACTGACGGCCGTAGACAGACAGGGAAGGGTGCTCAATACTGTGTCCAAGCCGGTGAAGGGAGTGCCGGTCATCCAGGTGTCCACCGTCAATCGTGCCCAGCAGGATCAGGCGGTCAGGCAGACCCTGCGGATATTGTCGACCATGCCCGAGGCCATGCGCCATTCGGTGACCAAGGTGACTGCGGAAACCCAGGACTCCATCACCACCGAGCTGGACCAGGGCAAACATGTCATCATCTGGGGCGACGGCTCCGACCTGAAGCTCAAGCAGGCAGTGGTCGACAAGATCATCAACGATCCATCCAAGATCGGCGACAAGCATCAGTTGGATGTGTCAGCGCCCCTGCGGCCCATCGTCAAATAGCTGATGAAGAAGCTGTCGGCTTCATCAGCCTGTCGGTGTCCAGCAGGATGGTCACCGGTCCGTCGTTGACCAGATCCACTCGCATGTGGGCGCCGAATTGTCCGACGGCAACTGGCACACCGGTCGCGGCCAGTGCCCGGTTCAGATCCTGCCAGACCTTTTGGGCATGTCGGGGCTCTCCCGCAGCCATGAAACTGGGGCGATTGCCATGACGCAGATCTGCATAGAGGGTGAACTGGGAGATGGAGAGGATGGAGCCGCCGCAGTCCAGGACCGACCGGTTCATCCGGCCCTCCTCATCGGCGAAGATGCGCATCCGGGTCAGCTTGCGTACGGCATAGTCCACCTGGGCATCGCCGTCGCTGTCCTGGACGGCCACCAGGAGCAGGAGACCCGTGCCGATGCTCTGTGGATGGAAATCAGGATCCGGCTGCCCCTGCTCGTCGACCACATCGACCCGGGCATGGCTGACCCGCTGTATGACGATTCTCATGGTTCCAGTCTAAATACTTCAGGCGTTGTTGTAGTGCCGCACGGAAAAGCTGAACCGGTACCTGGTGAGGGTCAGGCTGGAGACCCGTTTGAAGATCGGTGGGCAGCTTCAGGTCGAAGCCCACTATGCCTGTGTTACTTAGGTAATATGACGGGCACCGCTCTCAATTGACGATCTTGAGTCCGATCACGCAAGCGACCAGGCCGATGATGAGCAGAATGCGGGCGAGTGAAATAGGCTCCGAGCCCGTAGCCATGGCGTATAGGACAGTCAAGGTAGCTCCGATACCGACCCAGACCGCGTATGCCGTGCTGGTAGAGGTGTTGCGCATGGCAAAGGCTAGACCCATCATGCTGAGAATCAATCCAAGAATAAATACGATGTCAGGGACGATTTTGGTAAAACCTTGGGATTTACCTAGCGCGGTGGCCCAGACCGATTCACAGACGCCAGCGAGTATAAGTATGATCCACGAGGACATGGCTCCCTTTCGGCAAGTCTTGTCGCTGTCCGGGTACTTGACCATCGTCCGGGAACCTGAATCAGATTCTGGAAATCAGAATAGCACGGGTTGAATCGTAAGATGTTGAGTCAGATATATTCATGGCGGTTCAAAGGTAGTAAATGATCAATGCTGATTCAATTCGTCAGAGATCCTGCTCATTTGGGATTACATTGCTGTTTGTCCACGAGGAATGGGGAACGCTGCAACCTAGGTGATCTGGTCGATTAAAACTGTCAAAAGCACACATGGCTACATCGCATGTCTTGGCTTCACCGCCTCACTAGCGTCAGTATCAGTTGCCACCTTCCTTTGAAGCTGGAAAAACTATGAGTGATGATTTTTTGTAGTCTTTCCTCGTTATCAGCCCCTGAGCTTATAGATGTTGATAAGTACTGACGATCATCGAAGATAGCAGCTAAATAGATTTTGCAGTCCTCTAGGTCGCAACAATTGAACTCTGGATCATTGGTGTCGATTTTATTTATCAAGCGTGTGATAGCGCGTTGACGTTTTGTTGCATCAGGACTTATATCGTTTTTCTGTTTGAGGTTATCAGATTCAAGGGTTTTCTGAAGTTCCTGAGTTGATAAAGAAAGCAAGGGAACTTGAATTGTGGTGCGGAAAGCGGGATCACATATTTCTGCCCATTCTCCTTTTTCGGCGGGATTTATGACGGTATGCATCAGATACTCGCGATGAGTATCCACAGATAATTCTGAGCTTAAGTATGACGCCGCAATTCCTGTGAATGCTTCGTAGTGAATCTGTTCAATATTACGCTGGTCATCTTTTATCAAATTGCTAACCCACCATTTATGAATAGGAGCTAAAAACCAATTCCAGCAGGGTAGCAGATAGATGACGACGATCAATATCGGCACCAAAAGAGTGTTTAAGGACATGGGCACAGTTGTTGAATTCAATACACTGGCAATGGCAAAGGCAAATATCGATATGAGCCAGGAAGACAATACTGTAAAGACTCGATATATCCATTTACAAACCATGCGACCCTTGTAGTGTTTTAGGTTCTTTCTACTTGGGCGACCGCCAACGCCGATGTATAGCATAAACAGAGGATCTAACAAGCAAGGAACCAGCTCAAAAGCAACAGTTATAATAAACGTCCCTATAGAGGCTACTGGGTGATTGTTCATTCTGGCGAATAGCGCTGCTATTCCATATGTTATAAAAGCAGCAAGTGTAGTCATGAGTATCAAACCGCAAGTAATACGAAGAAAAGCATCGACTATCGGGTGTCTTCTGACCAATGATCCCTTGGCTAATGACTGATATTCATTGAGGTGATCTGATCTCAGCATTTCGTTTTCCTGTATCATGTGAAGCGAAAAGACCTGTTTTACGCCATAGCTGAGAGCAAAGGCTGCGATATTGAAGCTGACGATTACCAATAACAGGCTCAGACCAAAATCGATCTGCTGCAACATGTCAGGGGATATGTAGCCTGTGAAAATGCTAATAGCACATGACAGGAAACAGACGAATACAATGAATGCTCTCGCTTTGCTGGATGATTCAGGAGTTTTTGTTTCCAAAAAAGCTGTGACAATAATGACGCTTATGATTAATGTCCACAAAGCCAGCAGCATATTTGCAGAGTCTTTATAAGGATTGTTAAGCACGAAATTGTGGAGGAAGGTATTTTGCTTATAACGATTTAGCTCTGCTTTATTTTCAATTAAGTTATATTCTGCCAACCTGAGACCGATTCCTGATGCTAAAAGCAGGAAAGAGTATGCTGTCGCTGCAAAGAATTGCCTTACATTTTCAGCTTGCCAGCTTTCTGCTGGATGGAATATTGGAGCTATATTCGAGTGATCTCTTGTAGTGGACATAATTGAAACCCGCTCTATCATCGTCTCTCATTGTGACCTTATAAAGTTAAATATAAATATGATTAAAGGACATGTAGTTTGTATACTGTCATGGTTGTGGATCGAGAAACAAGATGACCATCGAATTGGCCAATGAGTTGGAATTGCTTGTTTGCTAGGTCTTTCCATTTAAAGGGCTTCATTCTAATGCTGTGACGCCTAGACGATGTAAGGCATACGCTCACAATGAGTTCGGTATCATAAGGTTGAATCAGGGTTGATTCAGGGTCGATTCAGGGGTTTGCCGGATGTTGTCTTTCGCGTCGGTCGGCTATTTATATAAACAGAGGAATGTAGTCGAGTGTACGCACGAGGACGTGGCAGGTGAATGGAACATGACTTGGGCCTTACGTGATTTGAAAGCCAATGGTGGCATCTGGGCTGGCGTCTTTATCGTTCTTGTGGTCACCCAAACCCTGCTCTGTGCCATGAGCGTGAGCATGGGTGTCAACAGCTATTACCAGGGTTTGTCGGCCAAGACCAGGGATCCTGTCAAGAGCCTGGCTTCGGCCCTGAGTTTGATCTTCCTCACAGTCATTGTGCTCGGCTGCCTGGTGATCAAGCAGACTCTGCAGGCATCGATTCGCCAACGTCGGCAGGGGCTGGCCCTTCTTTCACTGCTGGGCGCTACGCCTAAGCAGATCCTGGTACTTACACTTTTGCAGGTGATGATTTTGGTTCTACCAGCCTCCCTCGTTGCTGTGGCTCTTTCACCTGCGCTGGCTGGAAGGATCCTGGATTGGTATTCCGCTGGAATGCGAATACCGGTACATTTCGCTTTTACCTGGCACGGTTTTCCCAGGTCTGCCCTGACTGGTCTCGCAGTGGGACTGGCTACGGCCGTCTTGGCGACCAGCCGGACATTGCGGGATTTGGGGAAGATGACACCAGTCCGGGTGGTGCGCCGTGCTGAGGAGAGCGAATCGATTGACCGGCCCCGACATGGACGCGGTCTTGTATCCCTTTTCCTTGGGCTGGCCTTGCTGCTATTGCCATTGCCTGTCTTTGCCTATCTTTCGCGCAACGGCTCTGGGTCCTTAGAGCCTAAGCAGGTCCAAGCGGTCATAAGTGCCGTTGGAAGTGGACCGCTGTTTGCTATTCTCTTGCTGCTGATTGCCTTGGCACGTTCTGGTGGGCCAGTTATAAGCAGGGTCACTCAACTTTGGACTGCTCTGGTCCCCTCGTCATCTGCTGTCTGGCGGATAGCGCGTTCACAGGCTGTGGCCAGGAGTCGAGATACGACATTCGGTTCAACAGTTATAGCTCTGACTGCCTGTATGTTTCTGGTTGGTGGTCTGTTGGCTGCCGGAGGCACCAGTACCATCGCCATGAACAAGGTACCGGGAATAGAGAATGTCACATCGGGTGGAACCTTGGAGTTGCTCTATGGTTTCTGGGCAGCGCTGCTGGTCGCCCTGGTCGGCGTGATTGCGGGGTTCGCCATCGCCGCTCGGGATCGTGACCTAGATTTGGCGCTCCTGTCAATTGCAGGCGCAAACCCGCGGCAGCTGACTGCTATATCCATATTGGACGGCACCATCGTGATGACTACGGGCATTATCATCGCAGCGGGCGGCACCGGACTGGTCGGGCTGAGCACAGCTATGGTCTACTGGCCCCTTATACACAGTCTGTCCGTAATTTTTCCCTGGCAGTTTTTCCTTATCTGCGGGTTGCCGATTATAGTCGTCGGCTCGCTGGCGACCATGCTGACGGCGCGGCCTGCTTTAATGCGCTCGCCCATAGCCATTCTGCAAGGGGCCATAGGTGAATGATTGACAATGAACTTTTACTCCTGGATCCGTGGTGCGTAATTGAGCGGTCTTGCCGAGCATTGATCTCGGCCATGGCTGTGTGACATATTCATCAACCTGCAGTTCCTTGCCGTATTGACCAGCGCTGGTCAATACGGCAAATGGATGTTGGCTGCTTGAAAATGGGTATCGTCATTATGACACGTCCATCTTGAGGAGATCCGCTGACGATTAACTTTTAACTGAGAAGTAGATAAACAGTTGGCGGTCAAATTTGTGTATTGGGTACAGTGATTCGTGTCAGTCTGAACAAGACTCGATTACTCAGACTTCACTTATGTCACAGTGTTTGGTCATGGCTGCCAGTGGTCATCAAAGTGAGAATCATTCGATTTTTATCGCGCTTGTACACCAGGAGCCAGTCTGCGTCGACATGTAGCTCCTCGTATTTGGACCAGCGTCCCTTCAACTGGTGATTTCGGTATTTACGTTTAAGCAGTGCTGAATTGTAATCAGCCAAGTCGTCGAGCACTTGATCGAGCCTGCTTAAGTCGAAATGCTTCTTCTTGATTTTCTTGACATCACGCAGGAATTTCTGCGTATATGCAAACTCATACATGATGGATGATGTCTTTCATATCCTCTACATCACCCACGTGAGTGACCGGTGAAGCTTGAGCTTCCTCCATTTCCCTGTCAAAATTGGAAAGTTGGGAGCGAAATGGAAGTCCCCCTTCGCGCAAAGACTGAGAAAGAAACATGTTTATTGCTGTGCCGAGATCAAGGCCTAGATCTTCGAAAAGCTGTGAGGCCCGACGCTTCATATCCTCGCTGGTGCGAATTTGAATTCTCGCTGTCTCTTTCATTACTTTCACCCGCTTCGATTGCTCTATTTGTCTTCTTTAGCTCCAAAATTATATCATTTGTGCTCCGAATGGAGTTATATTGGAGTTATTTTAACTCCACGAGTGAAGAAATGAGCATGACTTGAGATTCATGAACAAGGTTTTTGACAATGTGACGCACTAAAAAATGCGGGGAGTTGGATTCTTGAACCGTAAAGGCGGTATGAAAAGGGCCGGCCAAGTTGCCTCGGCCGGCCCTTGTTCTGTGGAGCTGCGGGGAATTGAACCCCGGTCCGGTGACCGCACCCTCAGTCTTCTACGTGCGTAGTCTGCTGGCCTTTGTGGCTATCTGTCTGCCCCCACCTGTGTCGCAGACAACCGGTGGCGGGCATAGCCGCAGTAAAAGTCCCCGAACCGCCCTGTGGCGCGGCAGTTCAGGCAAGTCTTCTTAATGACGCTCAGCATCCCCCCGAAGGCGAAGGGGAGTGAACGGAGCAGCTGCTCACTGGTTAATCCTGGCGCGAAGCTCAGGCAGCGAGAGCGAACTCAGTGCGGTTAGATTTAGCACTTGTTGTTTGCGGGAGGACATTAACGAGCGGACCCCCGCGTTCTCGGCACGCTTCCCTGCGACGAACAGGTCACCGTCGAAACCGATCAGCCCCAATCTTGAATTATCAAGCTCTGCCGGTGCCATTACGGACCGGCCTCGTCAGTATACAACAGATGGACGCTGCGGGTATTCCCGCTTCTCCCTGGGCATTGACTTGCATTTTGGTCAAGCCACAGAGCCCAGTCGGCTGGTGGCGTAGTCGCTGAAGGCGTGCACCTCCTCCACGTCCTCGTGAAAGGCCTCCCGCTTCGTGTCGTTAAAGAGGTAGATATTGAAGCGGGGCATGTCATCACCGGCAAAGGGGATGAAGCGCAGACCTTCGCCAGGGTGTACGCCAGCTGAGGTGATCAGGCTGCAGACCAGGCTGGATGTAGTCACCATTTTCAGTGTTTCCACGTCGGAGACCTCGATCAGGTGGCTGACAGGTTCAGACAGGTGAATCAGCCGTTCAGCTGCCTGGGCATGGACGAAATCACGGTTGAGGGTGGCGAAGGGAACGTCCCCGGGAAGCATGGCCAGGTCCTCGGGGTGCAGGCTGGTCATTCCTGCTGTGCCCAAACGTTCGGCCATGGACTGGGTGCAGACCATACCGAAGGGGAAGGATGCCAGCTTGGTCGTTTCAACGCCATCCACGCTCAGTGACTCGTCAACGCTGGCAACAGCCCCGTAGTCCACGCGGTGGGCCTCTATCTGGCCCAGCAACTTTTGGGATCCTATGGTTTCTACGGTCGTGTTCTTGTCTGGTTCGGACTGCTTCTGCTGCCCTTGTCCGGAGCTCAGCAGCGATGAGATGATGGGAGGCAGGCCGATGGTGCGCCGTCGAATACCGGTTCGTGCAGCCAAGGCCTCGGGCAAGGAGTTGATCAGGTCCAGGGCCTGGCTGACATGATCCACCACTGTTCTTCCAGATTGGGTAAGCTGTGTGCCGTCGCCAGCGCCGAAGCGCTGCCGCAGAACCAGCCTGGTTCCCAGGCGCTTTTCCAGCCTTCTGATGGCCTGCGAGACCGCAGGCTGGGAGATGCCTGCCTCCAACGCGACGTCTGTGAAACTGCCGTACCGGGCCAGCATGGTAAGCAGCTCGAGGTCGCGGACATTATCCATATAGGTCATGAGCCGCTTCCCTTGATTGTTGCTCAGATTAGTATTGCTTATCCGTCAACTTTGGCGAAAGACTACTTACCACCACCCTATCATTGTCGACTGGACTTAAGAAGATTGACACCTGGGGAATATTGATACGGCTTGGCTCATGATTGTGGTCCGGCCAACACGATCGTCGTTCATAAATCGTGCTGGCCGGACCACAATCTCAATATTGCAGGAAGCGAAGGCGCTGGTTTCGCTCAGGCATCATAGTGCCACTGGGCCTTGGCCACGGCGGCGTCCACATCCTCAATCGGCTCACGGTTCAGACCCTCCTGAACCGCCTGTTCAGCCACAGCAGTGGCGACCCGGCGCGAGATCTCCTTGAGGTCGGCCACCGGCGGCAGCACGGCGGTTCCGGGCTTGTCCACGTCGATCATGTCGGAGATGGCATAGGCTGCGGCCAACAACATTCCCTTGGTGACCAGCCGTGCCTTGGCGACGATGGCCCCGAAGCAGATGCCGGGATACATGAGGGCGTTGTTGCCCTGTCCGATGGCATAGGTGACACCCTGGTAGTCAACAGGCTTTGAGGGGGTGCCGGTGATGACGAAGCCGCGGCCGTGGGTCCAGGCGATCACGTCGGCGGCCTTGGCCTCGGCCAGTTCCGTGGGGTTGGAGATGGGGCAGAGCAGCGGCCGTTCCACATGCTTGGCCATGGCCTCCACAACGTTCTGGTCAAAGGCTCCAGGCTTGGTCGAGGTGCCGATGAGCACCGTGGGTTGGAAGGCGTCGACAACCTGCGCCAGCGAGGTCTTGTCGGTGACCGAAGCGAACTCATTTGGCTTGCGTGCATAACGGGTTTGGCCCTCGGTCAGATCATCCTGGCCCTGCTCGATCAGACCCTGACGGTCGAAGAGCAGGACCCTGCTGCGCGCGGTCTCGGTATCCATGCCTTGGCGGATGATCAGGTCGTCCACGATCTGGTCGGCGATGCCCACGCCGGCGGTCCCTGCGCCGAAGACCATGATCCTGGTGTCCTTGGGGTCGGTTCCGGCGATTTTTCTGGCGGCGATCAGTGCGGCCAGGACGGTCACGCCAGTGCCCTGGATGTCGTCATTCAGGGTCAGGATCCGATCCTGATAGCGCTTGAGGACGGGCGCGGCCTCGGGCCTGCCGAAGTCCTCCCAGTGGATCAGGGCCTCCGGATAGCGCTGGAGGACCTGTTGGACGAAGTCATCGATGAAGTCGTCGTAGCGCTGGCCTCTGACCCTGGCGAAGTGGTTGCCCACGTAGTCGGGATTGTCCAGCAGGGCTTGGCGGTTGGTGCCCACATCTACCATCACCGGCAGAACGCGCGAAGGGTCAATGCCGGCAGCAGCGGTGTAAACCGCCAGCTTGCCTGTCAGGATCTCAGCGCCCTGAGCGCCCCAGTCGCCGATGCCGAGGATGCCCTCCGCATCTGTGCAGACCACCAGGTCAATGGGCCGATCGCCGGCGTACTGGTCCAGGGCATCGCCGATCCCCTCGGGATGATCGATGGAGATGTAGGCCACATCGCTGCCCGAATAGAACTCGTCGTAGCGTTGGATGGACTGGGCCACGGTGGGGGCGTAGACGATGGGCATGTACTCGGTCAGGTGCTTGTCCATGCTCCTGTAGAAGAGCCGACGGTCGGTACGGCAGATGCTCATCAGGTAGAGTCGCTTGTCCAGATCGGTGGGCTGGGCCAGGAAGCGGCGGTAAACGATGCGCTCGCGCTGTTCGTCATCCTGTACGGCAGCAGGCAGCAGCCCGTCCAGTTTTAGCTCGCGCCGTTGCTCATAGTTGAATCCCAGTCCCCGGTTGGCATAGGAATCGTTGATGGTATCGAATCCTGTCATGGTCTCACTTGTCCTTCACGATCGGGGCCGGCCGCGTTGCCGGACCTCTGCAATCAGCCTAGAAAAGCCTTGGACACACCGGCAAATAAGCAGAATCTATATGCACTTAAGCCCCTTTTGCCGCTCTTTGACGGGCATTGGAGGTCATGGACGGCCGCCAGGTATGGCGCTCCTTCATATAGGGAATGCTTATTTGTCGCCCCTGCCGCCTGCCGCATAGCATAAGTCCACATGAGCAAGCCGACGAAGAGGTCGGTGGTTTCCAGGCGGTCATACGCCGGATCATGAGCGAAGGAGCAATGATGGGTGAAACAGTACGAACACGTGAGGGCAGGGGAGACCCCCAGGCAGAGGCCAGCCAGCCTTTCAATACGAGCCAGCTGGTCAAGGCTCTGATCTGTGTAGCGGTAGGGTTGGTCATCTTCCTGATTCCGCCTCCCAAGGGGCTGACCGCCCAGGGCATGCACATGCTGGGAGTCTTCGTAGGCACCATCCTAGGGCTGATTCTGCAGCCTCTGCCCACCTCAGCAGTGGCCATCATCGGCATGACCGTGGGGATGCTGACCGGTGCCCTGGATCCCAAGAAGGCGGCTTTCAACGGACTTGGCAGCGCATCCATCTGGCTGATTGTGGCGGCCTTCTTCATCGCCCAGGGCTTTGTCTCTACCGGACTGGGCCGTAGGATTGCTCTGGTCTTTCTATCTCGATTAGGCAAGTCCAGCCTGGGCACAGCATACGGGCTCTCGGCCGCCGACCTGGTCCTGGCCCCGGCCACCCCGTCAAACACGGCTCGTCTGGGCGGCATTCTATTTCCGATCATCACCTCCATCAGCGACGTGCAGGGTTCAAAGCCGGACACTGACGAGTCCCGGCGGCGCATCGGCGCCTACCTGGCGATCACGGCCAACAACGTCAACGCCATCACATCGGCCATGTTCCTCACGGCCATGGCGGCCGGCCCGGTTGTCGGACAGCTGGCCCAGAAGTTCCATGTGGACATCGGATGGGGTACCTGGGCCCTGGCCGGCATCGTGCCTGGCCTGATCTGCCTGATCATCATCCCCGCCCTGATCTACCGCATCTTCCCGCCAACTCTGAAGAACGTTCCTCAGGCTCAGGAGGATGCCAAGGACGAGCTCAAGGGAATGGGCCCGCTGAGCATGCACGAGTGGATTATGACCGTGACCTTCCTGGTCATGCTGGTCCTCTGGGCGACCGGTTCGGTGATCCATATCAACTCCACCACCGTGGCCTTCCTGGGCGTGGCCGTGCTGTTGTGCACCAAGATCATCACCTGGCAGGATATGGTCGCTAACAAGTCCGCCTGGTCCACGTTGATCTTCTTCGGCGTCCTGGTAGGCATGGCGGAACCGCTGAACACCCTGGGTGTCACCACCTGGGCGGGGGAGATCATTGCCGGACTGGTCAAGGGCCTGCCCTGGGTGCTGGTCTTGGTCATTCTGACGGTCTTCTACTTCCTCATCCACTACATGTTCGCTTCCGAGCTGGCTCAGGTGGCGGCCATCTACACGCTCTTCGTCAGCGTGGCCGTGGCTGCCGGGGTTCCCGCCATGCCTGCAGCGTTGATGCTGGGATGCGCCAGCGGTCTGATTGGCGCCATGACCCATTACGCCTCCGGACCGGCGGCCTTGATTTACGGTGCCGGATACGTCAAGACCTCTGAGTTCCTGCGGATCGGCCTGATCTGCGGACTGGTGACCGTGGCCATCTTCCTGACCGTGGGTCTGGGCTGGTGGCGGCTCATCGGCATCTGGTAAATCCCGATTCAGTAGATATATGTTTGGTCCCGTCCAGTCGGCATTGACAGCTCGACCGGGCGGGACCAAATCATGTTTAAAAGCGAGGGATCACTGACCCTGCTGGCCCAGATAGTCGGGGATATGCTCGGGATATTCGGGCCAGGCGCCCTGCTGGGTGCAGACGAAGGCGGCGGTGTTGACGGCAGCCCGGTGGGCCTGAGTCAGGGAGGCCCCCAGCAGACGGTTGATGGCGAAGGTGCCGGAGAAGGCATCGCCGGCCCCGACCGTGTCGGCCACGGTGATCTCAGGCGTAGGCAGGTGTGAGGACTGGCCGTCCGCCAGGTAGATCGTGCTGTAGTCGCTGCCGGCGGTCAGCACGATGGTGTCCAAGTGCCACTGATCCATGAACCAGCGGCAGAGCTCGTCGTCGGTGGCTCCGGGAACGTGGAACATGTCGCGCAGGGTGGCCAGCTCCTCGTCGTTGAGCTTGAAGACCGTGGCCATGTCCAGCAGCTCCTGGATCAGATCCTTGCTGTAGAAGGTGCCACGCAGGTTGATGTCGAAGAAGCGCATGGCATGGCTCTTGGTGTGGCGCAGCACCTGCAGGCAGGTCTCGCGCGACTTGCTGTTGCGCATGCTCAGCGTGCCATAGCAGACGGCATCGGCCTTGCTGGCCAGTCCGGCCAGGTCATCCGTGTACTCCAGATGATCCCAGGCCACATCCGGTTTGAAGACGTACTGGGGGATGCCCTCGGTCAGCTGAACCTCGACGGTGCTGGTGGGGTGGTCGTTGTGCTGCAGCACGGCATCGACGCCAGCCTGGTGAACAGCTTCTTCGAGCTCCCGGCCCAGGTCGTCGCGTCCTACGGCGCTGATGGCATAGCCTTCCGCTCCGTTCTTGGCTGCATGGTAGCTGAAGTTGACCGGTGCACCACCGGCCCGCTTGCCTGTAGGCAGGACGTCCCAGAGGATCTCGCCGATGCTGAGGACCATGGGTTTACTGGTCATGGTGTTCCTTTCCTGATGACGGGTGATGCGCCCGCCTTGTGCTTGTTGATTTCACAGCTGTACGGCCCATGCTGGCCGGGTGCTCCAAAAATTGGTTGGCCGCCACTGCCGCAGCGCCGGTCAGCGTGGCGTCGATGGGAAGGCGGGAAAGCAGGATCTGTGTGTGTTCGCGCAGGCCAGGCAGGGCGCGCTGGGAGACTATGGACCGAACCTGTTCCAGCAAGCGGTTTCCGGCAGCTGCCACCATGTCTCCGATGACAATCTGGGCGGGGTTGTAGGCGTTGACGATGGTCACGCAGCCATAGCCCACGTAGTCGGCTATCTGATCCACCAGAGTTTGGGCGGCCTGTTGACCAGAACGAGCCCGGTCGAACAGGCTCGCACATGCCTTGGCGTGGGTCATGGCCTCGACTCCGGGGAAGTGATTCCGCACATCCGGCTGACACATGCGGCGGTGGATGGCTACCGCCGAGCAGTAGCATTCCAGGCAGCCACGGTTGCCGCACTCGCAGGGCAGGCCGTTCAGATCGATGCTGACGTGGCCGATCTCGGTGGCCGCTCCCTGGCTGCCGTCCACCAGGGCACCCCTGTCTATGACTCCCAGCCCTACGCCTTCGCCCACCAGGAAGTAGGCCATGCTGGATGCACTCACGCGGGGGTCGAACAGGCTCTGGGCCAGTGCCCCGGCCCGAGCGTCCTGCTCGATGAAGGTGGGTACGCGGAAGGCCTGACCGAATTCGTGGATAAAGTCCACGCTGCGCCAGCCGGGCATGCTGGTGACCAGGGCGATGCGTCCGCTCTCGCGCAGATAAGGGCCCGGCACGGCCATGCCTACAGCCACGATGGCGGGGTTCGCCTCAAGTCGTCTTGCCACTCGGGTTCGGACATCGGCTACGGCACCTGGGATGTTGCCGGGGTCGACGGGGGGCAGCTCCTCCGAGTCCAGCAGGCGACCGCTGATGTCGAACAGTCCGATGCTGACCAGGCTGCGAGCGAACTTGACTCCGATGACCTGGTAGCGGTCGGCGTTCAGGGCCAGGCCGATGGATCGACGGCCGCCCTCAGAGTCCATGCTGCCGGTCTCGCTGATCAGGCCCAGACTCATCAGACGGGCCACCAGCTTGCCTACGGCTGCCGGTGTCAGATCGAGGTCCCGGGCCATTTGGGCTCGCGAACTGGTGCCTTGCTGGTGCAGATACTGGACGATGCGAGACTGGTTGAGCTCGGAGAGGGCCTTTGGCGTGCTGGCGTAGGTGCTGCTGCGCATATCAACCTCCTCCTTGAGTGGTTCCGTCACGCGATCCTCGCGCACTTTATGAACAGCGTTTATATATTAACACTGTTTAATATCTGCTCGCAAACACCTCCAACGGTTGCAAAACTGTTCAAGGTGCCGAGGAAGGGATTGCCATCGGCCGCAGTCGAGCTTGGCTGCTCAAGGGGCAGGGTTTCGGCTGGCAGCCAAGGTCGAACTATCCAGGCGGGGGTAGTCTGGTCTTCTATCCATCGATGTTGATTGGGACGGCTATGCACTGGTGATCATAAACGATGGCGGAGGAGTGGTATGCAGGCAACGGATTGGAACCAAGGTTGGCGCTATCGACATTTGCAGGAGTCAAAGGAACCCTGGAAGCCCGTTGAGCTGCCTCACGATGCCATGTTGGCAGAACCCAGAAGGGCCGATGCTCCGAGCGAGGCTAACAGTGGATGGTTCGTCGGGCGCGATTACGAATACTGCAAGAAGGTATGTGTTGACGGTCTTGGGCAGCACGATTCGATGATTCTGGAATTCGAGGGCGTGTACCAACACAGCGAGGTCTGGCTGGATGACCAACGCCTGAGCTTTCACCCTTATGGATACACGGGGTTCTTTGTCGACCTGAGTGGGAAAATCCGACCGGGGGAACCGGGCGTGATACGTGTTGTCGCCCGCAACGCCCAGCAGCCCAATTCGCGTTGGTATTCCGGAGCAGGCATCTACCGGCCCGTCACGCTCTGGAGTGCTGGCCCCCAGTATCTGTACCCGGACGGCGTCAGGGTCTCCACGCTCGGAGTCAATCCCTGTGCCATCCGGGTCTCATTGCGGGCATCATCAGGCGGGACTGCGCGGGTTCGCATTATGCGCCACGACAAGGATGAATCGGGGTCCTTGGCTGAGGTTGCAGTCCCTGTGGATTCCGATGGCAGAGCCCAGGTCGATATCGACCTTCCTGGCGCCCAGCCATGGAGTCCGGAAAGCCCGACGCTGTATGAATGCCAGGCGCTCTTCGTCTCCTCCTCGGGCTGCCATGACCAGGCTCAGGCGATATTCGGCATACGAACGGTTGCCTGGGGGGATCAGGGGCTGCTCATCAACGGTGTCCGCAGGATTCTCAAGGGTGCCTGCGTTCACCATGACAACGGGATTCTTGGCGCTTGCGCCTGGCCCGAGGCCGAGGAGCGGAAGGTGAGGTTGCTGAAACGCAATGGCTACAACGCCATTCGCAGCGCCCACAACCCCTGTTCGAAAAGTCTTCTGGAGGCTTGCGACCGTCTGGGTATGCTGGTCCTGGATGAATATGCCGACCAATGGTACATCCACAAGACCATCCACGACTATGCACAATACCTCCCGAAATGGTGGCGCAGTGATCTGGCTGATATGGTTGCCAAGGATTTCAACCATCCATCAGTCATCATGTACTCCATCGGCAACGAGGTCAGCGAAACCGCCCAGTCCAAGGGGGTGGAACTGACCAGGCGCATGGTCGACTTCCTCCACGGTCAGGATGCGAGTCGTCCGGTTACCTGCGGGGTCAACATCTTCTTCAACTTCCTGAGTTCGATCGGGCTCGGGGTGTATTCGAGCAGGAAAGCGGCCAAGCAGGCGGCGCACGATGGGCGAAAGAGAAGCTTGTCGCTTTCAATGAAGCGCCATGGATCTGTAGGGAGCCGATTCTTCAATGAAATGGCCGGAATCATGGGAGCGGACTTCATGAAGAAGGGTGCCACCCTGCCCTCCTGCGACCGCCTGACCCGTGATGCCTTCGCACTTATGGACGTGGCCGGATACAACTATGGAATCAAACGATACCTTCAAGACCTCCGCAGATACCCCCATCGGCTCATCCTGGGGACGGAGACCTTCTGCAGCGATGCCGACGAGTTCATGCGTCTGGCCTCCCGTTGCCCGCGCCTGATCGGAGACTTCGTCTGGGCAGGTATGGATTATCTGGGCGAAGTCGGCGTGGGCGCTTGGGAGTATCGACAGGAAGTTCCACGGTTCAGCGGGCTGGGCTGGCTGACTGCTGGTTCCGGCCGTCTTGATCTGACAGGCAGGCCGCTGGGCGAGGCCTTGTACACACGGGTGGCGTTAGGGGGCGAGGCCGGGCCCTATCTGGCTGTGCGGCCCGTCAATCACTCGGGGGAGAGGCATTCTCCCAGCGCCTGGAAGATGACAGATGCCCTTGACTCATGGTCTTGGGACGGCTGCGAGGGCAGGACCGCCCAGGTGGAGGTCTACGCCCGGGCTCATGAGGTCCTGCTGATGCTGAATGGCCGTTGCCTTGGCCGTTCGCGTTGGCGGGGTAGCACTCGTTTCCGTTTCTCCTGTCCTTATGAACACGGCCTGCTGGAGGCCTTGGCCTACGACAGCTCGGGCAGGTTGATTGGACGGAGTCGGTTGCGGTCAGCCGCTCCCCAGACCATGGTCAAGCTGGAGGCCGATCGGAGCACCGTTCGCCCGGGAGGGTTATGCTTTGTGAGGGCAAGGTATACCGACCAGCAGGGCATTGACAAACCCATGACATCAGGAGATTTGACTGCTCAGGTAGAGGGTGGCCGACTGCTGGCCTTTGGGTGTGCCGCCCCATACAATCCCGAAGGGTTTTTGACCGGGCATACGCGCACCTATTACGGCCAAGCCTTGGCAGTGGTGCAGGCGGATCGGTCAGCAGGTTCAGACGGCTCGGACGTACCCAAGCAGCTTGAACTCAAGGTTTCCGACGGTCATCGCAAGGCTGCTTTGCGCCTTCCAATCCATAGGTGACGTGATCGTCATCTATATAATTCAACGAATTGACAAAATCGATCCGTCCCTCTACGCTTAGTGCTCAGGAGGCAGGAACTGGTTTCCTCCCCTGTGAACGCTGTAAAGGCAAATGCATTAAGCAAAGGAGCATTATGGGTCTGTGGGACGTTGACAAGATCGAATACGTGGGTCGCCAAGGCGTCAAGGAGGGCCTGGGCTTCCGTTACTACGACAAGAACAAGGTGGTGGCCGGCAAGCCCATGAAGGACTGGCTGCGCTTCGCTGTGGCCTGGTGGCACACCTTTAACCAGGGCTTGGTGGATCCCTTTGGCGATCCCACTGCGCAGAGGCCCTACTACCGCTACACCGATCCCATGGATCAGGCGCTGGCCAAGGTGGACTACGCCTTCGAGCTCTTCACCAAGCTGGGGGTTGATTTCTTCTGCTTCCACGACCGTGACCTGGCTCCCGAGGGCGACACCCTGCGCGAGAGCGATGCCAATCTTGACAAGGTGGTTGACCGCATCGAGGCCGCCATGAAGGACACGGGCGTCAAGCTGCTCTGGAACACCTCGTCGCTCTTCACCAATCCTCGTTTCGAGGCCGGCGCCGGCACCTCGCCCTTCGCTGACATCTATGCTTACTCGGCCGGCCAGCTCAAGCACAGCCTGGAGATCGGCAAGCGGCTCGGCGCCGAGAACTACGTCTTCTGGGGCGGCCGCGAGGGCTACGAATCCCTCTGGAACACCCGGATGAAGGAGGAGCAGGACCATATGGCTGCCCTCTTCCACATGTGCGTGGACTACGCCAAGGAGATCGGCTTCGACGCGCAGTTCCTGATCGAGCCCAAGCCCAAGGAGCCCACACTCCACCAGTACGATTACGACGCGGCTACCACCATCAACTTCCTGCGCACCTACGACCTGCAGGATAACTTCAAGCTCAACATCGAGGGCAACCACGCCAACCTGGCTATGCACACCTATCAGCATGAGGTCCGCGTGGCCCGCGAGACTGGATTCCTGGGATCCTTGGACGCCAACCAGGGCGACAAGCTGATCGGCTGGGACATGGACGAGTTCCCCTCGGACCTCTACGATGCCACCGCTGTCATGTGGGAGGTGCTGGCCAACGGGAGCATCGGGCCCCGTGGAGGCCTGAACTTCGATGCCAAGCCGCGCCGCTCCTCCTTCCTGCCTGAGGACCTCTTCAGGACCCACATCGTGGGCATGGACACCTACGCCGCCGGTCTGCTGGTCGCGGCCAAGATGCACGAGGACGGCTACATCGAGCAGCTGCAGCAGGATCGCTATGCCTCCTTCGAATCCGGCATCGGCTCGACGGTCAAGGATGGCACGGCCACACTGGCCTCCTTGGAGGAGTACAGCCTTGACAAGCCGCAGGCAGAACTCATTGCCGCTGACAAGTCCGACCATCTTGAGGTCGTCAAGGCCACCATCAACAACTACATCGTCGAGGCTCTGGCCCAGGCCTGAGTTTTAGACGGCTGTCGTTTCCTAGCTCCGCGAGTGAAAGCCCGCGGGGCTTTTTTGTGTGTGCGGATCAATGCAGGCATGTTTGCCAGGCAGGACACGCCAATTGTATCCGACCCCTATTGCTTGGAACGGAGGGGAGTATAATCAAACTAAACCGCTTTAGTAGAGTTGCGAAGCGGGCCTACGAGGAGGTTGTGAGGATGCAGCTGAAGATAGAACGCGTGCTTGACAAGTGCGACCGTGTCATGCGTCAACGCGTGCTACCGAAGATTGAGCGGCCTATGGGCCAGGTCCAAGTCCGCTCTTTCGTCATTTCTGGAGAACCGATGCCATCATCGGAGTTCTTCGGGAAAGTACAGAGCAAGAACGTGGATTTCCAGCCTCTCTCCCTAGGGGATACTTGGGGCACAACCTGGGGGACCACCTGGATGGAGGTGACCGGCCGCGTTGATGCCGACTGGGCGACCAGGGCCCCGATCGAGCTGGTGGTCGACTTGGGCTGGCATCCCGATGCGCCCGGCGGTCATTTTGAAGCCCAGGCCTACAGGAGTGATGGATCGATCATCAAGGCGGTCAATCCCCGCAACCGTTGGATTCCGCTCGACGGCACCGACCTGGACGGGAATCCGACCCGTGACGAGGCTTCGGTCATCAACCCTGACGGAACCTTTACCATCTATCTGGAGGCGGCCTGTAATCCGCTCCTGCTCGGCACCCCCGCATTCGTGGAGACGCAGCTGGGGGAGGGAACGACCGGTCGTGCCGATGAGCCCAATGTCCTCAAGCAGATGGATGTCTGCCATTTTGACCATGAGGCATGGAACTACTACATGGATCTTGAGGTCACTGCCCAGCTGATCCGCGAGTGCGACCAGAGCCAGCCGCGGTACTGGCGTTTGGGCAAAGCCCTGCAGCGTTCGCTGAATATTTATGATGAGCGTGACCTGGCCACACTGGGGCCGGCTCGACAGGCCTTGGCAGGTGTGCTGGCAGTGCCGGCGACCCCCAGTGCCTTGGACCATGCGGCAGTGGGTCATTCCCATATTGACTCCGCCTGGCTCTGGCCCAAGCGGGAGACCAGACGCAAGGTGGCGCGGACTGTTTCGAACATGCTCGCGCTGATGGAGCGCGATCCTCAATTCATCTATGCCATGAGTTCGCCCCAGCAGTATGCATGGCTGGAGGAGGATCATCCCGATCTCTTCTCCCGCGTCAAGCAACGCATCCAAGAAGGCAGGTTCATCCCCGTCGGAGGGATGTGGGTGGAGTCTGACGGCATGCTGCCCTCAGGGGAGTCGCTGACCCGTCAGTTCACCTATGGCAAGCGGTACTATCGGGAGCATCTGGGGGTGGATACGACCGTGGTCTGGGAGCCGGACAGCTTCGGCTATACGGGCCAGTTCCCGCAGATTGCCCGCCGTGCAGGCATGACTTCCTTCCTTTCGCAGAAGATCTCCTGGAATGATACAACCAAATTCCCGCATCATACCTTTGATTGGCAGGGCATTGACGGAACGGCCATCTTCACGCATTTCCCTCCCATGGATACCTATGCCTCCAGCATGACGGCCCGCGAGCTCAACCACTCCCAAGAAAACTACCAAGACAAGGACATCTCGACCAGGGCCTTGGTGCTGTTCGGCTATGGCGATGGTGGCGGCGGCACCACCAGGGAAATGCTGGGACGCTATGAGCGCCTGCACGACGTGGAGGGATCGGCCAAGGTTCGGTATCAGGCTCCTGCAGACTTCTTCCGCCAGTCCGAGGAAGAGATCCGCGCGGAGGCCGGTTCCGAAATGCCCGTCTGGAAGGGTGAACTCTATCTGGAACTGCACCGTAAGACCCTGACCTCCCAGCAGGATATGAAGCGAGGCTGCCGTCAAGAGGAGGCCATGCTGCGCACGGTCGAATACCTGTGCGCCTACGCCGGCTTGCTTGATGACTCATACGCCTACCCGCGTCAGGAGCTGGACCAAATCTGGCGCACGCTGCTGCTCAACCAGTTCCATGACATTCTTCCAGGGTCCGCCATCTCCTGGGTACACAGACTGGCCAGGGAGGACTACCGCAGGGACATCGCCCGTCTTGAGCAGATCGGCGATAAGGCTGCCCGCGTCATAGCTTCCGCCCAGCGGCAGGCTCCCATGGTATCCGATGCTCGGCTGGTACCCATGGACGGCAGGGGCCAGACGGCTTGGGAGGCTGTCGGGCCAGTTCAGGCCCAGGAAGGCCCCGAGCGCATCCGGCCCGTTCAAGTCAGTCAAGAAGGCGGCGGATTCGTCGTGGACAACGGACTTATCCGTGCCGTCGTCGCTTCGGATGGCGAGGTTCATTCCATTCTTGACAGGACTTCTGGCAGGGATCTGGTCCCGCAAGGCTCCTCGGTGGGCGGATACGAGCTCTTCAAGGACGAACCCTACATGTGGGATGCCTGGGATCTGGAGCGTGATGCCCTGCTGACCGCTGCTCCGGTCGATGACCCAGTCACCATGGAGGCCTTGGATTCCGGTGTTCGGGTATCGCGTCGGCATGGTGAGACCACAATCGTCACCACGGTTGGGCTGACTCCCGGCGGCAGGCAGTTGGACTTCACTGCTGACGTGGATTGGCACCAGGATGAGCAGCTGCTCAAGGTGGACATACCCGTCGCCGTTCAGGCCAGGTACGCGCAATTCGAGTGCCAATACGGCTTTATCGATAGGCCCATTCAGAAGAACAACGCCGCTGAAGAGGCTCAGTTCGAGAGCTGCACGCACCGATTCGTCAGGATCAGCGACGACGACCTTGCTGTTGGCGTGGTCAACGCTTCGACATACGGCGGCGACACCACACCGATCCACTACGACGAGAAGGCTGGCAAAGAGGCAGGCACCTTGGTCAGGCTGACCCTCCTTTCCGCTCCGGTCTTTCCCGATCCGCATACCGACAGGGGCAAGCACAGCTTTGCCTGGTCCATCGTCCCTGGGGACACCCAGGCTGACATTCTGCAAGCAGCCTATGCCCTCAACGCGCCGGTCTTCCATCATGGACTGCCTGCCGTTGAGCCCTTGGCTGGTGTCGAGGATATTCAGGGCACCACCGTCATCGACTGGATCAAGACGGCTGATGACGACAGCGGCGATGTGATTGTCAGGGTCTACAATCCGGATTCTTCGCCTTCCAAGGCCAGGCTGCACACAGGGTCCGTCCTTCAGGGGGCGACTGTGAAAGAGACCAACTCCCTGGAGGACGGTCCTGTGCCCGAGGGTGTGCGGCCAGGCCTGTGCTCCGAGCAGGGGGCGCAAGCCGACGGGGCCCTGTTGGATCTGGTTCCCTTCCAATTCACCACCTTGAGACTCTCCAGGCGCTGAATCGCCTGACCATGGGTGTCTGTCCGGCCGGTTCGTTCGGCTATTTGGATCGGCCGGAAGCTCCACAAAGAAGTGAGTAGTAAAAAAGAAAGGAAGCTCCGATGAGAGCACTGAAGAAGGTAGCAGTACTGATCTGCGCCACGGCCATGGCGGGTTCCTTGGCGGCATGCGGTGGAAGCAACAGCAGTTCAGGCGGGTCGAAGGACGGTAAGCCGTCAGGCGAGATCTCCTTCCAGACCTGGAATCTGAAAAACGACAAGTACACGCCGTACTTCAAAAACCTGATTTCGGCCTACGAGAAGTCACATCCCGGCACCACCATCAAGTGGATCGATCAGCCCTCGGACAACTATGAACAGAAGCTGTCCGCCGACGCAGCAGCCAACTCCTTACCTGACATCATCGATGCCGGCCCCTCACTGATGTACGGCCTGGCCAAGGCCGGGGCCCTGATGAACATCAGCAAGGAGGCTCCCAAGGCCCAAAACAACTATTACAAGAATGCCTGGGATGCGGTGACTTTCAAGGGCAAGGACATCGAGGAGGGTGCCTACGGCTTCCCCTGGTACGTCAACGATGGACCGACCTATTACAACACCGAGCTCATGCAGAAGTGCGGGCTGGATCCAAATAAGCTGCCTGTGACCTGGGATGACTACTTCTCCCAGGCGGACACCATGGTCAAGAGCGGCTGCGGGGCCTACATGTCCACCATGCTGGGCGGTGCCGTCGATGACTATGCATCGGCCGGCATTCCCATCATGAACAAGGATCACACCAAGTACATCTTCAATTCACCCAAGGCTGTCAAGCACCTGCAGCGCTTCGTCGACCTGTTCAACAAGAAGGGAATCCCGCCGGAGGCCCTGAGCGCGCAGTGGTCTCAGCAGGGCGAGTTCTTCCAGAAGGGCTCCATCGTGGCCATGGGCGGCAGCGCCTACTCGGCGGCGGACTTCAAGCAGAACTCTCCTGACCTCTACAAGCATCTGGCTGTGGGCACCAAGATCAGCGATCAAGGCAAGTCCGCCAGCCTGGCCTATGAGATGCTGGCCGTCAACGCGCAGACCAAGAACAAGACGCTCGCCCTGGACTTCGTCCAATATGTGACCAATGCCAAGAACCAGCTGGCATTCGCCAAGAAGTCCAACACCTTCCCCTCCAGCAAGGGTGGTCTTGATGATCCCTACTACGCCAACATCGACACCAGTGATGTTCAAGGCAAGGCGCTGAAGGTCACGCTGAACTCCGTAAAGACCGGGTACTCAAGCCGTCCTGCTGAGTTCACCGATGCCAATGGCAAGGACTACCTGCAACAGCAGGCCGCTCTGGCCCTGCAAGGCAAGCAGACTGCTAAGGAGTCCTTGGACAAGGCCGTCAAGTACGCCAACGAGAAGCTGCAGTAACTATGAGCCGCGTTGACTCTTCCGCCATCCGGCCGAAGGCTTCCGCCCTCGGCCGGCACGGCGGGCCTCAAACCCATTGGACCACGACCCTGGCCCCCTACTTGTTCGTCTTCCCGGCCTTTGCCATTGTCTTCATCTTCGTCATCGTCGCGGCGCTGAATACCTGTCGGCTGGCCTTTACCGATTCCACGTTGCTGCGACCGGGCAAGTTCATCGGCATCCAGAACTTCGTAGCGATCGTGCATGACGACTATTTCTGGACCGCGCTGCTTAATTCCACCTTGTACGTGGTCTGCGTGGTCCCCTTTATGGTGATTCTTCCTCTGATCTTGGCCAACCTGGTCAAGGGGAACTCCAGGATCATGGGGTTCTTCAGAACCTCCTTCTACACTCCCGTGGTCATGTCGGCCGTGGTAGTGGGAATGATCTGGACCAACCTGCTGGATCCTAAGGGACTGGTCAACTCGGTCCTGGAGTCCCTGCACATCATCCACAGCCCGATCCCATTCCTCAGTGATCGCTGGCTGATACTGTTCACATCCATGTTCGTCACCATCTGGCTGGGCTTGGGATACTACATGGTCATCTATCTGACCGCCCTGGCCAACATTGACGCCTCCCTGTACGAGGCCGCCTCACTGGATGGGGCAGGCCCGGTAAGGCAATTCCTGTATGTCACCATTCCCGGCGTGAGATCCACCATCGTGCTGATCATGATGCTATCCACCATCGCAGCCTTCCGCGTGTTCAACGAGATCTACGTGCTCACCAACGGCACGGCTGGCCCCGGCGGCGAAGACATCACCATGTCCATGCTCATCCAGAAGGAGGGCACGGGTATCCAGGCCAGGACCGGCTACGCCAGTGCTCTGTCGCTGATTGTCCTGATTGTGGTCGGAGCCATGCTGATTCTGCAGCAGATCATCCAGAAGCGGGGGGAGGACTCATGAAAAATAGTCACTCCAAGGTCACTGTCGGCAAGGTCGTCCAGTACCTTGTGCTCATACTGGTCTTTATCCTGCTGGTGGGGCCCTTCGTCTGGGAGCTGTCGCTGTCCTTCAAGGGCAAGGGTGACAACGTCTATGCGGTTCCGCCCTATATCATTCCGAAGACGCCCACCTGGGATAATTACCTATCCGTCTTCAGACAGGTTCCGGTCTTCCGGTACATGCTGAACACGGTGATTGTCGCTATCCTTTCCATAGGCGGCAACGTCATCTTCTCGACCATGGCCGGATATGCGCTGGGCCGGCTCAAGTGGCGCGGGCGCAACCTGCTCTTCACGATTTTCATGGGTACCATGGTCATCCCCGTCGAGGGTGTGGTCATCTCCCAGTTCCTGATCGTCAGAAGTGTCGGCCTGCAGAACACCCTTTTGGCTGTCGCCCTGCCAGGCATGGTGGGTGCCGTCAACATTCTGCTCATGACCAATGCCTTCAAGGGCATCCCAGACGAGCTTGAAGAGGCTGCCGAGGTGGACGGCGCCAATCTTTGGCAGCGGTTCTACCGGATCTGCGTGCCCCAGGTCAAAGGCACCATGACCGTCGTTGGCATCTTCGCCTTTGTGGGCGCCTGGAATGATTTCCTCTGGCCCCTGATCGTCATCTCCGACGAGTCAAACTACACGCTCACACTGGGCATGAACCGACTCAAGGGCATGTTCATTTCGGATCCCAGATTGATAGCAGCGGGGGCCCTGGTTTCCCTGATACCGATCCTGGTCTTCTTCGCCTGCTTCCAACGCTACTTCTTCCGTGGTCTGGAACAGGGTGGCATCAAGGAATAGCAACATCATGAAATTTGGAGTTAATTACACCCCCTCTCACAACTGGTTCTATTTCTGGCTGCATCCGGATTGGGATGCTGTCGCCAAAGATCTTGACGACATTGCTTCCATTGGGCTGGATCATATCCGCATCTTCCCGCTGTGGACGCTGCTCCAGCCCAACAGAACATGGATCAACGGCGCCGCCCTGGACGACCTGAGGCATATGGCCGCCCTGGCGGATGAGCGAGGGTTGGATGTCTATTCGGATGTGATTCAAGGACACATGTCCAGTTTTGATTTCGTGCCGTCCTGGCTGGTCTCGTGGCATGAAACCAATATGTTCACGGATCCGGACGCAATTCAGGCGCAGGCCCGTCTGGTCGCTTCGGTTTATGAAGCCTTGGCGGACCTGCCGCATTTCCGCGGTCTGACCATAGGGAACGAATGCAACCAGTTCACCGACCGTGTCCATCCGCGTCGAATGCCCTCTACCTCCAAGCAGGCAGAAGACTGGCTGCTGCAGCTGCTGACCCCTTTGAGGGAGAGGGCGGCCCAGGAAGGCCGCGTGCTCCTGCATTCCGAAAACGATGCGGCTTGGTATCAAGACGGCCACGCTTTTCTTCCCCGGTATGCGTCCAACATCGGCGACATGACCTGCATTCATTCCTGGGTTTTCAACGGCGCCGCTCAGGAGCGCGGCCCCTTGGGCGAGGAGAGCACGCGGCATGCCGAATACCTGGTGGAGCTGTCGAAGGCCTTCGCCAGTCAGCCTCATCGGCAGGTCTGGCTGCAGGAGATCGGTGCCCCGCTCAATGTAATGGGCGCAGGGCAGGCTGCCGACTTTTGCAGATCTTCAGTGGAACATGCTCTCGATTGCAGCGACATGTTCGGCATCACCTGGTGGTGTTCACATGATGTCGACCAGCAATTCGGCGATTTTCCTCCCTTTGAGCATCAGTTGGGTCTGTTTGACCAAGAGAAGCACCTCAAGCCCATAGGCAAGGCCTTCGCCCAGGCGGTGAAGGATTGCTCCGGCAAGGAGGATTCTCGGCCCAGGTCCACGGCTCTTGTCGTGGATGTGGACCAGCACGATGATCCCTTGCTCAGATCTGCCTGCGCGCCCGGCGGGTCTATCTTCAACAAGTGGATGGAACTCAGTCGTCAAGGTGCAAGGCCAGCCTTAGTCACATCCCTGCACGCGGCGGATAGCGGCTGGTTGCAGGACAGGGGCATCAGCGAGTGCATCGCCGTCAAACCTGTTGGCGGAAGCTCCTATAACGCCGTATCCGACCCCTCCCTCCTGCGAAAAAAGGCCTGACTGCGGCATAACTAGCCGCCATATTAGGCTTTAGCTCCCATCAGGGGCTAGAGCGTGAGCGATAACAAGGTCTTTGACTTCAAACCCGGTTGACGGCAGCCGTATGTGTTGTCGACCACGGTTTGTGTGGATGAGGGTCTAAGTTAGGGTTAAAGGTCGATATTCTTATATGCCTAAAGCGTGTGGCAGGCAGTCTTGTTTGACGAGCAGGCCGAGCCGGATCATGGGCGTCGACGAGGATGGTTGATATGAGGTGGCGTATGGGCGGCGAGTCCACTGGCGGAGAAACAGAAGCCAGAACGGACTCGTCTGTTCATAAGGAGATGGACGATGCCAGGGTCAACCTCAAGGACATAGCCAACGAACTGGGGATATCCCAGACCGCAGTCTCCTTCGCCATCAATGACAAGCCCGGAGTCTCCATCCAGACCAAGCGCAGGGTTCGTGAAGCGGCGGCAAGAATGGGTTGGAAACCTGCATATGCCGCCCAGGCACTGGGCAGTTCCAAGACTATGACAGTGGGTTTCGCCCCGGCCAGGTCCATGGATGCCTTCCAGACCGAGGGATTCATGCTGCATTTCATGGCCGGCATCCACGCCTCCTTGAGCCGGTCGGGCTATGGCCTGCTCTTCCGCCCATGCGCCACTCTGGATGAGGAGCTGGACACCTATCGGGACTGGGCCCGGCGCAAGCGGGTCGATGGGGTGGTGCTGGTGGATCTTCTCTCCGATGATCCCAGGCCTCGGCTCCTGCACAATCTGGGTCTGCCCGCAGTCCTGGCCGGAGGACCTGACTCGGATAACTACCTGCCTTCGTTGTCCATCGACGATTCCCGAACCATGACGACGATCATGGACCATCTGAGTTCGCGCGGGCATGCCCGGATCGCCTACTTGTCGGGGGATAAGAACCTTGACTACAGCCGCGCCCGTGTCTCTTCCTTCAAGGAGTTCGTCAGTCGTAAGAACCTGGGGGAGCCGAAAGTGGAGTTCACGGACTTCACGCCGGACAAGGCCGCCGCCTTCACCCTTCGTCTGTCATCGGGGAAGAACCCGTATACGGCTTTTATCTACGAGAACGAGATCATGGCTGCAGCAAGTCTGCGAGCGATGCTGGAAAGCAGGACGGCATCCATGGCAGTGCAAGGGTCTGATGAGAAGACCGCTGCTCCTGCATTGGCCTGCAGGGGCCTGCCAGCCATGGTCAGCTTCGAGGACAGCTTCATCTGCCAGAGCACCTATCCCTCCATCACGTCGGTTCATCGTGATGCCGGGCTCTACGGCACCAAGGTGGCCAACCTGCTTCTGAAGATCTTCCGGGGGGAGCATGTGGGGGGCAACCGCCGCATCCTGACCCCCAAGCTGGTCATCCGTGAGAGCACGGCGCGTCCGGTGCGTTGACGCCTGTGACAACCGGCGGGAATTCTGTGCTATGGCCCCGGTATCATGGACGCATGTGAGCGTAAACAGTCACGCCTGTGAAACGTCTGCTGCCATGGCCACCGAGGAGGATGGAATAGTCATGTTCATACCACGTTATTACGAGGATCCAGCCACGCTGCATGTGGGGACCGAGCCCAACCGTGCCTACTGCGTGCCAGCCGGCGCCCCCATGGACACGCGTGGCGATCTGCGCAGGCGCTCCGACCGGTACCTGGATCTGGATGGGGACTGGGATTTTCGCTATTACGCCAGCATCGACCAGCTGGATGCCGAGGTCCAGTCCGCCGTCGAGGCCGAGGATCCGGTTTTCTTCGAAGCCGACTACAGCCCTTCCAGGGATGCGGGCCGAGGGGCGTACCAGCCCATCCATGTACCAGGAGTCTGGCAGACCCAGGGCTATGACAGCCCCCAATACACCAACGTGCGCTACCCCTTCCCCTTCGATCCGCCCAGGGTGCCTGCCGACAATCCATGCGGCATCTATCTGCGCGCCTTCGACTACGAGCCCGAACCCTCAGCGCCCCGGGCCCTGCTCAATTTCGAGGGGGTGGATTCCTGCTTCTATCTCTGGGTCAATGGGGATCTGATCGGCTACAGCCAGGTCTCTCATGCCACCAGCGAATTCGACGTGACCGACCACCTGCAGCGAGGCCGCAACCAGCTGGCCGTCCTGGTGCTCAAGTGGTGCGATGGCAGCTATCTGGAGGATCAGGACAAGTTCCGCATGAGCGGCATCTTTCGCGATGTCTACATCCTGCGTCGCCCCAAGGCCCGTCTGCGCGACTGGTTCGTCCACACCAACCTCGATGAGGACATGAGCCATGCCAGTGTGACCCTGGATCTGGATCCGACTGGCGTATCGGGCCAGGACGATGCCGCTCTGGACATCCAGGCTCTGCTGACCGACCCCGATGGTGTGGAAGTGGCCCGGGCCGAGCTGACGGGTTGCAAGGAGCCCGCGCAGTTTGTCATGGAGGTTGGCCATCCTCGCCTCTGGAATGCCGAAGATCCCCAACTCTACCGGCTGACCTTGTCGACCAGGGCCAGCTCAACCGGCTCCGGCGACTCGGATGAGGTCGTCACCGAGTACATCGGCCTGCGCACCATCAGCGTGGACGGCCAGGTGGTCAAGGTCAACGGCAGCCCCATCAAGATCCACGGGGTCAACCGCCATGACGGGGATCCGCGCACCGGCTTCGCCATCGACCAGAAGCAGATCATGCGCGACCTGACCCTGATGAAGGAGCACAACGTCAACGCCATCCGCACCTCCCATTACCCCAACAGCCCCCAGTATTACGCTCTCTACGACCAGCTGGGCTTCTACCTGATCGCCGAGGCCGACCTGGAGGCCCATGGCATCGAGGCCCTCTACCATGGTCCGGACTGGAAGGAGCCCGATTACTGGAACGGCCGCATTGCCGACGAGCCGCTCTTTACCAAGGCCATTGTCGACCGGGTCCAGCGCAGTCTGGAGCGGGACAAGAACCACCCCTCCATCCTGATCTGGTCCATGGGCAACGAAAGCGGCTACGGCTGCGGCATCGAGGCGGCTCTGGCCTGGACCAAGTCCCGGGACCCCTCCCGTCTGACCCACTACGAGTCGGCCATCCACGGCTCGCCCCGTAAGGATCTGGACTATAGCAATCTGGACATCACTTCGCGGATGTATCCCTCCATCAAGCAAATCGAGGATTACTTCAGGCCGGAGGGCCCTCACGGCATCAGCAGCCACGGGGATGACGGAGACGGGGGCCGGAAGCCTTACTTCCTTTGCGAATACTGCCATGCCATGGGGCTGGGCCCAGGGGATCTGGAGGACTACTTTCGGGTCATTCAGGCTCATCCGGGGCTCCTGGGCGGCTGCATCTGGGAGTGGGCCGACCATGCCATCGACCAGGGCAGGGATCGCAAGGGCCGTCGGATCTATGCCTATGGGGGAGACTATGGCGAGTACCCCCATGATGCCAACTTCTGCATGGATGGCCTGGTCTATCCCGACCGGCGGCCCCACACTGGACTCAGGGAGTTCAAGAACGTCTTCCGTCCGGCCCGCCTGGTCAGCTACGATCCCCAGACCCGGCTGCTCACCTTGCATAACTATTTGGACTTCACCTTCCTGGACGAACATCTCAGCCTGAAGTGGACCCTTCTATGTGATGGGGAGCCTGTGGCTTCCGGGACGCCGGAGCTCGACCGGGGGACCGGCCTGCATATCGCCCCTCATGCTGAAGGCACCGTGGGTCTGCCGCCCATGGATCCACCCGAGCATGGCCGTCTGACCCTGCTGGTGGAGTACGTCTTGGCCAAGGCCGATCCGGCGCTTCCCCAAGGGCATCCGCTGGGCTTCGATCAGCTGGAAGCCGCGGACATGGGAATGCCTGAACGTCCTAATGGCGTGGCCAGGGTCATCCGTGCCGATCCCGGCAGCGGAGCACGGGGCGCCCACCGGCCGGTGGTCAGGCGGACTGATGCCCGCTTCGACGTGGAGGGGGCCGACTGGCGCTACGTCTTCAACCGCCGTACCGGCATGGTGGAATCCATGAGCGTCGACAACCGTGCCCTGCTGACCGCCCCTGTGGAGGTCAACCTCTGGCGGGCGCCCACTGACAACGATGCCACCATCAAGGAGGAATGGCGCAAGGCCGAATACGACCGGGCTGGCACCAGGGCCCTCTCCTGCCAGCTGCAGACCGATCAGGAACGGGGGTTGACCACAATCAAGACCGAACTGTCCCTGGTGGCCCCCTTCATTCAGCCCATGGGCAGCATCAACGCCACCTGGACCCTGAGCGACCAGGGTGGACTGGACCTGAAGATGGAGCTGCATCGGGATCCCGAGTTCCCCTATCTGCCCAGGTTCGGTCTACGGCTCTTCCTGCCCAAGAGCCTGCAGCGGGTCACCTACTGCGGCTATGGGCCCTACGAGAGCTACCGGGACATGCACCGCGCCAGCCACTATGGCGTTTTCCATGACACCGCATCAGGCATGGTCGAGCACTACCTGCGGCCCCAGGAGAACGGCTCCCATTATGGCTGCGACTACGTCCTGGTGGAGGATGACCGCTCCCTGCTGCAGGCGGCGGGGGATGGGCCCATCAGCTTCAACTGCTCACCGTATACGCAGGAGGAGCTGGCCGCCAAGGGGCACGACCATGAGCTGGAGGAATGCGGATCGACCGTGCTCTGTCTGGACTATGCCACAAGCGGCATAGGCTCCAACAGCTGCGGACCGGAGCTGGATCCCGCCTACCGCCTGGATGAAACCGATCTGGTCTTCGGACTGCATCTGCGGGTCCGCTCCAAGTGACCCTGGCTGGCGGGGCCCCTCATCCCCGCCAGCGCAGGTACTGCTGGTAGACCTGCTCGCAGGGGGCTCCCGTCAGGGTGGTCTCGATGTCCACCGGCCAGGCGGGGGGCTCCTCTTCCCCAGTCAGAGTCCAGGCCGCTTGGCGGGCAGCACCGATGGCCACATACTCGTCCGGCCGGGGCAGCTGCACATCCATGCCCAGAATCCCAGGTGCGTAGGCTCTGACCGCTGGGGACTTGGCGCCGCCGCCGACCAGAAGGATCCTGGAGACCGTGGTGCCCAGCCGTTTCAGCAGCTCCAGGCAGTCACGCTGGGAGCAGAGCAGGCCCTCCACGAATGCTCGGGCCAGGTTGGTGCGCATGGTGTTGGCCAGGGTCAGTCCCTCCAGCCTGGCGTGGGCGTCAGGGCGGTTCGGGGTGCGCTCGCCGTCGAAGTAGGGGATCAGGGTGATGCCCTCGGCTCCTGGTGAGGACTGCTCTGCCAGATTGGCCAGACCGTCGTAATCCGTCCCCAGGGCGGCCAGGCCCGCGTCCAGGATGCGTGATGCGTTGATGGTGCAGGCCAGAGGGAGCCAGTGGCCGGTGGCATCGGCGAATCCGGTGACCGAGGCGCTCATGTCATAGGCGGGGACCGGGCTGACCGCTGCAGCGACCCCCGAGGTTCCCAGGGAGATGGAGACGTCGCCCACCTGCATGGCCAGGCCCAGGGCCGTCATGGCGTTGTCGCCACCGCCCGGTGCGATGATGCAGCCGCCGGGCACGTCCCTGCCGGCGATGCGGGGGTCGGCCTTGGCTCCGACCTGGTGAGGGCCAAGAACCTTAGGCAGGATGACCTGTTCGGCCATCCCGTCGGGCAGGGCCATGGCCAGCAGGTCACGCCGGTAGCTGTCGGCGGCAGGGTCGTAGTAGCCGGTGCCTGAGGCATCAGAGCGATCGGTGAAGAGATCCTCCAGCCCGGGTTCGGTCCCCGGGTCGGCTGCGGGCCCATGACCGGCGATGACCCAGCTCAGCCAGTCATGGGGGAGGCATATGGCCGCGATGGCCTTGGCATGATCCGGCTCCATCCGGCTGACCCAGGCCACCTTGGTGATGGTCAGCGAGGCTACCGGGGAGGATCCCACAGCCCGTACCCAAGCTTGCTTGCCCTGCATGGCCAGGTCCGGGTCCGGGTCTTTGTTTGGCCCGCCGGTTTCGGACTTGGCGAGCCGGATGATGAGATCGTCGGCATCAGGAGCCGAACGCGTATCGTTCCAGAGCAAGGCATCCCTGATTACTCGCCCTTGGCGATCCAGCAATACCATGCCGTGCTGCTGGCCACCCACGCTGAGGGCCGAGACATCGTCCAATCCGCCCGCCTGGGCTGAAGCCTCCTGAAATGTCTTCCACCAGGCCATGGGATCGACGCTGGTGCCTGCCGGATGAGGGGCCTTGCCGAAGCGGACCAGCCGACCGGTCCGGGCTTCGGTCACCCTCACCTTGCAGGACTGGGTCGAAGTGTCCACTCCGGCCACCAGGATCTCATTCATGTCAGCCTCCTTGCTTTCTCCACTCCGGTCATTGGAATACTCCATAATAGTATCTCAATTATTAAATCGATAAACTAAATGACCTTGGTCTGAGTGACCCTTATTTGTTTACCTGCCGTTAGGCTGGAACGTAAGATGTTGAAGAAGGCCCAGGATTCTGCGGGCCTGTGTTCCTTCATGAAAGGTTATTGAACCGTGACTGCCCTGCGCTCTATCAATCAGGATGATCTGAGGAACCACAACCTCTCGGTCATCATCGACACCATTCTGAGGTCGCCTACCTCGCTGAGCAGAGCGGATCTGGCCAAGGCCACCGGGCTGACCAAGGCTACTATGTCGCTCCTGGCAGGGCTTCTGATCCGGAATCGGGTGGTGCGCGAGGAGGAGCCTGAGACTTCGCAGAGCAGCCATGGCCGACCCAGCACCCCGTTGTCCATCGCGCACGGACGGTGGGCCGGTCTGGGCCTGCAGATCAACACCGATGGCTACGGGTGTCTGGCCATGGATCTGGATGGGACCCTGATCGATTCGGCCTGGATCAAGGACGATATGCATGAGGCGGAACCCGATCTGGTCTTTGCCAACCTGGAAAAGCTGGCCAAGCCCATCGAACGCAAGCTGTCCCGTCGGCACTACCGCACAGTGGGTTCGGGCCTGGCCCTGCCCGGCCTGGTCGGTGGCGACACCACCCTGCTCATGGCCCGCAACCTGGGATGGGAACGTCTGGATCTGCAGGAATTTCCCCTGGTCCGTCGACTAGCTCCCAGAGTGGGCAATGAGGCGCGTCTGGCAGCCCTTGCACAGATTCCCGGCTACGCTGCCCAGCGTCCTGCGGGCGGAGATGAGGGGCCACTTTCGCCCACCGACTCCTTTATTTACATTTCCACTGACATCGGTATCGGCGGGGCTGTGGTGCGTCGCGGGGCCGTCGAGACCGGAGACCATGGGTTCGCTGGTGAATTGGGGCATGCCTCGGTGGATCTGAACGGCCCAACCTGCCGTTGCGGCCGCCGTGGGTGCCTGGAGACCTACGCCGGGCGTAGGGCTCTGGTTGAGGCGGCTGACATCGCCACCGGAGCCGAGGCGGTCACACCCCAGGCCATGGAGGAGCTCTACCAGCGCTGGCAGCAGGGCGATGCTAAAGCGGTAGACGCCATCGACCGCGGGCTCGATGCCATGATCTCGGTCATCGCCTCAGCCATCAATATTGTCGACGTGGATACGGTCATTCTGGGGGGATTCTGGTCGCACTTCGGGGGGAACCTGGCCCAGCGTCTGCAGGATCGGCTCAATCAGCTGACCCTGGGCCGGGATGCCGTGGACATTCGCGTGCTCATCCCCACCCAGGCCGACTATCCGGCCCTCAAGGGGGCGGCCCTGGTAGGCCTGCGCCGATTCATCGATGATCCGCTGGATTTCTTCGAGGACTGAGCCTTTAAAGACTGAGCCGTCCAAGGGCCCAATGGTCAATTTGAGACTAGTCGGGATTTGCGGGCAGCTCCCTGCCGCCAACCTTGAAGAAGGCGTGGGCATCTCCGCCATGCAGGCGTTCCAGATAGGTTCGGGCTCGGGCCATGCGTTTCACAGTGGTCTGGGCCAGCGGAGAGGGGAGTTGATCGGGGTCGAACCAGCCGACTGACAGGCTCTCCTCGTCACCCACAAAGGGGTCGGTGTTGCCGCTGGGGTCAGGCCGACAGATGAACAGATGATCCATATACATGGTCCGGTCCCCGTTGGCATAGGTGATCACCTCTTGGGAGGATGTGACTGCCGCCAGGTCGGTGACGATCACATCCACCCCGGTCTCCTCCTTGACCTCGCGGACCACGGTGTCAGCCGGATCCTCGCCCGGTTCGTTGATCCCGTAGACCAGGGCCCACTGGCCAGTGTCGGAGCGCCGGCCCAGCAGGACCCGGCCCTGGTCGTCGGTGACGAAGGCCGTTACGCCGTTCAGCCAGAGCAGGTCATGGCCTATGGACCGGCGCAGTTTGAGCACGAAGTCAGGTGTGGGCATAGTCAGTCCCGGTCCGGGTCGGCCAGCGCAGCCCGCTGCGCCATCCAGGCCTCCACCTCTTCCACCGTCTTGGGGATGCCTGCAGACAGCCACTGGGGTCCATGCTCGGTCATGAGCACGTCGTCCTCTACGCGCACGCCGATGCCGCGGAACTCCGGAGGCACCAGCAGGTCGTTCTCCTTGAAGTAGAGTCCGGGCTCGATGGTGAAGATCATTCCAGGGGTGATGGGCGCGCCCTGGTAGGACTCGTACCTGGCCTCCGCACAGTCATGCACGTCCAGACCCAGATGGTGGGCGCAGCCGCAGGCGTGCCAGCGGCGATGCTGCTGACCCTGGGGAGAGAGGGACTCTTCCACGCTGACCTTGAGGATGCCCCACTCGTGCAGTGTTTCGGCCAGCACCCGCATGACGGCATGGTGGATGTCCGAGTAGGTGGCTCCGGGCTTGGCCGCTTCGAAGCCGGCCTGCTGGGCCTTGAGCACGGTCTGGTAGATCCGCTTCTGCAGGGGGCTGAAGGTGCCGCCTACGGGGAAGGTGCGGGTGATGTCGGCCGTGTAGAGGCTGTTGACCTCCACGCCGGCGTCAATCAGGAGCAGGTCGCCCTTCTGGACTGTCCCGTCGTTGCGCATCCAGTGCAGGATAGGGGCATGCTTGCCCGAAGCGATGATGGACCCATAGCCCACGTCGTTGCCCTTCTCGCGGGCGTTGGCGTTGAAGACGCCCTCCAGCATCCGCTCGGAACGGGGCTTGCCTACCACCTGGGGCAGGTGGGTCAGAACCCGGTCGAACCCGTCCTTGGTGGCAGCGATGGCCTTGCGCATCTCGCTGACCTCGTAGTCGTCCTTGATCATGCGGGCCTCGGAGGTGAACTCCTCGAGCTTGTCGTCGGCCTCCTCATTACGGTCAGGGCCGCCGATGCCATTGGCCTTGCGGGCGGCTTCCACCTGGTTCAGGACCTCCTGGTCGGCAGTGCGGATCACTCGCAGCTTGACCGCTCCCTGATCAGGTCCCAGATCCTTGGCGATGGCATCGGGGAAGGTGGCGATGTCCTTGGTGGGGATGCCAGTCATGATGGCCAGTTCCCGCAGTCCGGCCCGGGGACCCACCCAGTACTCCCCGTACTGTGAGGAACGGTAGTAGTCACGGGTGGACTGATCGGCCCGGGGATGGACGAAGAGTTCGGGGGTATGGGTCAGGCCCTTGGCGGCCTCAGGACTCTCGGGGTCCACCGGGTCCAGGACCAGGATGGCCCCGGGTTCGTAGTCCTCGCCCAGGCCCGTGTAGTAGGCAAAGGTGGTGTCTGGGCGGAAGGCGTAGTCGTTGTCATTGTTTCGGGTCTTGTAGGATCCGGCAGGGATGACCAGTCGTTCGCCAGGGAAACGCTGACCCAGTTCACGCAGGCGGCGCTCAGTATATTTGCTGGACTCCAGCGGCTCGATCTGAGGCTCCTGGGCCTGCCATCCGGTGGTCATGAACTTCTGGAAGGCGGGGGAGTTGGGACGCAGGGTGCGATTGTTCACCCGGTCTTCCATGTTCTGCTCATCCAGGTCCACATTCTTGGGATCGGTGTCTCCTTGTAGATGCTCCTGTGCGGATGCGGTCACGTCCAGCCTCCTTGAAATTCCGGTTATGACTATGTTGGTTCCATGGTAGTGCGTTCGGCCGATGTGACAGTCGGCTGATCCGGCCCTCAATCGGGGTCGGTCGCGCATAGAATGGGCGGGAAGCATCCACAGCCAGCAGGAGGCGAAGGCAGACTATGTCATTCGAACACCCCAACAGCAAGGGTCAGGACATTCGCGATGTCGAGCGGGCCATCATGTCGCGTCCCGCCGAGCATGACAGCCCCAACCTGGACCTGGACAGGATGGGGATGATGCTGGACCTGCTGGGCCACCCCGAGCACAGCTTCCGGGTCATCCATGTCACCGGGACCAACGGCAAGGGGTCCACTGCGCGGATGGCCGAGGCTCTGGTGCGGGCCTACGGTCTGCGCACTGGGCTCTACACCTCGCCCCACCTGGAGCGGATCAATGAGCGGATCGCCATCGACGGCCAGGAGCTCTCGGACGAGGACTTTGTGGACCTCTACCAGCAGATCGAGGATTTCATCGCCATGGTGGACGACCGCTTCGCCCAGCAGGGCAGGGCCCCGATGAGCTTTTTCGAGGTCCTGACCGCCATGGCCGTCTGGGCCTTCGCCGACGCCCCCGTGGACGTGGCCATCGTCGAGGTGGGGATGGGCGGCCGCTGGGATGCCACCAACGTCCTCGATGGCGACGCTGCCATCATCGGTCCGGTGGACATGGACCATATGCAGTGGCTAGGGGATACGGTCGAGCAGATAGCAGGGGAGAAGGCCGGGATCATCAAGCCCAAGTCCACGGTCATCGTCGGCGCCCAGCCTCATGAGGAGGCCGTCATGCCCATCATCGAGCAGGCCGTGCGCCAGCAGGGCGCCCCCACCCTTTTAAGGGATGGCAACGAGCTGGAGGTGGTCTCCCGCATGCCCGCAGTGGGCGGCCAGGTGGCTACGCTGCGCACGCCGCAGGGTCTCTACAAGGATGTGCCCATCGATAAGTTCGGGGAGCACCAGGCTCACAACGCCCTGGCGGCCCTGGCAGCGGCTGAGACGGTCATCCCCGTCAACGGGGCCCTGGACCAGGATCTGGTGGCCGAGGCCTTGAGCCAGGTGCGCATCCCCGGACGGATCGAGCAGGTGCGCACCTCGCCCACCATCATCATCGATGGCGGGCACAACCTGAACGCGGCCCAGTCCCTGCGTGCGGCCATCGAGGAGAACTACGACTTCAAGCAGCTGGTGGGCGTGATCTCCATGATGGCCGACAAACAGGTGGAGGATTATCTGGGCCTGCTGGAGCCCGTGCTGGACAGCGTCGTGGTCACCGAGAACTCCTGGAAGGGCCGAGTCATGCCGGCCGAGGATCTGGAACGGGTTGCGGTGCGGGTCTTCGGACCTGACAGGGTGGTCAGGCGCGACCGGATGCCCGATGCTATCCAGACGGCCGTCGACATGGTCGACAGCGAGGACCAGACCGGGGTGGGCTACGGCCGGGGAGTGCTGATCTGCGGCAGCTTCGTCACCGCCGGCGACGCCCGCACCCTGCTGGCCGAGCGTCCCAATCCCGATCTGGCCAAACCTAAGGCGGAGCGCGCCTGATGTACCTCAAGGAGCTGACCCTCAAGGGCTTCAAGTCCTTCGCCTCGGCCACCACCCTGCGCTTCGAGCCGGGCATCACCGCCGTGGTGGGCCCCAACGGATCAGGCAAATCCAACATCGTCGACGCCCTGGCCTGGGTCATGGGCGAGCAGGGAGCCAAGAGCCTGCGCGGCGGATCCATGGAGGACGTGATCTTCGCCGGCACCTCCTCCAGGCCGCCACTGGGCCGTGCTCAGGTCACCCTGACCATCGACAACACTGATCGGACCTTGGACATCGACTACACCGAGGTGACCATCAGCCGGACCATCTACCGCAACGGGGGGTCCGAATACGCCATCAACGGGTCCGACTGCCGCCTGCTGGACATTCAGGAGCTGCTCAGCGACACCGGGCTGGGCCAGCAGATGCACGTGATCGTCGGCCAGGGACGGCTGGATGCCATCCTGCGGGCTGATCCGGCCGGCCATCGTGCCTTCATCGAGGAGGCGGCCGGCATCCTCAAGCATCGCAAGCGCAAGGAGCGGGCCCTGCACAAGCTGGCCAACACCGAGGCCAACCTGTCCCGCCTGGATGACCTGATCGGCGAGATTCATCGGCAGTTGGGGCCGCTGGGCCGCCAGGCCAAGGTCTCCCGCCGGGCCGACATGATCCAGGTCAGCCTGCGGGATGCCCAGGCGCGCATCCATGCCGACGACGCCCTGACCTCGCAGAAGAAGCTGCAGGATCTGCGCTCGCGGATGTCCCAGACCCGGGGGCTACTGGCCAGCGGGCAGGAGGATCTGACCAGGGTCAAGCTCCGCATCGAACAGCTGGAGGGGTTGGACCGACAGTCCAGCCCGGCCCTGGAGGCGGTCAACCAGCAGTGGAACGACCTGACCAAGCTGGGTGAGCGCGCCGGGTCCTTGGCATCCTTGGCCAGGGAGCGGGGCCGTTCGCTGGAGGCTGGCATGGTGGCCGACCAGGGGCAGGATCCCGCGGTGCTCAGGCGGCGAGCCGAGGAACTCAAGGGCCAGGCTGACCAGGAGGAGGGCCAGGTCGGCGCCGACCGGATCGCCCTGGATGGCTGTGTCCAAGCCCGTGCGGATCTGGAGCGGCGGCTGGCCGCCCACCGGCAGACCATGACCGAACTACGGCAGGCGGCCAGAAAGCGGCAGGCTCGGCTGGGCGACCTGGCGCAGTTGGTGGCCAAGGAGGACTCGGCCCTGGAACTTTCCAGGCAGCGCGAGCGTGACCTGACCCGTCAGCAGGATCAGGTCAAGGAGAGCCTTGAACGAGCCAGGAGCCGGGTGCGGGACTTGGACAGCCAGGAGGAAGGTCCCGACCAGGATGGCAGACTGGCGCTGGACCAGGCAGGTCAGGTCAGGGACCAGGCCCGCAGCAGGCTCAACGACCTCCAGGAGCGCGAACGTCGAATCCAGTCCGATGCCATATCGGCTCAGGCCAAGGTCGATGCCCTGGCGGACACGCTGGACCATCGCGGCGCCGGCGAGGCCTTGTCCCAGGCGGGGGATCCGGCCCTGCTGGGTGTACTGACCGACTTCGTCCGAGTGGAGGAGGGTTGGGAGGAGCCCCTGGCCCAGGCCCTGCACGACTATGCCTCGGCCCTGGTGGCCAAGGATGGCCAGGCGGTTGACCAGACCCTGGAGCGGGCCCGCCGAGACCGTCTGGGACGCGCCGCGCTGATCTCGGCATCAGGCCCACTCAAGGGCACCGATGTAAAGCCAGGTGATGGCCCCTGGCGGTCGGCCGCCGACCTGGTGGCCCTGCGCGAGCATCCTTCCGACTCCGACCGGGCCCAGGGGGTGCTGGCGGCTGTCCGCAGTCTGCTGGCCTCTACAGCTGCAGTCGATGACGCCGATCAGGCCCGCCGTGCCTTGGAGGACGGATGGCAGCAGGCGCTGACCCGCCTGGGCGACCTCTACGACCGGGTAGGTGCTGTGGGCGGATCAGCCCCGGCCACCAGCGACCTGGCGCTGACTGCGCGCAGGGATAAGGCCCTGGCGCAGGTGGAGACCCTCCAGGAGGAGTCCCGGACTTTGCAGCCGCAGATGGATGCGGCCCGTGCCAGCCTTGAGCAGGCTGAGCAGCGGCTGCAGGAGGCGCGCAACCAGTGCACCGAAGCCCGGGTCAAGGCCGAGCAGGCTGCCCGGGAGCTGGCAGCAGCCCGCAAGGAATCCGATCGAGCCCAGGCCGGGGTCAAGGATCTGGAGGACCGGCTGGCCCAGGTGCGCGACCAGGTGCGGACCCACGAACTCAAACTGGAAGACCTGAAAGCCGGCCTGGCCCGTGCCCAGGAGGACGGGGGGACTGATCCTGATGACCCGGAGGGCATGGAAGACCGGCAGCATGAATTGGAGACAGCCCTGGACCAGGCCCGCACCGCCGAGATGGAGGCCAAGCTGACCTGGACCGAGAGCGACCGGCGGCACGCCTCTCTGCTGCGTCAGATCGATTTGCTGCGGGATCAGGCCGACCAGGCCGAACGCCGTCGTCAGCGAATAAGCGAGGAGAACCGTCGCCGCAAGGCTGGCATGGCCTCCCTGGGGCTGATCGCGCTCAGGGCCGACCTGCTGGCCCAGCTGATCAAGAAACGGATGGAGCATGCGGCCCGCCGCCGGGATCAGCTCAGGGCCAAGGCCTCGGCCCACGACAAGGAGCTGACCGATCTGCGGGCCAGCAGGGATGCCCTGGAACCCAAGGTGGCCGGTCTGCGCCAGGATGAGCACGGTCTGGATCTGGAGCGGGAGCGCCTGGCCGGCGAGGACGGCCGTCTGCGCCAGCGCATCCAGGATGATCTGGGCATGGAGCCTGAGGAGCTGATCCGCGAATACGGCCCCGACTGTCCGGTGCCCGTTCTGGATGACGAGGGCAATCCTGTGCCCCTGGACCAGGAAGCGACGGAGGAAGACGGGGATTCATCAGCTTTCAAAACAGTGCCCTACCAGCGCAGGGAGCAGGAGAAGCGGCTGGCCAAGGCCAAGCGGGACCTGGCTGCCCTGGGCAAGGTCAACCCACTGGCCACCGAGGAATACGAGGCCCTGGAGTCCCGCAACCGCTACCTGCACGAGCAGCGTCAGGATGTGATCGGGTCCCGGGACGATCTGATGGCCCTGGTCAAGGATCTTGATTCGACCATGGTCACGGTCTTCAAGGAGGCCTTCGACGACACTGCCCAGGCCTTCGAACGCATCTTCGCCACCCTCTTCCCAGGCGGGCGCGGGCGGCTGCGGCTGGAGGATCCGGACGATCTGCTGACCACCGGCGTTCTGGTCGAGGCCAGCCCGGCCGGCAAGAAGGTCCGCCGGCTCTCCCTGCTCTCGGGCGGGGAGCGGTCGCTGACGGCCCTGGCCCTGCTCTTGGCCATTTTCACGGCCCGGCCCAGTCCCTTCTATGTCATGGACGAGGTCGAGGCCGCCCTGGATGACGTGAACCTGACCAGGCTGCTCAAGGCCTTTGAGCAATTGCGCGAGCATGCCCAGCTGATCATCATCACCCACCAGCAGCGGACCATGGGCATCGCCGATGCCCTCTACGGGGTCACCATGCGGGGGGACGGGGTGACGGCCGTCATCTCCCAGCGGCTGAAGGATCCGAATCGTTCCGGTCGCGAAGAGCGCGAGCCCGAGCAAGGGTGACCTCTGCCAGAACGGCCTGGGAGTCCACAATGGGCAGCTGTGGCATGGGGTAGGCCTCGTTGAGCACGGAGAGCTCGGTGCAGCCCAGCAGGACCGAGTCGCAGTGGTAGTCCTTCAGGAAGGCGTTGAGAACGCCCAGGTAGCGGTCCCGGTCCAGTCGCCCTTCCTTGACATCGTCGTAGATCAGCGCGCTGACCCGGTTCTGCAGGGCCTGGTCCGGGTCCACCAGCTGGTAGCCGGCGCTGTCGGCCGGGCCCTGGTAGATGGCGGCATGGCGGGACCCCTCAGTGCCCATGTACCCCATGCGAGGATGGGTTTTCGCCGGATAGTGCCGGTCGGCCCAGTCGATGGTGGCCTGGGGCATGTCCAGGATGGGCACCGGTGTCAGGGCCTGAAGCCTGGGCAGAATCTGATGGGCGGTGTTGCAGGCCATGACCATGAATGAGGCGCCCATGGCTGTGGCCTGGCGCACGTCCTCGGCCAGATAGGGGAAGGGATCATCCTTGCTGCGGCCCAGGATGAACTCGGTGCGGTCCGGGACGGTGGCGTGGTTGAAGACCACATAGTCCAGAAAGTCCTGGTCCCGGTGCGCCCCGGTCATCCGGTCCAGCACACGTACGAAGCTTTCGGTGGCCAGGGTGCCCATGCCGCCCAGGACGACGAAGAAGTTCCTCATGCCAGCTCCCCCTTGTCGCGGAAGTAGCGCCGGTAACGGCGCCGGTAGATGGCGAACATGTGTCGGATCATCAGCCAGCGCAGCAGGCTGCGGTCCTTGTTGTACTCCAGAGTGGTGCCCCAGTCCCCGCGTCGGATCATGGCCATGGCCTGGCGCTTGTCCTCGGAATCGGCGCAGTATGTGCGGAAGATGTCCCTGGGAATCTCCATCCAGAGGCGATGCCCCCGGCCGAAGACGGTGCGTCCGTTGAAGGGGGTGTCCAGGACCAGGTCCTCCACGAAGCAGCGGGCCAGGTTGAAGCCGTTCAGGGTGACCACGTAGCTGCTGCGGCCCTGGCGCAGATTGATTTCGAAGAGCTTGTAGACGCCGTCGCGCGGATCGTACTTCATGTCGAAGTTGGCCACTCCGCTGTAGTTGATGTCCTCCAGGAAGGCCTTGATCCGGTCGAAGATGTCCTGGTTGTAGTCGGGCATAATGGCTGCGTAGTTGCCCACGGCCTCGGGGGTGGGGTCCTCCAGCAGTGGGTGCCCCAGGAACATCATGCGCACCCGGTGGTGGCGGTCCACATAGGCATTGAGCACCCGCATGTGGTCGTCGCCCCCAGGCACGAAGTCCTGGATGACCATCTGCGAGGTGTACCCGGCCTGGTAGGACCTGCGGATCATGGTGTCCAGCTCCTCCGGGTTGCTGAAGATGAAGGCCTTCTTCCTGCCAGGGAAGTCGATGCCCAGCCATTCGTCGCTGTCGGCCGGCTTCATGGCCACCGGGTAGTCGAAGGGCAGGTTCCGGTGGCGGCCGGCTTTCACATCATCGGCATTCACTGAAACGGTCTTTGGGTGGGGCAGGTCATAGCGGTCGCAGAGCTCATAGAAGGAGGATTTGAGCGAGAGGGCGCGGTTGAGCTTGGCATCGATGGCGTTGAAGACAAACCGCTCGCGCAGGGGATCACCGAACTCGTCCAACAGGTTGGCATAGGTGTCCCCGCAGGGCAACAGGAGCAGGGTGACGTCTGGGTGGTCCCTGTGATAGGCATCGGCCCAGTCGTTCAGAGCCGGCACAAAGACCTGGGAATTGGTGAAATCCGGCACCAGGTGCACGTCGATGATCCTGCTGTACTTGGTGGGGGAGAGCTGCTGGTGGGCGAAGGCGGTGGAGACCAGTCCATAGGCCTCATGAAAGGCGCGCGCCATGCCGTAGGCGTTGATGTCGCTGCCCAGTATGACCGGTTGGAATTCTTGCATCTGTATGAAACCACCTACTATATGCTCGTGCGCTCCGCCCTGCCGCGGGGCATTTTGGCTTTCCATCTTAGGGTCCTGTCAGGATCGTCATCCCTGGGCTGCGCCGGTGGCTCCCAGGTCGTAGCTTTCCGTGCCCAGCAGACGCGCCACTACGTGGTCATCGCCTTCATAGGGCACGTGGCCGCTGTCCGTCTTGAACCAACGTTCCTCACCCTTGCCGATGACCAGTGTGACGCGCAGACGCTCCCCTGGCAGGCCCGGGTCTCCCAAGGCCTGCTGGATGGCCTGGGCCCTGTCCGGAACGATGCTGACATCCAGGCTTGGGTTGGTCACGAAGCCCAGCATCTGCCGGTCCACCTGGTCCGCGCTCTCCCCCTCCTCGTCGTCGGCGGTCAGGATCAGCCGGTCGACGCGGTCCTGGGCGGCGGCGACGATGCCCTCCCTGCGGTCGATGGCCTTGCCGCCAGCGGAACCGGAGACCAGGGTAATCAGGGGCTTGCGCTCGCCGTAACGCTCGTCCACAAAATCCAGCAGGGCTGTGACCGAGGCCTTGTTGTGGGCGTAGTCGACGTAGACCACTCGGTTGTCGGCCTTGAATCGTTCCATCCTGCCGGCGATCCTGACGCTCTCCATGGCCTGGAGTGCGCCGGCATCGGGCTCCAGACCCAGACGGGTCAGCATGGCCAGGGCAGCGGCCGCGTTCAGAGCGTTGAAATCCCCGTCCATGGACAGGCTGACCGGCCTCATGGCTCCGCCGGAGGGTCCTATCAGGTAGTCGTCGCCCTGCCCGGGAGCCTTGCGAACCAGGAAATCAGCCTGCTGGGTTCCATCGCCGAATGTGGTCACCGGAACATTGGCGGCGCGGGCATCCTGACGGATCAGGTCGGCTCCGCGCGCATCGGCTCCCAGAACCAGTTGCCGGCTGTTGTAGGTTATGCGGCGTTTGCAGTAGAAGTAATCCTCGAAGCTGGGGTGCTCGATGGGGCTGATGTGGTCGGGGGAGATGTTCAGGAATGCCCCCAAGTCGAATGTCAGCCCGTAGACTCGGTCCACCTTGTAGGCCTGGGAGGAGACCTCCATGACCAGGTAGCGCATGCCGGCGTCTGCCGCTTGGCGCATCATCCGAAAGAGGTCCAGCGATTCGGGTGTGGTCAGCTGGGACTCTTGGTAGTGCCGGCCGTCCAGGCAGTTGTCCACCGAGGAGAGCAGGGCGGCGCGACCTCCGGAGATCCTGGACAGCATGGCCTGCAGGAAGTAGGCGGTGGTGGTCTTGCCCTTGGTCCCGGTGATGCCCACTAGCGTCAGCTGCTCCTGGGGATACCCGTAAAAGGCCGCGGCCAGCAGGCTCATGGACTTGCGCACGTCGTTGACGATGATCCCCGGGGCTTTGGTGTGGGTGGACAGATCCTGCTGGGCCACATAGGCCTGCGGCCCCTCGGGATCGCAAGCGTCCAGATATTCGGGCAGGAAGTGGCCCTTGCAGAAGAGCAGACTGCCAGGTCCAGCCTGGCGGGTGTCGTAGGTGATGTCGGTGAAGGGCTTGGATGACTCGGTGTCTTCCGGAGTATGCAAGGTCCACTGGTCGCCCTGGATCACCTCGCGCAGTTGATGATGGTTGCGCAGCAGCTCCAGAGTTGAAGCCATCGTCAGCGCCATGCCGGCTTCCCCCTTGTCTGTAGGTTCGTCACTTCAATGGTTCCCGTCCCGATCGGTGCCCCCGAGCGAGACCAGATACCAGTCTAAACCGCCTCGAGGCCAGGGCAGGAGGATCCGACGACCCCTTGACTGAATGGGCAAAAAGCAGGTAGTGGATCGGCCTTGGAGCTGAGCCTCAGAGCCAGGAGTCGGTGACTGGACGACGACCTTGTGAGATCAGGTGCTGGTTGAACTGTTCCCGCCACTTGGCTTGCGCCTGCCGCTGCCAGTCCATCAGGGAGTCCATGGTGATTCGGGCCACCTGGGGGAAGAGGGTGGTCATGGGCTTGATCAGGTCGACGGCCGCCACTGTATCCGCCGTGGCATTGTGGAAGTTGCCATGGGGGATGACGCCGTAGTACTCACTGGTCAGCCCCAGGGTCCGGCGGCCCGACCGGTGGGAGATCTCCCTGTCCAGAACCAGTGGGTCCACTACCAGCAGGTCCCCCTCGCTTAAGGGCTTGACTGACTGTGCGCACCAGTGGGCGATGTCCCCGTCCAGCATCTGCACGTCGAAGGGCGCGTTGTAGGCCAGCAGGGGGATGCGCTTGTCCTGGGCGCGGGCGATGAACCCGGCCATCTGCTCGGTGGCCAGCCCAGGCTCTATGCCCTCGGCGGCCAGCTGCTGGTCGGTGAATCCGTTGACCCGGCTGGCCCCCTTGCTGATATGCCGGTGCGGATTGACTATCCAAGTGGCTACGACATCCCCTGAGTAGCCCTTGCTCGGGTCGCGCAGAACCAGGCTGGCCGACACGATGCCGTCCTTGCCTGGTCTGGTGCCCGTGGTTTCGGTGTCGAACCCCAGAAGCCAGGAGTCCCCAAGGCGAGTCGACCCCTCCTGTTGCGGGGCGGACGAGAGCGCCTGCTCCATGCTTGTGTACTCGGTGTTTTCCATAAGCGTGATTTCTCCTTCGTCATTATGGTAACCGAGGACCGACCGGCCCGCGACCGGGTCGAAACCGCCACGGGCGAGGGGGGATGGCACAATAGGGGTGTGGCAGATACCAGCGAACTCGAAAGCAGAAAACGTCAATTCGAGGCCCTGGCCATGCCTGCGGTGGATGTGCTGTACCGACAGGCCATGCGCCTGACCAACAACCCCGACGATGCCCAGGATCTGGTTCAGGACACTTTCGAGCGCGGATTCAAGGCCTTCGACCGTTTCCAGCCCGGCAGCAACTTCGAAGCCTGGATGACCACCATCGAGCGCAACGCCTACTTCAACCAGTACCACAAGGCCAAGCGGCGCCCGCAAAGGGCCAACGACTCGACCGGCGAGTACAACGACTGGGACATCTATTCGGCCTCTGAGCACGGGTCCGAGGGGCTCAAATCCGCCGAGCAGGAGTACATGGAGACCTTCGCCCCCGAGGAGATCATGGCAGCCCTGAACCGGCTCAGCCCGGAACGCCGACGGGTCTTCATCGACGCTGCCATCGACGGCAAGAGCTATCAGCAGGTGGCCGATGAGGAGGGCATCAAGATCGGCACGGTCATGAGCCGGCTGAACCGTGCGCGCTCGCAGCTGCGCCAGGAGCTGGAGCGATATGCCCAGGAGCGCGGCTACCAGCAGGAGCGCGGTGCTGCAGGCAAGCCCTCAGCGGAACACCATGGCACTGGTGCTGCCGGGCCTAGTATAAAAAAAGAGATCAGCAGCAAGGGGCACTGAGGGCCCCCGAAGATCAGGTACCAGGAAGCGGGCAGGAGCATGGACGGACGCGTGGAGATGAGTCACTACGCCTACGATGACGGCGGCTCTGTCAGGGTGTCCCACACCAGCCTGCGCATCTACCGGGATGCCTCCTGCGTGGATCCCAGCGACTGCTTCGATCCGGAATCCTGCTGCGACGATCGGGAGCGCATGGTCATCGAGGAGCTGCGCCGGTATCTGCGCCCCGAGTGCGCGCCGGACTGTCTGCTGGATCGGCTCAGGCACATGTTCGACCAGATGGATGAACTGGAGCAGGGGACTCCGGATCGCGCCAGGGACAAGTAGACAAAGTCAAATAGGTTCAGCCGGTTTCTTGGCGGAGCATCGCTGCTGTCCGGCCGTTCAGGCTATTGCAGGGATCATGGTCATGCGTATGCAGCCATGGTTTTTTTTTTTACGCATATATGCAAAACCCCGGCACCATTGGTGCCGGGGCAGACGATCAGGTGTTCGGCCTCTTGCCGTGGTTGGCGGCCTTCTTGCGGCGATCCCTGCGCTTGCGTCCGCGCATGCCCATGATTGGACTCCTTTGCTACTGATGATCCGATAAGCCTTGCCGATTATCGCACACCGGGCTGACCTTTGTCGACCAGCAGGCTGCTCAGAGCTGTTGCGCCCGGTAACCCACCTGGGTGGTGTAGACGGCGGCAGGCTGCAGAATGACCAGGTTCCGGCCAGTTCTGAAGGCATTGGCGTAGGCGGTCATGGGCTCCACGGCGACGCCGGCCGGGCGCATGCCTGCGTCGAAGCCGGTCCCGGTGCAGACCTGCCAGGAGGTGATGGTCTCATCGCCCCAGAGCTGAACGCGGATGCCGTCCGGCCTGGTGAACCAGGCCGAGCAGGTGCCGTCGTCGTCCCGTTCCACATCGGTCCATGCGTCGTCGAAAGCCGCATCCTCGCCCAACACAGGGCCCTGGCGCAGATCGGTTCGTCCCTGGACAGGTTCGGTGCCGGTGGGCAGCAGCCTGTCCGGGTCGACCATTACGTGGGTGCGGCAGGGGATGGACAGGGTGCAGGGGGCGTTGTCCTTCTGGATCTGGTCACCAACGCCCTGCTTGCCGTTGGACAGCCAGGGGTGGATGCCGAAGGCCCAGGGCGCGGCCTCGTCGCCCAGGTTCAGGGCCCGGGTGGTCATGGTCAGCCCCTGGTCGTCCAGGGTGTAGGTGACGGTGACCACCACGTCGAAGGGGTATCCGGCCATGTCGGGCACCCGCCAGGAGAGGCTGACGGAGTCTTCGGCCAGAACCTGCAGGCGCCAGTAGGACCGGTAGCCGTAGCCGTGGATGGCGGTGCGCCGGTCGTGCTCGTCGATGGGCAGGGTGTAGGTGTGGCCTTGGAAGTCGTAGGTGCCGTCCTCAATCCGGTTGGGGAAGGGGACCAGCACGTTCCCGTTGCTGCAGGGTACGGTCCCATCCGGGTCGAATGAGGCCAGCAGATCCTTGCCCTGGTATTTCAGGACGCGCAGGATGGCTCCCAGCTCGGTCACTACCGCCTCGTAGTCCCCATGACGGATGCTGTACTGCTGTCCGGTCCGGGGCACGGCCCCGCCCATCATCTCGTTCGTATGCATGCTCCCACTTCCATAGTGCCGTTGATGCTTGGTACGCCACCATCCTAGCGCCTGGGCGGTCTTGGCTTCTTGGTGAAAGAGTGGCGGATGGACTACCGGGAGCGGCTCTGGCTTTCTACCATGGTCTTGCAATGTCCGGGACCGCCCGGATGGACGTTGATAAGGAGCGGCAGTGGCAGTATTTCGGACCACCGTGTGCGAACAGCCGACCACGCAGGGGCATGGACGGGTCATCCTGGCTGATCCGCGTGGGTTCTGCGCGGGGGTGGACCGTGCCATCCAGACCGTGCAGACCATCCTGGATGCGGACAACCCCCACCAGGGGCTGCCACCGGTCTATGTGCGCCGGCAGATAGTCCACAACCGGCATGTGGTCGAGGATCTAGCCCAGCGAGGGGCTGTCTTCGTGGACGAGCTGGATCAGATTCCCGACCAGGCCGTCCGTGCCGGGGTTCCCGTGGTCTTCTCGGCCCATGGCATCGCCCCCTCGGTCGTCAAGGAGGCCCAGCGGCGGGGGATGCGTGTGGTCGATGCCTCATGCCCCTTGGTCAGCAAGGTTCACCGGGAGGTCCAGCGCTTCGTTCGCGACGGCTACCGGATTATTTACATAGGCCACCGGGGGCACGACGAGGCTGTGGGAGTCATGGGGGAGGCCCCTGACCGGGTTCATCTGGTTGAGCATGAGGCCGATATTCAGGCCTTGGACTTTGGACCCGACACCCCGCTGGTCATGCTGACCCAGACCACCCTGAGCCTGGATGAGACCGCCGACCTGGCCGCGGCCCTGCGTCGACGCTTCCCCTGGATAGAGGAGCCGCCGGGCTCCGACATCTGCTACGCCACCCAGAACAGGCAGCAGGCGGTCAAGCTGGTGGCCGGCCAAGCGGACTGCATGGTTGTGGTGGGCTCGGCCAATTCCTCCAATTCGGTGCGTCTGGTCGAAGTGGCCCGTCAGGCCCTGGATGCGCGCTTTCCCGGTCAGGGCGAGCAGAGGGCCCACCGGGTCGACGATGCGGGCGAGCTGGATCCGACCTGGCTGCAGGGCATGGATTCGGTAGGACTCACCTCGGGTGCTTCGGTTCCCGAAAACCTCGTTCAGGGGGTGCTGGAGACCCTGGCCTCCCGAGGGTTCACCCAGGTGGCCCGGGCCCGGGCAGTCGACGAGCATATGCACTTCGTCTTGCCTGCTGCCCTGCGCTCAGCACGTGCATCAAGGAAAGTTCCACAGCCGCAGGGCTAGGCCCCGGCGCTAAGATCCCTCAGTCGGTGGCCAGAGGCGCGGTCTTGGCCTTGAGGACACGGATCAGATCCCGCGGGTCCAGGCCCAGGCTGATCCCGCGCTTGCCGCCGGAGACCATAATGGTGTCGAATTCCAAGGCGCCCTGGTCCAGCACGGTGATGTGTGAGGTTCGCTGGCCGAAGGGCGAAATGCCGCCCAGGACGTATCCGCTCTCTCGTTCGGCCTGGGCCTTGTCGGCCATGCGAGCCTTCTTGGCGCCCACGGCAGCCGCCAGGTGTTTGAGGTTCAGGTGGCCGGTCACCGGCACAATGCCGATGACCCGTTCCTTGCCTGTGTCGGCCATCAGGGTCTTGTAGACCGTGCGCGGGTCCAGGCCCAGCTTTTTGGCGGCCTCGATGCCGTATCCCTGGTCCATATGGTCGGCGTTGTGATGGTATTCGTGGATGGTGAAGGGCACCCCCAGACGCTCCAGCTGGGCCATGGCCGGGGTCGCGGCATCCGAGTCCGCCCGCTTCTTCTTGCTCATGACTCCATGCTAAGGTACTGACCGTTTGGGTAGGCTGAGGGGTGTCTTTGGCGCCATTGCGCGGAAAGGGTAGTCCATGACCGCTGTCAATGCCTGGCTGCTCGATGCGGTGACGGGCGGCTGGGGGCTGGTCGTGCTCTTTCTGGCTGCCTTTCTGGATGCGTTGATCATTCCCATACCCACGGAGCTCATGGTCCTGGCTACGGCTTCGGCCTTCCGGGCCTCGGGACGACCCCTGCCCGTTTTGGTCTTTCTGGTATGCGCCCTGGCCTTCGTAGGCGGCGACGCCTGCACCTATGGGCTGGGGAGGATGGTTCCGCTGAATCGTCTGGCCGTCTTTCGTGGTGCCGCAGGCAAGGCAGTGACCTCATGGGCCCATAGGGCCCTGCTGCAGGGGGGCGGATTCTTCACGCTGGCCTCTCGATTCGTGCCCTCGGGCCGGACCGTGGTCAACCTTACTGCCGGGGCGGCGAGGTATCCGCTCAACCGTTACCTGCCCCTGGCTGCCCTGGCCGGTCTGCTCTGGTCCATCTACATGTGGACCTTGGGGTACCTGGCCGCCTCCTGGTTGGAAAACAACCCTCTGGCCGTCATGGCCATTGGTTTTCTGGCGGGTATGGTCGTCGGGCTGGTCTGCGATCTGGCCATGCGGGCGCTCACACGGAAGCGCCGATGATAAGCAAGGGGCCCGCCCCCGTAGGGAGGCGGACCCCATAATCGCTATGGCCGGATAAACCGGCCGGATGCTCAGTCGCCCAACTCAGCGAAGTAGAGCAGGGTGCGGATCATGTTGCTGGTGAAGCCGTACTCGTTGTCGTAGAAGGCAACGGTGCGGACCAGCTGGTCGTCACCGTAGGTGTTGACATCGGTCTGCGTGGGATCGAAGATGCCACCGTGGGTGTCGCCGATCACGTCGGAGGAGACGATGCCCTCGTCGTTGTAACCGAAGTAGTCCTTGCCCTCGAAGGCCTTCTTGGCGGCGTCGTTGATCTCGTCGACGGTGACCTTCTTGTCCAGGACGCAGGTCAGCTCGGTGACGGAGCCGGAGGGAACGGCCACACGCTGTGCATGGCCCTGCAGCTTGCCGTCAACGGAGGGAACAACCTTGCCGATGGCCTTCGCGGCGCCGGTGGAGTGCTCGATGGTGTTGATGGCGGCGGCGCGGGTGTTGCGCGGCTTGTTGCCCTTGGGGCCGTCCAGCAGCATCTGGGAGCCGGTGTAGGCGTGGATGGTGGTCATGTAGCCGATGCGGATGCCGAAGTTGTCATCCAGCATCTTGACCATGGCGGCCAGGGAGCCGGTGGTGCAGGAGCCGGCGGAGATGATCTTGTCGGAGGGCTTCAGGGTCTCCTGGTTGACGCCGTAGACCACGGTGGGTGTGGTGTCGTCCTTGGCGGGGGCCGAGATCAGGACCTTCTTGGCTCCGGCGTTCAGGTGGGCCTGGGCCTTCTCGGAGGAGGTGTAGAAGCCGGTGCACTCCAGCACGTAGTCCACGCCGTCGTTCTTGACCCAGGGGATGTTGTTGGCGTCCTTCTCGGCGTAGACCGGAATCTCCTTGCCGTCCACCACGATGGCGGTGTCGGTGGAGGTGACCGAGACATTGGTGCCGTCGTCGTGACGGAAGGTGCCCTGGGTGCTGTCGTACTTGAGCAGATAGGCCAGAATGGCCGGGGTGGTCAGATCGTTGATGGCGGCAACCTCAATGTTGGAGGCGTCGCCGCCACGGGCCTGGAGCTCAAAGATGCGCCGGAAGGCCAGACGACCGATACGTCCGAATCCGTTGATGCCAATCTTTACTGTCATTCAATTCTCCCTTGGAGATTGGCCGTATACAGCACAAAAATTACCGGACCGTATATGGCCGATTACTGATAACATCTCATAGTTTATAGAACCCTGTGTACTTATAGCAAGCGATAACGCGGGTTCTGCCAAGGAAAAAACGAACAAAAAAATTGGTAGGTTTTGTTGTCTGTTTGCGTAACAAAACGATCACGAATTGTGAGAATTTTCGTTCGTATCGGCCAGCCAATCCTCCCACTGCTGCTGACGGAATCCGACCAGGACATGCCGGCCATCCAGCAGGATAGGACGCTTGACCAGCATGCCGTCGGTGGCCAGCAGCTGTAGAGCCTGCTCCGTGTCCATCTGCGGCAGCCGTTTGCTTAAGCCCTGGCTGCGATAGGCCTGGCCCGAGGTATTGAAGAATCGTCGGACGGGCAGGCCGCTCATGTCCAGCCAGGCGGTCAGTTCCTGCTGGGTGGGGCGGTCCTCCTTGATGTCGCGCTCGGTGAAGTCCACATTGTGGTCACGCAGCCAGGTGCGCGCCTTGGCGCAGGTGGAGCAGCGGCTGTAGCAGATGAAGAGCGGGTGCTGGGCTGTAGGTGATGCTGCCATCGTTTTTCCTTTCCAAGTCGGTTTTCAAAGTCAAAATGGGGCTCAGGCCAGCCGACGGGAGGGCCGCGTCTCCAGGGAGCCCAGGTCGGCCCTGGGCTCCAGGCTGGTGCTCCAGACCGGCTGAGGCGCCGAGGTGGGGTAGGTGACGAACACTGTTCCCTGTTTCAGACCTATGTGGGCCGGTCTGCCAGGCAGGAACTCGTTGCTGACGCCGGTCACCTGCTGGTTGGTCATGGTCATGCCATCCGTCTGGTATTTGAGGCCCTGCTCGACCACGCCCAGAGCCTGGTCGTCGGCGGCCAGGACGGAGATCATGGATCTGGGCGGGCAGTCCCAGGCAGGGAAGTCCAGGCTTCCAGGGCCAAGGGCCGTGACCAGCATTCCCCGCCCCCAGAGTTCGGCCCGGCCTCCGCTGGCCGCGATCAGATGGATCAGGTTCAGATTAGCCAGCGTGTGGTCCATGCGTCCGCCCAGGCCACCATATATAAGGAATCGCCGGCAACCGTGCTGCCAACCCACCTTGACCGCGGCCAGCAGGTCTGTGTCGTCCTTTTCGGCAGGCAGGACGCGGCGGGGGATGTCCGTGCGCAGCTTTCGGCTGCCAGCGGGCAGGGAGTCGAAGTCGCCGACGACCAGATTGGGCTCGTCCCCGTGCTCCAGGGCCGGCTCCAATCCTCCGTCCGCTGCGATGACCAGGGCCTGTCCGCCGCGAGCCACCTCTTCGCCAAAGTACTGTCCGGCGCCCCAGATCCGGCAGAGCGGCGCCTGGACAGTCTCGCCCGACTGACCGTCATCCTGCATACGATTCTTCTTTCTGCGATCGCCCCTTGAAGGCGCCTCCATCATCCCAGACCAGCCAGACTGACCAGGAAGGTCAGCCACCCCTGCACCAAGGCCATGTAGGTCAGGGTGCCGCAGGCGATGCTGACCATCATGTTCCGCCAGCGCAGGTGGACCAGGGTTGTGACCAGCAGAGCCAGGGCCTCGTAGAGCCCGTGGTCGCCTCCGACCAGGTTGGTGTGCCTCAACGAATAGACCACCAGCAGCCCCATGACGGCGGCGGGCAGCAGACCTCCCAGCCTGGTCACCAGGGCCGGCGGCCGACGTCCCTCCGGCCAGATGAAGAAGGGCAGGAATCTGGTGGCCATGGTTCCCAGGACCACAATGCCTATGGTGATCAGTTGCTGCGTGGTGGTCATGAGGCCTCCCTTTGGCTGTGGAAGTCCAAGAGGATGAAGAAGACCAGGATGACCACCATGGACGGGATGATGAACCGGTCGGGTCCGAAGATCAGCAGGCAGGCCAGGGAGGCCAGCAGACCGATCAGGGCCGGCAGGCGGGCCTCGGCCTGCCGCCACTGCTCCAGAAAGAGGACCAGGAACATGGCGGTCAGCACGAAATCCAGCCCCCGGGTGTCGAAGTTGGCCAGGTTGCCCAGCACAGCGCCCAGGGTGGCGCCGCCCACCCAGTAGATCTGGTCGAGCAGGGTGACGAAGAAGAGGTACCAGCCCTTGTCGGTCCCGGCCGGATGGGGGTCGGCGGACTCCAGGGCGAAGGTCTCGTCGCACATGCCGAAGATCAGGTAGGGCTTCTTCCGGCCCGTCCCTCGAAAGACCGGCAGCATGGCCAGGCCGTAGAAGAGGTGGCGTGCATTGACCATCAGGGTCAGCATCAGCGCGCCCCAGGGATTGAAGGTGGACATGAGCAGGTCCACGGTCACGAACTCCATGGAACCGGCGTAGATCAGGGCGCTCATGGCCAGCGGGTAGATCACCGGGAAGCCCCGGCTGGTCATCAGAAAGCCGTAGGAGATCCCCAGCACCAGGAATCCGGCCATGATGGGCAGGGTCCGTGGGAAGGCCGCAGCCAGGGAGCCCAGGATGGTCCCGGAGGACCTCGCATCTTCGTCAGCGTCTTCCTGCACTCGCTGCATGAACCGCCTCCTGACTTCGTTTGGTTGACTTCGTTTTGGGGAATGGTCTGCAATGATAATCCCCTCTCGCGCCGCGGGGATAGGCCGGTCGACAATGTGAGAAGGCTGTCAAGACGGGACGGGCGTGGAATAGGCGCTCTCCCGCTCCTGTTGAACCTAGCGATAGGCACCGGTATGCGAGGAGGAATCATGGACAAGAACAAGATTTCGACCAACAACCCGGCCACGGTCGTCCTGGCAGGGGGATGTTTCTGGGGCATTGAGCGGTTCTTCCAGGAGGTGGACGGGATCATCGACACCCAGGTGGGATACGCCCAATCCACAGTGCCCGACCCCAGCTATGAGCAGGTCTGCAGCGGTGTCACCGACGCCGTGGAAAGCGTTCGGCTGACCTATGATTCCCAGAGCGTCAGTCTGCGGACCCTGACCCTGCTTCTGCTGGATCTGATCGATCCCTTCTCGGTGGATCGGCAGGGCAACGACCGGGGCCGGCAGTACCGCAGCGGCCTCTACTGGGATCCTCAGCATCGCGAGCAGGAGGAGCCGGTCTTCCGGCGCGCCCTGGAGGAGCTGGAGGGCAGGACCGGCCGTCATCCCGCTGTGCAGGTGGAGGCCCTGATCAACTTCTATCCGGCGGAGGAGTCCCACCAGGACTACCTGCTCAAGAACCCCGGCGGATACTGCCACATCCCTCTGGAGGCCATCGCCAACGCCGCCTCCCGCCAGCGCTACATCGAGCGCATCTGGTCCCTGGACCCTGAAAGTTACGAGGTCACCCAGCACTCGGCCACCGAGCGGCCCTTCGCCAACGCCTACGACGGGGAGTTCCGCCCGGGCATCTATGTGGACGTGGTCAGTGGGCAGCCGCTCTTCTCCTCGGCGGACAAGTACGACTCGGGCTGCGGCTGGCCGGCATTCACCAAGCCCATCGATCCCGACCTGCTGGTCAACCGCAAGGATTACAAGCTGCTGGGCCGGCCCCGGATCGAGGTCCGCACGGCACAGACCGGCATCCATCTGGGACACGTCTTCGACGACGGTCCTGCCGACCGTGGCGGGCAGCGCTACTGCATGAACTCCGCCGCCCTGCGGTTTGTGCCGCGGGACCGGATGGAGGAGGAGGGCTATGGCGACTACCTGCCCTTGGTGGACCAAGTCACCCGTTGACCGTTCTGCCTCCAGTGACACGCCGGAGCTTCTCACCCATGGGGTTCCGGCGTAGTCCACATATAAGTGAGGCCCCTCTGTTTCCTGTTGCCCTTTTGGGCTATTGTGGACTGCTGGTGGATCGATAAGGAGTCATGCCAATGTGCGGAATTGCTGGGTTCGTCAACGACACCTCTGCCGAGGAAAAAACGGCCGTGCTCAAGCGGATGACGGACATCATTGCCCACCGAGGCCCCGACAACGAGGGGCATTTCGTCGATGAGCGGGTGGCCCTGGGCTTTCGGCGCCTGAGCATCATCGACCTGCAGGGCGGCGACCAGCCCATCTTCAACGAGGACTCCTCCATGGCCATCACCATGAACGGGGAGATCTACAACTACCGTGAACTGCGCCGCCAGCTGATCGACCTGGGCCACACCTTCTCCACCGAGTCCGACACCGAGGTCATCCTGCACGGCTACGAGCAGTGGGGCCACCAGGTGGTCAACCGCCTGCGCGGCATGTTCGCCTTCGTCATCTGGGACCGCGGCCGCGGCGAACTCTTCGGGGCCCGGGACCACTTCGGCATCAAGCCCTTCTATTACGCCCGGATGGGCGGCACCTTCATGTACGCCTCGGAGATCAAGAGCCTCCTGCAGCATCCGGACTTCCACAAGGAGCTCAACACCCAGGCCCTGCGTCCCTACATGACCTTCCAGTACCCGGCGCTCCCCGAGACCTTCTTCAAGGGCGTATTCAAGCTTCCCGAGGGCCATTGGTTCACCTTCCGGGACGGGAAGATGGACATCCACCAGTATTATGACCCGGCCTTTGGCGAGAGCAAGCAGGATCTGAAGGATCTGGTCGACTCCATCGACCAGACCGTCCAGGATTCGGTCAAGGCCCACCAGGTGGCCGATGTGGAGGTGGGTTCCTTCCTCTCCTCCGGGGTGGACTCCAGCTATGTCGCAGCCCTGGCACGCCCCCGGCACACCTATTCGATCGGCTTCGGCAAGGGGACCTACAACGAGTCCGACCAGGCTGGCGAGCTGGCCTCCATACTCAAGCTCAACAACACCACCGAGTCCCTGGACGGCGACCAGGCCTTCAGCTACTTCCCGCAGATTCAGTGGTACATGGACGAGCCGGACTCCAACCCCTCCTGCGTGCCGCTCTTCTTCCTTTCCGAGCTGGCCAGCAGAGACCTGCGCGTGGTCCTGAGCGGGGAGGGCGCCGACGAGCTCTTCGCAGGCTACGTAGACTACGGCGTGCATACGCGCTCGCGCATCATCAAGGATGTCACCCGTCTCCTGGGCCGACTGCCCCGCAAGGCCCGGTATGCCATCGGACGCTGGGCCAAGGGCAAGCACTTCCACGGGGCCTGGCACCTCTACGCCAACCTGGCCCCCGCCGAGGAGAGCTTCATCGGCCAGGCCAAGGTCTTTGACGAGGACGAGGCCGGCAGGCTGCTCAAGCCGGCCTACCGCAAGGCTCCCCGTGTCTCTGAGATCACGGGACGAATCTATGCCCGGCTCAAGGGGCGCAGCCTGTCCGAGCTCAAGAAGAAGCAGTACCTGGACATGCATCAGTGGATGCCCGGGGACATCCTGCTCAAGGCCGACAAGATGACCATGGCCCACTCCCTGGAGCTGCGGGTGCCGCTGCTGGACCGCAAGCTGATGGATGTGGCCGAGAAGGTGCCTACCAAATACCTGATCACTGATCAGAACACCAAGTTCGCCTTCCGCAAGGCTGCCGACCGCCATATTCCCCGGGAGTGGTCCGCCAGGGAGAAGCTGGGCTTCCCCGTGCCCATCCGGGACTGGCTGCATCAGGAGCGTTACTACCGGCTGGTCCGCAGCATGTTCGAGCAGGAATGGGTCTCCGAGTTCTTTGACCAGCAGGCCCTGCTGCGCATGCTGGACGACAACTACGCCAAGCGCAACGACGCCCGACGCAAGATCTGGACCGTCTACTCCTTCCTGACCTGGTATGACGTCTACTTCATCCACGACGGAACCAAGCCGGAGCTGCTGGACCTTCCGGCCTAAGAGTCTGTCCCGAGGGCTGTGCTATACTGCTACACGGCTTGAGAAATCAAGAAAGCGGATGATCCCACCTGGGAGCCTTCCATGGCTTCGGGTTCGACCTGCGCCGATGACGGTTGGCCGTCATTACATATGGTGCAGGTATTGGCGGTTTCGTTGCGATACAGCGGCGACGGTCATGTTCGAAACCTATGGGTTCTTCGCCTGGCAGTGGATGTTGTGGTATTTGAGAAGGAGTCATCATTAGCGACGAACCAAGGATTAACGACGATATACGAGTGTCTCAGGTACGCCTGATCGGGCCCAACGGCGAACAGGTGGGAATCATTGCGACCTCCGTCGCCCTCAACCTGGCCAAGGAGGCCAACCTTGACCTGGTCGAGGTTGCGCCCAAGGCCAAGCCTCCGGTCGCCAAGCTCATTGATTACGGCAAGTTCAAATACAACGAGAAGATCAAGGCTCGTGAGGCGCGCCGCAACCAGAGCATGTCGGAGATCAAGGAGATCCGCTTCAGATTGAAGATCGACGACCACGACTTCGAGGTCAAGGAGGGGCACGTGCGCCGCTTCCTGTCCGCCGGAGACAAGGTCAAGGTCACCATCATGCTGCGTGGGCGCGAGCAGTCCCGGCCCATCGGCGGCGTGGAGCTCCTGCGCAAGCTGGCTGACGACGTCGCGGATCTGGGCTCCATCGAGTTCGCCCCCAAGCAGGAGGGGCGCAACATCATCATGACCCTGTCGCCCAAGGGCAAGAAGGTCCACACCCAGTCCGAGCAGCGTCGGCGGGGCGGCCAGGCCCGTGCCGAGCGCAAGGCCCGTCAGGCGGCCCATCTGGCTGCCAAGGCCGACAACAATACTTCTCCCAAGCAGATGAAATCCAAGGAGGGCAGCAATGCCGAAGATGAAAAGTAACTCCGCCGCATCCAAGCGCGTCCGGACCACGGGTTCGGGCAAGCTCATGCACGCCGGGACCGGTATGCGCCACAATCTGGAGCACAAGTCGGCCAAGAAGCGTCGTCACCTGTCCACTGACGAGGTGCTCGCTCCGACCCAGTCCAAGAACATGAAGAGGATGCTGGCCCGCTGAGCGGGTGCTGTCGCGTCGAGTGAGATTTTAGAAAGCTGAGGAATATCTATGGCACGAGTCAAGCGGGCAGTCAACGCGCATAAGAAGCGTCGGGTCGTCCTGGAGCGGGCGTCAGGCTACCGTGGCCAGCGCTCCCGTCTCTACCGCAAGGCCAAGGAGCAGCTGCTCCATTCATACACATACAACTTCCGGGACCGCAAGGCCCGCAAGGGCGACTTCCGCAAGCTGTGGATCCAGCGCATCAATGCCGGATGCCGCGCCCAGGGAATCACCTACAACCGCTTCATCCAAGGGCTGCGCCTGGCCGGCATCGAGCTGGACCGCCGCGCCCTGGCCGACCTGGTCGTCAATGACATCGACACCTTCAACGCCATCGTGGCTGAGGCCAAGAAGGCCCTGCCTGCCGATGTGAACGCTCCGGTCGCTGCCTGATCAGCGGACCCGAACACCGCATTTCAAGAACCTCGCCTTTCGCGGGGTTCTTTGCATATTTGACCATTCCTCATGGGGACGGTAAGTTGATTGACGACGATGATGCCGGGAGCCGCCATGAACGATGATCACAGCGCAGACGCGTCGGCTGTATCGGCAGAATTGGCAAGTCAAGCCAGTCCACCGCGGGGCAGCGGTGGATCAAAACCAGCGGGGATCAATCGGTCGCGCCCTATTCTGCGGTCGCGGATCTTTCTCTATGTGACGGAGTTCTTCTCGGGGATGGCCGTCATGGCCGCCGAACTGGGGGCCTCCCGCCTGCTGGCTCCGTACTTCTCGTCCTCTCAGATCGTATGGACCATCATCATCGGGACCATCATGATCGCCCTGGCCCTAGGGGCCGTCGTCGGCGGCCGTTGGGCCGACCGGAATCCTGACCCGGACAGGCTCTACCTGTGCATTATGGCCGCGGCCGTCTGGATTGCCCTGATCCCCCTGGTCGGCAAGTATCTGATCATCCTGATCTCGGGGCTGCTGATCGTGGCTGTCTCCACCAACTTCCTGGTCCTGGCGGCCTTCATCTCCTGCCTGATCATCTTTGTTCCGCCCCTCTTCCTCCTGGGCACCATCACCCCCGGCCTGGTCAAGAGCGCCACCGACTCCCTGGATGACAACGCTTCGGTGGTCGGCCGGCTCAGCGCCTGCAACACTGTGGGGTCCATCCTGGGCACCTTCCTGCCCACCTTTGTGACCATCCCGGCCGTGGGGACCTTCGTCACCTTTCTGATATTCTCCGGGATACTGCTCCTGGTGGCCTTGATCTACTTCCTTTCCTCCCATGCCCACCGCCTGGCCTGCTTGATCGCCACGGTGGCCTTTGTGGTCTCGGCCGCCCTGTCGCCGATGACGGGGTTCGCCTTCTGGGAGAAGGGCCTGGCCTACGAGGGCGAGTCCATCTACAACTACCTGCAGGTCAAAACCCTGGCGGACAGGACCATCCTCTCCACCAACGTCCTCTTCGGGGTTCAGTCGGTGACCATGAAGCACCCCGGGATGACCGGCATGTACTACGACACGGCCCTGGCGGCGCCGCTCATGGCTGATCAGGCCCGCTCGGCCCTGATCCTGGGCATGGGGACCGGGACCTATGCCCGGCAACTGAGGCGGTACTATCCCAGGATGGCCGTCCAGGGGGTGGAGATCGACCAGGCCATCAGCAACCTGGCCATCAAGTATTTTGATCAGCCAGCCGATATCCCGGTTTCCACCTACGACGGCCGGGCCTGGCTGGCGGCCAGTGGCCAGCGCTACGACCTGATCATGGTCGATGCCTATCAGGACATCACCATACCCTTCCAGATGAGTTCCACCGAGTTCTTCACTCTGGTCAGGAACCACCTGAATCCGGGCGGGGTCATGGTGGTCAACATGAACATGATCGACGACGGTCAGGGTTCCATCAATGCGGCCCTGACCAATACCATCACCAGGGTCTTCGGATCCGATGCCATCCTGATAGCCGACGTGCCCCAGACCACCAACCGCGAGCTCTTTGCGCGCCGCCCCTCTTCCGGGAATTGCTCGGGATCAGGAGGGGATACCCAGGGCAAGAAGGCGGCGATGGGGGACTACCCGGGTTCCGACCTGTTGGCGGAGGCGGCCGCCAGGGTCAGCCCTGATCCGGATCTGTCCCAGATGATGGAGCAGGTCAGCTCCCGACTGAGCGCGGTTGGGGATGCCAAGGGGAGGGTATTGACCGATGACAATGCGCCGGTTGAATTGCTGGGCATGCACGCCATCGACCGGATCATCGGCAGGGAGGCCGGCCCCTACCGACGGATTCTCCAGCAAGAGGGGATCCAGGGGCTGATCCGGGAGGTCTCTTGATCGGCCATCTTGATATCGGCCATCTCGATCCCAGGCGCGTTGGAAGCACGGGAACAGGGGAGCTGAGCGCTAGAATATGGCCTAAAGACCAGCACTGATGAAGAGAACCGGAGGTTATGCGGTAGTGGACGGTGATCATCAGGAGGGGCTGACTGCATTGCTGGATCAGTTCCTGGCTTACACCGGTCTGGAGCGGGGTCTGGCCCCTGCCACGGTCAAGGCCTACAAGTCCGATCTGAACATGTACATCCGCTGGCTGTCCGGCCGCGGCATCACCAGCCTGGAGCAGATTCAGACCGCCGATGTGGAGGGCTTTCTGGCCCATCTGGCCGACGAGAGTCCAGCCAGCCGCTCGCGGAGGATGGCCGCCGTCCATGAGTGGCACCGGTTCGCCCTCAAGCAGGGGGTGACCGACCAGGATGTCTCTCGTGCCGTCAAGGCTCCCAAGGGCACCTCGGCCCTGCCGGATGTGCTGGACGTGGACCAGGTGACCCGGCTGCTGGATGTGGCCGCCATGGGCGGGTCCAAGGATCCGGTGGTTTTGCGGGACAAGGCCTTGCTGGAGTTCATGTACGCCACCGGCTGCCGGGTCTCGGAGGCCGTCGGCACCGATCTGGAAGACATGAACCTTAACGAGCGGGTGGTCCGTCTGACCGGCAAGGGCGACAAGCAGCGTCTGGTGCCTATGGGCTCCTACGCCTGCCAGGCCATGCAGGCCTACCTGAATCTGGGGCGGTCCAGCCTGTGCGATCGGGCCACCAAGGGCAGGGAGCTGCGTGCCGTCTTCCTGAACAAGCGGGGCAAGCGGCTGACCAGGCAGACGGTCTGGCAGGTGGTCAGGGATGCCGGCCGCCGGGCAGGGCTGAACAGACCCCTGCACCCCCACACCCTGCGGCACTCCTTCGCCACTCATCTGCTGGAGGGAGGCGCCGATGTGCGTTCGGTCCAGGAGCTGCTGGGCCACGCCTCGGTGACCACGACGCAGATCTACACACACGTCAGCCCCCAGGCCCTGATGGAGACCTACCAAACGGCCCATCCCCGCGCCCGCTGACCCGCCAACCCGCGAATGCGGCCGGAAACTTGATAGGGTAGAAGCATGCCTACGGATTTGTTAGGGCGCGAGTATGAGACGTTCGCTGCCCCGGAGCCTTTGAAACAGCACGGCCCGGCCCGTGTTCTCGCCATGTGCAACCAGAAGGGCGGCGTAGGCAAGACCACCTCATCCATCAACATCGCCGGGGCCCTGTGCCAGTATGGGCGCCGGGTGCTGATCGTGGACTTCGACCCCCAGGGCGCAGCCACCGTGGGCCTGGGCATCAACGCCAACAGCGTGGACAACACCATTTACACCGCCATGTTCGACACCTCCCTGGATGTTCACGAGGTGGTCCGGCACACCCGTTTCGACGGCCTGGACATCATCCCGGCCAACATCGATCTGTCGGCCGCCGAGATTCAGCTGGTCACCGAGGTCGGCAGGGAACAGGCCCTGGCGGCCACCATCCGGCCCCTGCGGCAGGAGTATGACGCCATCATCATCGACTGCCAGCCTTCGCTCGGCCTGCTGACCGTCAACGCGCTGACTGCTGCGGACGGGGTCATCATTCCCGTGGCGGCCGAGTTCTTCGCCCTGCGCGGCGTGGCCCTGCTCATGCAATCCATCGAGAAGGTCCGCAGCCGCATCAACCCCGACCTGCAGATTTACGGGGTGCTGGTCACCATGTACACCAAGACCCTGCATTCGGACGAGGTGCTTCAGCGCATCTACGAGGCCTTCAAGGGCAAGGTCCTCCACTCCATCATCAGCCGGTCCATCAAGCTGCCCGATGCCACGGTGGCCGGCGAGCCCATCACCATGTTCGCCCCCGAGCACAAGACCGCCAAGGAGTATCGGGAGGTCGCCCGGGAGCTGATCGCCCGCGGCATCGTGGCGTGAGCGGATCATCGGACGGCTTCGCCGTCGACCTGGATGTCTACCAGGGGCCCTTCGACCTGCTGCTGGGCATGCTGGCCAACCGCAAGCTCTCGCTGACGGAGGTCTCGCTGGCCTCCATCACCGGGGAGTTTCTGGACTACGTGCGCACCCTGGACTTCAGCCAGGGACTGGACCAGGCCAGCGCCTTCCTGGATGTGGCCTCGGTTCTGGTGGAGGCCAAGAGCGCTGCCCTCCTGCCTGTGGAGGACGAGTCCATGCGCGACCAGGCCTCCATGGATGCCCTCCGGGAGCGTGATCTGCTCTTCGCCAGGCTCCTGCAGTACCGGGCCTTCAAGCAGGCGGGGCAGGACTTTCGAGCCAGGCTGGCCGCCAACTCTGGCCGCTACCCGCATCCCGGCCATCTGGAGCCCCAGCTGGCCCATCTGCTGCCTGATCTGGTCTGGACCCTGAAGCCGGAGGATCTGGCCCTGCTCTGTGCCAACGCCCTGGTCAACGCTCCGGCCTCCCAGGTCCGGCTGGATCAGCTGCACGTGCCCCTGGTCGACCTGAACAAGGAGGCCGACCTGGTTCGCCAGGCCCTGCTGGCACAGCCCGGGCAGCCGGTGGCCTTCGCCGATCTGGTCGCCTCGTCCCAGGGCCGGGCGCAGGTGGTGGCCCGATTCCTGGCCGTGCTGATTTTCTTTAGGCAGGAGCTGATCCAGTACCGTCAGGATGGCCCATACCAGCCGCTCTACCTGCGCTGGGTAGGGCCGACCCAGGAGCCGGAAACGGCCTTGATCAGTGAGGGGGATTTCGCATGAGCCAATCCTCGGCTCCCGACACCCGTCCCGAATATGTGGACTTCGACGTACAGGACTTTCCCGGCGGACTGGCCGCCTGTCTGGAGGCCATTTTAGTGGCCACGGACCGGCCGCTGACCGCAGAGGACTTCTCCCGGGTGCTGGCCGTGGATCCGGGCCCGGTCAATGCCGCCCTGGAATCGCTGGCTGAGTCCTATAGCGACCGAGGGTTCGAACTGCGTCGGACCGCTCGGGGCTGGCAGCTGACCAGCCGGACCGCCTACCAGCCCGTGGTGGCGGCCTTCGTCAAGGACGGCCAGACAGCACGCCTCTCCCAGGCGGCTTTGGAGGCCCTGGCCATCGTGGCCTACCGCCAGCCCATGACCCGTGCCCAGGTGGGGCAGATCCGCGGGGTCAATTCGGACGGGGTCATCCGGGCCCTGCTGGTGCGCGGCCTGGTCCGCGAGGAGGGCCTGGACGAGCAGACCCACGCCGCGCTGCTGGTCACCACCGACCTCTTCCTTGAGCGGATGGGCCTGCAATCCTTGGAGGATCTGCCCTCCCTGGCCCCCTTCCTGCCCGACGAGGACTCGGCTCTGGCCCAGGCCCGCCAGGAGCTGTCCGACCAGGTTCAGTCTCCGGACCCAGTCCAAGGTTCGCCCCAGGGCGAGGAGGAGTGAACGCCTGTCACACAAGGCGGTTACACTTGTCTCTGTTTGTCCAATTCCGGGATAGCATTCACGAGAATGAGGTTTTGATGGCGGTACGCGGCGATATACGAAATGTGGCGATTGTGGCACACGTTGACCACGGCAAGACCACCCTGGTCAACGCCATGCTGCAGCAGTCGCACGTCTTCTCCGAGCGGGAGGAGGTGCCCGACCGGGTCATGGACTCCAACGACCTGGAGAAGGAGAAGGGCATCACCATCCTGGCCAAGAACACCGCCGTCAAGTACACAGGCCCGCTGGCAGCCAAGCTGGGCGAGCCCGACGGCATCACCATCAACGTGGTGGACACCCCCGGCCACGCCGACTTCGGCGGCGAGGTGGAGCGCGGCATCTCCATGGTCGACGGCGTGGTCCTGCTGGTGGACGCCTCCGAGGGGCCCCTGCCCCAGACCCGCTTCGTCCTGCGCAAGGCCCTGGAGGCCAAGCTGCCCGTCATCCTGGTCATCAACAAGACCGACCGTCCCGATGCCCGCATCTCCGAGGTGGTCTCCGAGTCCACCGATCTGCTCCTGGGCCTGGCCCAGGACGTGAGCGAGGAGGGAGTGGACCTGGATCTGGATTCCCTCCTGGACCTGCCGGTCATCTACTGCGCAGCCAAGGCCGGCAAGGCCTCCGTCAACCAGCCCGCTGACGGCGCCGTGCCTGACAACGACGATCTGGAGCCCCTCTTCGAGGCCATCCTGACCAACATCCCCGCCCCGGAGTATGAGGAGGGCGCCCCACTGCAGGCCCATGTGACCAACATCGACGCCTCCGACTACCTGGGCCGTCTGGGCCTGGTGCGCATCTACAACGGCACCCTGACCAAGGGCCGCCAGTACGGCCTGTCGCGCGTGGACGGATCCATCGAGAACTTCAAACTGACCGAGATCCTGCGCACCAAGGGTCTGCAGCGCTTCCCTGTGGAGGAGGCCGGCCCCGGCGACATCGTTGCTGTGGCCGGCGTGGAGGACATCATGATCGGCGAGACCATCGTCGACCAGGACGACCCCCGCCCCCTGCCGCTGATCCACGTGGACGACCCGGCCGTCTCCATGACCTTCGGCACCAACGATTCGCCCCTGGCCGGCACCGAGGGCAAGGACCACAAGCTGACCGCCCGCATGCTCAAGGACCGTCTGGACCGCGAGCTGATCGGCAATGTCTCCATCAAGGTGCTGCCCACCGACCGGCCTGACGCCTGGGAGGTTCAGGGCCGTGGCGAGCTGGCCCTGGCCATCCTGGCCGAGCAGATGCGCCGCGAGGGCTACGAGCTGACCGTGGGCCGCCCCCAGGTGGTCACCAAGACCGTGGACGGCAAGCTTCAGGAGCCCATGGAGTCCGACACCATCGACGTGCCCGAGGAGTACATGGGCGCGGTCACCCAGCTCATGGCCGACCGCAAGGGCCGCATGGAGACCATGACCAACCACGGCTCCGGCTGGGTCAGGATGCAGTTCACCGTGCCCTCCCGTGGCCTGCTGGGCTTCCGCACCGCCCTGCTGACCGCCACCCGCGGCACCGGCATCTCCGCTTCAATCTCCGCCGGCTACGCCCCCTGGGCGGGCGACATCAAGACCCGGCAGAACGGATCCATGGTCTCCGACCGCTCCGGCAAGGCCAGCCCCTATGCCATGCAGAAGCTCCAGGCCCGGGGCGAGTTCTTCGTCAAGCCCCAGTCGCCCGTCTACGAGGGGCAGATCGTGGGCATCAACAACAAGCCCGGCGACCTGGACATCAACATCACCCTGGAGAAGCACATGACCAACATGCGTTCCTCCACCGCCGACGTCCTGGAGACCCTGACCCCGCCCATCGACATGAGCCTGGAGGAGTCCCTGGACTTCGCCAACGATGACGAGTGCGTGGAGGTGACCCCCGAGTCCATCCGCGTGCGCAAGATCATCCTGGACAGGGATGCCTGGTACAAGTGGAACGCCCGCCAGCGCAGGGCCAACAAGAAGTAATCCTGTTCTCGCAATCAGACCAGTCCGACCCGGCCGCCCCACGGTGACCGGGTCGGACTAGTCTGGAACCCATGAAGTCTCAGGTTTCCAAATCCAAGGACCAAGCCCCCTCCCGCTCGACGGGGGAGTCTGGCAAGGCCAGCGCCTTCCGTTGCCTGCTGGGCCTGCCCATCGGCCTGGCGGTGGGGGTGCTGGGGACCCTGGTCCAGCGCTCCGGGGCCGCTCAGGGTCTGCCCTGGGGGATGGTCCTGGCCTATCTGCTGGTGGCCCTGGCTGCCTGGTGGGTCCGTTGCGACAGCGGCACCATGGGGCTGGCCCTGCATCTGGTGGCCTCGACGGTCACGGTCTGGCTGCTCTCCATGAGGGGGTCGGGCGGCGACGTGCTCATGCCCTATGCCAATTTCCCTACATTCTTTGCCAAGTATGCGGTCTTCCTCTGGATGGGCGGGCTGGTCCTGATCCAGACCCTGGCCATCTGCCTGCCGGCCTCCTGGTTTGCCGATGGCCCCCTGCGTCGTCAGGGGCGATCCGCATGAGCCAGGACTCGTCAGAATCACCGGCGACTGAACCCGACCGAATTCCCCTGCACTTCCTGGGTCCCGAGGGGACCTTCACCCACCAGGCCGCCCTTGAGGCCGCCAGCCTCATGGCAACAAGGCTGGGCTGCCAGGCGGAACTTAAGCCCTGCACGGATGCGGCGGCCATCGTGGCCGCCGTGGAGGAGGGCCGAGGCTGGGGAGTGCTGGCCTGGGAAAACAACGTGGAGGGCCATGTGGTGCCCAACATGGATGCCCTGATCGATGCTCAATCGGTAGCGGGCTTCGGCATGGTCCGTCTGCCCATCGTCTTTGACGCCTTCGTCCGGGCCGACCATGGCCCCCTGCGCCAGGTCGGCGCCCATCCCCATGGACTGGCCCAGTGCAAGGGCTTCATCACAGAGACCGGCCTCAATCCGGTGCCGACCAACTCCAACGCCGCGGCCTGCCGTGATCTGGGCCCCGACCAGGTGGCTCTGGGGCCGCGCATATGCGGGAGCCTTTACGGACTGGAGACCTACCGGCGCGAGGTGCAGGACTATCAGGGGGCCCGTACCGACTTTCTTCTGCTGGCTCCCCGAGATCGGGCCGCCCGGCTGGCACGCCGCCTGGCGCCGGGCGGGGATTTCGAGTCCATCGTCACCTTCATTCCCCTGAATACCGGGCCGGGCGTGCTGGCCAACCTGCTGGACCGTCTGCGCGATGCGGGCCTGAACATGACCTCATTCATGTCCCGGCCCATCAAGGGGCACGACGGGACCTACAGCTTCGTGGCCAGCATCGACGCCGCACCCTGGCAGCAGGGTCTGCATCAGGTGCTGGCCGACCTGCTGGACAGGGGGGACTGGCTCAAGACCCTGGCGGTCCATCCGCGCACCCCGCATCCGGCGCCCCCCATCCGTGAATGGATGCTGCCCAGGGCGGGGGCCTTCCGGGGTGAGGACCCCGATACCGAGACGATCAGCAAGGAGTTGTTATGGTAGATGAATCCGCACCCTTTCCACACATGGACCTGTCAGGTCCCGAGCACATGCACCCCATGGCAGGCATGGCCGCCTCGCCGGTGCTGACCTCGGCCCACAAGATCGCCGTGGCAGGGCTGGGTCTGATCGGCGGATCGCTGGCCCGCCGCCTGGCCGCCCGGGGCCGGTTCGTGATCGCATGGAACCACAATGACCGTCCCTATGAGCAGGCCCGCAGCCAGGGGATTCACTGTGTGGACACCCTGGAAGAGCTGGCCAAGGGCAAGGCAGACGTGCTGGTGCTGGCCACCCCCTTGCGGGCCATGCCCGAGGTGCTCAAGGCCCTGGCTCCGGTGTTGACCCGGGGCACCACCCTGACCGACGTGGGCAGTGTCAAGGGGCCGGTCCGCCGTCAGGTCGAGCAGGCCGGTCTGGCTGATCGGTATGTGGGCGCCCATCCCATGGCGGGCAGCGAGGGCTCAGGTTACGAGGACTCGGACCCGGCCCTCTTGGATGATGCCCTCTGGGCTCTCTGCGTCGATGAACAAACGGATTACAGCCGATTCCTGACCGTGGCCGACATGGTCACCCAGGGTCTGGGCAACCGGCTGATCGCCCTGGACGATGCCACCCATGACCGGGCTGCGGCACTGATCTCGCACATGCCCCATGTGGTGGCCACCGCCCTGGCCAACATGCTGACCAGGTCGCCTGACCGCCGAGTGGCCTCGGCCCTGGCGGCCGGATCCTGGCGGGACATGACCCGGGTGGCCCTGACCGATCCGGAACGGACCCGGGCCATGGTGGAGGAGAACGCCGACCAGGTGGCCGACCTTCTGGATGCCCTGGCCGAGAATCTGCAGGGCATGGCCTCTCTCTTGCGGGACCAGGAGCCGGCGTCCGATGAAAAGCGCCGGGACTTCTTCCTCCAAGCCGATCCCTTCCGGCGCTACAAGGCTGCCCTGGCCGGCCAGGAGCCGATGCCCACCACCGACCTTGAATTGGATCCGCAGGAGGGCAACTGGCGGCAGGAGCTGCTGGATTCAGCCCTGCGCGGCGAGCAGGTCTCGGCCTTCCTGACCACCAGCCGTGCCCGGGTGCTGCACCCGCCGGTCATCGACTGAGATCAGGTGGGTCTGGACGGGGCGAACGGCGTTCCGGGACCGGCTTCAGGGCCACCATGTCTTCTGCTTGCAGGGTCACCCGTTCCCCGGGACGCGACCCATTGGCCGCCGGGTCCCTGTCCAGGATCAGCCGCCGTCCGTTCCAGTCGACCACATGGCCCACGTAGTCGCGGAACTTGGGCCTTCCGTCCTCCGGATCCGGTCCCAAGGCAATCCTGACCACCAGCCGCGCTCCGGCCGGTATGGCTGCTGGCAAACGCATGGCCATCCACCTCCTGGGCCAGTATCGCCTGCGGCTGCGACGAGGGTGAAAGCGCCTAAACTGTATTGCACATACTCACAGTCAAGCGAAGGGAGCGCCATCGGTGGATCAGGATCTGCAGGACTTCACCGACTATCTTTCCCGGGTGGCAGGCAAGAGTCCCAACACCGTGCGTTCCTACCGGGCCGACCTGTCAGGCTTTCTGCACCTGATGCATCTGCACGGCTTCGACGACCCCGCGCAGATCGACCTGGCCGCCATCAGGTCCTGGTTGGCTCACGAATCCGCCACCCACGCCCGCTCGACCATGGCCCGGAAGACGGCCGCACTGAGGTCCTTCTTCGGCTGGCTGAGCCGGCACGGCCGGATCAAGACCGACCCCACCCTGGCCCTGAGCAGCCCCAAGCAGTCCGAGCACCTTCCACGGATCCTGACGCACGACCAGGCCCGCACCCTGATGGATACGGTCGACCAGGATCCGGTCGAGCCCCGGGAGGACCAGAAAGTCCAGGCGGCCCTGCAGGTCCGGGATGCGGCCATGCTGGAGCTGCTGTACGCCACGGGCATGCGTGTGGCCGAACTCTGCGGGCTGGATCTGGATGACGTGAACCGGCACAGCCGCACCGTAAAGGTTCTGGGCAAGGGTTCCAAGGAGCGGGTCCTGCCCTATGGCCTGCCCGCCGATCGTGCTCTGGATCGCTGGCTGGGGGAGGGGCGGCCGGTCCTGGCGGGCTCAAGGGCCAGATCGGCCCGCAAGGCAGGTCAGGCCCTCTTCCTGGGTCAGCTTGGCGGCAGGGTTGGCCAACGGCAGGTCCGCAAGGTGGTCCATCAGGCGGCCGGTCAGGCCGGGGTGCCCGACATCGCCCCCCATGCCCTGCGGCACTCGGCCGCCACGCACATGCTGGATGGGGGAGCCGACCTGCGCGAGGTTCAGGAGATGCTGGGCCATTCCTCCCTGCGGACCACCCAGCGCTACACCCACGTCTCCATCGAGCAGCTGCGGGCCCGGTACAGGCAGGCTTTTCCCCGGGCCTGAGATCCGGTAAATGAGATACGACTTGTCTCGGGAAACATCCTGGTATCAGAATATGGCGTATTCTAGCTTGAACATCAGTCAAAGACTTTCGGGATCATAGGCGCAATGTTGGCAACCAGCTAAAGGGAGCAGCAGGAATGAAGAAGAGTTCACAGCTCACGGTGGCGTCAGCCGCCATCTGTGCCTTGGCGCTCTTGGCCGGCGGCTGCGGCAGTGGAGGCAGCAGCACCAATACCGAGGGTGCCGAGCAGTCGTCCAGCAGCCAGCCCAGCAACAACGCCGTGGTGTCGGTCCGTGGGTGCGAGCCGGCCAACCCGCTCATTCCCAGCAGCACTGCGGAAAGCTGCGGCGGGCAGGTCGTGGATGCCATCAGCTCCAAGCTGATCCGCTTCGACGACCAGGGCAAGGCCCACAACGATCTGGCCGCGGAGATCAAGGGCAACGACGACATGTCCCAGTACAAGGTCACCTTGGTTGACGGGCGCAAGTTCTCGGATGGCACCCCCATCACCGCCAAGTCCTTCACCAGGGCCTGGTCCTGGAGCGCCAATGTGTCCAACGGCCAGTTGAACGCCAGCTTTTTCTCTGACATCAAGGGCTTTGACGACCTGCAGAAGCAGGGCGTGCCTGCGGATGCCCAGTTCTCCGGATTGAAGGTCATCGATGACGAGACCTTCACCGTAGACCTCATTTCGCCCTCGTCCACCTTCCCCATTCAGGTGGGCTATACCTCTTTTGCGCCCCTGCCTGAGTCCTTCTACAAGGATCCCAAGGCCTACGGGGAGAATCCGGTCAGCTCGGGTCCTTACACGTTTGAGTCCTGGCAGCACAACGCCATGATCAGGCTTCGCAAGAACAACGACTACGGCGGGGAGGTCAAGGTTCAGAACGGCGGCATCGACTACAAGGTCTACACTGACTTGAATTCTGCCTATTCCGATGTGCAGGCGGGCAACCTGGATGTGATCGACAGGATTCCCACCTCCGCTGTCAAGACGTTCATGACCGACAGCATGGTGCAGAGTTATAACAAGCCTGGCTCCAGCCTGCAGATGTTCACCATTCCCGCCACCATGGAGCATTTCGGCCAGGACCAGGAGGGCCGCCTGCGCCGCCTGGCCATCTCCATGGCCATTGACCGGAAGATGCTGATCGACAAGGTCCTGGGCGGTCTGGGCGTGCAGCCCACCGACTTCACCGCGCCGACCATCCCAGGCTATGCCAAGGATCTCAAGGGCTCGGACAACCTCAAGTACAACGCCAGGAAGGCCAAGGAGTACTGGGCCAAGGCCGATGCCATCAGCAAGTGGCCAGCCGACAGGAGCTTCCGCATGCTGTACAGTTCGGATGGCGGCGCCAAGGACTTCTACGACGGCATGGCCAACTCCATCAAGAACACGCTGGGCATCAAGGCCGAGGCCACTCCTGTGCCCACCTTCAGCGAGTTCCGCGGCAACATCAAAAAGCGCCTCTACGCGGATGCGGCCTTCAGATCCTCCTGGTCACCCGACTACCCATCGCCTGAGAGCTATTTGATGAGCAACTTCGCCAGCTCGGCGGCCGACGGCAACGGATCCAACGATGGCGACTACAAGAACCCCAAGTTCGACGCCCTGCTGAAGCAGGCTGCCAAGGCCAAGGACACCGATGAAGCCAACAGGCTCTTCCAGCAGGCTGAGGAGATCCTTCTGCAGGACATGCCGGCGGTTCCGCTCTATTATGGAAACAACATCGGCGCGTCCGCCAAGAAGGTTCATGGGATGCGTCTGGGCTGGGATGGCTATCCGATCTTCTCGGAGCTGTCCAAGGACCAGTAATGATCGTGCCGGAAACGGCATAAACCGCCGTCGATGACTGGCGGTTCGGGAAACCAACCAAAGGAAAGAGCAAGATATATGAAGAAGCAATCGGCCCTGACCATTGCGGGCGCCGGACTGTGCGTCATGGCGCTCACCCTGGGCGCCTGCGGCGGATCCGGCGGATCCGGCTCCTCTGCCCAGGGGAGCAACGGCGGCAGCTCGAACGCCGTCATCTCGGTCTTCAACCCTGAGCCGGCCAATCCGCTCATCCCCAGCATGACCAACGAGGTGGGGGGTGGCAACCCCATCGACGTCATGTTCTCCAAGCTGGTCCGCTTTGACGACAAGGGCAAGCCGGTCAACGAGATCGCCAAGCAGATCAAGGCCAACGAGGACAACACCCAGTACACCGTGACCATCAACGACGGCTGGAAGTTCTCGGACGGAACCCCGGTCACCGCACAGTCCTTCACCAAGGCCTGGTCCTGGGCGGCCGACATCGCCAACAAGCAGCTGGGCTCCAGCTTCTTCGCCAACATCAAGGGGTATGACGACCTGCAGAAGGAGGGCACCCCTGGCGATGCACAGCTCTCCGGCCTCAAGGTCATCGACAACAAGACCTTCACCGTTGATCTGACCTCGCCTTCCTCCACCTTCCCCATCCAGGTGGGCTACACCGCCTTTGCGCCCCTGCCCGAGTCCTTCTACAAGGACACCAAGGCCTTCGGCGAGAAGCCGGTGACCGTGGGACCCTACAAGTTCCAGTCCTGGGAGCACAACAAGGCCATCAAGCTGGTCAAGGATCCTTCCTACAAGGGCGGCATCAAGGTCAAGAACGGCGGCGTCGAGTTCCGCTCCTACACCGATGCCACCGCAGCCTACCGCGACGTGCAGGCCGGCAACCTGGACGTGCTGGACACCTTGCCCGCCTCGGCTCGCAAGACCTTCCAGACCGATAACACGGTCCAGGCCATCAACGATCCGGGTTCGGTCATCCAGATGTTCACCATCCCCACCTACATGAAGCACTTCGGCCAGGATCAGGAGGGCAAGCTCCGTCGCCAGGCCATCTCCATGGCCATCGACCGGCCGACCATCATCAAGAAGGTGCTGTCCGGAACCGCCAAGGAGGTCCACGACTTCACCGCCCCCGTCATCCCCGGCTACTCAACCAGCATCAAGGGATCCGACGTGCTCAAGTACAACCCGTCCAAGGCCAAGGAGCTCTGGGCCGAGGCCAACAAGATCTCCCCCTGGGGCGAGGGCGACAGCTTCAAGATCGCCTACAACGCCGATGGCGCCCACAAGGAGATCTATGACGCCGTCACCAACTCCATCAAGAACGCCCTGGGCATCCAGGCTTCGGGCAACCCTCTGCCCACTTTCAGCGAGTTCCGCTCCAACGTGCAGAACCGCAAGTTCACCGACTCGGCCTTCCGCTCCGGTTGGCAGCCTGACTACCCCTCGCCCGAGAGCTACCTGTCCAGCAACTTCGCCAGCTCGGCAGCCAACGGCAACGGGTCCAACGACGGCGACTACAAGAACCCCGAGTTCGACGGCCTGATGGACAAGGCAGCCTCCGCCAAGAGCATCGACGAGGCCAACAAGATCTACCAGCAGTCCGAGGAGCTGCTCTTCCGCGATCTGCCCGCAGTCCCGCTCTACTACCAGAACTCCAACGGCGTGGCCGCCAAGAACATCCAAGGATTCTCCTTCACCTGGAAGGGCGTCCCTGCTTACTACAACATCAGCAAGTGAGGTGACGGGAGCCTGAATCCCGCACCTGACAGCTGACATCGCCCGGGCCGGCACGGAAGGATCCACTCCGCGCCGGCCTTGGTGTCTTTGCACCCCTGTTGAGGTGTGCTGGTAGACTCAAACAAGAATTTTTGCGGCGGCCCCGATCCCCATGCCGATCCCGGTCGCGGATGACAAAGGAGAATAGCCGATGGGAAAATATCTTCTGCGACGTATTCTGCAGATGATCCCCGTCGTTCTCGGCACGACACTGCTGATATACGCGCTGGTCTTCGCGCTTCCCGGCGACCCCGTGGCCGCCATGTTCGGGGACAAGCCGGTCAATCAGGCCGTTGCCGCACAGATACGTTCGGAATACAATCTCGACAAGCCCTTCATCGTGCAGTACGTGCTCTTCCTGAAGAACGCGCTGACCCTGAACTTCGGCAACACCTTCGCCGGCCAGCCCGTGATCAGCGTGATCGGCAGGGCCTTCCCGGTGACCATCAAGCTGGCCCTGATGGCCTTCGTCTTCGAGGGCGTCTTCGGCGTGATCTTCGGCATCATCGGCGGCCTGACCAAGGGCAAGTGGTCGGACAATATCATCCTGGTCCTCTCCCTGCTGCTGATTTCGGTGCCTACCTTCGTCACCGGCTTCATCCTGCAGTACCTGTTCGGCGTCAAATGGCATCTGCTGCCAGCCACAGCCGGGGCCAATCCGGGCTTTATTGACCTGCTCATGCCGGCCGTGGTGCTGGGGTCGGTGTCCATGGCTTCCATCATCCGTCTGACCAGGACGGAGATCACCTCCAACATCTCCGAGGACTACGTGCGCACGGCCCGGGCCAAGGGCATGAGCAACCGGTCCGTCATCGTGCGGCATGTGCTGCGCAACTCCCTGATCCCCGTGGTCACCTACCTGGGCGCCGACATCGGCGGACTCATGGGCGGGGCCATGATCACCGAGCGCATCTTCAACATCCAGGGCGTGGGCAACACCCTTTACCAGGCCATCCTGAGGGGCGAAGGCACCCTGGTGGTCTCCATCGTGACCATTCTGGTCCTGATCTTCGTCATCACCAGCCTCCTGGTCGACCTGCTCTACGCAGTGCTCGATCCGCGGATCCGGTATGCGTGAGGGAGAGGGACCGACTATGAGTGAAACGGCAATGAACGAGTCAAGCGAACAGAACGAAAGCCAGGCCCGCGTCTACTTCCCCGACCCCCTGCCGGGCCAGGAGCGGTTCGTGGCCCCCATCGACGAGACGCCCCTGCGCGAGGTGGACTCGGTGGATGAGGACGTGCCGCCCACCAGCATGTGGGCCGACGCCTGGAAGACCCTGAGGCGCAACCCGCTCTTCATCATCTCCGCAATCCTGGCGATCGTGGTCATCCTGGTGGCCCTCTTCCCCAACCTCTTCGCCAGGCAGGATCCCATGGCCTGCAGCCTGTCCGACTCCCTGGAGCCCGGCCGGCCCGGGCACCCCTTCGGCTTCGATCTGCAGGGCTGCGACGTCTACAGCCGCGTCATCCACGGGGCAAGGACCTCGGTGGCCATCGGCATCATGACCACCATCCTGGTCACTGTCTTCGGCGGCCTCATCGGCGCCATCGCCGGATTCTTCGGGGGCTGGGTTGACGCCGTGCTCAGCCGCATCACCGACATCTTCTTCGCCATCCCCATGATCCTGGGCGCCATCGTGCTCCTGCAGATGTTCCGCACCTCCACCTCCCTGTGGAAGATCATCCTGACCCTGACCCTCTTCGGCTGGGTCAACATGGCCCGCATCACCCGCAGCGCCGTCCTGGAGGCCAAGAACCTGGAGTTCAACACCGCTTCCACGGCCCTGGGCTCCACGCCCCTGCGCAACCTCTTCCGGCACATCATGCCCAACTCCCTGGCCCCGGTCATCGTCATGGCCACCATGTCGCTGGGCACCTACATCGTCTCTGAAGCCACGCTGAGCTTCCTGGGCATCGGCCTGCCCTCCACCGTGGTCTCCTGGGGCGGCGACATCTCGACGGCCCAGAACCTCCTGACCACCAACCCCTCGGTCCTCTTCTATCCCTCCGCAGCCCTGGCCATCACTGTGCTGGCCTTCATCATGATGGGCGACGCGGTCAAGGATGCATTGGATCCCAAGAGCAGAACGGCCTGAGCGGAGGAAGCATGACTGAAGCAGACAAGAACATGACCACCAATCAGGAGCAGCAGCCTCTGCTCGACGTGCGGGACCTGCAGGTGGACTTCACCGCCGATGGGCGCACCGTCCACGCAGTTCGCGACGCCTCCTTCAACGTCTACCCCGGCCAGTGGGTGGCCATCGTGGGGGAGTCCGGCTCGGGCAAGTCCACCTCGGCCATGGCTGTGCTGGGTCTTCTGCCCGGCACCGGCAAGGTGACCGGCGGCAGCATCCGGCTCAATGGCCGCGAGCTGGTGGGCCTGGACCGCAAGGACTACGAGGCGCTGCGCGGCTCCCAGGTGGGCCTGGTCCCGCAGGATCCCATGAGCAATCTGAACCCGGTTTGGCGCATCGGCTCCCAGGTCAAGGAGGCGCTGACCGCCAACCATATGGATGTCTCCAGGGAGAAGCGCTCCCGGCTGGCCAAGGCCCTGGCCAGCGACGAAGAGGTGACCCTCAAGAAGTCGGACGACGAGCTTTTCATCTCCTCCAAGGACCTGCCCGGCCTGCTCCAGGCCGCCCGCCAGGCCCTGAGCGATGCCGGGGTCGCCGACGTGGACAAGACCATGGAGGCCCTGAAGGCCGAGTGGGATGTGGGCTCCGAGACCCGCTGGGGCGTGGCTAAGTCCCTGATCGATGCCGGTGTAGATGACGATGCGGCCTGGACGCTGGCCAAGGAGCATGTCACCGGCTCGGACATGGACGACCGCATCGCCGGGCTGCTGTCCGAGGCCGGGCTGCCTGAGGCTGCCACCAGGGCCCGACAGTATCCGCATGAGTTCTCCGGCGGCATGCGCCAGCGCGCCCTGATCGCCATCGGCCTGGCCTCCCGGCCCGACCTGCTGATTGCCGACGAGCCCACCAGCGCCCTGGATGTGACCGTCCAGAAGCGGATTCTGGACCACCTGCGCAGCCTGACCGAATCCCTGGGCACCGCCGTGCTCTTCATCACCCACGACCTGGGTCTGGCAGCCGAGCGCGCCCAGCACATCGTGGTCATGTACCGGGGCCAGGTGGTGGAGTCCGGGCCCAGCCTGGAGGTCCTTCAGCACCCTCAGCACCCTTACACCAAGCGGCTGGTCCAGGCCGCGCCCTCGCTGGCCTCCCAGCGCATCATCTCCGCCAAGCAGCGCGGCCAGGATGCCGAAGACCTGCTGGAGCACCACGTCAAGGGCGAGAGCACCCTGGAGCGCAGCGAGCATGTCATCACCGTGGAGCACCTGACCCGCGAGTTCAGGCTGCCCCGGCGCAAGGAAATGTTCAAGGCCGTGGACGACGTCTCCTTCTCGGTCAAGCGGGGAACCACCCTGGCCATCGTGGGGGAGTCCGGCTCCGGCAAGTCCACCGTGGCCAACATGGTCCTGCACCTGCTCAAGCCCACCTCGGGCTTGGTGACCTACGAGGGCCAGGACATCGCCGGCTTCGGCAGCCGTCAGCTCATGGAGTTCCGCCGGCACGTGCAGCCGGTCTTCCAGAACCCCTACGGCTCCCTGGACCCCATGTACTCCATCTACCGATCCATCGAGGAGCCCCTGCGCATCCACAAGATCGGCAACGCCAAGTCCCGGCAGAAGCGGGTCAAGGAGCTGCTGGACATGGTGGAGATGCCTGAATCGGTCATGGGGCGCTACCCCAACGAGCTCTCCGGTGGACAGCGTCAGCGCATCGCCATCGCCCGGGCCATGGCCCTGAATCCGGATGTGATCATCTGCGACGAGGCCGTCTCCGCCCTGGATGTGCTGGTCCAGGACCAGGTGCTGCGGCTGCTCAACGACCTGCAGGCCGAACAGGGGCTCAGCTACCTGTTCATCACCCACGATCTGGCCGTGGTCAGGCAGATCGCCGACGAGGTGGTGGTCATGCAGCATGGTCGACTGGTGGAGCACGCCACCACCGACGAGGTCTTCGATCACCCCCTGCGCCAGTACACCAAGGATCTGCTGGACGCCATCCCCGGCGGCAAGCTGCGCCTGGGTCTTGACTAGGTATCCTTTGCACAGACTCACAAGGAAATGAGGCATCATGGGATTGTTCGGTTTCGGCAGGAAACGCGCCAAGAAGCAGGCTGAGGAGGCCGTCGAGGAGTCCAAGGAGCTCGACGAGTCCAAGGACGCTGAGGAGTCCGCGGAGAAATCCGACCAAACATCTCAGGCTGACCGCGATGAAGCCGAGCAGAGCGGGAAGGGCCCCTGGGACAGTTTGGATTCCGAGGCCCCCGACACCGATGAGTACCTGGACATCGGCGCCCTGATGCTGCCCTTCCTCAAGGGCAGCGAGCTGAGGCTCAAGGCCAACTCGCAGACCGGCGAAGTGCTGGGAGCCACCATCACCTACGGATCCTCCAGTCTGGAGCTGGAGCCCTTTGCGGCCCCCAAGTCCCTGGGCCTGTGGGACGAGGTCCGGGCCGACCTGCTCAAGGCCAACCCCTCCTGCAAGGAGGTGGACGGCGTCTTCGGCAAGGAGCTGACCCTGCCCGTCAAGGTCAAGGGCAAGAACCTGCTGACCCGGGTGGTGGGCGTCGACGGACCTCGCTGGATGCTGCGAGGCATCTTCTCAGGCCCGGCAGCCAAGGGCGGCAAGGAGAAGGATGTGCTCGACGGCTACCTGGCCGACCTGGTGGTGGTCCGTGGCGATGAGCCTCTGGCCCCCCGCGACCTGGTGCCCATGCATGCGCCCATCACCCCCAACCAGCGTCGCGGAGAAGCCGAAGACTCGGAGTCCAAGGACGATGAGAGTGCGCAGATCCCCGGCAGGCCCGAGGGCCCCTTCGACTCGGACCAGCAGACCGAGGTGAAGACCACACTGTCGCGCGGACCCATGTTCTCGGAGGTCCGCTAAGGCTGTGAAGCAGAAGCATTCCGGGCTGGCGGCGCTGGCCGACGACGATTTCTCCGTCATGGAGGCCATCGGCGGATGGCGGGGGATCGTCGAGTCCCTGCTGCCGGGGCTGGTATTTCTGATTGTCTTCTTGGTGACCGGCCGTCTGGGGCTGACCGTGGCGGTTTCGGCGGCCCTGGCCCTGGTGCAGCTCCTGATTCGTCTGATCCAGCGGCAGTCCTTCCTGGGGGCACTGACCGGTCTGCTTTCGGTGGGCATCTGCCTGGTGGCCGCATGGCTGACCCGGGATGCCCGCAACTATTATCTGCCAGGATTTTTGACCAACGGATTCTGGATCATCGTGCTCGCCGCCTCGCTGCTGGCACGGATGCCCGGCATCGGCCTGCTGGTGGAGTACCTGCGCCGGCCCGTCGTCTCAGGCTGGAGGCAGTGGCTGGCCTCCTGGCGGGGCGAGCCAGAACTGGTACGGGCCTATACTCAGGCCACCCTGGTCTGGATCGCCGTCTTCGCGCTGCGCCTGCTGGTTCAGGTGCCGCTCTACCTGGCCGGTTCCGTAGGGTTGCTGGGCGCCGCACGCCTGATTTTGGGCCTGCCCCTGTTTGCCCTGGGCATCTGGATCAGCTGGCTGCTGATCGGGGGCCCCTACCATCGTCGCCAAGCCGACCAGGCTCAGACCGACCAGGAGGTTCACGCCGATCATGACTGAAACCAGGGTTCGTCTGCGCATCGAACGCTACGCCGACCAAGGCCGCTGTGTCAGCCACCTGGAGGACGGGCGGGTGGTCTTCGTCCGTTTCGCCCTGCCCGGGGAACTGGCGGAGGTCCTCTTGGACGAGCCTCACGGCCGGGCCGGCAGATTCGCCACGGGCGAGGTCACCCGGGTGCTCGAGGCCAGTCCTGACCGCCGCCAACCCGCCTGGCCTCTGGCTGGACCCTTGGCCTGGGGAGGAGGCCTGGGCGGCGCCGATCTGATTCACGTGAGCCTGCCCGGCCAGCTGGCCTGGAAGGCTGATCTGATTGGCCAGCAGATGGCCCGCCTGGGCGGGGTGGATGTCCAGGTGCCGGTGGCCCGGGTTCCTGGCGATGAGGAGCTGGGCGGCCTGCACTGGAGAACCCGAATCGAGCTGGTGGCCGATGATCAGGGGCGCCCCTCCATGCGCCGTCGGGGATCGCATGACCGCCTGCCGATCCAGACCATGCCCCTGGCCACCCAGGAGCTGCTGGACCTGGCCGACGACCTGGGCATCTGGGAGGGCGGCCTGCCCGCGGGAGCCCGCATACGCCTGGCTGTGCCCCAGCCGCGCGACGGGGGACCGGTAGGCGACAACTACGCCCTGCTGGTGGATGGACGCCTGAGCCGGGGGAGCCGCCTGTTGACGGAGCGGCTGGAGGCCGGAGCAGGACCTGAGTACCAGGTTCGGGCCGACGGATTCTGGCAGGTCCACCGCCAGGCACCGGTCGTGCTGACCAAGGCGGTTCTGGACCAGGCCAGGCAGGCCCTGGACGGGGTAGCCGAACCGGTCATCTGGGACCTCTACAGCGGATCAGGGCTCTTCACCCTGCCCCTGGCTGCTCTGGCCGACGGACGGGCCCGGCTCCTGGCCGTGGAGGGATCCGCCGGAGCCATTGCCAGCGCGAAACACAACGTGAAGCAGGCCGGACTGGACCGGGTGGTCCTGCGTCGAGGGGACGTGGCCAAGGTCCTGGCTGGCGGTGCGCCCAAGGGGCTGGGCCATCCTGACCTGATCCTGCTGGATCCGCCCAGGGCCGGCGCCAAGGCCCAAGTCTGCCGACTGCTGGCCGCCAGCGGGGCAGGGACCATCATCTATGTGGCCTGCGATCCGACCAGCCTGGCCAGGGATACGGCCACCCTGATCTCCCTGGGCTACAGCCCCAAGCACCTTGAGGCCTTTGACATCTACCCGATGACCCACCACGTGGAGACCGTGGCGGTCTTCACCCGCACGGCGGGAAGGCAGCGCTGACATGAGCCGCACCGGGCGGGTCTTGGCAGTGGTCAGGCGGCTGGCGGGTCTACTGCTGGCGGTCGCCCTGCTGGCAGGCCTGCCCACGCTGACCGGATGCGCCCCCAAGGACAGGGCCGTGGGCGACTCCTGGCACGAGGGCACCGTGCCCCACGACGGCGTGGATCGCTCCGACACGCTCGTGGCTTTGATTGGCTGCCCGCAGAAGGGCGAAAAAGACCCGGATGCCGGTCTGGACAGCCGCATCCTGGCATCCTTGAAGGCCGAACGTATGAAGGGCTATTTCTCCTCGGCGCAGTCCACCGGCGATCAGCAGGATGGGGTGCAGGATGCCATCAACCGGGGTGTCAGCCTGATTCTGATCCGTCGGCCCGGCGCCGGCGACTGGACCCCCGCCCTGAAGGCAGCCCGGAAGGCGGGCATCCCTGTGGTAGAGTTCGCTCAAAGCGCCAAGGCTTGGACCCCTGACCCGGGTAGGCTCTACTATGCGGCTACGGTCCACCCGGTGGATCCTGCCGGGCATCCGCATGCGCCCCTGCTGGCCGACGCCTTGCAGACCATTGTGGACGACGGACCGCATGCCAGGATCATGGCCGTGCGCCTGAGCGCCGACTGAGAGGGGGGCCAAGGATGAGCACAACGGCGGACACAGGCTTTCCGGAGACCGACCGGCCGGGGCTGAGCTCCCAGGAGGTGGAGCGGCTGAAGGACCAGGGCCTGGTCAACGTCTCCCAGGACCAAACCTCCCGCAGCCTGGGCCAGATCATTCGCGACAACGTCTTCACCCTCTTCAACGGCATCATCCTGACCGCCATGGTGGTGGTCCTGCTGACCGGCCAGTGGAAGGACGCGGTCTTCGGCCTGATCATCATCATCAACACCGGCATCGGCGTGGCCACCGAGCTCAAAGCCAAGCACACCCTGGACGGGCTGTCCATCCTGGTGGCCTCCGACTATACGGTGCGCAGGGATGGCCGCAATCTGACCGTGCCCCACGATGCCATCGTCAAGGGGGACCTGCTCTGGATCCGCTCCGGGGACCAGGTGCCCGCCGACGCGCAGATCATCGACACCTACGGCCTGGAGCTGGACGAGTCCATGCTGACCGGCGAATCGCGCACGGTCAAGCACAAGCCGGGGGACCAGGTCTACTCGGGCTCCACGGCTGTCTCGGGCATGGCCCTGGCCCAGGTGACCGCCGTGGGCGCCGATTCCTACGCCGCCACGCTGACGGCCAAGGCCAAGGTCTACAAGAAGGTCCGCTCCGACCTGAACGAGGGCATCAACACCATCCTCAAGGTCATGACCGTGGTGGTCATTCCCCTCTGCCTGCTGCTCATCTTCACCCAGATGCGGACCGTTGGCGGCTTCCAGACTGCCCTGGCCACCGGAGCCTGGCGGCAGGCCGTGGTGTCCGCCGTGGCCGGGGTGGTGGGCATGATCCCCGAGGGTCTGGTCCTCTTGACCTCCCTGAACTTCGCCCTGGCCGCCATCCGCCTGGCCCGGCATCAGACCCTGGTCCAGCAGATGGAGTCCGTGGAGACCCTGGCCCGGGTGGATGCCCTGAACCTGGACAAGACCGGCACCATCACCGACGGGGGCATCGTCTATGACGACCTGCACCCGCTGGCCGAGGATCTGCCGGCCCAGCAGCTGCGGCAGGCCCTGGTGGACGTCTGCGCGGAGGAGAGCCCCAACGCCACCGGACGGGCCATCCTCAAGGGGATGGAGGACCTGCGCCCGGGCAGGGCCGTCAGCCGCCTGCCTTTTTCTTCGGCCCGCAAGTGGAGCGCCGTGGCCGACCAGTCCGGAAGAATCTGGTACTTCGGCGCCCCGGAGGTGCTCCTGGCATCTCAGGCGGGCAGCTGGCCCCAGGTGGACCAGCAGGTGGCCGACCTGGCCGACCGCGGCTACCGGGTGCTGATGCTGGCCGCCCCCGATGGGTACCCGAGCACCGACCAGCCTGACTACTTCACCAGCAGCCCCGACCTGCCCGGGAACCTGAAGCCCCTGGCCCTGATCACCTGCTCGGAGCACATCCGCGACGACGCCGCCGAGACCCTGGCCTGGTTCCGCCAGCAGGGCGTACGCTGCCGGGTCATCTCGGGCGACAACCCGGCCACGGTGGCGGCCATCGCCACCAAGGTGGGCCTGACCGGCGACCGGGCGCCCCGGGCCATGGATGCCCGGCAGCTGCCCGAGGACACCGCAGCCCTGGCCGATGTCCTGGAGGACGTGGACGTGCTGGGCCGGGTCCTGCCCGACCAGAAGAAGGCCATCGTCCAGGCCCTGCACCTGAAGGGTCACACGGTGGCCATGACCGGCGACGGGGTCAACGACTCCCTGGCCCTGAAGGAGGCTGACCTGGGCATCGCCATGGGCAATGCGGCGGCCGCCACCAAGGCCGTGGCCCAGCTGGTCCTGGTGGATTCGCGCTTCTCCCACCTGCCCGACGTGGTGGCCCGTGGCCGGCAGGTCATGGCCAACATGGAGCGTGTGGCCGGCCTCTTCCTGGTCAAGACCGTCTACTCGGCCCTGATCTCCCTGGGCGTGGTCCTGACCGGCATCCCCTTCCCCTACCTGCCCCGGCACATCACCTACATCGGCGCCCTGACCATCGGCACGCCGGCCTTCTTCCTGGCGCTGGCCCCCAACACCAGGCGCTACCGGCCCGGCTTCCTCAAGCGTGTGGTCGCCTTCGCCCTGCCCTCGGGCATCGCCACGGCTTTGATTGTGCTGGCGGCGGCCTGGAGCCTGCCCGGCCTGCTGGGACTGGACCTGGCCCGGCCGGCGGACCTGGGGCGCTGGAGGTCGGTCTGCGCCATCGTCCTCTTCTGCATGGGCGTGCTGGTCCTGACCCAGGTGGCCCGGCCCCTGCGCTCCTGGAGGGGCCTGCTGGTCCTCTGCTTCGCCGCAGCCGGGGTGATCGGGGCCCTCATCCCCATGGTGGCACGGTTCTTCGCCATCAGCCTGCCCACTGGTCCGGCTCTGGCCGCCACCGTGGCCTTCGCCCTGGCGGGTGCCCTGCTCATGGTCCTGGCCGTCCTGGGCTATCCGGCATGCGCACGTTACATAGGCCAGGTAACACATAGGCGCTAAGAATGAACCTCACAAGCACAGATAAGCGTCACTGACGGCCTGGGGTCCTCCCGCCGCCGGTCCACATGGGCGCCAGGGCAGTGCCTGAGCGTCCAAGGAAGGGGTGGTGCATGTCAGAATCCGCACAAGATGCCGGTCGTTCCAAGCTCAAGGTGGGCTCCGAGGAGTTCGAATACTACCGGATCAGCGACCTGCCGGGCATCGACCACCTGCCCTACAGCCTGCGCATCCTGGCCGAGAATCTGCTGCGGCACCAGAACGGGACCACGGTGACCCGGGACCAGCTGGACCAGCTGCTGAACTGGGACCCCAGGGCCCAGCCCGACAGGGAGATCCAGTACAGTCCCGCCCGGGTGCTCATGCAGGACTTCACCGGCGTGCCCTGCATGGTCGACCTGGCCACCATGCGCGATGCCGTCAAGTCCCTGGGCGACGACCCCTCCCTGGTCAACCCGCTCATCCCCGCGCAGATGGTCATCGACCACTCCGTCCAGGTGGACAGCTCGGGCGTGCCCGGCGCCCTGGAACACAACATGGACATGGAATACCGGCGCAACAGTGAGCGCTACCGCTTCCTGCGCTGGAGCCAGCAGGCCTTCCAGAACTTCCGCGTGGTGCCCCCGGGCACCGGCATCATCCACCAGGTCAACCTGGAGTACCTGGCCCAGGTGGTCATGCGCAGGGACAGGACCAAGGGGGAGGGGCCGGCCCTGGTCTACCCGGACTCCTGCGTGGGCACCGACTCGCACACCACCATGGTCAACGGCCTGGGCGTGCTGGGCTGGGGCGTGGGCGGCATCGAGGCCGAGGCGGCCATGCTGGGCCAGCCCATCTCCATGCTGGTGCCCCAGGTCCTGGGCTTCAAGCTGACCGGATCCATCCCCGAGGGGGTCACCGCCACCGACGTGGTGCTGACCGTGACCCAGATGCTGCGCGAGGTGGGCGTGGTCGGCAGATTCGTGGAGTTCCACGGCAAGGGCCTGGCCCAGGTCCCCCTGGCCAACCGGGCCACCCTGGGCAACATGAGCCCCGAGTTCGGCTCCACCTGCGCCATCTTCCCCATCGACCGAATCACCCTGGACTACCTGCGTCTGACCGGCCGCAGCGACGAGCATGTGCGCCTGGTGGAGGCCTATGCCAAGGCCAACGGCCTGTGGATGGATCCGGAGGATGCCGACTGCCCCGAGCCCGAGTATTCCCAGGTGCTGGAGCTGGACCTGTCCACGGTGCGGCCGTCCATCGCCGGCCCCCGCCGGCCCCAGGACCGCATCCTGCTCGACCAGGCCCAGCAGACCTTCCATCGGGACCTGAAGGATTACAGCGACCAGGACAGGGACAGCGACGGCCAGGCTGTGCCGGTCAGGAAGGCCGACGGCAGCGAGTTCAGCCTGCGGGACGGGGATGTGGTCATCGCGGCCATCACCTCCTGTACCAACACCTCCAACCCCTCGGTCATGGTGGCCGCCGGTCTGCTGGCCCGCCAGGCCCGGGCCCGGGGCCTCAAGCCCAAGCCCTGGGTCAAGACCTCGCTGGCTCCCGGCTCCCAGGTGGTGACGGACTATCTGAACCGGACCGGCCTGAGCAAGGACCTGGACGCCCTGGGCTTCGAGCTGGTCGGCTACGGCTGCACCACCTGCATCGGCAACTCCGGCCCACTGGACCCGGCCATCCACCAGGCCATCGCCGACCACGACCTGACGGTGACGGCCGTGCTCTCGGGCAACAGGAACTTCGAAGGGCGCATCAGCCCGGATGTGAAGATGAACTACCTGGCCTCGCCGCCCCTGGTGGTGGCCTACGCCCTGGCCGGCAGCATGGACTTCGACCCCTGGCGCGACCCCCTGGGCCAGGACAGCCAGGGCCAGCCGGTCATGCTGGCGGACATCTGGCCCTCCCAGGAGGCCATCGAGTCCGTGGTGGGCACCGCCCTGGACCGTGACATGTACCTGCGCGACTATGCGGACGTCTTCGGCGGGGATGAGCGCTGGCGGAAGCTGGAGGTGCCGGAGGGCGAGCTCTTCCACTGGGACCAGGATTCCACCTATATCCGCCGCCAGACCTTCTTCGATGGCATGAAGGCCCAGCCCGACCCCCTGGAGGACATCCACGGGGCCCGGGTGCTGGCATTGCTGGGGGATTCGGTCACCACCGACCACATCTCGCCCGCAGGGGCCATCAAGGCCGACGCACCGGCCGGCCGCTACCTGCAGGAGCACGGCATAGCCCCCAGGGACTTCAACTCCTACGGCTCCCGGCGCGGCAACCATGAGGTCATGGTCCGGGGAACTTTCGGCAACATCCGCCTGCGCAACCAGCTGCTGGCCTCGGCGGGGCTGGATGTGCGGCCGGGAGGGTTCACCTACGACTTCCTGAACGGCCAGGAGACGACCATCTTCGAGGCGGCGCAGGACTACGCCAGGCAGGGCACGCCCCTGGTGGTGCTGGCCGGCAGCGAGTACGGGACGGGCTCCTCCAGGGACTGGGCGGCCAAGGGCACAAGGATGCTGGGCGTGCGGGCCGTTATCGCCAGGTCCTTCGAGCGCATCCACCGCAGCAACCTGATCGGCATGGGCGTGCTGCCGCTGGAGTTCCCAGCGGGTCAGTCGGCCCAGAGCCTGGGGCTGGACGGCCAGGAGACCTATGACCTGATCGGCGTCGACGCCTTGAACAGCTCCCTGCCTGAGCAGGTCCAGGTGCGGGCCCAGCGGCCCGACGGCAGCACAGTTGAGTTCGCGGCCAAGGTGCGCATCGACACCCCTGGCGAGGCCGAGTACTACCGCAACGGCGGCATCCTGCAGTACGTGCTGCGTGGGCTGCTGTCCAGGGCCGATCAGGAGGCCTGAAGATACAAAAAATCCCCGCCCCCAACGTTAGGGGCGGGGATTTTCTTTTATCAGTTGCGGTCGCCGACCAGATTCAGGATGTAGAGGAAGAGGTTGACGAAGTCCAGGTAGAGGTTGAGGGCGCAGAGGATGGAGACCCGCTTGATGGCCTCCGGCCCCTGGCTGCGGTAGGTGGCGAAGATGGCCCTGGTCTGCTGGGCGTCATACATGGTCAGCCCGGCGAAGAGGATGATGCCGATGGCCGAGACCACGCGCAGGGCCGTGTTGGAGGGGGCCACGAAGAGCATGACCACCTCGACCAGAATAAGCATGAGCAGGCCGGCCATGAAGATGGATCCCATGCCCAGCATGTTGCGCCGTGTGGTCAGCGCCAGCATGCTGAGGACGAAGAAGAAGCCTGCGGTGATCACCAGGGTCAGCATGATGGAGGGCAGGGAGTAGGTCATGAAGATGGTGCTCAGGGTGAAGCCCATCAGGGCCGCATAGAGGTAGAACATGACCCGGGCGGTGGAGGTGCGCATGCGCATGACCCGGAAGCTCAGAATCATGGCGAAGGCCACCTGGACCACGGCCATGCCGATCCAGCCCAGGGTGCCCGTGGCCTGCATGAAGGCCAGGAGCAGTCCGGTGCGGGCGGTCAGGTAGGCCGTCAGGGCGGTGACCAGCAGGCCGACGGCCATCTCCGCATAGGCGCGGGACATGGAGACCCGTTCCGCCTTTTCAAAGCTGTATGCTGCGTTGGTGTCGATGGGCGAACCCATGCCGTAGGGCTCACCACCCTGCATGGTCGGCATCGGCTGCTGTGTGTACTGACCGTATGGGGCCTGCGGCCGCGGATTCCCGTTGAAAGCCATCTGCTCCTCCTTGTCTTCCCACCTGTGGCGGGATGGTCGTCTTGTTTAATTCTACATGGCCGGTTTGGCCCTATAACAGGTGTTTGCTCTGGTTGGAATCGGGCGGGGATGGCCGCCATGGCGGGGTGGTTGCATGCCCGTATCCCGCCGTGGCGGTTGCCCCCTCTCCCGATGTGCCGTCCAGCCTTTGGAAGGGTGGACGGAGTGTGGTGGGGGTGCGGGAGGAAAGTGTCGGGCTCTCTTGGGGTTGAGCCTTAAAGTGGCACGCTTCCTCCCTGCTCCCCCTTGATGGGCCGGGGGCGGGGGGATTGATACGCCGCCCGGCCGCTCTTACTCGTGCGAAGCATGAACCAGTTGGCGTGTTTCCCTCCGGTGGCGACGGGATGCCAGGACCCCGCCCATGCCGGTCACGCCGGTGGCCAGGGCCAGCAGGATGCCTTCCCCGCCTGCCTTGGGGAGCACGCCTGCTGGCAGGTACGTGTACCTCAAGGATGTGTCGGGCGTTTGGGATGCGCCGCCCAGCGTGTAGTCCACGCTGACCGTGACCATGCCCGGCTGGTGCGCGGGCGTGGTCACGGTGACACTATTGCTATCGCCGCGCGTCAGCCCTGATGCGGGGGTCTGGTCGAACCTGACGCCGGTGATCACCAGCTGCAGGTTGAGCATCACCGGCACAGGAACACGATTCGCCTGGTTGCCGCTGGTGGTGCCGTTGCCGAGCTGGCCGTAGTAGTTCCATCCCCAGGCGTAGGCGTTTCCGTCGCTGCCCAGGGCCAGCGAAAAATAGTATCCGCCGCTGACCTGCGTGGCTTGCAGTCCTTTGCTCTTATCAGTGGGGTTGGCGGGGTCACGCACGCGCACAGGAACTGACGATTCCTTTGTGGTGTTGTTGCCGAGCTCGCCACGCAAATTGCTTCCCCAGGCGTAGGCGTTTCCGTCGCTGCCCAGGGCCAACGAATGATAGAATCCTCCACCGACCTGTGTGGCTTTCAGTCCTTTGCTTGTGTCTGTGGGGTTGGCGGGGTCGCGCACGCGCGCAGGAACAGGATTCGCGTCACTGGTCCTGTTGCTGGTGTTGTTGCCGAGCTGACCATACTCGTTGATTCCCCAGGCGTAGGCGTATCCGTCGCTGCCCAGGGCCAGCGAATAGTAGCCTCCGGCGCTGATCTGTATGTAGGTCAAATCCCCGGGCGTCTTCACCCTGACCGGCGCAGACTGGCTGTAGCTGGTCGTCCCGTTGCCGAGCTGGCCATAGCCGTTGGCTCCCCATGCGTAGGCGTTGCCGTCGCTGCCCAGGGCCAGCGAATGAGAGTATCCGGCGCTGACCTGCACGTAGGTGAAGTCCGTAGGCGCGCCTGCAGGCTTCTCCACTTTGACCGGCGTAATCTGTTGGGCGGTTGTCCCGTTGCCGAGCCGGCCATTGCTGTTGTTTCCCCATGCGTAGGCGTTGCCGTCGCTGCCCAGGGCCAGCGAAAAATCCTCTCCGGCGCTGACTTGGCTGAATCTGATGCCTCGGCTGGTGTTCGGCGGGGTGATGGTGGCGGATTCCCTGCCCAGCTGGCTGCCCTTGTCGGGGTTGATGCTCCACGTGCTGTTCCCGCTGTCCGGCGACCAGTGGGCGGTCAGGGTCAGGTCCTTGGTGACGGGCTTGCTGAAATCGTAGGCGACCTGCTCGGTGAACCATCCATCGAACAGGTAGCCTTCTCTCGCGGGGTCGGGGGAGGGGCGCTTCACCCTGCCGTTCGGGGTTGAGACAGCCTGGTCTGCAGGTTCGGGTTTTCCTCCGCCCGTGTTGAATCTGACTGTAAGCGTGGATCTTGGTTCGGCGCCTCTGGTCAGCGTCTGGTCGACCGTGTAGTTGAGGTTCCTGGTGAAGGGCTGGCCGTCCTGCCTGCCGGTGATGAGGATGGCAGCTTTTCCCGGCTTGCGGGCGGGCATCTCCGCCTGCCATGAATCGTTGTTCTTGCCGAGCGTCAATGCTTGGCCGTCCAGGCTGGCTGATTCCAGGATGGGCGCGGCGAAGGTGTCGAGTCTGGCTGGCCTGCCGGGCTGGCCCTGCCCGTCCAAGAACCACCTGTATAGGTTGCCCTGCCTGCTGATGGCGGCGATTCTGCTGCCGGCAGCGGCGGCCTGCACGTAGGCTTGGTTCCTGCTGTCTGCGCGCTTGGGTGCTTTTCCGGGTTTCCACGCCCAGAGGCGGCCGTTCTTGCTGGTGATGATGGCCTGGTCCTTGTTGGCGGTGATTCTGCTGGTCTGCGCGCCGTCCGGCAGGCTGACGGCTGTGAGACTGTTGGTGCTGTCGGCCAGGTAATTGGCCTGCCTGTCCGCGTCCAGGAGCAGGAATCCTTGGTTGAGGGCCTGGGCTTGGATGATGCGCATGCCCGGGTCCTGCTTGACGCGCGCGGGTTTGGCGTTTCCGGTGTTGCTCGCATCCCAGGTCCAGGCTTGCCCGTCCGTGTCCACGATGAGGATCCGGCTGCCGGAGGCGACGGCGAGGACGGCTTGCGCCTTTCCGGGCAGGCTGGTTGTTTCCTGCTCTTCTGGCTTCGGGTTCTGGCTGTCTTGGAAGGCGTGGACCTGTCCCTGCCGGTTCACGGCCAAGAGCAGGTCATCGTTCATGCTCATGCTGGTGAACCCGGCATCCTGGCCGGTGTCGAGGATGGCGGGCGTTGATTGTTGGCTGGTCCAGGTGTAGATGTGCTGGTCGGATCCGAGTGCAGCAAGCTGTTCGGTGCTGGCTGCGGTCTGCAGGTAATGGAACCCGTCGGTAGGCTGGGCAGGGGAGGGAATCTGCTTGGGCGTGCCGTCTTGCGTCCATGTGTAGATGCGCCCGTCGCCGGTCAGGCTGACAACCTGCTCTCCTGCAGTGTGAATGCTGGCGAATTGAGGTTCCTGCCTGTCGGGTGGGCTGATGGTCAGCTGGGCTCCGGTGGCGGGCCCGTGGTCCGGGCTCAGCGTCCAGTCAGTTATCTTGGTCCATTGTGCTTTCAGTGCCGTGTCTCTAAGGATGGGGGTCTGGAAGTTGAAAGGCTGGCTGTCGAGTGTCCACCCGTCGAACCGGAAGCCCTCACGCACTGGATTGTGTTGCGGGGGAGTGGTGAGGGTGCCGGTTTTCACGGTTGACTGTGTTGGCTTGCTGCCGTCGGCGGGGTCGAAGCGCACTACATGCGCGGCTTGATCGTCCGTCTTATCGGATGGTTTGGTTGAAGCGGATTCTGCACTGCCGGTAGCATCCGTCGGCGATGACGGGGTGCCAGGGCTTGGTGTTGTGGAGCTTAATGGAGTAGATGTTTGTATCGGTGATGGTGTGGGCAGTGGTGTGCTGGTTGCGTTGCTGGGGAGAGTGCCGGAGGTTTGCTCAACTACGCGAGGGGTCTGACGACCCCCCCCCCCCGGTGAGTATGGGAGCGTCCGCCTGGGCGGATGCGACGCCCAGGCCTGCCAGCAGGCTGATCAGGACGGTCATCATCGCCATGATGCGACGCAGACGGGTAACCAGATGCATGAAACCAAAACCCCTTCACCAAACACCAAGCGGGACCAAAGCCGCTTGTCAATGTAAAGTTCTTCCTGCCGGAAAGCCGTGCTGCCTGTCAATGCCAGCCCTGCATCGAATTGCAGGAACCATGGCGTAAGCCAGCCGTCTTCTCGACATCCCCCGCTTTTCACCCTACCACCCGGTCAGCGAACAACACACATAAGCCAGAGCCAGCCGTCCGAAGACAACGAGTTCGGCAGCTGACGTTACGGAATTATGCCAGGACGGGGAGAACAGGCAGCGGCCAGGCTTGTCCGGGTGGTAAGTCCTGTTGCCTGCCCTGCTGTGTTCATCTCCCTTCCTGGGCGGAAACAAGAGAGGTCTGCCTGTATCCCCACAGGCGGAAGTGTGGTGAGGGCGCGGGAGGGAAGTGTCGGCTCTCTTGGGGATGAGCCTTGATTGACACTTTTCCTCCCTGCTCCCCCTATGTAGGGCCGGGGGCGGGGGATTGATACGCCGCCCGGCCGCTCTTACTCGTGCGAAGCATGTGACAGTTGGTGTTGTTCTCTCCGGTGGCGGCGTGAGGCGAGGACCCCGCCCATGCCGGTCATGCCGGTGGCCAGGGCCAGTAGGATGCCTTCCCCGCCTGCCTTGGGGAGCACGACTACAAGCAGGTACGTGTATCGGAGGGAGGTGTCGGGCTGCTGGGCTGCGCCGCCCAGCGTGTAGTCCACGCTGACCGTGACCGTGCCCGGCTGGTGCGCGGGCGTGAGCACGCTCACGCTGCTGCCGTCGCCGCGCGTCAGACCTGATACGGGGATCTGGTCGAATTTGACGCCGGTGATCACCAGTTGCAGGTCGAGCACCACCGGCACAGGAACAAGACTCTGAGCTTTACTGTTATTTTCACCTGTGGGGATGCTGTCGTTGCCGAGCTGGCCATAGGCGTTCCATCCCCAGGCGTAGGCGTTCCCGTTCATGCCGATCGCAAATGAAGAACAATGTCCTGCACTAATTTGCATGGCGTTAAGCCAAGGGCCGGCTGAGTTTGTGGACTGCGAGGAGGCGAACACCTTCACCGGGAGAATCTGGTCGTTCACGGTGTTGTTGCCGAGCTGGCCATAGTCGTTGCGTCCCCATGTCCAGGCGTTCCCACTCGTGTCGATGGCTAGCACATACCAGCTTCCTGCGCTAATATGTAAGGCTGTCACTGCGCCCGTATTCTTGGAGTATTGCACGCGTACGGGAACAGGATTCGCGCTGAACATTCCGCTGGTGGTGCCGTTGCCGAGCTGGCCATGATTATTACTTCCCCAGGCCCAGGTGTTCCCGTCCTCGCCGATAGCCAATGCGAACCAGCAGCCGGCACTCACCTGTACGGCCTTCAGCCAGGGGCCCGCAGCAGCCGTGGACTTGCCGGTGGCAAACACGCGGCTGGGCGTGGGGTGGAAGATGCTGGTGAAAATAGGATCGTCGCTGGTGTTGTTGCCGAGCTGGCCGTTGGTGTTGTAACCCCACGTGTACACGTAATGGTCCAGGCCGAGGGCCATGTCGAAGGACAATCTGGTGCTGATCTGCACAGCGTGGAAGACACTGCGGGCATCCGAAGGGTCCTTGACCGTTGTGGGCACGGTCTGCGGGCTTGAGCAGTCAGTACTGTATCCTCTGGACATGCTGCCCCAAGTGTATACGGTGCCGTCGGCGCCCAGTGCCATGGAGCTCCAGGCTCCTGCGGAGACTTGGATGGCTTTCAGCCCTTCACCAGAGTTGTTCGGCCCGTGCACGCGCACAGGTAGCGACGAATTGGACTTGGTGTTGTTGCCGAGCTGCCCATGGTCGTTATTCCCCCAGGCGTATACGTACCCGTCGCTGCCGATGGCCAGCGAATGGTGGCCGCCGGCATAGGCCTGCACGTAGGTGAAATCCGCGGGCGCGCCTGCGGGCTTTGGCACCGGGACGGGCGTGTTCTGCTGGGTGGTCGTGCCGTTGCCGAGCTGGCCGAACTTGTTGTATCCCCAAGCGTAGGCGTTCCCGTCGCTGCCCACAGCCAGCGAGTACCCCCTCTTATTGTCGATCATGAATCCTCCGCTGCTGACCTGGCTGAATTTGACTCCTCGGCTAGTGGCTGGCGGGATGATGGTGGTGGTTTCATTGCCCAGCTGGCTGCCCTTGTCCGGGCTGATCCTCCATGTGTTGTTCCTGCTTTCAGTCCACTTGGCGGTCAGGGTGAGGTTGCCGGTGACGGGCTTGCTGAAGTCGTAGGCGACCTCTCCGGTGAACCATCCGTCGAACTGGTAGCCTTGGCGCGTCGGGTCGGGGGAGGGCCGCCGGACTCGCCCGTATGGGTAGGGGACCTGTTGGGATTGTGGTGCCTGGCTTCCTCCGTTCGTTGTGAAGCTTACCGTATGTATGGTTTCTGTCTTCGTGTCTCTGGTCAGGGTCTGGTCGACTGTGTAGCCGAGGCTTCTGGTGAAGGGCTGGCCGTCCTGCGTGCCGGTAATGAGGATGGTGACTGGCCCGGGCTTGTGGGCTGGAGCATCCGTCTGCCAGGTGTCGTTCTGTTTGCTGAGTTTCAGCGGCTGGCCGTCCAGGCTGGCTGATTCCAGGATGGGCGCTGTGACCATGTCGAGTCTGGCAAGATTGCCTTGATTGCCTTGTGCGTCCAGGTTCCACGTGCATATGCCGCCCTGCCTGTCAATAGCGGTGATCCCGCTGCCGGCAGCTGCGGCCTGCACGTAGGCCTGATTCCTGTTGTCCACGCGGATGGGCGTCTTGCCGGGCTTCCAGGCCCAGACGTGGCCGTCCTCGTCAGTGATGATAGCCTGGTCCTTGTTGACGGTGATATGTCTGGCTTGCACGCCGTCCGGCAAGCCGGCGGCTGTGGGACTGGTTGTGTTGTCGGCCAGGTACCGGGCCTGTTTTTTTGAATCCAATAGGAGGAATCCCTTGCTGAGGGCTTGTGCTTGGATGAGGCGCGTGCCCGGGTCCTGCTTGACGCGTTCGGGTTTGGCGCTTCCGGTCTTGCCTGCGTCCCAGGTCCAGGCCTGCCCGTCAGCGTCCAGGGCGAGGATTCGGCTGGCGGAGGCGACGGCGAGGACGGCTTGCGCCTTTCCAGGCAGGCTGGTTGTTTCCTGCTCGTCAGGCTTCGTGTTCTGACTGTCTTTCTGGCTGGCCTGGAAGGCGTGGACCTGTCCCTGCCGGTCCACCGCCAAGAGCCTGTCGTCGTTGATGCTGATGCTGGTGAATCCGCCATCCTGGCCGGTGCCGAGGATGGCGGGCGTTGATTGTTGGCTGTTCCAGGTGTAGATGTGCTGGTCGGATCCGAGGGCGGCCTGCTTTCGGCTGCCGGCTGTGGCCTGCAGGTAGTGGAATCCGTCGGGAGCCTGGGCAGGGAAGGGAACCTGCACGGGTGTGCTGTCTTTCGTCCATGTGTAGATGCGGCCGTCGCCGGTTAGGCTCACAACCTGGTCTCCTGCGGCTTGGACACTGACGTAGCAGGGTTCCTGCTGGTTGGGCGGGTTAATGGTCAGCCGTGCGCCGGAGACGGGCCCGTGGTCAGGGCTCAGCGTCCAGTCTGTGATCTTCGTCCACTGTGCTTTCAGGGTGGTGTCCTGGAGGATGGGGGTCTGAAAGTTGAAAGGCTGGCCGTCGTATGTCCATCCGTCGAAGCGGAAGCTTTCACGCTGCGGGTTCTTTTCCGGGGGAGCGGCGAGAGTGCCGGTTTCCACAGTCTTCTGGGTGGGTTTGTTGCCGTTGGCAGGGTCGAAACGCACTGTATGCGAAGTCTGATCGTCTGTCTTTTCAGCTGATTTAGCCGGAACGGAGCCTGTATTGTCAGGTGTTCCCGTCGTCGATGACGTGGTTTCTGGACTTGTTGCTGGGCTTAATGGTGTGGTGGCTTGTATCGGTGAAGGTGAGGTTAGTGGAGTGTCTGGTGCGTTGCTGGAGGAAATGCCGGGGGTTTGCTTAGCTACGCGAGGGGTCTGACGACCCCCCCCCCCCGGTGAGTATGGGAGCGTCCGCCTGGGCGGATGCGACGCCCAGGCCTGCCAGCAGGCTGATCAGGACGGTCATCATCGCCGTGATGCGACGCAGACGGGAAACCAGATGCATGAAACCAAAACCCCTTCACCAAACACCAAGCAGAGCAAACACCGCTTGCCTATAGCCTTAACGTTCTCCTGTCGGAAGTTACCCAATGCTAAATACCAGCACGTGCAACAGACTGCACGAATCCTGACACAAGCAGGTTGTCTTCTCGACATCCCCCTTTTGTCACCCTACCACCCAGCCTACAGATAACACACACGAGCCGGGTCAGTCATCGATGACAATGAATTTTTTGGTTGAGGAAAAGCGTTTGTTTACAAATTATCCAGTAGTGGGAGCACGGACGAAGGCCGAGCTGACTTGGGGTTCTGTGCCGCTGGATCGGTTTGCCCAAGTTCCCTTCTTCCCATTGCAGAGGCGGGGCGTGCATCTGCTCTCAATTCCTGACCGCGGCAGTCGACAGTAGTGTGGTGGTGGGGGCGCAAGAGGAGTGCCGGCTCTCTTGGGGATGAGCCTTGAATGCGGCATTCCTCCGTGCGCCCCCGTTGTAAGCCGGGGGTGGGGGGGATTTGATCCGCCTCCGGCCTGTCTTACTCGTGCGAAGTATGCAATAGCCTGTGCCGTTCTCTCCTGTGACGGCGCGAGGCCAGGACCCCGCTCATGCCGGTCATGCCGGTGGCCAGGGCCAGCAGGATGCCTTCCCCTCCGGCGCGAGGGAGCACGCCTGCAGGCAGGTATGTATATCTGAGGGAAGTATCGGTCATAATGCTTCCTGCGCCGCCTTGCGTGTAATCAACGCTGACTATAACTTTGCCAGGCTGGTGTTCAGGCGTGAGCACAGTGACGCTGTTGTTATCGCCGCATGTCAGTCCTTTTGAGGGGTCGCGGTCAAATCTGACTGCACTAATCACCGGTGTCAGGTTGAATACCGTCGGTACGGGAACATTCGACTGGCTGGTGGCACCGTTTCCGAGCTGGCCAGAGCCGTTGACTCCCCAGGCGTAGGCGTATCCGTCGCTGCCCACGGCCAGCGAATGATAGAATCCGGCATTCACCTGTACGGCTTTTAGTCCTTTGCTTGTATCATCTGCGTTGCTGGAATCGTGCACGAGCGCAGGAGCATAGGAAGAGTATCGGCTATTGTCGCCGAGCTGGCCGTTATTGTCGCTTCCCCAGGCGTAGGCGTATCCGTCGCTGCCCACGGCCAGCGAATGATAGAATCCGGCGCTCACCTGCAGGGCCTGCAGCCCTTTGCTCGAGTCAGAGGGGCTGTTCGGGTTGTGTACCTGAACAGGGAAAGTTGAATCTCTTGATTTGTTGTTGCCAAGCTGGCCAGAGCTGTTCCATCCCCAGGCGTAGGCGTATCCGTCGCTGCCCACGGCCAGCGAATGACCGACTCCGGCGCTCACCTGTACGGCTTTCAGTCCTTTGTTTGCGTCGGTGGGGCTGCTAGGGTCGCGCACGAGTACAGGAGCATACGAATTACGGTAGCTGTTGTTGCCGAGCTGGCCATAATCGCTGTTGTATCCCCAGGCGTAGGCGTATCCGTTGCTGCCCACGGCCAGTGAATGAGAGTCACCACCGCTGACCTGTATGGCCTGCAGCCCTTTGCTTACATCACTAAAGTTGTTGGGGTCGCGCACGAGCACAGGCGCATATGAATCTTTGTAGCTGTTGTTACCGAGTTGGCCATAGTTGTTTAATCCCCAGGCGTAGGCGTATCCGTCGCTGCCCACGGCCAGCGAATGATTACTCCCAGCGCTCACTTGAATGGCCTGCAGTCCTTTGCTCGCGTCGGTGGGGCTTCCGGGGTCGTGCACGCGCACCGGAGCATACGAAGGGCTGGTGGTGTTGTTTCCGAGCCGGCCATTGCTATTGTCTCCCCAGGCATATACGTATCCGTCGCTGCCCAAGGCCAGCGAATGCCGTCCTCCGGCACTGACCTGTACATATGTGAAATCATCCGGCAGGTCCGGATACGTCGTGCGGTCAGGCTTCTTCACTATGACCGGCGTAGTCCGGTTGGTTCTCGTCCCGTCGCCGAGTTGTCCATAGTTGTTTAATCCCCAGGCGTAGGCGTTCCCGTCGCTGCCCACCGCCAAAGAAAAACCGTAGGTGGTGTCTTTTGATCCGCTGACCTGGTTGAATCGTATGCCTCGACTGGTGTCAGGCGGGGTGATGGTGATGGTTTCGTTGCCAAGCTGGTTGCCCTTATCGGGGCTGATCTTCCACTGGTTGTTCTGATCTTTAAATGTCCAATGTGCAGTGAGGGTGAGGTTCTCGGTGACGGGCTTGCTGAAGTCGTAGGCGACTTCGCCTATGAACCATCCATCGAACTGGTAGCCTTCTCGCACGGGATCTGGAGAGGGCCTTTGCACCCTCCCGTTAGGATAGGAAACACTCTGGTCTGCGGGTTCGGGGCTTCCTCCGTCCGCATTGAAGGTGACGGTGTGGGTGGTGCCCTGCTGGTCGTCTCGTGTCAGCGGCTGGTCGACCGTGTAGTTGAGACTCCTGGTGAAGGGCTGGCCGTCCTGCCTGCCGGTGATGGTGATGGTGGCTGGTCCCGGCTTGTGGCCGGGGATTTCCGCCTGCCAGATGCTGCTGGTCTTGCTGAGTTTGAGCGGTTGGCTGTTCAGGCTGGCTGATTCCAGGGTGGGGTCGGTGCTGGTGTCGAGTCTGGCTGGCTTGCCGGGCTGACCCTGCTCGTCCAGGCTCCATTTGTATATGTCGCCCTGCCTGCTGATAGCAATGATCCTGTTGCCTGTAGCTGTTGCCTGCACGTACTGCTGGTTCCCGTTGTCCGTGCGCATGGGCGCTTCGCCGGGCTGCCAGGCCCAGAGGCGGCCGCCTTTGCCGACGATCATGGCCTGGTCATTATTGGTGGCGGCCGAGCTGGCTTTCATGCCTTCTGGCAGCTTGACGGCAGTGGAATCGGCTGCGGTGTTGGCCAGGTACCGGGCTTGCCCGTCCGCGTTCAGAAGGAGAAACCCCTGGTTGAGGGCTTGGGCTTGGACGGTGCGCATGCCGGGCTGCTGTTTGATGCGTGCGGGTTCGGCTTTTCCGGTGTTGTTCTTGTCCCAGGTCCAGGCTTGCCCGTCTGCGTCCAGGGCGAGGATCCGTCTGGCGGAGGCTGCGGCGAGGACGGCCTGCGCCTGCCCCGGCAGCTTGGTTGTGGTTTGCTCGACGGGCTTCTGGTGCGGATTCTGGCTGCCGGTCTGGCTGTCTTGGAAGGCGTGGACCTGTCCCTGCCGGTCCACGGCCAGGAGCCGATTGCTGTTCATGCTGATGCTGGTGAACCTGCTGCTCTGGCTGGTGTCGAGGATCACGGGTGTCGCTTGTTGGCTGTTCCAGGTGTAGAGCTGCTGGTCGGATCCTAATGCGGCATACCGGCGGCTGCCGGCTGCGGCCTGCAGGTAGCGGAACCCGGCAGGAGTCTGCGCGGGGGAGGGAACCTGTTTGGGTGTGCCACCTTGAGTCCAGGTGTAGATGCGGCCGTCGCCGGTCAGGCCGACAATCTGGTCTCCTGCCGCTTGGATGCTGACGTAGCAGGGTTCCTGCGGGCTGGGCGGGTTGATGGTCAGCCGCGCCCCGGTGGCGGGCCCGTGGTCCGGGCTCAGCGTCCAATCCGTTATCTTCGTCCATTGCGCTTTCAGGGTGGTGTCCTGGAGGATGGGGGTCTGGAAGTCGAAAGGCTGGTTGTCGTGTGTCCATCCGTCGAACCGGAAGCCCTCGCGCACTGGGTTCTGTTGCGGGGGAGCGGCGAGCGTGCCGGTTTTCACGGTTGATTGAGTAGGCGCGTTCCCGTCGGCTGGGTCGAAGCGCACTATGTGTGAAGTGTGATCATCGGTATCGGATGGCTTGGTTGAAGCGGATCCTGTGTTGTCCGGACTGCTTGTTGGCGATTGCGGGGTGTTTGGGCTTGGTGCCGTGGAGCTCAGTGGCGAGGAAGGTGTCAGCGGTGATGGCGAGGGCAGTGGAGTGTTTTTTGCGTTGCTGGGGAGAATGCCGGGGGTTTGCTTAGCTACGCGAGGGGTCTGACGACCCCCCCCCCCCGGTGAGTATAGGAGTATCCGCTTGGGCGGATGCGACGCCCAGGCCTGCCAGCAGGCCCAGCAGGACGGTCATCATCGCCAACGCGCGACGCAGACGGGAAACCACATGCATGACTCGTAAACCCCTTCACCAACACCAAGCGGAGCCAGCGGCTCGCTTAAAAGCGTCTTGTTTGCCGGAAAGCCGTCCTGTCTTTCAACGCCAACCCTGCACCGGATTGCAGGAACTGTGGCGGAAGCCAGCCGTCTTCCCGTTACCCCTGTTTTTCACCATACCACCGGTTTGACAAGCAACACACAAGCCGGATCCAAACGCCCGACGGCTGTGATTGCAGTGATTGGGCATAGTCGGCTGCTTAGGGCAATTATGAAATTGCATGAAAGGGGCTGGCTAGGATCAGGCGGGGATGGCCGCCATGGCGGGGTGGTTGCATGCCCACATCCCGCCGTGGCGGTTGCCCCCCCCCCCCCCTGATGTGCCGTCCAGACTTTGCAGGCTGGACGGAGTGTGGTGGGGGCGCGGGAGGGAAGTGTCGGGCTCTCTTGGGGTTTGAGCCTTGATTGACACGTTTCCTCCCTGCTCCCCCTATGTGGGCCGGGGGCGGGGGGATTGATACGCCGCCCGGCCGCTCTTACTCGTGCGAAGCATGTGACAGTTGGCGTTGTTCCCTCCGGTGGCGGCGGGATGCCAGGACCCCGCCCATGCCGGTCATGCCCGTGGCCAGGGCGAGCAGGATGCCCTCCCCGCCGGCCTGGGGGAGCACGCCTGCTGGCAGGTACGTGTACTTGAGGGAGGTGTCGGGCGTTTGGGGTGCGCCGCCCAGCGTGTAGTCGACGCTGACGGTGACCGTGCCCGGCTGGTGTGCAGGCGTGAGCACGGTGACGCTGCTGCCGTCGCCGCGCGTCAGGCCTGATACGGGGGTCTGGTCGAATCTGACGCCGGTGATCACCAGAGCCAGGTTGAACGACACCGGCACAGGAGCCGACTTGCTGTCTGTGCTGCCGTCGCCGAGCTGGCCATTGCTGTTGTCTCCCCATGCCCAGGCGTTGCCGTCGCTGCCCAGGGCCAGTGAATGATCGATTCCGGCGCTGACCTGTGCGGCTTTGAGCCCTTTGCTCGTGTCGGTGGGGCTGGCGGGGTCGCGCACGCGCACAGGAACATACGAAGAGCTGTAGCTGTTGTTGCCGAGCTGGCCATTGCCGTTGTCTCCCCATGCCCAGGCGTTGCCGTCGCTGCCCAGGGCCAGGGAATGCTGCCATCCGGCGCTGACCTGCAGGTAGGTGAAGTCCGCTGGCAGGTCCGGGTATGTCTTGCGGTCGGGCGTCTTCACCCTGACCGGCGTGTACCGGCTGCTGCTTGTCCCGTCGCCGAGCCGGCCAGAGTAGTTGTTTCCCCAGGCGTAGGCGTTGCCGTCGCTGCCCAGGGCGAGGGAATGCTCGCCTCCGGCGCTGACCTGCAGGTAGGTGAAGTCCGCTGGCAGGTCCGGGTAGGTCTTCCGGTCGGGCGTCTTCACCCTGACCGGCGCATGCCGGCTGCTGCTTGTCCCGTCGCCGAGCCGGCCAGAGTAGTTGTTTCCCCAGGCGTAGGCGTTGCCGTCGCTGCCCACGGCCAGGGAATGCCAGGCTCCGGCGCTGACCTGCAGGTAGGTGAAGTCCGCTGGCAGGTCCGGGTACGTGCTGCGGTCGGGCGTCTTGACCCTGACCGGCGTGTACCGGCTGCTGGTTGTCCCGTCGCCGAGCTGGCCATAGTTGTTCCATCCCCAGGCGTAAACGTTGCCGTCGCTGCCCACGGCCAGGGAATGATATTGTCCGGCGCTGACCTGCACGTAGGTGAAATCCGCTGGCAGGTCCGGGTACGTCTTCCGGTCGGGCGTCCTCACCATGACCGGCGCATGCTTGTCGTCTCTCGTCCCGTCGCCGAGCTGGCCATTGCCGTTCCTTCCCCAGGCGTAGGCGTTGCCGTCGCTGCCCACCGCCAAGGAAAAACCGCCGTTTGTTGATGCGCTGACCTGGCTGAATCTGATGCCCCGGCTGGCGCTGTCTGGCGGGGTGATGGTCGTGGGTTCCCTGCCCAGCTGGCTGCCCTTATCAGGGCTGATGCTCCACCTGGTGTTCCGGCCTGCCGGCGTCCAGTGGGCGGCCAGGGTCAGGTCCTTGTCGACGGGCCTGCTGAAATCATAGGCCACCTCGCCAATGAACCAGCCGTCGAACAGGAAGCCTTCCCGCACAGGGTCGGGGGAGGGGCGCTTCGCCCTCCCGTACGGGGCGGAGACAGTCTGGTCCGCTGGTATGGGGTTTCCGCCGCCCGTGTCGAAGCGGACCGTGAACGCGGATCGTTGTCCGGCGCCTCGTGCCAGCGGCTGGTCGACCGTGTACGCAAGGCTCCTGGCGAAAGGCTGCCCATCCTGCCTGCCAGTGATAAGGATAGCGGCTTGTCCGGGCTTGCGGGCAGGAGCTTCAGCCCGCCAGGCGCTGCCGGTCTTGCTGAGGTTGAGTGGCTGGCCGTCCAGGCTGGCTGATGCCAAGGTGGGCGCTGTGGCGGTGTCGAGCCTGGCTGGCTTGCCGGGGTTGCCTCGGGCATCCATGCTCCATGTGAGCATGCTTCCTTGCCTGCTGACGGCGGTGATCCTGCCGCCGGCAGCGGCGGCCCGCACGTACTGCTGGCTCCCGTCGTCCGCGCGCTTGGGGGCTTCGCCAGGCTTCCAGGCCCAGACGTGGCCGTCCGCATCAGTGATGACGGCCTGGTCCTTGTCGGCGGCAGTCGACCTGGCCTGCACGCCGTCCGGCAGGCTGAGCTGGATCATGGCGGTAGTGCCGTCTGGCAGGTACCGGGCCTGCCCGTCCGCGTCCAGGAGGAGGAACCCCTGGTTGAGGGCCTGGGCTTGGACGGTGCGCATGCCCGGCTGCTGCTTGACGCGTTCGGGCTTGGCTTTCCCGAGGTTGCTCATCTCCCAGGTCCAGGCTTGCCCGTCCGCGTCCACGATGAGCGCCTGGCTGTCGGAGGCGACGGCGGTGACGGCCTGCGCTTGCCCGGGCAGGCTGGCTGCGGCCTGCTCCAAGAATTTCGGGTTCTGATTCTGGCTGTCGGCCTTGCTGGCCTGATAGGCGTGGACCTGTCCCTGCCGGTCCACCGCCAGCAGGAGGTCATTGTCCATGCTGATGCTGGTGAACCCGGCATCCTTGCCGGTGTCGAGGATGGTGGGCGTTGTTTGTCTGCTGTTCCAGGTGTATATCCGCTGGTCGGATCCGAGGGCGGCCTGCGACCGGCTGCCGGCTGCGGCCTGCAGGTAGCGGAACCCGTCGGGGGCCTGGGCGGGGGAGGGAACCTGCTTGGGCGTGCTGTCCTGCGTCCAGGTGTAGATGCGGCCGTCGCCGGTCAGGCCGAGGATCTGGCCGCCTGCCGTTTGGATGCTGGCGAACTGAGGTTCCTGCCTGTCGGGCGGGCTGATGGTCAGCCGGGCGCCGGAGACGGGCCCGTGGTCCGGGCTCAGCGTCCAGTCCGTGGTCTTCGACCATTGGGCTTTCAGTGTCATGTCCTGGATGATGGGGGTCTGCAAGTCGAAAGGCTGGCCGTCAAGCGTCCATCCGTCAAACAGGAAACCATCACGCGCAGGGTTCTGTTGCGGGGGAGCGGCGAGGGTGCCGGTCTTCACAGTCGCCTGGGTGGGCTTGCCGCCGTCGGCCGGGTCGAAACGCACTATGTGCGAAGCCTGACCATCCCTCTTTTCGGCTGGCTTGGCCTGGGCGGAGCCTGCGCTGCCGGGTGTTCCCGTCGTCGGTGACGGGGTTCCCGGATTTGCTGTCGGGCTTAACGGTGTGGCGGCTTGTATCGGCGATGGCGAGGATAGCGGAGTTTCTGGAGTGCTGCTGGGGGAAATGCCGGGGGTTTGCTCAGCTACGCGAGGGGTCTGACGACCCCCCCCCCCGGTGAGGACAGGAGCATCCGCCTGGGCGGATGCGACGCCCAGGCCCGCAAGCATTCCCAGCAGGATGACAGCCATCGCCAGGATGCGACGCAGACGGGCACCCCGATGCATCAAACCAAAACCCC